>NZ_FNIJ01000002.1:25863-450422 GCF_900103845.1 Pseudomonas jinjuensis
AGGAGCGAGCTTGCTCGCGAACGGAGTCACCGGGGAATTCATCAGTTGGGCGGCTCGCGAGCAAGCTCGCTCCTACGAAAAGCGAAAAGCAAACAGGCGCTACGCAGCCCTCAGCAGTCGCGAAACACCGGTTTGCGCTTCTCGACGAAGGCGCGCACACCCTCGCGGGCGTCGTGGCTGTCCTTGATTTCGCTGCCGAGCCGCGCTTCCAGTTCCAGCCCCAGCTCCAGCGGCAGTTCCAGGCCATCCCGCACCGCCTGGCGGATCGCCTGTTGCGCCAGCAGGCCGTAGCCGCTGTGGGCGGTCGCCAGTTCGCAGGCGGCGGCCAGCGCTTCGCCGGGCTGCTCCACCAGTTCGTCGGCCAGACCGATTTCCAGGGCGCGCCGGCCGTCCACCGGTTCGCCGCCGAGCATCAGGCGCAGCGCCTGCTGCTGGCCGATCAGGCGCGACAGCAGCTGCGTGCCGCCATACACCGGCATCACCCCGATCCGGATTTCCGGCAGCCCCAGCCGGGCCTGCGCGGCGGCGACGCGGAAGGTGCAGCCCATGGCGATCTCCAGCCCGCCGCCGAGGGCGAAGCCGTTGATCGCCGCCACGCTGATCTTCGGGAAGCGGCGCAGGCGCAGGATCAACTGGTGCATGCGGCGGATGCGCGCGTCGGCGTCGCCGGTTCCGCCCTTCAGGTCGGAGCCGGCGCAGAAGGCGCGCCCTTCGCCGGTGATCACCAGCGCCCGCGAGTCGTCGCTGGCGATGCGCTCGAGATGGGCTTCCAGCTCGTCGAGCAGGGCATCGTCGATGGCGTTGAGGGATTCCGGACGGTTCAGGGTCAGCACGGCGCAGACGCCGTGTCGCTGGTGGGTGACGCTCTCGTTCACGAAGGGCTTCCTTTTCTTGTTCGTCGATGGTGAGGCAGCCATCGGATCATAACGATGCCTCGCCAGCGGTTACGGTGAATGGCGTCATCGTCATGCAGCGCGGCAGGATCGTCTTGAAATGGACACAGATATTCACAACTGCGAATGACGATAGCTTTTAATTGAGAAGCAATTTCATATAATTCCGGACTCCACGCCTTGCCCCGTCCGCGGGCCGATCTTCAGGTAACACACGATGCGAGTATTCCTGGCGCACCTTTCCCAATGGGAGGCCGGCGCATGAGCAACAAGGCCACGACGGGCACCGCCGCGCTGATCTCGCGCATCCTCGCCGCGCTGTTCGGCGGCTATGCGCTGGCCTATTCGGCCACCGCGTTCCTCAGCGTCTATCTGCCGCTGGCCCGCGCCGACCGGGTGGCCTTCGCCAGCCTGGCGTGCTTCGCCTTCTGGGTCGCCGCGATCATCTTCGTCTTCGCCACCCGCAGCGCCTGGCGCGCCTGGCTGCTGCCTCTTGCGGTGAGTGCGCTGCTGGCGGCCGCCGCCTTCCTGCCCGCCGGTTTCGGAGTCCGCCCATGAGCCTGCGCCAATCCATGTCCGGACTGCACACCTGGAGCGGGCTGCTGGTCAGCTGGCTGCTGTTCGTCATCCTGTTCGGCGGCAGCCTGGCCTGCTTCGACAAGGAGCTGACCCGCTGGATGCTGCCACAGCTGAGCGAGCCGGCCGGCGAGACGATCGGCGCCGACCAGGTGCGCGACTGGCTGACCGCGCGCCAGCCCAACGCCCACGCCTTCTGGATGCGCCCGCCGGGCGAGCGCGTGCCGTACTGGACCGTCGGCTGGGAACCGGCCGACCATGGCGAGTTCGTCGAATTCAAGCTCGACCCGCGCACCGGCGAGGAGCTGCCGAAGACCGTCGGCGGCGAGTTCTTCTTCACCCTGCACTACGACCTGCACGCCGGCATGACCGGCCTGTACATCGTCGGCATCGCCGGCATGTTCATGCTGGTGGCGCTGGTCAGCGGCATCATCGTCCACCGCCGCATCTTCAAGGACTTCTTCACCCTGCGCCCGCAGGCTGCGCGGCAGCGGGCCTGGCTCGACGCGCACAACGTGCTGGGGGTGGTCGGCCTGCCGTTCCACCTGCTGATCGCCTACACCGGCCTGGCGATCTTCGTCGCCAACTACATGCTGGCCGGCGTGCACGTGGCCTACAAGGGCGACGCGCTGCGCTTCTTCGACGAGGCGCAGCGCTCCTGGGAGCGCGACGAACTGGGCAAGCGCGGCAAGCCGCCGAAGTCGGTCGACGGCATGATCGCCAAGGCCGAGGAACTCTGGGCCGACGGCAGCCGAGCGGGCTGGATCAGCATCCATCATCCGGGCGACGCCGGTTCCACCGTGGATATCCGCAGCGCGGTGGATTCGCGGCTGGTCAACGACCAGCGGACGATCTCCTTCGACTCCGGCAGCGGCGCGCTGCTCTACCAGCAGCCGCCGTACCGGTCCGGCTACCTGACCTATTCCTGGCTGACCGGCCTGCACATGGCGCAGTTCGGCGGCAACCTGCTGCGCGTGCTGTACCTGCTGCTCGGCCTGTCCGGCTGCGCCATGCTGCTCGGCGGCCTGCAGGTGTGGCTGGCCAAGCGCGAGGCCAAGGGCAGCGCCGGAATCACCCTGGTGCGCGCGCTGAACGGCGCGGTCTGCGGCGGCCTGCCGCTGGCCAGCCTCGGCCTGCTCGCCGCCGCGCGACTGCTGCCGGCCGGCCTGGCCTGGCGCAACCGCTGGGAAGTGACGGCGTTCCTTGGCGTCTGGGCGATCGCCGTGGTGCACGCGCTGTGCCGCCTCGGCGATGGCCGGCGCATGGCCCGCGAGCAGGCGGCTGCCGCTGCGGTGCTGGCGCTGGGCCTGCCGCTGATCGGTCTGTTCGGGCCGGAACATGGGCGCCTGACCACCAGCATCGCGCGTGGCGACTGGGCGCTGGCCGGGGTCGACCTGGCGCTGCTGCTGGTCGGCCTGCTGAGCGCCGCCCTGGCCGTGCGCCTGGGCCGCCCGGCCGCGGCGGCGGACAAGCGCCGTCGCCGCCTGACCGAGGAGCTTGCCTGATGCTGCTGGTATTCGGCCTCAACCTGCTGGCCCTGACTGCCCTCTGCCTGGCGCTGTCGCGCCACCATCGCGACCTGTTCGGCAGCGCGCCGAGCGGGAAACGCGTGCTGGTCCTGCGCAGCGTCGCGCTGCTCGACGGCGGCCTGGCGCTGGCCTACTGCATCCACCGGCTCGGGGTGGAGAACGGCATCGTCTACTGGTTCTGTCTGCTGATGCTTGCCGGCAGCCTGCTGGTCGCCCTGCTGGCCTGGCGCCCGCGCTGGACGCTGCCGACGGCGGCGGGGATGCCGTTGCTCGGTGGGGTGGTGGCGGTGTTCGCCTGATCGGTGGGTCGCGGGCATGGCCCGCTCCTACAAAAAAGCCTCGGCGTCACCTGTCATAGGCTACGGCCCTATATGCGGTGGATAACGCTGGCGCGTTATTCACCCTACGAAAATGGTTTCGCCGGTCCTGTAGGAGCGGGCCATGCCCGCGACCTCCGGCGCAGGGCGGGTGAAACCCGCCGAGGTGCGGATCGTCCATCTTATGGTTCCCACGCAGGAGCGTGGGAACGATGAAACCCAACTCACCGATGCGCCGCCCGATACTCCCCCGGCGTCCCGCCAAGCGCTTCGCGGAAGCGATTGGCGAAATGGCTGGCGCTGGCGAAGCCGCAGGCCAGGGCGATCTCGCCCAGCGGCAACGGACTCTCCCGCAACAGCCGGCAGGCCCGCGCCAGGCGCCGGGCCAGCAGGTAGCGGTGTGGCGGCATGCCGAAGCTGGCGCGGAACATCCGCGCGAAGTGGTATTCCGACAGCGCCGCCAGCCCGGCCAGTTCGCCCAGCGACAGCGGCTCGGCGAGGTTCTGTTCGATGTATTCCGCCACCCGCCGGCGCACCACCGGCGCCAGTCCGCCCTTGAGCTGCAGGCCGTCGCGGCGACCGACCTGGGTCAGCAGGGCGTGGGCGATCATCTCGTGGGCGAGGCTGCTGGTGAGCAGGCGTTCGCCCGGTTCCAGCCAGTTCATCCGCACCAGTTGGCGGAAGCGCGTCGCCTGCAGCGGGTCGTCGAGGAAGGTGCTTTCGCGTAGCTGCAGTTCGCGCGGTTCGCGGTCGAGCAGGCTGACGCAGCCGAGGGCGAAGTGCTCCTGGGTGAAGTACAGGTGCGCCAGGCGGATGCCGCCGTTGATCACCCAGGCCGATTCATGCTCGGCGGGCAGGATGCACAGCTTGTCCGGCGCGCCCTTGGCGTCCGGCTGCTCGCGGCGGAAGGTGCCGGTGCCGCCGGCCAGGTAGCAGGACAGCGTGTGATGGGTCGGCGCGCGGTAGTCGCGGGTGTCGTGGTGGTTGCTCCACAGCGCCGCGACCAGCCCGTCGCCCAGCTCCGCGCAATGCTCCAGGCGGGCATTGGGCGAACTGTTCATCGACTGGAAGACCTGTAGCTGTTCGAGCATCGACATGGGCGGTTCCTCTAGGATGTCCACTCTACCCGCCAACGCCGCGCCTGCCAGCCCGCCCAGCCGAATAAGCGCAAGTTTGTGCAAGCCGGGCAGGGCGGTCGGGGGGGAAACTGCCGGCAAATCCGCCGGAGTCCCGCGATGAACCTGTTCCTCTACCTGCTCACCGTCCTGATCTGGGGCACCACCTGGATCGCCATCAAGCTGCAGATGGGCGTGGTGGCGATTCCCTTGTCCATCGCCTACCGCTTCGGCCTGGCGGCTCTGGTGCTGTTCGCCATCCTGCTGCTCTCGCGCCGGCTGCAGCCGCTCGGCCGGCGCGGACAGGCGATCTGCTTGGCGCAGGGGCTGTGCCTGTTCTGCCTCAATTTCATCTGCTTCTACACGGCCAGCCAGTGGATTCCCAGCGGGCTGGTGGCGGTGGTGTTCTCCACCGCGACGCTGTGGAACGCACTGAACGCCCGACTGTTCTTCAGGCAGTCGATCGCGCCCAACGTCATGGCCGGCGGCGCGCTCGGCCTGCTCGGCCTCGGCCTGCTGTTCTGGCCGGAGCTGGCCGGCCACACCGCCAGCCGCGAGACCTTCCTGGGCCTCGGCCTGGCCCTGCTCGGCACGCTGTGCTTCTCCGCCGGCAACCTGCTCTCCAGCCTGCAGCAGAAGGCCGGCCTGCGCCCGCTGAGCACCAACGCCTGGGGCATGCTCTACGGCACGCTGATCCTGCTCGGCTGGTGCGTGGCGCAGGACGTGCCCTGGAGCTTCGAGTGGAATGCGCGCTATGTCGGCTCGCTGCTGTACCTGGCGATTCCCGGCTCGGTGATCGGCTTCACTGCCTACCTGACCCTGGTCGGGCGCATGGGGCCGGAGCGCGCCGCCTACTGCACCGTGCTGTTCCCGGTGGTGGCGCTGAACATCTCGGCCTTCGCCGAGGGCTACCAGTGGACGCTGCCGGCGCTGGCCGGCCTGGCGCTGGTGATGCTCGGCAACCTGCTGGTGTTCCGCAAGCCGAAGCCCGCGGCGCAGAGCGGTTCGTCGGTTGCCGGCGGCGTCGATGGACAGGCTTCCGGCGCTTGACTAGCGTTCTGCGTTGAAGGGGTATGCGCAGCACCCTCCGGTCGTCACCGCCCGCCGCGCGGGCATCGAAGGGAGAACCGCGATGCTCACCTCCACGCAGAAGAAAACCGCCCAGGCCATCGTCAACATCTTCGAAACCGGCAGCGTGCTCGGCGACTACGGCAGCGTCACGCTGATCGCCGGCGACACCGGCCACCTCACCTTCGGCCGCTCGCAGACCACCCTCGGCTCGGGCAACCTGCACGAGCTGATGCGCCTCTACTGCGACAACCCCGGCGCCCGCTTCGGCGCGCGCCTGACGCCCTTCCTGGCGAAGTTCGCCGCCCGCGACCTCAAGCTGGACCGGGACGCGAAGCTGCACAACATCCTCCGCGCCAGCGCCGACGACCCGGTGATGCGCGAGACCCAGGACCAGTTCTTCGACCAGGTCTACTGGCAGGCCGCCGAACGCGCCGCCACCCAGCTTGGCGCCGGCACGCCGCTGGGCGTCGCGGTGGTCTACGACAGCACGGTGCATGGCTCGTGGAAGCTGATCCGCGACCGCGTCAATGCCGCCTCCGGCAGCCTTGCCAAGCTCGGCGAGAAGAAGTGGATCGCCGCCTACGTCGCCGCCCGGCGCGACTGGCTGGCGACCCATCCGCGCAAGGACCTGCGGCCCACCGTCTACCGCATGGACGCCCTGCAGCGGCTCATCGACCTCGACCACTGGGGGCTGGAACTGCCGCTGGTGGTGCGCGGCCAGGAAATCTCCAGCGCCACCCTCAACGCCACGCCGCCCGGCTGCTACGACGGCCCGCAACCCGGCACCCGCCCACTGGCCCTGCAGACGCCGCTGGCCCGCGGGCTGGACGTGCGCCTGCTGCAACTGGGGCTGTCCGAACGCGGCGTGGAGATCAAGGCCGACGGCGTCTACGGCCAGGCCAGCGTCAGCCGGGTCAAGGACTTCCAGCGCTCCCAGGGCCTGCCGGCGACCGGCGTGGCGGGCATCGAGCTGATCGCCGAACTGGCCGGCTGAAGCGGAACATCCGAAGGCAGATACGCCAGCTTGGGTGGGAATGCTGCCAAATCGCCCCCTCCGGGGAGAGACGCGTCGGCGAAAACGGGTAGGGTAGGGCTAGCCCGGTGCCGCCGAGCCGCCTTGCCCCGCACATCATTAGAAGAATCGCCGATGAAAGCCGAACCCGCTCAGCTTGTGTATTCCTGTGGCCAGCCGCCCGAACCGGGCACCGCGAAGGAAATCGCCCCCGGCGTGCTCTGGCTGCGCATGCCGCTGCCGCTGTCGCTGGACCACATCAACCTGTGGGCGGTGCGCGACGGCGAGGGCTGGGCGATCGTCGACACCGGCATGCACACGCCGGTCACCGTGGATGCCTGGCGTGCGCTGTTCGCCCCCGGCGGTCCGCTGGAAGAGGGTCCCACCCGCGTATTCGCCACCCACATGCATCCCGACCACGTCGGCATGGCCGGCTGGCTGAACCGCGAGTACGGCTGCGAACTGTGGATGACCCGCGGCGAGTACATGAACTGTCGCGTGCTGATGGCCGACACCGGCCGCGAGGCGCCGCCCGAGGCCATGAACTTCTACCGCCGCGCCGGCTGGGACGCGGCGGCGCTCGAACATTACCGCGCCCGCTTCGGCGGCTACGGCAGGAAGATGGCCGAGCTGCCGCAGAGCTACCGGCGCCTGTGCGACGGCGACCGCCTGCGCATCGGCGAGCACGAGTGGCAGGTGGTGGTGGGTTCCGGCCATTCGCCGGAGCATGCCTGCTTCCATTGTCCGGACCTCAAGCTGCTGATCTCCGGCGACCAGGTGCTGCCGCGCATTTCCTCCAACGTCTCGGTGCACCCCACCGAACCCTGGGCTGACCCGATGGGCGAGTGGCTCGACTCGCTGGAGCGCATCCGCGCGGCGCTGCCCGGCGACCTGCTGGTGCTGCCGGCCCACGACGACCCGTTCCACGGCCTGCACACCCGCCTGGACCGTCTGCTCGGCAGCCACAGGCGTGCGCTGGAGCGCCTGTGCAAGTTGCTGGACGAGGGGCCGAAACGGGTGGTCGACGTGTTCAGCGTGCTGTTCTCGCGCAAGATCGACAGCGAGGTGCTGATGCTCGCCACCGGCGAAACCCAGGCCAACCTCAACTACCTGGTACAGCGCGGCGAGGCGGCGGTGACCCTGGACGAGCAGGGCGTGGCCTGGTACAGCCTGCTCGCCGGAGCCTGAGCCAGAGCGGCCGGCTGGCCGAATAGCGCCGTGGTTTTGCCCGAATCGTCGGTTGTTCGGCTCGCGCCGGCGGTGGAAGAATCGGGGCGAACGTCGAACACAACAATAACCACGAGACGCCCATGACCCCGCATCGCTTCTGCAATCCCTTCGCCGGACAGGATTTCAACTGGCTGCTCGCCACCCAGGCGGCAGCCCACGCCGACAAACCGCTGCTGATCTGGGAACCCTTCGCCGGCACGCCGCAGACCTGGACCTACGCCCAGTACCATGACGCGGTCGGCCGCGTCGCCACTGCGCTCGCCGCCCGCGGCGTGAAGGCGGGCGACCGGGTGCTGATCCATCTGGAGAACTGCCCGGAATTCCTCATCGCCTGGGCCGCCTGCGGCGAGCTGGGCGCGATGGCGATCAACACCAACACGCGCTCCTCGGCGGAGGAGATGCACTACTACCTCAGCCACAGCGAGGCCGGCGTGGCGATCACCCAGCCGGGCCTGCTGCATACCCTGGAACGGGTGCGCGACCGCTTGCGCTGGATCGCCTGCACAGAACACGATGCCGGCGCCCCGGCGGAGCTGCCGGCCGGCTGCGAATCCTTCGCCGCGCTGCTCGACGCCCAGCCGGCCGCCGAGCGCCGGCGCGTCACCGCCGACCCGCTGCGGCCGATGTACGTGCAGTACACCTCCGGCACCACCTCGCGGCCGAAGGGCGTGGTGCTCACCCACGGCAACGCGCTGTGGGCGGCGCGGGTCAACGCCATCCACATGGAGCTGACCGGCGACGACGTGCACCTGGCGGCGATGCCGCTGTTCCACACCAACGCGCTGGCCTATTCCTTCCTCACCTCTCTGTGGGTCGGCGGCCGCATGGTGCTGATGCCGAAGTTCTCCGCCAGCCGCTTCTGGGACATCGCCGTGCGCAACCGCTGCACCTGGCACTCCACCATCCCGTTCTTCTTCAACGCGCTGCTCGCCCGGCCGCGCCCGGAGAAACACCATTTCCGCCTGTGGGGCACCGGCGCCAACGACCTGCCGCAGACCAGGGCGCTGGGCATCAAGACCATCGGCTGGTGGGGCATGACAGAGACCATCTCGCACCCCATCGTCGGCCTCTGCAATCTGCCCAACACCGAGATGGTCATCGGCCGCCCGGCGACCACCTACCAGGTCTGCGTGGTCGACGACGACGGCCAGCCGGTCGCCAGCGGCGAGACCGGCCACCTGCGCGTGCTCGGCATGCCCGGCGTATCGCTGTTCAGGGAATACCTGGACAACCCGGAAGCCACCGCGGCGAGCTTCGACGAGCAGGGCTGGTTCATCAGCGGCGACCGCGTGACGCTGATGGAAGACGGCTCGATCCGCTTCGCCGACCGCGACAAGGACATGCTCAAGGTGGGGGGCGAGAACGTCGCCTCTTCCGAGATCGAGCGGGTGCTGATGGGCTGCGCGCCGGGCACCGTCGCCGAGGTGGCGGTGGTGGCCAAGCCGCACGACATGCTCAACGAAGTGCCGTTCGCCTTCGTCCGCCTGGCCGAGGGCGTCGGCGCGGATCAGCGGGAGGGCATCGCCGAACGCCTGCTCGGCTTCTGCCGCGAGAACCTGGCCGACTTCAAGGTGCCGGTGGGCGTGCGCTTCGTCGACGACTTCCCGCGGGCGACGCTGGAGAAGATCGCCAAGGCGGAGCTGCGCAAGCGGCTGCTGGCGGAGGGCTGAGTTCCTGTAGGAGCGCGCCATGCGCGCGACATCGTGGCGGGTCGCGGGCATGGCCCGCTCCTACAGGTGGTCCTGCGTTCGCCGGAGCATCCCGCCATCCCCGGACGCGTGGGAACGATGCCCCCTACGCCCCGATCAACTCCTTCGCATACATCCCGATCCTTGCCTTCACCAATGCCGCCCCATGGCGTTTCAACACCGCCATCTCCGCCGCCGACAGCCTGCGCAGGTTGGTGTCGATCGCCGAGGCGAAGGCCGCGTCGCCGGGCTGGGCTTCGCCGTTGGTGCTGTCGATGGAGAACCACATCGGCTTCGGTCCCTCGCCTGCCAGGTGGCGGTGCTGCATGCGGTCGAACTGCAGGCCGCGGATCTGCTCCATCATGATGTCCAGCCCGGCCTTGAGCACGATGGCGCCGGATTCGGTCGGCCGGCTGTCGATGGCGAAGGGCTTGCCGCCGTCGCTGACGATGGCGTAGTCCAGCTGGTTGCGCTGGTGCCGCAGCAGCGGATTGATGCCCATGTTGTCGTAGACGCCGCCGTCGGTCAGCGTCACGTACTCGAAGGACGCCGCCGGCGGATAGGTCTTCTCGTCCAGCCGCAGCGGCGGGAATACCGGCGGGAAGGCCGAGGACGCCGCCACCGCGTGGCTGATCGGGAAGTTCAGCGCCGGCGCGGTCTGCAGCTCGTAGTCGCCCATCACGCAATCCTTGCCGGCGCCGCTGACGAAGAAGAACAGGTTGCCGGTGGCCAGGTTGGTCGCGTTGAGATAGACGCGTGGCCCCTCGTTCAGCACCGACAGCGTCTTGCCGTGGAACAGGTGCTTGTCGTAGGCCTCGGCGAGCTTTTCCAGGCGGGTGGCGAAGGGATCGAGGGAGCCGCCGAGGAAGGACGACACGGCGATCGACTGGCTGCCCAGGAATTTCTCCAGCAGGTCGAGCCGGTCCGCCCGCTTCCAGTTCAGCGCCACCGTGGCGCCGGCGATGCTGCCGCCGCTGACGCAGGTGAACAGGTCGACCTTGTCCAGCAGGCCGAATTCCTCCAGCTGGCGCATCACGCCGAGATGGAACGCCGCGGCGCGAAAACCGCCGCCCGAGAGCGCCAGACCGATGCGTTTTGGCGCGCCGCTTATCTGAACCGACATATTCATCCCCTCCAGAGCGGGGCATCCTGCACCCATGATGGCAAATTGCCTGGAAAGGCCCGCCGCAGAGCGCTTCGCAGACCTTATGTCGCAATTCTAGGTTGAGTTTTTGACACTGCCCGGATTGCGGCCTTGACTCCGTCAGAGAGCCGTCATCCAGGCGCGTCGCGAGGACGCCGCCGCACAACCCGCATGCGTGCATTCGCCCCACGGGGCAAGGAGGCAGCGCATGGCCAAGTCCGACTATCCGCCCCCCGCGATGCGCAGGCTGCGGGTCTACGCCTTCGACCCGCAGGCCTCGACGCTGCTGGAAACCGCGCAGATCAGCCACGCCACCATCGAGATCCCCTGGGAAGCGCGCTGGGAGGACCCGGTAAGCCCCGGGCCGACCAACGAATACCTGGAAGTCATCGACATCGACCCGGCCAGCGGCCAGTTCTACCCGCCGCTGGACCTCAACGATCCCCACGTCCTCGCCCAGGACGGCCTGCTGCCGTCGGAGGGCGATCCGCGCTTCCACCAGCAGATGGTCTTCGCCGTCGCCATGAAGACCATCAAGCTGTTCGAGCGCGCCCTCGGCCGCAAGGTGTTCTGGGGGCAGCGCAAGATGCCCGACGGCAGCTACGAGGAGGTGCGCAAGCTGCGCATCTACCCCCACGCCCTGCGCGAGGCCAACGCCTACTACGACCCGCTGAAGAAGGCGCTGCTGTTCGGCTACTTCAAGGCCTCGCTGACCGATCCGGGGGTGAACCTGCCGGGTGGCTGGGTGTTCACCGCGCTGTCCCACGACATCATCGCCCACGAGACCACCCACGCCATCCTCGATGGCCTGCACCGCCGCTACAGCGAGCCGACCAGCGTCGACAGCCTGGCCTTCCACGAGGCGTTCGCCGACATAGTCGCGCTGCTGATGCACTTCACCCTGCCGGAAGCCGTCTCCAGCCAGCTCGCCGCCCAGCGCGGCAACCTCGCCGAGCGCACCTGGCTGAGCGGCCTGGCCCGCCAGTTCGGCGAAGCCACCGGGCGCTACGCCGCGCTGCGCGACGCCATCGACGACAAGGGCAGCGACGGCCTGCCCGATCCCACCCGCCTGGCGCACCTCAACGAGCCCCACGAGCGCGGCGCCGTGCTGGTGGCGGCGGTGTTCGACGCCTTCGTCAGCATCTACCAGAAGCGCACCGCCGACCTGTTCCGCCTGGCGCGCATCGAATCGACCCAGACCGCGCTGCCCACCGAGCTGATCGGCCGTCTCACCCACGAGGCAGTGAAGACCGCCGACCACGTGCTGCGCATGTGCATCCGCGCGCTGGATTACCTGCCGCCGGTGGACGTGCATTTCGGCGAGTACCTGCGCGCGATCATCACCGCCGACAGCGACCTGATCCCCAGCGACCCGCTGAACTACCGCCTGGCGATGATCCAGGCGTTCCGCCGGCGCGGCATCCTGCCGGACAAGTGCCTGTCGCTGGCGCCGGACAGCCTGCTCTGGGAAACCCCCACCGGCAAGCTGGCCAAGCTGCGCCTGCCGGTGGCCTCCAGCGACGAGAACAAGGGCGTGCGCCTCGACCTGACGCCGCAGTACCGGCGCCGCGAGAGCTTCCAGCAGGCGCGCGAGAACCGCCGGCGCATCTGGCGCTGGCTGCTCAGGTGCGAGGGCGAGCGCTCGGAATGGGAGCAGGCGCTCGGCGTGTTCCTGGTTTCCGCCAGCGCCGCGCGGCTGCTCGGCACCCTGCGGCCGAACGCCAACGGCGATGCGCCGGCGGTGGAAGTGCACTCGGTGCGCTCGTCGCGCCGCTCCGGACCGGACGGCCAGGACCTGCGCCAACTGATCGTCGAGGTGACGCAGAAGCGCGACGGCTACTTCGATGCCGAAATCCAGCGCCAGCGCGATGGCGACCCGCTGGAACGCAGCGAGGACGGCGACTTCGCCTTCCGCGGCGGCGCCACCCTGATCATCGACCTGCGCGATGGCGCGCTGCGCTACATCGTGCGCAAGAGCATCGAGGACGACGAGCGGCTGGAGGCGCAGCGGCGCTTCCTGCTCACCGGCAGCAACTCGCTGGCCCTGACCTACCGCGGCCACCGGCGCAGCGACAACCCCTTCGCCATGACCCACCGGGGAGTCTGATGCCATGAGGGAACCCGCCTGCGGCAACATCGCGGTGCGCATGTACCGCGGCATACTCGGCGACTGCTTCCTGCTCCGCCACGACGAAGCCGGCCAGCCGCGCCATATCCTCATCGACTGCGGCGTGCTGCAGGGCGTGGAAGGCGCGCGCGACCGGATGAAGACCATCGTCGACGACATCCAGGCCGTCACCGGCGGCGACCTCGACCTGGTGGTGCTGACCCACGAGCACCACGACCACCTCTCCGGCTTCAGCTACGAGAAGGAGCGCTTCTTCGGCGACGCCTTCGACATCCACGAACTCTGGCTGGCCTGGACCGAGGACCCCAACGACCCGCAGGCCGCCGCCCTGCGCCAGCGCTTCACCCGCACCAAGGCGGCGCTGACCAAGGTCGTGCAGCTCGATGCCCTGGCCATGGGCGACCCGCGCATCGGCACGGTGCAGGCGCTGTCCGCGTTCATCGAGCCGCTGCCCGTGGACGGCCCGCGCAAGACCACCGTCGACCTGCTCCGGGAAAAGGCCGGCGGCCGCACCACGCGCTTCCTGGAGCCGGGCGACGTGCTGCGTCCGGAACGCCTGCCGACGCTCAAGGCCATGGTCATGGGGCCGCCGCGCAGCGAGCAGCGGCTGCGCAAGGACGCCCCCTCGAAAGGCGCCGGCAAGGAGGTCTACCTCACCGACCTGGAGGAAGCCTTCGCCGTCGAGGACCGCGCCCGCCGCGAACTGGGCGAGGAACCGCTGATCGCCGAACTGCCCTTCGCCCGGCCCTACCAGCGGCCCATCGACGAGGCGCGGCACAGCTGGACGGAGCTGGCCTACGAGGGCGTCGAGCAGCTCTACTTCGCCGAACCCAATGTCTGGCGGCGCATCGAGGGGGAATGGCTGGACGGCGCCGAATCCATGGCGCTGAAGATGGACTCCGACACCAACAACACCAGCCTGGTGCTGGCCTTCGAGCTGCCGGACCGGCAGGTGCTGCTGTTCCCCGGCGACGCGCAGGTCGGCAACTGGCTGTCCTGGGCCGACCAGACCTATCCCCGCGAGGCCAGCAAGGAGCATCCGCTGCCGGCGACCCGCGACGACATCCTCTCCCGCGTCACCCTGTACAAGGTCGGCCACCACTGCAGCCACAACGCCACCCTGCGCGAATTCGGCCTGGAGAAGATGACCTGCCCGCGGCTGGTGGCGATGATCCCGGTGGTGGAAAGCGTCGCCAGACAGAACGACTGGAAGATGCCGTTCCCCGACCTGCTCGACGCCCTGCTGCAGCGCACCAGTGGCCGCGTGGTGACCGGCGACGGCGACCCGGAGCAGGAACGCGCGGTGTTCGCCGACAACCCCAGCGACGACCGCTACCCGGCGACGCTCGCCCATGCCGAGGACGGCCTGTGGGTGGAGCTGACGATTCCCTACGAGAAGTGCAGGAAGGGTACGGGATGATGGGGGCGGTACGAAACCGGATGGTTTCGCGGGCATGGCCTGAACCTGCAGGGCCGGCGCATATGGGGTGGATCGGCGGCGATGGCGGGCTTTTCGTAGGGTGGATGGGGCTTTTTCCATCCACCATTGCACACGCCAGATAGACCGGATGGTGGATCGATAGAGCCTGATCCACCCTACGCATTCCCTGGCCGCCAGAGCCATCGTCTTCACATCGGCGTGGCGCTTCCCCCAATGCCAGGACCATCCGTAGGGGCATGCCCGCGAAGCAGGGCGGGTCTACCCGCCCGCGTCCTCCAGCAGATTGCGAAACACCTTCCCCTCCTTCTCGAACTCCCGCTGTATCCCCAGCAGCGCCTCCTCCAGGCGGATCGCATTGCGCCCCGCCGAAATCGCCGCCAGCGCCGCGAACTGCACGATGTTGACGATGTTTCCCCCGGACAACTCGAACCGCGCCAGCTGCGCCGCCAGGCATTCGCGGTCCTTCTGCGCGGGCAGGGTGCGGTTCCAGATGGCGCGGCGTTCGTCCTCGCTGGGGAAGGGGAAGCGGATGATGGCGTTGAAGCGGCGCAGGAAGGCGTCGTCGATGTTGGCGCGGAAGTTCGAGGCGAGGATCACCAGGCCGTCGAATTCCTCCACCCGCTGCAGCAGGTAGCTGATTTCCTGGTTGGCGTAGCGGTCGTGGGCGTCCTTGACGCTGGTGCGTTTGCCGAACAGCGCGTCGGCCTCGTCGAAGAACAGGATCCACTCGCGGTTGCGCGCCTGGTCGAAGAGGGCGGCGAGGTTCTTCTCGGTTTCGCCGATGTACTTCGACACCACGCTGGACAGGTCCACGCGATAGACCTCGCGGCCGGTGGCCTTGCCGAGCAGGGTGGCGGTCAGCGTCTTGCCGGTGCCGGGCGGGCCGTGGAACAGCACGCGGTAGCCGGGGCGCAGGCGGCCGGCCATGCCCCAGTCGTGCATCAGGGTGCGGTGGTGGCGCACCCAGTGCTCCAGTTCGGCGATGCGCTGCTGCACTTCCGTTTCCAGGATCAGGTCGTCCCAGCCGAGCGCGGTGCCGATGCGCCGGGCCGGGAAGCCGGCGCCGAAGGCCGGCGCCTGGGCGGTGCCGAGGGTGAGGCGTTCCACCCAGTCGCGGGCCATGACGATGCGCCCGGAGAGGATCGGCGCGCCGTCGCGGGCTTCCTCCAGGCGCAGGATTCCCTCGCGGGCGAACCAGTGCTCGGGGCTGAACAGTTCCTGCACGTCGAAGCGCACGTCGAGGTCGTCGCCGGCGAGGAGGAAGGCGGCGGTCTCGCCGGTGGGCAGGAAGGTGCGGCTGGCCTCGTCGCGCACGCCGCCGATCTCCGGGAAGTCGCCTTCGCGGGCCAGCGCCGCGCGGATCTCGTTGTCCAGCAGCGCCGGCCGCACATGGGGCGCGAGGGCGAGCAGGAGGACGGTGTATTCGGCGAATGCCGGCGCGCGTTCGGCGATGAAGTTCGCCAGCTCGGAGCCGTCCTCGTAGAGCTCCAGGGCGAGGTCGGCGGCGGTGTCGCCGGCCAGCCGCGCGCGGATCAGCGCGCGGAGGAAGTCCAGGCCGCGGTAGACGTTGCTGATCGGTTTGCCCATGGCTCTTCCTCGTTCCGTAGATACCGTGTCGCGCCAGGCAGTGCGTTATCGTTCCCACGCTCCTGCGTGGGAATGCAGCTCTCGACGCTCCCGCGTCGATGGGACGCGGAGCGTCCCCGGATGGGTTCCCACGCGGGAGCGTGGGAACCATGAAATATCTACTTGAGCAGCAACTTGCCGCCCTTGATCGCCGCCTTGACCTTGTCCAGCCGCGCCTCGTAGTTCTCCACGCCACGGCGGGTGTCGCCGGTGGCGCGGTTCAGGTAGCGGTCGTTCATCTTGCGGGTGAAGTTGGCCTGGGTGGTGCCGAAGCTGCCGCCGAGGGCGTCGCGCAGATTCAGGATTAGCACCGCGAAGCCGCGGTCGACGTCGGCGGCATCGGCGATCTCGCCGGCGGTGGTGTCGGCGTCGTTGATGTCCGGCGTGACGGCGGTGAAGGTCGGGTAGGCCGGCGACTCGGATTTCTGCCCGCTCGGCGTGCTCTTGCGCACCCATTCCTTGTCCGCCGGATTGCGCTTCTCGTAGGTGCCCCATTCGGCCTTGAGCAGGCTGGGCCAGGGCGATTCGCCGCCACCGCCGGCCAGCGGGTGGTAGCCGATAGTGAAGCTGTACCAGATCGGTTCGATCTGCGCCGGCGGGCCTTCCACCGCCTTCTGCTTGGCGGTGCGTTCCACCGAGCTGCCGAAGGGGATGTTGTACTTCGGCCCGTTGGCCGGGGTCAGGTTGGAATCCACCGCGTCGCCGCCGAGCTTGTGTGGCAGCAGGTGCATGCGCACGTAGGTCTGGTTCTCGCGCAGCGGCTTGGGAATCATCGTCCAGCCCTGCAGGTTGCCCTTGTGCGCGGTGGACGAGGTGCCGGTGTGCACCGGGTACTTGTAGCCCGGCGCGTTGACGATGTAGTCGGCGCTGAAGCTGCGCGCCTTCACGTTGTCGGCCATCACCGGCAGCTTCGGCGGCGGGAAGTCCTTGGCGCCGCTGCCGAACATGTGCCGCAGATACGTCGTGCCCATGTGGTCGAGGTGCTGCTGCAGGGCATCGGCGAGCTTCCTGTTGTCCTCGACGCCCCTGGTCTTCTTGGCGGTGGACGAGCCGGCGTCGGCGGCGATCAGCGCCTGTTCGGCGGGCACCACCTGGGTGGTGTAGTAGGTCTGCGCCTGGGTCACCAGGGCGAGTTCCGGGCTGCCGGCCTTGGCTTCCTTCTGCCGCTGCTTGAGGAACACGTCGATCTGCAGCGGGTTGCTGCTCGCCACGTAGAGTTTGGCCGACTTCTTCTGGCCCTTGTACGACAGCGTGTGGGACTCGCCGGAGTCGTCCTTGAAGCCGGACCGGGCCTTCCACCAGTCGATCAGCTTGCGCGCGGTTTCCTTGACCTTCTCCTTCGCCTTCTTCGCGCCGGCCTTGATCTTGCTCACCACCTTTTTCGCGATCGCCACCGCCTTGTCCACTACCCAGTCGATGGCCTTGTTGATCGGCCTGGTGATGGTGGTGATGACGCTCTTCACCTGCTTGGCGATGTTGCCGAGGCCGAGCACCGAGGCGAACAGCGAGATCAGCACCGGCACCGAGCGGGCCAGGGCGTTCTCCACCGCCTCGGTGACCTTGGCGAAGTTGCCGGCGGCGACCTCGGCGACCGCCGCGTACACCGAGAGGATGAAGTCCTTGATCTGCTGGTAGCGCTCGATCAGGAACATCACCAGGTCGAACACCAGCTTGATCGCCTTGACGATGGCCGACGCCGGGTTGGTCAGCGACAGCAGCCAGACGATGCCCTCCTTGATCGCGGTGACGATCAGCCAGTTGCGGATGGCCGCCATCACCGTTTCCTTGAGGTTGGACAGCTGCGTCTTGATCTCTTCCCAGAGCGCGCCGGGGCCTTCGTCGATCACCTTGAGCAGCAGCTCGTAGCCCTTTTCCACCAGCTCGAACACCGGCGCGACGGCAGGCACCTTCCTGATCACCCGCGCCTTGATGTTGGCGTAGGTCAGCCCGAGCACCTGCAGGACGATGCTGAGGATGCCGCGCGGGCTGAACTCGAACGGACCGCTCAGGTTGACCTCGGCCAGCGCGCCGGTGAGCCAGCCGACCACGCCGTCGATGAGGTGCTTCTTGATGTGCTTGAAGAAGTTGCCGATGCCGTCGCCTACCGCGCCGAACAGTTTCCTGATGAAGCCCACCGGGTCCTTGAGGATCGACATCACCGCCTTGCCGGCGCGGTCGAAGAACTCGAACACCGGTTTGGAGTCCACCCCGGCGATCTCGCAGGCACCCTCGATGGCCGCCCGCAGCGCCTCGGCGAAGTCGCCCTGGAGCACCGCGCCGGCCACCCGCACGGCGGTCTTCAGCGCGGTCTGGAAGGTCGAGAGGATCTTGTCGAGGGCGGCGGCGAGGGAATCGGCCAGCTTGGTGATGCCCTCGATGGCCGCGTCGGCCACGCTGTTCACGCCGTCGATGGCGGCGTCGGTGACCGAGTCGATGCCGTCGTTGATGCGCTTGGCAAGACCGGGGAAGGTGTCCTTCAGGTAGGTGTTGACCTTGTCCTTGGCCCAGTCGCGGAACTTGTCCAGCTTGTCCACCACCCAGTCGCGGGCGGCGTTGATCAGGCCGATGGCGGCGTTCTTGGCCTTCTCGATGATGGTCTTCACCGCGTTGCGCACGGCGGTGAAGACCTTGTCGATGGCGTCGGTGATCACCTTCACCGCGCGCTTGATGGCGTTCTTCGCGCGGTCCCACCAGCTGCCCTTGTCCTGCTCCTTCTCCAGCTCGGCCTTCTTCTCGGCGGCCTTGCGCTCGCCCTCGGTCTTCTCCTTCTCGGCGTCCTTCTCGCCGGTGTCCAGCTCGGTCTTCGCCTTGCCTTCCTCGCTCTTGACGTGGTCGCCGATCTCCTTGCGCGCCTTGCCCTGCTCGGTGGCGGCGTCGGCGCTGAAGGCGTTGACGTGGTCGTAGGCCTCGCCGATGCCTTCGCCCTGCAGCCTGGCGACCTTGCCGCGGTTGTCGATCACCAGCTTGCGCTGGGCGGCGTCGGTGTCGGCGTTGAGCTGCGCGGCGGCCTGCTGGGCGGTGTCGATCTCGCGGTCCTTGTCGGTGTCGCGGGCGGTGGCGGCGTCCACCGTCTGGCTGCGCGCCTCGGCGAGGTTCGGCGTGAGGGTCTTGGCGATGCGCGCGTCGGCGTTGTCGCGCACGTCCTGCGGCAGCGGCGCGGCGGCGTAGGCGGCGACGTTGTCGTCGGCCTGCGGATCGATGGTCGCCGCGGCTTCCGGCGAGACGGCGACCGGGCGCTGCTCGTCGAGCTTGCGCGGCTGGATGTTGGCCTGCCCGGGGTTGTTGCGCAGCGCCGTGACCTGGGCGTCGCGCTGGTCCTTCAGCGCCGTGGTGCCTTCCTCGCGCGGCGTGTCCATGCGCCCGGGATCGGCCTCGCCGGAAAGCCCCACCTTCGGCCGGTCGCCGGCGGAGGTGTCGATGCTGTCGTCCTTCGTGCGGATGCCCTTGATGAACTTCTTGAGGAAGTTCATGAAGCGGTCCCAGAACGAGCCGGAGTCTTCCTCCTCCAGTTCCTTCTCGCGCTCGGCATTGCCGCGGAACGGCAGCGGCGTGCCTTCCGAGACCGTCTGCAGGTTGCCCGGGTCGCTGCCCTGCACGCCGTCGCCGAGCTGCGCATCGCCGGGGATGGGAATCTGGTCGGCGCTGGCCAGGGGCACGTCGACGCTGCCTGAGGTCTTGGCTTCCAGTACCGGCGGGTTGTCGACGATGTCCTGCTGCTCGGCTTTCATCTTGCCGTCGATGGCCGGGCCGAGTTCGGGCTGGGTGACGGCCATGGCCGAGGGGCTGGCGTCGATGAACCTGGTGGTCGCCTCGTCGGAGCTGCCGGACAGGTCGGCCTTCTCGATTACGGCCACTTCCTCGGCGGGACCGATGTCGGCGGGCGGCGGCAGGCTCAGGTCGGGTTCCGGCAGCGTTTCGCCCATCAGGTCGCCGGGCGGGGCGGGCACCTCGCTCTCCAGGTCGAGGCTTTCCACCGTCGGCCCACGGTCCTCCGCCGGCTGCGGCACCTTCGCCTCGGCGGCCGGAGCGGCGGATTCAGCCTCTATCGGTTCCGGCTCGCGGCCCACCGTGACCAGCGGCGCTTCCGGCAGGCTCAGCTTGCCCACCGGGTCGAGGAAGTGGTTCCAGTGCTCCAACTCGTGCCAGCGTTCCTGCACCTGGCCGCCGAGGTTGTCCTCGCCGGCGGTGTTGCCGTTGATGGTGGCGACGCGGGTCAGCTTGAGCGGCTTGCCTTCGGCGTCCTTGCGGCTCTCCAGCCCGGTGACCATGGCGAAGTGGTTGTTCGGCAGCACGTCGATGGCGATGTCGCCCTTGCGCGGCAGTTCGCCGGCCGGGCGCAGCTTCAGCGCGTCGAGGGCCGGCGCGCCGAGCTTCCAGTCGGGAATCGGCAGGCCCGCCTTCTTCATCGCCCACCAGGTGAAGATGCCGCACCAACTGGGCAGCGCGTCCATGCGGGTCTTCTTGCCGTCCTTGTCGGTCTTCTCGATGGTGGTGATCCTGTCGATCACCTGCTCGCTGACCACCGGGCCGCCGAACGCCGTGGAGAAGTATTCGCGCAGGCGTTCCCAGCCGACACGCTTGCCGTCGGCGCCGCTCTTCTTCGCATTGACCTTGCCGATCTCGCCGCGCGCCAGGCGGATCGCCTCGACGATCTCCGGGCGTACCTGGTAGCTGTCGGCGTCTTCGGCGGCGGCGAGGCTGACCACGTCCTTGTCGCCGCCTTGCGCTTCCGGCTGCACCGCGCCCTGCTGGATGGTGTGGGTCAGTTCGTGGGCGAGCAGGTGCTGGCCGGAGCGGGAGTCCGGGGCGAACTTGCCCTCGTTGAAGAAGATGTCGCTGCCGTGGGTGAACGCCTGTGCCTTGAGCGCCTGGGACAGCAGCACGGCGGGGGCGTCGGTGTGGATGCGCACGCCATCCAGTTTCGCGCCGAACTGCGCCTCCATCTTCTCGCGCAGCGGGCCGGGCAGGGGATTGCCGCCGCCCCGGGAGGCGCGAATCTGCCGGGCGATTTCGGCGGAAGGCGAGGTGCCGGCGTGGCTGGAGCGGGCTTGCAGCTCCTCCTCTTCTTCCCTGGCCTGGGCCTGTTCTTCCTCGGGTTGATCGCCCTTGGTTTGGAGTTCTTCCTTTTTCTCGGGATCAGCCCTGGCCTGGACTTCTTCCTTCTCTTCGGTTTTTGCCTGGACTTCCTTTTCCTCTTCTCTGTTCTGGACTTCCTCTTCCTCGACCGCCTTGGCCTGGGTTTCCTCCTCTGGCTCGGCGGCGCGCTGGGCCAGTGGGGTGACGCCCGCCGCCAGTCCGCTGCCGGCGCCCTTGCCGTCCACCACCTGGTCGGCGACGCGGTCCGCTTCCAGTTCGTAGCGGTCGCCAGGGCGGCCGACCTTCATCCGTGCCTGGGGTTCTTCCTCGCGGGCTTTCGCCTGGGTGAAGAACGGCTTGCGCGCCGCGCCCCCGCCCTTGGCCTCGCTGGTGGAGGCTTTGCGTTGCGGCGCGGCGGCGGTCTTCATGGCTGGCGCCAGTCCACGGCAAGGATCGACTGCATGAAGGGCGTGCGCACCCGCGACAGCGCCCACGGCAGGTCGCGCAGCAGCACGTCGATGCCGCTGGGTTCGACGCTGAGCAGCCAGCTTTCGCCCCGCCGCTCCAGCCGTCCCGGGCGGCTCAGGAAGCCCTCGCGCAGGCCGGCGGGTGTCGTGTTGCCCAGCCGCCCCCAGTGGCCGATCACGCTGCGCAGCAGGGCTTCCGATGCCGCCCGCTCCTGTTCGCTGAACTCGATGCGACGCGGCACCGGTTCGCTGAAGGGCAATCCGCAGAGCAGCTTGAACAGCACGGTTTCCGGCTCCGGCGCGTCCTCGGCGCCGGTCGCCAGATGATGGGCGAGCAGCACCGCGCGGCATTGCGCGGCGTGGTCGCGGAAGCGACCGGGGCCGGCGAGCAGGCCGAGGCGGTCGAAGAACATCGAGAGATAGGGATGCAGCAGCACCGCACCGGCGGCATGCACCGGGCGTGGGCTGGATTGCGCGGCTTCGGCCGGCTCGGCTGCCGTTGCGCCGGGCGCAGCAGGTGCGGGGATGGCAGCGGTCGGCAGCGTGGGCATGGCGATGTGATTGTCCAGCGCCACATACAGGCCGATCACCTCGCCCAGCTCCGGCATCCGCAGTCCGCTGGCAAGCGTGCGGAACATCTCACCCAGCGCGGCGACCTGCGCTTCCGGCAGCGGACTCAAAGAAGCCGATGGCGCCGCCGCATCCTCGCCAAAGGCCGTCGCCAGCGGCAGCGCCAGTTCCTCCGGTAGCAGCGCGCGCAGCAGGCGGCGCAGCAGCGCGACGGGCAGCTGGCGCACCAGCCGTTCGCAGGCAGCCCGTCGGATCAGCGGCGGGCGCAGGCGTTCGGCCAGTTGGCGCAGGGCGCGGGGATCGAGGGCCAGCAGATTGGACGCGAGCAGCGCCAGCGCCTTGCCCGGTTCGACCCACGGCAGTTCGCCGCTGTGCAGGAAGGCGATCAGCTCGTCGGTATCCGGCGCTGCGTCGGCGGGCGGAGGCGGTGGCACCACTGCGGCGGCCAGTTGCGCGGCCAGCCGCCGCAGCAGTTCGTCGCCATCCAGCTGCGCCGGGTCGAAGGCGCCCAGGTCGATTTCCACGCGGTCGAGGCGGATCAGTTCGCCGGGGCGGTCGATGCGGTCGAGGGCGGCCTGCAGCGCCGGCAGGATCAGCGCGTCGAAGCGGTTGCGCAGCATGTCGCCGAAGCCGCCGAGGGCAGCCTCGTCCGGCGCGGCGAGGTCGAAGACCAGCCGGCCGATGCGATGCTCCGCGCCTGCCATTCCACTATCCCGCGATCAGCTGCAGGCTGACGTTGAGCGTGGCGCCGGCCTTCAGCCCGATCTCCACCGGCGCCGATCTGGCCGTGCCGCTGGTGGCGACGAAGGAGTATTTGCTGGAGGGCAGGTCCAGCGTCAGGGTCGCTTCTGGCATGCGGCGTTCGCTGCTCTTGCCGGTGGCGAGGTCGGTGACCAGCAGGATCGCGCCCTGCACCGGCACGGGACGGCGCAGATCGCCGGAGGTCACGCTGACCACCACCTTGCCGGTGGTTGGCGCGGGTGTGGGCGTCGGGGTTGGCGTGGGTGTCGGCGTCGGGGCGGGTGTCGGAGCCGGCGTCACCACCGCGTCGGTCAGCACCGCGCGATTCAGCAGATTGGCCTTGATGGTGCCGACGCCCTGGTTGATGCGCTTGTCCACCACCACGTCCGAGCAGTCGCTGTCGCAGCACAGGTAGGGCAGGCAGAAGTCGCCGAGCACGACGAAATCGTCGAGCTGGTCGTCGCTGCGCGGCTTGCTGCTGGCGAGCAGCTGCCTGATCGATTCTTCCGGCGAGAGGTCGGGCGCATTGGCCTTGAGCAGCTTGGCGAACAGGTCGCCGATGCCGCCGCGCAGTTTTTCCAGGGCGATGCGCATGCCCACGTCCAGCTCGTCGCGCCCGGCATACAGCAGCACGAAGGTGCCGCCCACCGGCACGCCGGCCTTGTGCTCCAGGCCGGGATGCTTGCGGGCGAAGCCGGGGAAGGTCATCTCGTCGAACATCGACTTCAGGCGCTTGGCCAGCTCCTGGGTGATGGTCGCGCTGGACACCTGGGTCGCCGCCGCGTTGACCATGTCGCGCTTGCCGACGATGGCGAGGTTGGCGTTGGCGATCTCCACGCCGGCGCGGCTGGAGTCGGTTTCCGCCTGCGCCACGTAGCTGGCGTAGGCATCGGTGAAGCCGTGCAGGGCGGTGTCGAAGGCGGCGCCGTCGAAATCGGCGAGGGAGTCGGCGCTGGCGACCTTCATCATTTCCTCGGCGCGCGCCATCAGCGCCACCGAGGGGTAGATGGCCTTGCTCAGCTCCTCGCGGTCGCCGGCCACGCCGAGGCTGTCGCTGGCGGCGCGCACGCGGTCGAACAGCTCGCCGCCGATGGCCTTGTCGCGCACCTTGTCGTAGACGCTGGCGACCGCGACGGTCTGCAGTGGCTGCTCGGCCACGGCGTTCTGGGCGATGAACTTCAGCGTGTCGCCGGCCAGGACCTTCTCGCTGCGCGCGCTGCTCAGCAACTGGTCGCTGATCAGGCGGACCTTCTGCTGTTCCTTCGGCTCCAGGTTCAGCACGGCGATATTGGCATTCAGCACCAGCCCGCCGACGGCGCCACCGGCCGGGGGCGTGGTGGACGGCGGCGTGCGTTTGGTGGCCTTGGTGGCGTCGAGGCGGCCGAGCACCTGCACCAGCCAGACCATGAAGGCGAAGATCGCCGCCATGATCATCAGGAAGATCACGTCGAGGTCGCGCATCCGGCACATCAGCAGTTGCTGGATGGCGGCCTGGGCGCGCTGGCGGGCGGCGTCGTTCTGCCGGGGATCGTCGCTCAGCGCGAGCCACACCGGCTGGATGGAGAGCGACAGGCCGAGCCGGCGCTTCTCACTGATCAGTTCGGCCATGGTCGAGCCGAGCGGCTTGCCGAGCACGCCTTCGATGCGCACGAAGTCCTCGCCGTCCTGGCGCAGCAGGAACGGATGGGGATTGGCGGCGGCAGTGAACTGCCAGGAGAAGATCGCGCCGAAGCGGTTGGCCCGCGCCTTGCGCCACGACCAGTTGGCGAACAGGTCGCTGGCGGTGTCGAAGCGGTAGTAGAAGGGGATCGCCCGTTCGCCCAGCGGCGCGGCGCCGTCGCGGGACGGGGTCAGTTCGATGCTGGCGCCGAGCAGGTTGCGCGTGGCGAAGGTCTGCGCCAGCAGCATCGTGCGGGCGAACAGCGAACGCACTTCGGCGGCCTTGCCGTAATCGGCGCCGGCCACCGGGGAGGGCACGAAATGATGCCGACGGCGGGCCGGAGCGCCTTCCGGCGCGGCGCCGCCCTTGGCAGTGAGCGGGTCGTACTTGAGGTATTCGGCCAGGGTCTTCGGCGCGCCGGCGAAGGCCAGCGGGCGCGGCTCGACGTCGCCGGCCAGCACATGGCGGGGGAAGCGCGCCGGGTCGGGCGCGCACTCGGCATCGAAGGCCGCCGCGCAGTCGATGAACTCGTTGTAGCTGCTGACGATGTCGTGCAGGCCGCCGTACAGGTACTGCACCAGCGACGGCACCTCGGCCAGCGCGGCGAGCATGTTGAGGAAGTGCTGCTTCGGAATCGGCCCCTCGGGGAAGCGTTCCACCGGGTAGAGATCGCGCAGCAGCGGCTGGTAGGCGTTCCATGCGGCGTTCATCGCCGGCATCAGTTGCACCGCGGTCTTGGCGATGCTGGCGAGGTAGCGGGCGTACAGGTCGGCGAGGGCGACCAGCGAGCTGCCGGCCGGATTCACCTTGTCCATGGCGAGGCGCGACAGGCCCAGCCTTGGATGATTGGCGCGGTCCATCGGGCGCCCGGCGATGGCCTGTTCCTGGGTCAGGATGGTGTCGGCGACGCTGCGCGAAACAAGCAGGCGGCGCAGGGTCAGGTTCATCTCCGAACCCTTGTCCGAGCAGTCGTTGACGTCGCAGTTCTTCAGCGATTCGAGGTTGGTTTCGAGGAACAGCAGCAGCGTCTTGTCGGCGACGAAGGCGGCGCTCAGCGGCGTCGGCGCGGCTTCTCCGGGTGCGGGCTGGAAATCGGTGGGCAGCAGCTCGAAGGCCTGGCGCTGGGTATTGCCGTCGAACAGGAACGGGTAGCGCGCCTTCGCCTTGTCCTCCGCCGTGGCGGTGGGCGCCGAGGGGATCGGGACTTCATAGGGACGCACCCGGTCGAACACAGTGCGGTCCTCGACGATCAGGTGCCCCATCGAGGTGACGGCGACGCCGCGCGACAGCGCCAGGGTGCCCGCCGCGGCATTCCAGTCCGGACGCAGCCCGCAGAGGATGCCGATCCCGGTCAGGTTGGCGCGGGTGGTGCGGTCCTGCGGTTCGAGGTAGTCGATGATGTCGTTCAGCTGCTCGGAAGTGAGCACCTGGCCGGTCTCGAACACCGGGTAGAAGGTCTGGATATCCATCTGCCGCGCTCCCTAGAAGATGCCGAGGGCTGTGGAGCCCAGGCGGACTATGGGTGTTTCCTCGCCTGAGTCGCAGTCGTGCAGCGATGCGGCGGGGTAGACGGTGGTGAGCGATTCGAGGATTTCGATCAGCGCCCGCGCCCTGTCGCCGACCTCCATGGGATCGGGGCGCGGCGCGGCTTTCGCGTCGAGCCAGGCGTGGTAGGCGGCGTCGAGGTCGATCATCTGCCGCTGGCCGATCCAGCAGATCTTCACCTGCACGTGGGCCGGCGCTTCCTCGCGCAGGGTGCGTTCCAGCAGGGCGCGGAAGTTCAGGTCGCGGAAGCGCTCCGGCCAGTACGGCAGCACCACCGAGACGCGGAACGAATACGGGTCCTGCTCGCCGCAGAAGGCGCATTCGTCGCTGAGGCACACCTGCATCAGCTTGTCGCCCACCGCCTGCGGGCGCAGCAGGAGGTGCTCGATCAGGTGCATGCCCTCGGAACCGCACAGGTCGGAGGCGAGTATTTCGTCGTAGCGGTCGACGATGGCGCGGGCGGCCTGGTAGGCGTCGGCCTCGGTGTCGAAGGTGTTCCTGTGGGTGAGCGGCGTCGGCCCGCAGACGATGCGCAGGGTGAAGGTGGTGGCGCCCTGGGTTTCCACCACCTCGAAGGCGTCTTCCTCGCGCAGGCCGGGATAGACATCGGCCGCGGCGGCCAGCGCGGCATCGGCGTCGGCGAAGGTTTCCGCCGAGGCGAACAGCAGCTTGTTGCCGGCGTCGCGGATCGCCACCTGGAATTCGTCGCCGGTCTTCAGGGTGCGCAGCAGCTTGTCGAAATGCCCGGCGCAGTGCAGGTCGCGGCGGCTCAGGTCGTCGATGCCGAGCAGGCGCCCGGCGCGGCGTTCCAGGCCGGAGATGTTGTCGCTGTCCCACACCCGCGCCGGGTCCTCGGGGCGGATGTTGGCGGCCTGGCCGCGCTCGCGGGACAGCCGCGGGTATTCGGCGAGGAAGTCGATCTTGTCCTCGATCAGCTGGTCCGAGGTCTTCAGGCGGTCGCCGGAGAGGCGGAACGAGAGCAGCGCGTAGTCGGCGAAACGCTCGGCGAAGCGCGCGATCAGGTGGTCGAGCACGCGGTTGCGCCGTTCGAGGAAGCCTTCCTCGGTTTCGCTCAGGCGCACGCGGGTGAGGTCGTCGGCCAGGCTGGCGTCGATGAAGAACTCGCTGTCGAAGTCGCTCAGCGAGCCGGCGATGCCGCTCAGGCGCGGGCTGAACCAGGTGCGGTCGAGGGTCTTGTCCAGGGAGTAGAGGCGGCGCAGGTTGGCGAGCTGGCCGAGGTAGTCGGCGAGCATCTGGTCGAAGAAGGTCAGGTAGCCCTTGAGCTGGCGCGCCTGGGCGATGCGCGGGGCTTCCTCGGTGGGCGAGATGCGCGCCGCGCCGATCTTGTAGGTGGCGGGAAAGTCGTGCTGCACGCTGTAGAAGGCGTCGGTGTTGCGCCAGCGGCCGAGCGGCACCGGCAGCACCTGGTCCGGCGCCACGTACAGCTCGCGGCGGTCGAGGCCGCGCAGGTGGTCGAGGGTGCGCTGGAACTCGGTGACCTGGGCGCGGTAGGGGATGCCGGCCTTGTGGAAGAGCAGCTTGGAGCCGGCCATATGGAACACCGGCTGGTGGTCGGCGGGCACCGCCAGGGTCCACTTCACAGCGTTGCCGGCGGGCTGGCCGTCGCTGCCGTAGACGCGCAGCTGCAGGTTGCTGATTGCCTCCACGCCGTCGATGTCCACCACCAGGTTGATGATGTCCGAGGCCTGCACCTTGCGCCGCTGCTCGCTATTGGCGAGGTCCTCGTCGGTGATGAAGCCGGGTTTGGTGAACACCGGCTGGCCGTTGCAGGTGAAGGCGAAATCGACGAAGGGACCGTTGAAGATCTCGTCGGGCTGGCGGCCTTCGCGGAGCATTTCCTCCAGGGTGCGGTAGCGCACCGGCGCCGACAGGTACTTCTCGATCTCGTGGAAGACCCGCGCCTGCACTTCCTCCAGATCGGCATCCGGGGTCACCTCGATATCGGCGCAGATACCGATGCGGTACGGGATCACCGTGTCGATGGAGAGGAAGTCCTCGCACAATCCGCGATGGGCGTGCAGCACGCAGCGCACCGCGTCGAGGGACTGGGCGCGGCGCTGCTGCTTGCGCCAGAACAGCGGCAGCAGGTCGTCGTCGGCGGCGGTCGCCAGCAGCACGCCGCGGATGGCCTGGGCGGTGATGTTCAGCGGCGGGCGGTCGGGGCGCGGACGGTCCTCGATCACGCGGACGGTGCAGGGTTGCAGGGTGAGCGACTGGCCGCCGTCCAGCGTCAGGTTGAGGCTGGCGTTGAAGCCGCCCGGAGTGGAGGACACGCTCAGCGAATCGAGGCTGGCGAGGTCGCTGGCGAAGTCGATGGCGCCGGCAAGAAAGGCCGGGTCGATGCAGTCGAAGGCCAGTACCGCGCCCTTCAGCGCGCCGCGACGGACCTGGTAGGTCAGCACCGATTCGTTCAGCGAGCCGAGCAGGTCGTCGATCTCCAGTTCCACCCGCACCTTGTACAGGCCGGACAGCTTCAGCGGATGGTTGGCCTGGTTCGCCGCGTTCTTCGCCTCGTAGCTCAGCGCATCGGCCAGGCAGTCGGCGTACAGCGGCACTTCGGAAAGACGGTAGTTGGCCGGCTCGGCGGGGTTCTGCATGGGATCGAGCCAGGCGTTGCGCAGCCCTTCGATGCGCAGCAGCAGGCGGCGGTAGTCGAAGAGGGTGCGCGGCGCGCTGGGCAGCACCTCGTGGGCCGGGGCGAGGCCGGAGAGGCTGGCCGGGTCCGTCTTGCCGTCCGGCCCGGTCATCAGGTCGACGGTGGCGAAGCGCGTGCGATAGGTCAGGTCGGTCAGCGCGTAGCAGAGGATTTCCAGCGTGGTGATGCCGGGATCGTGCAGGTTGTGATCGGTCCACAGCAGGCCGGACAGGCGCTGGATGTGCACCAGCCCCTCGGCGCGCAGGAAGCCGTAGTCGAACGCCGGGGCCAGTTGC
This sequence comes from Pseudomonas jinjuensis, assembly GCF_900103845.1. Lineage (GTDB taxonomy): Bacteria > Pseudomonadota > Gammaproteobacteria > Pseudomonadales > Pseudomonadaceae > Pseudomonas > Pseudomonas jinjuensis. The sequence goes on from NZ_FNIJ01000002.1 coordinate 54,645, forward strand.
GGCTGGCGCGGGATGGAGGCTTCAGCCATTGCCGGGCACCTCGCTGATGCTGTGGCGGGCGGCGGAAACGAGGATCGAGCGCGCCGTGCTGGCCTCGATCAGCTCCACGTCCACCGGCGTCCAGCCGCCGGCCGGGGCGGCGATGTCGACCTTGTGGTAGAGGCGGAAGTCGGTGACGTAGTCCACCTGCGGCTGTTCCTCGACGAAGTCGATGATGGTGGATTTCCACAGCTTGCCGCCGAAGGTGATCTCGCCGCCGCCGGGGCGCGACCAGGGCGTGAGGAAGCCGATCAGCGCCTTGTTCAGCTCGTCGATGTAGAAGGCGATGTCGCCGATGCCGGGCATGAACTTCACCTTGAAGTCCACCTGCACCTCCTCGAATTTCGGGTTCTGCACCTCCAGCCGCACGAAGGGCGAGATGCGCTTGCGCAGGAAGGCGTCCACCGCCGCCAGGGTCGCCTGGTCGGTGTACGGGCGCAGCGGGTCGCGGGTGTTCTGGCCGTGGGTCCAGGGCACGGTGACCACGGTCACGGCGCCGGGCATCTGCTCGTTGTCGGCGATGATGGTGTTCTGCGCGTTGCGTTGCAGCTCCGTGGTACCCAGGCACTTCACCCGGTACAGGCGCGGGAAGGCTTCCAGCACCAGCGCCTCGTAGTCCCACAGGGTCACGGCGCGGTCCTTGTGCCGCAGGCGCTCGCTGACGCGGGTGGCGAAGGCCCGCGCGCCTTCCCGCGGGCGGCCGTCGAAGGAGCTGTAGGGCTGGGTGATCTTCTTGATCGCCAGTTCCGGCGCCGCCAGCCTGGAGATGCTCGCGGCCGGCAGCGGCGTGGCGAGGAAGGCCGGGTCGTTATCCTGGTCGACGAAGCTGGCGCGGGCGGCCTGGGCGTCCACCGAGAGCAGCCGGTTCAGCGCCGCCGCGTCCTGGGTCGCGGCGATGCGTATCCAGTGCAGGCCGGCGGGCAGCACGCGGTGGGCGGTGTCGGCGGCTTCCGGCAGGTTCAGGCCGAGCACGCCGGAGCTGCTGAAGTCGCCGGTCTTGTCGTCGATGTCCTGCTCGTCCAGCGCCAGCCAGGCATCGCCGTCGAGGTAGTGGAACTGCAGTTGCGGCGCCTGTTTCAGTGGATCGCCGGAGCCGTCCGCCACCTGCACCAGCAGGGTCAGGCGGGCGGGGGCGGCGAAGTCCTTCACGCCGATCAGCAGCGCGCCTTCGAAGGGCAGGGCGGGGAACAGGCGGCCATCGGCGGTGCCGTCGGACAGGCCGAAGGGATGCAGCAGGGTGAAGTCCTCCACCGCATCGCGGGTGGTGGCGTAGGCGGCTTCCAGACGGGTGACCAGCGGGTTGTAGGGCTCGCGCGGCAGGTTCTGGGTGGTGACGTTGACGCCCGTCGTGGCCGCGTAGGCGGCGCCGCCGGAAAGGCCGATCAGCGCGCGGGTGTTCTCGCGGACGAAGGCGGCGTGGCCGAAGTCCAGCGGCAGGCGCAGGCGCGCGAAGCCGTTTAGCGAGGTGGCGGTGAGCGGCGGGTTTTCCAGCGTCTGTTCGGTGAGCCCGTCGATCAGGTCGGCGCCCTTCATGGCGACTTCCACGGCGGTTTCGCCGAGGCCGATATCGGTGTCGTTGGTCGGCTTGCGGCCCCGGCCGAAGCGCCGCGAGGTGCGGCTGGAGCCGGGCACGGCGATCCACTTGCCGCCGCTGAGCACCGATTCGCCGGGGTTGTAGCTGTCGGCCGAGCGATTGCGGAAGTAGCCGGTGGAGCTGTAGCTGCTTGCCCAGTCGAGGCCGAGCGCCCACTCGTCGATGGACTTGGAGAAGATTTCCGCCGAACCGATGATCCACTGCGCGCCCACCGTCGGCTGCGCGCCGAACGGGGCGAAGGGTTTGGCGACGTCGACCACGCCGCCGCCGGCCACCACCATCAGGTTCTTCAGGCCGCTGGCCTCGGCGCTCAGGGTCAGGCGGCTGGCGCGGATGTCGCGCAGCACGGCGAAGGCGCGGGCGCTGCCGGGCGCATCGAAGTCGAAGGTCAGTTCCGCCACCGGCACGCCGGGCGGATAGTCGCCGCCGTGCAGCCTGGCGTCGAGCGGGACTATGGGCGGATCGTCGGGATCGAGGTCGAGGCTGATCTCGATGATATGCAGGCCCTTGCCGCTGCCCTTGCTGCCGGCGAAGGCGTTGGGTTTCTTCTTCCGCGCATCGCTCTTGCTGGTTTTCGATTGCGCCTTGCTGTCTGCCGCCACCTCTTCGGCCGGCTCGGTGAAGCTGTTGTCCAGCACGGTGGCTATCTGCGCCGTGCCGCGCAGTTCGAACCAGCCCTTTTCGCCGGTCAGGCGGACGATCCAGCGCGGGGCGATGGCGGTGCTCGCCAGAGGGTTCTTCAGTTCGGCGCGCAGGACGATCCGGCGGGCGCCCTCGCGGAGGAACAGCTTGCGGTCGGCGATGGCGAAACCGATGCGCGCGGCGGGGCTGGCCGCCGGGCCGAAGGGCGGCCAGCCCGGTTCGTCCTTGGCCAGTTGCACTTCGCCGAGGCCATCCCGCGAGCGCACCGCCAGCGCGGCCAGCGGCAGCCGGGTCGGCGCCGCGGACGTGCCGCCCGCCAGCACCTGCAGGCCGCGCAGTTCGGCGACGCTGGCGCGGTTGACCACGATGTCGTTGTCCAGCGCGTAGGACACCGGATTGCCCAGCGCATCCTTGCCGGCGCGCAGCAGGGTGCCGGCGCGCAGCAGGTGGGCCTCCACGCCCTTGGCCAGTTCGAACAGCAGGTGCAGGTGGTCCGGCTGCGCCGCGCGGTTGTCCAGGCGCAGCACTTCGCGGAAGTAGAAGTCCAGGTGGCGTTCGGTGAACCGGTTGAGTTCGCCGCGCGCGTGCTGGAACAGCTTGAGGAAGGCCAGCCACAGGCCGTAGTTCGGCGCATGCCCGGCGAAGCTCGCCAGCGACTCTTCGAGGTGGACGACGGCGTCGCGACGGATGCGCTCCAGGCCCTGGTAGATGTGTTCCACCGAGGTGCTCAGCAGGTTGTAGCTGAGGGCGTCGTAGATCTGTTCGTAGCGCTGGTTGGACTGGCCGATGGCGTCCAGCCAGGGCGAGGGATCGGCGGCGGTGGCGGCGTAGAACGACGCCCAGCCGGAAGGAGCGACCTTGGCGAGGATCGCAGCCGGTACGGGAGCTACCGAGAACGCCGGCTGCCCGGCGATGGCGGATGCGAGGGTGGCGGACAGGCGCAGGCGTGTGTCGCCCAGAGCACCGGCGATGTTGTAGTCGGCCGGCAGCAGCGGATCGTCGGCGAACACCTCGTTGCCGGCGCCGAGGCTGGCGTCGAAGGCGCCCTTGTACCAGCCGATCAGCCCGGCGAGCGGTTCGGCCAGGTCGCGGGCGGCGAGTTCGACCAGGGTGCGCACGAAGGGATGGTCGCCGGGCAGACGCGCGTGGTGGCTGCCGGCGATCTGCAACAGCAGCAGCGGCAGGTGGAAGGCGAGGCGCATGTGCGCGGCGAGCTGGGCCGGGTCGCGCGCCGGGTCGGCCTTCAGCCAGTTCTCCAGGTCGAGCTGGGCGCCGCGGAAGGCGTCCACCGGCAGCTTGGCCAGCGCCGCGAGGCTGGCGCTCAGGTCGCTCTCGAAGAACGCGCTCCAGTCGCCGGCCCTGGCGTTGCCGGCGTCGTAGTACTGCACGTGTTTCGCGTAGCGCTGGCCGAACAGGATCAGGTCGGCGAGGTCGCGCTCGTCGGGGAGGAAGTGGTCGCTGGCGAGTTCGGCGCGGATGCGGCCGTCCTGGGTCAGGCCGGAGCGGACCAGGGAGTTCCCTTTCGCGCAGGTCACGGTCTCAGCCCTCGTTCAGGTAGTAGGGGTAGACGAAGTTGAAGCGCGAGTTGGAGCCGCGCACCTTGTAGCCGATGGCGATGAGCAGGCGGCCGGCGGGCTGGTCCGGCTCGACGGTGATCTGGTCGGCGTCGATGCGCGCCTCGTGGTAGATGATCGCGGTGCGGATCAGGTTCTCCAGCCAGGCGATGCGCGAGGCGTTCATCACCTCGAACACCGAGCTGTCCAGCGCGCAGCCAAACAGCGGGTTCATGATCCGTTCGCCGAAGGCGGTGCTGAAGATGATCCGCAGGCTTTCCTCGATGTCGCGGATGCCGCTGCTCATGCTCACGCTGGCGGCCTTCTTGTCGAAGGCCGGCGGGAAGCTCCAGCCGCTGCCGATGAAGGGATCTTCGAGGGCCATAGTGCCGCTCCTTAGCCAATCATGACGGTGAAGTCGCCGAGCACGATGCTGCCGCCGTGGGCCGTGCTGTCGCCCATGCGCGCCGCCGGCTTGCCGCCGATCAGCACCGTGGCGGAACCGGCGACGATGCTGTCCGGCGGGCCGGAGCAACTGGCGCTGTCGCCGACCACCGCGGCGGGCAGGCCGCCGATCAGCACGCTGGCGACGCCGGGGCCGAGCACCGGCCCGCCCACGTGGGGCACCGTGCCGGTGACCATCGGGCAGACGTGCAGGTCGTTGAGTCGGGCGGCGGGTGGCATGGCCATCTCCTTCAGTTGATCTGCACCAGCGAGCCCTTGACCACGGTGCTGGCGCTGGAGCTGATCTCCGCGCCGCCCGAGCCCTTGGCCTTGAAGCTGGCATTGGCCGACAGCTCGACGTTGGTGCCTTCGATCTTCACGTCGCCGGTGGCCTTGAGCTTGATATCGCCGGGACTTTCCATGGCGATGCCGTCGGAGTTCAGCTCGATCCTGTTGCCGTTCTGGTCCTCGACGAGGATCGACTTGCCGTCCTCGGAGAGCACCACCTTGTTGCCGGCCGGGGTGTCGATGCTGGCGACGATCCTGTCGTCGTCCCAATGGATGCGCATGCCGGCGCGGGTGACGATGGCCTTCTCGTGGTTGTCGTTGGCGCCGGTCAGCGGGTTCGGCCTGGCGCTGGAGTGCAGCGCGCCGAGGATCACCGGATGGTGCGGGTCGCCGTCGAGGAAGCCGACCACCACTTCGTCGTCCAGCTCCGGGCGGAACGAGGTGCTGCGCTTGTCGCCGGCATCCAGCAGCGCCTGCCGCGCCCACACCAGCCCGTCGGTTTCGCTGATGGTGGCGAGGCGCAGCTGGATGCGTTCCTCGCCGGCCGGGTCGCCTTCCAGCGCGGCGACCACGCCGATCTGCAGGCCCGCCACCGGTGGGGAAATGCCACCGGCGGCCGGCGCGGCCACCGGGTAGCGCTCGGCGTGGGGCTTGGGATCGGAGCCGACCAGCACTTCGCTGACCCAGTCGCCGTGGCCGAGGCGGTGGCGCACGCCGGAGACGAAGCCCAGCCCGTTGAAGCGGCTGCCGAAGCCGCCGAGGTCGATCAGCACGCCGGGTTGCAGCGCGGCGTTGCCCTGCACGCGCAGGCGGCCGCGTATCGCCGCCCGCCGCGCGCGCCCCATGCCGGCGGCGGCCCACTGGTCGAGCATGGCCTGGTCCAGCGCGCCGGGGTGGCGCAGGGCGGAGTTCACCCCGCCGGCCTCGGCCAGCTGGCTGCCGGAGATGTCGCCGGGACCGGGCGTGGCGACGTCGTCGGACTGGCTGGTGAGCAGTTCCTGGTTGGTCATGTCCCAGGCGCCGGTCTCGACGTGGGTGAACTGGGTTTCCGCGTCCAGCTCCAGTTCGGCGGAGAGCAGCCCCTGGCCGAACACCGCCGGGATTTCCGCGACGCCGGCAACAGTGGGCGGGGCGACGCTGACCTTGCCGTCGACGCAGATCACCGCATGGCCGCACAGCTCGGCGCGCATCACCAGGAAGTCCCAGTCGCTGACCTGATGCTGCACCACCTGCTGGTGCTTGAGGCTGGTGGCGGTGACGTCGGCGGTCAGTCCCGCGTTCAGGCCGATCAGCTGTTCCATCACCTCGGAATCGCTGACCTCGCTGAAGTTGCGCGAGCGGCGGCCGAGGGTCATGCGGAACACCGGGTCGCGCAGTTCCACGGTCAGCCGCGAGCCGCCGCGCAAACCGACCTCGATGCGCTGGCGGACAACGATGCCCTTGAACAGCGTGCTTTCCTCGGAGGAATAGCCGCCGAGGATTTCCACCTCGACGCCGGGGATCAGCGTGGCTTCCTCGGAGCGGGCGAAGGTCTGCTTCGCCGCGTCGCCGTCGAGCAGCACGATGGTCGCCTTCGGCACGCGGTTCACTTCGCGGCGGATCTCGATGGAGACGATCTCGTACTCCGCGTCCAGCGCGGTGCCGTCCGCCTTCACGGTGAAGGTGGTGAGGCTGGTCGGGCGGGTGTCGAATTCGGGCAGGCCGGGCATCGCGTCACCTCAACGGCGGGAGGTACAGCGCGCTGCCCGGGGCGAGCCGGCGCACGGTGTCGAGCTGGTTGGCCTCGGCGACGCTCATGTAGTGCGCCGGGTCCTTGTAGACGTCGTGGACGATCTTCGACAGGTGCTCGCCTTCCAGTACCTGGTGCGCGTGCTGGATGTCCGGCGAGGCGAGGTTCTTCAGCAGTTCGCCGAAGCCCTTGGGCGTGTGCTCGCGGAAGGTCACCGACATGCTCGCGCGCAGCGGCAGGCCGGCGGGGGAGAACAGCTTGTAGGCCACCGAGTAGCTTTCCAGCACCGTGGTCACCAGCAGGCGGCCCCACACCAGCATGAGGAAGCGCGGCCGGTGCACGTTGCCGCTGAAGCCGACGGTGAGCTTGAACAGCTCGATCTGCGCCACCACCGAGAGGCCGGTGGACGGCGCCACCGCGTCCAGCGCGCCGGCCGGCGGCGGGGCGGGGGAGACGCCGGTGCCGTCGAGCAGCAGCTCGAAGCTGTACTTCTTCGGATTGACCCGCTCGAACTTCGCCTCGGAACCGGCCGAACCCTGCGGCGGCTCGTCGGGGCCGTACTTGAATTCGGTGGTGTCGGTGTAGGTCTCCGGGTTGAACTGCACGATGAAGGGCGGCCCGGCCGGCGGGCCCAGGGCGCCCTCGGAGTCCTCGAAGGGGATGATGGTCAGCTTGAGCAGGGCGCCATCCATGCGTCAGCGCTCCCCGATCCGGTCGAGTTCGCGTTCCAGCTGCTCGATCACCCGCCGGGTGACTTCGGCGACCAGTTCCTCGCGGTCCACCGGAGCGGCCTGCGCCGGCTGTTCGCCGGGCGCCTGTGCTGACGGGCGATCGACAGTGCCACGAACCACCACTTCGTTGATGAATACGGGCATATCGCTGTTTCCTTAGTCGACGCGGAAGTACTGGTAGGCCAGCTCCAGCGTTTCGACGACTATTTCCGAGGACTCCGCGCTGAAGTCCGAGATCACCCACTTCTTCGGCCAGGCGCCGACCACGGTGTAGGTCTGCAGCGGCCCGTGGGTCTCGTCGAGCAGCGTCACCCACACGGTCACCGGCTGGATCACCAGGTTGTGCACGGCGTCCAGCACCCACTTGCGCAGCCCGGAATCCACCAGCAGGCCGCGCTTGAGCACCAGGTCCGGGTAGCGTCCGCGCACCGGCAGCTTGTGCGAGAAGCGGTTCTCGCCGCCCTCGTTGTAGGCGAACTCCTCCAGCTCCATGGTCAGCCCGGAGACGTCGCGGAAGCGCACGTCGCGTTCCGTCGCCCCGGGCACGTCGAAGCGGGCGTTGAAGTGGAAGCCGACCGGTGGCAGGTAGACGCTCATGGCGCCGCTACTCGTTCTGGATGGTCAGGCCGTCGTGGGCCAGTTCGATGGACTCGATGGCGATCTCGTTGCCGTCGGCCTTGAGGTCGGTGGAACCGATCTTGGTCGGCCAGGCGTTCTTGATCTTCCACACCATCACCGGCTCGTGCGCCTCGTTGAGCAGGCTGACGATCACGTCGCGGCGCTCCACGGTGTTCAGCGAGACGGTGTTCCACCAGTTGAAGTAGTCGTTGTCCGACTTGAACACGCCGCGCTTCATGGTGACGTTGGGGTACTTCTGCATGCCGGGAATCTTCAGCTTGGAGAATTCCCGCAGGGCGCCGTCGCGGTATTCGATCACCTCGGTCTCCACGTCCAGCCCGGAGATCTCGGTGAAGCCGATGCGCGTGCCACCCCACTGGACCTGGAAGTGGAACTTGGGAAGCGGATAGTCGCTCATGATTCAGGGCCTCCGGTCAGGCTTCAGGCATCTTCTGCATGAAGCGCAGGACGATGAACTCGGCGGGGCGGACGATGGCCAGGTGCACCTCGACGATCATCAGGCCGTTGAGGATGTCGTCGGCGCTCATGGTCTGGCCGAGGCCGACCACCACGCGGAACGCCTGCTCGGGCTTGGCGCCCATCAGCGCGCCGTCGCGCCACTGGTTGATCAGGAAGTTCTCGATCATGGTCCGCGTCTTGACCCAGGTGTTGGCATCGTTGGGCTCGAAGACGAACACGCCGACCGCCTTGCGCACCGATTCCTCGACGAAGTTGGCGAAGCGCCGCACGTTGATGTAGCGCCACTCGTTGTCGTTGCCGGCCAGGGTGCGGCCGCCCCAGACCAGCGAGCCCTTGCCGAAGAAGGCGCGGATCACGTTCACCGACTTGCCGGTGGTGGCGTCGATGTTGAGACCGTCCTGCAGGTCGTTGGTGGCGTTGACCGCCGGGCCGATCACCAGGCTCAGGCCGACGTTGGCCGGCGCCTTCCACACGCCGCGGGTGCGGTCCACCTGGGCATACACGCCGGCGATGGCGCCGGAGGGCGGCAGGGTCACGTAGGCCTCGCCGATGAACGCCTGGATCGCCGAGTAGACGGCGGTTTCCTTGCCCTTGATGTCGAGGGTGGCGTCGTCGAGCTTCTTGCCGGCGGCATTCGGCACGGCTGCCGAGGTTTCCTTGCCGTCGTCGGCCACCGTGACCACGTCGAAGGCGGTGAGGGTGACGTTGGCGTCGGCGCTGGCGAACGGCACGTTGGTGTTGACGTACGGGAAGTAGGCCGCGCCGTACTTGAGGAACTCGACGGTGTTCTTGGTCACCCTGGCGCGGAAGTTGGCGGTCACCTTGGCGTTGTCGTCGGTGCCGCCGGCCACGGCGTTGCGCACGTCGGCGATGGTGAAGCGGTCCTGGGTCTTGTTGCAGCTGGTCAGGGCGGCGTCGACCACCGAGCCGTAGTCGCCGTCGTTGGCCAGCTTCACCGCGTCGGGGAAGACCAGCAGGGTCGGCTCGTCCACCGCTTCCAGCGCGGTGATGGCGTCGGTGAAGGCGCCCTTGGTCGCATTGCCGTAGCCGCCCACCGAGTAGACGTAGCAGGGGCCGCCGCCGTTGGCGAAGTACAGCTGCATGGCGTAGTGGAGGAACTGCGTGGGCAGCGACGGCTTGGCGGTCCAGCTCAGCGCCACGCCGAGCAGCCGGCCGCCGGCGGTGACGCGCTTGCTCACGCTGATCGCCATGTCCTGCACCGGCGGCTTGCCAAAGTACGCTTCGTACTCCAGCAGCGAGGTGAGGCGGACGGCGGTCTTGGTCAGGTCTTCGCCCTGCTTGCCGACAGCTTTCTCGGTGTAGCCGATGAAGGCGGGAATCGCCGTGGCGACCGGCGCGACCGAGGGCGGAAAGACGGGGATTTCCTCGACGTAGACACCAGGGGTGCTGTAGCTGGGCATGATGTGTCCCTTCGTTCGGGTGGATTGGGACTGCTGTATTCGGGCGGAGCGTGGGGACTGCGCGTGGGATGCCTTCAGGATCGTCGTCGGCGGGCGGGGCGGCTCATTCGATCACCTGGTTCAGCACGATGCTGGTGATTTCCGGCGCGTCCTCGATCTCGTCGAGTTGCACCCTGAGCATCCGCACCTTGTAGACCACCGAGGGGAAGTAGGCGTCGCCGAGCACGCCCCAGAGGTTGTTGAGCTGCTCGAAGTTCATGTTGACCATCTCGAACACCAGCTTTTCCAGCGACGCCGGAAAGGGCGTGGCGCCCAGCCCGGACTGGGTCGCGGCGGAGAACCAGCGCCGGGACTGGAACAGCTCGATGGTCTTGGAAAGATGGATGAGGCTGGTTTCGTACGGGTCGAACTTGAAGGCGATCAGCAGGTAGAGATTGAGGAACACCGGCGGCTCGATGTAGCGCGACTTGCCCTGGCGCTTCTCGACGTGGGGCGTGTTGCGCAGGACCGGTTCTTCCTCGACGTTGATCAGCGAGATGTAGGCGCCGACGGCGCCGGCGTCCTCGGCCAGCTTGCGCGCCGAGTTGGCGATGACGTCGTCATCGGCCACGCCGAGATGGCGGCGAATTTCCTTGCGGATGAACTCGACTGCGTCAGCGATCATGGGGCTTCCCTCGATCGGGCCCGCCTTACAGCTCGGGTTTCGGTATAGGTCCGCGTTGCGCTTGCGTCAATTTTCGGGCATGGCCGAAAGCCTTCTAGGACGGGGCTTTGCGGCGATTTGCCATTACGCTGGAAGGCCCGGTTCTGGCGTGCCCGGGGTTTTCGCGGGGGCCGGGATACCGCTTGTCCGATCGTGCCGGCGGCAGCGGGAACAGCGGAGTGGAATTGCTCCATTGGAACGATTCGCCTGGTACGTCGATCTGCTCAAATCGGGCTGTCCGGAGCTCATCGACCGGACTACCCGAGTTCATGATGCGACGCGCTTCCCGCCTGCGGCAGGATGGGCGCCTCGCCAACCCCACTGCCAGGATTCGCCAGAGCATGAAAGTCGACGTAGCCCAGCTGAAACTGCTGACCGAGCATCGGAACATCCATATTCCCCTGCTGGACCATATGAATTTCCGCCACTGCCCGGACGCGGAGGGCGGCCCCGGGAACATCGTCATGCAGGTCGACGCCAGGCACGTGAACAGCCTGGGCAATACCCACGGCGGCGTGCTGATGACCATCCTCGACGTGGTGATGGCGTTCAACGCCAGCCAGCGCGACGAGCAGAAGCGCGCCTGCGTGACCATCGAGATGAAGACCAACTTCCTCAGCCCCGGCGGCATGGTCGGCGACCTGATCGAAGCGGTCGGCTGCGTGCGCCGCCACACCCGCTCCATCGCCTTCTGCGAAGGCGAGGTGCGCAACGCCGCCGGCGAAGTGGTCGCCACCGCGTCGGGGACCTTCAAGTACGTCAACCGGCAGCGGACGCCGGCTGCGGACGTTTGAGGGGCGGGGCGGGTGCGCTCCGCCCCACGTACTGCGACGTGATGTCGGCAATGTGTAGGGTGGATCACGCTCCATCGATCCGCCATTCGGCCTGTCCGGCGCGTGCAATGGTGGATGAAAAAAGCCTCATCCACCCTACGTTTGCAGGTTGCTCGGAGCCCCTGTAGGAGCGCGCCATGCGCGCGACCTTGGCGTCACCGAGGTGTCGTGGGGCCCCGACACCGTTTCGCTGGAATATCCGGGTAGGGCGCATAACGCGCCCGCGTTATCCGTCATCCCATCGCCGCGGCCTGGTCGGCGGATGAAGCGTTCCGCTTCATTCGCCCTACACCTGGGCGCGACCGGTCGCGGGCATGGCCCGCTCCTACGGAATACTGGCGCCTGGACTCACTCCCGCCCCGGCAGCATCCGGACCAGCGTGTTGTCGCGCGTGACGAAGTGGTGGAACAGCGCCGCCGCCGCGTGCAGGCCGATCAGCCAGTAGCCGATGACGCCCACCGTCTCGTGGACTTCCTTGATCTGCTTGGCCAGGTCCGGATCCTTGCCGATCAGGTGCGGCAGCTCCAGGCCCCAGAACGGTACCGGCTTGTCGCCGGCGCTGAGGACCATCCAGCCGGCCAGCGGCATGCCGATCATCAGGGCATAGAGGGCGAGGTGCATCGCCTTGGCCAGCACGTTCTGCCAGCCCGGCAGCGGCGGCTGGATGCCCGGCGCCGGCACTAGCAGGCGGGCGACGATGCGCAGCCAGACCAGGGTGAACACGGTCAGGCCGAGCATGAAGTGGAATTTCATCAGCAGCGCCCGCGGCTCGCTGCCCTTGGGATAATTGCTGTGCATTTCGACGGCGATGTAGACACCGGCGATCAGCAACAGCATCAGCCAGTGCAATGCGATCGACAGTCTTCCATAGCGGTTGTTCGGGTTTCTCAGGCTCATGGTGGCTCCTATCGGTGGAATGCATCCCCGCTCTGCCGGCGGGTTCGTGCATTGTCATGGTCCGGCCTTAACCGGACCTGAAGTCGACAGCAGCCTGAGTGTAGTGTCCGGCGGCGACCGCTGCGCTTCAGCCCTCGTTCACCGGACCCTGGCGGGCGCGGATGGCGTCGACCAGGCGTTTCGCCAGGGCCGGGTAGTCCTGGTCGAAATGATGGCCGCCGGGCAGCTGGAGGTTCTCGCCGAGGGTCTGGGGCTGGGTGCAGCCGCTCTCGTCCTTCTCCTCGATGCCATAGACGCAGAGCACCTTCTGCGCCGGCAGGCGGGCCAGTTCCGGGCCGGTGGCGGCTTCCGTACCGGCCTTGCCGAGCCAGCCCTGCACCTCGATCTCGAAGCTGCCGCTGCGGGCGAAGGCGATCAGCAGCAGGGCGTCGACTTCCTTCTGTTCCGCGCCCGGCAGGCGGTTGTAGATCGCCGGCAGCACGTCGGCGCCGAACGAATAGCCAGCCAGCACGAAGCGCCTGGCGCCCCATTTCTCGCGGTAGTGGCGCATCAGCACGGCGAGGTCGGCGGCGCTCTGTTCGGGTGTCTTGTGCTGCCAGTAGTAGCGCAGCGTATCGACGCCCACCACCGGATAGCCGAGTCGGGCCATCTGCTCCGCCACGGCGCGGTCGAGATCGCGCCAGCCGCCATCGCCGGAATAGAACAGGGTGACGGTTTCCGCGGTCTTCGCGGCCGGCACCTCGACCACCGGGAAGTCGTCGCCGCTGCCTTGCAGCAGGTGGCGCAACTGGTCGTCCAGCACCTTCGGCAGCGGCGTGTCGTAGTCGGCGATCACCGTCTCGGCGTTCTTCAGACCGCGGGCGAAGCGGGCGCTGGGATCGTCCGGGTTGTCGTTCCAGACGGCGGTCCACTGGCCGTGGGCGGCGCTCTGTGGCAGCGGGGTGGCGGCGCAGTCCGGCTTGTCCAGGGCGAAGCCGACCGACAGCGCGCGGGCCTTGTCGTCATCCTGCCCGGCCAGCCAGCGCCAGGCATAGGCGGCGCCGGCATCGATGCCGGCGACCAGGGTCGGCGCGCCGTCGAGCAGTTGCAGGGCGGCCTGGGCGCGCTGCTGCTGGGCGGCGCAGTCCTTGTCGGGGAAGACGAACTGCACCACCCGGGCGCCGTTGTCGTGGGCCAGGGCGAGCAGTTGCGCGTCGTCGAGCTTCTGTCCCTGCGGCACGGCGAGCAGCACCCGGGCGTTCGGCTGCTTGCCGGGAATCGCCAGGGAGACGGCGCTGCCGTCGGGCAGCGTACTGTGCTGCAACCTGGCCTGGGAGGCCGGGCGGCTCCAGACCAGCAGCGCGAGGGCGACGATGATGGCAATGAGTACGATGAGTAGATGACGCCAGCGACGTTTCAGCATGTCAGCGTTTCACCAGTCCGGTCAGGCCGCCGGCGATCAGGGCGGCGGTATCGGCCAGCGCCACCAGCGGATCGAGTCCGGCTGGCACGGCCAGGTAGCGGGGTTCCCAGTCGGGCTGGAACTTGTCCTTGAAGCGGCGCAGGCCCTGGAAATTGTAGAACTGCTCGCCGCGGCGGAACACCAGCGCGCCGAGGCGCTGGGTCAGCGGCGCGCCGCGTCGCGGCTGAAGGCCGGCCAGCGGCACCATGCCCAGGCTGAAGCGCGCGTGGCCCTGGGCCTTGTAGTGGAGGATCAGGCCGAGCATGAGGAATTCCATGGTCAGCTTCGGCGCTTCCGGGTGCGCGCGCATCAGATCCAGGCTGGCGAGCTCCTTGCCCGCGGTCTCCAGCAGGTTGACGAAGGCCACGGCGCGGCCCTGGAAGCGGACGATGGCGATGCGGAAATGGCGCAGGTATTGCGGGGTGAAGCGTCCGAGGGAGAAACCCTTCTCGCGCACGTTCTTGCCGCCCAGCCAGGCGTCGGATATCGCCTTCAACTCGTCCAGCGGCGCCTGCCCGGGTTCGTGGAACTCGATGGACAGGCCGTCGCGCTGGCCGCGGTTCCAGGTGTAGCGCAGGTCCTTCATGTCCTTGCCCTTGCTTTCCAGGTCGAAGCGGCGCAGGTCGACCCGCGCCTCCTCGCCGAGCTTGAGCGCGGTCAGGCCGATGTCCATGTAGAACGGCAGGTTCTCCGCGCGCACCTGGTAGAACACCGGGCGCGCGTGGTGCTGGTCGCAGAGGTCGCGGAACTGCCAGATCAGCTCGGCGCGGGCCTGGGCCGGGCCGATCGGGTCGTACAGCGCCACCAGGCTGCGGCCGCGGCGGGCGTACATGATGAAGGCGTCGTCGCCGGGGTGAAACAGCAGCGCCTTGTCGCCGGTCAGCGCCAGCCCGCCGTCGGGCTGCTCCGAGCGGGCGAGGATGCGCGCGGCGCGGTCCAGTTCCTCGCCGCTGGGTTCATGGATCGTCGGCGGCTCGGTGCGCAGCAGCCAGGCCAGGGTCACCGCCGCCAGCAGCAGGCAGCTGCCCAGCGCCGCGCGCAGCCCGCGCGGGGCGTCGCCGTCGAGGGCGAACTGCCACCAGAGTTCGTGGCTGTAGGGCACGTCCTGGTAGGCGAACAGCAGCAGCCAGACCGACGCGCCGAGCACGCAGATGGCGGCCACCAGGTACAGCGGCGAGAACGGCATCTCCATCAGCCGGCTGCGACGGTAGAAGGCGCGGCGGAAGACCAGCAGCAGCACGGCGGTGACCGAGAGGATCAGCGCCTCTTCCCAGTCGAAGCCCTTCAGCAGCGAGAGCACCGCGCCGCTCAGCAGCAGGCCGAGGGTCAGCGCCCAGGCCGCCGACAGCCGCCGGCGCAGGCCGTGGGCGAGCAGCAGGCAGAGCACGCCGACCAGGCTGGCGGCGAAGTGCGAGGCATCGATCAGGCGGTGCGGGACGAGGAAGCCGAGTTCCTCCAGGCGGGTATCGACGGTCGGCGTGGCGCCGGAGAACAGCAGCACGATGCCGGAAATGAACACCAGCAGCGCCAGCACCGGCGCCGCCATCCCCGAGGCGATGCGCAGCGCCTGCTGCGCGATCAGTGCCCGGCGGACCTCGATCACCAGCAACAGCAGGCAGGCGACGATCAGCGGCAGCACCACGTAGATCAGCCGGTACAGCAGCAGCGCGGCGGCCAGCGGCGCGGTGCCGATCTGCCCGGCGAAGGCCGCCAGCAGCACCGCCTCGAACACCCCGACGCCGCCCGGCACGTGGCTGAGCACGCCGGCGGCCAGGGCGATCAGGTAGACCAGCAGGAAGGCGCCGAACGGCGGTGCCTCGGGCAGCAGCAGGTAGAGCACGCTGGCGGCGATGGCCACGTCCAGCGCGGTGATCGCCAGCTGCAACAGCGACAGGCGCAGGCCCGGCAGGCGGATGCTGCGGCGGCCGACGCGCACCAGGTGGCTGTCCGGCGACGGCTGCTCCGGCAGGCGCCGGCGCTCGATGCCGATCACCAGCAGCGCGCAGAACAGCAGGACGCCGAGCGCCAGCGTCGCCACCATCCATTCCGGCAGGCGCAGCGCCGCGGCTGCCGGGGCGAGATCGCTGAGCGCCGCCAGTGCGGCCAGCGGCGGCAATGCGCAACCCAGCGCGAGGCTGGAGAACAGCGTCATCCGCGCCACCTCGCCGGCGCCCACGCCGCTGCGCGCATACAGGCGATAGCGCACCGATCCGCCGGAAAGCATCGACAGCCCCACCGCATTGCCGATGGCGAAGGCGGTGAAGCCGCCGGTCAGCAGCAGCGGCGTCGGCAGCGTCACCCCGGCGAAGCGGCTGGCGGACCATTCATAGCCGAGCATGACGACGAAGCCGAGCACCATCGCCGCCAGCGCGCCGATCAGCGCCGAACCGGGAACCGCCAGCACGGCTGCGTGCAGCGTATCCGGATCGATTTCCTTGAGCAGGTGATAACAGGCGATGAGCGCGAGGGCGAACAGGAGGAGGGTGACGGCTACGCCGATGGGCTGGCGGTAGGCGGAAAGCTTGTCCAGCAGGCTCTGCCGGGGGAGATGGAGCGGGGCGTCGGGAGCAGAAGAAGAGTTGGCGCGCATTTGGCACCTCATGGAGTTTGCGCGACAGATTATGGGCCCTGCGGCGAATTCCAAGTCCCCTGCGGCAGTATTTTTAGCCGGGAACGGTGCGTTGCGACTTTTTTCACCGCAACGAAAAAAGCCACTCAAGTGAGTGGCTTTTTCGAATTTGGTTGCGGGAGCTGGATTTGAACCAACGACCTTCGGGTTATGAGCCCGACGAGCTACCAGACTGCTCCATCCCGCGCCGGCAATTCTACTCGGATGAGAGGCTATGTCAATCGATTTCTTCTTTTCAATCAATTATTTAAATTGATCGCGAACGAAAAAGGCCACTCCGAAGAGTGGCCTTTCTACGTTGAATCTGGTTGCGGGAGCTGGATTTGAACCAACGACCTTCGGGTTATGAGCCCGACGAGCTACCAGACTGCTCCATCCCGCGGCGGCAATTCTACCCGGATGAGAGGGACTGTCAATCGATTTCTTCTTTTCAATCAATTATTTAAATTGAGCACGAACGAAAAAGGCCACTCCGAAGAGTGGCCTTTTTGCGTTGAATCTGGTTGCGGGAGCTGGATTTGAACCAACGACCTTCGGGTTATGAGCCCGACGAGCTACCAGACTGCTCCATCCCGCGGCGGCCATTCTACTGGCGAGACTCGCCCTGTCAACCTGATATTGGGGAAAAGTGTTTTTTCTTCAGATATTTAGCTGCGGCGGAAAGTCGCCCGCGAGGGCATCGAGACAGCGCTGCCGAGGCCTTCAAGGGGGATCAGAAGGCGATGCTGGCGCTCAGGTTGCCGCTGAGTCCGTGGCTGTCGCTGCCCTTCAGCGCCTTCACTTCCGCGCCCAGGGTCAGGGTGCCGAGATTGGCGCCGAGATTCGCGCCGGCGCTGAACAGGTCGCGGCTGTCGAAGGCCGAAGCCTGTTCGACGGGAATGCCCAGCACGGAGCCCTTGCTGTTCACCTGCGGGTCGCCGAGGACGTGCTCGTAGCCAACGGTCAGGCCGGGCGTCAGCGTCCAATCACCCAGGCGCGAGTGACCCAGGCCGATGCCGAGGCTGGTGACCAGGCTGGTGACGGTCTTGTCGATATCGTCGACGTCCAGTGCCAGTTCGCTGCCGTGTTCGCGGAAGCCGTCCAGTTGCAGATGGCTGACCCGGATGCCGACGGACGGATCGATCTCGAAGCCGCCTTGTTCCAGCACGCGGTAGCCGATCAGGCCGGTAGCGCCGTACAGCTTGCCGTCGGTGTCGCCCTTGGCCGTGCCGAGGCCGCCGCCGAGCTGGCGGCTGGCGTCGTAATCGATGCTGCCGGCGTGGATGCTTAGGTCGGCGTAGAGACCCTGGCTCAGATCATCGAAGGCGTAGCGGCCGCCGAGGGTGACGAAGGCCAGGTCGGCATCGGCGTCGGCCCCGGCGCTGCTCACCGAGCCCCAGCTGTAGCCGAAGCCGGCGCGGGCGCTGAGATTGCTCGCGAAGCGATGGGTCACCCCGATCAGCGTGCCCTGGTTGTGCTCGTTGCTGCTGGCGACGTCCGTCGAACCGTCGGTGCCGACATAGCCGGCCAGCGCGGTCATCCACAGCCGGCTCTCGCCGTCGCGCAGCTCGCGGCCGCTGGCGTAGGGCGCGGCGGCTTCGTCGATCTGCCGCGACTGGCGCAGCAGATAGCTGGCGGAGTCGGCGTGCACCTGGCCGCCGACGGTGTTCTCGACGCCGCCGAGGCTGCCGGCATCGATCGCCGACTGCAGGAAGAAGTTGAAGTCGGTGTCCCGGCCGGACAGCGAGCTGTCCTGCAGGGTATTCAGCAGTCCGGCGCCGGCCGCGGCGTTGCCGCTCAGCCCCAGTTCGCCGGGCAGGGTGGCGAAGCTCACCATCTTGCCGCGCAGGACATAGATGGTCGCCTGGTCCAGCCCCAGGCCCTGGATCAGGTAGTTCTCCACCGAGCCATAGCTGGCCGCGATCTGGTCGAAGCCGGCCTGCAGGTAGCTCGCTTCCACGCCGAGCAGCGGCTCGTAGGCAGCGGCCATCGCCGGCGACAGGGCCTGCAGCTGGGCCAGGGTAGCGGCCGTCCGTGCGGCGGTGTAGTCGTTGGTGGCCAGGTAGTCCTGCATGATGACGTCGCGGGATACGCCAGCGATGGACTGCAGCATGGCCGCGGTCCAGCCGGTGCGGTCCTTGCCGGCGGTGCAGTGGAACAGTGCGGCGTCTTCCGCGCTGGCCAGCTCCATGAGAACGTCGCGCATCCTGGAGCGCATGCCCGGATCGGTGACGAAGGCGCGCTCGCTGTCCTCCATCATGGTGCGCGAGGCTTGTGCGCTGGTCAGGTTGATGTCGAAGGCGCCGGTGTCGGAAGTGCCGATCACGTTGATGTTCATGTAGCGCGCGCCAGCTGGAAGGATGTCCGGCGTGGTGTTCGCTTCGTCCGGGGTGCGCAGGTCGATGACCTTGCTTATGCCCAGGGTATCGACGATGGCCTGGTCGGCCGGCGTCAGGGTCAGGGCGTTGGAGCGGTAGAACACGCCAGCGCGCATCACCCCGTCGTTGTCGGTGGTGTACGCCGCGGTGGTGCCGGCGACGTCGCGGAAGTTGTCGACGCCGATCAGGCGTGGGGTATCCAGTGGTTGGGCGGCAGCCACGGCGGTGGCGAGGGGCAGGCAAACCAGGGAGGTAGAGCAGAGTAAACGAGACAGCAAGACTTGATACTCCGGACAGGTGGTAGACGGGCGGCAATCCTGACCGGGGTGGATGACAGTGGTACGTACGTACCATTAAGGATTTGTTTCAGGCCGGCGATCGAGCCTCGTCGAAGAGGCCGGCAGCGCCTGCTTCCTGCGCTATGATGCAAGGCCGCACGCGCCCCAGCTGCAGCCGCCCGCCGCCATGTCCCAGCGAAAGATCATTCATATAGATTGCGACTGCTTCTACGCCGCCATCGAGATGCGCGACGACCCGAGCCTGGTCGGCAAGCCGCTGGCTGTCGGCGGGGCGCCGGACAAGCGCGGGGTGGTCGCCACCTGCAACTACGAGGCGCGGGTCTATGGGCTGCATTCGGCGATGGCGATGCGCACGGCGGTGAAGCTGTGCCCGGACCTGACCATCGTGCGGCCGCGGATGGATGTCTATAAGGGGGTGTCGCGGGAAATCCACGCGATCTTCCGCGACTACACCGAGCGCATCGAGCCGCTGTCGCTGGACGAGGCCTATCTCGACGTCAGCGACAGCCCGCATTTCTCCGGCAGCGCCACGCGCATCGCCCAGGACATCCGTCGGCGGGTCTGGCAGTCGCTGCGGATCACGGTGTCGGCCGGGGTGGCGCCGAACAAGTTCCTCGCCAAGATCGCCAGCGACTGGCGCAAGCCCGACGGGCTGTTCGTGATCACCCCGGACGAGGTGGAGGATTTCGTCGCCGGGCTGCCGGTGAAGAAGCTGCACGGCGTCGGCAAGGTGACGGCGGACAAGCTGGCGCGCCTCGGCATCACCACCTGCCTGGACCTGCGCGACTGGTCGCGCATCGCCCTGGCGAAGGAGTTCGGCAGCTTCGGCGAGCGCCTGTGGAACCTGGCGCGGGGCATCGACGAGCGCCCGGTGGAGGTGGACAGCCGGCGCCAGTCGATCAGCGTGGAGAACACCTTCGACCGCGACCTGCCCGATCTCGCTGCCTGCCAGGACGAACTGCCGGGCCTGCTCGGCGAGCTGGAGCGGCGCATGGGCCGGCTGGACGGCAGCTATCGCCCGGGCAAGCCGTTCATCAAGCTGAAGTTCCACGACTTCACCCAGACCACCCTGGAGCAGGCCGGCGCCGCGCGCGACCTGGACAGCTACCGGCTGCTGCTGGCCCAGGCCTTCCAGCGCGGCGACAAGCCGGTGCGGCTGATCGGTGTCGGCGTGCGGCTGGTCGACCTGCGCGAAGGCAGCGAACAGCTCAGGCTGTTCTGAACCTCACTTGTCCTCGGGCCACAGGCGGATCGCCCTGCCGGTTTCCGGCCACAGGCGCAGCTGGCCCTGTTCGCTGAAGTCCCAGCGCTGCACCTTGCCCAGCGTGGCGAGGAAGCGCTGTTCCTGCTCCATCAGCGCCGGGGCGCACATCTTGCGGGTACTGCCGGCCTGGCCGAAGGTCAGGTTCTCGCCGTCCATGGTGTAGCTGGCGAACCAGTGGTTGCAGCCGGCGTTGCCGTAGGCGCGGCCCTTGCCGTCGAGGGTCAGGGTCAGGTGGCTGTAGTCCATCAGCGGACGCTCGCCGATCCATTCGACGCGGTAGGTCTTCTCGGTTTCCAGCTGCGGCTGGCTGGCGCAGCCGGCGAGGGCGGCGGTCAGCGCGGTGAGGGCGATCAGGGCTTTCATGGGCTTTCCTTGGACTTGCAGGCAGGGCACAGGTGTTTTCCTTCGGCGTGGGTCCAGCCGAGTTCGGTGATGCGGGCTTCGGCGGCCGGCTTGAGGGCGGGCTTGCCGAGGCTGGCGTCGACGGCGAATTCGAAATCCAGCTGGCTGCCGCAGCCGTCGCAGTCGACCTTCCAGTTGTGGATCGCAAGTTCGTTGAACGCCGGCCCCCTGGCCACGGCCGTCCACTGTCCCGGCGGGTTGATCAGGTGGCGGACCTTCTCCACCTCCAGGCTCATGCTGAGGGTGCGGCTGCCCTTGAGGGTGACCAGCAGGGTGTCGCCGATCTGGATCGAGCCGCCGGTGCCGGTGACCTGGTAGCGGCCGGGAACCAGCGCCCGGCATTCGCTGAGGGTGTGCTGCGGGTTGAGCAGGGTGTAGCGGAAATCGTGTTGTGCCATGGGGCCTCCGAAAAGGGCGGGAATGCTATCACGCCATCAGCCGTTGACCTGGTTGACCGGTGCGCCCCGCTTCCAGGCGGCGATGTTGGCGAGCGTGGTGTCGGCGATGGCGGCCAGGGCCTCCTGGGTGAGGAAGGCCTGGTGCGCGGTGATGATCACGTTGGGGAAGGTCAGCAGGCGGGCGAGCACGTCGTCCTGCAGCGGCAGGTCGGAGCGATCGGCGAAGAAGATGTCCGCCTCCTCCTCGTAGACGTCCAGGCCGAGGTAGCCGAGCTGGCCGCTCTTCAGCGCCTCGATCAGCGCCGGGGTGTCCACCAGGGCGCCGCGGCTGGTGTTTATCAGCATCGAGCCGCGCTTCATCCGCTGCAGGCTGGCGGCGTCGATCAGGTGGCGGGTGGCGCTGTTCAGCGGGCAGTGCAGGCTGATGATGTCGGATTCGGCGAGCAGTTCGTCGAGCGGCACGAAGCGTCCGCCCATGGCTTCCACCTCGGGGTTGGGCTGCGGGTCGAAGGCCAGCACGCGGCAGCCGAAGCCGGCCATGATGCGGGCGAAGACCGCGCCGATCTGCCCGCTGCCGACCACCCCGACGGTGCGGCCGTTGAGGTCGAAGCCGGTCAGCCCATGCAGGGCGAAGTTGCCTTCGCGGGTGCGGTTGTAGGCGCGGTGCAGGTGGCGGCAGAGGGCCAGGACCAGGCCCACCGCGTGTTCGGCCACCGCATGGGGCGAGTAGGCCGGCACCCGCACCACCGCCAGGCCGAGGGCGCGGGCGGCGGCGAGGTCGACGTGGTTGTAGCCGGCCGAGCGCAGGGCGATCAGCCGCGTGCCGCCGGCGGCCAGGTGTTCCAGCACCGGGCGCGACAGGTCGTCGTTGACGAAGGCGCAGACCACCTCGAAGCCCATCGCCAGCGCCGAGGTGTCGAGGCGCAGCTGCGCCTCCTGGAAATGCAGTTCGAAGCCGTGCGGCCGGTTGCCGGCGAGGAAGCTTTCGCGGTCGTAGTTCTGGCTGCTGAACAGGATGATGCGCATGGGGATTCAGTTCTCAGTGCGAGTCGTGGGGCTGGCTGGCGGGGAAGAAGGAGTGGCTTTCCGCGACCCGGGCCAGTTCGCCTATGGCCTTGTCCAGGGTGTCCAGCGCCGTGGGGAGTTCCGGGTCGTTCTGCTTGAGCAGGGTTTCGCAGCGCTGGCAGGCGGCGCGCAGCTGCGGCACGCCGCAGTAGCGGGTGGCGCCGTGCAGGCGGTGGATGCGTTCGAGCAGGGTGGCGCGGTCGTTGCGCTCGCGGGCCAGGCGGATCGCCTGGCGATCGGCGGCCAGCGAGGCGAGCAGCATGGCCAGCATGTCGGCGGCCAGGTCGACCTTGCCGGCGGCCAGGCGCAGGCCTTCCTCGGGATCGATCACGCTGAGGTCGGCGCCGCTGCCGGGCGTCGCGGCGCTCTCGTAGCGCGGCGCGCCGAGGGCCAGGCCGGTCCACTTGAGCACCACCTGGGTCAATTGCCGTTCGTTGATCGGCTTGGTCAGGTAGTCGTCCATCCCGCCCTGCAGCAGGGCGCGTTTCTCGCTGGCCAGGGCGTGGGCGGTGAGGGCGATGATCGGCACCGCGGCGACTTCCCGCTCGGCTTCCCACTGGCGGATCGCCAGGGTTGCCTGGCGGCCATCCATGCCGGGCATCTGCACGTCCATGAAGACCAGGTCGTAGCGCTCGCGCTGCACCGCTTCCACCGCGGCCTGGCCGCTGCTGACGGCGGTGACCTGGGCGCCGAGGTCGCTGAGCAGGGTCTGCACCAGCAGCAGGTTGGCCGGGTTGTCGTCGACGCAGAGCAGGCGAGGCAGCTTGCGCGCCAGGTGGCCGGCGGGCTTGTCCTTGCGCACCGGCTGCAGGTGCAGCAGGTCGTTGAGCGCCTGCTGCAGCTTGCGCGTGCAGGCCGGCTTGCTCTGCACCTGGCTTTCCGGCAGCACGGCGTTGAACTGGCCCTGCTCGATGGTCGGGCACAGCACCAGGCTCTTGCAGCCCTGCTGCTCGAACTCGCGGATGGTCCGTCGCAGCGCGTCCGGCGGGTTGGCCGCGACGCTCACGCCGAGCAGCGCCAGGGTGACCGGCGGCTCGTCCGCGGCCGGGGTTTCCAGGCTGGCCTTGAGGCTCGCCAGGTCGGCGAATTCGCTGACCTGCAGGCCGCAGTCCTCCAACTGGTGGTGCAGGGCGTTGCGGGTCAGCTCGTGCGGTTCGTAGAGCGCCACGCGGTGGCCGTCGGCCAGGGGCAGGAGGATATCCTCCACGCCGTGGCGGGCCTTCGGCAGGCTCAGGCTGATCCAGAATTCCGAACCCTGGCCGCTGCGGCTGTCGACGCCGATCTCGCCGCCCATCTGTTCCACCAGGCGCTTGGAGATCACCAGGCCGAGGCCGGTGCCGCCGGCCTGCCGCGACAGCGAGTTGTCGGCCTGGCTGAAGGCCTGGAACAGGGTGCGCAGGTCGGTCTCGTTGAGGCCGATGCCGGTGTCGCGCACGCTGATGCGCAGCTGCGCGCGCTCGTCGTTCTCGTCCTCCAGCATCGCCCGCACCGCGATGCTGCCCTCGTGGGTGAACTTGATGGCGTTGCTCACCAGGTTGGTCAGCACCTGCTTCAGCCGCTGCGGGTCGCCGACCAGGTGCAGCGGCGTGTCGCGGTAGATCAGCCCGACCAGTTCCAGCTGCTTCTCGTGGGCGGCGGGGGCGAGGATGGTCAGGGTGTCCTGGATCAGCTCGCGCAGGTTGAACGGGATGTTCTCGAGGATCAGCTTGCCGGCCTCGATCTTCGAGAAGTCGAGGATCTCGTTGATGATGCCGAGCAGGCTGTCGGCGGACTTCTGGATGGTGCCGAGGTAGTCGCGCTGGCGCGAGGTCACCTCGCTCTTCTGCAGCAGGTTGGTGAAGCCGATGATGCCGTTGAGCGGGGTGCGGATCTCGTGGCTCATGTTGGCGAGGAACTCGGACTTGATCCGGCTCGCTTCCAGCGCCTCCTTGCGCGCCAGGTCCAGCTCGATGTTCTGGATCTCGATGGTCTCCAGGTTCTGCCGCACGTCCTCGGTGGCCTGGTCGATGTTGTGCTGCATTTCCTCCTGGGCGCTCTGCAGGGCCTCGGCCATGCGGTTGATGCCGCTGGCGAGCTGGTCCAGTTCGTGGCTGCCGAGGGCCGGCAGGCGGGTTTCCAGGCGGCCTTCCTTGAGCTTGGCCACGCCCTGGGCGATCTGCTGCAACGGCGCGCTGATGGTGCGGCTCAGGCGCAGGGAGAGCAGGGCGGTGACCAGCAGGCCGGTGACGATCAGCAGCAGGCTGGCGAACAGGCTGCGGTAGCCGCGCAGCAGGGTGCCGTGGTGCGACAGTTCCAGCTCGACCCAGCCGAGCAGGCGCTCGGCGTCCTCTTCGGGCGCGCCGGACAGGCTGCGGTGGTGGCCGAGCACCGGCAGCAGGAAGTGCGTGGTGTCGAGGCTGCTGGCCATGCTCATGTGGTGGCTGACGTCGCCGGTGGGCAGCGGGGTGAGGAAGCTCGGTCCGGCGTGGGCCAGGCGCACGCGGTCCGGACTGAGGAAGGTGACCGCGCGCACGTCGGGCTGCTCCAGCGCCTCGCTGGCGATGCGGCCGAGCAGTTCGGCGTTGTTCTGCGCCAGGGCGGGGGCGGAAAGCGGCGCCAGTTGCTCGGCGATCAACTGGCCGCGCTCGATCAGCTGCGCGCGCAGGTCGGACAGCTGCACCCAGGTGAAATAGCCGCCGAGCACCAGCGCCAGCAGGCTGGTGGGCAGCAGGGTCAGCAGCAGGATCCGCCCCTTGATGCCGAGGTCGTTGAGCACGCGCGTTCTCCGAATTCCCGAATTTCTGGGCAGTGTAGCGGTTTGCCGACGCTCGATCTCGACCGCCGGCCGTCCCTTCGGCTTGCTGCCGTTATCTGGCATCATGAATAATTATTAGATTGCTAATCACTCTTGATTGCCAATGAATCAGCTTACTTCGCCGTCACCCCGTCTGCTCGCCATCGAGGACGACCCGACGCTGGGCGCGCACCTGCTCGACCATCTGCATGGCCGCGGCTTCGCCGTGACCTGGTGCCGCGACGGCCTGGACGGGCTGGCGCAGGCGCGCGGGGAAGCCTTCGACCTGATCCTGATGGACATCATGCTGCCCGGCTGCAGCGGCCTCGACGCCCTGCGCCAGCTACGCCGGGAGCAGCGCGTGCCGGTGATCCTGATGTCCGCGCTGGGCGCCGAGCAGGACCGCATCGCCGGCTTCTCCCAGGGCGCCGACGACTACCTGCCCAAGCCGTTCAGCCTCGCCGAGCTGAGCGTGCGCATCGATGCGATCCTTCGCCGGGTGGCGCTGGAGCGCGGCAACCAGGGGCTTGCGGACGGTCCCTGCGGCCTGCGTTTCGACGCCGAACGCTGCGACGTCAGCCTGGACGGCAACCGCGCCGGCCTGACCGCCACCGAATACCGCCTGCTGGAAACCTTCCTCGCCAGCCCCGGCGAGACGCAGAGCAAGGCCTTCCTCTACCAGCACGTGCTGAACCGTGGCTACACCGCCCACGACCGCAGCCTGGACATGCACGTCAGCCACCTGCGCCGCAAGTTGCAGGCGATCGGCTACCAGGGCCACCAGCTGCGCACCGTGTGGGGCAAGGGCTACGTGCTGGCCGAAGGGGACGCCTGAGTTGCCCGGACGCCATTCGCTGTTCTGGAAGATGGCGGTCGCCCTGGTGACGCTCTGCCTGCTGGTGATCTGGCTGTCCTGGACCTGGGGCCGCCAGGTCGAGCGCGACAACTATTTCCTCTCCACGGAAGCCCGCCAGGTGCTCGGCGGCTACGCGCGGGAGGCGGAAGAAGCCTGGCGCCGCGGCGGCGAGGATGGCGTGGACGAATGGCTGGCGACCATGCGTGGTCGGGAAGCGGGCTGGATCGCGGTGATCGACGGGCGCCTGCAATCCCTCGCCAGCCAGCCGCTGGGCATCGACGAAGCCGGGCGCCTGACCTTCCTGCGCGGCCTCGACTGGCCGATGAGCAGGCGCAGTCGCGGCCTGCCTTATATAGGCATTCCGTTCCCCGGCCATCCCACCGACGGCCGCCTGGTCATCCAGTTGCCGGAGCGCTTCAAGCCGGGGGGCTTTTCCCCGATGTTGCGGCTGGTCACCCACGGCCTGGTACCGGGCGGGCTGGCCCTGCTGCTCTGCGTGCTGCTCTATCGCCAGCTGATCCATCCGCTGGCGCGCCTGCGCGAGCATGCCAACGCCCTGCGCGGCGACGATCTCGGCTCCGGCGCCGCCCGCGAGGTCAGCCGCCGGCGCGACGAACTGGGCGAGCTGGGCCGCGCCTTCGACCACATGGCCGGGCGCCTGAGCGGCCACATCGCCTTCCAGCGCCAGCTGCTGCGCGACCTCTCCCACGAACTGCGCACTCCGCTCAGCCGCCTGCGCGTGGCGGCGGAGAGCGATTTGCCGGCCGAGGTGCTGCGCCAGCGCCTGGAGCGCGATGTGGAAGTCATGCAGCGGCTGGTGGAGAACACCCTGGAGCTGGCCTGGCTGGACACCGAGCGGCCGCGCCTGCCGATGGAGGACATCTCCGTCCCCTCGCTGTGGGAACTGCTGGTGGAGGACGCCTGCTTCGAGACCGGCTGGCCGGCGGCGCGCTTCCAGCTGGATTTGCCGGCCGAGTGCAGCGTGCGCGGCCATCTCAACGGGCTGGCGAAGGCGCTGGAGAACCTGCTGCGCAACGCCATCCGCCATTCCCCCGAGGGCGGCAGCATCCGCCTGAGCGGCGAGCGCGAAGGCGACTACTGGCACCTGCGCCTGCAGGACCAGGGGCCGGGAGTGGCGGAGGCCGACCTGGAGCGCATCTTCCTGCCCTTCACCCGGCTGTCCGACGCGCGCTCCGGCGAGGGCTTCGGCCTCGGCCTGAGCATCGCCCGCAGCGCCATCCGCCTGCAGGGCGGCGAACTCTGGGCCGAGCGCGGCGAACCCGGGCTGTGCCTGCACCTGCGTTTGCCGCAGGCCGTCGCCCTGTAGGCATTCGTATAGGTTTTGTACGGAACTTTCTTATGGCGTAGGAAAGTTTGCCGCTATCATAGGTGGCCTTCCCACCGTCGTTCCGGAATCGAGTAGCTCCATGACCGTGCAGTACCCGACCATCGCCGACTGCGTCGGCAATACCCCGCTGGTGCGCCTGCAGCGTATCGCCGGGGAGACTTCCAACACCCTGCTGGTGAAGCTCGAAGGCAACAATCCCGCGGGCTCGGTGAAGGATCGCCCGGCGCTTTCGATGATCACCCGCGCCGAACTGCGCGGCGACATCCAGCCCGGCGACACGCTGATCGAGGCGACTTCCGGCAACACCGGCATCGCCCTGGCGATGGCGGCGGCGATCAAGGGTTACCGGATGATCCTGATCATGCCGGACAACTCCACCGCCGAGCGCAAGGCGGCGATGACCGCCTACGGCGCCGAGCTGATCCTGGTGAGCAAGGAGCAGGGCATGGAAGGCGCCCGCGACCTCGCCGACCAGATGCAGCGCGACGGCAAGGGCAAGGTCCTCGACCAGTTCGCCAACGGCGACAACCCGGAAGCCCACTACTACAGCACCGGCCCGGAAATCTGGCGGCAGACCGACGGCACGGTCACCCACTTCATCAGCTCCATGGGCACCACCGGTACCATCATGGGCGTGTCGCGCTACCTCAAGGAGCAGAATCCGGCGGTGCAGATCGTCGGCCTGCAGCCCACCGAAGGCGCGTCGATTCCCGGCATCCGCCGCTGGCCGCAGGAATACCTGCCGAAGATCTACGACGCCAGCCGCATCGACCGCGTGGTCGACATGCCGCAGGGCGAGGCCGAGGACGTGATGCGTCGCCTGGCCCGCGAGGAAGGCATCTTCTGCGGGGTTTCCTCCGGCGGCGCGGTGGCGGCGATGCTGCGACTGTCCCGCGAGGTGGAGAACGCCGTGATGGTGGCGGTGATCACCGACCGCGGCGACCGCTACCTGTCTTCCGGCCTGTTCGACCAGCGCTGATCCGCCATGGCCAAGAACAGAGGCGGCCTGCGCTTCCAGCCCAGCGGCGGGAGCCGCGGGCCGTCGGTGCCGGTGGGCAAGAAGCAGCGCCTGCAGATCGAGCGCCTGGCCCATGACGGCCGCGGCATCGCCCATCTCGAGGGGCGCACCTGGTTCGTCGCCGGCGCCTTGCCCGGCGAGTCGGTCGAGGCCCGCGTGCTGTCCGCGCGCAGCCAGGTGGTGGAGGCGCGCAGCGAGCGTGTCCTGCAGGCCGCCGAGCTGCGCCGCGAGCCGCCGTGCCCGGTGGCCGGACAGTGCGGCGGCTGCACCCTGCAGCATCTGCCGCATGTGCAGCAGCTGGAACTGAAGCAGCGGACCCTCGCGGAACAATTGCAACGCTTCTCCGGTCTGGTTCCGGAAAGCTGGGCCGCGCCGCTGGTGGGCCCCGAATTCGGCTATCGCCGCCGCGCGCGCATCGCCGTGCGCTGGGATGCCAAGGCGCGGCGGCTGGACGTCGGCTTCCGCGCCGCCGCCAGCCAGGAGATCGTCGCCTTCGACGACTGCCTGGTGCTGGTCCCGCAGCTGCAGGCGCTGGCCCGCGAGCTGCCGGAACTGCTGCGCGGCTTCGTCCGCCCGCAGGCGCTCGGCCATGTCGAACTCTTTCACGGCACCACCAGCGCCCTGTTGCTGCGGCATGTGGAGCCGCTGGCCGATGCCGATCTGCAGCGGCTGGAGAACTTCTGTTCGGCACGGGATGTGCAGGCGTGGCTCCAGGGCGACGGCGAACCGGCGCCGATGAACGGTACTGCGGAGCTGGGCTACCGCCTCGACGACTGGAACCTGACGCTGGCCTACCGGCCCGGGGATTTCGTGCAGGTGAACGCTCCGGTGAACGCGGCGATGGTCCACCAGGCGCTGGACTGGCTGGCCCCACGCTCCGGCGAACGGGTGCTAGACCTGTTCTGTGGCCTGGGCAACTTCGCCCTGCCGCTGGCCCGCCAGGCGCGGGAAGTGGTCGGCGTGGAAGGCGTGCAGGCGATGGTCGAGCGCGCCGCGGCGAATGCGGCGGGCAACGGCCTGGGCAATACGAGATTCTTCCAGGCGGACCTTTCGCGTCCGCTGGCCGAAGCACCCTGGTTCAGCGAGGGGGCGACGGACGGCTTCACCGCCGTGCTGCTCGATCCTCCGCGCGACGGGGCACTGGAGATGGCACGTGGAATGGGTTCGCTGGGCGCCGAGCGGGTGCTCTATGTGTCCTGCAACCCGGCGACCCTGGCGCGCGACGCCGGCGAGCTGGCCCGCCAGGGCTATC
The DNA here is from genome assembly GCF_900103845.1 of Pseudomonas jinjuensis. Classification (GTDB taxonomy): domain Bacteria; phylum Pseudomonadota; class Gammaproteobacteria; order Pseudomonadales; family Pseudomonadaceae; genus Pseudomonas; species Pseudomonas jinjuensis. Next base: position 83,719 of record NZ_FNIJ01000002.1, read on the forward strand.
GCCTGAAACGCGCCGGCATCCTCGACATGTTCCCGCAGACGGCGCATGTGGAGGCGATGGCTTTGTTCGAGGTGGGCTAGGACAGCTCACGCAATCCGACCGGCACTAATCAAGAGCCTGTTCATGAACAGATTCGAAAAAAGCCGGCGTTTTGAGCGGTGCACTTTCCAGCACCGTGGGGAAGGGTAGACAGATGGTACAGGTGAGAGCGCACCAGCCGGTCAACACCGACGGCAGCATCAACCTCGAGGCCTGGCTGGACCATGTCCAGAGCCTGGTCCCGGTGCTGGACCGCAAGGTCCTGCTGGAGGCGTGCGAATTCGCCCGCGAGGCCGAGCAGAAGGCCAGCAGCGGTACGGAAAACTCCTGGGCGGAGGGGACCTCCAGCTTCCAGATCGGTCTGGAAATCGCCGAAATCCTGGCGGACCTCAAGCTCGACCAGGAATCCCTGGTGGCCGCGGTGATCTACCGCGGCGTGCGCGAAGGCAAGGTCAAGCTGGAAACCGTGCAGGAACGCTTCGGTTCGGTGGTCGCCAAGCTGATCGAGGGCGTGCTGCGCATGGCGGCGATCAGCGCCAGTCTCAACCCGCGGCAGTCCATGGTGCTCGGCACCCAGGCGCAGGTGGAGAACCTGCGCAAGATGCTGGTGGCGATGGTCGACGACGTGCGCGTCGCACTGATCAAGCTGGCCGAGCGCACCTGCGCCATCCGCGCGGTGAAGAACGCCGACGAGGAGAAGCGCCACCGCGTCGCCCGCGAAGTCTTCGACATCTACGCGCCGCTCGCCCACCGCCTCGGCATCGGCCACATCAAGTGGGAGCTGGAGGACCTGTCCTTCCGCTACCTGGAGCCGGTGCAGTACAAGCAGATCGCCAAGCTGCTGCACGAACGCCGCCTCGACCGCGAGCAGTACATCGCCACCGTCATGGCGCAGCTCAAGGAGGCGCTGGCCGCCACCGGCATCAAGGCCGACCTCAGCGGCCGCGCCAAGCACATCTATTCGATCTGGCGGAAGATGCAGCGCAAGGGCCTGGATTTCAGCCAGATCTACGACGTCCGCGCGGTGCGCGTGCTGGTCCCGGAAATGCGCGACTGCTACACCGCGCTGGGCATCGTGCACACCCTGTGGCGGCACATTCCCAAGGAATTCGACGACTACATCGCCAACCCCAAGGAGAACGGCTACCGCTCGCTGCACACCGCGGTGATCGGCCCCGAGGGCAAGGTGCTGGAGGTGCAGATCCGCACCCACTCGATGCACGAGGAAGCCGAGCTGGGCGTGTGCGCGCACTGGCGCTACAAGGGCACCGACGTCAAGGCCAGCTCCAACCATTACGAAGAGAAGATCGCCTGGCTGCGCCAGGTGCTCGAATGGCACGAGGAACTCGGCGACATCGGCGGCCTGGCCGAACAGCTGCGCGTCGACATCGAGCCCGACCGGGTCTACGTGTTCACCCCGGACGGCCACGCCATCGACCTGCCCAAGGGCTCCACGCCGCTGGACTTCGCCTACCGCGTGCACACCGAGGTCGGCCACAACTGCCGCGGCGCCAAGATCAACGGCCGCATCGTGCCGCTGAACTACAGCCTGCAGACCGGCGAGCAGGTGGAGATCATCACCGGCAAGCACAGCGGACCGAGCCGCGACTGGCTCAACCCCAACCTCGGCTACGTCGCCACCTCGCGGGCGCGGGCGAAGATCGTCCACTGGTTCAAGCTGCAGGCCCGCGACCAGAACGTCGCCGCCGGCAAGACCCTGCTGGAACGCGAACTCGGCCGCCTGGCGCTGCGCCCGGTGGACTTCGACAAGCTGGCGGACAAGGCCAACTACAAGGCCGCCGAGGACATGTTCGCCGCCCTCGGCGCCGGCGACCTGCGCCTGGCCCACGTGGTCAACTACGCGCACCAGCTGGTCGAGCCGGAGCGCGCCAGCGAGCAGCTCGAACTCATCCCGCGCAAGCACGGCAGGGTCGGCCACGGCAAGCGCGGCGACATCCAGATCCAGGGCGTGGGCAACCTGCTGACGCAGATGGCCGGCTGCTGCCAGCCGCTGCCGGGCGACCCGATCGTCGGCTACATCACCCTCGGCCGCGGCGTCACCATCCACCGTCAGGATTGCGCCACCGCGCTGCAACTGGCCGGCCGCGAGCCGGAGCGGATCATCCAGGTGAGCTGGGGCCCGGTGCCGGTGCAGACCTATCCGGTGGATATCGTCATCCGCGCCTACGACCGTTCCGGCCTGCTGCGCGACGTTTCCCAGGTGCTGCTCAACGACCGCATCAACGTGCTGGCGGTGAACACCCGTTCGGACAAGGAAGACAACACCGCGGTCATGCGCCTGACCATCGAGATCCCCGGCCTGGATGCGCTCGGCCGGCTGCTGGCGCGGATTTCCCAGTTGCCGAACATCATCGAGGCGCGTCGCGATCGCGCGGGTGGCAAGGATGTATGACCTCGGCGACCTGCTGCACCTGATGGCCCGTCTTCGCGACCCGAAGTACGGCTGCCCGTGGGACCTGAAGCAGAGCTACGAGACCATCGTCCCCTACACCCTGGAAGAGGCCTACGAGGTCGCCGACGCCATCGAGCGCGGCGACTTCGCCCATCTGCGCGAGGAACTCGGCGACCTGCTGTTCCAGGTCGTCTACTACACGCAGCTGGCGCGCGAGGAGCAGCGCTTCGGCTTCGACGAGGTGGTCGACGGCATCACCCGCAAGCTGGTGCGCCGCCATCCCCACGTGTTCCCCGACGGCGACCTGTACGGCGCGCCGGACATGGCCAGGCTGGAAGAGGCCGCGGTGAAGCAGCGCTGGGAAGAGCTGAAGGCCGAGGAGCGCGCCGCCAAGGCCGCCGAGCCGGTGCAGCTGTCCCTGCTGGACGACGTGCCGGTGGCGCTGCCCGCGCTGTCGCGCGCGGCCAAGCTGCAGAAACGCGCGGCGCAGGTCGGCTTCGACTGGCCGGAAGCCCTGCCGGTGGTGGACAAGCTGCGCGAAGAGCTGGACGAAGTGTTGGAGGCCATGGCCGACGACGATCCCGAGGCACTGGCGGAGGAGGTGGGCGACCTGCTGTTCACGGTGGTCAACCTGGCCCGGCATCTCAAGGTCGAACCGGAAACCGCGCTGCGTGTCGCGAACGGCAAGTTCGAGCGGCGCTTCCGCTACATCGAGGAAGTCCTCCGCGACGCCGGCCGCAAGCCGGAAGAGTGCACCCTGGAAGAGCTGGACGCGATCTGGAGCGAGGCCAAGCGCGAAGAGGACGACCGGCCGGGGTGTGGCTGAACCCTCCGGGTTCGCGGGCATGGCCCGCTCTTCGTAGGAGCGAGCTTGCTCGCGAATCCTGTGTAGGAGCGGGCCATGCCCGCGACCCGCTCGCCCTCAACCGAATATCCACCGATACAGCAGCACCAGCACCATCACCGCCAGCACCGGCCGCAACACGCGATAGGCCCTCGGGTTGCTGCGCTTGAACTGCCTGACCTGCCCGCCCAGCGCATCGCCCAGCCGCCTGAACCAGGAATAGGCCCGGTTGATCCCGCCCACCCGCTCTTCGTCGGTGTTCTGCGGTGCGGTGGCACGGCCGAGGACGCCGCTCAGCCAGCGGTTCACCCGCGTCAGCAGGCGCGAACGCAGGGGCCGTTCGACGTCGCAGAAGAGGATCACGCGGGTCTGCCCGGTCTCGTTCTTCACCCAGTGCACGTAGGTCTCGTCGAACATCACGTCGTCGCCGTCGCGCCAGGAATATTCCTCGCCGTCGACATAGATGCGGCAGGCGTCGGAGTTCGGCGTGGACAGGCCGAGGTGGTAGCGCAGCGAGCCGGCATAGGGATCGCGGTGCGGGTTGAGGTGGCTGCCGCCGGGCAGCAGGGCGAACATCGCGCCCTTGACGTTGGGAATGCCGCGCACCAGCTCGACGGTCTTCGGGCAGAGGATCTGCGCCGAGGGCAGCGGTTCGTCGTACCACTTCAGGTAGAAGCGCTTCCAGCCCTTCTTGAAGAACGAGCCGAAGCCGGCATCGTTGTGCTTCTCGGCGGCCTTGATGTAGCCCTCGTCGAACAGGTGCATGGCCTCTTCGCGGATCGTCTGCCAGTTCTGCTTGAGCACATCCAGTTCGGGAAAGGCGCTGCGGTCCAGGTAGGGCTTCGACGGTACCCGCGAGAACAGGTACATCAGCGAGTTGTAGGGCGCGAAGACCGCCGAATGGTTGACCAGCTGGCGCAGGAACGGCAGGCGTGCGCGGCCGCGCAGATGGACGAACAAGACGCTGGAGACGAACAGGGAGACCACGGAGAGTTTGACGATCAGGGCGAGGTTCATGCGGGGCATCCAGCTCCATATGAGTCAATCGGATCGCGCTACTTGCGCATCTTGTGCCGAGGCCCGAGGATTATACCCCCGTCAGCGGGCTGCACCGCTGCTTGTGCAAGATCGCCCGGGAAGGCCGGGCTGCCAGAGAGTCTTACCGAATGAGCATGTCACTGCGCGACCAACTGATGAAAGCCGGTCTGGTCACCGAGAAGCAGGCCAAGCAGGCCTCCAAGCAGAAACAGAAACAGGAACGCCTGGAACACAAGGGACAGGCCGCCAGGGACGACAGCCAGCGCCAGGCGGCGCTGCAGGCGCAGGCCGAGAAGCAGGCGCGCGACCAGGAACTGAACCGCCAGCAGCAGGAAAAGGCGGAGAAGAAGGCCAGGACCGCGCAGATCAAGCAACTGATCGAAGGCACCCGCCTGCCGCGCCTGGAGACCGACGACTACTACAACTTCGTCGACAACAAGAAGGTCAAGCGCATCCCGGTCAACGACATGATCCGCGACAAGCTGAGCCGCGGCAGCCTGGGGATCGTCAGCTACGACGGCCGCTACGAGATCGTGCCGCGCGATGCGGCGCTGCGCATCAAGGAGCGCGACGAGCGCCGGGTGATCCTGCTCAGCGAGCCGAGCGGCGAGCCGGACGAGGACGATCCGTACAAGGATTACGTGGTTCCCGACGACCTCATGTGGTGAACCCTCCGGCCTGCGCGCGCGGCCTCGGCGGCATGCGCGCGTGCAGGCCACCCAGCCGGAATCCCGGCTGGGCCCCGTTTCAACAGCCCTGCAGCGGGATGATCGCGTAGCCCTGCTGGCGGAAGGCCTGTTCCACCGGCGGCGACGCCGCCTCGCTGTGACAGAAGTCCAGGCGGCTCTGCTGCACGTCCTGCGCGTGGACGCCCCGCGAGGCCAGCCAGTCCAGCGCATAGACCTGGGCGTTGACACCATCCCCCTCGGGCACCAGCACGTCGAAATGCAGGTAGCGGCCGTCGTGAGTGCGGATGTGGGTGTCGTATACCTTCACCTGCATGACCTTGCTCCTTACTTGAGGTCGGCGATGGCGGCGCCGAAGTTCAGGTGCAGCACCTGCCCGTCGACCACCAGGGCCGGCACGGATTTCACCCCGGCCCGTTCCGCCTCGGCGATGCGCGGCGCCTGTTCGCCCAGATGCACGACCTCGACCTGGGTCTTGCTGGTGTCCAGCAGCGGCAGCAGGGTGCGCTCGGCCTCGACGCAGATGGGGCAACCGGCGTGGTAGTAGGTGGCCTTGCTCATGGCGATTCTCCTGTCGAATAGGTATCGAATCGATACAACGTCAGGCTAAGAGCAGGCAGGACTTCTGTCAAACTGGTTTTTGATCGATACTATCTGTCGGAGGATCACCGATGGATTCGATGCTTTACGACTATCTCGAACGGCTCACCAGCCTGATGCGCGCCTGGGCGCGCGAGCAGCCGCTGATGGCCGACCTGCAGCCGATCCAGCTGAGCGCGCTGAGCTACCTGGCGCGCTGCAACCGCTATTCGAATACGCCGCTGGGCGTGACCGACTTCCTCGGACTGACCAAGGGCACGGTGTCGCAGTCGCTCAAGGCGCTGGAGGCCAAGGGGCTGATCGAGAAGCGGCCGGACCCGAACGACCGGCGCAGCGTGCATCTGCAGCTGACCGCGGAAGGCCGCCAACTGGTGGACGCGCTGGTGCCGCCGGCGTTCCTGCAGGAAGCGGCGGCGGCGATGGGCGAGCAGGGGAAACGCCTGGAAGTGCTGCTCGACACGCTGCTGCGCACCATCCAGCGGCAGCAGGACGTGCAGCGCTTCGGCCTGTGCCGCACCTGCCGCTTCCATCAACCCGGCGAAGAAGGATCGACCTGCGGGCTGACCGGCGAGCCGCTGAGCCGGATCGAGGCGGAACTGATCTGCCGCGAGCATGCGCACGCCTGAGGCGGGCATAAAAAACCGGGCCTCGAGGCCCGGTTCTTTATGGCGAGGTCGCTCAGGAATCCTTCGCGCCGGCGACGGTCTTGCCACCCACCGTGCCTTCCTTGAGCATGATCTGGTATTCCTTGCCGTCGGTTTCCTGCTGGTACAGGCGCACCAGCAGGTAGTCCCAGTCCTTGGCGAACCAGAGGACGGTCTTGCGGTTGCTCTTGGTCGGGTCGCGCACGCGCTCGACCTTGATCGCGTCGATCAGGCCGGCCTGGGTACGCACCTTTTCCTCGCCGAGGACGCGGAAGTCGTAGGTGTCGACGTCGGTGCCCTCGATCACCTGGTAGCTCATGCTCTTCTTGCCCAGGGCGACGTCGTGCTGCAGGGCGATCTGGTAGGTGGACTTGTCCAGCTGGCCGCGGTTCAACGGCTGGCGCACCTGGTCGCCGCGATCGCTGCCGAGCACCTGCTTCTGGCTCCAGTCGAAGTCCAGTTCGGTCTGCTTGTTCTTGCCCAGCCCCTGGCGGGCCCAGTGGTAGCTGAGCGGCAGATAGGTGTCGTTCTCGACCTTGAAGGTGCTGGTCTCGGTGAGGCTGGCGAGCATCATCGAGGCCTTGAAGTCCAGCTCCCAGCGTCCGCCGTCGCTCTGCTTGAGCGTGCGGGAGGCGCTGCCGCTGATGGGCATCTGCTTCCAGTCGGCGGTGTAGCTGGCCTCGAACGGTTTCAGCTCGAAAGCCTGTACCGGCAGGGTCAGGGCAGCCAACAGGAACAGCAGGGCTTTACGCATCACGAGTCTCCTGTACGAATCGATAGCCGGAGGCGGGTAGCGCCTCCCCGTCCAGCATGGCGCCATGCTCGCCCAGGCGCAAACGGCCCTCGGCGAACCAGTGCATGGCCAGCGGGTAGATCCGGTGTTCCTGCACGTGGACGCGCTCGGCCAGCGCTTCCGGCGTGTCGTCCGCTTCCACCGCAATGCTCGCCTGTACGACCAGCGGCCCGCCGTCCAGTTCCTCGGTGACGAAGTGGACGCTGCAGCCATGCTCGGCATCGCCGGCTTCCAGCGCGCGCTGGTGGGTGTGCAGGCCCTTGTACTTCGGCAGCAGGGACGGGTGGATGTTCAGCAGGCGGCCCTGATAGTGGCGGACGAAGCCCGGCGTGAGGATGCGCATGAAGCCGGCGAGCAGCACCAGGTCGGCGTCGAAGCCGTCGATGGCCTGGATCAGCGCGGCGTCGAAGCTCTCGCGGTCGGGGTAGGCCTTGTGATCGAGGAAGGCCGTGTCGATGCCGGCGCGGCGGGCGCGTTCGAGGCCGAAGGCCTCCGCGCGGTTGGAGATCACCGCGCGGATGGTCGCCGGCGTGTCGCTGCCGGCGAGGCTGTCGATCAGGGCCTGGAGGTTGCTGCCGGAACCGGAGATCAGCACCACCACATTGCAGGGACGGGCCATCAGTGCGCTTTCAGGTTGTTCAGCACCACGCGCTCGGCATCCGCCGCGCAGGCGTCGATGCGGCCGATGACCCAGGGTTGTTCGCCGGCTGCGCGCAGGGATTCCAGCGCGGCATCGACCTGGTCCTGGGCGACGCAGATGACCATGCCCACGCCGCAGTTCAGCACGCGGTGCATTTCGGTCTCGTCGACGTTGCCCTTTTCCTGCAGCCAGTCGAACACCGCCGGGCGCTGCCAGCTGGCGACGTCGACCACGGCCTGGGCGTTGTCCGGGAGGACGCGCGGGATGTTGTCCAGCAGGCCGCCGCCGGTGATGTGGGCCATGGCCTTGACCGCGGCGGTCTGCTCGATCAGCTGCAGCAGCGGCTTGACGTAGATGCGGGTCGGCGCCATCAGCAGGTCGGCCAGCGGCTTGCCGTCGAGCTGGATGTTCTCGATGTCGGCGCCGGAGACTTCGATGATCTTGCGGATCAGCGAGTAGCCGTTGGAGTGCGGGCCGGAGGAGGGCAGGGCGATCAGCGCGTCGCCGGCGACGACCTTCGAGCCGTCGATGATCTCGGACTTCTCCACCACGCCGACGCAGAAGCCGGCCAGGTCGTAGTCCTCGCCTTCGTACATGCCCGGCATCTCGGCGGTTTCGCCGCCGACCAGGGAGCAGCCGGCCAGTTCGCAGCCGGCGCCGATGCCGGTGACCACGGTGGCGGCCACGTCGACGTTGAGCTTGCCGGTGGCGTAGTAGTCGAGGAAGAACAGCGGCTCGGCGCCACATACGACCAGATCGTTGACGCACATGGCGACCAGGTCCTGGCCGATGCTGTCGTGCTTGTTCAGGTTCAGCGCCAGGCGCAGCTTGGTGCCGACGCCGTCGGTGCCGGAGACCAGCACCGGTTGCTTGTAGCCGGCCGGGATTTCGCAGAGGGCGCCGAAGCCGCCCAGGCCGCCCATGACTTCCGGGCGCGCGGTGCGCTTGGCGACGCCTTTGATGCGTTCGACCAGCTCTTCGCCGGCGTCGATGTCCACACCGGCGTCCTTGTAGCTCAACGAGGGTTGCTTGCTGCTCATAAATCCAGGCCTATAGGGAAGATTCGTGTATCGGCCGGCCATGCGGAGCGACGTGCCCGTCGCAGGCTGCAGCCGGTAGCGGAAGGCGCGAGATTTTATCAGGCTTGCCCGGCAGCGGCCATCTCGTGCTGTTGCCGCTGGCTGGACGGCTGTTTAAGGTATAGGCCTTGTGGGCGGCTTCCGTTGGAACTTGTCTGGCTTCGGCCTTTCGAACCGCGGGTCGTCTTCCCTATCGTCCGCCGAGAGCCCGCCATGCGATCCATCGCCCGCCTGCTGATCCTCTGCCTGTCGCTGCTCAGCCTGCCATCCTTCGCCGAAACCGTCGGCAACCTCTACCAGGTCCACGAGCCGGTCGCCTCGCAGCAGCCGGAAGAACGCAACGCCGGCCTGACCCGCGCCCTGCAGACCCTGGTGGTGCGCCTGACCGGCGACCAGAAGGCCGTCCAGAATCCGGCGCTCGCCGGCTATTTCAAGGACCCGCAGCAACTGATCAGCCAGTACGGCTACGAAGACGGCCCGCCGCTGGCGCTGGTGGTCAGCTTCGACCAGAACGCCACCGACGCCGCCCTGCGCCGCGCCGGCCTGCCGCTGTGGGGCGCCAGCCGGCCGAGCGTGGTCGCCTGGTGGCTGAATGAAAGCAGCCAGGGCAGCAACCTGGTCGGCGACGGCCAGGAAGCCGCCGCGCCGCTGAGCCGTGCTGCGCAGCATCGCGGCCTGCCGCTGCGCCTGCCGCTGGCCGATCTCGGCGAGCAGTCGCTGGGAACCCCGGAAAACCTCGCCGCGGCGCAGCCGGAAGCGCTGCGCGCCGCCTCCGAGCGCTACGGCGCCGACGCCATTCTCAGCGTGGTCGCCAGGCAGGACGAGGCCGGCAAATGGCAGGCCCAGTGGCAGTTGTGGCAGGGCGACGAGCGCAGCCAGGGCCAGGCGCAGGGCGACGACGCCAACGCCGTGGCCGACGCGGTGATGCTCGCCGCCAGCCAGCGCATGGCGAGCCGCTTCGTCGCCGCGCCGGGAGAGGCCAGCCCGCTGACCCTGCAGGTGCAGGGCGCCAACCTGGCCCGCTATGCGGAGCTGCAGCGGCTGCTCGATCCACTGGGCGCGAAGCTGGTGGAAGTTTCCGGCGACAGCCTGGAATACCGCCTGAACGCCAGCCCCGAGCAGTTGCGCGCGCAGCTCGGACTGGCGAATCTGCGGGAGATGCCGGCGGAACAGGCTCCGCCAGCCCCGGCCGATCCGAACGCGCAACCGGCGCCGAATCCGGCGGTGCCGAGCCGGAATGTGCTGCGTTTCGGCTGGTGACGGTCGATCGGCATGCCGCAGCGTCAACTATGTGCTGCGCCATGTTCATGATTTCTATAAACTTTCAGTCCGGTATGGATTTCCGTAAGCGACTCGACAAGACGCCCGGCCCGGCATGACACCTATGCAGTTACCTCTCAGCGTACGCCTGCGTGACGACGCGACGTTCGCCAACTACTACCCCGGGGCCAACGCCGCGGCGCTTGGCTATGTCGAGCGTCTGTGCGAACCCGAGGCCGGCTGGACGGAAAACCTGATCTACCTGTGGGGTGCCGAGGGGGTCGGGCGCAGCCACCTGCTGCAGGCCGCCTGCCTGCGTCTGGAGCAGTACGGCGAGCCTTCGGTCTACCTGCCGATGGCGGACCTGGTGCAGTACGGGCCGGACATCTTCGACAACCTCGAGGAGCGCGAGCTGGTCTGCCTGGACGATCTCGATGCCCTGGCCGGCCAGCGCAAGTGGGAAGAGGCGCTGTTCCACCTGTTCAACCGCCTGCGCGATTCGGGGCGCCGCCTGTTGCTGTCCGCCTCGGTGTCGCCGCGCGAACTGCCGATCAAGCTGCCGGACCTGAAATCCCGCCTGACCATGTCGCTGGTGTTCCAGATGCACCCGCTGACCGACGACGAGAAGCTGCGCGCCCTGCAGCTGCGCGCGTCGCGCCGTGGCCTGCACCTGACCGACGAGGTGGGGCGCTTCATCCTCACCCGCGGCGCGCGCAGCATGACCTACCTCTTCGACCTGCTCGACGAGCTGGACAAGGCCTCGCTGCAGGCCCAGCGCAAGCTGACCATTCCCTTCCTCAAGGAAACCCTGGGCTGGTGACGGCCGATCGGCCGCCCTGGGCGGCTACAGGCCGCGCTTTCGTAGGAGCGAGCTTGCTCGCGAATCGTCCCGGGTAGGGCGAATAACGCCCTAAGCGTTCCGCTTCATGCGCCCTGCGCTGCTACAGGTCGCGCTTTTCGTAGGAGCGAGCTTGCTCGCGAACGGTCCCGGGCAGGGCGAATAACGCGCCAGCGCTATCCGCCGCAACGCTGCATCGCTGGCGGGATCAGTTTTCCCCCGCCAGCTTGCGGTCGTACTGGAAGCGCCAGCGCGTATAGAGCAGCGCGCCGCAGAACAGGCTGACGCTGAGGATGGTTTCCGCCCAGCCGTAGATCATCCGCGCCGGCTCGAAGGCGGCGAGCACGCCGAGGATGAAGTACAGGTTCACCACGTAGCAGGCCCAGGCGTGGCCGCGGGCGCTGCCGATCAGCAGGCCGGGGGCGATGATGATCAGCGGCAGCAGCTTGAAGCCGAGCACTGCCCACGGCACCCACTGCGCGGCGCCGTGGGCGTCGGCGAAGAGCAGGTCCCAGGTGACGATGAGCAGCACCAGGCCGGCGAAACTGCCAAGGCTGACGGCCCGGCTCGCGGCCAGGCGGGGTTTCAGCCATTCGATCGCCGGCAGCGGTTTGTTCTTGCGGGCCATTCAGCTCTCCAGTTTCCGTGCGACTTCCGCGAGGCGTTTGCCCAGGGCGCGGCAGAGGATGATTTCGTGTTCGTCGAGGGCGCGCTTGCCGTCCGCCCCGGCGAAATGGCTGGCGCCGTAGGGAGTGCCGCCGCCGCGGGTTTCCAGCAGCGCCGGCTCGCTGTAGGGAATGCCGGTGACGAGCATGCCGTGGTGCAGCAGCGGCAGCAGCATGGACAGCTGGGTGGTTTCCTGGCCGCCGTGCAGGCTGGCGGTGGAAGTGAAGACCGCTGCCGGCTTGCCGACCAGCCCGCCGGTCAGCCACAGGCTGCTGGTGCCGTCGAGGAAGTATTTCAGCGGCGCGGCCATGTTGCCGAAGCGCGTCGGGCTGCCCAGGGCGAGGCCGGAGCAGTTCTTCAGGTCGTCCAGGGTGGCGTAGAGCGCGCCTTCTTCCGGCAGCTCCGGAGCGACCGCCGCGCATTCGCTGGAGACCGCCGGTACGGTGCGGATGCGCGCCTCCAGCCCTACCTGCTCGATGCCGCGGGCGATCTGCCGGGCCATCTCGGCGGTGGAGCCGTGGCGGCTGTAGTAGAGGACGAGGATGTACGGGATGCTCAAGGCAGGATCTCCAGGACCTTCTCCGGCGGCCGGCCGATCACCGCCTTGTCGCCAGCGATCAGGATCGGCCGCTCGATCAGCCGGGGATGCTCCACCATCGCCTGGATCAGCGCATCTTCGCCGAGGCCCGGGTCGGCCAGGCCGAGGCTCTTGTATTCCTCTTCGCCAGTGCGCAGCAGCTGGCGCGCGCCGATGCCGAGCTTGCCGAGCAGGGCCTTCAGTTCGGCGGCGCTGGGCGGGGTTTCCAGGTAGCGCACGATGTCCGGGTTCAGGCCGCGGGCTTCGAGCAGTTCGAGGGCGCCGCGGGATTTGGAGCAGCGCGGATTGTGGAAAAGTGTCAGTTGGCTCATGTCCAGGACTCGCAAGGCCGTTACGGTGGCGGCTATTCTAACCGCCTCGCTGGAATTGACTGAACCGCTGCCGTTCAGATGAATAGCAAAGGACGGAATGTGCCGCACTCAATGCATGGGCGCCTGCAGGGCCTGATCGACTTCTGGAACTATCTGATCCAGCGCTTCCTCGCCGACCACGCCCCCAACAAGGCCGCCGCCCTGACCTATACCACGCTGTTCGCGGTGGTGCCGATGATGACCGTGACCTTCGCCATGCTGTCCACCATCCCGGCATTCGAGGGCATGGGCGAGCGTATCCAGGTGTTCGTCTTCCGCCATTTCGTGCCCTCTACCGGCGAGGCGGTGGAGGCCTACCTGCGCAACTTCACGGTGCAGGCGCGGCATCTGACCTGGCTGGGCGTGGCCTTCCTGGCGGTCACCGCCTTCACCATGCTGGTGACCATCGAGCGCGCCTTCAACGAGATCTGGCGGGTCCGCCAGCCGCGCCGGGGCGTGGTGCGCTTCCTGCTCTACTGGGCGATCCTCAGCCTGGGGCCGCTGCTGCTCGGCGCCGGCTTCGCCGTGTCGACCTACATCACCTCGCTGTCCATGCTTTCCGGCCCGCATGCGCTGCCGGGCGCGGGGGTGCTGCTGCGCTTCATGCCGCTGCTGTTCAGCGTCGCGGCCTTCACCCTGCTCTATGCGGCGGTGCCCAACGCGCGGGTGCCGATCCGCCACGCGCTGGTCGGCGGGCTGTTCACCGCGCTGCTGTTCGAGGCGGCCAAGTCGATGTTCGGCATGTACGTCAGGCTGTTCCCCGGCTATCAGCTGATCTACGGCGCCTTCGCCACGGTGCCGCTGTTCCTGCTGTGGGTCTACCTGTCCTGGCTGATCGTGCTGTTCGGTGCGGAGCTGGTCTGCAGCCTGTCGTCCACGCGCCTCTGGCGGCACAAGGCGATGCCGCGGCTGCTGGTGCTGCTCGGCGTGCTGCGGGTGTTCTACGACCGCCAGCGCCTGGGGTTGCCGACGCACCTGAATCATCTTCACGAGGCAGGCTGGCTGCTGCCCGAGGATGAATGGGAAGAGTTGCTGGATTTCCTGGAGCGGGAGCAACTGGTCTGCCGTTCGGGTGGAAGCGGCGTGTCCTGGGTGCTGTGCCGCGACCTGAACAGCTACAGCCTGCACCACCTGCTGAATCGCTGTCCCTGGCCATTGCCCAATCCGGAGCGGTTGCCGAAAAGCCTGAACGAGGCGTGGTACCCGGAACTGTGCCAGGCCCTCGAGCGCTATCAGGCGGAGCGGAAGGCCCTGTTCGGGAAAAGTCTCGCGGAATGGTTGAGGCCGTCACATTTCGAGTGACGCAAATCGTCACTTTGCGGCGAAACAGATTGCATCGGCCGCTTCCACGTCGTTGACGGTGCAAGGTTTTTCGGGGATGTAGGGTTTGGCATGCTTCTGGCTAAGAAGAAGCTGACAACCCCTCTCCGCAAAAGTTCCACAAGTCAGCGAAAATTCATGAACAAAGACCCGAACAAGGTAGTGCAACTGCCATCGCGTACGCCGCATGGCGCGCTGGAGCGGTTGAATCGGATCACTGGTGCGCAGTTCAGTCGCTGGCCGGATTGGCTGCTTCCCGAGTCGCAGAGCAAAGCAAACTCCGAGCCCGTTGTGGATTCTCCGGAGCTTCAGGTCGGCTGATCGCCACTGTCCGCGGAGTTTCCCGCAGCCGTGCGCGGAAGGACGGCACCCTCGCCGGATAAATTCCCCGCTGCGGATTCTTCCTTACGAGTTACCCTAAGAAGGACCCTGCCAGCCGTGGCTGCTGGCGGGGCTTCGGTTATTCCGGGTTCTCCAGGCCACCTGGTCGACAACCCGAACATGAGGAGGCTTGACGTATGGGAATGCGGTTTCGGGTATTCGCTGGACTGCTCGCCGGTCTGCTCCTGGCCGGTTGTTCCGAGGATTACGGCGTCGACCAGTACGGCAAAAAGGTCGCGGCGGAAAGCCTGGACGGCCAGTGGCTGGTGATCAACTACTGGGCGGACTGGTGCGCTCCCTGCCGCACCGAGGTTCCCGAGCTGAATCTCCTGGCCAGGGAGAGCGAGGGCAAGGGGGTGCGCGTGGTTGGAGTCAACTACGACGGGCTGCGCGATGCCGAGCTGGGCAAGGCGGCCGAACAGCTGGGTATCCGCTTCACCGTGCTCGCCGACGACCCGGCTCCCCGCTTCGCCCTGCCGCACAACGAAGCCCTGCCTGTAACCTACATCGTCGACAATCGCGGCAAGTTGCGCGAACAGCTGGTCGGCGAACAGACGGCGAAAGGGGTTCAGGCGCGTCTGGTGGCCTTGCAGGGGGAGGGGAACTGATGGCCAGGATCTGTCTGCACGGCTTCGTCAGTGGCCGGGTTCAGGGAGTCTACTATCGGCAGAGCACGCAGCAGCAGGCGGAGCGGCTGGATGTCGACGGCTGGGTGCGCAACCTGGCTGACGGCCGCGTCGAGGTGCTGCTGGAGGGGGACGAGGCGGCAGTGCGCGAGCTGGAGGGCTGGCTGCATTCCGGGCCGCCCGATGCGGAGGTTTCCGCCGTGGAATTGCAGGAGATGAATCCCCAGGGAATCGCCGGGTTCATCGTCCGGCGCTGATCGCAGCCGGCGCGGAGTGGCCGCGCCGGTCGGTCAGTTGCTGGCTGCGCCGGGGTCGGCTGCCAGGCGTCCGGCATCCGTCAGCAGGCGGTGCAGGAATTCCTTCTGCAGTTCCGGATCGTTGCGGGTCAGCTCGATCAGGCTCTGTTCCAGTTCGCTGGCTTCCTCTTCCATCCCCAGGTCGGAGAGCCGCTTGACCCGGTGCACCCAGTGGTGCACGTCGTCGCCTTCCAGGTCGTCGTAGATCAGCCGGTGCGCTTCCCGCAGCTTGCCGCGCAGGGAGGGGCTGACCAGCAGGCTCGCGCTGCTGCGCACATCGTCCTGCGGGTCCTGCACGCTGAACTGGAGCTTGCCGATGCGGCTGACGTCCTCGTCGGCGAACGGGCCTTCGAGCAGGTTCAGGCGCAGCACGCCGTGGCGATCGGTGAGCAGTTCCTGGGTGTCCCGACCAACGCTGACCTGCACGGGGCGTTCGGCCCAGGGCAGGCTCGAGTATTCCATGCGTTTGTCGCGCTGCTGTTCCTTGATGCTCGCCAGATTCTGTTCGGCGCGGCCGTTGGACGGGGCGTTCATGAACGGGTTCATGCCGTCGATGCCGTAGCCGATCCAGTCGTGGGTGACGCTTTCCGGCAGGTTGCCGAGCAGCGGCACGTTCAGCACGTTCGCACCGACGCCGGCGACGAAGGCGAGCGCGCCCAGCGGGATCTCGTAGACCTCGCGCCACGCCTGGTAGGGCGTATAGCGATCGTAGCGGCGGGTCACCTCGTATTCGGTGACTTCGAAGGTCTTCTGCTCCTGGATGCGGATGCGCCGCTGCGGCAGCTCCAGCACGCCGTTGTCGCCGACGTCGATCTGCAGGCTGTGATCGAGCAGTTTGCGCTCGACGCGCTCTTCATGCTCGCTGCGCTGCGGCAGGTGATTGGCGCAGCCGCTGAGCAGCAGACTGCCGCACAGGGCGGCAGCTGCCAGACGGGTGGTGCTTCTGGGGTGCATCGCTTTGCTCAGCCGCGAACCTTGGCAGTGATGAAGGCCATCAGGTCGTCCATGCGGATTTCCTGCTTTTCGGCGTCGCGGCGGCCCTTGTATTCCAGGGTGCCTTCGCTCAGCCCGCGCTCGCTGACCACGACGCGGTGCGGGATGCCGATCAGTTCCATGTCGGCGAACTTCACGCCGGCGCTGGTCTTCCTGTCGCGGTCGTCCAGCAGCACTTCGAAACCGGCCGCGGTGAGGTCGGCGTAGAGCTTGTCGGTGGCGGCGCGCACGGCTTCGTTCTCGTACTTCATCGGCACGATGGCGATCTGGAACGGCGCGAGGGCG
Organism: Pseudomonas jinjuensis; assembly: GCF_900103845.1. Lineage (GTDB taxonomy): Bacteria > Pseudomonadota > Gammaproteobacteria > Pseudomonadales > Pseudomonadaceae > Pseudomonas > Pseudomonas jinjuensis. Next base: position 100,108 of record NZ_FNIJ01000002.1, read on the forward strand.
GCCGGCCAGAGGATGCCGCGCTCGTCGTGGTTCTGCTCGATGGCCGCGGCCACCACGCGGGATACGCCGATGCCGTAGCAGCCCATGATCAGGGTGATCGGCTTGCCCTGCTCGTTGAGCACCGAGAGGCCCATCGCCTCGCTGTACTTGGTGCCGAGCTGGAAGATGTGGCCGACCTCGATGCCGCGGCGGATCACCAGGGTGCCCTTGCCGTCCGGGCTTGGGTCGCCAGCCACGACGTTGCGCAGGTCGGCGACTTCCGGCAGCGGCAGGTCGCGTTCCCAGTTCACGCCGAAGTAGTGTTTGTCGTCGAGGTTGGCGCCGATGGCGAAGTCGCTCATCAGGGCCACGGAGCGGTCGACGATGCAGGGCAGCGGCAGGTTCAGCGGGCCGAGGGAGCCCGGTGCGGCGCCGATCGCGGCCTTGATCTCGGCTTCGCTGGCCATCTGCAGCGGGCTTTCCACCTGCGGCAGGTTGCCGGCCTTGATCTCGTTCAGTTCATGGTCGCCGCGGACGATCAGGGCGACCAGCTTGCCTTCCTCGGCGCCACGCACCACCAGGGTCTTGATGGTCTTCTCGATGGGCAGGCCGAAGTTCTCCACCAGGTCGGCGATGGTCCTGGTGTTCGGCGTGTCGACCAGACGCAGTTCCTCGCCGGCGGCGGAGCGCTCGGTTTCCCGCGGTACGGCCTCGGCCTTCTCGATGTTGGCGGCGTAGTCGGAGCTGTCGCTGAAGACGATGTCGTCCTCGCCGGAGTTGGCCAGCACGTGGAACTCGTGGGAGCCGCTGCCGCCGATGGAGCCGTTGTCGGCCTGTACGGGACGGAAGTCCAGGCCCAGGCGGGTGAAGACCTTGCAGTAGGCGTCGTACATGCCGTCATAGGTCTGCTGCAGCGAGTCCTGGCTCAGGTGGAAGGAGTAGGCATCCTTCATGATGAACTCGCGGCCGCGCATCAGGCCGAAGCGCGGACGGATCTCGTCACGGAACTTGGTCTGGATCTGGTAGAAGTTGATCGGCAGCTGCTTGTAGCTGGACAGCTCGTTGCGCGCCAGGTCGGTGATGACCTCCTCGTGGGTCGGGCCGACGCAGAACTCGCGATCGTGGCGGTCCTTCAGGCGCAGCAGCTCGGGGCCGTACTGCTGCCAGCGGCCGGATTCCTGCCACAGCTCGGCCGGCTGCACGGCCGGCATCAGCACTTCCAGCGCGCCGGCGGCGTTCATTTCCTCGCGCACGATGGTTTCTGCCTTGCGCAGCACGCGCAGGCCCATAGGCAGCCAGGTGTAGAGGCCGGAAGCCAGCTTGCGGATCATGCCGGCTCGCAGCAGCAGCTGGTGGCTGATGACCACCGCATCGGAGGGAGTTTCTTTCAGGGTGGACAGCAGGTACTGACTGGTGCGCATCGTTGACCGTTCGCAGGTTGCAGAAGAGGAGATAGGTTGGGCATTGTACGGCTCAGGTCAGGCCGCGTACAGGGCGCGGCGGGTATGGCGGGAGGCTATGCATGAGTCGATTGAGCGCATCCGAAGTACAGGCTTTCATTCGCGCCGGATTGCCCATGGCGGAGGATCTGGACTTCCGGGTCGAGGCCCTGGAAGGGCGCAGCGCATTCGCCCGAGTTCCATTTCATGGGCGTCTGGTGCGGCCCGGAGGAACGGTATCCGGCCCGACCATCATGGCGCTGGCGGATGCCGCGATGTACGCCGTGATACTTGCGCAGTTGGAAAACGTGGAAATGGCGGTGACGTCCAACCTGAATATCAATTTTCTCAGCAAGCCCAGGCCGGAGGATCTTCTGGCAGAGGCGAAGATATTAAAACTGGGGCGTCGTCAAGTGGTTTGCGAGGTGTCTGTATATTCGGTGAGCAATCAACAGGAGCTGGTTGCACATGTGACCGGAACCTATGTTTTGCCGATGTGATACTTCACCGGAAGTTGTTCCGTAAATAAGAAAAGCCCGAGTTTGCTCGGGCTTTTCTTTGCTGCCGGATGTCGTGATTTACAGTACGGACAGCGGGTAGTCGATGATCAGACGGAATTCGTCGACATCGCCTTCGCCCTGGTCGTCGTTGGCGCGGTGCCAGGCCTGGCGGATGCGGAAGGACAGGTCTTTCGCCGCGCCTTCCTGGACTACGTACTTGGCCTCGACGTTGGTTTCGTGGTGCTTGCCGTCGGCGCCATACAGGCCGGCGTACGGGGAGGTCGGATCGACGTCGGTGCCGTCGATGTCATCACCGTTGATATAGCGGGCCATGAAGGTCAGACCGGGAACGCCGTAGGTGGCCATGTTCAGGTCGTAGCGGGCCTGCCAGGATTTTTCGCCCGGGCCGTTGAAGTCCGAGTACTGGACGGAGTTGGCCAGGAAGATCGAGTCGGCGGCGTTGTTGTTGTCGCCTACGCCCAGGTAGTCGAACGGAGTGTCGCCGTCCACGTCCTGGTATGCCAGGGTGAGGGTGTGGGCGCCCAGGGTGTAGGCGGCGGCCAGGGAGAAGGTGTCGTTGTCGATGTCGCCTGCGTTGGCGTCGCCTTCGTCCTTGGTCTTGTAGTAGTTGAAGTCGAAGGCCAGGGACTGGTCGTCGGCGATCGGCAGGGTGTAGTTCAGGTTGGCGTAGTACTGCTTCCAGATGTCCTTGAACTCGGAGCCGTACAGGGAGGCGCTGAAGTTGTCGGTGAAGGCGTACCGGCCGCCGACGAAGTCGGCCTGCGGGGTTTCCACGCCGGCGTAGGCTGCGAACAGTTCGCCATCGTGGGTGGTGTCGTCATAGCTGGTGCCAGCGTAGAAGTGGCCGGCTTCCAGATCCAGGCCATCGATCTCGCTGCTCATCAGGCTGATACCGCTGGCGGTCTGCGGCAGCAGGCGGGTGCCGCCCACGGCGAATACCGGGGCTTGCGGTTGCATGTCACCGGCTTTCAGCTCGGTCTTGGAGATGCGGATCTTGCCTGCGCCGCCGGCCTTGCCGAAGGAGTCGGCTTTTTCGCCGTCGCCGTGAACTGGCAGGTTACCGGTTCCGCCTTGGCCGTCATCGAGTTTCAGGCCCAGGTAGCCGAAGGCGTCGACGCCGAAGCCCACCACGCCCTGGGTGTAGCCGGAGTTGTAGACGGCATGGAAGCCCTGAGTCCAGTCTTCGCGGGTCTGGGTGTTACCCAGGCTATTGTTGCGAATGTCACGGTTGAAATAGTAGTTGCGAACCAGGAAGTTCAGGCTGCTGTCTTCAATGAAGCCCTTGGCTTCAGCCTGATCACCTACGAAGGGTTCTGCCATTGCCATTTGCGTGCTGCCTGCAGAAACCGCCAGGGCGATGGCGCTCCACTTCATCACTTTCATTGTGATTGCTCCTTTGGTTTTGAAGTAATCCGCCATCACATTGCCGCTGTGACGGCTCATTCTTTTTGTCGGCGATAACTTATAGCATGCGTGTTCAAACGGCGATAGTTGTCGGAATCTTCCGGCGAATTCATTCTCGCCTTGTCGCAAACATGCATGACATATGTCGCTTTTACGCAGGTCTCATGTTGCGAATGGGTGTTGTCGCTGATTGGAACATGCAGGCCACTCCTTTCGGGCTTCGTGTCTTTCCGATTTCCAGGCCGGCCTTCTTTAATTGGCAGATTGATGGCCTTGTGCTGGTTCCTGTTTCTAGCAAAGGCCATGCACAAAACGATCTTTCTTCGCGAGTGCGTCTTTCTGTCGCGATGGGGTGCTCCTGGCGCTTCCTGCGCGACGGGGCTGGACGCTGCATCGATTGTTTCCCTGGCCTGGTTTTTCCGTCCGTTGCACGATTTCAGGGCTGCCTGTCAACAGCTGCTCCGCAGTGGAGCGGCGAGATATTCCGGTCGCGCCGGCTCGGGTATCCTGCGCGGCCTGCATGCCCCGATGCGGGCTAAGCTCAATCTGGTAATTGCCTAATAAGGAGCAGCCGATATGTTTGTTCTGGATTCCCGTTTGCAGCAGGACACCCTGCCGCTGGGTGATTTTCCGCTGAGTCGCCTGCTGCTGATGAACGATGCCAACTACCCGTGGTTCATCCTGGTGCCGCGCCGGGAGGATGTCAGCGAACTGTTCCAGCTGGATCCCGAGGACCAGCAGGAGCTGTGGCGTGAAGCGACCAGCCTGGCGGAAGTGCTCAAGGACACCTTCAATGCCGACAAGATGAACGTGGCCAATCTCGGTAACGTGGTCAGCCAGTTGCACGTGCATGTGATCGTCCGTCGCCGTGACGACGCAGCCTGGCCGGCGCCGGTGTGGGGCAGGCACCCGGCGGTGCCCTATACGCCGGAACAGTTGCAGGTCATCCGCGATAAGCTGGAAATGGCGCTGGACGATGGTTTTCGCTTTGCGCAGGAGTGAATGATGGAACTGGAAGAGCGGATCGCCGACCTCGAGAGTCGGCTGGCATTTCAGGACGACGCTCTGCAGACGCTGAGCGACGTGGTCTATGAGCAGGAGCGGGTCATCGAGCGTCTGGGATTGCAGATGCAGGTGTTGATCAAGCGCCTAGAAGACCTGCAGGGGCAGGTCGGGGTGGCGGAGGACGATGTGCCGCCCCCGCACTACTGAGCGAAACCAAAGGCCCGCCGAATTGGCGGGCCTTTGGTTTTCAGGGGAGGGTCATCTGCGGACGGGAAGTGCCGCTATCACGTCTTCGGCCTGGAGGCCCTTGTCCCGCTGCACGACGGAAAACTCCACCCGCTGCCCTTCGATGAGGATGCGGTGCCCCTCGCCGCGGATCGCCCGGAAGTGCACGAAGATGTCTTCGCCGCTGTCGCGGGAGATGAAGCCGAAGCCCTTGGAGGTATTGAACCACTTGACGGTACCGGTCTCGCGATTCTCGTCGCTGGAGATGGGCGCCGCGGAGCTGGCGGGTGCCTTGCGCAGGCCGGCTGCCAGTTGCAGGGCCACGGCGACGCCGACGATCAGCAGCGGAACCAGGATGGCGGGCTGGTCGCCGATCATGGGTAGTGGCGCGAGCAACACCAGTACCTGAACGGCAATGGCCAGGACGATCAGCACGGATGCGGCGATCTGCAAGGGCTGGGCTTTCTGCGAAGGAAGCGTGGCGAACAGCAGGCTGAGCATGCCGAGCAGGGCGAGGTACACGGCATCGGCTTGTTGAAGGTAGGGCAGGGCTTCGGTGCGCAGGGCTGGAATAAAGGACAGCAACAGGGCGGCGGCGCCCGTCAGGAGATGGACGATTTTTAACATGGTTATAGGTTCACCTTGAGCGGGTAACGATGAAGCAGCCGGTCGACATCAATCCGCGGGATGAAAATGGGAGTTCGAGGGTCGCCGGCCTATGCGCGTGACGCACGGCGGCTATTTAACAGCAAACCCGGAGCCTTCTCAAATCAGCCGCCGGGATCGGGTTTGGAGCGGGGAAAGAAAAAGCCCGGAACGAATCCGGGCTTTTGCGTCGACTCAGGCGTCCAGCAGGCTGCGCAGCATCCATGCGGTCTTTTCGTGGACCTGCATGCGCTGGGTCAGCAGGTCCGCGGTGGGCTCGTCGCTGACCTTGTCGATCAGCGGGAAGATGCTGCGCGCGGTGCGGACGACCGCTTCCTGTCCCTGGACCAGTTGCTTGATCATTTCCTTGGCTTCCGGGACGCCTTCCTCTTCCTTGATCGATGAGAGGCGGGCGTAGGCGGCATAGGTGCCCGGCGCCGGGAAGCCGAGGGCGCGGATGCGTTCGGCGATGCTGTCGACCGCCAGCGCCAGTTCGTTGTACTGCCCTTCGAACATCAGGTGCAGGGTGTTGAACATCGGCCCGGTGACGTTCCAGTGGAAGTTGTGGGTCTTCAGATAGAGGGTGTAGGTGTCGGCCAGAAGACGGGAAAGACCTTCGGCGATGGAGGCGCGGTCCTGTTCGCCGATACCGATATTGATTTCCATGGAATTCTCCTTGCTATCTGTTTGCCAGGGACTGTTCCCCGAAGTGAATCCAGCCTAACACAGGCTTTTCCGCCATGCCTTTGGCATTGGTCAACGGGCTCGATTGAAGATGGCTATCAAGATGGGCGCTCGACATTCTGAGCGTCAGATGGTGGCCGGGCCGGCTGCAAGTGTGGATTTTTTCAGGCTATAATCCGCGTCTTTGCCGCCGGGTGCGGGCCCGCGGCGTAGTGTCAGCCAAGGTGTCCCGATGCCGATTTACGAATACCAGTGCGGCTCCTGCAATCATCAGCTGGAAGCCATCCAGAAGTTCAGCGACGCACCGCTGGTCGATTGCCCGGCCTGCAGCGCTCCCGAGCTGAAGAAGTTGTTGTCCGCCCCCGGTTTCCGCCTCAGCGGCGGTGGTTGGTACGAGACCGATTTCAAGACCGGCGCGAAGAAGAATCTGGCCTCCTCCGACGGGCCTGCAGCCTGTCCTGCCACCGGTTGCTCCGGCGGCGCCTGTGCCGCTGGCGACTGAGCGGTTCCAAAGAATCCAAGACTTGCGAGAAGCGAAACACACCATGATGCGCAGCCACTATTGCGGCCAATTGAACGAGAGCCTGGACGGCCAGGTAGTCACTCTTTGCGGTTGGGTGCACCGCCGCCGCGACCACGGCGGGGTGATCTTCCTCGATATCCGTGACCGTGAAGGCCTGGCCCAGGTCGTGTTCGACCCGGATCGTGCGGAAACCTTCGCCAAGGCCGACCGTGTGCGCAGCGAGTACGTGGTGAAGATCACCGGCAAGGTGCGCATGCGTCCGGAAGGCGCGCGCAACGCGAACATGGCCTCCGGCGCCATCGAGGTGCTGGGCTACGAACTGGACGTGCTGAACCAGGCCGAGACTCCGCCGTTCCCGCTGGACGAGTACTCCGACGTCGGCGAGGAAACCCGCCTGCGCTACCGCTTCATCGACCTGCGTCGTCCGGAAATGGCCGCCAAGCTGAAGCTGCGCGCGCGCATCACCAGCAGCATTCGCCGCTACCTGGACGAGAACGGCTTCCTCGACGTGGAAACCCCGATCCTCGGCCGTCCGACTCCGGAAGGCGCACGCGACTACCTGGTGCCGAGCCGTACCTACCCGGGCCACTTCTTCGCCCTGCCGCAGTCGCCCCAGCTGTTCAAGCAGCTGCTGATGGTGGCCGGCTTCGACCGCTACTACCAGATCGCCAAGTGCTTCCGCGACGAAGACCTGCGTGCCGACCGTCAGCCGGAATTCACCCAGATCGACATCGAGACCAGCTTCCTCGAAGAAAGCGACATCATCGAAATCACCGAGAAGATGGTGCGCCAGCTGTTCAAGGAAGTGCTGGACGTCGAGTTCGACGAATTCCCGCACATGTCCTTCGAAGAAGCCATGCGCCGCTACGGTTCGGACAAGCCGGACCTGCGCATTCCGCTGGAGCTGGTGGACGTGGCCGACCAGCTGAAGGAAGTGGAATTCAAGGTGTTCTCCGGTCCGGCCAACGATCCGAAGGGCCGCGTCGCCGCCCTGCGCGTTCCGGGTGCGGCGAGCATGCCGCGCAGCCAGATCGACGACTACACCAAGTTCGTCGGCATCTACGGCGCCAAGGGCCTGGCCTACATCAAGGTCAACGAACGCGCCAAGGGCGTGGAAGGCCTGCAGTCGCCGATCGTCAAGTTCATCCCCGAGGCCAACCTCAACGTGATCCTCGATCGCGTTGGCGCGGTCGACGGCGACATCGTGTTCTTCGGCGCCGACAAGGCGAAGATCGTCTGCGACGCCCTGGGCGCGCTGCGCATAAAGGTCGGCCACGACCTCAAGCTGCTCACCAAAGAGTGGGCGCCGATGTGGGTGGTGGACTTCCCGATGTTCGAAGAGAACGACGACGGCAGCCTGACTTCCCTGCACCACCCGTTCACTTCGCCCAACTGCACCCCGGAAGAGCTGGAGGCCAACCCGGCCGTGGCCCTGTCCCGCGCCTACGACATGGTGCTGAACGGCACCGAACTGGGCGGCGGCTCCATCCGTATCCACGACAAGGGCATGCAGCAGGCGGTGTTCCGCGTGCTGGGCATCGACGATGCGGAGCAGGAAGAGAAGTTCGGCTTCCTCCTCGACGCGCTGAAGTACGGTGCCCCGCCGCACGGCGGCCTGGCCTTCGGCCTGGACCGTCTGGTGATGCTGATGACCGGCGCCTCGTCGATCCGCGAAGTGATCGCCTTCCCGAAAACCCAGAGCGCCGGCGACGTCATGACCCAGGCGCCGGGGACCGTGGACGCCAAGGCCCTGCGCGAGCTGAACATTCGCCTGCGCGAACAGGCGAAGGCCGAGTAATTCGAACAATCCGGGGCGGCATCGACGCCGCTCCGCAACAGAGTACGGAGTGAGTTATGGCTGGTCATTCCAAATGGGCCAATATCAAGCACCGCAAGGGTCGTCAGGACGCCAAGCGGGGCAAGATATTCACCAAGCTGATTCGTGAGCTGACCATCGCTGCCAAGCACGGCGGTCCGATCCCGGCTGACAACCCGCGTCTGCGCCTGGCCGTGGACAAGGCGCTGACCGCCAACATGTCGCGCGACACCATCGATCGCGCCATCGCCCGCGGCGCCGGCAGCAACGAGGCGGACAACGTCGTCGAGCTCTCCTACGAGGGCTATGCACCGAGCGGCGTGGCCATCATCGTCGAGGCCATGACCGACAACCGCAACCGCACCGCGGCCGAAGTGCGCCATGCCTTCAGCAAGTGCGGCGGCAACCTTGGCACCGATGGTTCGGTGGCCTACATGTTCGATCGCAAGGGGCAGATCAGCTTCGCCCCGGGCGTCGATGAAGATGCCCTGATGGAAGCGGCGCTGGAAGCCGGCGCGGAAGACGTGGAAATGGGCGACGACGGCTCGGCCGTGGTCTCCACCAGCTTCGCCGATTTCCATGCTGTGAACGAGGCGCTGGAAACCGCCGGCTTCAAGGGCGAGGAGGCGGAAATCGCCATGATCCCCTCGATCAATGCGCCGATCGCCGATCTGGAAACCGCGCAGAAGGTCATGCGCCTGATCGACATGCTGGAAGATCTCGACGACGTGCAGAACGTCTATCACAACGCGGATATTCCCGACGAGATCATGGAACAGCTGGACTGAGCGCCGGTCCGAGCATGCAGCCGGAAGTCGCCGAGCGCGCTTCCGGCTTTTTTATGCGCGCGCCGCTCCGTATACTCGCGGCTGGATAAATAGACAGTGTGCCGGTCCCTGGGTCGGTACGTGGAGCGAAGGGCGGCATGACCCTGATCCTTGGTATCGACCCCGGTTCCCGCATCACCGGCTACGGCGTCGTCCGCGACACCGGGCGCGGCTGCGAATATGTGGCCTCCGGCTGCATCCGCACCGGCGCGGGCGAACTGCGCGACCGTCTGCAGATCGTCTTCCGCGGCGTGGGCGAGGTGATCCGCCTGTACGGGCCGGTGACCATGGGCATCGAGCAGGTGTTCATGGCGCGCAACGCCGATTCCGCGCTCAAGCTGGGCCAGGCACGCGGAGCTGCAATCGTGGCGGCGGCGGAAGCCGGGCTGGAAGTCGCGGAGTACACCGCCAGCCAGGTCAAGCAGGCCATCGCCGGCACCGGCGGCGCCGACAAGCAGCAGGTGCAGATGATGGTCATGCACCTGCTCAAGCTGCTGCAGAAGCCGCAGATCGACGCCTCCGACGCCCTGGCCATCGCCCTCTGTCATGCGCACCACCGGCAGAGCCTGATTCCCCACGGCCTGGCCACCGCCCGGCGGCGGGGCGGCCGGCTTCGTCTGTAACCTCCTGGAAGGACCTGATTCGTGATTGGACGCCTGCGTGGCACCCTGGCGGAAAAGCAGCCGCCGCACCTGATCCTCGACGTGAACGGCGTGGGCTATGAGCTGGAGGTCCCGATGACCACCCTCTATCGCCTGCCTGCGCTGGGCGAGGCGGTGACCCTGCACACCCATCTGGTGGTGCGCGAGGATGCCCATCTGCTCTATGGTTTCGCCGAGAAGCGCGAGCGCGAGATGTTTCGCGAGCTGATCCGCCTCAACGGCGTGGGGCCGAAGCTGGCGCTGGCGCTGATGTCCAGTCTGGAAGTGGACGAGATGGTGCGTTGCGTGCAGGCGCAGGATACTTCCACCCTGGTGAAGGTGCCCGGGGTCGGCAAGAAGACCGCCGAGCGGCTGCTGGTGGAACTGAAGGATCGCTTCAAGGCCTGGGAAAGCATTCCGTCGATCGCCCCGCTGGTGGTTGAACCCATACGCGCGGCGGCAGTCTCAAGCGCCGAGGCGGATGCCGTCAGCGCGCTCATCGCGCTGGGCTTCAAGCCGCAGGAGGCGAGCCGCGCCGTGGCCGCCGTGCAGGAGGAAGGTTTGTCCAGCGAAGAACTCATCCGTCGTTCATTGAAAGGCATGGGCTAGGTAGACGCCGATGATCGAATCCGATCGCCTGATTTCCGCCGTCTCCGGCCGTGAACGCGAGGAGCAGCTGGATCGCGCCATCCGCCCGCTGAGCCTGTCCGACTACATCGGCCAGCCGACCGTGCGCGAGCAGATGGAGCTGTTCATCCAGGCCGCCAGGGGGCGCAAGGAAGCCCTCGACCACACCCTGATCTTCGGCCCGCCGGGGCTGGGCAAGACAACCCTGGCCAACATCATCTCCCAGGAGATGGGCGTGGCGATCAAGAGCACTTCCGGTCCCGTGCTGGAGCGCCCGGGCGACCTGGCGGCGCTGCTCACCAACCTGGAGCCGGGCGACGTGCTGTTCGTCGACGAGATCCACCGCCTGTCTCCGATCGTCGAGGAAGTGCTGTATCCGGCGATGGAGGATTTCCAGCTGGACATCATGATCGGCGAAGGGCCGGCGGCGCGCTCGATCAAGCTCGACCTGCCGCCCTTCACCCTGGTCGGGGCGACCACCCGCGCCGGCATGCTGACCAATCCGCTGCGTGACCGCTTCGGCATCGTCCAGCGTCTGGAGTTCTACAGCGTGGACGACCTGACCACCATCGTCAGCCGTTCGGCCGGGATTCTCGGCCTGGCCATCGAGCGCGACGGTGCCTTCGAGATCGCCCGCCGTGCCCGCGGCACGCCGCGCATCGCCAACCGGCTGCTGCGCCGCGTGCGGGATTTCGCCGAGGTGCGCGGCAACGGGCGGATCAGCAGCGACATCGCCGACAAGGCGCTGAACCTGCTGGATGTCGACGAACGTGGCTTCGACCACCAGGACCGGCGTCTGCTGCTGACCATGATCGAGAAGTTCGATGGCGGACCGGTGGGGCTCGACAACCTCTCCGCCGCCATTGGCGAAGAAAGACACACAATTGAGGACGTGCTGGAGCCCTATTTGATCCAGCAAGGCTATATCATGCGCACGCCGCGGGGGCGGGTCGTCACCCGGCATGCCTATCTGCATTTCGGCCTGAAGTTGCCGAACGGCTCAGGAGAAAGCGTTTCGCCTGATCGGTTCTCTTCTGAAGATGGTAATTAATTGCATTTGTGGGCGATTGCCGATTGGCAAAGCCCTGACTTGGTTCTAGAGTATGCGCGCGCAACACGGGGGTCAGCCGTTCCAGCATCGTTTCCGGGTCTATTACGAAGACACCGATGCGGGCGGCATCGTCTACTACGTCAACTACCTCAAGTTCATGGAGCGGGCTCGTACCGAGCGGCTGCGTGATCTGGGCTATGCCCAGTCCGAGCTGGCCGGTGAGAACCTGCTATTTGTCGTTCATTCGGCGGAGGCACGCTACCATGCGCCGGCCCGGCTGGACGACGAATTGATCGTCTCCGCCGAAGTGGAGGAGTTGAACCGCGCGAGCCTGCGTTTCCGTCAACAGGTTCGCCGGGCGACAGACTCGGTCTTGCTCTGCGAAGGGCGATTCCTGGTGGCCTGCGTGCGGGCCGATAACTTCAGACCCCGCGCGATCCCCGAAGCGTTGCGTGCGGCATTTGCCGGCAGTCCGGACACCCTTTCAGCAGGAGATTAACGTGGAACCGAACGTCGTCGACCATACCTCCATGTGGAGCCTGATCAGCAACGCCAGTCTGGTGGTGCAACTGGTCATGCTCACCCTCGTGGCCGCCTCGGTCACTTCGTGGATCATGATTTTCCAGCGCAGCAACATGATGCGTTCGGCCAAGAAGGCCCTGGAAACCTTCGAAGAGCGCTTCTGGTCGGGCATCGACCTGTCCAAGCTGTATCGCCAGGCCGGCAGCAATCCGGACCCGGATTCCGGCGTCGAGCAGATCTTCCGTGCCGGCTTCAAGGAGTTCTCGCGTCTGCGCCAGCAGGCCGGCGTCGAGGCCGATGCGGTGATGGAAGGCGTATCCCGCGCCATGCGCGTGGCCATCTCGCGCGAGGAAGAGAAGCTGGAAACCAGCCTGCCGTTCCTTGCCACCGTCGGTTCCACCAGCCCGTACATCGGCCTGTTCGGCACCGTGTGGGGCATCATGAACTCCTTCCGCGGCCTGGCCACCGTGCAGCAGGCGACCCTCGCCACCGTTGCCCCGGGCATCGCCGAAGCGCTGATCGCCACCGCCATCGGCCTGTTCGCCGCGATTCCGGCAGTCATCGCCTACAACCGCTTCTCCGCTCGTTCGGAGATGCTGATCGGCCGTTACTACACCTTCGCCGACGAGTTCCAGGCCATCCTGCACCGCAAGGTGCACACCAGTGACGACTGAGAGGTAAGCCGATATGACGAGGATTCGTCACAAGCGCAAGCCGGTCGCGGAAATGAACGTGGTGCCTTACATCGACGTGATGCTGGTGCTGCTGGTGATTTTCATGGTGACCGCGCCGATGCTCAACCAGGGCGTCAAGGTCGACCTGCCCAAGGTTTCCAGCGAAGCCCTGCCGCAGGACAACGACTCGCGGGTGCTGACCATTTCGATCAAGGCCGACAAGACCTACTACTGGAACATGGGCGCGGAAGTCGATCCTGACCAGGGCAAGTCCAGCCAGACCGCCGTCGACCTGGACCAGCTGGTGAATGCCGCCAGCGGGATCATGGCCGAGAACGGCCGCCAGGGTAAGAAGGTCCAGGTCTTCGTGCGTGGCGACAAGGCTGTCGACTACGGCTCGGTGATGGCGGTCATGGGCGGCCTGCAGAAGGCCGGCGTAGGTAATGTGGGATTGATTACCGAGGCACCCTGATTTCTATGCGACTCGAGCGGTCTCCTTCTCCTTCGGAAAGTTATTTCTGGCCGGCCGTGCTGGCCGTGGCCTTGCACGTCCTGATTTTCGCCATGCTCTTCGTCAGCTGGGCGACGGCTCCCGAGCTGCCGCCTTCGCGGCCGATCGTGCAGGCGACGCTCTACCAGCTGAAGTCGAAGAGTCAGGCGACCCAGCAGACCAACCAGAAAATCGCCGGAGAATCGAAGAAGACCTCCTCCAGGCAGTACGAAACAGAGCAGCTGGAACAGAAGAAGGCCGAGCAGCAGGCCCTCGCCGCCGCCAAGGCAGCGGAACAAAAGAAAGCCGACGATGCTCGAAAGGCGGCAGAGGCTGCGAAAGCCGCGGACGCCGCCAAGGCTGCAGAAGCCAGGAAGGCGGCTGAGGCGAAAAAGGCTGACGAGGCCAAGAAAGCCGCAGAGGCCAAGGCCGCCGAGCAGAAGAAGCAGGCGGACATAGCCAAGAAGCGCGCCGAGGAAGAGGCGAAGAAGAAGGCCGCTGCCGAGGCAGCGAAGAAGAAGGCGGCCGAAGAGGCCAAGAAAGTAGCTGCCGCCGAAGCGGCGAAGAAGAAGGCCGCGGCCGAGGAAGCCAAGAAGAAGGCTGCCGTGGAAGCGGCGAAGAAGAAAGCGGCCGCCGCGGCGGCGCGCAAGGCCCAGGAAGACAAGAAGGCGCAGGCCCTGGCCGAACTGCTGTCGGACGACACGCAGCGCCAGCAGGCTCTGGCGGACGAACGTGGCAACCAGGTGGCCGGCAACTTCGACGACCTGATCGTCAGCCTGGTCAGCCAGCAGTGGACCCGCCCGCCTTCGGCGCGTAACGGAATGAGCGTGGAAGTGCTGATCCAGATGCTGCCGGACGGCACCATCACCAACGTCAGCGTGACCCGTTCGAGCGGCGATTCGCCGTTCGACAACTCGGCGCTCGCAGCGGTGCGCAACGTCGGCCGGATCCCGGAGATGCAGCAACTGGATCGCACCACCTTCGACAGCCTTTACCGGCAGCGCCGAATGATTTTCAAACCGGAGGACCTGAGTCTGTGATTAACCTGATTCGCATTGCGCTCCTTGCCCTGGTCGCGCTCGCCGGCCTGGCGCGGGCAGCCGACCCGCTGGTGGTGTCCACCGGCACCGACCGGGCGGTGCCGATCGCCGTGGTGCCGTTCGGCTGGCAGGGCGGCAACGTCCTGCCCGAGGACATGTCCACCATCATCGGCAACGACCTGCGCAATTCGGGCTATTTCGAACCCATCCCGCGGCAGAACATGATCAGCCAGCCGGCCCAGGCCAGCGAAGTGATCTACCGCGACTGGAGCGCCATCGGCGCGCAGTACGTGCTGATCGGCAGCATCGTGCCGGCCGGTGGGCGCCTGCAGGTGCAGTACGGCCTGTTCAACGTGGCGACCCAGCAGCAGGTGCTGACCGGCAGCGTCGGCGGCAGCACGGACCAGCTGCGCGACATGTCGCACTACATCGCCGACCAGGCCTTCGAGAAGCTCACCGGCATCAAGGGCGCCTTCTCCACCAAGATGCTCTACGTCACCGCCGAGCGCTTCTCGGTCGACAACACCCGCTACACCCTGCAGCGCTCCGACTACGACGGCGCACGGGCAGTGACCCTCCTGCAGTCGCGCGAACCGATCCTCTCGCCGCGCTTCTCGCCGGATGGCCGCCGCATCGCCTACGTCTCCTTCGAGCAGAAGCGTCCGCGCATCTTCATGCAGTACGTGGACACCGGCCGCCGCGAGCAGATCAGCAACTTCGAGGGCCTGAACGGCGCGCCGGCCTTCTCGCCGGATGGCAACCGCCTGGCCTTCGTGCTGTCCCGCGATGGCAACCCGGAGGTCTACATGATGGATCTGGGCTCGCGCCAGCTGCGCCGCCTGACCAACAACGCGGCCATCGACACCGAACCCTTCTGGGGCAAGGACGGCTCGACCCTGTACTTCACTTCCGATCGCGGCGGCAAGCCGCAGGTCTACAAGATGAACGTCAACAGCGGCTCGGCCGAGCGGGTCACCTTCATCGGCAACTACAACGCCAACCCGAAACTTTCCGCGGATGAAAAGACCCTGGTGATGGTGCATCGCCAGCAGGGCTTCACCAACTTCCAGATCGCCGCCCAGGACTTGCAGCGCGGCAGTTTGCGGGTACTTTCCAACACCACCCTGGACGACTCGCCCACTGTTGCGCCTAATGGCACCATGCTAATCTACGCCACCCGCCAGCAGGATCGGGGCGTGTTGATGCTCGTTTCCATCAACGGACGCGTTCGGATCCCAATTCCTACCGCCCAAGGCGATGTACGCGAGCCTTCCTGGTCACCATACCTGAACTGACGGTTGCCAACTGTTCAAAACTTATACACTGGGGTTCATTAGGAGTTACATGATGGAAATGCTGAAATTCGGCAAATTTGCTGCTCTGGCTCTGGCCATGGCCGTAGCTGTCGGTTGTTCTTCCAAGGGCGGTGATGCGTCCGGCGAAGGTGCGAACGGCGGTGTCGACCCGAACGCTGGCTATGGCGCGAACAGCGGTGCCGTTGACGGCAGCCTGAGCGACGAAGCCGCTCTGCGTGCGATCACCACCTTCTACTTCGAGTACGACAGCTCCGACCTGAAGCCGGAAGCCATGCGCGCCCTCGACGTACACGCCAAGGACCTGCGTTCCAGCGGTCAGCGCGTGGTTCTGGAAGGTCACACCGACGAACGCGGCACCCGTGAGTACAACATGGCTCTGGGCGAGCGTCGTGCCAAGTCGGTTCAGCGCTACCTGGTTCTGCAGGGCGTTTCCCCGGCTCAGCTGGAACTGGTTTCCTACGGTAAGGAGCGTCCGGTCGCTACTGGCCACGACGAGCAGTCCTGGGCTCAGAACCGTCGCGTAGAACTGAAGAAGTAAGACCCCATGCGCCTGCGAATCCTGACCTTGTTGGCCTGCAGCCTGCCGCTCATGGCGGCGGCTGCGGCTCCCGTCGAAGACGCTAACGCCAATTACGGCGGCAGCTATCCGCCTTCGGGTTATGGCACCGCAGGCGCGGGTGGCGCCTATGCCGGTGGCGGGATGGAAACTCCCGTCTCCGGCCAGGCGCAGCTGTTCATGCAACTGCAGCAGATGCAGGACGAGATTTCGCGCCTGAGCGGCATGCTGGAAGAACAGCAGAACCAGATCCGGCAGATGAAGCAGGAAAACCTGGATCGTTACCAGGAGCTCGATCGCCGTATTTCCGGCGGTGCCGCTGCCGGCGGCGCGCCTGCGCCTGCTCCGGGTCCTGCTGCCGCCGCTGCCGGTGGTGCTGCCGCTGCGGCTCAGCAGCCCGCGGCGAGCAGCGAACCGGCCGATCCGGCGAAGGAAAAGCTGTATTACGACGCTGCCTTCGACCTCATCAAGACCAAGGATTTCGATAAGGCCAGCCAGGCGTTCAGCGCCTTCCTGCGCAAGTACCCGAACAGCCAGTACGCCGGCAACGCGCAGTACTGGCTGGGCGAGGTCAACCTGGCCAAGGGTGACCTGCAGGCCGCCGGCCAGGCTTTCGCCAAGGTCAGCCAGGCCTATCCGAGCAGCCCCAAGGTTGCGGATTCGCTGTACAAGCTGGGTGATGTCGAGCGTCGTCTCGGCAATACCGACCGTGCGCGGGGCATCTTCCAGCAGGTCGCTGCGCAGTATCCGGGCACTTCCGCCGCCCAGCTCGCCCAGCGCGATCTGAAGAACCTGAAGTGATCTGATCCGCTGCCTGCCGAAAACCCGCGCTCGTCGCGGGTTTTTTCGTTAGAATCCGTCCCCCGATTTCCCGCAACGGAGGCGGATGGCCTGTTTCGCCGTCACGCCCGTGGCTGATATGCAACAGACCCTGCGAATTACCGAGATCTTCTACTCGCTGCAGGGGGAGACGCGCACCGCCGGCTTGCCGACGGTGTTCGTGCGCCTGACCGGCTGTCCCCTGCGCTGCCAGTACTGCGATACCGCCTATGCCTTCAATGGCGGCGACATCATGTCCGTGGACGCCATCCTCGAGCGCGTCGCGGCGTTCAAGCCTCGCCATGTCTGCGTGACCGGCGGCGAGCCGCTGGCCCAGCCCAACTGCATTCCGCTGCTGCAGCGGCTGTGCGACGCCGGCTACGAGGTGTCCCTGGAAACCAGCGGCGCCCTGGACATTTCCGCGACCGACCGCCGCGTCAGCCGGGTCGTCGACCTGAAGACCCCGGGTTCCGGCGAGGTGCGGCGCAATCGCTACGAGAACCTCGACCAGCTCACCGGCAACGACCAGGTGAAGTTCGTCATCTGCTCCCGCGACGACTACGACTGGGCGGTATCCAAGCTGATCGAATACCGCCTGGAGCAGCGCGCCGGCGAGGTGCTGTTCTCGCCCAGCCACAGGCAGGTCGATGCGCGCGCGCTGGCCGACTGGATCGTGTCCGACAACCTGCCGGTGCGCCTCCAGTTGCAGTTGCACAAGATTCTCTGGAACGACGAGCCAGGACACTGAAATGACCGAGCAGAAGAAAGCGGTGATTCTCCTTTCCGGTGGCCTCGACTCCGCCACCGTGGTCGCCATGGCGAAGGCCGAGGGCTACCAGTGCTACAGCATGGGTTTCGACTACGGCCAGCGGCACCGCGCCGAGCTGCAGGCGGCTGAGCGAGTGGCGCGCCAACTCGGCGTCGTCGAGCACAAGGTGATCGGACTGAACCTCAACGGCATCGGCGGCTCGGCCCTGACCGACAGCAGCATCGACGTGCCCGAGGCGCCGAGCGAGGGCATCCCGGTCACCTACGTGCCGGCGCGCAATACGGTGTTCCTGTCGCTCGCCCTGGGCTGGGCGGAAGTGCTGGGCGCCCGGGATATCTTCATCGGCGTCAACGCGGTGGACTATTCCGGCTATCCGGATTGCCGGCCGGAGTTCGTCGAGGCGTTCGAACGTCTCGCCAACCTAGCGACCAAGGCCGGAGTGGAGGGCGACGGCTTCCGCATCCAGGCGCCGCTGCAGCATCTGTCCAAGGCGCAGATCATCCAGGCGGGACTGGCGCGCGGCGTGGATTACAGCCTCACGGTGTCCTGCTACCAGGCCGATGACGAAGGGCGCGCCTGCGGCAAGTGCGACAGCTGCCGGCTGCGTGCCGAAGGCTTCGCTGCCGCCGGCGTGGCCGATCCGACGCGATATTTTTGAAAAATTTTTCGTGGGGTGTTGTTTTTGCGATAAAAATCAGTAATATACGCCTCGCGTTGGGTCGTTAGCTCAGTCGGTAGAGCAGTTGGCTTTTAACCAATTGGTCGTAGGTTCGAATCCTACACGACCCACCAGCATTCGATAGAAAGCCCGCAACTCCTGGAGTTGCGGGCTTTTTCGTATGCGCGGGATTTTCCGCGTATGCTGCCCGGGCCCGCGATACCGCGCTCCCGGGCAATTTGGCAGGATCGCCGCGCCTCCCGCGGGGCCGTCGGTGATAAAATCGCGCCCATAACGAGCAGTCGCTTCACCGGATTAGTACACATGACGCAGATATCTGAACGCCTTCTGGTCCAGGCGCATCTTGCCGCCAAGCAGCCCAAGCAGCTGAGCGCGCAGGAAGAGGCCGATTATCGCGCCGCCATCGCCGCCGAGCTGAAGGCGCAGAATGCGGTGCTGGTAGCGCACTACTACTGCGATCCGGTGATCCAGGCGCTCGCCGAGGAAACCGGCGGCTGCGTGTCCGACTCGCTGGAGATGGCCCGTTTCGGCAACCAGCATCCGGCGCAGACGGTGGTAGTGGCGGGCGTGCGCTTCATGGGCGAGACGGCGAAGATTCTCAACCCCGAGAAGCGCGTGCTGATGCCGACCCTGGAAGCGACCTGCTCGCTCGACCTGGGCTGCCCGGTCGAGGAATTCTCCGCCTTCTGCGACAAGCATCCGGAGCGCACCGTGGTGGTCTACGCCAACACCTCGGCGGCGGTGAAGGCGCGTGCCGACTGGGTGGTGACCTCCAGCTGCGCGGTGGAGATCGTCGAGCACCTGATGGACAACGGCGAACCGATCCTGTGGGCGCCGGACCAGCACCTCGGCCGCTACATCCAGCGCGAGACCGGTGCCGACATGCTGCTTTGGGACGGTGCCTGCATCGTCCACGAGGAGTTCAAGGCCAAGCAGCTGGAAGATATCAAGGCGCTCTACCCGGACGCGGCAATCCTCGTGCACCCGGAGTCGCCGGAAGCGGTGGTCGAACTGGCCGATGCCGTCGGTTCTACCAGTCAACTGATCAAGGCCGCGCAGACCCTGCCGAACAGGACATTCATCGTCGCCACCGACCGCGGCATCTTCTACAAGATGCAGCAGCTGTGCCCGGACAAGGAGTTCATCGAAGCCCCCACCGCCGGCAACGGCGCGGCCTGCCGCAGTTGCGCGCACTGCCCGTGGATGGCGATGAACACCCTGGAGCGCACCCTGGCCTGCCTGCGCGAAGGCAGCGGCGAGATCTTCGTCGACCCGGCGCTGATCCCGAAGGCGATCAAGCCGCTCAAGCGCATGCTCGACTTCACCCAGGCGGCGCGACTGAAACTGGCCGGCAACGCCTGATCGCGGCCCGAATGAAAAAGCCCGGAATCTCTCCGGGCTTTTTTGTGAACGGTCGGTTCAGCCGCGCATCATCTGCTGCAGCAGGCGTTCCTGCTCGCGGAACTCCTGCTGCCGCGCATCCAGCCGCGCGGCGAGCTGGAAGTTGCCGCCGGCGCGACGCTTGGCGAAGTCCAGTTGCTCGATGGCCTGCCGGTAGTCGCCGGTCAGCGCGTAGTACTCGGCGCGGGCCTGGTGCACGCCGATGGCGTTGCCGCTGATGGTGCGGGCGTCGGCCAGGCGGCTCCAGACGTCTGGGTCCAGCGGGCGCTTCTGCGACAGCTCGGCGAGGACCTTTTCCGCATCCTGTGCGCGGTTCTGCTTCATCAGCAGGTCGGCGTGGGCCTGGCGCAGCGGGTAGCTGCCCGGGTATTGGGCGAGCAGCCTGGTGACCCGGGCATCCGCTTCCTTGAGCCGGTTGGCCGTGATGTCCAGGTCGGCCTGGGCCAGGTTGTAGGCGATGTCGTTGGGCGCCTTGGCCAGCAGCGGCTTGAGGTTTTCGCCGGCCTCGTTGAGCTGGCCGACGCGGATCTGCGCCAGAGCCAGGCCATAGCGGGCGGCGTCCAGCTTCGGGTTGTCCTCGAGCATGGCGCGGAAACGCTTGGCGGCGATACCCGGGCTTTCCTCGAAGATCAGTTGCACGCGGGCGCGCATCTGCTGGTAGCGCAGGCTGTCTTCCTTGCCGCCCTGGGGATACTGCTCGGCGCGGTTGCGCGTGTCGGCGATACGCGAGTCGGTTACCGGGTGGGTCAGGAGGAATTCCGGCGGCTTGCTCTCGTAGCGATACTGGCGTGCCAGGCGCTCGAACATGTTCGACATCGCCCGCGGGTCGTAGCCGGCGCGGGCCATGGTGGCGACGCCGACGCGGTCGGCCTCCTGTTCGTTCTGCCGGGAGAAGCGCAGCTGGCTCTGGATCGCCGCCGCCTGGGTCGAGGCGATGGCGGCGATGCCGGCGTCACCGGCTCCCGCGGCGGCGGCGACGATGCCGGCGAGCATGGCGGCCATCATCGGCATCTGCATGCGCTGCTGCGCCTCGATGCCGCGGGCGAAGTGGCGCTGGCTGAGGTGGCCGAGTTCGTGGGCGAGCACGCCGGCGTACTCGGCTTCGCTCTGCGCATAGAGCAGCAGGCCGCCGTTCACGCCGATCACCCCGCCGGGCGCGGCGAAGGCGTTGATCTGCGGATCGCGGATCATGATGAAGGCCAGGCGATGATCCTGCAGGTCGCTGGTCTCGGCCAGGCGATAGACGCTGGATTCGACGAAATCCTTGATCTGCGGGTCGCCGATGGTGTCGACCTGGTTGCGCAGCATGCTCAGCCAGGCGCGTCCGAGCTGGAATTCCTGCTCCGGCGAAACGATGGACGAGCTGGCGTCCCCGAGGGAGGGCAGGTCATCCGACATCGCTGGCGACGCCAGCAGGCAGGCGAGCGTCAGCAGGGCGGGGCGCAGTACTTTCATGTACAGGGCTCGTGGCGAAAAAGTCCCCTACTTTAGCCGCAGCGTGTCGCGAATGCCTAGCTGACTGGTCAGGTCGCGCCAGGCTGGTATTCTTGAACGCCTGCAACCGGAGACCATCGATGATCCAGCCCGTATCGCCCGAGCCGCCATGTGACGCAGAGCTGGATGCCAGCGGTCTCAATTGTCCGCTGCCATTGCTCAAGGCCAAGCTGGAACTGAATCGCCTGGCCAGCGGCGCGGTGCTGAAGGTGATCGCCACGGATGCCGGTTCGCAACGTGATTTCCGCACCTTCGCCGAGCTGGCCGGCCACAGCCTGCTGCGTGAAGAGGTCGAGGACGGCGTCTACCGCTACTGGCTGCGCAAGAAGTAACTCCACAGGGCTCTTCCGCCCGATCGATCCACCCCGCAGGAATCCTGATGCTCAAAGTTCTGCAAGACTGGATGCAGCGCTACTTCTCCGATGAGGAAGCGGTGGTGCTGGCGGTCATCCTGGCGCTTGGCTTTTCCGTCATTCTCGCCTTCGGCAGCATGCTCGCGCCGGTGCTGGCGGCCATGGTCATCGCCTTCCTGATCCAGGGACTGGTGGGGGTTCTCGAACGTATCCGGATGCCGCACCTGTTCGCGGTGTGGCTGGTATATGCGCTGTTCCTCGGCCTGCTCGCGGTTTTCCTGCTGGTGCTGGTGCCGCTGATCTGGAAACAGCTGTTCACCCTGCTCAACGAGCTGCCACGGATGCTCGGCGAATGGCAGGCGGTGCTGCTGATGCTGCCGGAGCGCTACCCGGCGATGGTCACCGAGGAACAGGTGCTGCGCGCCATCG
Source organism: Pseudomonas jinjuensis (assembly GCF_900103845.1). Classification (GTDB taxonomy): domain Bacteria; phylum Pseudomonadota; class Gammaproteobacteria; order Pseudomonadales; family Pseudomonadaceae; genus Pseudomonas; species Pseudomonas jinjuensis. Next base: position 122,037 of record NZ_FNIJ01000002.1, read on the forward strand.
AGGCGGCGCGCAACGAACTGGTGCAGCTCGGCCAGTGGGCGCTGACCTTTTCCCTGTCCGGCGTGCCGGTGCTGGTCAACGTGATGATCTACCTGGTGCTGGTGCCGATCCTGGTGTTCTTCTTCCTCAAGGACCGCAAGCGCTTCTACCACTGGTTCCGCCGTTACCTGCCGCGCGAGCGCAGGCTGATGAAGCAGGTCTGGGCGGAGATGAACCGGCAGATTTCCAACTACATCCGCGGCAAGGTCATCGAGATCTTCATCACCGGCGTGGCGACCTACATCGCCTTCGCGCTGCTCGGCCTGAACTATGCGGCGCTACTGGCGCTGCTGGTCGGTCTGTCGGTGGTGGTGCCGTACATCGGCGCGGTGGTGGTGACCGTGCCGGTGGCGCTGATCGGCCTGTTCCAGTGGGGCTGGGGCGACCAGTTCATCTACCTGATGGCGGTCCACGCGATCATCCAGGCCCTCGACGGCAACGTGCTGGTGCCGCTGCTGTTTTCCGAGGCGGTGAACCTGCACCCGGTGGCGATCATCTGCGCGGTGCTGCTGTTCGGCGGGCTGTGGGGCTTCTGGGGGGTGTTCTTCGCCATTCCGCTGGCGACCCTGGTGAAGGCGGTGCTGGACGCCTGGCCGCAGCATCCGGAGCCGCAGGTGAGTCCTCTCATGTAAGAAAAAAGGCCGCTGGATAGCGGCCTTCTTCATTGGCTGTCGGTCAGCCGGCGTTCAGCGCCTGGGCCGCGGCGAGCACCGCGTCGACGTGCCCCGGTACCTTCACACCGCGCCATTCCTGGCGCAGCACGCCATCCTTGTCGATCAGGAAGGTACTGCGGTCGACGCCCATGTATTCCTTGCCGTAGAGCTTCTTCAGCTTGATCACGTCGAACAGCTGGCAGAGGGTCTCGTCCTTGTCGCTGATCAGCTCGAAGGGGAACTCCTGCTTGCACTTGAAGTTCTCGTGGGATTTCAGCCCGTCGCGGGAGACGCCGAACACCAGGGTGCCGGCCTGCTGGAAGGCCGGGTACTGGTCGCGGAAGCCCTGGCCTTCGGTGGTGCAGCCCGGGGTGCTGTCCTTCGGATAGAAGTACAGCACCACCTGCTTGCCCTTCAGCGCGGAGAGGCGCACCTGCTGGCCGCTGGTGGCCGGGACTTCGAAGTCGGCGACGGGTTGGTCGATTGCTACCGGCATGGTTCTTTCCTTATGGATGCTGCGGACGCCAGGGTTCGATCAGCGCGTCCAGGTTCAGTGCGTCGGCGAAGTCGAGGAACTGGTCGCGCAGCCAGCTGATCTGCGTGCCGGCCGGCAGCGTCACGGTGATGGTGGCGTTGAGCATGCTGGTGTTGGTGTGCGGCGCCTGGTAGGTGTCGCAGGTGAGGTTCTCCAGCTCGATGTTGTGATCGATGAAGAACTGGCACAGCTCGTTGAGGATGTCCGGGCGGTACACCGCGCTGACGTAGGCGACGTACGGCAGAGCCTGGGCGCGGGTGACGTGGGCGTTGCTGCGGGTGACGCTGAGGTTGAAGCCGTGGCGCTTGGACAGCGCCGGCAGGCCGCTTTCCAGGCGGGCGAGGGCATCCCAGCTGCCGGAGACCTGCAGGATCAGCGCGCTGAATTCGCCATGGCGGGTCAGGCGGCTGCTGACGACCGAGCAGCGGTTGTCGACGCAGGTGCGGCACAGCACGCTGGTCAGGTCCATGGGATTGGCGCCCAGGGCGCTGATCAGGAGGAATTGTTCGCGAGGGTGGGAGGTGGACATGCAGCTTTCCTGGAAGGGCGGCCGGAGGGGCCGCATCGGCAAAGGGAAAAGGGTAGCGAAAAGCGACTCCGAGGGGAATGTTTGGCGCATTCGCGACGATGCGCCGTGCGCCGCTCTCAGCTTGTGCAAGGCAGGTGGCGACAGTACCATTACTCCTTTCTTTTTCCGGCAGGAGCGGTTGCATGATTGCGGGCAGTATGGTGGCGCTGGTCACCCCCTTCGATGCTCAGGGTCGACTGGACTGGGACAGCCTTGCGAAGCTGGTGGATTTCCACCTGCAGGAAGGCACCAACGCCATCGTCGCGGTCGGCACCACTGGTGAATCGGCCACCCTGGACGTCAGCGAACACCTCGAAGTCATCCGTCGCGTGGTCGACCAGGTCAAGGGGCGCATCCCGGTGATCGCCGGTACCGGCGCCAATTCCACCCGTGAAGCCGTGGAACTCACCGAGTCGGCCAAGTCCGCCGGTGCGGACGCCTGCCTGCTGGTGACGCCGTACTACAACAAGCCGACCCAGGAAGGCCTGTACCAGCACTTCCGCCATATCGCCGAAGCCGTGGCGATTCCGCAGATCCTCTACAACGTTCCCGGCCGCACCTCCTGCGACATGCTGCCGGAAACCGTCGAGCGTCTGTCCAAGATCCAGAACATCATCGGCATCAAGGAAGCCACCGGCGACCTGCAGCGCGGCCAGGAAGTCCTCGACCGCGTCGGCAAGGACTTCCTGGTCTATTCCGGTGACGATGCCACCGCCGTCGAGCTGATGCTGATGGGCGGCCGCGGCAACATCTCGGTGACCGCCAACGTCGCGCCGCGCGCCATGAGCGACCTGTGCGCCGCCGCCATGCGTGGCGATGCCGCCGAAGCCCGCGCGATCAACGACCGCCTGATGCCGCTGCACAAGGCGCTGTTCATCGAATCCAACCCGATCCCGGTGAAATGGGCTCTGCATGAGATGGGGCTGATCCCCGAAGGCATCCGCCTGCCGCTGACCTGGCTCAGTGCGCGTTGCCAGGAACCGCTGCGTCAGGCCATGCGCCAGACCGGCGTTCTGGCTTGAGCAGGGAGCCTCGCATGAAGCGACTGGCAGGACTGACTGCGCTCGCCCTGGTCATCGGCAATACGTCCGGCTGCGGTTGGCTGTGGGGGCCGGATGGCTACTTCCGCGACCGCGGCGACGATTACCTCAACGCGCGCCAGACCGCGCCGATGCAGGTTCCGCAAGGCCTGCAGAGCAAGCCGCTCGACCCGCTGCTGCCGGTGCCGATGAACATCGCCGATACTCACATGAAGGAAGGCGAATTCGAAGTGCCGCGTCCGACGGCCCTGGCTGCTTCCGGCGAAGTCAGCGACTTCAGCCTGCAGAAGAGCGGCGATGCGCGCTGGCTGGTCGCCCAGCGTCCGCCGGCGGAAGTCTGGCCGGTGGCGCATCAGTTCTTCCAGGAGAACGGTTTCGCCATCGCCGATGAACGCCCGCAGACCGGCGAGTTCAGCACCCGCTGGCAGTCGCTCGATCAGCTTTCCGCACCGCTGGCGCGGCGCCTGGGCAATCGCACCGGCGACGTCGGACCCGACAACGAAGCGCGTGTGCGGGTACGCATCGAGCCCGGCGTGCAGGCCAACACCAGCGAAGTCTACGTACTCAGCCAGACCCGCCCGGCCGGCAGCAGCGCCAGCCAGGACTGGCCGAGCAAACCGGCGGCGCCGACCCTGGACGCCGCGCTGCTCGACGAGATGCTCGCGAGCATGACCACCAGCGCCGAGAAGGGCGGTTCCGTTTCGCTGCTGGCGGCGCATTCCACCTTCGACACCCCCGGCAGCGTATCGCTCGGCAAGGACGGCAGCGGCAACCCGGTGCTGACCGTCGACTCCGATTTCGATCGCGCCTGGGTCAGCGTCGGCCGTGCGCTGGACAGCGCCGACATTCGCGTCGACGACCTCAACCGCAGCCTGGGCGTCTACTACGTCAACATCGCCGAAGGGGCGAAGAAGGCGGATGAGGACAAGCCCGGCTTCTTCAGCCGCATGTTCGGTGGCGGCGAGAAGAGCCAGGAAGAGGAAGACGCCAAGGCACAGCGCTATCAGGTTCGCCTGACCAGCGTCAGCAACACGGTGCAGATCACCGTCGACAAGGACATCAACACCTCCGCGCCGGCCGACGTCGCGCAGAGCGTGCTGGAAAAACTCCAGGAGAGTATGCGCAATGCGGTTCGCGGTCCTGGGGAGCGGAAGCCGGGGCAATTCGGCCTTGGTGAGCAGTTCTGACACCCGGCTGCTGATCGACTGCGGATTTCCGCTGCGAGAAACCATCAAGCGTCTGGCTCGCCTGGGTGTGGAACCCGGCGAGCTGGATGCCGTTCTGGTCACGCATGAACACAGCGATCACGTGCATGGCGTCGAACTCCTCGCCCGGCACTACCAGGTGCCGGTGTATCTGAGCGGCGGCACCCTGCGGTCGCTGCGCAAGCCACTGCAGCCCCACGGGTTGCTGCAGGCGGGAGACAGGTTTTCCCTGGGCGGACTGGAAGTCACTGCGGTGGGCGTATCGCACGATGCATGCGAGCCGCTGCAGTACGTGTTTTCCGATGGTCGGAGGCGCTTCGGTCTGCTCACCGATCTGGGGACTGCCACGCCGGAAGTGCTGGAGTGCTATCGTGGGCTCGACGCGTTGATGATCGAGGCCAATCACGATAGCGACATGCTTGCCCGTGGCCCGTATCCCTACCCCCTGAAAGCCCGCGTGGGCGGCCAGTGGGGACATCTGAACAACCGGCAGGCCGCCGAACTGGTGGCGGAGCTGGGCTGGGAGAGCTTGCAGCACCTGGTGCTGGCGCATCTCAGCGAAAAGAACAACACGCCGCAACTGGCCCGGCAGTGTTTCGTCGACACCCTGGGGTGCGACCCGGACTGGCTGCAGGTAGCCGATCAGCATTCGGGGCTCGACTGGCGCGAAATCGCCTGATCCCCACGTATATCCAAGCAAGTGGAGCCCATCATGGAAAAACGCGAAGAACTCTATCGCGGCAAAGCCAAATCGGTTTACGCCACCGACGATGCCGACCGCCTCGTCCTGCTGTTCCGCAACGACACCTCGGCGTTCGACGGCAAGCGCATCGAACAGCTCGACCGCAAGGGCATGGTGAACAACAAGTTCAATGCCTTCATCATGCAGAAACTGGAAGCCGCCGGCATTCCGACCCAGTTCGACAAGCTGCTGGCCGACAACGAAGTGCTGGTCAAGAAGCTCGCCATGATCCCGGTGGAATGCGTAGTGCGCAACTACGCCGCCGGCAGCCTGGTGCGCCGCCTGGGCGTGGAGGAGGGTATCGCACTGAACCCGCCGACCTTCGAACTGTTCCTGAAGAACGACGCCCTGGGCGATCCGTTCATCAACGAATCCCACGTCCAGGCCTTCGGCTGGGCGACCCTCGACCAGCTTGCGCAGATGAAGGCCTACTCCTTCAAGGTCAACGAAGTGCTGGGCAAGCTGTTCGACGACGCTGGCCTGATGCTGGTCGACTTCAAGCTCGAATTCGGCGTGTTCCACGGCCAGATCGTCCTCGGCGACGAGTTCAGCCCGGACGGCTGCCGCCTGTGGGACAAGGAAACCCGCAAGAAGCTGGACAAGGACCGTTTCCGCCAGGGCCTCGGCGATGTGATCGAAGGCTACGAGGAAGTGGCGCGCCGTATCGGCGTCCCGCTGTAACCCGGCAAGCGAACGCAAGCGCCTGATAGCACGCGAAAAAATCCGAAATTAAGGCTTCGCCTTCGGCATTCGAACTGCTATCATGCGCGCCGCACGGAGAGATGCCGGAGTGGTCGAACGGGACGGATTCGAAATCCGTTGAGTCAGCAATGGCTCCTAGGGTTCAAATCCCTATCTCTCCGCCATTACATATGGCCAAGGCCCCTGAAATGCCTAGCGCTTCAGGGGCTTTGTCTTTTCTGCGCCGGGCTCAGTGTTGAAAGCCTGCGCAGTGGCTCCAGCTTCACTGCACCCATGCAGGTCATCCGGCGACAGGTGCGCGTAGCGCATGGTCATCGCCGGCGACCTATGCCCCCGAATCCGGATGTCTACTGCCTCGAATTCTGCTTCCACCATTCGGTGATCGAGCAGTTCGCACAGGGCTCTTGCGACACCTCAGGTTCCATCCTGGCCTCCGCCACATACGCCGAACTGGCCACCCACCTCCAGGGGGATGAGTACGGCCTCGAAAACTTCCGTCTACTGTATCGCGGTGGCCGCGTTGATCCCTTGTGGAGCCTCCTGCGCGGCGATGCGCGGTTTCTCGCCCCGGTACAGCGCTTCTTCTACCGCCGCTACTACAAGGCCGCGAGGGTTTTTCGGGAAAGAACATGGAGCTGATGCCGGGCAAGGCCATCACGCTCTTCGCGCGTAATCGTATGGCCTTCACGCCCTGCTGGTTGGCGCTCAAGTCGTTGCCGGTGTTCCACCTAGTCGAGGAGTATTACCGCGAGAAGGGTAGGTCTACGACCTGGCTGAAGAAGCACCTCGCGAAGAAGCTGCAGGAGAGATATGTGCGGTATGGGATGGCTGCTTGATTTTGCAAGTTGTACCGTTGTGCGGTACAGTGGCTCTAAGTGAAGGACGCTAGAGCATGATTGGAAGCTTCAGAGATGCCTGGCTGGAGGCGTTCTTTGTCCACGATGAGCTGGCCCGCCAGATTCCGGCGGATCTGCGCGACAGGTTGTTCCGCAAGCTTCAATTGCTGGACGACGCTACAACGGATGCTGACTTGAGAGTGCCACCGAGCAATCACTTCGAAAAGCTGAAGGGGAATCTCAAGGGGCTGCATTCAATCCGGGTGAACCAGCAGTGGCGCCTGGTGTTTGAGTGGGATGGCGACAAGGGAGAGGCTTCCGGCGTCTATCTCGATAACCACACCTATCGTTGAGGTGAAGCATGATCATCACTGAACGCAAGCCGGTGAGTGTCGGCGAAATGCTCACCGAAGAATTCCTGGAGCCAATGGGGCTCACCCAGGGCCAGCTCGCCGAACTCATGGGCGTGCAGCGCAAGCTGGTGAACGAGCTGTGCAATAACCGCCGTGCAATCACTGCAGACACTGCCCTGATGCTTGCGCGCGTCTTCGGTAATTCGGCTGACTTCTGGCTCAACCTGCAGCGGCGTAATGACCTTTGGGAAGCGATGAACTCCCCTGATCGCAGGGCGCGTATTGAGCGTGCCAAACCTGTTCACCATGCCGCCTGAGAGTGCCAACAACACAGCGGGATAGAGTGATCACATATCGCCAAAGCCCCTGAAACGCCCAGCGTTGCAGGGGCTTTGGCTTTTCTGGCGAATCGATGGGCTGGGGCTGGCTACCGCCGGTACATCCGACTGAACCTGCCTGCGGATGGGGAAGTCCACCCTTCAGGCCCCTTCCCGGGACCGATCGAGTCCAACCTATCGGCCATTCCGCCAGGAGAGCCCACCATGAAAGCCACCTATCTCATCATCGCCACGGCCTTGCTCGCCGGGCCCGTATTCGCCGCCGACGAGGATGTCTGCAGCACCAACATCCAGAAGATCGACGAAAGCATGAAGAACACCGCTGCCTCGGATGCGACCGTTCAGGACCAGGTCATGCGGCTGCAGGAAAAGGCCTTGCAGGCCCAGGCCGCCGGTGACACCAAGGGTTGCGTCGCCAGCAGCAGCGAGGCGCTGAAGCTGCTGAAACGTTCCGGCGCCGACAGCTGAGGGTGCGTCAGTCCGGAGCCGCTGTGCGAGGCGCAGCGGCCCGGCATTCCGGCCATGCGCGCCGGTGTTCCGATCTGCTAACGTCGTTTCCCTGATCACGACAAGCATTGGGGCCGCACCATGGAAATTCGGGAAGGAAAGGGACTTTCCTTCGCTAAGCGCATCTATCTTCCCCGCACGCTTGGCCTGGGGATCGGCTTCTTCTGCGTGCTGGCGGCCATCCAGCCGCTGCAGCGTCCGGCCTGGGTATGGGCGCTGCTGATCTTCAACGGCTTCGTCTGGCCGCACCTGGCCTTTCAGCTGGCGCGCCGCTCGGCCACGCCGTTCGGTACGGAGCGGCGTAATCTGCTGGTGGATTCGGTGTTCGGCGGATTCTGGGCCGGCGCCATGCAGTTCAATCCGCTGCCCACCGTCACCGTTCTCTCGATGATGGCGATGAACAACATCGCCGCCGGCGGGCAGCGCTTCTTCTGGCAGGGCTGCCTGGCGCAGACCGGCGGCATGCTGCTGGCGCTGATCGCCTTCCCCGCTGCCTTCAACCAGGACATCACCCCGCTGCAGGTCTATGCCTGCCTGCCGATGCTGATCCTCTATCCGCTGATCATCGGCTGGGTCAGCTACCGGCTGGCCTTCCAGTTGCACGAGCACAAGCAGGCGCTGCGCCTGGTCAGCCGCACCGACAGCCTGACCGGACTGCTCAACCATGCCTCGTGGATGGCGCAGCTGGATGCGGAATTCGAGCGCTGCCGCCAGCAGCACCGGCGGGCGACCGTGGCGCTGATCGACATCGACCATTTCAAGACCATCAACGACACCTACGGCCACGTCATCGGCGACCTGGTGCTGACCCGCCTGGGGCATATCCTCGACAGTTCGCTGCGCGAGACGGACAGCGCCGGGCGCTACGGCGGCGACGAGTTCTGCGTGATCCTGCCGGATACCAGCGAAACCATCGCCGCCGACATCATGGAGCGCCTGCGCCAGGCCTTCGCGCGGGCCCGGTACGAGCTGGAACCGGGCCTGGAAGTCAGCCTCAGCATCGGTATCGCCTCCTACAGCCCGTACCAGCCAGACGCCTGCGCCTGGCTCAAGGATGCCGACCGCGCGCTCTACGCGGCCAAGAGCGGCGGGCGCAACCAGGTCAGCGCGGCGTTCGATGGCGGCGAACGGCGCAGCGGCGCCCATTGAGGCCCGCTCAGCAGGCGTCGACGATCTCGTAGGACTTGCCGCCGACCTCCAGTTCGTCGCCCGGACAGCGGTTGAGCAGCGCCTGCCCCAGCGGTGCGCGTGGGGTGATGACGAGGATTTCCGTGCCGTCCAGGCAGACCTTCAGGCCGGCCGCGTCCGGGCCGAGGAACAGCCACTGGCTGCGCCCATCCCGCGTCACCAGCTCGACCAGGGCGCTGGGCTGGATGCCCTGTTCCTCGTCGAACGGGCGCAGCACCAGGTTCTGGAAGCGCGTCAGCGCCAGGCGCAGCTCCTCCACGCGCCGCGCTTGCCCGGCGGCGAGATAGGAAGCCTCCAGGCCGAGGGTGTCGTAGCGGTTCTCGGCGATGCTTTCCTCGTGGGTCGCGTCGTCGTGGGCGGCCTTCGCCGCGCGCAGCGCGACTTCGAGGTCCGCGCCGAGCCTGTCGAGAATCAGTCGATAGACCTGTTGCTTGTCCATGCCGGCACTTCATAGGAAACCAACGCGCATCCTAGGGATTTTGCCACGCCGATGCGAGAGTGCCGCGCCGAGCCTGGCCTATGGTTATGGATATCCCGGCCGTGCGAGGACATCGCCCCATGAAGATCATCAACGCCCGCCTGCGTGACCGCGAGGGGCTGCACAGCCTGAGCCTGGACGGCGCGCTGATCGCCGGCATCGACCATCAGCCGGCGACGCTGACGGCGTCCGGCGGCGACCTGGATGCCGCCGGCAACCTGGTGATACCGCCCTTCGTCGAACCGCACATTCACCTCGACGCCGTGCTCACCGCCGGCGAGCCGCGCTGGAACATGAGCGGCACCCTGTTCGAAGGCATCGAATGCTGGGCCGAGCGCAAGGCCGGCATCACTCGTGCGGACATTCACGAGCGCGCGCGCCGCGGCATCGACATGCTGGTGGCGCACGGCATCCAGCACGTGCGCACCCACGTGGACGTCACCGACCCCAGTTTGACGGCGCTCAAGGCCATGCTCGAACTGCGCGACGAGAGCCGCCATCTGCTCGACATGCAGGTGGTGGCCTTCCCCCAGGAGGGCATCGAATCCTACGGGCGCGGCCGCGAGTTGATGGAAGACGCGATCCGCCTCGGCGCCGATGTGGTCGGCGGCATCCCGCATTTCGAGAACACCCGCGAGCAGGGCGTCAGCTCGGTGAAGTTCCTCATGGACCTGGCCGAGCGCACCGGGCGCCTGGTGGACGTGCACTGCGACGAGACCGACGACCCGCATTCGCGCTTCCTCGAAGTGCTGGCCGAGGAGGCGCGCAGCCGCTGCATGGGCTACCGCGTCACCGCCAGCCACACCACCGCCATGGGCTCCTACGACAACGCCTACTGCTCCAAGCTGTTCCGCCTGCTGGAGCGCTCGGCGATCAACTTCGTCTCCTGCCCGACCGAAAGCATCCACCTGCAGGGCCGCTTCGACAGCTTTCCCAAGCGCCGCGGTGTGACCCGGGTGGCCGAACTGCTGGAGGCGGGGATGAACGTCTGCTTCGGCCAGGACTCCATCGTCGATCCCTGGTATCCGCTGGGCAACGGCAACATCCTGCGCGTGCTGGAGGCCGGCCTGCACATCTGCCACATGCTCGGCTACCGCCATCTGCAGAGCGCGCTGGACCTGGTGACCGAGAACAGCGCGCGGGCGCTGTGCCTGGGCGAGGACTACGGCCTGGAAGTCGGCCGGCCGGCGAACCTGCTGCTGCTGCCGGTGGAGAACGACTACGAGATGATCCGCACCCAGGGGCTGCCGCTATTGTCGATTCGCCACGGCAAGGTGCTGATGCGGCGCGATCCGGTGCGGGTGGAGATTCTCGCGGAGTGAGCCTGTCGTGTGTATTTTCGGCTTTTACTGGTATATTTGCTGAAAACGCACACAGGAGGAGCCGCCATGACTGCCCTGACCCGGGAACGCGCCGATGCCGATGCGGTACTCGCCAAGGCGGTGCTCGCCGCCCGCGAGCAACTGGCGATGACCCAGCAGGAGATGGCCTCCATCCTCGGCGTCGATCGCAGCGCGGTGAGCCGCTGGAAGGGCGCCGGGGTGCGTACCGACAGCAAGACCGGCGAACTGGCGCTGCTGTTGGTGCGCATCTATCGCGCGCTGTTCGCCCTGTTCGGCGGCAATCTCGACGACATGCGCCACTTCCTGCGCACCGAGAACCGCCACCTGGGCGGCGTGCCGCTGCAGATGATGACCCAGGTCCAGGGGCTGGTGCAGGTGGTGGAATACCTCGATGCCATTCGGGGCAAGGTCTGAATGACCGGCGCCGAACTCTGGCGACGCTGCGCCGGCGAGCAGGCGATCCAGCCGATCCAGGGCAACCTGGTGCGCCTTGTGGAAAACCAGGAACAGGTCGCCACCTCGCAACTGGTGGATACCCTGGAGGAGCAGGCCCTGCTGGAGGAACTGATCGAAACCAGCAAGCCGCGTCCGCCGGCGGAGGCCGAGTCCCTGCATTACCTGCTGAAGACGCCGTTCCGCTATCCGCCGCTGCGCTGGGGTTCGCGCTTCGGCCGGCGCCACGAGCCCGGCCTGTTCTACGCCGCGCTGGGGCTGGAAACCGCCATGGCGGAAGCCGCCTTCTACCGCTGCGTGCTGTGGGACGGCATGCTGCTCCCGCCGCCCAGCGGGCGCATCCTTTCCGAGCATTCCTCGTTCGAGGCGCGTTTCCGCGTGCAGCGCGGGATGCGTCTGCAGCAGCCGCCGTTCGACGAATACCGCGAGGCGCTGAGCGATCCCCGCGACTATCGCCTCACCCAGGAACTCGGCAGCATCATGCGCAGGCAGGGCGTCGAAGCCTTCGAGTACCATTCGGCACGCCATCCGCCGGGGCTGAACGTGGCGCTGTTCGTGCCGTCGGCCTTCCGCGACCGCAAGCCGCGCAACCTGACGGGCTGGCTGTGCGAAACCACGGCGCGATACATCGCCTTCAAGCCCGCGCAGGTGCCGGGCTCGCCGCGCATCTTTCCGCGTTCGGAGTTCATGGTCGATGGCCGCTTGCCTGCTCCGGCGTGATCTGGCGGCTACCTGCGGCGAAGCGGTCGCCAACGGGCGGCTGCCTCGAAACGGGGCGGGGCGCGGCAGGGTGCCGCAGACTTGTGCACAATGGACACGCCTGCTGTCAAGAGCCTGCAGCATTTGCGCGTAAATCTTTGATTTGCTGGATTGACTTTGTAAGATATTGAAAAATAAAGAATTTTTTGAGTGGTGAAAAAATCATCAATCTAGGAGACAGCCCCGGTTCTCAAGGGATGAGGGCTGTTTTACGCGTTGTTTCCACAAGGTTATCCACAGCTTCTGTGGATTGTCCCGAGCGCTTGCTTGCCTGCATGACAATGTGCAGGAAGTGACTGGCTGGTCATCCCCTGACCGGCCGCCAGCCAATCTCTGCCACGGAGTGCCGAATGCCTGTCGATCTGCCCTACCTGCTGTTCGGACTGTTGGCCGGCGCCGTGCCGCTGGCGGCGCTCGCCTGGCACCTGCAGCAGCGCGTGGCGACCCGCGAACAGGAACTGGCGCTGTGCCAGGAACGCCTGGCCACCGCCCAACTGGCCCAGGACGGCCTCGGCGCCCAGCTGGATGCCGAGCGCGATGCCGGCCAGCGCCTCGCCGCGCGGCATGCCGAGCTGTCTGCCGAGACCGCCGCGCTGCGTCGCGAAGTCGAGCTGGGCAGGGACGAGCGCCAGCGCCTGGCGCAAGCCGAGCGCGGCTGGGCCGCCGAGCGGGCGGCGAAGGAAGCCGAGCTGCGCGAGCTGGAGTCCCGCCGCGCGGCGCTGGCCGCCGAGCTGCGCGAACAGCAGGAAGGCCACCAGCAGCGCCTCGGCGACCTGCAGGCGGCGCGGGACGAGCTGCGCGCACAGTTCGCCGAGCTGGCCGGGAAGATCTTCGAGGAACGCGAGCAGCGCTTCGCCGAGGCCAGCCAGCAGCGCCTCGGGCAGTTGCTCGACCCGCTCAAGGAGCGCATCCAGGCCTTCGAGAAGCGTGTCGAGGAAAGCTACCAGCAGGAGGCTCGCGAGCGTTTCTCCCTGGGCAAGGAGCTGGAGCGCCTGCAGCAGCTCAACCTGCGCCTGGGCGAGGAGGCGACCAACCTGACCCGCGCGCTGAAGGGGCAGAAGACCCAGGGCAACTGGGGCGAGCTGGTGCTGGAGCGGGTGCTGGAGCATGCCGGGCTGGAGCGCGGCCGCGAGTACGAGACCCAGGTCAGCCTGAAGAGCGCCGAGGGCGAGCGCTTCCAGCCGGACGTGCTGATCCGCCTGCCCGGCGACAAGCAGGTGGTGGTGGACGCCAAGGTCAGCCTGACCGCCTACCAGCAGTTCATCGCCGCCGATGACGAGGCGATCCGCCAGCAGGCGCTGCGCCAGCACGTGCTGTCCCTGCGCAATCACGTGAAGGGGCTGTCCGGCAAGGACTACCGGCGCCTGGAAGGCCTGCACAGCCTGGACTTCGTGCTGCTGTTCATGCCGGTCGAGGCGGCCTTCTCGGTGGCCCTGCAGGCCGAGCCGAACCTGTTCCAGGAAGCCTTCGAGCGCAACATCGTGATCGTCAGCCCGACCACCCTGCTGGCCACCCTGCGGGTGATCGACAGCCTCTGGCGGCAGGAACGGCAGAGCCAGAACGCCCGCGAGATCGCCGAGCGCGCCGGTGCGCTGTACGACAAGTTCGTGCTCTTCGTGCAGGACCTCGACGAGATCGGCGGGCGCCTGCAGCAGCTGGACAAGGCCTACGCGGCGGCGCGCAACAAGCTCTGCGACGGTCGCGGCAACCTGGTCAGCCGCACCGAACAGCTGCGCCTGCTCGGCGCGCGGGCCAGCAAGAGCCTGCCGGCGGAGTGGCTGGAACGGGCGCTGGCCGACGATGCCGAGCCTTTGACCGAGGACTGAGTCAGAACAGCAGCATGGTGGCGGCGCCGGCCAGCAGGCCCGCGACTATCACCGGCAGGGTCTTGCAGGCCAGCTGGCGACCGCCGATGAAGACGATCAGCAGGCCCTTCACCAGGCTGTTGCTCAGCACCGCCAGGGCGATGCCCTGGCTGGCCACGACGGGCGCCAGGTCGATCCGCGCGCTGCGCGCCAGCGACAGGGTGATGGCATCCACGTCGGCCAGGCCGGAAATCAGCGACACCAGGTACACCCCGACATCGCCCAGGTAGTTCCGCGCCGCCTCGACGAGGAACAGGATCAGCGCCAGCAGGGCGGCGAAGCGCAGCGCCGGCATCAGCTCGAAGGGGTTCTTCAGCGGCGGCTCGGCCGTGGCGCCGTCGCTGGACTGCCCGGCGCGGCGCCAGTAGAACAGCGCGCCGCCGATATACACCAGGGAGGCGACGCCCAGCGGCGGCAGCAGGCTCCCCAGCAGCGACGGATTGAGCACGCCGATTTCCAGCAGCACCCGCGGGAACATCATCGCCGAGGTGGTGAGCAGGCCGCAGGCCAGCAGCGAGTGCAGTTCCCGCCGCGGGTGCAGGTGCGAGAGGGTGATGGTCATCGCGGTGGACGACACCATGCTGCCGCACAGCGCGGTGATCAGCAGCCCCTTGTGCGTGCCGACGATGCGGATGGCGAGGTAGGCGACGAAGCCCAGCCCGGCGATCAGCACCACCATCCACCAGGTGGCGTAGGGGTTGAACACCTGCCAGGGGCCGTAGCCCTGGTTCGGCAGCGCCGGCAGCAGCACCACGGAGATGAACAGCAGCTTGAGGATCGCCGACAGTTCGCTGGCATCCAGGTGCTTCAGCGCGGTCCGCAGGGTTTCCTTGAGGCTCAGCAGCAGCGCCACCACGATGCCGCCGCCGGCGGCCAGCAGGCGGTCGTCGGCCACCGCCAGGCTGCCGAGCAGGAAGGTGGCGAGCATCGCCACTTCGCTGGTCATGCCCTGGTCGCCGTAGCGCTGCAGGTCGCCCACGTAGCCGGCCACGGCGAGCAGGGCGACGGCGATCAGCATGCCGACCCACACCGCCACGCCGAGATGCGCCGCCAGCAGCGAGGCGAAGCCGCCGAGCAGGCCGACCAGCGCGTAGGTGCGGATGCCGGCGATCTGCCGCGAATCCGCCTCGTCGCGGACGCGCCAGCCGCGTTCGGCGCCGACCAGCAGGCCGATGGCAAGGGCGGTGGTGAGGTCGAGCAGAATGTCCAGCGTGTCGGGCATGGGAGTCGCCATCCGTGAATTGCCGTCAGTCTAGACGCGCCGCCCGCCACACCCACCGGTATGGATCAATCCGGCCCTTCAGCGCAGGCTCAGGTGGCGGCTGAGCAGGGCGCGCAGGGCGGCCGGCTTGACCGGCTTGGACAGGTAGTCGAGGCCGGCGGCGTGAATCTGCGCCACCAGTTCGGGGCGCGCGTCGGCGCTGATCACCACGCCCGGCAGCGGGCCGCCGAGGCGGGTGCGCAGCCAGGCCATCAGCTCGGTGCCGGTCTCGCCGTTGTCCAGGTGATAGTCGATCAGCGCCAGCTGCGGCCGCGCCGCGCCGTTCAGCAGGTGTTCGCACTCGTCGCGGTTGCGCGCGGTGAGCACCTGGCAGCCCCAGCGGGTGAGCAGGCTGTTCATGCCCACCAGGATGCTGTCCTCGTTGTCCACGCAGAGCACCTGGGCGCCGTTGAGCTGCGCCGGGGTTTCCGGCCGCTGCGCCGCGGCCAGCGCCGGCGCCGGTTGTCGCGCCAGCGGCACGCGCACGCTGAACACGCTGCCCTTGCCCGGCCAGGAGCGTACTTCCAGCCTGTGGCCGAGCACCTTGCACAGCCGGTCGGCGATCGCCAGGCCGAGGCCGAGGCCCTTTTCCGCGCGGGTCTGGTGGCTGTCCAGGCGCTTGAACTCCTCGAAGATCACCTGCAGCTTGTCGGCCGGAATGCCCGGCCCGCGGTCCCACACTTCCAGGCGCAGGCAGTCCTTCTCGTGGCGCACGCCGAGCAGGACGCGACCCTTGGCGTAGCGGAAGGCGTTGGTGAGGAAGTTCTGCAGCACCCGGCGCAGCAGCTTGATGTCGCTCTCCACCCGCAGCGCGCTGCCGTGCAGGCGGAAGTCGATGCCCTGTTCCTGCGCCAGCACCCGGAATTCCACGCCGAGCGCCTCGTACAGGCTGTTCAGCGGGAAGGCGCTGCGCTCGGCGCTGACCCGGCCGCTTTCCAGGCGCGAGATGTCCAGCAGGTCGGCGATCAGGTCCTCCGCCGAACGCAGCGAGGAATCCAGGTGGCGCACCAGGTCGGCGGCCTCGGTGGGTAGGGTTTCCTGGTGGGCGAGGGCGGCGGAGAACAGCCGCGCGGCGTTCAGCGGCTGCATCAGGTCGTGGCTGACCGCGGCGAGGAATCTGGTCTTCGACTGGTTGGCGGCCTCGGCGGTGCCCTTGGCCTCGGTCAGCGCCTGGTTCAGCTGCGACAGCTCCTGGGTGCGCTCCTGCACGCGCTGCTCCAGGCTCTCGTTGGATTCCTTGAGGGCGTGCTCGGCTTCGCGGAATGCGGTGATGTCGCTGAAGCTCATGACGAAGCCGCCGCCGGGCATCGGGTTGCCGATCAGCTCGATGACCCGGCCGTTGGGGAACAGCCGCTCGGACGTATGTGGCGTGCCCTGGCGCATCCAGAACAGCCGCTTGGCCACGTGCAGGTCGGGGTCGCCGGGGCCGCAGAGGCCGCGTTCGGCGTTGAAGCGGATGATGTCGGCGATCGGCCGGCCGACCTGGATCAGCCCTTCCGGATACTCGAACAGCTCCAGGTAGCGGTGGTTCCAGGCCACCAGGCGCAGCGACTGGTCGACCACGCTGATGCCCTGGCTGATGTTCTCGATGGCGCCCTGCAGCAGCGCGCGGTTGAACTGCAGCACCTCGGAGGCTTCGTCGGCGATCTTCACCACGTCCTCCACCTGCATCTCGCGGCCTTCGATGGCGGCCTTCACCACCGCGCGGGCGGAGGAGGCGCCGAGCACGCCGGCGAGCAGGCGTTCGGTGTGGGCGATCCATTCGATGGTGGCGTTCTGCGCGGGCACGAAACTCTTGCCCTGCTGGTAGGCGAAGCGCGTGAAGCTCTGCCGCGCGCGCTCCTCGCCGACGAAGCGGGCGGACAGCATCAGCAGGTCTTCCAGTTGCACGGCGAGCATCGAGCGCGAGCTGATCCGCGGCGAGACTTCCTGGCCGATGAAGCGGCTGGCCTGCCAGTGCTCGGAAACCCGCGTGCGGGAGAACACCGAGACCAGGCCGAACAGCGCGAAGTTGCCGATCAGCGAGATCAGCACGCCGAGGGTCAGCGGCTCGACGGGCAGCGGCGGATGGGTCAGCCAGGTCAGGCCGGGAATGTTTTCCAGCGGCCAGCCCAGCCCGCGGGCGATCACCGGCAGCACCAGGGTGTAGGCCCACAGCAGCGAACCGGCGGCCAGCCCGGCGAACACTCCGCGGCGGTTGGCCTGTTTCCAGTACAGCGCGCCGATCATCGCCGGGCCGAGCTGGGCGATGGCGGCGAAGGCGATCTGGCCGATGGTGGCGAGGCTGGCGCTGGAGCCGAGCAGGCGGTAGCTGATGTAGGCCAGCAGCATGATCAGCACGATGCTGACCCGGCGCACGGTGAGCAGCCAGTGGCGGAACACCTCGAACGGCTGGGCCTCCTCGCTGCCGGTGCGGCGCAGCAGCCAGGGCAGCAGCATGTCGTTGGAAACCATGGTCGACAGCGCCACGCTGGCGACGATCACCATGCCGGTGGCCGCCGAGGCGCCGCCGATGAAGGCCAGCAGCGCCAGCGCCGGATGCGCCTCGGCCAGCGGCAGGCTGATGACGAAGCCGTCGGGCATGATCCCGGCCGGCAGGTGCAGCTGCCCGGCGAGGGCGATCGGCACCACGAACAGCGCCGCCAGCACCAGGTAGGCGGGGAACACCCAGCGCGCCAGGTCGAGGTCGCGCGGCTGGATGTTCTCCACCACGGTGACGTGGAACTGCCGCGGCAGGCACATGATCGCGGTCATCGCCACACCGGTCTGCAGCAGCATGGCCGGCCAGTGCACCGTGTGGTCCCAGTATTCCGTCAGCTGCGGCGCATTGCGGGCCTGTTCGAACAGGTCGCCGAAGCCGTCATAGAGGCCGAAGGTGACGAACACGCCGACGGCGAGGAAGGCGGTGAGCTTGACCAGCGACTCGAAGGCGATCGCCAGCATCATGCCGCGGTGGTGTTCGGTGACGTCCAGCGAGCGGGTGCCGAACATGATGCTGAACAGCGCCAGCACCAGCGACACGATCATCGCCGTGTCCTGCGCGCGGATGCCGCCGGCGTCGGGCCCGGCGCCGATCAGCAGGTTCACCCCGAGGACGATGCCCTTCAGCTGCAGGGCGATGTAGGGCAGCACGCAGACCACGCAGATCAGCGCCACCACCACCGCCAGCGTCTGCGACTTGCCGTAGCGCGCGGCGATGAAGTCGGCGATGGAGGTGATGTTCTCCTGCTTGCTGATCATGATCATCTTCTGCAGCACCCAGGGGGCGAACAGCATCAGCAGCACCGGGCCGAGGTAGATCGGCAGGAACGACCAGAGCTGGTCGGCGGCCTGGCCGACGGCGCCGAAGAAGGTCCAACTGGTGCAGTACACGGCCAGCGACAGGCTGTAGATCCAGGCTCGCAAGCGCGGCGAAAGCGGCGCGCGGCGGCGGTCGCCATAGAAGGCGATGGCGAACAGGACGGCCATGTAGAGGAGGGCGACCGTGGCGATCAGCCCGCTGGACAGCGACATGAGAACTCCGTGGATGGCCTGCGTCTGGCGCGGCGCGCAGGAAAGTCTGGTTGCCTGGCAAGTTTCGCACCAAAGCGGGGGGATGTCAGAGGCTTGCTACCAAGGTCTGTAGGAGCGGGCATGGCGGGCGGTGCCCTTTGCCGCACAGGGGCATTCTATTCGCGAGCAAGCTCGCTCCTACGGGATGCGCGGGGTATGGACCGTAGGGTGGATGAGGCTTTTCTCATCCACCATTACATTGCGGAGCCGCCCGCGTCCGGATGTCCCCTTGAACCCCCCCAATCCATGCTGGTAGCGTGCCGCCCTTTCGCCACCGCTCCGTCCGTCGAGTGGTCGCGGGCAGACGGCACTTAGGCTGTGCCGCTACGCTCTGAAAAGGGCGAAGTGTGTGCGAGGAGGGCGCTTCATGTTCAGACCGTTACCCATCACCCTGCAGCGGGGCGCCCTGCGCCTGGAGCCGATGGTGGAGGCCGACGTCCCGGAGCTGGTGGAACTGGCCGACGCCAACCGCGAGGTGCTGCAGTACATGAGCGCGCCGCAGCGGCCGGACTGGTATCGCCAGGCCATCGCCGACCAGCGCGAGGGGCGGGCGCTGCCGCTGGTGGTGCGGCTGGGCAACCGGATCGTCGGCACCACGCGCTTCCTCGACTTCATGCCGGCGCTGCCGGCCTGCGAGATCGGCGGCACCTGGCTGGAACAGTCGCAGCACGGCATGGGCCTCAACGCCAGCATGAAGTACCTGATGCTGCGCCACGCCTTCGACAGCTGGCAGATGGTCCGCGTGCAGCTGAAGACCGCCGCCAGCAACCTGCGCTCGCAGCGCGCCATCGAGAAGCTCGGCGCGGTGCGCGAGGGCGTGCTGCGCAACCATCGGCGGCTGGCCGGCGGGCGCCTCGACGACAGCGTCCTCTACAGCATCACCGACCACGAATGGCCGCAGGTGAAGGCCGCGCTGGAAGCCGGCTTCAGCGGCTGAAGGATTTCGCGCTAAGCTGTGCGGCCCGACCTTCGCAGCCGCACCTTCCATGGATTCCGCAGCAGGAGAACAGACCCGCTTCTGGCGCGCCGCCGACCTCGGTGGCGTGGAGCTGCTGCACGCCCGCTACATCGAGCAGCGTTTCGCTCCGCACGTCCACGAGGGTTTCGTCTTCACCGTGATCGAGCACGGCGCGCAGCGCTTCCATCATCGCGGCAGCGACCACCTGGCGCCGGTGGGCAGCATGGTGCTGATCAATCCGGACGAGGTGCACACCGGCTCCAAGGCCCACGACGAGGGCTGGCTGTACCGCGCCTTCTATCCCGAGATCGAACAGGTCACCGGCGTGCTCGACGAACTGCAGCTGGCCCCGCGCGGCCTGCCGTCGTTCGCCTCCAGCGTGCTGCAGGACGCCGAGCTGAGCCGCGTCTTCGTCGGCCTGCACCGTCTGCTGGAATCCGGCGCCAGCGCGCTGCAGCAGCAGACCTGCTGGCGCGAGGCGATGCTGATGCTGTTCCGCCGCCACGCGCGGATTCCCGAGCCGGCGCCCGCCGGCGACGAACCGCTGGCCGTGGCCCGCGCCCGCGAGCTGCTCGCCGCGCGGCTGGTCGAGCCGCCGTCGCTGGAGGAACTGGCGGCGGCGGTGAATCTCTCGCCCTTCCACTTCGCCCGGGTGTTCCGCAGGGCCACCGGCCTGCCGCCCCACGCCTGGCTCAAGCAGCGCCGGCTGGAACAGGCGCGGGCTCTGCTCAAGGACGGCTGCGTGCCGGTGAACGTCGCGGCACAGCTGGGTTTCGCCGACCAGAGCCACCTCAGCCGCCAGTTCAAGCAGGCCTATGGCGTGGCGCCCGGCGAATACCGCGCGGCCTGCGCAAGATCGTTCAAGACGGACCTGCATTGACCATCTAGGCTGCGGGGCAAAGGAGGTTCCATGTCCCGCATCCCGTTATCCCGCCGGCAGTCCTACTTGCGCGGCCTGGCCGACAGCCTGCCGATGGTGGTCGGCGTGGTGCCGTTCGGCATCATCTACGGCACCCTCGCCAGCGCCGCCGGCCTGTCGCTGTGGAAGGCCATCGGCATGTCGCTGCTGGTCTATGCCGGCTCGGCGCAGTTCATCGCCATCAGCCTGCTCGGCGCCGGGGCGGGCGCGCTGGTGATCCTGCTCACCACGCTGATCGTCAACCTGCGCCACGTGCTCTACAGCGCCACCCTGCAGCCCCACGTCACCCACCTGCCGCAGCGCTGGCGCCTGCCGCTGGCGTTCTGGCTGACCGACGAGACCTTCGCCGTGGTGCAGCGCTTCTACCTGGTCAACGGCGACACGCCGAACGGCCACTGGTACTGGCTGGGCGTGACCAACGCGCTGTACGCCAGCTGGGTCGGCAGTTCGCTGGCCGGCGTGCTGTTCGGCCAGGCGATGCCGAACCTGGCGGGCTGGGGACTGGAATTCGCCATGCTGGCGACCTTCATCGGCATCGTCGTGCCACGTCTGGTCAACCGCCCGCAGATTGCCGCCGCCGTGGCCGCCGGGGTGGTGGCGCTGCTCACCTACGCCTGGCCGTACAAGCTCGGCCTGATGGCCGCGGCATTCGCCGGCATCGCCGTCGGCGTGGCGCTGGAGCGGCGCAACCCCGTGCTGGAGGAAGCCTGATGGACTACTGGCTGCTGATCCTCGGCATGGCCGCGATGACCTTCCTCATGCGCTACAGCCTGTTCGCCTGGCCGACCCTGCGCTTCCCGCCGCTGGTGCGCCAGGGCCTGCACTACGTGCCGACCGCGGTGCTGACCGCCATCGTGGTGCCCGGCATGCTGCTGCCGGACGGGCAGAACTGGGCGCTGCGGCTGGACAACGCCTACCTGCTCGCCGGCCTCGCCGCCATGGCCATCGCCGCCTTCAGCCGCCATCTGCTGGCGACCATCGGCGGCGGGCTGCTGGTGTTCTTCCTGCTGCGCTGGTGGCTGGGGCAGTTGCCCCTGTAGAGGCGGCAGCCAGGACGGCGGCCGCCCGCGGGCGGTCAGAAGCTGACTTCGTAGCCCAGGGTGAAGGTGCGGCCGCGTCCCGCGAAGTACTGGTCGTCGCGGGTAGTGGCGGCCTGGGAGAAGTAGGTGATGTAGTCGCGGTTGAGCAGGTTCTCCACGCCGAGGCTGACTTCGCCCACCGGCAGCTGGTAGCCGAGCGAGGCGTCCACCAGGCTGTAGCCGTCGAAGTCCAGGCCGGGGGTGTCGAAGCTGCGGCTGGCGTAGTAGTTGGCCTGCACATGGGTATTCAGCTTGTCGCTCCAGTTGGCCTTCCAGGCCAGGGTGTAGCGATCCGGCGGGATGTTGGCGCCGTCCAGGTCGGTGTCCACGTGATCGTCGCCGTCGGTATCCGACTGGCCGTCGATCTGCGAGTAGGCGGCCTGCAGGCGGTGCACCTCGTTGACCTGCCAGCCGGCGGTGGCTTCCATGCCGTCGATCTCGGTGCGCTCGCGGCGAACCTGGAAGACCCCGCCGACGTTCTCCAGGCGGGAGCCGAGGTCGGAGTCGGATTCGTAGAAGCTGATCTCGAAGTCGACCGGCGCCCAGTTCAGGCGCAGGCCGATCTCGCGGTTGTCGGTGACCACCGGCTGCAGGTCGAGGAAGCTCTCGACGCTCAGGTTCGGCCGGTTGATGCCGCGCAGCACGCGGCCGACGTCGGGCATGCCGAAGCCTTCCGAGTAGTTGGCGAACACCTGCGCCCAGTCGGTGGCCTGGAACACGAAGCCGACGTTGTGCAGGGTTTCGTTGAACTTCGGATTGCCGCCCTCGACGGTGACGCCACCCGGCGGCACGGTGGTGGAGGCGATGGTCCTGAAGCTGTCGACTTCCAGTTCGGCGAATTCGCGGCGCAGGCCGCCGTGCAGGGTCAGGCGCTCCACCGGGCGGAGTTCGGCCTGGATGAAGGGCGCATAGTTCTTGAAGACGGTTTCCGGCACCCATTCGCGATCGGTCTCGATCAGCATCTGCTTGGTGGTGTCCTGCAGCAGATCGAGGCCGCCGGTGAGCTTGAGCAGGCCGTCGAACATGTTGTCGCGGCTGAGGGTCAGCTTGCCGCCGTACTTGTCCGACTCGTTCTGTGACTGGTCGAACAGCTGGCCGGTGGGGTCGATGCTCGGGTCCTGGAAGGACGGCAGGATGCCGCCACCGAAGCGGCCGCGGAAGCGCTGGGTGTAGAACTGCGCGGTGAAGCGGTTGCCGGCCAGGTCGGAGTTGTTGTAGGTCAGGCTGGTGTTGAGCACTTCGTTTTCCGGCGCCTCGCCCAGCGGGTCGCCGCGGCGCGAGGTGGCCGGAATCCCGGCGTCGCGGTCGCCGGGCACGTTGACGAAGTCATGGTTACCCTCGATCTCGAAGCGGTTGACCATGAATTCGACGTTCTGCACCTCGTCGAACCAGTAGCCCAGCTTGAGCATGAGGTCGGTGCTGTCCGAATCCATGATGTCGCCCTGGGTGTCGTCCACGCCGATCCGCTCGCCGTCGGCATCGTAGAACATGCCCCGGGTCTGGCCGCTGACGGCGGCGAGATAGTCGAAGTTGCCCTGGTTGCCTTCCACCCGGTAGTCCAGCTTGTAACCCATGCCGTCGCTGTCGAAATCGTCCGAAGCCTCGATGCTGGCGCCGACGTGCTGGCGCAGCGCGCCGGCGGTCGGGCGGCGGGTCACGTAGTTGATGATGCCGCCGGTGGCGCCCAGGCCGTGCTCGGCGCTGGCGCCGTAGATCACCTCGATGCGCTCGACCATCGACAGGTCGATGGTGTAGCCCTCGCGGGAGCTGTTGCGCAGCGGGGTGGACTGCGGCACGCCGTCGATCATCACCAGCGCCTGGCGACCGCGGAAGGTCTCGCCGGAGCTGGTCATCTTCTGCCGGCTGGGCGAGTAGGAGGGGATCAGGTTGCTCAGTATCTGGCCGTTGTCGCTGGTGATGGCCAGCTGCTCTTCGATCTGCTCGCGGGTGATGATGGTGATCTTCTGCGGCGTCTTGCCTGCCTCGCTGTGGGAGCGGGTCGCACTGACGGTGGTGGCTTCCAGTTCTACCGCGTCTTCCTCGGCGAAAACGGGAGTGGCCAGCATGGCCAGGGAAATGGACAGGCAAAGAGGGGATCTACGAAACATTTGCGAACGGCTCCAGCGCAACGGGAGATCATGATTTTTGGGCTGCGCACTTTATTCAAAAAAGGAATCGTTTGCATTAGCTCTTTTTTCTTATTTGCGGATATCTGTGGGTAGAAGAGGGGACCGCTCGCACGGGGGAGCGGGGCGATGGTCGCGGGCATGGCCCGCTCCTACGCGGTTCCGCTGGAATGTCCGGGTAGGGCGCATAACGCGCCAGCGTTATCCGCCATTCCATCGGCGTGGCCTGGTCGGCGGATGAAGCATTCCGCTTCATTCGCCCTACACCAGCGATTGGCCATGGCGCGAAGACAGTTGCTCCTACAGAGGATCCATCGCTCCCACGCAGGAGCGTGGGAGCGATCGGGCGCACCCGATGATCAGCTCACCCGCTCATATCCCCCGACAACGCCCTTCTTCGCCAGCACCCACTGCCACAGCTGGATGTCCCGCGCCCTGAACGCCCCCGCGCAGGACAGCAGGTAATAGCGCCACATGCGCCGGAAGCGCTCGCCCAGCTCGGCGGCGAAGCACGGCCAGGCCCGTTCGAAGTTGTCGTGCCAGGCCATCAGCGTCCTGTCGTAGTCGGCGCCGAAGTTGTGCAGGTCCTCGACCACGAACAGGCCGTCCACGGCGTCGCCGATCTGGCCGATGGAGGGCAGGTCGCCGTTGGGGAAGATGTACTTGTCGATCCAGCGGTCCGGCACGCTGCGGCGGCTGTTCTTGCCGATGGTGTGGAGCAGGAACAGGCCGTCGTCGGCCAGGCAGCGCGCGGCGGTTTCCATGTAGGTGCGGTGGTTCTTGCGGCCGACGTGCTCGAACATGCCGATGCTGACGATGCGCTCGAAGCGCTCGTCGACCTCGCGGTAGTCCTGCAGGCGGAATTCCAGCGGCAGGCCGGAATAGCGCCGCTGCGCCCATTCGCTCTGCTCGCGGGAGATGGTCACGCCGACGCATTCCACCCCGTAGTGCTGCGCCGCGTAGGCCATGAAGCTGCCCCAGCCGCAGCCGATGTCCAGCACGCGCATGCCGGGTTCGAGGTGCAGCTTGCGGCAGACCAGGTCGAGCTTGGCCTCCTGCGCCGCGGCGAGGTCGCCGGCGTCCTTCCAGTAGCCGCAGGTGTAGGTCATGCGCGGGTCGAGCATGGCGGCGTAGAAGTCGTTGCCGAGGTCGTAGTGGCGTTCGCCGACTTCCCAGGCGCGGCGGCTGGTCTGGCGGTTCAGCAGGCGCGCCTGCAGGGCGTGGAAGATCAGTGCCGCGGGGCTGATCTGGTCGGCGACGCCGGAGCGCAGCAGGCGGGCGAAGAATTCGTCGAGCTGCTCGCAGTCCCAGTCGCCGTCCATGTACGCCTCGCCCAGGCCGAGGTTGCCCTGGGCGAGGGCGCGTTGCGGTACGTCGGGGCTGTGCAGGCGCATGTCCCACGGTGCCTGGCCGTCGAGGCCGAGGCCGGCCTGGCTGAGCAGGTTTTCGGCGAAGCGGTGGGCACGGCTGGCGCCCGGGAGGGTGGTGTTGGCAGTGGATAGCTCGGAAGGCATGGAAGACCCTTTATCGTTCTCTTGAATCCGGAAGGTGCAGGTGCAGGACCTGCTGCAACTCGTGGCGCAGCCAGGGCTGCCGCAGTTGCGGGAGGCGCCCGCTCAACTGGCGGGCGACCCAGCGCTGGCCGCGGGCGATGAAGTCGAGGCGCTCGGCCAGGTCGTCGATGGCCATGGCCTTGGCGTGGAATTCGCCGATCCCCGGCTCCGGCTGCGCGCCCAGGCGCTGCAGGCAGTGCAGCAGGCGCCGGCAGCTTTCCGCCTCGCCGCGGTGCAGCCCGGCGAAGCGTTGCAGCAGGGCGGGATCGTCGGTCTGCCGGGCGCTGTCGAGCATCAGCCGGGCGCCGGCGCGTTCGGCGCGGAGCAGTTCCTGCAGCCAGTCGATCAGTTCGGCATCGGCCTCCGCCGGCTCGGGCTGCAGGCGCGCCAGGCAGGTTTCGGCTTCCGCGAGCAGGCGTTCGAGCCGCTGCGCCGCGCTGCAGATTTCGTCGATCTGCCCGCAGGACTGGCCGGCGTAGATCGGCATGTCGGCCAGCGCGCCGCGGGCATCGCGCAGGGGCGAATCGGTGGAGAACAGATGGATGGGCCCGCCGTCCTGCTCGCCGATCACCGGCGTGCTGCGCTGGGCGTGCAGTTCGGCGTACTCGCCGCGGGTCACGGCATTGGGCAGCACCCGTACCGGCGCCGGCATCGGCCAGTTGCGGAAGAAGGCGTCGGTCAGCAGCGGTTCGTCGGCCCCGGCCTCGACCAGCCGCTGCTTGTGGAAATCGTGGGCGTAGGATTCGTGGGTAGCGAGGAATGCCGAGCCGCAGGCCACGCCCTGGGCGCCGAGGGCGAGGGCGGCGACCAGCGCGGAACCGCTGGCGATGCCGCCGCAGGCCACCACCGGGGTGTCGCCGAGGGCTACCAGTTCCGGCACCAGCGCCAGGGTCGAGATTTCGCCCCAGACATGTCCGCCGGCCTCGATGCCCTGGGCGATCAGCACGTCCACCCCGGCGCGCAGGGCCTGCTCGGCGTGGCTGCGGCGGCCGACCTGGTGCAGCACCAGGATGCCGGCGTCCTTCAGCTGGCGGACCAGTTCCTCGTCCACATCCCAGAACAGCGCGATGGCCGGCACCCGCAGTTCGAGGCAGGCGCGCACCTGTTCGGCGAGCAGTTGCTTCGGCGTGGCGGCCGGGATCAGGTTGACGGCGAAGGGGCGCTGGCTGAGCACGCGGTAGGCGCGGACTTCCCGGCGGATCAGCTCCACCGGCTCGCGGACCATGCCCAGGCAGCCGAAACCGCCGGCGTTGCTCACCGCGGCGGCGAGTTCGTGGCGGGCGACGCCGCCCATGCCGGCGGAAATGATCGGGACCTCGCATCCCAGCAGGTCCACCAACGGGGTGTGCAGGGCGGGATGCGGCATGGCGGTTCTCCTCGATGCAGCCGTGCGATTTGCACGACAGGAACGACGGAAATACTAGCCACCCCAGCTAACTGAAATTAAATGAAATTAAATTGCCGTATGGATCATTTATTTGAATGTATGGGATTTCGCCTGCTACGAAATATTCCCTTACATACCTCTGAATTTCTGGCTCAGGCCCTTGTCGGACAAGGGTTTTTTTCCTGCCTGGAAATTTGATATCAAAATTAATCAACTATTACTGCATTAATATTAGTTTGTTGCATTTCTCGCCGCTTCGCAGACTGTAGGTGCTCCCGGCCGTGTTCCCGCAGTCACGGTCCAGCCCGCTGCCGCATCTCCCTGCTCCCGGCGGCGGGCGGGAGCAGCCTTGCAGCCCGAGAAGTACAACGGAACCAAGATGGCCAGTGCGATCCCGCTCCAAAGCGACAGCGTCTACAACTACGAAATAGTCCGCCGCTTCACTCTTACCACTCTCTTCTGGGGAATCCTCGGCATGGGCATGGGCGTGTTCATCGCCGCCCAGCTGGTGTGGCCGGAGCTCAGCTTCGGCATTCCCTGGACCAGCTTCGGGCGCATCCGCCCGATCCATACCAACCTGGTGATCTTCGCCTTCGGCGGCAGCGCGCTGTTCGCCACTTCCTTCTATGTGGTGCAGCGCACCTGCCGGGTGCGGGTGATCTCCGACGGCCTGGCGAACTTCCTGTTCTGGGGCTGGCAGGCGAGCATCGTCGCCATCGTCCTCAGTTATCCGCTGGGCATCACCACGTCCAAGGAATACGCCGAGATGGAGTGGCCCATCGCCCTGTGGGTAGCCATCCTCTGGGTGCTCTACGCCTACCTGTTCTTCGGCACCATCGCCCGGCGCAAGGTCAAGCACATCTATGTGGGCAACTGGTTCTACGGCGCCTTCATCGTGGTCACCGGCATGGTCCATGTGGTCAACCACATCGCGATTCCGGTCACCCTGCTGAAGTCCTACCCGGTCTATTCCGGCGCCACCGACGCGATGATCCAGTGGTGGTACGGCCACAGCGTGGTCGGCTTCATCCTCTCGGTGGGCTTCCTCGGCATGATGTACTACTACGTGCCCAAGCAGGCCGAGCGCCCGGTGTATTCCTATCGCCTGTCCATCGTGCACTTCTGGGCGATCATCACCCTGTACATCTGGGCCGGCCCGCACCACCTGCACTACACCGCGCTGCCGGACTGGGCGCAGTCGCTCGGCATGGTGATGTCGCTGGTGCTGCTGGCGCCGAGCTGGGGCGGCATGATCAACGGCATGATGACCCTCTCCGGCGCCTGGCATAAGCTGCGCACCGACCCGATCCTGCGCTTCCTGGTGGTGTCCCTGGCCTTCTACGGCATGTCCACCTTCGAAGGCCCGATGATGGCGATCAAGACCGTCAACTCGCTGTCCCACTACACCGACTGGACCATCGGCCACGTGCACGCCGGTGCGCTGGGCTGGGTGGCGATGATCTCCATCGGCGCGCTCTACCACATGATCCCGAAGCTGTATGGCCGCGAGCAGATGCACAGCATCGGCCTGATCAACGCGCACTTCTGGATGGCCACCATCGGCACCGTGCTGTACATCGCCGCGATGTGGGTCAACGGCATCACCCAGGGCCTGATGTGGCGCGCGGTGAACGCCGACGGCACTCTGACCTATTCCTTCGTCGAGGCGCTGCAGGCCAGCCACCCGGGCTACCTGGTGCGCCTGCTCGGCGGCAGCTTCTTCGCCGCGGGCATGCTGCTGATGGCCTGGAACACCTGGCTGACCGTGCGTGGCGGGGAGCGTGGCCACGTGCCCGCCGCCGTCGCCGAAGCCTGAGGAGGGGATATGTCCACACTGCTGATCCTCGCCGCCTGCGTCCTGGCCTGCTGGCTGTGCTGCCAGGGCCGCCGCGATCTGGAGCAGGCCTCGCTGCTGCCGTTCGCCGATGACCCGGAAGCGGCCGAACGCATGAGCGAAGCCACCGGCCTGCGCTGCGAACGGGTGGTCACGCCGGTGTTCGAACCCATCGAGCCGCCCGGGGACCACAGCTTCCGGGCCTGATTTCCACGTCCACGGACGGACGCTCCCGAGTGCCTCCAGCGGCACCCCTTGCCGGGCTTTTCGAGAAACTGGAAAGTCCGGCTTTTTCCTGTGCGGCTGGCAAGTGTCGCGGCCAGCCGTCATCCTGTCGCAATTCCACACCGCCCGATGGAGACTTGCCGGACGCGCCCGCTTGCCGGCCGATCACCCCGATGGATATCGATCTCACCCGCACCTTCCTGGAAATCGTCCGCCACGGCAGCTTCGTCGCCGCCGCCGAGCGCATGCACATCACCCAGACCGCCATCACCGCGCGCATCCAGAAGCTGGAAGGCCATCTCAACTGCACCCTGTTCGTGCGCAATCGCGCCGGCGCGCGGCTGACGCCGGATGGCGCGGCGTTCGTGATGTACGCCAACCAGATGCTGCAGAGCTGGGAGGCGGCGCAGCGCGACCTGCCGCTGCCGGAGGGCTACCACAACGTCCTGCACATCGGCGGCGAGGTGAGCCTGTGCAATCCGCTGATGCTGCGCTGGGTCAGCCGCATCCGCGAATGCATCGGCGACCACGCCGTATCGGCGGATATCGGCGACGGCCAGACCCTGCTGCGCCAGCTGGAACTGGGCGTGCTCGACGCCGCGCTGGTCTACCAGCCGAACTACCTGCCGGGCATGCTGGTGGAGCAGGTGCTGGAGGAGAAGCTGATCCTGGTGCGCGCGAAGAAGGCCGAGCCCTACGTCTACATCGACTGGGGCGAGGGCTTCCGCCGCCAGCACGACAGCGCGTTGCCGGAGAAGGCCAAGGCGCCGGTGTCGTTCAACCTCGGCCCGCTGGCGCTGCAGTTCATCCTGGAGAACGGCGGTTCGGGCTACTTCCGCACGCGGGTGGTGCAGAGCTACCTGGACAAGAAGGTCCTGCAGCGGGTGCCGAAGGCGCCGGAATTCAGCTATCCGACCTATCTGGTGTATTCCCGCGAGCGCGACTCGGCGGTGCTGCAGCAGGCGTTCACCCTGCTCAGGGAAGTGGTGAGCCAGGATTCCGACTGGTCGCAGCGCTGGGATCCGGTGATCTGAGACGTACTTTGTGTCCTGCGGGGCGCCTGTTGCGGTCAAATCGGTTGCGGTATCCCGATCCCTTCGCAGGTACACAAGGACGATGACTCGACATTCGCAATTCGCCCTGCTGGGCAAACAGCGTTTCCTGCCGTTCTTCACCGCCCAGTTCCTCGGCGCGTTCAACGACAACCTGTTCAAGCAGTCGCTGGTGCTGGCGATCCTCTACCACCTGGCGGTCAGCGGCGACCCCAACCTGCTGGTGAACCTCTGCGCGCTGCTGTTCATCCTGCCGTTCTTCCTGTTCTCCGCCCTCGGCGGGCAGTTCGGCGAGAAATACAACAAGGACGCGCTGATGCGCGGGCTGAAGCTGGCCGAGGTGCTGATCATGCTGGTCGGCGCCGCCGGTTTCGTGCTCGGCAGCCTGCCCCTGCTGTTCGTCGCGCTGTTCGCCATGGGCGCCCACTCTGCGCTGTTCGGCCCGGTGAAGTACTCGATCCTGCCGCAGGCGCTGCACGAGGATGAACTGGTCGGCGGCAACGCGCTGGTGGAGATGGGCACCTTCCTCGCCATCCTGTTCGGCACCATCGGCGCCGGCCTGCTGATGTCGCGCCAGGACCATGCCCTCGGCGTGGCCGTCGTCGTGGTGCTGGTGGCGGCCTGCGGCTACCTGGCCAGCCGCGGCATTCCCCGCGCGGCGGCGGCGCTGCCGGGGCTGAAGCTGGAGTGGAACATCTTCGCCCAGTCCTGGGCGATCCTGCGCATGGGCCTCGGCCAGCGCCCGGCGGTGTCGCGCTCGCTGGTGGGCAACTCCTGGTTCTGGTTCCTCGGTGCGATCTACCTGACGCAGATCCCGGGCTACGCCAAGGAGCTGCTGCACGGCGACGAGAGCGTGGTGACGCTGATCCTCACGGTGTTCTCGGTGGGCATCGCGCTGGGTTCGATGCTCTGCGAGAAGCTCTCCGGCAAGAAGGTGGAGATCGGCCTGGTGCCGTTCGGCTCCATCGGCCTGACCCTGTTCGGCCTGCTGCTCTGGTGGCACTCCGGCGACTTCCCGCGCGGCGCGCAGCCCCACGACTGGCTGGCGGTGCTGCAGCAGCCGCAGGCCTGGACGGTGCTCGGCGACATCCTCGGCATCGGCGTGTTCGGCGGCTTCTACATCGTGCCGCTGTATGCGCTGATCCAGTCGCGCACCGAGCCGGACAAGCGCGCCCGGGTGATCGCCGCCAACAACATCCTCAACGCGATCTTCATGGTCGCCGCGGCTATCGTCTCGATCCTGCTGCTGTCGGTGGCGGGGCTGTCGATCCCGCAGCTGTTCCTGGTGCTGTCGCTGATGAACGTGGCGGTGAACGTCTACATCTTCCGCATCGTGCCGGAATTCACCATGCGCTTCCTGGTCTGGCTGCTCGGCCACTCGATGTACCGGGTGGATCACCAGAACCTCGAGGCGATCCCCGACGAGGGGCCGGTGGTGCTGGTGTGCAACCACGTGTCGTTCGTCGATGCGCTGCTGATCGCCGGCTCGGTGCGGCGGCCGGTGCGCTTCGTCATGTACTACAAAATCTTCCAGCTGCCGGTGCTGAACTTCATCTTCCGCACCGCCGGCGCCGTGCCCATCGCCGCGCGCCACGAGGACGAGCGGATCTACGAGCAGGCCTTCGTCCGCGTCGCGCAGTACCTGAGGGATGGCGAGGTGGTGTGCATCTTCCCCGAGGGCAAGCTGACCGGCGACGGCGAGATCAACGAATTCCGCGCCGGGGTCGAGCGGATCATCGCGGAAACCCCGGTGCCGGTGATTCCGATGGCGCTGCAGGGGCTATGGGGCAGCTTCTTCAGCCGCGATCCGGCGAAGGGCTTCTTCCGCCGCTTCTGGTCGCGGATACGGCTGGTGGCCGGGCAACCGCTGCCGCCGGAGCAGGCTCGGCGCGAATATCTGCAGGAGCAGGTGGCAGGCTTGCGCGGCGCCGCCCGCTGATTCGTGCGGAAATGAAAAAGCCCCGGTAGAGACCGGGGCTTTTCTTATCGCGGATGCGAGGTTCAGGCGACCTGAACTTCGTCAGCCTGCAGGCCTTTCTGGCCATTCACGACCACGAAGGAGACGCGCTGGCCTTCCTGCAGGGACTTGAAGCCGTTGCCCTGGATGGAGCGGAAGTGAACGAACAGGTCACCGCCGTTTTCCTGGGTGATGAAGCCAAAGCCTTTGGCATCGTTGAACCATTTTACAGTGCCGTTTTGACGAGTCGACATGAGATATACACCTTGAACTGAGGTAATTGCGGCGCGAAAGCCGCGCCATTTCTGAGTTGCAAGGGTAGATCGGAACCAAGGCGACGGGGCGAAAACGCTCCATCAGGTCACCAACCGCAGTGACCAAGCAAGCACAGTGGCGTGCAGCATACGCATACTTTTCCGCGAACGCGACTGTTTTCCTACGCCTTTCCTACGCAGATGATCAGTGGCTGAGTTTCAGCCCCACCAGCCCGCAGAGAATCAGCGCCACGCTGAGCAGGCGCACCGGCGCCATGGACTCGCCGAACAGCATGATGCCGGCGATCACCGTGCCGACCGCACCGATGCCGGTCCATACCGCATAGGCGGTGCCCAGGGGCAGTTGTTTCATGGCCAGGCCGAGCAGGCCGAGACTGGCGGCCATGGCGAGGACGGTGAGCAGGGTGGGGAGGGGACGGCTGAAGCCGTCGGTGTATTTCAGGCCGACGGCCCAGGCGACTTCGAACAGGCCGGCGAAGAACAGGATCAACCAGGACATGGCTCGCTCCTTTGCGGGGATGAAGGATCAGGGCCGTCCCTGCTGGAGCACCGCGCGGGTGGCGAGGTCGTCCTCGCTATGCGCAATATTTTGCACATCCGGCCGGAAGGGACAAGCTTCCGGCCGGGCGGGCAGGGCTCAGATGCCCTGCGGGATTTCCTCGCCGCCGAGGGCTTCGAACAGCGCCGGGAGGAATTCGGCGAAGGTCAGCATCATCAGGGTGAAGCTGGCGTCGAGCTGGCCGAGGGCATCCTCGCCGCCGTCCTGCTCGGCCTGCTCCTGCAGCAGGTCTTCGAAGCGCAGGCGCTTGATCGCCAGCTTGTCGTCGAGGATGAACGACAGCTTGTCCGACCAGGCCAGCGACAGCTGGGTGACCAGCTTGCCGGAGCTGAGGTGCAGCTGGATTTCGTCGCTGGTGAGGTCCTGGCGCTTGCAGCGCACCACGCCGCCGTCCTCGTGGGTGTCGCGCAGCTCGCACTCGTCGAGGACGTGGAAGTCGCCGGCGGCTTCCTGGGTCTTCACCCAGTCGGTGAGGGTGGCGGTCGGCGCGACCTTCACGCTCAGCGGGCGCACCGGCAGCGAGCCGATGGCTTCGCGCAGGGTGGAGAGCAGGTCCTCGGCCTTCTTCGCGCTGGAGGAGTCGACCAGGATCAGGCCGAGGCTCGGCGCGATCGCCGCGAAGGTGGCGGAGCGGCGGATGAAGGCGCGCGGCAGCAGGGTCTGGACGATCTCGTCCTTCAGCTGGTCGCGTTCCTTCTTGTAGACCTTGCGCATCTGCGCGGTCTCGATTTCATCGACCTTGTCCTTCAGCGCATCGCGCACCACGCTGCCCGGCAGGATGCGTTCTTCCTTGCGCGCGGAGATCAGGAAGAAATCCTGGCTGACATGCACCAGCGGGGCGTCCGGCCCCTTGCCGAACGGAGCGGTGAAGCCGTAGGTCGTCAGCTCCTGGCTGGCGCAGGGGCGCGCCGGCTTGCTGGCCAAGGCCTTTTCGAGGCTGTCGGCATCGATCTGCAGATCCTGGGTGAGGCGGTACACGAGCAGATTGCGGAACCACATGACGGTCGGACTCCTGGACACAAAGGACGCATTATTCCGCTCGGCAGCGTCCAGGCCAACCCCGTCCCTGCGTTCGTGGGTTTTTCCTAAGCCTTTGGAACTTCTGAAAAATTTTTTCACTCGGGGGCTTGTCAGGGTGAATCTCCCTCCGTAGAATGCGCACCACTTCGAGACGAAGGGTGATTAGCTCAGCTGGGAGAGCATCTGCCTTACAAGCAGAGGGTCGGCGGTTCGATCCCGTCATCACCCACCAATCTCGGGTCCGACGCAGCGGTAGTTCAGTCGGTTAGAATACCGGCCTGTCACGCCGGGGGTCGCGGGTTCGAGTCCCGTCCGCTGCGCCATATTCGAAAGCCCTCAGGCAGAAATGCCTGGGGGCTTTTTCATTTCCCCGCAATATCCCGCCATATTCCTGAAGTTCCGTTTCGGAACTTCCTACATGCCGACTGTTCCTATTCCCCATAGCCACTGGCCGCTAGCCCCTGATAAGCTCGCGGCTTCACCGATATGCCTGCATGGCGGACAGACTAAGGAACTCAGCATGAAACAACATCGGTTGGCGATGGCCATCGCTCTGGTCGGGCTGGTTCTCTCCGGCTGCGATTCGCAGACCAAGGTAGAACTCACCACCCCGGCGCAGAAGGCGTCCTATGGCATCGGCCTGAACATGGGCAAGAGTCTGGTCCAGGAAGGCATGGATGACCTGGATTCCAAGGCTGTCGCCCTGGGCATCGAGGATGCTGTCACCAAGCAGAAGCAGAAGCTGACCGATGAAGAGCTGACCGAGGCCTTCACCTTCCTGCAGAAGCGTTCCGAAGAGCGCCTGGTCAAGCTGAACGAAGAAACCGCCAAGGCCGGCAAGAAGTTCCTCGAGGACAACGGCAAGCGCGAAGGCGTGGTCACCACCAAGTCCGGCCTGCAGTACGAAGTCGTGAAGAAGGGCGAAGGCCCGCAGCCGAAGCCGAGCGACGTGGTCACCGTCCACTACGAAGGCAAGCTGACCGATGGCACCGTGTTCGACAGCTCCATCCAGCGCGGCAGCCCGATCGACCTGCCGGTGAGCGGCGTGATTCCGGGCTGGGTCGAAGGCCTGCAGCTGATGCACGTCGGCGAGAAGGTCAAGCTGTTCATCCCCAGCGAGCTGGCCTATGGCGAGCAGAGCCCGAGCCCGGCGATTCCGGCCAACTCGGTGCTGGTGTTCGATCTGGAACTGCTCGGCATCAAGGACCAGAACGCGCCGCAGGACCAGCCGGCTGAACAGAAGAACTGAGTACTTTCGTACCAGCGAAAACGCCCCGCCAGATGCGGGGCGTTTTCATTTGGCGGCGAGCGTCGGCCGTCGTGGAGAATGCCGCGGCGCCGCGGTGTTACCCTTATGCACATTCTTGTCGCAGCTGGCTGGAAATCCGGTGCTTGACATGAGCGCGCTCATCGAATAGCCCCAAACGCATGATTTTAAACGCTTTTATCTGGCTGGATAAAAAGTGGACGATTTGTCCGGGCGCCCGCTGAAATGGGCTTTCCGGATGGATCGGAGGCGAATTTCAACAGACTTATCCACAGGAAGGGTGGATAACCCGCGCAGCACCACGCGCAGCGAGGCCCCTATGAAAAAGCTTCCCGGATTCGATCGCTACCTCAGTCTTGCCAGCCGCTTCTTGGCTCGCGGCCGCCTGCCGGCCCTGCTGCTGGCGGTGGCGCGCAAGCGCTCGCGGCTGCGTCTGGTCAAGGCTGACCTCAACCTGCTGCAGGAACTGCTGGTGGCCTTCGTGCGCGGGCAGTATCGCGGGATCAGCCCGCAGGCGCTGCTGTCGATCGTCGCCGCGCTGTTGTACTTCCTCACCCCGGTGGACGCGATTCCCGACTGGGTGGTCGGCGTCGGCCTGCTCGACGACCTGGCAGTGCTGGGTTGGGTGGTGCGCCGCTGGCAGCTGGAGCTGGATGCATTCAAGGTGTGGCGCGACAGCCAGGGCAGCGACGTGCGCGAGTCGCTGAAGTCGTTGCCCGCGCCGGAGAAAACCGGTTCACGCTGACGCGGGAGAAAATCGCGGATCGGCCTGAACATGCCGTCCCAGGCGCTGTCCGAGGCAGACGAAGGCAGCCAATCAGCGTTTCATGGTCGATACTTATCGCACGGGGCACTGGTCCTGACGCTGTCAGCGCTTGGTAAGATGACGGCTTGCAAGGAGTGTTGTCATGAACGTTCAAGTGATCATGCGTGACGGCGAAGCTGAATATGCCGTTGTCCCCTGGGCGGATTACCAGGCATTGCTGGCGGCCGCCGGAAAGACTGCCGCCCAGCCCGTTTCCCCACCTCTCGCCGCGACCGCGGCATCGGGCACTCCCGACTGGCGCAGCCTGCGCGAGGCGCGCGGGTTCTCCGTCGAACAGGTGGCGCGCTCGGTGGGGATCAGCCCGTCCTATCTGGAACTGATCGAGAGCGGCGAGCGGGAAGCCAGCGAGGCGATCCAGTTCGGCCTGCGTCGTGCCCTGGGGATGAATGCGGAGTCCGGCCTTTGAGCGTACATATCAGTCGCAAGCATTGGCAGGGGCTGCTCGTCGAACTGGAAGATGCCCGCCGGCAACGTCATCTGCTGACCTACCGGGCGCTGATCGAGCGCCTGCAATTGCCGACACCGGCAATGACCACCCTCACCGCCGCCCTGGAACACCTGGCGGCGCTGGACGCCCGGGCGGGCCGGCCGTTGCGCAGCTCGCTGGTGATCAGCCAGGGCGCCAGCCGCCTGCCGCGTACCGGCTTCTTCGAATGCGTCGAGCGCCTCGGGCGTTTCTCCGGCGCCCCCGACGGTCCCGCCGCGGCCGGCTGGCATGCCTCGGAAGTGGTGCGCGTCTTCGAGTTCAGTTATCCGGAAGACCTGTGATGGCTGGCCTTTCCGAGCGCTGGTGGCGCCTGCGCGCGCGACTGGCATACGCGGTGGCGCGGCGCCTGATGGGCTGGCCCTGGCTGGTGAAGCAACCGCGTGCCTGGCAGTGGATGCAGGGCCAGTTCGCGCGCATGGCGAACCTGGGCGATCTGCCGGCGCAGAGCTTCTACGGCCATCTGCTGCTGTTCAGGGGGCAGGGGTTCGGCGCGCGGGAGGAGGGGATGCGCCTGTTGCGCCTGGCGGCAGCGGCGGGCGATGCCAAGTCCGCCTACCAGTTGGGCGTCCAGGCTCTCGCCGGCGACAGCCGCAATGCGCCGGATGCCGGCGAGGCCGCACGCTACTGGACGCAGGCCGCCGACAGGGGCCATCCGCTGGCGGAGCGCAAGCTGGCCGAACTGTATCGCCAGGGCGGTCCCGGGCTGATGGTGGACGAGGACATGGCGGCGCGTTTCGAGCGGCGGGCGGGGGAGCTGGGGTTGTAGAAGCGACCCCGTTCCTTCCACAGAGTCCGTAGGGCGGGTGCAGCCCGCCGTTTCGGAGCGATGAACCTGGCGGGTTTCACCCGCCTACGGTTCGAGCAAAAAGAAAGGGCCGGTTTCCCGGCCCTTCTTCATTCCAGCGGATCAGTGCTTGGCCAGCGCCGAATCCAGGTTCAGGTAGTCGATCAGGATGTGCCCGGACTCGGTCAGGTAGGCGTCGTCCTGCGGCTTGGTCTTGTCGTCGTCCGCCAGGGCGTTCTCGTCTTCCTTCTTCAGTTCCTTCAGCGGCTCCTGGCCCTTGGACTTGCGCAGGGCGTTTTCCATCGCCAGTTGGCGGCTCTCGATGCTGCTCTGCTGGGCGCGGCGCTTGGCTTCGTTGAGGCTGACGGTCTTCTCGCGCATCAGTTCCTGGGCCAGGGCCAGGCGCTCACGGGCGTAGACGAAGTCGGCATTGTTCTCGGTGCGCGCGTCGTGGCGGGTCTTCAGCTGATCGAGGAACGGCTTGAACGGATCGGCCTGGGCCTTCAGCACCGGGCGGATGGTGTCCCACGGCATCGAGTCGGGCAGGGCGCTTTCGCCGATTTCCTTGTCGTCGACGATGGACGGGTAGCTGATGTCCGGGATCACGCCCTGGTGCTGGGTGCTCTGCCCGGAGACACGGTAGAACTTGGCCAGGGTCAGCTTCAGCTCGCCGTGGTTGAGCGGCTGGATGGTCTGCACGGTGCCCTTGCCGAAGGTCTGCCCGCCGACGATCAGCGCGCGGTGGTAGTCCTGCATGGCGCCGGCGAAGATTTCCGAGGCCGAGGCGGACAGGCGGTTGACCAGCACGGTCATCGGCCCGGTGTAGAAGGCCTTGCCTTCGTCGTCGTTGAGCACGTCGACGCGGCCGTCGCTGTTGCGCACCAGCACGGTCGGGCCCTGGTCGATGAACAGGCCGGTCAGCTCGGTAGCTTCCTGCAGGGAACCGCCGCCGTTGTTGCGCAGGTCGATGACGATGCCGTCGACTTTCTCTTTCTGCAGCTCGCCGATCAGTTTCTTAACGTCGCGGGTGGTGCTCTTGTAGTTCGGGTCGCCCGAGCGGTAGGCCTTGAAGTCCAGGTAGAAGGCCGGCACGTCGATGACGCCGAGCTTGTAGCTGCGGCCTTCGTGATCGATGGTGATCACCGATTTCTTCGCCGCCTGGTCTTCCAGCTTCACCGCTTCGCGGATGATGGTGACGATCTTGCTGGTCTGGTCGTTCGGCGCGTTGCTCGCCGGGATGACTTCCAGGCGCACCTGCGAGCCCTTCGGCCCGCGGATCAGCTTGACCACCTCGTCCAGGCGCCAGCCGACCACGTCGACCATCTCTTCCTTGCCCTGGGCGACGCCGATGATCTTGTCGGACGGTGCGAGCTGCTTGCTCTTCTCCGCCGGACCGGCCGGCACCAGGCGCACGACCTTCACGTAGTCGTTGTCGCTCTGCAGCACCGCGCCGATGCCTTCCAGCGACAGGCTCATGTTGATGTCGAAGTTTTCCGCGCTGTCCGGCGACAGGTACTGGGTGTGCGGGTCGTAGGACTGGGCGAAGGCGTTGATGTAGGCCTGGAAGATGTCCTCGCCGCGGGTCTGCTCCAGGCGCAGCAGCTGGTTCTTGTAGCGCTTGGTCAGCTGTTCCTGGATGGCCTTGTCATCCTTGCCGGCGATCTTCAGGCGCAGCACCTCGTCCTTCACCTTGCGCCGCCAGAGATCGTCGAGCTCGGCCCGGTTCTTCGCCCAGGCCGATTTCTCGCGGTCGATCTCCAGGCTTTCGTCGGCCTTGAAATCGATCTTGCCGACGCCCTTGCCGAGCATCGCCAGGGCGAAGTCCAGGCGTTCCTTCACCCGGTCGAGATGGCGCTTGTAGATGGTGAAGCCCGGGTCCAGCTCGCCGGTCTTGAGGAAGTCGTCGAACTGGGTGCGCCAGGGCGCGAATTCCTTGATGTCCGCGGCGGTGAAGTACATCCGCGCCGGGTCCAGGGACTTCACGTAGCTGTCATAGATCTTCGCCGAGCGCTCGTCGTTCAGCGGCGGCTTGCTGTAGTGGTGGCGCTTGAGCAGCTCCACGATGTTCAGGCTGGCGATCACCTGCTCGCGGTCTGGCTGCAGGCCATCCCACGCATCACTGCTGGACGTGGCGGCGAACGACGACAGCGCGGTTGCGCCAAGGATTAGCAACAGGGCGGTGCGGGGCAGAAATCGCTTCATGCTGATTCGACTGAGCGGAGAGTTATGACGCATATTAGGCCGTATCTGGCTGCGCCGGGTTCACTCGACAGAAGAATTCGGCGCGAAGAGGAGAGTTGGCCCGACACGCAGTGCGGGCATCTGGAATCACTATGGAGGCAGCGTGAAAGCATTGCAAGGCATCGAGGGGCAGCTGGTCTGGGGAGAACGGCCGAGTCCGACCTGTGGCGCCGGGCAGATCCGCATTCGCGTGGCGGCGGCTGGGATCAACCGCGCCGACCTGCTGCAGAAGGCCGGGCTCTACCCCCCGCCACCCGGGGCCAGCGACATCCTCGGCCTGGAGTGCGCCGGCGTGGTGACCGAGGTCGGCGCCGGTGCGCAGTGGCAGGTGGGCGACCGCGTCTGCGCGCTGCTCGCCGGGGGTGGCATGGCCGCGGAAGTGGTGGTCGACGGCCGCCACGCCCTGCCGGCGCCGCAAGGCCTGTCGCTGGCCGAGGCGGCGGCGCTGCCCGAGGTATATGCCACCGCCTGGCTCAACCTGTTCCAGCTCGGCGCCCTGCAGCCCGGCGAGAAGGTGCTGCTGCACGCCGGCGCCAGCGGTGTCGGTTCCGCCGGCATCCAGCTGTGCAAGGCCTTCGGCAACCCCTGCCGGGTCAGCGTCGGCTCGGCCGAACGCCTGGCCTACTGCGAATCCCTCGGTGCCGAAGGCGGCGCGCTGCGTGGGGAGAGCCTGGAGGACCTGCGCGATTTCGCCCCGTTCGACGTCATTCTCGACCCGGTCGGCGCCAACTACGCCGCGCTGGACCTGGACCTGCTGCGCACCGACGGCCGCTGGGTGATCATCGGCCTGATGGGCGGGCGCAAGGCCGAACTCGACCTGGCCAAGGTGCTGGGCAAGCGCATCCAGGTCATCGGCTCGACCCTGCGCACCCGCAACGACGACTTCAAGGCACGGCTGATCGCCGACCTGCGCGAGAAGGTCTGGCCGCTGTTCGCCACTGGCGCGCTGAAGCCGCAGCTGGAGCGCAGCTTCGCGGCCGCCGATGCGGAAGCGGCGTTCGAGGCCCTGGCGAGCAACCAGGTGCAGGGGAAGGTGGTGCTCGTGCTGGACGAAAGCCTGGCCTGATTCACTCCCCTCTTCCGCAAGGGGAGAGGGGAGCACCGCTCCCGCATTCAGAAGTTCTTCCCGAGATCGATGTACAGCGCATGCTCGCTGGCATCGTTCAGCCCGAAGCTGAACGACAGCGGCCCCAGCGGCGTCTCGAAGCCGAACATGACGCTGCCGGCATTCACGTAGCCAGTGTCGAAGCTGTTGTCGTTGTTCCACACCCGGCCGCGCTCCAGGCTGCCGCCGATATAGAAGGGGAAGTCCAGCGGCAGGAACGGCCGCTCGCTCAGCCGCCGGTAATAGATGAGGCGGCCGAGGGCGTAGTTCTGCCCGGCCAGTGAATCCTGGCGGAAGCCGGACAGCTGCCGCGCGCCGCCGAGCAGGAAGCTGGACACCACCACGTCGGCATCGTCCAGGGTGCGGCCGTAGGCGCCGCCGAGCACCCAGGTGTCGGCGTCCAGGCTGAACGCCTTGTCCAGTTTCAGGTTCCACTGCCGGTAGCGGTCGTCGTCGCCCAGTCCCGGGTCGTGCTGGCGCAGGCTGAGCTGGATGTCCTCGCCCTCGTGGGGGACGTCGACGTTGTCCATGGTGTCGAAGGAATACTTCAGCTCGTAGTAGCCCTCGTCGAAGCTGAAATCCGGCAGGTCCTGCTCGCCGATGCGCACGTCGGCGTTGCCGAAGGTCTGCGCCACGCCGAAGCGGATCTCGCCGTTGTTGGCGATCTGCCGGCCGAGGTTGAGGCCGTAGCCGTAGCGCTCCAGGCGGTATTCGGCGATCGGGTCGTCATCGTCGGTGGCCTCGATGTTCTGCGCCTCGTTGAGCACGTAGGGCGCGACGAAGTAGCGCGAGCCGACGTCCAGCGGCTGGTAGAACTCGCTGTAGAGCTCCTGGTGATGGCCGATCTGCAGGCGCGTCAGCCATTCCGCGCCAAGCCGGTTGATGCCGTTGACCCGGTAGCTGGCGCCGACGTTGAAGGTGCTGTCGCCGCGCAGGTCGTCCGACAGGTTCAGGCCCAGCCGCAGGTAGTCGGTACCGGCGCGCTTGCCGTGGGCATGGATCACCAGCGCGTTGCCGCCTTTCTCGCGCACCACGCGGTATTGCACCTGGTCGAAGTAGTCGAGGCCGTACAGCGTGCTCATGTCGCTCTGCAGGCGGTCGAGGTTCAGCGGCTCGCCGAGGGGCTGGCGGATGTAGTGGCGGATCACCTCGTCGCTGACCTTGGAATCGTTCTCCACGCGGATGCTGCTGATCACCGGCTGGCGCTGGCCGGGCGTGCGCGCTTCGGCCAGGGCGAGGGTCTGGCTGCCTTCCGGACTGCCGAGCGCGGCCAGGCGCGGGGCGAGCGCGGTGGCGGCGCGGTAGCCGGCGTCGATCAACTGCTCGACGCGGTTGAAGTCGGCCGAACCGTAGCCGCTCAGCGGCGGCTGGATCAGCACGTCGTCGACCTTCAGCGTGGCCAGCTGCGCCTCGGAATTGCTGCGGGTCATCAGCGTGGTCGCCTGGTTCATCACGTCGAGCACGGTGAGCAGGTTCTTGCGGTCCAGCAGCGGCGTGCCGATGTCCACCACTATGACCATGTCGACGCCCATGCCGCGCGCCACGTCGATCGGCACGTTGTCGGTCATGCCGCCGTCCACCAGCAGCCGGCCGCCGATCTCCACCGGGGCGAATACCGCCGGGATAGACATGCTGGCGCGGATCACCTGGGGCAGGTGGCCCTTGCCGAACACCACCTTCTCGCCGGTGGCGATGTCGGTGGTGACGGCGCGGAACGGGATCGCCAGTTTGTCGAAGTCACGGGTGTCGCTGGTGTGCACCAGCAGGCGCTCCAGCACCATCGACAGGTTCTGCCCCTGGATCACCCCGAGCGGGATGCCGAGGGTGCCGTCGTCGCGGAAGCTGAGCTTCTGCTTGACCAGGAAGTCGCGGTCGTCCTGCTTGCGGCGGAAGGGGATGTCCTTGCGCGGCGGCGAGTCGGAGAGCGTCTGCTGCCAGTCCAGGCCGAGGGCGATGCGCTCCAGCTCCGGCGGACTGTAGCCGGCCGCGTAGAGCCCGCCGATCACCGCGCCCATGCTGGTGCCGGCGATGGCGTCGACGTGCACGCCCTGTTCGTCCAGCGCCTTCAGCACGCCGATGTGCGCGAGCCCGCGTGCGGCGCCGCCGGAGAGCACCAGGCCGATCTTCGGCCGCTGTTCGGCGGCATTCAGGAGGAGAGGGGCGAAAAGCAGGAGGGCGAGCAAAAGGCGTCGCATGAAATGGTCCGGATAGGCTGTCCCGGCCGCTATTATAGGCGCCAGTCCCCCAAGCCAGAGCCTCGCCATGCCCAGCGCCAAAGCGGAAATCGTCATCACCTATTGCACCCAGTGCCAGTGGCTGCTGCGCGCCGCCTGGCTGGCCCAGGAACTGCTCAGCACCTTTTCCGACGATCTCGGCAAGGTCAGCCTGGAGCCGGGTACCGGCGGGGTGTTCCGCATCACCTGCGACGGCGTGCAGATCTGGGAACGCAAGGCCGACGGCGGCTTCCCCGAGGCCAAGGTGCTCAAGCAGCGGGTGCGCGACCGGATCGATCCGCAGCGGGACCTGGGGCATAACGATCGGGCATGAGTGTCCTGCACGACTCCGTGGGAACGATAGAGAACACCTGTAGGAGCGGGCCATGCCCGCGACCCTGCGGCGGGTCGCGGGCATGGCCCGTCGATTAGATGCTTAGCAAGCTATCTTTCATGTCCTAAGTCAAAGGCCTTCCCGCCTTGTAAGAATATTCTGGCGACACCCCATTCTCCGGAACGAGTGTCCCACATGAGCATCATCGTCACTGGCGCCGCCGGCTTCATCGGCAGCAACCTGGTCAAGGCGCTCAACCAGCGTGGCGAAACCGACATCATCGCGGTGGACGACCTGACCGAAGGCGACAAATTCCGCAACCTCGCGGACTGCGAGATCAGCGACTACCTGGACAAGCGCGATTTCGTCGAACGCTACGCCCGCGGCGTGTTCGGCGTGGTCCGTGCGCTGTTCCACCAGGGCGCCTGCTCCAGCACCATGGAGAGCGACGGGCGCTACATGATGGACAACAACTACCGCTACAGCTGCGACCTGCTCAGCGCCAGCCTGTCGCTGGGCGTGCCGTTCCTCTATGCCTCCTCTGCGTCGGTGTACGGCGACGGGCCGATATTCCGCGAGGATCGCGCCTGGGAACGTCCGCTGAATGTCTACGGCTATTCCAAGTTCCTCTTCGACCAGCGCGTGCGCCGCGAGCTGCCTCATGCGCGCAGCCAGATCGTCGGCCTGCGCTACTTCAACGTCTACGGCCCGCGCGAGCAGCACAAGGGACGCATGGCCTCGGTGGCGTTCCACTGCTTCAACCAGTACCGCGCCAACGGCAAGGTGCAGCTGTTCGGCAGCTACGGCGACTACCCGGCCGGCGGCCACCTGCGTGATTTCGTCTCGGTGGAGGACGTGGCCGCGGTCAACCTGCACTTCCTCGACTCGCCGGCGCAGAGCGGCATCTTCAACCTCGGCAGCGGCCGCGCCCAGCCGTTCAACGACGTGGCGCTGGCGGTCATCAACAGCCTGCGCGAGCAGGACGACCAGCCGCCGCTGACCCTGGAACAGGCCATCGGCCGCGGCGTGCTGGAGTACAGCGAGTTTCCCGACCAGTTGCGCGGCAAGTACCAGTGCTACACCTGCGCCGACATCGACCTGCTGCGCGAGGCGGGCTACCGGGCGCCGACGCTGAGCGTCGAGCAGGGCGTCGAACGCTACTGCCGCTGGCTGCTGAAACAGGCCGCCTGAGTTTTTTACTCAACCTTTACCAGGAGCTGACACCCACTGGCTGAATGACGCGCGATCATTGACCCCATGGCGATGACGCGCCACCGAACAGGCCGCCCTGCATGCGATCGTGCGATGAGACCCTTCGAAGTTGCCTCCCCGGGTATGAAGTCTCGCAGTACGCACAGTTGCAGGGCGGCCTTCTTTTTATCTGCTGATCCGCGCGCTGAGAAAGGTGGCGAAGATGATCAGCGCGCCGCCCGCCAGCATGCGCGGCCCCGGTTCCTCGCCGAACAGCATTGCGGCGAAGGCGATGCCGTAGACCGGCTCCAGGGCGAAGATCACCGCCGCCGTGCGCGCCTTGATCAGGCGCAGGCTGGCGACGAACAGGCTGTGCGCGACGCCGGTGCAGAGCACGCCGAGCAGCACCAACCACAGCCAGTCGATGGCGCGCACATGGGGCAGCTCGACGATGGCGAAGGGCAGCAGGCAGGCGAGGATGGTCAGGTTCTGGCACAGCGCCGCCTGGATCGGATCGACGCCGCGCACGCTGACCCGGTTGGCCAGCGACAGCAGCGAGAACAGCAGCC
The DNA here is from genome assembly GCF_900103845.1 of Pseudomonas jinjuensis. Classification (GTDB taxonomy): domain Bacteria; phylum Pseudomonadota; class Gammaproteobacteria; order Pseudomonadales; family Pseudomonadaceae; genus Pseudomonas; species Pseudomonas jinjuensis. Next base: position 166,415 of record NZ_FNIJ01000002.1, read on the forward strand.
CCGACAGCACGCCCCAGAGCAATCCCAGGGTCGCGCCGCTGGCGAAATCGAACGCCGGCGTGACCATCACCAGGCCGATGCAGACCAGCGCGACGATGCCGTATTCCGCCGGGCGGATGCGCTCGCGGAACAGCAGCCCCTCCAGCAGCACGGTGAAGGCCGGGAACGCGGCGAAGCCGAGGGTGGCGACCGCGACGTTGCCGACCTTCACCGCGAGGAAGAAGGTCAGCCAGTGCGCGCACAGCAGCAATCCGCTGCCGAACAGCATCGCCGCCTGGCGCAGGCTGGGCCGCGACTGGCGGGACAGATGGCCGGCGAAGCCGCCCAGGGCCAGCACGCCGAACAGCGCGCGGCCGAAGACGATCACCAGCGGGCCGGCGAGGATCAGTTTGCCGAAGATGCCGGAGAGCCCGAACATCAGCGCGCCGACGTGCAGGCCGAGCAGGGCGGAGCGGGGTGTCAGCTGCATCTCAGGCCAGCCGCGCGCCGTTCGGCAGCGGCTGGTCGAAGCCGGCCAGGACCACCTTGTCGTCGCTGTCGTAGACGCCGGTCACCAGCACCTCCGAACGCACCCCGGCGATGGATTTCGCCGCGAAGTTGCAGACGCACAGCACCTGCCGGCCGATCAGCCGTTCGACGGAATAGTGCGCGGTGATCTGCGCGCTGGAGGTCTTCAGCCCCAGCGGGCCGAGATCGACCTGCAGCACGTAGGCGGGTTTGCGCGCCTTCACGTTGGGTTCGGCATGGACGATGGTGCCGACGCGCAGCTCGACGCGCTCGAAATCCTGCCATTCGATGGTTTGCATGGGTTCTGACTGCATGGCTTCCTCCTGGATGCCGGCAGTCTAGGGGCCCGGGCGGGCTTTGTCTGTCGCGCGGCTAGCGGGAATTGTCGCGCGCCTCGCGGCGCAACTGGCGCGGGGTGACGCCGAACTCGCGGACCAGCGCGGCGGTGAAGGCGCTCTGCGAGGCGTAACCGACCCGCGCGGCGATCTCGCCCACCGCCAGGCCACTATTGCAGAGCAGCTCGCGGCCCTGGCGCAGGCGGCGCAGACGCACGTAGTCCATCGGCGTCTGCCCGGTCTCGGCGAGGAAGCGGGCGTGGAAGCGCGCGGCGGAGAGGCCGGAGAGACGCGCCAGGTCGGCGACCTGCAGCGGATGGCCGGCATGCCGGTCGATATAGCTGTCCAGGCTGGCCAGTGGCAGGCAGGTGGGTTCGGACTGCGCTTCGCCACCGGCGGCAAGACTGGCGAGCAGGAGGATGGCGCCCTGGCGGGCGATCACCGGGTCCTGCAGCGAGCTGCCGGCCAGCCAGCCGACCAGTTGCCCCTGACTGGGGCTGAGCTGCAGCGGGCCGGAATTCTCCAGCAGGCGCCGGCCGGAGTCGGCATGCTGGCCGAGTCCGCCCAGAAGGCCATCCTCGTCGGCCAGGTCGAGCACCAGGCAATGGCTGCCGCCGGGCGCGGCGCAGGCGTGATGAGTGTCGCGCGGGACCACGGCGAGGGTCTGGCTGGTGACCCGGCTGCCTCGGCCGTCGATCTCGAATTCCAGGCTGCCGCTCAGGCCGAGCACCAGCTGCGCGTGGTCGTGGCTGTGGGCGAGGTATTCGTGGCTGTAGCGGCGCAGGGACAGGATCGGGCTCATACGGCGGCTTCCGGCGGACAGGCCGCCAGTCTAGCGTGGCGCGGGATGGATTGCTCCAGGCGACAGGCGCCGCCCGGAGCGAGGCGGATCAGAACAGCTGGCGATCGTGGTCCAGGCACTGGTCGACCAGCCACTTGCCGTGGGCGATGGAGGCGTGCTGGGCCTTCTCCAGGTCAGCCATGAAGGCGTATTCCAGCGGCAGGGTCTTGCGCTTGGTGGTCTTGCCGTCCGGCGCGACGATGTGGCAGCCGCCGGCCCAGGGAGTCGGGAGGCCGGGGTGCTCCATGACGTCGGCATGGATGGTGTAGTTGCGATAGGTGCATTCCAGGGTGCTCATCAGATCGTCCTCGCTGTCGGGCCCCCGTCGAGGTTGCTGCGCAGTGCCTGATGGGGGAGGGGGGTGGATATCCGAGCTGAGTGGGAGTCGGCACTTCTCTTGCGTACTCTTCACCATAAAACAGCCGGGCGCGGTTGCCGCGGCTTGCCGACGAACTGTCCTGCGGGTTCTACCTGCAGGAGCGCACCTGGGCGCGACCGGTCGCGGGCATGGCCCGCTCCTACACCAGGTTCGCGAGCAGGCTCGCTCCTGCAGCCACGTAGGGTGCATAACGCGCCAGCGTTATCCGCCACCACTCGGCACGGTGTCTCGGCACGGTGCCTCGACAGGGTGGATGGAACCGCGCAATCCCCCCACGAAAGCCCGCGGGACTTTCCATGCCCGGCGACTCGCGCCAGACTTGCCGCCATGCCTATCCACACCTGCTCCAGACTTGCCGACCTCGACGCCCGCCAGTGGGATGCCCTGCTGCCGGACGACCAGCCGTTCCTGCGCCACGCCTTCCTCTCCAGCCTCGAAGAGAGCGGCAGCGTTGGCGGGCGCAGCGGCTGGCGGCCGGCGCATCGTCTGGCGTTCGGCGCCGACGGCAGGTTGCTGGCGGCGGCGCCGGCCTACCTGAAAAGCCATTCCTACGGCGAGTACGTGTTCGACTGGAGCTGGGCCGAGGCCTGCCAGCGCGCCGGCATCCGCTACTACCCGAAGCTGCTGCTGGGCGTGCCCTTCACCCCGGTCAGCGGCGCCCGCCTGCTGGGCGAGGCGGAAGCGGCCCGCGCATTGCTGGAGTCGCTGGACGAGGGGCTGCACGACGGGCGCTGGTCCGGGGTGCACGTGAACTTCACCGATGCCGCCGCCGATGCGCTGCTGGCGGGCGGGAACGGCTGGCTGGAGCGGCTGGGCTGCCAGTACCACTGGTTCAACCAGGGCTACCGTGACTTCCAGGATTTCCTCGATGCCCTCGCCTCGCGCAAGCGCAAGCAGATCCGCAAGGAGCGCGAGCAGGTCGCCGGGATGGGCATCGACTTCCTCTGGCTGTCCGGGCACGAACTGGACGAGGCGCAGTGGGATTTCGTCCATGCCTGCTACGCCAGCACCTATCACGTGCGTGGTCAGGCGCCGTACCTGGACCGCGACTTCTTCAGCCTGCTGGCCGAACGCATGCCCGAATCGATCCGCGTGGTCCTGGCCCGCCGCGGCAGCCGGCCGGTGGCGATGGCCTTCAGCCTGGTCGGCGGCGATACCTTCTATGGGCGTTACTGGGGCTGCCTGGCCGAGTTCGACCGGCTGCATTTCGAGACCTGCTTCTACCAGGGCATCGATCAGGCGATCGCTGCCGGGCTTCGGCGTTTCGATGCTGGCGCCCAGGGCGAGCACAAGCTGATTCGTGGCTTCGAGCCGGTGATCACCCGCTCCTGGCATCGTCTGGCACATCCCGGTCTGCGGGCGGCGGTGGACGACTTCCTGTGCCAGGAGCGGGAGGGAATCCTGGCCTATGCCGAGGAGGCGCGAGGCCTGCTTCCCTATCGCCGGGGCTGATCAGGCGTTGCTGGTGGGGGTGCCGGCAACCGCGCCGCCCCATTCGAGGAAGCGGACCTTGTGGACTTCGCCGTCGCTGTCTTCGTACACGAGGGTCACCGGCACCACTCCGGTCAGTTGGGAGGTATCGGTGCGGTGCAGGACCTTCTGCACGTCGATCTCCATTCCGTGGTGGTACTCCACCACGGGGAGGCCTGCGCCGGGGTTCTGAATGCCGTCCTGGGCGAAAATGCTGGGCGCAAGACTGGAGAGCAGTGCGCTGACAACCGAGGCCATTTTCATAAGGCTTGTTTTCCTCTGTTGGGTTTCGCTGACTAGGACTTGATCTGACCGGGCTGGGGGCGATGGTTCACTCCACCCCTGGCCGATGGTGGCGTTCAGATGGCCATTGGCCGCGAGGTATCACCCGTGCTAGAGGGGGTGCGACCGTTCGTCACATTGGTTGAATTTTGTACTGCGGAGAGGCCCCGGACGAGCCGAATTTCTCGCCGATTCACCGAATGCAGGCGATTCTCGTCCGAAACTAATCGACCCCGACGAATCCTCCCGTCTGGTGCTGCCACAGCCGCGCATACAGCCCGCCCTGTTCCAGCAGTTCGGTATGGCTGCCGCTTTCCACGATCACCCCGCGATCCAGCACCACCAGCCGGTCCATGCGCGCGATGGTCGAGAGGCGGTGGGCGATGGCGATCACCGTCTTGCCCTGCATCAGTGTCTCCAGGCTTTCCTGGATCGCCGCTTCCACCTCGGAATCCAGCGCCGAGGTGGCTTCGTCGAGGATCAGGATCGGCGCGTCCTTGAGCAGCACGCGGGCGATGGCGATGCGCTGGCGCTGGCCGCCGGAGAGCTTCACGCCGCGCTCGCCGACCTGGGCGTCGAAGCCGCGGCGGCCCTGGGCATCGCTGAGCTGCGGGATGAATTCGTCGGCGCGGGCCTTGCGCACCGCTTCCAGCAGTTCGGCCTCGCTGGCGTCGGGCTTGCCGTAGAGCAGGTTGTCGCGGATCGAGCGGTGCAGCAGGGAAGTGTCCTGGGTGACCATGCCGATCTGCGCGCGCAGGCTGTCCTGGGTCACGCCGGCGATGTCCTGGCCGTCGATGAGGATGTGTCCGCCCTCCAGGTCGTAGAGGCGCAGCAGCAGGTTGACCAGCGTCGACTTGCCGGCGCCGGACGGCCCGACCAGGCCGATCTTCTCGCCCGGGCGCACTTGCAGGTCCAGCCCCTCGATCACCCCGCTGCCCTTGCCGTAGTGGAACACCACCCGCTCGAAGTCCACCGCGCCGCGCTCCACGCGCAGCGGCACGGCGTCGTCGTGGTCGACCACCTGGCGCGGCAGGGAGATGGTCTGCATGCCGTCCTGCACCTGGCCGATGTTCTCGAAGATGCCGCCGACCACCCACATGATCCAGCCGGACATGTTGTTGATGCGGATGACCAGGCTGGTGGCCAGGGCGATGGCGCCGACGCTGATCTGGCCGATGCTCCACAGCCACAGGGCCAGCCCGCAGGTGCCGGCGATCAGCAGGCCGTTCATGACGGTGATGCTGACGTCCATGGCGGTCACCACGCGCGAGGCCAGCTGGGTCTTCCGCGTCTGGTCGTCCATCGCCTCGCGCGCGTAGTTCTCCTCGCGACGGGTGTGGGCGAACAGCTTGAGGGTGGTGATGTTGGTGTAGCCGTCGACGATCCGCCCCATCAGCCGGGAGCGCGAATCCGAGGCGGCCACCGAGCGGCGCTTCACCTGCGGCACGAAGTGGGCGAGGGCGGCGATGTAGCCGACTATCCACAGGGCCAGCGGGACCATCAGCCGCCAGTCGGCCTCGGCGAACAGCACCAGCGAGCTGATCGCGTAGATGGTCACGTGCCACAGCGCGTCCACCGCCTGCACCGCCGAATCGCGCAGGGAATTGCCGGTCTGCATGATGCGCTGGGCGATGCGCCCGGCGAAGTCGTTCTGGAAGAAGCCGAGGCTCTGCTTGAGCACGTAGCGATGGTTCTGCCAGCGGATCAGGTTGGTCATGCTCGGGTTGATCGCCTGGTGCACCAGCAGGTCGTGCAGGCCGTTGAACAGCGGCCGCAGAAGCAGCGCGACCACGGCCATCCAGGCCAGCTCGCTGCCGTGCTGCCGGAAGAACCCGGCAGGCGGTGTGGCCTGGGCCAGGTCGACGATGCGCCCGAGGTAGCTGAACAGCGCGACCTCGATCAGCGCGACGATCAGTCCGACCAGCAGCAGCGCCAGGAACAGCGGCCAGACCTGGCGCAGGTAGTGCGCGTAGAAGCGCAGCACCTCGGCCGGAGGCATGCGCTCGGGGGCGGGGCGGAACGGGTCGATCAGGCGTTCGAAACGGCGGTAGAACATGGCGGCTCCCGGTGCTGGCGGGCCCGTCCATGGCCCGCCGGTCAGGTTGCGCCAATCAGAGGCGCTTGGCGGACAGAATCACGATGGGATCGTTGGGCACATCCTGGTACATGCCGCGGTTGCCGGTGGGCACCTTGGCGATCTGGTCGACCACGCCCATGCCGCGCACCACCTTGCCGAACACCGCATAGCCGAAGTCGCGCGCGCCGTGGTCGAGGAAGCGGTTGTCGGTGAGGTTGATGAAGAACTGGCTGGTGGCCGAGTCGACCTGGCTGGTGCGCGCCATGGCCAGGGTGCCGCGCTCGTTGAGCAGGCCGTTGTCGGCCTCGTTCTTGATCGGCGCCTGGGTGTCCTTCTCCTGCATCCGCTCGGTGAAGCCGCCGGTCTGCACCATGAAGCCGGGGATCACGCGGTGGAAGATGGTGCCGTTGTAGAAGCCGCTGTCGACGTAGGACAGGAAGTTCTTCACCGAGATCGGCGCCTTGGCGGCGTCCAGTTCCACCTCGACCTCGCCGAGGGTGGTGGACAGCAGCACGTGCGGCTTGGCCGGGTCGGCGGCGAGCACCGAGCCGGCGAGGACCAGGGTGGAGGCGGCGAGCATCAGGCGTTTGAACAGGGTCATGGGGTTTCCTTGCTGGTTACGAATGGTCGACCTGCGCGAGGAATTCGAGCAGGGTGCGGTTGAAGCGTTCCGGCTGGTCCAGCGGCGTGGCGTGGCGGGAGTCCTCGATCACCACCAGGCGTGCGCTGGGCAGGCGGTCGACGTAGGCCTGCTTGAGCGAGACCGGGGTGTAGTCGTTGTCCGCGCTGATCACCAGGGTCGGGCAGGTGATGTGTGCCAGGCGCTCCTGCACGCCCCAGCCGATGATCGCGTGGAGGCTGGAAAGGTAGGCGCGCTTGTCGTTCTGCGGCCAGCGCTGCTCGATCTTGCGCCGCAGCTCGGCCTGTTCCGGCTTGGGGAAGAGCATCTTGCCGAGCGCCTTGCCCACGGTGTCGAGGCCCATGACGCGGGCGAGGAACAGCCGCCGCGCCACTTCCAGGTATTCGCGGAAGGTCTTCGGCTTCACTTCCGGCGAGCTGTTGACGATGGTCAGGCTGCGCAGCAGGTCGGGGCGGCGGGTGGCCAGTTCGAAGCCGATCATGCCGCCCATGCTGATCCCGACCAGATGCAGCGGCGCCAGCGCGAGGTCCTCGATCAGCGCCACCACGTCGGCGGCGAAACCGGCGATGCTGTAGCGCTCGGCCGGCTTGTCCGACTGCCCGTGGCCGCGCACGTCGACGGCGATCACCCGATGGTGCTTCTCCAGCTCGGGGATCTGGTACTCCCAGTCGCGGATGCTCGAACCCAGCCCGTGCACCAGCAGGACCGGGCTGCCGTGGCCGCTGACCTCGTAGTGCAGGCGCTGGCCGGCGTGGGTGAACCAGGGCATGGGCGGTCTCCTCTCAGGCGACGCTGTCGGGGGCGGCGAAATGCGCGTCCAGCGGGACGCTGGAAAAGGTCTTGAGCAGCTCGACGAGAATCTGCGTGGCCGGGCCGAGCGGCTTTTCCTTGTTCGGATAGAGATAGAAGCGGCTCTGCCGGCTGCCGCCCTGGTGCAGCTGCAACGGCTTGAGGCGGCCGTCCTGCAGTTCGCGCTCGATCAGGTGCCGCGGCAGCCAGGCGAAGCCGAGGCCGCTGCCGACGAAGGTCGCCGCGGTGGCCAGGCTGCCCACCGTCCAGCGCTGCTCGGCGCCGAGCCAGCCGACGTCGCGCGGCTGCAGCCGGCCGGAATCGCGGATCACCACCTGCATGTGGGTTTCCAGGTCCTGGTGGGTGATCTCGCGCTGCAGGCGGTGCAGCGGATGATCGGGATGGGCGACGGCGATGAACTCCACCTGGCTCAGCTCGGCGCCCAGGTGGCCGGGAATGTTCAGGCTGCTGATGGCGAGGTCGGCGGCGCCCTGGATCAGCGCTTCCTCGACCCCGGACAGCACTTCCTCGCGCAGCAGCACGCGGCAGCCGCGGCTCTGCGGCATGAAAGCGGACAGCGCGCGGACCAGGCGCTGGGTGGGGTAGGCGGCGTCGGCCACCAGGCGCACTTCCGGCTCCCAGCCCTGTTCCATGTGGTGGGCCAGTTCTTCCAGCTGGCTGGCGGACTTCACCAGTTGCCGCGAGCGGCGCAGCAGCACCTCGCCGGCCTCGGTGAGCACCGCCTTGCGCCCGTCGATGCGCAGCAGCGGCACGCCGAGCTGCTCCTGCATGCGCGCGACGGTATAGCTGATCGACGACTGCGAGCGGTGCAGCGCCTCCGCCGCCTGGGCGAAGCCGCCGTGATCGACCACCGCCTGCAGCGTGCGCCATTGATCCAGGGTTACGCGGGGCGCTTTCATCCTCGCTTCCTCTTGCTTAATCTGGATGGCCCGATCTGGAGACCATCATGAAAAGAATCTGTTGTGCGCTGCTCGCCGCCCTGCCGCTTTCCGCCATGGCCTTCTACCCCATCGAGGTGGAGAAGCAGCTCAACGGCGCCGACGTCTACTACGACACCCAGGATGCCGGCGGCAACGTGGCCGCGATCCTGCTGCGCAACGACGGCGACCGTTCGGCCTCGTGCAAGGCGGTGTTCATGAACGGTCCGGAAAATCCCCGTACCCGCAAGGCCGTGCTGGAGCCCGGAAAGACCGCTACCCTGACTTCCAGCTTCAAGCAGCAGATCATCAAGCTGCGCATCAAGCTCACCTGCGAGCTGGTCTGACCGGCGCGCGGGCATGGGTTCCAGACTAGGATTCGACGAGCGATAAATCAACTTATCCGATTGGTTGAAGCGAAAATATTCGCTTTTTTATCGATCCGTGCATCTCTAATCTTGCCTCCATCGCAGCAAATGACCGATGGAGGTCGAATCCATGTCCCGCGTCCTGATTATCGAAAGCAGTGCCCGTCAACAAGGTTCCGTATCCCGCCAGCTGACCCGCGACTTCATCGCCCAGTGGCAGGCCGCCAATCCGGCCGACGAGATCAAGGTCCGCGACCTGGCCGTCGAACCGGTCCCGCACCTGGACGCCGACCTGCTCGGCGGCTGGATGAAGCCGGCCGACCAGCAGAGCGACAGCGAGAAGGCCGCCCTGCAGCGCTCCAACCTGCTGACCGAGGAACTGCTGGCCGCGGACGTGCTGGTGATGGCGGCGCCGATGTACAACTTCGGCATCCCGAGCACCCTGAAAGCCTGGCTGGACCACGTGCTTCGTGCCGGCGTCACCTTCAAGTACACCGAGACCGGCCCGCAGGGCCTGCTCCGCGGCAAGCGCGCCATCGTCCTCACCGCCCGCGGCGGCGTCTACGCCGGCGGCCCGCTGGACCATCAGGAACCCTACCTGCGCCAGGCCATGGCCTTCATCGGCATCCATGACGTGAGCTTCGTCCATGCCGAGGGCCTGAACCTGGGCGCCGAGTTCGCCGAGAAGGGCCTGGCGAAAGCCCGGGCGCAACTGGCGGCGGTGGCCTGATCCACAGGATTCTCCCTTCCGCGTCCCCCCGCTCCTAGACGCGAGCACGGCCGGTTCCCTGATGGGGAATCGGCCGTTTTTTATTTGACCGCCAGCTATCGTTCCCACGCTCCCGCGTGGGAACGCATCCCTGGACGCTCCTGCGTCCGGACGCGGAGCGGCGGATAACGCTTCGCGTTATTCGCCCTGCGCTGTCTTGCAGGAACCACCCCACGCTCCGCGGCGCTTTCCCCATACTTGCAAAACCGCTATTTTCCCCGCCCCCTTCCAGTGCGCCGCCGCCATGCCCTACCTGCTTTTCGTCACCGTCCTCTGGGCGTTTTCCTTCAGCCTGATCGGCGAATACCTCGCCGGCCAGGTGGACAGCTATTTCGCCGTGCTCACCCGCGTGGTGCTGGCCGGCCTGGTGTTCCTGCCGCTGACGCGCTGGAGGGGCGTGCAGCCGCGCTTCATCGCCGGGGTGATGCTGGTCGGCTCGCTGCAGTTCGGCATCACCTACGTCTGCCTGTACGAAAGCTTCCGCGTGCTGACCGTGCCGGAAGTGCTGCTGTTCACCGTGCTGACGCCGGTGCACGTGGCCCTGATCGACGACGCGCTGAACCGCCGCTTCAACCCCTGGGCGCTGGTGGCCGCGGCGGTGGCGGTGCTGGGCGCGGCGATCATCCGCTACGACGGTGTCACCGGCCACTTCCTCCTCGGTTTCCTGCTCCTGCAATTGGCCAACTTCACCTTCGCTGCCGGCCAGGTCCTCTACAAGCATCTGGTCGCCCGCTACCCCTCGGACATCCCGCAATACCGGCGCTTCGGCTACTTCTTCGTCGGCGCCCTGCTGGTGGCGCTGCCGGGCTGGCTGCTGCTGGGCAATCCGCACAAGCTGCCGACCACCGAGGTACAGTGGCTGGTGCTGCTGTTCATGGGATTGCTGGCCACCGCGCTGGGGCAATACTGGTGGAACAAGGGCGGGACCCTGGTGGACGGCGGCACGCTGGCGGTGATGAACAACCTCCACGTGCCGGTGGGCCTGCTGATCAACCTGCTGATCTGGAACGAGAACGCCGACCTGCCGCGCCTGGCGCTGGGCGGGGCGGTGATCGTGGCTTCGCTGGGCGTCAACCGGCTGGGGCTGAAGCGGACCCCGGAGGGCGCGCGGGCATGAACATTTCCGGCCGCGGCGTGGCCCTTTCGGTAGCCGCCTCGCTCCTCTTCGTCACCCTGCCGGGCTATATCCGCCTGCTGGCGCCGCTGGACAGCATCCTGATCATCGCCCATCGGGTGGTCTGGTCGATTCCCATGGTCCTGCTGCTGGTGGCGTTCACCCGCCAGGGCGGGGTGCTGCGCGCCGCCGGCCGCCGGCTGCTGAGCGAACCCTGGCTGCTGCTGTGCTTCCCGATCACCGCGGCGATGATGCTGGTGCAGTGGGGCGTGTTCATCTGGGCGCCGATGGTCGGGCGCACGCTGGAACTGTCGCTCGGCTACTTCCTGCTGCCGCTGACCATGGTGCTCTGCGGCCGGCTGTTCTATGGCGAGCGGCTCACTTCGCTGCAGACCATCGCCGTCGGCTTCGCCCTGCTTGGGGTGCTCCACGAACTCTGGCTGACCCGGGCGTTCTCCTGGTTCACCCTGATCACCGCGCTGGGCTACCCGCCGTACTTCATGCTGCGGCGGAAAATGGCAGTGGACGCGCTGTCCGGGTTCATCTTCGAGATGGCGATCCTGCTGCCGTTCGCCCTGTTCACCCTGTGGTATCGCGGCGACGCCCAGGTCCTGGCCGAAGCGCCGCGGCTGTGGCTGCTGCTGCCGATGATGGGGCTGATCAGCGCGCTGGCCTTCGGCGCCATGATGGCGTCGAGCCGGCTGCTGCCGATGGGGCTGTTCGGGATTCTCAGTTACCTGGAGCCGGCGCTGCTGTTCGCCATCGCCGTGGCCTTCCTCGGCGAGGCGTTCCAGGCGCAGCAGCTGTGGACCTACGGGCCGATCTGGGTGGCGGTGCTGCTGACCGGCTGGGACAGCGCGCGGCTGCTGCGTCGGCAGGCGCGGCGCGGGATGCAATAAAAGGAAGGAAAGCGGGCAGGGCGCAGGACGGCCCCGCCCGGGGGAATCACTCGAAGCGGTGGCTGGAGGGCAGGTCGGCGCTGGCCAGGGTTTCCGGCAGGACGCGCTTGGCGGCCAGGTAATGGCGCTTCCAGTACTTGCCGTTGAGGTCCGAGACGCGGACGTTCTTGCCACGGCGCGGCGCGTGGATGAACTGGTCGTTGCCGACGTAGATGCCGATATGGTCGACGCTGCGGCTGCGGATGCGGAAGAACACCAGGTCGCCCGGCTGAAGCTTGTCGCGGTCGACGCGGGGATTGCCCTTCTGGTTGAAGATCGCCCGTGCGGTGCGCGGCAGGTCGACTTCGTCGACGTCCTTGAACACGTAGTTCACCAGGCCGCTGCAATCGAAACCGCGCTTCGGCGACATGCCGCCCCAGCGATAGGGGATGCCGATCATGCGGTAGGCGAGCTTGGTCACATGGTGCGCGTCGGTGTTGTCCTGGATACCCGGCTTGGGGGCCACGGTAAGCAGGCTCGCGCCCTTGACCGGAACGCGCAGGTCAAGCGGTGCCGGCTGGAAAGCGTGGTGGACCTTCGGGGAGGCGGTGGCCTCGGTCACAGAGGCAGCCAAGAGGGCCGCCAAGCCTATGGAAAGGCATGTCAAAAGGGTACTGCGCATTCGGCATGTCTTCTTGCTGGTTGTTGATGTAACCCAGACTCCGCTGGATCGCCGTTGCTCTTTGGCCGGCGAGGGTTTTCCTTAGGTCCGTGAGTGAAGTCGGCGCATTCTGACTACTTTCTGAGCGGGAAATTCGACCGTCCGTCGACTTCGGAAAGAGGGGTGTGACTTGGCGGGCGTGCGATGGCACGTGTTTCGGCAGGCGGGCCGATTGATCGTTTTATAGCCGAAAACCCTATGGAACGGGGTTTTCAGTCCGACAGGGACTTGCGAGGCGCAGGGGAGAACTTCCCCTGGAAGAGACAGGATGTCGCAGCGGGAAACCCGACGAAATGCACTTTTTGTTGGCGGTACCTTCGTGCGATTTCAGGCAAGGCGCTCGCGCAAGGCGGGCAATACCTTGTCCCGCAGCAAGGGAGCGAGGGATTCGGAAGTTTCATGCAGGTCGTTCAGCCAGGCCAGTTCTTCCAGTTCGGCGGCCGGCTGGACCGGATGGGGCAGGGCGGCGAGGTAGATGTCGGCATCGACCCAGGTATCGGCCTCGTTCGCCGCCGGCGCATGGAAGCGGCCGAGCGGCGCCAGGGCGTCGGCCGGCAGGTGCAGGTCGAGTTCCTCGCGCAGTTCGCGGCGCAGCGCATCGAGCGGCTGCTCCCCGGCCTCGCGCTTGCCGCCGGGCAGCATGAAGGCCCGGGTTCCGCGCTTGCGCACCAGCAGCAGGCGCCCTGCGGAATCCATCAGGCAGGCGGCGGCGATGTTCAGGGTGACGGACATGGGCGTGATCCTTCATTCATTGCTGGAGCGGCGCGGGATGATGCTCCCGGGGATGGCTCCGGGCAATTGTCCATTCGAATAAAGACTGCGCCGAAACGCGGCAACCGTTAGGCTATGCAGCTGTTTTGTCCCTTTCGCAACGCCGAGGTTCCCTTGTTCGCCCAATTCGCCCTCCACGAACGCCTGCTCAAGGCGCTGGATACGCTGTCCTTCACCGAGCCGACCGCCGTCCAGGCCGCCGCCATTCCGAAGGCGCTGGAAGGGCACGACCTGCGGGTGACCGCGCAGACCGGCAGCGGCAAGACCGCCGCCTTCGTCCTGCCGCTGCTGCAGCGCCTGCTCGCCGAGGAGAAGCCGAAGAGCGGCGCGCGGGCGCTGATCATGCTGCCGACCCGCGAGCTGGCGCAGCAGACCCTGAAGGAAGTCGAGCGCTTCGCCCAGTTCACCTTCATCAAGGCCTGCCTGATCACCGGCGGCGAGGACTTCAAGGTGCAGGGCGCGCGCCTGCGCAAGAACCCGGAAATCATCATCGGCACCCCGGGGCGGCTGAACGAGCAGTTCAACGCCGGCAACCTGCCGCTGGGCGACGTCGAGATGCTGGTGCTGGACGAGGCCGACCGCATGCTCGACATGGGCTTCTCCGAGGACGTGCTGAAGCTGGCGGCGCAGTGCCCCGGGCAGCGCCAGACCCTGCTGTTCTCCGCCACCGCCGGCAGCGGCCTGCACGAGATGGTCGAGCAGGTGCTGCGCGAGCCGCAGGTGCTGCAGCTCAACCGCGTCAGCGAGCTGAACGAGAGTGTCCGCCAGCAGATCATCCTGGCCGATCACAACGCCCATAAAGAGGCAGTGTTGCAGTGGCTGCTGGGCAACGAGACCTACGAGAAGGCCATCGTCTTCACCAACACCCGGGCGCAGGCCGACCGCCTGACCGGGCGTCTGATCGCCAGTGGTCACAAGGTGTTCGTGCTGCATGGCGAGAAGGACCAGAAGGACCGCAAGCTCGCCATCGATCGCCTCAAGCGCGGCGAGGTGAAGATTCTCATCGCCACCGACGTCGCCGCCCGCGGCCTGGACGTCGACGGCCTGGACCTGGTCATCAACTTCGACATGCCGCGCCGTGGCGACGAGTACGTGCATCGGATCGGCCGCACCGGCCGCGCCGGCGCGGGTGGCCTGGCCATTTCGCTGGTAACCCACGGCGACTGGAACCTGATGTCGAGCATCGAGCGCTACCTCAAGCTGCGCTTCGAAAACCGCGCCATCCAGGGACTCAAGGCCAGCTACCAGGGGCCGAAGAAGCTCAAGGCGTCCGGCAAGGCCGCCGGCACCAAGAAGAAAAAGACCGACGCGAAGAAGACCGGCGCCAAGCCTGCCGCCAAGCGCAAGCCGGCCGCGAAGCCGAAGCCGGCGTCGCAACTGGTCAGCCAGGACGGCATGGCGCCGCTCAAGCGCCGCAAGCCGGCCGCCGAGTAATTCCCCGCAAGCGCCCGCATCTGGTGCGGGCGCGCCTTGTTCCTTCGTCGGCGGCGCCTTAGCATCGGGGGTTTCCCCGTATCAAGGAGCCCGCCATGTCCACCATCGACCTTCGCAGCGATACCGTCACCCTGCCCACCGCGGGGATGCGCGAGGCCATGGCGCGCGCCGAGCTGGGCGATGACGTCTACGGCGAAGACCCGACGGTCAATTGCCTGGAGGCGACTCTTGCCGAGCGCCTCGGTTTCGAGGCCGGCCTGTTCGTGCCGAGCGGCACCATGAGCAACCTGCTCGGCCTGATGGCGCACTGCGAGCGTGGCGACGAATACATCGTCGGCCAGCAGGCGCACACCTACAAATACGAGGGCGGCGGCGCCGCCGTGCTCGGTTCGATCCAGCCGCAGCCGATCGACGGCGAGGCCGACGGTTCGCTGGACCTTGGCAAGGTCGAGGCGGCGATCAAGCAGGACGACTTCCACTTCGCCCGCACCCGCCTGCTGGCGCTGGAAAACACCATGCAGGGCAAGGTGCTGCCGCCGGACTACCTGGCCGCGGCCCGCGAGCTGACCCGCCGTCGCGGCCTGGGCCTGCACCTGGACGGCGCGCGGCTGTACAACGCGGCGGTGAAGCAGGGCGTCGACGCCGGCGAGATCACCCGTCACTTCGATTCGGTTTCGGTGTGCCTGTCCAAGGGCCTCGGCGCGCCGGTGGGCTCGGTGCTCTGCGGCGGCCGCGAGCTGATCGGCAGGGCGCGCCGGTTGCGCAAGATGGTCGGCGGCGGCATGCGCCAGGCGGGCGTGTTGGCGGCGGCCGGGCTGTATGCGCTGGACCATCAGGTCGAGCGCCTGGCCGAGGACCACGCCAACGCCGAGCGCCTAGGCGCCGGACTGGCCGGGCTGGGCTATGCGATCGAGCCGGTGCAGACCAACATGGTCTACGTCGCTCTTGGCGAGCGGGCCGGCGCGCTGCGCGAGTTCCTCGCCGCGCGCGGCATCCGCGTCACCGCTGCGCCGCGCCTGCGCCTGGTGACCCATCTGGACGTGAACGCGCCGGATATCCCGCGCATCGTCGAGGCTTTTGCCGCCTTTCGTCGCGATTGACGGCATTTAATTGGCACAGGGCATCAACTATCGCGTAAAGCCACTGTACCGGGACTTCAGGGCCGATATAATGCGGCCCTTTGCCGGCGATTCGTGGCCGCATTTATTCCGTGGAAGAACCTATGAAAAGCGCTGAAATCCGTGAAGCCTTCCTCCGCTTCTTCGAAGAGAAGGGGCATACCCGCGTTGCCTCCAGTTCGCTGATTCCGGCGAACGACCCGACCCTGCTGTTCACCAACGCCGGCATGAACCAGTTCAAGGACTGCTTCCTCGGCCTGGAAAAGCGCGCCTACACCCGCGCCGCCACCAGCCAGAAATGCGTGCGCGCCGGCGGCAAGCACAACGACCTGGAAAACGTCGGCTACACCGCGCGCCACCACACCTTCTTCGAGATGCTGGGCAACTTCAGCTTCGGCGACTATTTCAAGCGCGACGCCATCCACTACGCCTGGGAATTCCTCACCTCGGACAAGTGGCTGAACCTGCCCAAGGAAAAACTCTGGGTCACCGTCTACGCCAGCGATGACGAGGCCTACGACATCTGGACCGAGGAAGTCGGCGTGCCGGCCGAGCGCATGGTGCGCATCGGCGACAACAAGGGCGCTCCCTACGCCTCCGACAACTTCTGGGCGATGGGCGATACCGGCCCGTGCGGCCCCTGCACCGAGATCTTCTACGACCACGGCGCGGACATCTGGGGCGGCCCGCCCGGCTCGCCGGAAGAAGACGGCGACCGCTACATCGAGATCTGGAACAACGTGTTCATGCAGTTCAACCGCACCGCGGACGGCGTGATGCACCCGCTGCCGGCGCCGAGCGTGGACACCGGCATGGGCCTGGAGCGCATCAGCGCGGTCCTGCAGCACGTCCACTCGAACTACGAGATCGACCTGTTCCAGAACCTGCTGCAGGCTGCCGCCGACGCCATCGGCTGCGCCAACGACGACGCGCCGTCGCTGAAGGTGGTGGCTGACCACATCCGTTCCTGCAGCTTCCTGATCGCCGACGGCGTGCTGCCGTCCAACGAAGGCCGCGGCTACGTGCTGCGCCGCATCATTCGCCGCGCCTGCCGCCACGGCAACAAGCTGGGCGCCAAGGGCAGCTTCTTCCACAGGATCGTCGCCGCGCTGGCGGCCGAGATGGGCGAGGCCTTCCCGGAACTCAGGCAGCAGCAGGCGCACATCGAGCGCGTGCTGAAGACCGAGGAAGAACAGTTCGCCAAGACCCTGGAGCAGGGCCTGAAGATCCTCGAGCAGGATCTGGTCGGCCTGAAGGGCAAGGTCATCCCCGGCGAGACCGTGTTCAAGCTCTACGACACCTACGGCTTCCCCTACGACCTGACCGGCGACATCGCCCGCGAGCGCGGCCTGACCCTCGACGAGTCCGGCTTCGAGCGCGAGATGGCGGCCCAGCGCGAACGCGCGCGTTCCGCCAGCGCCTTCGGCATGGACTACAACGCCCTGGTCAAGGTCGACAGCGAGACCCGCTTCCTCGGCTATGAAGGCACCAGCGGCAGCGGCAAGGTCATCGCCCTGTTCGCCGACGGCCAGGCCGTCGACACCCTGAAGGAAGGCGAGGAGGGCGTCGTGGTCCTCGACCAGACCCCGTTCTACGCCGAATCCGGCGGCCAGGTCGGCGATTGCGGCTACCTTGAGGGCGCCGGCGTGCGCTTCGACGTGCGCGACACCACCAAGGTCGGCGGCGCCCACCTGCACCACGGCGTGCTGGCCAAGGGCAGCCTGAGCGTCGGCGTGACCATCAAGGCCGACGTCGACGCCTCGGTGCGCCAGGCCACCGCGCTCAACCACTCGGCCACCCACCTGCTGCACGCCGCGCTGCGCCAGGTGCTGGGCGACCACGTACAGCAGAAGGGCTCGCTGGTCGACAGCCAGCGCCTGCGCTTCGACTTCAGCCACTTCGAGGCGATCAAGCCGGAGCAGCTGAAGGCGCTGGAAGACATCGTCAACGGCGAAATCCGCCAGAACAGCGAGGTCGAGACCGAGGAAACCGACATCGACACCGCCAAGGCCAAGGGCGCCATGGCGCTGTTCGGCGAGAAGTACGGCGACAGCGTGCGCGTGCTGACCATGGGCGGCGGTTTCTCCGTCGAGCTGTGCGGCGGCACCCACGTGTCGCGCACCGGCGACATCGGCCTGCTGAAGATCACCAGCGAAGGCGGTGTGGCCGCTGGCGTGCGTCGTATCGAGGCGGTCACCGGCGCGGCCGCGCTGGCCTATCTGAACGGCGCCGAGGAGCAGCTGAAGGAAGCCGCCAGCCTGGTCAAGGGCAGCCGCGACAACCTGATCGACAAGCTGGCCGGCCTGATCGAGCGCAACCGCCAGTTGGAGAAGGAGCTGGAGCAGCTGAAGGCCAAGGCCGCCAGCGCGGCCGGCGACGACCTGGCCGCCTCGGCGATCGAGGTGAAGGGCGCGAAGGTGCTTTCGGCGCGTCTCGACGGCCTGGACGGCAAGGCGCTGCTGGCGCTGGTCGACCAGTTGAAGAACAAGCTCGGCCGCGCGGTGATCCTGCTCGGCGGCGTGCAGGACGAGAAGGTCGTGCTGGTCGCCGGCGTGACCCAGGACCTGACCGCCCAGCTGAAGGCCGGCGACCTGATGAAGCAGGCTGCCGCTGCCGTGGGTGGCAAGGGCGGCGGCCGTCCGGACATGGCCCAGGGCGGCGGCACCGACGCCGGCAAGCTGGACGAAGCGCTGGCACTGGCGAAGACCTTCGCCGAACAGGGGCTGTAAGGCAGAGAATCCGGGGCCCGCAGCGCGTCCGGCGGGCCTTGGCAGCATGCGGCGAATGCATGTTAAATGGGCGCCCTTGAGGAATCAGGCGGTTTTGAAATGGCTTTGATCGTACAGAAGTTTGGGGGGACCTCCGTCGGCACTGTCGAGCGTATCGAGCAGGTAGCCGAGAAGGTGAAGAAGTTCCGCGAGAACGGCGACGATATCGTCGTGGTGGTTTCCGCCATGAGCGGCGAAACCAACCGCCTGATCGGCCTGGCCAAACAGATCATGGACCAGCCCGTTCCGCGCGAGCTGGACGTGATGCTCTCCACCGGCGAGCAGGTCACCATCGCGCTGCTCAGCATGGCGCTGCTCAAGCGCGGCGTGCCGGCGGTGTCCTACACCGGCAACCAGGTGCGCATCCTCACCGACAGCTCGCACACCAAGGCGCGCATCCTGAGCATCGACGACGCCAACATCCGCGCCGACCTCAAGGCCGGCCGCGTGGTGGTCGTCGCCGGTTTCCAGGGCGTCGACGAGCACGGCAACATCACCACTCTCGGTCGCGGCGGTTCCGATACCACCGGCGTGGCCCTGGCCGCGGCGCTCAAGGCCGACGAATGCCAGATCTACACTGATGTGGATGGCGTCTATACCACCGACCCGCGCGTAGTGCCGCAGGCCCGCCGTCTGGACAAGATCACCTTCGAGGAAATGCTGGAAATGGCCAGCCTCGGTTCCAAGGTGCTGCAGATCCGTTCGGTCGAGTTCGCCGGCAAGTACAATGTTCCGCTGCGCGTGCTGCACAGTTTCCAGGAGGGTCCGGGCACCCTCATTACCATTGATGAAGAGGAATCCATGGAACAGCCGATCATCTCCGGCATCGCCTTCAACCGCGACGAGGCCAAGCTGACCATCCGTGGCGTACCGGATACCCCCGGCGTGGCCTTCAAGATCCTTGGCCCGATCAGTGCCGCGAACATCGAAGTCGACATGATCGTGCAGAACGTCTCGCACGATAACACCACCGACTTCACCTTCACCGTTCATCGCAACGACTACCTGAGCGCCCTGGAAATCCTCAAGCAGACCTGCGCCAACATCGGCGCCCGCGAGGCTTCCGGCGACACCAACATCGCCAAGGTGTCCATCGTCGGCGTCGGCATGCGCTCCCACGCGGGCGTCGCCAGCCGCATGTTCGAAGCCCTGGCCAAGGAATCGATCAACATCCAGATGATCTCCACCTCCGAGATCAAGATCTCCGTGGTCATCGAAGAGAAGTACCTGGAGCTGGCGGTACGTGCCCTGCACACCGCGTTCGAGCTCGACGCCCCGGCGCGACAGGGCGAGTAAGGGGAAATAACCGAAAGGCGCGGCTATCCGCGCCTTTCGTCGTTTTTGACTACAGCCGACCGGAACTTTCATTCCGACAGGACTGGTCAATACTTGGTTGAAGGGTTCGCCCCCTTGATTGTCCCCGGACCTGCAACCATTTCTTTTTTGCAGACTGCTTATCCGAAATATGTAAGGAGAAAGGAATGCTGATTCTGACTCGTCGGGTCGGAGAGACCCTCATGGTTGGTGACGATGTCACCGTAACGGTCCTGGGCGTAAAGGGAAACCAGGTGCGCATCGGCGTGAATGCGCCAAAGGAAGTCGCGGTGCATCGCGAGGAGATCTACCAGCGCATCCAGAAAGAGAAGGACCAGGAACCAAATCATTAATTTTTCTGAATTTTTTCTTTGCAAACGGGGATGAACGTGGTTATCATGCGCCCCGTGTTGCGGAGAGGTGGCCGAGTGGCCGAAGGCGCTCCCCTGCTAAGGGAGTACACCTCAAAAGGGTGTCGGGGGTTCGAATCCCCCCCTCTCCGCCATTAAGCACACTCTGGTTGGTGTCGCGTTGTCCGGAAGCTAAGCTTCTGAAAAGATTGAAAAATCTGATTGACAACGAAAACGGTACGAACTAGAATTTGCGCCCTCTCAGCGCACTCATAGCTCAGCTGGATAGAGTACTCGGCTACGAACCGAGCGGTCGGAGGTTCGAATCCTCCTGAGTGCGCCATTAAACACGACGTAACGCGAAAGCGGGACGTCAGCGAAGAAAGGGAAACCTGCTTCGCAACCAGGTGGTGGAACTGGCTAAACAACACCTCCAGCGCACTCATAGCTCAGCTGGATAGAGTACTCGGCTACGAACCGAGCGGTCGGAGGTTCGAATCCTCCTGAGTGCGCCATATCGAAAGGGCCTGCAGAAATGCAGGCCCTTTTTCTTTTCCGCCCTGCCGGTCGTCGCCCGGGCGAATTCATCCAGCTGTCATGCGCAACGCCTAGGATTTCTCCGTTGTCTCTGCTAAAACCGGACGACATACAGGAGAAAAGCCAATGGACGACTATCAGGAAGAACTGCTCGAACTGCACGCGGCGGAGAAGGACCAGCCGGAACCGGCGGACGACGCCACGGAGATGTGATCAGGCGCCGTGCCGCTGGGCGCGGCGGAATTCCCCGGGGGTATGCCCGCTCCAGCGCTTGAACGCGCGCTGGAAGGCTTCCGCGGCGGCGAAGCCGAGCAGGTAGGCGATCTCGCCGAAGGCCAGGTCGGTGTCGCGGATGTAGATCATCGCCAGGTCGCGGCGGGTGTCGTTGAGCAGGGTGCGGAACTGCGTGCCTTCCTCCGCCAGTTTGCGGCGCAGGGTCCAGGTCGGCATCTTCAGGCGTGCCGCCACTTCCTCCAGGTCGGGTTCCCGGCCGTTCAGCATCGGCCCCAGCAACCGCGTGACCCGCTCGCTCAGGCTGCGGGTGCGGGTCAACTGCTCCAGTTCCCTTTCACAGATTTCCAGCAACTGGTTCCAGGTGCTCGGACAGTGCCCGGCATTGCCCAGGGCGAGGCTGGCCTGGTCCAGCTGCAACTGGTTGTGCGCGGCGCCGAATTCCACCGGGCAGGCGAAGAACTCCTCGAACCGGGCGGCATTCTCCGGCGCCGGATACTCGATCTCGACCTTCTGCGCGCGCAGCGGCTGGCCGGCGATGCTGCCCAGCTGGCTGAGCCAGGTGGCCAGCACCGAATCCACCACGAAGCGGTTGTAGGCGTTGTACGGGCTGATCGAGTAGAAGCGCAGCCAGGCGCCGTCGGCGTCCTCGTGCATGCTCGACTGGCCGCGATAGTTCTGTGCGTACAGCGGCTCGAAACGGATCAGCGCGCGGGCGGCGGCGCGCACGTTGGGCGCCTGCGCCGCGGTGACGCCGGCCAGGCCGAACTGGCTGCAGCGGCTGAGACGGCCCATGCGCAGGCCGAAGGCCGGGTCGCCGCTGAGCTGGATGGCCGCATGGCCGAGGCGCATGTAGCGCGGAATCGACAGCCGTCCGTCGGCTTCGGCCAGGCGGGCAGCATCGAGGCCGTACTGCTCCAGCAGCGGCTGGGAGGGCACGCCGCATCCGGCCAGGGCGTCGGCGAGGCTGTAGACGAAGCCTACGGAGAGATCGCCAAGGCGCACGCTGGTGCGGCTCATGTTCACAGCCAGAGGTTGATCAGGCGGGCGCCGGCCTCGTCCGTGGCCTGCTGCTGCCCGGCCTGGGTGGCGACGAGGCCGCGGCCGTCGTTGCGCAGGTCCCACAGCCGGCCGCGGAGGAAGACCGCCATGCCCGCCTGGGCGCCGCTTTCGCCGAGCCCGCCGTTCAGTTCGAGGCGATTCCAGTCGCCGCCATCGTTCCTGCCATGGGAGGCGGGCACCGCGACTATCTCCGCCTTGCCGGCGGAAAGGGCGGCGTAGCTGTCCGCATGCCAGCTGTCGGCGCCGATCAGCACGCCCAGGCGCCCGGCTGGCGTAGAAAGCACTTGCAGGTCATCGGCGTTGCCGGCGCGGATGAAGCGTTTTTCCGTGTCGCTGAGGAACACCTTGCGCTGCGGCTTGCCGATGGGCAGGCCGTCGCTGCCGAACACCAGGCTGACGTTGAACAGCCGGCCGTTGCCGCTGACCAGCACGCCGTCGTCGATCCGCGGGCTGGGCAGGACGATGGAGCCGGCCACCACGGTCACGCCGAACTCGCGCGCCAGGCCGCCGAACAGGGTCTGGTAGTCGTGGGCCATGTCCACCGATTTCATCCGCAGCAGGGCGTCGGCCATGCGGTCCTCGCCCTTGGCGCCGAGCCAGCCGCGCGCCAGTTTCAGCGGGTTGCTGGCGATCATCCATTCCATCGCCTCGTCGAGGCGCTCCGCCCGGTAGACCTCGGGCTTCTCGCCGGTGACCAGCAGCCAGGTGCCGATGTGTTCGGGGAATACCACCACCGTGCGCGGGCCGAGCAGGCCTTCGCTGCGGGCCTTTTCCAGATAGGCGGCGAGCTTCAGGCGCAGCCGTTCGACGCTCTGGTAGTCCGGGGTGAAGAGTTCCGGCTGGATGCCCAGCAGGTTGCCGCGCCCGGACGGCACGCCCTGGCTGAAGGCCACCTGGCTGCGCAGGTCGGACAGGTAGTGGGTGACCGGTCGCCGTTCGGCCCAGCCTGCGTAGGCGGCGAAGAGAACGATGAGGACGAGGAAGATCAGTTTGCGCATCGGCCTGTGGAAAGTCGTGGCGGGCGATAGTCGGGCGGCGCGGTGCCGGGGCGGCGGCGCGTCGCATGATGGGGAGCGGTGTGCTGCCAGCAGTCTGGCATACGTGGCTCGGGCATGGCGCTCAGGGTAGGGAAGTGCTGGCGGAATGCCAAGGCCGGCTGTCATTTTCGATCAGCAACTTGTCATTTTCGATCATTGAGCGCTCCGGGGCCGCTGCTTAGAGTCTGCCCATACCGACCGCGACCGCTGCCCGAAAGTGCCGAGTCCGCGGCGCAATCGTGACACGCCGGAGGCTTCGATGACCGCTTACCCCAACCTGCTCGCGCCCCTCGACCTGGGCTTCACCACCCTGCGCAACCGCACCCTGATGGGCTCCATGCACACCGGCCTGGAAGAGCGGCCGAACGGTTTCGAGCGCATGGCGGCCTACTTCGCCGAGCGCGCCCGTGGCGGCGTCGGCCTGATGGTCACCGGCGGCATCGCACCGAACGAGGAGGGCGGCGTCTACGCCGGCGCGGCCAAGCTGAGCACGCCGGAAGAGGCCGATAAGCACCGCATCGTCACCCAGGCGGTGCACGAGGCGGGCGGCAAGATCTGCATGCAGATCCTCCACGCCGGCCGCTACGCCTACAGCCCGAAGCAGGTGGCGCCGAGCGCCATCCAGGCGCCGATCAACCCGTTCAAGCCGAAGGAGCTGGACGAGGAAGGCATCGAGAAGCAGATCGCCGACTTCGTCAACTGCGCCAGCCTGGCCCGGGCGGCCGGCTACGACGGCGTCGAGATCATGGGTTCGGAAGGCTACTTCATCAACCAGTTCCTGGTCGCCCACACCAACCAGCGCAGCGATCGCTGGGGCGGCAGCTACGAGAACCGCATGCGCCTGCCGCTGGAGATCGTCCGCCGCGTGCGCGAAGCGGTCGGCAGCGACTTCATCATCATCTACCGCCTGTCGATGCTCGATCTGGTGGAAGGCGGCAGCGACTGGGACGAGATCGTCCAGTTGGCGAAGGCCATCGAGCAGGCCGGCGCGACCATCATCAACACCGGCATCGGCTGGCACGAGGCGCGCATCCCGACCATCGCCACCAAGGTGCCGCGCGCCGCCTTCACCAAGGTCACCGCCAGGCTGCGCGGCGAGATCGGCATCCCGCTGGTCACCACCAACCGCATCAACACCCCGGAAGTCGCCGAGCAGGTGCTGGCCGAGGGCGATGCCGACATGGTCTCCATGGCCCGCCCGTTCCTCGCCGATCCGGACTTCGTCAACAAGGCCGCCGCCGGCCGCGCCGACGAGATCAACACCTGCATCGGCTGCAACCAGGCCTGCCTCGACCACACCTTCGGCGGCAAGCTGACCAGTTGCCTGGTCAACCCGCGCGCCTGCCACGAGACCGAGCTGAACTACATCCCGACCGCGAAGGTGAAGAGGATCGCCGTGGTCGGTGCCGGTCCCGCCGGCCTGGCCGCCGCCACCGTGGCCGCCGAGCGCGGTCACGCGGTGACCCTGTTCGACGCGGCCGACGAGGTCGGCGGGCAGTTCAACGTCGCCAAGCGCGTGCCGGGCAAGGAAGAGTTCCACGAGACCCTGCGCTACTTCCGCCGCAAGCTGGAAACCACCTGCGTGGACCTGCGCCTGAACACCCGCGTGAGCGCCGACGAACTGGCCCGGGGCGGCTATGACGAGATCCTCCTCGCCACCGGCATCCTGCCGCGCACCCCGGCAATCCCCGGCATCGAGCATCCGAAGGTGATCAGCTACCTGGATGCCATCCTCCAGCGCAAGCCGGTCGGGCAGAGGGTGGCGGTGATCGGCGCCGGCGGCATCGGCTTCGATGTCTCCGAATTCATCACCCACCAGGGCCGGTCCACCAGCCTCGACCGCGAGGCGTTCTGGAAGGAGTGGGGCATCGATACCGCCCTGCAGGCCCGCGGCGGCGTGGCCGGCATCCAGCCGCAGCCGCATGCGCCGGCGCGCCAGGTGTTCCTCCTGCAGCGGAAGAAATCCAAGGTTGGCGACGGCCTCGGCAAGACCACCGGCTGGATCCACCGTACCGGCCTGAAGAACAGGCAGGTGCAGATGATCAGCAGCGCCGAGTACCTGAAGATCGACGATGCCGGCCTGCACGTCAGCGTCGCCGGCGGCGAGGCGCAGGTGCTGCCGGTGGACACGGTGATCGTTTGCGCCGGCCAGGAACCGCTGCGCGAACTGCATGACGGCCTGCTGGCCGCCGGGCAGAGCGTGCACCTGATCGGCGGGGCGGACGTCGCCGCCGAGCTGGACGCCAAGCGCGCCATCGACCAGGGTTCGCGCCTGGCCGCGGAGCTTTGACCGACGCCGCTTCGCCGCCCCGGCCATCGGCTCCGGGGTGGCGAAAAAGCGACTCCGTCACAGAATTCCTCAGTCGCTGCGTATATGCGCAGCGACCCACGGAACGACTGCCAACCCAGTCACATAGCACGCGAAATTATTTCCCTAGACTCGAATGGAAAAAGGGCAGCGCTGGTCGCTGGAGTGCGCCGTCCGCTGGTTTTCCATCCGTGTCGCGCGAGGGAACAGGCCATGAGGATGCGGAAGAAACCTCAGATGGTGGAAGCGGTGGTCTTCTTCAACGACCACGGTATCTGCAAGGAAATGCTCTATCCCGAATTCGAGGCGCTGCTCGACAACATCGTGCAGATGCCGGAGTACGCGGACCAGCAGATGCAGCTCGCCTACCTCGTGATCAATCCGCGGCTGATGGTCAGGGCCGTGGTGTTCTTCTGCCTGGATTTCGACGAGACGGGCGAGGCCGATCGCGGCTGGAACCTGCCGCTGCGCCAGCTCGCCGACCGCGCCGGGCGCGGGCCGGACATGGGCGCCGGGCCGATCCGCCTGGCCTGCCGCAGCCAGTGCCCGGTGCCCTGGCACCAGATGCACCTGTGGGACCCGAGCCTGGTCAAGGGCCACAACCACCTGGCGATGATCCGCGATGCGGTCAGGCGCAACCATCTCGGCGTGCTGGTGGAGGAAGAGCCGGTCGCCGTCGAACCCGAACGCCTGCATCTGGCTGCCGAGCACCAGTGGTATGCGCCGCCGACGCAGGAGAATCGCGAGGCCGCGGACAATCTTGCCAGGGAGCTGCTGCAGGAGCACCAGCGCAAGACCAGCGAGCTGCTCAGCCAGCAGGAAATGCGCATCGCCAGTCTCAGCCAGCAGCACGAGCGGGAACTCGGCCAGCACCGGCTGAACGCCGAAGAACAGCTCAACCTGCTGAAGGCGGAAGTCGCGGCCCTGCGCCAGGGCCTGCGGCGGGAAGAGGAAATCAACGCGGAGCTGCGCCGGGAACTGGCCGGGCATGTCGAGGCGTCCGGCCGCGAGCGGGAAGAGCTGACCGCGCAGTTGCGCAGCGTCGAGCAGCAGGCGCGGGAGCGGCTCGCCACCCTGCGCGCGGGCCTGCAGGCCGAGGCCGAGGCGAAGATCGCCGCCAGCGTGGCGCAATACCGCGAGCAGGTCGCCATCCGGGACATGGAGTTGCGCTATCGCGGCGAGGTCGAACAGCAGCTGCGCCAGGAAATCGATGCACTGCGCGAGGAACGGGCTGGCCGTGACGACGGACGGGACGTGCTGGAGCAGCTCGCCGGCCTGGGCATGATCTTCGTGGTTTATCATCCCGGCGCCGGGCACCTGACCATTCCGCTGCAGGACATCGCCCGCTACCAGGAGAACCCCATGGCCTATGCGGCGAGCAAATGCCTCGTGTCCGAAGAGCGCTACCGCGACTGGCTCGCCCATTACCAGCAGCCCACCTGTGAGGGCCGCCTGTCCAATGGCGAGCGTTGCGCGCTGCCGGTGGACCGGGTGGATACCCCCGGCCGCTTCGTCGAAGGCTTCGACAACTGCTGCAGCAGGCACCGGAGCGACGAGCGCCAGCCCGGCCTGAGGTAGAGCGACGTTTTGCAATTCCCCGACTGGCAACCCCGCGCGCCGCTGCAGCCCGTGCGAGCCGGCTGGCTGGAACAGGCCGGCGTCGAACTTGCCCTGCTGCGTCTCGATCTGGTCGATGACCAGGTTTCCGGCAACAAGTGGTTCAAGCTGGCTCCTTACCTGCGCCAGGCCGCCGATCTCGGCCTGCACGGCCTGATCAGCCTGGGCGGGGCGCACTCCAATCATCTGCATGCACTGGCCGCGGCGGGCGCGCGTTTCGGTTTCGAAAGCGTGGGGCTGCTACGCGGCCACGCGCAGGAAACCCCGACCGTGTGCGACCTGCGCGACTTCGGCATGCGCCTGCACTGGCTCGGCTATGCGGGCTATCGCGAACGCCACAGCCCCGGATTCTGGGAGCCGTGGCGCGAGCGTTATCCACAGTTGCTGCCGGTGGACGAGGGCGGTGGCGGGTTGCCCGGGGCGCTGGGCTGTGCGGGGCTGGTCGGGCAGATCCGGGAGCAGCTCGGGCAGGTTGGCTGGGACGACTATGAACAGCTGTGGGTCGCCGCGGGTAGCGGTACGACTCTGGCAGGGTTGGTGATCGGCGAGGATGGCAGGCGCGAAGTGGTCGGCGCGCTGGCCGTGCCGCCCGGGCATGGCGTGGAACGGCAGCTGCCGCGCCTGCTGCAGGCTGCCGGCAAGATGGATGCCGGCTATCGGCTGATCGACGCCAGCCGCGGCGGCTTCGCCCGCCTGGATGCGACGTTGGCGCGCTTCATCGCCGACTTCGAAGCGGAGTGCGGGGTGCCGCTGGAGCCGCTGTATACCGGCAAGCTGCTGCTGGCGTTGCAGGATGAGGCCAAGGCCGGGCGTTTACCGGCGGGTTGCCGGATCGTCGCTGTGCATAGCGGTGGATTGCAGGGGAGCAGGGCGTTACGAGAGCTTTTGCAGGGTGGATGAGGCTTTTTTCATCCATTGCGGGGCCGCGTGCGCGGCCATGGTGGATCGATGGAGCCTGATCCACCCTACGGGAGCAGCCCGGAGTCGGTTTCATGGTTGCCCGTGTAGGAGCAACTGTCTCGATATCTCAGCGCATTTTGTTCGCGAGCAAGGACTGGGCGTCCCCCTCGGTCCTACGAAGAGCGGGAACGTGCCTGTAGGAGCGAGCTTGCTCGCGAATCCTGTGCAGGCGGGCCATGCCCGCGACCGATCCACCACCCGGACAAGCCCGCTCAGCGCAGATACCCCGCCTGTATCTCCGGCCAGCGGTCCCCCACCAGGAACAGCCTTTCGCGTTCGCACCAATCCTCCCCATGCGGCTCCAGTCGCACCAGCAGCTGTGGAAATCCATCCTCGGGCAGCCGCTCCAGCCACTCGTCGAACTGCTCCTCGCTCCACACCTCATTCGCATCGATTCGCGCCGGCGACAGCCAGGTCGCCCGCGGCAGCATCTGCCAGCGACCATCATCCCGGCTGCGGTAGGCCGGCCAGTCGCGGCGGCGCAGCCAGCGGCCGCGCAGGTGGTGCGGGTCGGCGCCGGCGGGCGGTGGGCAGTCGTCGGGCCAGGGATAGAAGAGATAGCCGCCCAGCCACAATGAGGCCTGGGGCGGGGCGTCGCTGATCGCCTGGACCACCGCGCTGCCCTCCAGGGTCGAGGACAGCGGCAACTGGTGTCGGTACAGATGCTGCAGCTTGCGCCGCAGCTGGTCTTCGGCGCCGGGGCCGAGCCAGTCCTCGGGGCCGTCCGCGGCGGGGCCGAGATAGAGCTTGATCGCCAGTTCCAGGTGATGCAGGCCGTCGTCGTCCTCGATCAGCAGGTCCAGTTCGCCGAGGGTGTGGCCGTTGTCGCGCACCGGCAGGTTGGCTGCCAGCAGGCGGATGTCCGGGGCCTGTTCGAGGGCGTACTGCCAGAGGCGTTCGTAGTAGCGGCCGAGGCGCTGGCGGGGTTCGGCATCCAGCCAGTCGTGCAGCCGCAGCGGATGGCGTTCCTGGGCGAGCAGCCAGTCGCCCAGCCGGTCCGGCTTCGCCAGCCAGCCGCTGGCCGCGAGGGGATGGCGCTGCGGCAGCGCAGTGCGTTCCAGCAGCGGCGGCGCCAGCAGCGTCCAGGCCAGGTCGCGGACCTGCGGCTGGCGCAGTTCGCCGAGGAGATCATCGAGAAGAGCCTGAAGATGGGTCATTTGTGTAGCCTAGCCCTGTAATCGCTGCAGGGTCGTTCCGATAGGCCTGTCGGTTTGCTGCCTTTTGCGCCTTTCCCCCATAATTCGGCTCATTCCCGCCGCGCACAGCTCGTCCAGGAGTCCCATGGAACCCTTCCGCAATATCGGCATCATCGGCCGTCTCGGCAGCACCCAGGTGCTGGAAACCATCCGTCGGCTGAAGCGATTCCTCATCGAGCGGCACCAGCACGTGATCCTCGAGGACACCATCGCCGAAGTCCTGCCGGGGCATAACCTGCAGACCTGCTCGCGGAAGATCATGGGCGAGATCTGCGACCTGGTGATCGTGGTCGGCGGCGACGGCAGCATGCTCGGCGCGGCGCGGGCGCTGGCCCAGCACAAGGTGCCGGTGCTCGGCATCAACCGCGGCAGCCTGGGCTTCCTCACCGACATCCGCCCGGACGAACTGGAAGTGAAGATCACCGAGGTGCTGGCCGGCCACTACATCGCCGAGAACCGCTTCCTGCTGGATGTGCTGGTGCGCCGCCACGGCGACTCCATCGGCCAGGGCGACGCGCTGAACGACGTGGTGCTGCATCCCGGCAAGTCGACGCGGATGATCGAGTTCGAGCTGCACATCGACGGCCAGTTCGTCTGCAGCCAGAAGGCCGACGGCCTGATCGTCTCCACGCCCACCGGCTCCACCGCCTACGCGCTGTCCGCCGGCGGGCCGATCATGCATCCGAAGCTGGATGCCATCGTCATCGTGCCGATGTATCCGCACACCCTGTCCAGCCGGCCGATCGTGGTGGACGGCGACAGCGAGCTGAAGATCGTGGTGTCGCCGAACATGCAGATCTACCCGCAGGTTTCCTGCGACGGGCAGAACCATTTCACCTGCGCGCCGGGCGACGTCGTCACGGTGAGCAAGAAGCCGCACAAGCTGCGCCTGATCCATCCGATGGACCACAACTACTACGAGGTCTGCCGGACCAAGCTGGGGTGGGGTAGCCGCCTCGGGGGGAGCGAGTGATAGAGCTGGACCCGTCCCGCGGCTATGACCTGATCGGCGATGTGCACGGTTGTGCGCATACGCTGGACCGTCTGCTGGAAACCCTCGGCTATCGCCTGCGGGGCGACGTCTGGCGGCATCCGCGGCGGCAGGCGCTGTTCCTCGGCGACATCGTCGATCGCGGTCCGCGCATCCGCGAGGCGCTGCACCGGGTGCACGCCATGGTCGCCGCGGGCGAGGCGCTGTGCATCATGGGCAACCACGAGTTCGATGCGCTGGGCTGGTCGACGCCGGCGCCGCCCGGCAGCGGGCGGACCTACGTGCGCGAGCACACGCCCCGCCACGAGCGGCTGATCCACGAGACGCTGGAGCAGTTCGAAGGCCACCCCGCCGACTGGCGCGATTTCCTCGGCTGGTTCCAGACGCTGCCGCTGTTCCTCGATGCCGGCCGCTTCCGCATGGTGCATGCCTGCTGGGACCGCGATCTGATCGAGGTCCTGCGCCGGCAGTTCCCGGACGGCTGCATCGACCAGGCTTTCGTCAAGGCGTCGGCGGAGTCCGGCAGCTTCGCCCACAGGGTCTGCAACCGCCTGCTGCGCGGCACCGACATGCGCCTGCCCAACGGCCTGACGCTGACCGGCAGCGACGGCTACACCCGGGCGTTCTTCCGCACCAAGTTCTGGGAAGAGGACCGCGAGCCGGAAACCTACGGCGACATCGTGTTCCAGCCCGACGGCCTGCCCGCCGACGTAGCCCGGGAGCCGCTGAGCCTGGAGCAGAAGTCGCGCCTGCTGGCCTATGGCGCCGACGAGCCGCTGCTGTTCGTCGGCCACTACTGGCGCAGCGGCACGCCGGCGCCGATCCGGCCGAACCTGGCCTGCCTCGACTACAGCGCGGTGAAGTACGGAAAGCTGGTCGCATATCGGCTGGACGACGAGACCCGGCTGGAGCGCGGTAAATTCGTCTGGGTGGACGTGAAGCGTCCGGGAGTCGAGGAGTGAGTGCCGTAGAAGCGATGCGCCTGCCGCTGGCGGTGGACCTGGGTGGTTTCGCCAGCCTGCTGCGGCGCCTGAACGTGCCGTTCCGGATCAGCGAGGAGTCCGGCGAACAGGTGCTCTGGGTGCCCGATTCGCAGCTGGCGGAACAGGTGCGCACGCTGTACCAGCGCTACCCCGAGGGCGATCCGCAGTTCGCCGTGGCCGAAGAACCGCAGCGCCGGTCTCCCAGCTTCGTCGCGCAGCTGCGCGCCAGCCGGATGACCGCCGCTGTGCTGCTGGTGACCATGGTGGTCGCCGCCGTCACCCTGCTCGGCAGCAATCCGGCGGCCTTGCGCTGGCTGACCTTCCAGGAATTCCAGATCGAAGGCGACTACGCCGTGTTCACGCCGCTGATGGAAACCCTGGCGGCGGGGCAGTGGTGGCGGTTGTTCACGCCGATGCTGATCCACTTCGGCTGGCTGCACCTGGCGATGAACGCCATGTGGTACTGGGAGCTGGGCCGGCGTATCGAGTACCGCCAGGGTGGGCTGATGCTGCTGGCGCTGTCGCTGGGCTTCGGCCTGGTGTCCAACGTGGTGCAGTTCTCCGTCAGCGGCGCGAGCCTGTTCGGCGGGCTGTCCGGCGTGCTCTTCGGCCTGCTCGGGCATTGCTGGATCTTCCAGCTGCTGGCGCCGACCCCTGCCTACAACCTGCCCAAGGGCGTGGTGGCGATGATGCTGATCTGGCTGCTGATCTGCCTGTCCGGGGTGATCGACCTGCTCGGCTTCGGTTCCATCGCCAACGGCGCGCATATCGGCGGGCTGGTTGCCGGTTGTGCGACCGGGCTGATTGGCGGCTTGCTGGCGCGGGGCAAGCGTTCCGCCTGAGCGCATGGGCGCGCGCTGCGCGCGGTCGCGGGCATGGCCCGCTCGTACAGGGGCGGCATCATTCGCCCTACTGACCGATGTCCGTGCGCCGCGCGGTTCGGGCCGGTAGAATGCGCGTCTTTGCCCTTTCCAGGAGCCGGCCCATGTCGTCCTTCGCCGAAATGATCGAGAACATCACCCCGGAGATCTACCAGAGCCTCAAGCTGGCGGTGGAGATCGGCAAGTGGCCGGACGGCCGCAAGCTGACCCAGGAGCAGAAGGAGCTCAGCCTGCAGGCAATGATCGCCTGGGAGACCCAGAACCTGCCGGAAGAAGAGCGCACCGGCTACATGGGCCCGCAGGAGTGCGAGTCGCATGCCGAGCCGATCCCGAACATCCTGTTCAAGTCCGACGCGCTGCACTGATGAACGAACTCGGACGTGGCGCGCTCAGCAAGATGTCGGCGCGCCTTGAAGCACCCGTGCAGTACGCCTTCCGCCTCGGCGATGCGGAAGTGGCGGCCAACCCGCTGATCGGCAGTACCGTGCGCCTGGAATACCTCGGCGCGATCTTCTGCACCCACTGTGGTCGCAAGACCAGGAAGAGCTTCAGCCAGGGCTACTGCTATCCCTGTTTCACCAGGCTGGCGCAGTGCGACAGCTGCATCGTCAGCCCGGAGAAGTGCCACTTCGACGCCGGCACCTGCCGCGAGCCGGAGTGGGGCGAGCGTTTCTGCATGACCGACCACGTGGTCTACCTGGCCAACTCGTCGGGCGTGAAGGTCGGCATCACCCGCGCCAGCCAGGTGCCGACGCGCTGGATCGACCAGGGCGCGCGCCAGGCGCTGCCGATCATGCGGGTCGCCACGCGGCAGCAGTCCGGCCTCGTCGAGGACCTGCTGCGCAGCCAGGTCGCCGACCGCACCAACTGGCGCGCGCTGCTCAAGGGCGACTCCGAGCCGCTGGACCTGCTGGCCATCCGCGAGCAGCTGTTCGACCAGTGCGCCGACGGCCTGCGCGAACTG
Organism: Pseudomonas jinjuensis; assembly: GCF_900103845.1. Lineage (GTDB taxonomy): Bacteria > Pseudomonadota > Gammaproteobacteria > Pseudomonadales > Pseudomonadaceae > Pseudomonas > Pseudomonas jinjuensis. Next base: position 199,045 of record NZ_FNIJ01000002.1, read on the forward strand.
CAGCAGCGCTTCGGCCTGCAGGCGATCCAGCCGGTCACGGACATGCAGCCGATCGAGATCGAGTATCCGGTCGAGGCCTACCTGGCGAAGATCACCAGCTTCGATCTGGACAAGACGCCGGTGGTGGAGGGTACCCTGCAGGGTATCAAGGGCCAGTACCTGATCTTCGATACCGGCGTCATCAATATCCGCAAGTACACCGCCTACCAACTGGCGGTGAGTGCTTGACTCAAGGCGGGGCGGCGTAACCCGACCGTCCCGGTTCGAGTATTTTCCGAGGGGCCACAAGCCATGCGCACCGAGCAACCGAAAGTCATCTACCTCAAGGACTATCAGGCGCCCGAGTACCTGATCGACGAGACCAACCTGACCTTCGAGCTGTACGAGGACCACACCCTGGTCCACGCCCAGCTGGTCATGCGCCGCAATCCGGAGTGCGGCGAGGGGCTTCCGCCGCTGGTGCTGCACGGCCAGCAGCTCGAACTGCTGTCGCTGGCGCTGGACGACCGCACCCTGCAGGCCGGCGACTACCAGCTCGACGGCGAACACCTGACCCTGCAGCCGACGGCGAAGAACTTCACCGTCGACAGCAGCGTGCGCATCCATCCGGAAAGCAACACCGCGCTGGAAGGGCTGTACAAGTCCGGCAAGATGTTCTGCACCCAGTGCGAGGCCGAGGGTTTCCGCAAGATCACCTACTACCTCGACCGTCCGGACGTGATGAGCAGCTTCACCACCACGGTCTCGGCCGAGCAGCACGCCTACCCGGTACTGCTCTCCAACGGCAACCCGGTGGCCAGCGGCTCGGAAGAGGGCGGCCGGCACTGGGCGACCTGGCAGGACCCGTTCAGGAAGCCGGCCTACCTGTTCGCCCTGGTCGCCGGCGATCTCTGGGCGGTGGAAGACAGCTTCACCACCATGAGCCAGCGTGAAGTCGCCCTGCGCATCTACGTCGAGCCGGAAAACATCGACAAGTGCCAGCACGCCATGGACAGCCTGAAGAAGTCCATGCGCTGGGACGAGGAGGTCTACGGCCGCGAGTACGACCTGGACATCTTCATGATCGTCGCGGTCAACGACTTCAACATGGGCGCCATGGAGAACAAGGGGCTCAACATCTTCAATTCCAGCTGCGTGCTGGCCAAGGCGGAAACCGCCACCGACGCCGCCCACCAGCGCGTCGAGGGCGTGGTCGCCCACGAGTACTTCCACAACTGGTCGGGCAACCGCGTGACCTGCCGCGACTGGTTCCAGCTGTCGCTCAAGGAAGGCTTCACCGTGTTCCGCGACTCGGAGTTCTCCGCCGACATGAACTCGCGCACGGTCAAGCGCGTCGAGGACGTGGCCTTCCTGCGCACCAACCAGTTCGCCGAGGACGCCGGTCCCATGGCGCACCCGGTGCGCCCGGATTCCTTCATCGAGATTTCCAACTTCTACACCCTGACCGTCTACGAGAAGGGCTCGGAAGTGGTGCGGATGATCCACACCCTGCTCGGCGCCGAGGGCTTCCGCAAGGGCACCGACCTGTACTTCGAGCGCCACGACGGCCAGGCGGTGACCTGCGACGATTTCGTCAAGGCCATGGAAGACGCCAACGGCGTCGACCTCACCCAGTTCAAGCGCTGGTACAGCCAGTCCGGCACCCCGCGCCTGGCGGTGGAAGAAAGCTATGACGCCGCAGGCAAGACCTACACCCTGACCTTCCGCCAGAGCTGCCCGCCGACCCCCGGCCAGCAGACCAAGGCGCCTTTCGTCATCCCGGTGGAAATGGGCCTGCTCGGCGCCGCCGGCCAGCCGCTGCCGCTGCGCCTGCAGGGCGAGGACGCCGCCGCCGGCGACAACCGCGTGCTGGCGATCACCGAGGCGGAGCAGTCCTTCACCTTCGTCGATATCGCCGAGAAACCGCTGCCGTCACTGCTGCGCGGCTTCTCCGCGCCGGTCAAGCTGAGCTTCCCCTACAGCCGCGACCAGCTGATGTTCCTCATGCAGCACGACAGCGACGGCTTCAACCGCTGGGAAGCCGGCCAGCAGCTCAGCGTGCAGGTGCTGCAGGAGCTGGTCGGCCAGCAGCAGCGCGGCGAGGCGCTGAAGCTCGACCAGCGCCTGGTCAGCGCCTTCCGTACCCTGCTGCTCGACAGCTCGCTGGACCAGGCCATGGTCGCCGAGATGCTCTCGCTGCCGAGCGAGGCCTACCTCACCGAGATCAGCGAAGTGGCCGACGTCGAGGCGATCCACGCCGCCCGCGAATTCGCCCGCCAGCGTCTGGCGGAAGAGCTGCACGAGCCGCTCTGGCAGCGCTACCAGGCGAACCGCATCGCGTCCCGCGAGACGCCCTACGTCGCCGAAGCCAGCCACATCGCCCGCCGCAGCCTGCAGAACATCGCGCTGTCGTACCTGATGCTGAGCGGCCGGCCGCAGGTGCTGGAAGCCTGCCTGGAGCAGTACCAGCACTGCGACAACATGACCGAGCGCCTGACCGCCCTGGCGGTGCTGGTCAACTCCGCGTTCGAGGCCGAGAAGGCGAAAGCGCTGGAGATGTTCGCCGACTACTTCAAGGACGACCCGCTGGTGATGGACCAGTGGTTCAGCGTGCAGGCCGGCAGCACCCTGCCGGGCGGGCTGGAGCGCGTGCAGGCGCTGATGCAGCACCCGGCCTTCACCCTGAAGAACCCGAACAAGGTACGCGCGCTGATCGGCGCCTTCGCCAACCAGAACCTGGTCAACTTCCACCGCGCGGACGGCGCCGGCTACCGCTTCCTCGCCGACCAGGTGATCACCCTCAACGCGCTCAACCCGCAGATCGCCTCGCGCCTGCTGGCGCCGCTGACCCGCTGGCGCAAGTACGCGCCGGCGCGCCAGGCGCTGATGCGCGGCGAGCTGGAACGCATCCTCGCGTCCGGCGAACTGTCCAGCGACGTCTACGAGGTGGTGAGCAAGAGCCTCGCCTGATTCCCGCGGCGGCACTCGCCGCGGTCGCTACCCAGGGGGTGTTACCGGTTCGCGCCGGTAACACCCTTTTTGTTTCCTGCGCGGGCGTTCGGGCGGCTGGCGACGCGCCGGAAATGGCGGGTGATCCCCCCTTCGGGTGGCGGTAATCATCCTTTGGAACGAGGCTCGGGCGCCTTAACAAAAGATAACGTGGCGTTAATTGTCAGCCCCGGCAAACGCTGGCTATATAGCGACCAATCAATACACCGCTCCAATAAGAACAAAGAGGTAAAGGCTATGTGTGAGCCCATGTGGCGCACCTTGAGTGACCGGCCTGCGCACCCGCTGCGTAAATCTTTTGCGCTGCTCGGTGCACTTTCCTGCATGCTGCTTTCCGCTGCTCCGCTCCAGGCCGACGAGGCCCCGGCGGCGAACCCGGAAACCGTCTACTCGATCATCTCGGCGAAGGCCTCGAAGACCTTGCTGGTGAGCGTCGCCCATGCCGGCAAGCGCCTGGTGGCGGTCGGGGACCACGGCCACATCGTCTATTCCGATGACGATGGCAAGAGCTGGACCCAGGCCAAGGTGCCGACCCGCCAGCTGCTGACCTCGGTGTTCTTCGTCAACGACAAGAAGGGCTGGGCGGTCGGTCACGACGCGCAGATCCTCGCCAGCGAAGACGGCGGTGCCACCTGGACCCGACAGTTCCAGGACCTCTCCCGCGAATCCCCGCTGCTCGACCTCTACTTCTTCGACGAAAACCACGGCCTGGCCATCGGCGCCTACGGCACGCTGCTGGAAACCACCGACGGCGGCAAGAACTGGGAAGACGTCAGCGATCGCCTGGACAACGAAGACCAGTTCCACCTCAACGCCATCACCCAGGTGAAGGACTCGGGCCTGATGATCGTCGGCGAGTCCGGCAGCATCTTCCGCTCGAAGGACAACGGCGAGACCTGGGAACGGCTCGAGAGCCCCTATGAAGGCTCGCTGTTCGGCGTGGTCGCCACCCGCCTGCCGGGCACCGTGCTGGCCTACGGCCTGCGCGGCCACCTGTTCCGCTCCACCGACTTCGGCGACAGCTGGCAGCAGGTACAGCTGCAGAGCGCCGATGGCGAGCTCGAATTCGGCCTGTCCGAAGGCGCCCTGCTGGACAACGGCACCGTGGTGATCGTCGGTCATGGCGGCAGCGTGCTGGAAAGCAAGGATGACGGTCAGAGCTTCACCGTCTACAACCGGCCGGATCGCCTGTCGCTCGCCGGTGTCAGCTCGGCCGGCAATGGCGAACTGATCCTCGTGGGTCAGGGCGGTGTCCACGTGGCTTCGGCGACCGGCGCCGAACCGACTGAACAACAATAGGCCGGGGAATCGGAATGAACGCTGTGAATACCCATCATCAGGACAAGGCGACCTTCCTCGAGCGCCTGATCTTCAACAACCGTCCGGTCGTCATCCTCCTCTGCCTGCTGGCGAGCGTCTTCCTGTTCCTCCAGGCGATGCAGGTCCGCCCGTCGACCAGCTTCGAGAAGATGATTCCGCTCAAGCACCCGTTCATCCAGAACATGCTTGCGCACACCAACGACCTGGCCAACCTCGGCAACACCGTGCGCATCTCGGTGGAAGCGGTGAACGGCGACATCTTCACCAAGGAATACATGGACACGCTGCGGCAGATCCATGACGAGGTCTTCTACATTCCGGGCGTCGACCGTGCCGGCCTGAAGTCGCTGTGGAGCCCGAGCGTACGCTGGACCGAAGTGACCGAGGACGGCTTCGCCGGCGGCGAAGTGATCCCGCAGACCTACGACGGCTCGCCCCGCGCGCTGGACGACCTGCGCAACAACGTCCTGAAGTCGGGCCAGATCGGCCGACTGGTGGCCAACAACTTCCGTTCCAGCATCGTCGACGTGCCGCTGCTGGAGGTCTATCCGGACGCCAAGGACCAGAGCAAGCTGCTGCACCTGGACTATCGCCAGTTCTCCCATGAGCTGGAAGAGAAGATCCGCGACAAGTACCAGCTGCAGAACCCCAACGTGAAGATCCACATCGTCGGCTTCGCCAAGAAGGTCGGCGACCTGATCGACGGCCTGATCATGGTGGTGGGCTTCTTCGGCATCTGCTTCATGATCACCCTGGTCCTGCTGTACTGGTTCACCAAGTGCATCCGCTCGACCATCGCCGTACTCTCCACCACCCTGGTGGCGGTGATCTGGCAGCTCGGCCTGCTGCATGTCATCGGCTTCGGTCTCGACCCGTACTCGATGCTGGTGCCGTTCCTGATCTTCGCCATCGGCATTTCCCACGGCGTGCAGAAGATCAACGGTATCGCCCTGCATTCCAGCGACGCCGAAACCCCGCTGCTGGCGGCACGGCGTACCTTCCGCCAGCTGTTCCTGCCGGGCATGATCGCCATCCTGGCCGATGCCGTCGGCTTCATCACCCTGCTGGTGATCGACATCGGCGTGATCCGCGAGCTGGCCATCGGCGCCTCCATCGGTGTGGCGGTGATCGTGTTCACCAACCTGATCCTGCTGCCGGTGGCGATCTCCTACCTCGGCATCAGCAAGCGCGCGGTCGAGCGCAGCAAGGAAGACGCCGTACGCGAACATCCGTTCTGGCGCCTGCTGGCCAACTTCGCCAGCCCGGTCGTGGCGCCGATTTCCATCGGCATCGCGGTGATCATGTTCGGCGTCGGCATGTGGGAAGGCCATAACCTGAAGATCGGCGACCTCGACCAGGGCGCGCCGGAACTGCGTCCGGACTCGCGCTACAACCTGGACAACGACTTCATCATCAGGAACTTCTCGACCAGTTCCGACGTGCTGGTGGTGATGGTGCAGACCGAAGCGGAAGGTTGCTCGGCCTACGGCACCATGGCCGCCATCGACGAGCTGGCGTGGAAGCTGCAGAACACCCCCGGCGTGCAGTCCGCCATCTCCATGGTCACCGTCTCCAAGCAGGCGATCAAAGGGATGAACGAGGGCAGCCTGAAGTGGGAAACCCTGTCGCGCAACAAGGACGTGCTGAACAGCTCGATCGCTCGCGCCGAAGGCATGTACAACAGCAACTGCTCGCTGGCGCCCCTGCTGGTCTACCTCAACGACCACAAGGCCGAGACCCTCGACCGTGCCGTGCACGTGGTGCAGGAATTCGCCAAGGAGAACAACAAGGAAGGCCTGGAGTTCAAGCTGGCCGCGGGTAACGCCGGTATCGAGGCGGCTACCAACGAGGTCATCAAGCAGTCCGAGCTGATCATCCTGGTGCTGGTGTACATCTGCGTGGCGGTCATGTGCATGATCACCTTCCGCTCCTTCGCCGCCACCCTGTGCATCGTGCTGCCGCTGATCCTCACCTCGGTGCTGGGCAACGCGCTGATGGCGCTGCTGGGCATCGGCGTGAAGGTGGCGACCCTGCCGGTGATCGCCCTCGGCGTGGGTATCGGTGTGGACTACGGCATCTACATCTACACCCGCCTGGAGTCCTTCCTGCGCATGGGCCTGCCGCTGCAGGAGGCCTACTACCAGACCCTGAAGTCCACCGGCAAGGCCGTACTGTTCACCGGCCTGTGCCTGGCGATCGGCGTGGCCACCTGGATCTTCTCGGCGATCAAGTTCCAGGCGGACATGGGCCTGATGCTGACCTTCATGCTCCTCTGGAACATGTTCGGCGCCATCTGGCTGCTGCCGGCCCTGGCCCGCTTCCTGATCAACCCCGAGAAGCTGCAGACCAAGAAGGCATCGATCTTCGCCCACTGATCCCGGTAGGCGAAACGAAGAAAAACCGCGGCCCAGGCCGCGGTTTTTTTATGCGCGTGCCTGGGATGCGTCGCCGGTCGTTGTGGAGCGTCCCAACCATGAAAGAACAAGTCGCCATTGCGGCGCAGCGGCAAACGTAGGATGGGTTGAGCGCAGCGATACCCATCGTGCCTTGGACGCAGGAACGTCCGACGATGATACGCACCTCGGCGGGTTTCACCCGCCCTACGCCGGAGGTCGCGGGCATGGCCCGCTTACAGGTGTAACCACCCCCGGTAGGGCGCATAACGCGCCAGCGTTATCCGCCATTTTTCGGCGTGGGGACGGAGGAAGAGCGGGGTTACTGCAGGAGCGCACCAGGGCGCGACCGGTCGCGGGCATGGACCAGGCGTCCCCGCCCGTCCTGCAGGCCCGGCATTGGCCTCAACGCGGATACAACGGCGGCAGGCTGCTGCTCTCCTGCGTTGCGCCTTCCGGTGTCTCGATGGCGGGCAGGGTGCGGATGGCGCGCCAGAGGTCCTCGCCCTGCCAGGAATGCCCGGTCTCGCTGTACAGCGCGCCATTCAGCCCGTCCAGCGCGTCGGACAGCGGCACGAAGCGCGCCGCCATGTCGGCCAGGGTTTCCGGCTGGTGGCGGGCCCAGGCGTCGAGGGCCTGGCGGGTGGCGTGGGGGTCGTTGGCCTGGCAGGCGCGGCGCAGTTCGTCGAGCAGGGTGCGCGGGTTGGGCGCGTTCGCCGCGGCGCGGGCCACGGCCGGCAGGCGGCGGGCGCGCCACCAGAGGCCGAAGCCGAGCAGGGTGGTGAGCAGCAGCAGGGCGCTGGCGAGCTGCCACGGCCACAGCAGCGCCTTGCCGTTGGCGACCTGAGCCGGCGTCGCCTGGGACGCGTCCTGCGCTTCCAGTTGCGGATTGCTGGCGACTTCCAGCAGCCGGCCGGGCAGGCGGGTGCGCTCCACGCGGTTGCTCTGGGTATTCCACCAGACCACCTCGACGGGCGGCAGCTCCAGCTGTCCGGGCTTGTCGGGCACCAGCGCCGCGCGTTCCTCGCGGCTGCCGATCAGGCCCTGCTCGCCGCTCTGGTCGTTCAGCTGCGGCTGGTCGGGGTAGTGGCGCAGGCCTGCCGGCAGCTCCTGCGGCAGCGGCGGCAACTGCGCGCTGGAGAGTCCATCGACGCGCAGCAGCAGGCCGCGGGTGAGCGCTTCGCCGGCGCGCGCCTGTTCCGGCTGCGGGCTCCAGCTTTCCTCCAGGGTGACTGCGCGGGCCGGCAGCCAGGGCACGTCGCGCGGATATTCCGCCGGTTTGGGCCGGACCTGCAGGGGGATTTCCGGCGAGGTGACGCGGATCTGCCTGCCCATCGGCGGGCCGAACGGCTGGTAGGGATCGCTGCCGTCCTGGGCGACCTGGGTGGCGCTGAAGGTCTGGCTGGGGATGCTCAGCACGCCGCTCTGCTGTGGATAGATGGCATAGCGCGTCTCGATCACGCCGTGGCGCACGCCGTTGATTTCCTTTTCATAGGTGCGTGGCTGGCCGAGCTGCTCGACCCGCGCGTCGGCGATCTGCAGCGGGCTGAGGTTGCTGTCGTCGTACAGCGAGACCGAGTGGTAGATGCGCAGGGTGAGGATGACCTGCGCCTGCACGTAGACCTCCTCGTGGTCGACGCTGGCGTCGATGAACACCGGCGCCAGCCGCCGCGCCCGGCCGCTGGTCTCGGCTTTCTGTACCTGCAGGGCGATCGGCGCGGTGTGGCTGCCGTCGAGGCGGATCGATGGAATCGTCACCTCGCCGCTCTGCAGTGGCCGCAGGGTGATGATCCAGCGCGTGGTCGCCCGCGCCCGGCCGCCGATGGTGGTGAGGCGGTTGACCTGGCGGGTGCCGAGGATCGCGAACTGGTCTGCCAGCGGGGTGATGTCGGGCTTGCCGAATACCGTGGGATCGTCCGATTCCAGGGTGAGGTCGACGCTTTCGCCCTCGGTCAGGCGGGTGCGGTCGACGCTGGCGGTGAATGCGGCCATGGCCTGGAGGCTGACGATGGAAAGCAGGAGCAGGCAGAGCAGCCGTTTCATCGAGGATTTTCCTGGCGCTGTTGCTGTTGGTACCAGAACTTGCGGCGCAGCAGTTCGGAGGGGTTGTCGGGAATCTCCCGCAACCATTGTTCCAGGGCCTGGCGGCGTTCATCGCCGAGCTGACCGGCGGGTTCGGCGACGGCGCTGCCCGGCTGCTCTTCGCTGGATTCGCCAGGGCGATTGGCGCTGGGCTGGTCCGCTTCGCCCTGGGCCAATTCATGGCCTGGCGGCGCGGCGGAGGCGGAATCCTCCCGGGCATCGCCCTGTTCTTCGCCGGGCCGGGCCGGGCGGGTTTCGCCGCCCTCGCCGGACTGCTGGTCGTCCGCCTGCGGGGAGACCTCTTCGCCGTTTTCGCCGCTTTCCTCGCGCTGGCGCAGCAGGTCTTCCAGCAGCGCCTTGTTGTGCTGCGCCTGTTTCAGCTGCGGATCGCGTTCCAGCGCCTGTTCGTAGGCGTCGATGGCCGCTTCCAACTGGTCCTGGCGGGCCAGCGCGTTGCCCCGGTTGTAGTGGTCGGCGGCCGCGTCGCCCTGGGCGAAGGCCTGCGCCGCGCCGGCGTAGTCGCCGGCCCGGTAGAGGGCGAGGCCGCGCCAGCGGAAGTCCTCGAAGTGCGCCGCGGCTTCGGCGGGGCGCCCGGCGTCGAGCAGTTGCCGGCCCTGCTGGTCGGGGCGCAGCCAGAGGTCGCGGAACTCCAGGGCGTTGGCCGGCTGCGGCGCGGCCAGCGACAGCGGCAGCAGCAACGGCAGGCTGAACAGCCAGCCGCGGCGTCCGGCGCAGGCGGCCAGGAGCAGCAGCGGCAACAGCAGCCAGTGACCCTGGTCGGCCCAGCGCTGCAGGCGCAGCAGGGCGTCCTCGGAGCTGGCCGCCGCGGCGCCGGAGGCGTCCAGCAGGCCCAGCGCGCGCAGGTCGCCATCGCCGGGGCGCAGGCGCTGGTAGCCGGCGCCGAGGTCATCGGCGAAGCCGCCCAGGGCGTTTTCGTCGAGACGCGGCAGGAGGATGCTGCCCTGGGCGTCCTTGAGGTAGCTGCCGTCTTCCTGGGCGATCGGCGCGCCGCCGGCGGTGCCCACGGCGAGCAGCGCCAGGCGCTGGCCGTTGCCGCCGAGTTCCTGGCGGATGCCCTCCTGCTCCTGCGGGTCGAGGCTGCTGGTGATCAGCAGCATGCGCCCGCGGCCCTGGGCGCCCTGGTCGAGCAGGTTGCGGGCCTGGCGCACGGCGAGGTCGGCGCGCTGCCCGGCGGCCGGCATGATCGACGGCTTGAGCGCTTCCAGCAGGTTGCGCGCGGTGAACTGGTCGTTGGACAGCGGCACCAGGGTATGGGCGCTGCCGGCATAGACGACGATGGCGGTCTGCGCGTCGCTGCGCGCTTCGAGCAGGTCCAGCAGCTTGCGCCGGGCCTGTTCCAGGCGGTTGGGCGGCAGGTCGGTGGCGAGCATTTCCGGAGTGAGTTCGAGCATCACCACCAGCGGATCGCTGCGCTGCAGCGCCGGTTGCTCCAGGCGTTGCCAGCTCGGCCCGAGCAGGGCGAGCAGGGCCAGCAACCAGGCGAGGCCGAGGTAGATCCACGGGCTGCGATCGCTGCGCCGCTTGCTGCCGCTGAGCAGCCAGGGATGGAAGGCCGGCGGCAGCAGCAACTGCCAGCGGCCGGCGCGGCGCTGGCGGTGCCAGAGTTTCCAGATCAGCCAGGCCAGCGGCGGCAGCAACAGCAGCCACCAGGGCCGCAGCAGGTGGGGCAGGATACCGCTCATGGGCGCCTCCACGGCAGCCGGCGCGGCCAGCGCCAGTCTTCCGGCGGCCACAGTTCGCGCGCCACCAGCAGCACGCTGAGCAGCAGCGCGCCGACCAGCGGCCAGGCGTACAGGGCCAGCGCCGGGCGCACCTGGGTGGGTTTCTGCGCCACCGGTTCGAGGCGGTCGAGCGTCGCGGAAATCCGCTGCAGTTCCTGGCCGGAGCGGGCGCGGAAGTACTCGGCGCCGGTGGTCGCGGCGATGCCCTTGAGGGTCGGCTCGTCGAGATCGAGGCCGGGATTCAGCCCGAGCAGCCCGGCCACGCCGCCCGGGGCGACATCGGCGCCGATGCCGATGGTGTAGACCTTGACCTTCTCCTCGGCGGCCAGCCGCGCGGCGAGCAGCGGGGCGATCTCGCCGCCGGTGTTGGCGCCGTCGGTGACCAGCACCAGCACGCGGCTGTCCGCCGGGCGCTGGCGCAGGCGCTTGACGGCCAGGCCGATGGCGTCGCCGATGGCGGTGTCCTTGCCGGCGATGCCGATCAGCGCTTCGTCCAGCCAGACCCGCACGGTATGCCGGTCGAAGGTCAGCGGCGCCTGCAGGTAGGCCTTGCTGCCGAACAGGATGAGGCCGACGCGGTCGCCGTTGCGCTCCTCGATGAAGTCGCCGAACAGCTTCTTCACCAGCTCCAGGCGGCTGACGCTGGCGTCGTCCCACTCCATGTCGGCGTAGTCCATCGATCCGGAGACATCCACCGCCAGCAGCAGGTCGCGGCCGCTGGCGGGAATCGGCAGCGGCTCGCCGACCCACTGCGGGCGCGCCGCGGCGATCAGCAGCAGCAGCCAGAGCAGGGCGAACGGCGCCTGCTGGCGCCAGGCCGGCAGGCGTGCGCGGGCGCGGCGGCCGGCGAGGCCTTCGAGTTCGTCGAGGAAGCTGACCTTCAGCGCCGCCTCGCCGCTGTCGGCGGCCGGCAGCAGCAGGCGCAGCAGCCAGGGCAGGGCGGCGAGGAGGAAGACCCAGGGCCAGGCGAACTCAAACATGCTTGCGCACCCAGGTTTCCACGGAGACGGTGAGGCCGTCGATGGCCTTGTCGTCGAGCTTGCATTCGGCGCGGTAGCCGCCTTCCACCAGGATCATCCAGCGGGTCAGGCCGGCGGCCGGGCAGCGGTTGTCGAGGAAGGCCAGCCAGGCGCGGCCGCTCAGGGTATGGCTGCGGTCGTCCGGCCAGCGCGCGCGGCAGAGGCGCTTGAGCAGGCCGTTGATGGCCTGCAGCCAGGGGCCGGCGGGCGCGCCGCCGTAGGGCTTGGGCAGGCGCGCGAGTTCTTCCAGGGCGGCGCTGCGCAGCGGGTCGAGCGGCGCTTCGCCGGCTTCCGCCTGGCGCCGCGGCAGCCAGCGCGCGCGGGTGCGCCAGGCGGCCCAGCCGAGCAGCGGCAGCAGCGCGGCCAGCAGCCACCAGCCCGGCGCCGGCGGCCACCAGGGCACTTCCGCGGGCTGGATCAGCGGGTACAGCTGGTCGAGCGGGTTCATGGGCGGAATCCCGGCTGATGCTGTTCCAGCAGGTCGCGCAGCTGGTCCACCAGTTCCTCCTGGGTGGTCAGCGGCAGCAGCGGGATGCCGAGGCGTAGGGCGAGGCGCTGCCAGCGTTCGCGGCGCGCCTCGCCGAGGGCGCGGTAGGCCAGGCGCTGTTCATCTATATGGGTGTCCAGCTCCAGGTGCGCCGGGCCTTCGACGAAACGCAGCAGGCCGGCGGCGGGCAGCGCCTGGTCGAGCGGATCGGAGACCGGCAGGAGGATCAGGTCGGTGTGCCGGGCGAGCAGGCCGAGCTGCTGCTCCACCAGGTCGCTCAGCGAGCGCTCGTCGCAGAGGATCATCACCAGGCTGCCCGGGCGCAGCACCTCGCGGGTGCGCCGCAGGGCCATGCTGAAGCCTTCGCCGGTGCCGCCCGGTGCCGCGCCGGCGGCCAGCCCGTGGTTGGCGCGGACCACCAGGTTGAGCAGCTGCAGCAGGCTCTGCTTGCTGCGCCGCGGCTTGATCTCCTGGCAGTCGCTGTCGGTGAATACCAGCCCGCCGATACGGTCGTTGTGCGCCAGCGCCGACCAGCCGAGGAAGGCGGCGGCGCGGGCGGCGAGTACCGACTTCAGGCACAGGCCGGAACCGAAGAACAGCCGGCTGCTCTGTTCGACGAGGATGAACACCGGCCGCTCGCGTTCCTCGTGGAACAGCTTGGTGTGCGGCTCCCGGGTGCGCGCGGTGACGCGCCAGTCGATGGTGCGCACGTCGTCGCCGGCCTGGTAGATGCGCACCTGGTCGAAGTCCACGCCGCGACCGCGCAGGCGCGAATGGTGCAGGCCGATCAGCGGGCTGCGCCGGGCGGGGGTGGAGAACAGCTGCACCTCGCGCACCCGGTGGCGCATCTCGATCAGTTCGGCGAGATTGGTGCAGACGCCGGGTGGCGCGGGCTGGGCGTGCATGCTCAGGGCCGGCCGGCGCCGGTCGGGCGGGTGGCGCTCATCAGGCCACCGCCACCACGTCGAGGATGCGCTGCACCACGCGGTCCTGGTCGATGCCGGCGGCTTCCGCCTCGAAGGTGAGGATCAGGCGGTGGCGCAGCACGTCGAACAGCACCGCCTGGATGTCTTCCGGGCTGACGAAGTCGCGGCCGCCCAGCCAGGCGTGGGCGCGCGCGCAGCGGTCGAGGGCGATCGAGCCGCGCGGGCTGGCGCCGTAGGAAATCCACTCGGCCAGCTCCGCATCGAACTTGGCCGGGGTGCGCGTGGCCATGATCAGCTGCACCAGGTATTCCTCCACCGCGTCGGCCATGTACAGGCCGAGGATTTCCTGGCGCGCGGCGAAGATCGCCTCCTGGGTCACCCGCCGTTCCGGCTTGGTCTCGCCGTGCATCGCCTCGCCGCGTGCCTGCTGGAGGATGCGCCGCTCCACGGCGGCTTCCGGGTAGCCGATCTTGACGTGCATGAGGAAGCGGTCGAGCTGCGCTTCCGGCAGCGGGTAGGTGCCTTCCTGCTCGATCGGGTTCTGCGTCGCCATCACCAGGAACAGCGGCGGCAGGTCGTAGGTGCTGCGGCCGACCGAGACCTGGCGCTCGGCCATGGCCTCGAGCAGCGCCGACTGCACCTTGGCCGGGGCGCGGTTGATTTCGTCGGCCAGCACCAGGTGGTGGAAGATCGGCCCCTGCTGGAACACGAAGGTGCCGTTCTCCGGGCGGTAGATCTCGGTGCCGGTGATGTCCGCCGGGAGCAGGTCGGGGGTGAACTGGATGCGGTGGAACTCGGCTTCCAGGCCTTCGGCCAGGTCCTTGATCGCCTTGGTCTTGGCCAGCCCGGGCGCGCCTTCCACCAGCAGGTGGCCGTCGGCGAGCAGGGCGATGAGCAGGCGCTCGATGAGCTTTTCCTGGCCGAGGACCTGGCTGGAGAGGAACTGGCGCAGCGCGAGAAGGGACTCACGATGGGGCATCGAGGGAATTTCCTTGACCTGGGGAACGAGCCGGGAGCAGCCGGCCGGGCCCCATACTTTACTGCATAGCCCCCGTTGCGTGCAGCGCCGGCCTGGACGGCGACAGCCCCAGGCTGACCGAATATGTCGCAGCCTCATAAGCGTTGCCGCTGCGTCTGTGGCTAATCTCTGCCGCTGTGGTGACCGCCTGGTCGGGGTTGCCCTTCGCGAGGCCGCGGCGCCGTTCGCCCTGCCGCCTCGCCAGCACGGATAAGCGATCTACGCTGAATTCGAATACGACGAGCCAAGCGGAGTACCAACATGGCGTTCTTCACCGCGGCCAGCAAAGCCGACTTCCAGCAGCAACTGCAAGCGGCCCTGGCGCAGCATGTGGGCGAGAAAGGGTTGCCACAAGTGACCAAGTTCGCCGAGCAGTTCTTCGGTCTGATTTCCCTCGATGAGTTGACCCAGCGCCGGCTGTCCGACCTGGTCGGCTGCACCCTGTCGTCCTGGCGCATGCTCGAGCGCTTCGACCCCAGCCAGCCTGAAGTTCAGGTCTACAACCCCGACTACGAGAAGCACGGCTGGCAGTCCACCCACACCGCGGTGCAGGTGCTGCATCCGGACCAGCCGTTCCTGGTCGATTCCGTGCGCATGGAGCTGATCCGCCGCGGCTACAGCATCCACACCCTGCAGACCACGGTGATCAGCGTGCGCCGCAACGCCAAGGGCGAACTGCTCGAGCTGCTGCCCAGGGGCAGCCAGGGCAAGGACGTGCGCCACGAGTCGCTGATGTACCTGGAGATCGACCGCTGCTCGCAGGTCGGCGAGCTGAAGACCATCGCCAAGTCGCTGCTGGAAATGCTCGGCGAGGTGCGCCTGGCGGTGGCCGACTTCCCCGCCATGCAGGAAAAGGCCGCCGACCTGCTGACCTGGCTCGGCAAGTCGAAGCTCAAGGGCCGCGCCGAGGAAGTCGCGGAAGTCCGCACCTTCCTCGAATGGCTGCTGGACGATCATTTCACCTTCCTCGGCTACGAGGAATTCACCGTGGCCGACGAGACCGACGGCGGCCGGATGGTCTACGACGAGGGCTCCTTCCTCGGCCTGACCAAACTGCTGCGCACCGGCCTGAAGAAGGACGAACTGCACATCGAGGACTACGCCGTCGCCTACCTGCGCGAGCCGGTGCTGCTGTCCTTCGCCAAGGCCTCGCAGCCGAGCCGCGTGCACCGGCCGGCCTACCCGGACTACGTGTCGATCCGCGAGATCGACGGCAAGGGCAAGGTGGTCCGCGAGTGCCGCTTCATGGGCCTGTACACCTCGTCGGTGTACGCCGAGAGCGTGTTCGACATTCCCTTCGTGCGCGGCAAGGTGGCGGACGTGCTGCAGCGCTCCGGCTTCGACGCCAGGGCGCACCTGGGCAAGGAACTGGCGCAGGTGCTGGAAGTGCTGCCGCGCGACGACCTGTTCCAGACGCCGGTGGAGGAGCTGTTCAACACCACCATGTCGATCATGCAGATCCAGGAGCGCAACAAGATCCGCGTGTTCCTGCGCAAGGACCCCTACGGCCGCTTCTGCTACTGCCTGGCCTACGTGCCGCGCGACATCTATTCCACCGAGACCCGGCTGAAGATCGAGCAGGTCCTGCGCGACCGGCTGAAGGCCAGCGACTGCGAGTTCTGGACCTTCTTCTCCGAGTCGGTGCTGGCGCGCGTGCAGTTCATCCTGCGCGTCGATCCGAAGAACCGCATCGACGTCGACGCCGCCCAGCTGGAGCGCGAATGCATCCAGGCCTGCCGCTCCTGGCAGGACGACTACGCCGGGCTGGTGGTGGAGAACTTCGGCGAAGGCCAGGGCAACAACATCCTCGAGGACTTCCCGAAAGGCTTCCCGGCCGGCTACCGCGAGCGCTTCGCCCCGCACTTCGCGGTGGTCGACCTGCAGCACCTGCTCAGCCTGTCCGACAGCAAGCCGCTGGTGATGAGCTTCTACCAGCCGCTGGCCCAGGGCGAACAGCAGCTGCACTGCAAGCTGTACCACGCCGATGCACCGCTGGCGCTGTCCGACGTCCTGCCGATCCTGGAGAACCTCGGCCTGCGTGTGCTCGGCGAGTTCCCCTACCACCTGCGCCACGCCAACGGCCGCGAATACTGGATCCACGACTTCGCCTTCACCTATGCCGAAGGCATCGACGTCGACATCCAGCAGCTCAACGAAATCCTCCAGGACGCCTTCGTCCACATCGTCAGCGGCGACGCCGAGAACGACGCCTTCAACCGCCTGGTGCTGACCGCCGGCCTGCCGTGGCGCGACGTCGCCCTGCTGCGCGCCTACGCGCGCTACCTGAAGCAGATCCGCCTGGGCTTCGACCTCGGCTACATCGCCAGCGCGCTGAACGCCCACGTGGACATCGCCCGCGAACTGGTGCGGCTGTTCAAGACCCGCTTCTACCTGGCGCGCAAGCTGGCCGGCGAGGACCTGGAGGACAAGCAGCAGAAGCTCGAACAGGCGATCCTCAGCGCCCTCGACAACGTCCAGGTGCTCAACGAAGACCGCATCCTGCGGCGCTACCTGGACCTGATCAAGGCGACCCTGCGCACCAACTTCTACCAGACCGACGCCAGTGGCCAGAACAAGAGCTACTTCAGCTTCAAGTTCAACCCGAAGGCGATTCCGGAGCTGCCCAAGCCGGTGCCGAAGTACGAGATCTTCGTCTACTGCCCGCGCGTCGAGGGCGTGCACCTGCGTGGTGGCAAGGTCGCCCGCGGCGGCCTGCGCTGGTCGGACCGCGAGGAGGACTACCGCACCGAGGTGCTCGGCCTGGTCAAGGCGCAGCAGGTGAAGAACGCGGTGATCGTGCCGGTCGGCGCCAAGGGCGGCTTCATCCCGCGCCGGCTGCCGGTGGGCGGTACCCGTGACGAGATCCAGGCGGAAGCCATCGCCTGCTACCGCATCTTCATCTCCGGCCTGCTGGACATCACCGACAACCTCAAGGAAGGCGAGGTGGTGCCGCCGGCCAACGTGGTGCGCCACGACGAGGACGACCCCTACCTGGTGGTGGCGGCGGACAAGGGCACCGCGACCTTCTCCGACATCGCCAACGGCATCGCCGCCGAATACGGCTTCTGGCTCGGCGACGCCTTCGCCTCCGGCGGCTCGGCCGGCTACGACCACAAGGGCATGGGCATCACCGCGCGCGGCGGCTGGGTATCCGTGCAGCGGCACTTCCGCGAGCGCGGCATCGACGTGCAGAAGGACAGCGTCACCGTCATCGGCATCGGCGACATGGCCGGCGACGTGTTCGGCAACGGCCTGCTGATGTCGGACAAGCTGCAGATGGTGGCCGCCTTCAACCACATGCACATCTTCCTCGACCCGAATCCGGACCCGGCGGCGAGCTTCGCCGAGCGCCAGCGCCTGTTCAACCTGCCGCGCTCGTCCTGGGCGGACTACGACACCTCGCTGATCTCCGCCGGCGGCGGCGTGTTCCCGCGCGCGGCCAAGAGCATCGCGCTGAGCCCGGAAGTGCGCGAGCGCTTCGACATCCAGGCGGAGAAGCTGACGCCCACCGAGCTGATCAATGCCCTGCTCAAGGCACCGGTGGACCTGCTGTGGAACGGCGGCATCGGCACCTACGTGAAATCCAGCCGGGAAACCCACGCCGACGTCGGCGACAAGGCCAACGACGGCCTGCGCGTGGACGGCCGCGAACTGCGCGTGAAGGTGGTGGGCGAGGGCGGCAACCTCGGCATGACCCAGCTGGCGCGGGTGGAGTTCGGCCTCAACGGCGGCGCCTGCAACACCGACTTCATCGACAACGCCGGCGGCGTGGACTGCTCGGACCACGAGGTCAACATCAAGATCCTGCTCAACGAGGTGGTGGCCGCCGGCGACATGACCGGCAAGCAGCGCAACACGCTGCTCGCCGAGATGACCGAGCAGGTCTCCGGCCTGGTGCTGGGCAACAACTACAAGCAGACCCAGGCGCTGTCCCTGGCCGAGCGCCGCGCCCGCGAGCGCATCGCCGAGTACAAGCGGCTGATGAACGACCTGGAGAGCCGCGGCAAGCTGGATCGCCCGCTGGAGTTCCTGCCCACCGACGACGTGCTCGCCGAGCGCATCGCCGCCAACCAGGGGCTGACCCGCGCCGAGCTGTCGGTGCTGATCTCCTACAGCAAGATCGACCTCAAGGAGCAGTTGCTGAAGTCGCAGGTGCCGGACGACGACTACCTCACCCGCGACATGGAAACGGCCTTCCCGAAGACCCTGGTGGAACGCTTCGGCCAGGCCATGCGCAGGCACCGCCTGAAGCGCGAGATCGTCAGCACGCAGATCGCCAACGACCTGGTGAACCACATGGGCATCACCTTCGTGCAGCGGCTGAAGGAGTCCACCGGCATGAGCCCGGCCAACGTCGCCGGCGCCTACGTCATCGTGCGCGACATCTTCCACCTGCCGCACTGGTTCCGGCAGATCGAGTCGCTCGACCACCAGGTGCCGGCGGAAGTGCAGCTGACCCTGATGGACGAACTGATGCGTCTCGGCCGCCGCGCCACCCGCTGGTTCCTCCGCACCCGCCGCAACGAACTGGACGCGGCGCGCGACGTGGCGCACTTCGGCCCGCGCATCGCCGCCCTCGGCCTGAAGCTCAACGAGCTGCTCGAAGGCCCGGTGAGCGAGCTGTGGCAGGCGCGCTACCAGGGCTACGTGGACGCCGGCGTACCGGAGCTGCTGGCGCGCATGGTGGCCGGCACCAGCCATCTGTACACCCTGCTGCCGATCGTCGAGGCCGCCGACGTCACCGGCCGCGACCCGGCCGAGGTGGCGCGCGCCTACTTCGCCCTGGGCAGCGAGCTGGAACTGACCTGGTACCTGCAGCAGATCAGCAACCTGCCGGTGGAGAACAACTGGCAGGCGCTGGCCCGCGAAGCCTTCCGCGACGACCTCGACTGGCAGCAGCGGGCGATCACCGTGTCGGTGCTGCAGATGCAGGACGCCCCGGCGGACATCGGCGAACGCGTGGCGCTGTGGGGCGAGCAGCACCGCTCGCTGGTGGAGCGCTGGCGCGCCATGCTGGTCGAACTGCGGGCTTCCACCGGCACCGACTACGCGATGTACGCGGTAGCCAACCGGGAACTGCTCGACCTGGCGCAGAGCAGCCAGCACGGGGCGTGAGTTCCCAGGCCGGCAGATAGTCTCTCCGAGAACCCAGCCCCGCCTTGTGCGGGGCTTTTTTTTTCGATTCCTGCCCATGGTCCCCAGGTTCCCGCGCAGGAACGTCGAGAGCTGCATTCCCAACGATGAAAGGCGGCGATGGAGTCCCCCCATGGTTCCCACGCTCCCGAGTGGGAACCCATCCCGGGACGCTCCTGCCTTTTCGATTCAGGATCGTCAAGAGCTTCCCAAGCGTGGGAAGGATGAAAGGTGGCCATGGAATGGGACAAATGTCACAAAAATAGCAATTTGATACTAATTATTTACACCCTTTCGGACGGTGTTTTCAGAACGATACACACACGATTTCTTACAACTTCCTCTTCATCCACCGCCCGCCACCGGGTTCCGGAATTCTTTCCCTCCGCAGTCTTGTTCCCTCCTTTCAACGGTTTATGAGGAAGTCCTTATCTTCTTCGAGGAAATATTTCGGAAAGAAATAGTTTTCGCCTTAATGGCGTCATTACTTTGACTTATTTTGTGTTTCATATTCTTAACAGTCATTAGTTTGACAATTCCGGGCGGGCGCCTTTTTATCTAAACCGCAACTCCGAAGGAAATTGGCGTAGGAAGAGGGAAGCCTGTCCCCGTCGTTCGACGACGGCCAGGGGCGGGGTGGGGATAGAACCGACCAAGGGATGTCGGCGGGTTTCAGGCCCGCTGCTCGACAGAATCTATGCGCTCGATAGGACTCAACTGGCCCGCATGGCTCGCCGGCCTGGCTATGGTTTTGCTCTCGTCCGCCACTGCGGCCAGCCCGCCCACCAGCGTGGCCTTCTGGTACGCCGAGAAACCGCCGCTGGCCGAATTGGCGCAATTCGACTGGGTGGTGCTCGAACCCGAGCATGCTTCCGTCAAGGATGTGGCGTACCTGAAGGCGCAAGGCAGCACCGCGTTCGCCTACCTGTCGATCGGCGAATTCGATGGCGATTCCGCCGCCATCGCCCGGCATGGCCTGGGTTCCGCTGCGAGCGACGTGCGCAACGAAGCGTGGGACAGCCAGGTCATGGATCTCGCGGCGCCGGCCTGGCGCCAGCGGGTCTTCGAGCGTGCCGCGCGACTGCGCGAGCAGGGCTACGCGGGCCTGTTCCTCGATACCCTCGACAGCTTCAACCTGCAGGACGAGGCACTCCACCAGGCGCAGCGCAAGGCGCTGCAGACCCTGCTGGCGGACCTGCATCGACGCGAGCCGGGCCTGAAGCTGTTCTTCAACCGTGGTTTCGAGGTGCTGCCGGAACTGCCCGGCGTCGCCGCGGCGGTGGCGGTCGAGTCCATCCATGCCGGCTGGGACGCCGCGAACCGGCAGTACCGCGAGGTCGGGCAGGAGGAGCGCGACTGGCTGAAGCCGCACCTGGATCGCCTGCGCGCCGCCGGCACGCCCATCGTCGCCATCGAATACCTGCCGCCGGAACGCCGGGAAGAAGCGCGGGCGCTGGCTAGGCGGCTGCGCGAGGAAGGCTACGTGCCCTACGTGACGACCCCGGCGCTGGACTCGCTGGGCATCGGCAACCTGGAAGTGCAGCCGCGGCGCATCGCCGTGGTCTACAACCCGGACGAGGGCGACCTGACCTTCAACAACGGCCACATCCGCCTCGGCGGGCTGCTCGAATACCTCGGCTACCGGATCGACTACCTGCCCACCGACAAGCCGCTCCCGGCGCGCCCCATGAGCGGCCTCTACGCCGGGGTGGTCACCTGGATGACCAGCGGTCCGCCGGCCAACAACGCCGCCTTCGACGACTGGATCGCCGCGCGCCTGGACGAGCATGTGCCGGTGGTGTTCATGGCGGACCTGCCGGTGCGCAGCGACAGCCTGCTGCAGCGCCTCGGCCTGCGCCGGCTGGCGAAGCCGCTGAAGAAGGACGAGGCGCAGGTGGAACAGCTGGACAAGCGCCTGCTCGGCGGCTTCGAGGCGCCGCTGGTGCTGCGTACCCGCAGTCTCCCGCCGCTGGGCGTGGTCGATCCGCAGCGGGTGACGCCGGCGCTGACGCTCAAGGGCGCCGGCGGGCTCTACGTGCCGGTCGCCAGCGCGCAGTGGGGCGGCTTCGCACTGACCCCCTATGTCCTCGAAGTGGCCGGCGAGCACGATCGCTGGATCATCGATCCGTTCGCCTTCGTCCGGGACACCCTGCGCCTGCCGCCGCTGCCGCGTCCGGATGCGACCACCGAGAACGGCCGGCGCATCGCCACCGTGCATATCGACGGCGACGGTTTCGTCTCCCGCGCCGAGGTGACGGGCAGTCCCTATGCCGGGCAGCAGGTGCTGGACGATTTCATCGAGCCGTACCCGTTCCTCACCTCGGTCTCGGTGATCGAGGGCGAGATCGGGCCGAAGGGAATGTATCCGCACCTGGCGCGGGAGCTGGAACCGATCGCGCGGAAGATCTTCGCCAATCCCAAGGTCGAGGTCGCCACCCACACCTTCAGTCACCCGTTCTTCTGGCAGCCGCAGAAGGCCGAGCAGCGCGAAGGATTCCACGCCGACTACGGCTACAAGATGGCGATCCCGGGCTACGACAGGATCGACTTCGTCCGCGAGGTGGTCGGCTCGCGCGACTACATCAACCAGCGCCTGACCACGCCGGACAAGCCGGTGAAGATGATCTTCTGGTCCGGCGACGCGCTGCCGGATGCCGACACCCTCAAGCTGGCCCAGGACAGCGGGCTGACCAACGTGAATGGCGGCCAGACCATCCTGACCAGGGCCTTCCCGTCGCTGACCGGCCTCTACCCGCTGATCCGCCCCACCAGCGGGGGCGTGCAGTACTACGCGCCGATCATCAACGAGAACCTCTACACCAATCTCTGGCAGGGGCCCTACTACGGTTTCCGCGGGGTGCTGGACACCTTCGACCTGACCGAGAAGCCCCGCCGCCTGCGCGGCCTGCATCTCTACTACCACTTCTATTCCGGCACCAAGCAGGCGTCGATCCAGGTCATGCGCGACATCTACGCGGCCATGCAGGAAGCCCGGCCGCTGTCGATGTGGATGAGCGACTACATCCCGCGCCTGGAAGGCCTGCACCGCGCCAGCCTGGCGCGCCGCGCCGACGGCGCCTGGCAGGTGCGCGGCATGGCCGGCCTGCGCACCCTGCGCCTGGACCCGGAACTGGGCTGGCCGGACCTGGCCCAGTCCAGGGGGGTGGCCGGCGTGCGCGATCTGCCCCAGGGGCGCTATGTCCATCTGAGCAGCGATGAAGCCGTGCTCGCCCTGCGCCCCAGCCGCGATCCGCGACCGGCGCTGGAGGAGGCCAGCCAGCCGCTGAGCCGCTGGACCTACCGGGATGCGCGGCGGGTCAGCTTTGCCTTCGACGGGAACCTGCCGCTGAGCTTCAGCGTGCGTTCGGCTTCGGCCTGCCAGGTGACCGTTTCCGGAAAGACCTACGCGGGGCGGGCCGGGAATGGCCTGTGGAATTTCGAGTTGCCGATGGGGCGGGTAGCCGATGGTCAGCTTGTCTGCAATTGAACCGCGCGTGAAGACTCGCCTGCTGAGTCCCTGGGCGATCCTGGCGATCGCCGCGGGGATGCTGCTTCTGCTGGTGCTGCTGTTCAACAGCGAAGACGTGTTTTTCCCGCGGGAGGGCGACCGGCCGGATGCCGTCTCGATCAACTACGCCGAAGTCCTGCTCAGGCTCCACCCGGACGACGACACCCTGCGCCTGCGCCTGATCGGCCAGTTGATCGCGCTCGGCGAACATGAGCGCGCACGCAAGCATCTGGCGCTGCTGCGCGGGCATGGCAGCGCCGTCGAGCCGTTCTACAGCTTCGAGCTGGACCTGCTGAAGGCGCAGGCCAATCCGGATGGGCTGGATGCGAAGACCCAGGAGGCGCTGGTCGAGCGGCTGCGGAAGGTCGATCGCGCCGCCCTCGACAACGCGCAGCTCGAACGGCTGGCTGCCGCGGCGCTGCAGCTGGAGGCGCCGGACCAGGCCGCCGCCGCCTATGAAGAACTGGCCGGGCGGGATGCGCAGAAGCGCCGGCACTGGCTGGCCAGGGCGGCCCACTGGCATCTCGCGGCGAACCAGCCGGAACGCGCGGCCCAGCTCTACCAGCAGATCGCCGCGCAGACGGACGACCCGCTGCGGCGCAACGAGTACCTGCACCAGGCGTTCTCCAGCCTGCTGGCGGACAACCGGCCGGAGCAGGCCGCCGAACTGCTGGCCGCGTACCTGGAGCAGCTGGGCGACGATCCCGACTCGCAGCTCTGGCTGGAGGAAGGCGTGCGCGCCGCCCAAGGGAGCCAGCGCTTCGACCTGGCGGAACGCTTCGTCCAGCGCTGGCGGGAACTGCACCCGGGCGATCCGTCGGCGATGGAGGCGGATTTCCAGTTGAGCATGGCTTCCGGGGCGACCGACCGGGCCTGGCAGGTCGGCCAGGAACTGCTCGCCTTGCGTCCCGAGGATCCCACGCTGCTGGCCAGCGTGGCGCGCCTGGGCGAGTGGACCGGCCATCCGCGGCAGGCCCTGGAGTTCTGGATCCGGGCGTTCCGCCAGGGCCGGGCGGCGGAGGTGCACGAGCATGCCTGGCGCCTCGCCGCGCAGCTGTTCGACTTCGATACGGTGCTGGACCTGCTGGCGCCGATGTCCAGCCAGCGGCAGATGAGCGACGAGGAGCTCGACGCCGTGGTCTACAGCCACGAGACGCGCGGCACGCCCGAGGCGGGCGAAACCTGGCTGCGCGACTACCTGTCGCGCTACCCGGGGCAGCGCCTGGCCTGGCAGCGCCTGCACCAGCTGCTCGGGCACATGCAGAAGCTGCCGGAGGCGAGCAGGGTCTGGGCGGACATGGCCCGGCGTTTCCCGCTGAGCCTGGACGAGCGCATCGAATGGGCGGAGCTCCAGCTCAGCCAGTTCGACCCGCAGTCCGCCTGGAACGTGCTCGCCGGCGTGGACGAGCGCTCGGTGACCCGGCCCGACTACTGGCAGTTGCGCGCGGAGATCGCCTGGATCCTGGAGCACGACGATGATGCCCGCCAGGCCTACGAGCGCATGCTGGCCCTGGGAATACCGCTGTCCGCCAGCGAAGAGGAACAGCTGGTCGCCCTCCACGAGGGGGCCGAGCCGCGCCAGGCCCTGGCGATGCTGGTCGCCAGCCTGCAGCGCCGGGCCGATCTCCAGCGTCTGGCCACGGCCCTGGAACTGGCCCAGGACCTGCGCGACTGGCCGACGCTGCGCAGCCTGCTGGCGCAGGGCGAGACGCAGCCGGGAGCCGTCGACATGCCGGCCTACCAGATGGCGCTGGCCCGTCTCGCCGAGGAAGACGGCGACGCCGCGAAGGCCGAGGCGATCTACCTGCAGGCCCTGCAACGCTTCCCGGCGGAAAGCCGGATTCGCGAACGGCTGCTCTGGTTCTACATCGACCGCGGGCAACGCGATGCGCTGCCGCCGCTGTTGCAGAACTGGCGCGCCCGGGCGCTGCGCGAGAGCGAACTGTGGCTGCCGTTCGCCAGCGCCAACCTGATGCTCAACCGCAATGACGAGGCGCTGGCCTGGTTCCACCGCTACCTGAAGACCTACCCCGACGACTGGCTGGTGCAGGCCGCCTATGCCGATGCGCTGGACGCCGCCGGTTACCAGGACCGCGCCCTGCGCCTGCGCCGCATCCTGTTGCGCCAGGCCAGCCAGGAACGGATCGATGCCACGCCGGACAGTTTCGCCAGCTACCTGCATCTGGTTTCGGTCAGCCAGGGGCCGCTGATGGCCCAGGGGCTGGCGCGGCAGGCCTGGAACGGCGAGCCGGCGATGCTGCAGCTCTGGTTCGACCGCTTCCTCGAACGTCTCGACGCCGGCAACCAGGAGTCGCTGCGCGACGACTGGCTGGCCTGGGGGCGTGCCCGCGGGCTGAAGATCGACGATTCCGAAGCGATCCAGCAGGCCCTGCGCAACGACAACCGCGTCGCCCTCGAACGCCTGCTGGCGTCCAGCGGGCTGGACCCGGCCCAGCGGGTCGAGGCCCTGCAGCGCCTCGGGCATGGCGACCAGGCGCTGAGGGAAAGCCTCGCCGCGGTGGGCGGCGGGCAGCCGACGGCGATCCAGGAACAGTTGCTGCGGCAGAGCGTGGAGCAGCTGGAAAGCACGCCGCAGGGCCTGCAGCTGGGCTGGTACAGGAAGGACTATGGCGGACTCGTCTTCAAGGGCCCGACGCTCCAGCTGGCAGGCAACCTGGGCAACGACTGGTACGCCGGCCTCGAACTGGCGCAGGGTCGCTACGACAGCGATGACCTGGACAACTCCGAGCTGGGCACCGAGCGCAACGCGCAGGTGCTGCTGCGCCGGCAGCTGGCCGACGGCGCCTTCGACATCGTCTTCGACGGCAGCTGGCGGGACGACGACGACCGCCATGGCCTGGGCCTGGCGCGCAACTGGAAGCTCGACTCGCGCAACGAGCTGCAGGCCGGGGCGGACTGGCACCGGGAAACCGACGAGACCGGCCTGCTGCGCGCCCTGGGCATGCGCGACGACCTCTGGCTGGGCGGCCGGCACGGCCTGAGCGCGCGCGACGAGCTGGGCTGGCGCCTTGCCTACAACCGCTATTCCACCCGCGACGGCGACGATCTCGGACACGGCGAGGCGATCAACCTGGAGTGGGCGCACACGCTGTTCTTCGACGGCCCGGCCTGGCAGGTGCGCGCCGGTGTCGATTACCAGCACAACCGGCTCGACGACATTCCCGAGGATCTGCTGGTGTCCCGTGGCGGCGCGCTGCTGCTGGATGGCGCCGATACCCAGGACCTGCTGCAGGACCGCTACGGGCAGGTCTACTTCGGCAGCACCTGGCGGCGCGGTTTCCCCGGGGCGCTGAACCGCACGCGGCCGTTCTTCACCTGGGTCATCGACACCATGGCCGGCTGGCAGTGGACGGAAAGCGAATTCAACTACGGAATCGACGTCGGCGTCGGCATGGAAGTGCTGGGCGACGACGAACTGGCCTTCACCCTCGGTTACCAGTCCGCTCCGCAAGGCAGCGGCGGCGATGGCGGGGGAGTGATCGGCGTGACCTACAGCACCCGTTTCGGGCGCTGAGCAGGGAATTCGAGGAGGAACCAAGCATGCAATCCATCCGCTGTCTGACTTTCGCAGCCATCGCCCTGACCATGGCGGGCTGCTCCAGCTTCACCAGCGAGCGTGGTTCGGCACTGCCGCGCAACGCCGAATGGGGGCTGTTGCCGGTGCTCAACTACTCGCAGGCGCCGCAGGCCGGCGAGCGCGTCGAGCAGATACTGCTCAGCGTGCTGGCCGAGGATGGCCTGCGTCCGCGGGTCTACCCGGCGCCGGCGCAGAACGATCCGCTGCTGCTCGACGACCGCGAGCGGCAGAGCCAGGCGCTGGACTGGGCGCGCCAGCAGAAGCTCGCCTACGTGGTGACCGGCAGCGTCGAGGAATGGCAGTACAAGAACGGCCTGGACGGCGAGCCGGCGGTCGGGGTGAGCCTGCAGGTGCTGGAGACTTCCAGCGGCAAGCTGCTCTGGAGCCGCAGCGGAGCGCGCGCCGGCTGGTCGCGTGAAAGCCTGGCGGGAACCGCGCAGACCGTCCTGCGCGATCTGGTCGGCAACCTGCGCCTGGAGTGATGGCCATGCTATCGGTCTACCGGCACTACATCCTGACTCCCAGTGCAGGCGGCGTCGCCTGGCTGGAGACGCTGGCGTTCACCTTCCTCGCCGTGGCCGTAGGCTGGTGGTACACGCCCGAGGACCCGCTGCTGGTCAAGGCGCCGTTCCCCTGGGTGATCCTCGCGCCGCTGCTGATCGGCATGCGCTACGGCTTCGTCCGCGGCCTGTGCAGCGCCGCGCTGCTGGTGCTGACCCTGCTGGCACTGCGCGCCAACGGCCTGTCGACCTATGACCAGCTGCCGGCCTCGTTCATCGTCGGCGTGCTGCTCTGCGCCATGCTGGTGGGCGAGTTCCGCGATCTCTGGGGGCGCCGGCTGGAGCGGCTGGAGCTGGCCAACAGCTACCGCCAGCTGCGCCTCGACGAGTTCACCCGCGCCCACCATGTCCTGCGCATTTCCCACGACCGCCTGGAGCAGCGCATCGCCGGCAACGACCAGAGCCTGCGCAGCTCGCTGCTCGGCCTGCGCCAGCGGTTGCGCGACCTGCCCCACGGCGACGACGTCCTCGCCAGCCTGGCGGAGAGCGTGCTCTCGCTGCTGGCGCCCTATGGCGCGCTGCGCATCGCCGGGCTGTACCGGGTGCACGACAACCGCCGGGTCGATCCGCAGGCGCTGGCCAGCATCGGCGACATGGGCCGGCTGGACGTCGACGATCTGCTGGTGGGCCTGTGCCTGGAGCGCGGCGAGCTGGTCAGCATTCGCCAGGAGCTGCTCGACCGGGACGAGCAGCACCGGCATTCGCGGCTGCAGGCCTGCATCCCGCTGGTGGATACCGAAGGGCGCATCCTGGCCATTCTCGCGGTGCAGCAGATGCCGTTCTTCATGTTCCACGAGCGCAACTTCAGCCTGCTGGCGATCCTCGCCGGGCATATCGCCGACATGCTGATGAGCGACCCGCAGGCCCTGCAGCTGGAAGACACGGATGCGCAGCGCTTCAGCCAGTACCTCAAGCGCTCGCTGCTGGATGCCCGCGAGCATGACCTGCCGGCCTGCCTGTACGCCTTCGAACTGACCGATGCGCAGTACGCCGGCGAGCTGCAGCGGCTGCTGGAAGGCAGCCAGCGCGGCCTCGACGTGCAGCTCAGGCTGCGCAACGAGCGGGGCAACCGCGTGGTGCTGGTGCTGCTGCCGCTGACCTCGGAAGACAGCGCCCAGGGCTACCTGCGGCGCCTGCACGGACTCTTCGTCGAGCGCTTCGGCCAGTCCCGCTCGATGGAGGACCTGGGTGTGCGGATCACCCAGTACGAGCTGGAAGGCGGCAGCGAACGCGACGCCATGCGCAACTTCCTTTTCAACGGGTGCGGACTGAATGATCAGCAAGTGGCTATTTAGCACGGCCCTGCTGTGCGAACTGGGCAGCTGGTTCTGCATCACCGGCGATCTGCCGGTCTTCCAGGCGGCGCTGCTGTATGCGACCTCCCATGGCATCGGCTGCCTGCTGCTGGCCGGCGGGGTGTGGCTGCTGCTGCCGGCGCGCTATCGCCGGCCGCTGCCGTGGAGCCCGCTGTTCATCTTCAGCCTGTCGTTCTTCGTGCCGCTGCTGGGCTTCGTCGGCGTGGCCGCGGCGGTCTTCCCGGCGCTGTACCGGCCGCGCCGGCATGCCGACCAGCCGTGGCAGGCCATCGGCGTGCCGGAGCTGCCGTACCGCCCGCAGGAGGAGCGGCCCGAACTGATGTTCAGCGATGGCGGCCTGGAAGACGTGCTGCGCCATGCGCCCGATCCGAACCAGCGGCTGACGGCGATCTTCGCGACCCGGCGGATGCCCGGCAAGAGCGCCATCCCGATCCTCAAGCTGGCCCTGCGCGACCCTTCCGACGACGTGCGGCTGCTCGCCTACTCGATGCTCGACCAGCGCGAGAGCCACATCAACCAGCGCATCGAATCCTTCCTCGAACGCCTGGCCTCGGCCCCGCCGAAGCGCCAGGCCGCGCTGCATGGCGCGCTGGCGCGCTGGTACTGGGAGCTGGCCTACATCGGCCTGGCCCAGGGCAGCGTGCTGGAACACATCCTCGAACAGGCGCGGGAGCATGTGGTGAAGGCCCTGAACGGCTCGTCCAGCGGCGAGATGTACCTGCTGGCGGGGCGCATCGTCATGGAGCAGGGACATCTCGAACTGGCCGCCGGCTTCCTGCGCCGGGCGCAGGCGGCCGGGGTGGTGGAGGACCAGCTGGCGCCCTATCGCGCCGAGATCGCTTTCCGGCAACGGCGCTACCGCGAGATTCCCGGGCTGCTCTGCAGCATGCCGGAGAGCCTGTTGAGGCGTCCGCCCTTCGCGGCGCTGGCGAGGTACTGGTTATGAGCGAACAACTGATCGCCGAACTCCGGCTCGATTCCGCTCCGGAGGCTCCGGCCCCCGTCGCGCGGCGGCCGGGAGAAAAACGGCCGGAGCGCGGGCAGGCCCTCGTGCCGCCGGGGCAGAAGCCGGTCGCCGATGTCTGCCTGCTGCTGGAAGGCACCTGGCCCTACGTGCGCGGCGGCGTGTCGAGCTGGGTCAACCAGCTGATCCTCGGCCTGCCGGAGCTGACCTTCAGCGTGTTCTTCATCGGCGGGCAGCGCTCCGCCTATGGCAAGCGCCACTACGCGATACCGGACAACGTGGTGCATATCGAGGAGCATTTCCTGGAGGACGGCTGGATTTCGACCGGCCGTGAGCCGCGCCAGGCCCGCGGCGACGTCGCCCAGGCGCTGCGCGAGGTGCACGATTTCCTCCACCACCCGGACGCGCCGGGCGTGGAGCAGGGCGAGCGGGTGCTGGAGATCCTCGCCCGCGGCTGCATCGGCCGCGAGGATTTCCTGCACAGCCGGGCGAGCTGGGCGGCGATCACCGATGGCTATGCGCAGCACTGCAGCGATCCGTCCTTCATCAATTACTTCTGGACCATGCGCTCCATGCAGGCGCCGCTCTTCATGCTCACCGAAGCGGCGCGGCGGATGCCGCGTGCGCGCATGCTGCATTCCATCTCCACCGGCTATGCCGGGCTGCTCGGCAGCGTGCTGCAGCGTCTCTGGGGCTGCAGCCTGCTGCTCAGCGAGCACGGCATCTATACCAAGGAGCGCAAGATCGACCTGGCCCAGGCCGGCTGGATCGCGGAGAACCCGGACGAGCAGCTGAGCACCGGCCTGGATGCCGAGATGAGCTATGTCCGCCGCCTGTGGATCCGCTTCTTCGAGCGTATCGGCCTGCTGACCTACCGCTCCGCCGATTCGATCATCGCCCTCTACGAGGGCAACCGCCGCCGGCAGATCCTCGATGGCGCCGATCCGGCACGCACCCGGGTGGTTCCCAACGGCATCGCCCTGGAGGCCTGGAACGGCGCCCTGCAACGGCGGCCGCCGGGCATTCCGCCGGTGGTCGGTCTGGTCGGCCGGGTGGTGCCGATCAAGGACGTGAAGACCTTCATCCGCGCCATGCGCGGGGTGGTCAACGGCATGCCGGAGGCGGAAGGCTGGATAGTCGGGCCGGAGGAGGAAGACCCGGGCTACGTCGGCGAGTGCCGCAGCCTGATCGCCAGCCTCGGCCTGCAGGAGAAGGTCAGGTTCCTCGGCTTCCGCCAGATGAGCGAGCTGCTGCCGCAGCTGGGCCTGATGGTGCTGACCTCGATCAGCGAGGCGCAGCCGCTGGTGATACTCGAAGCCTGGGCCGCCGGCACGCCGGTGGTGAGCAGCGACGTCGGCTCCTGCCGCGAGCTGGTCGAGGGGATCGGCGCCGAAGACCGGGCCCTGGGGCTGGCGGGCGAGGTGGTGGCGATCGCCGACCCGCAGGCCACCACCCGGGCGATCCTCGGCCTGCTGCGCGATCCGCAGCGCTGGCAGGCGGCGCAGACGACCGGACAGCAGCGGCTGCGCCGCTACTACACCGAGGAGCTGATGCTCAGGCGCTACCGGCAGCTCTATCGTGAAACCGTGGAGATTGCATAGATGGCCGGAATCGGTTTCGAACTGCGCAGGATACTCTCCCGCGACTCCTACTCGGCGACCCTGCGCGCCTACCTGTACGCGGGGCTGATCAGCTCCGGCCCCTGGGTGCTGTCGATCATCAGCGTGATGCTGATCGGCATCATGAGCATCGGCGTGGTGGTGCCGGACATCCTCGTCCGGCAGTTCCTCATCACCGTGACCTACCTGATGGCCGGCTCGCTGATCTTCACCGGCGGCCTGCAGCTGTTCTTCACCCGCTTCATTTCCGACCGCCTGTTCGAGAAGCAGCGCGAGCTGATCATGCCCAACCTGGTGGGCATCCTGCTGCTGGTGACCATCGCCTCGGGGACGCTCGCCATCGTCCTGCTCGCCGCGCTGTTCGACGAGCCGTTCGTCTATCGCCTGCTGGTGATGGCGAACTTCGTGGTGCTGTGCAACCTCTGGCTGGTGATCATCTTCCTGTCGGGCATGAAGGCCTACCGGCGCATCCTCGGGGTGATGTTCGTCGGCTATCTGCTGATGGTGGTGTCCGCCTGGCTGCTGCGCTTCCTGCAGCTGGAGGGGCTGCTGCTCGGGCTGCTGATCGGCCATTCCAGCCTGCTGTTCATCTTCCTCCACGACATCCTGCGCGAGTACCCGGCCGAGCGCATGGTGGCCTTCGACTTCCTCGACCGCCGCAAGGTGTTCGTCAGCCTGCTGCTGACCGGGCTCTGCTACAACCTGGGCATCTGGATCGACAAGTTCATCTTCTGGTTCAACCCGGCGACCTCGGACGCGGTGATCGGGCCGCTGCGCGCGTCGATCCTCTACGACCTGCCGATCTTCCTCGCCTACCTGTCGATCATTCCCGGGATGGCGGTGTTCCTGGTGCGCATCGAGACCGACTTCGCCGAGTGGTACGAGCGCGTCTTCGCGGCGATCCGCGGCGGCGAGACCCTGCAGCACATCGGCCTGCTGAAGGAGCAGATGATCCTGTCGATTCGCCAGGCGCTGCTGGAGATCTGCAAGGTGCAGGGGCTGACCGTGGTGCTGCTGGTGCTGCTGGCGGCGGACCTGCTGGAGTGGCTGGGCATCTCCCGCCACTACCTGCCGCTGTTCTATATCGACGTGATCGGGGTGAGCATCCAGGTGGTGTTCATGGCCCTGCTCAACGTGTTCTTCTACCTGGACAAGCGCGCCATCGTGCTGCAGCTGTGCGTGCTCTTCGTGCTGCTCAACGGCGGGCTGACGCTGTTCAGCCAGATGCTCGGGCCGAGCTGGTTCGGCTACGGCTTCACCCTGTCGCTGCTGGTCTGCGTGCTGCTCGGGCTGTACCGGCTGAACGAGGCGCTGGAAGACCTGGAGTACGAGACCTTCATGCTCAACCGCTAGATGCCGGAGCCGCGGGACGGCTCGCTGAGCGCCCGCCGGTACTTCGCGTAGTTCTCCCGCGACATGCTGCTCTTGCCGAGCAGGTCGACGGCGAAGGACTTGATCTCGGTTCGGCTGTAGACGCGCTCGGGCTCGGCCTGGTGGCTGGAACAGCCGGCCAGCAGCAGGGGAGTGGCGAGGACGAGAGCGGCGAGTGTTCGGTTCATCTGTGGGCACCCGGAGACGGCCATGGGGGACGGACTCAGGCTAGCAACGGCCCGAAGCGCGCAGAAATCATCCCGGTCGATAGTGGTTATCGTCCGAGGGGACATCCGACCTGCCGATGGCGATCAAGGTTCCCTGGCTGCAGCACTCCCTGGCGATTCAGGCTATTCTTCGCGCCCTCGTCATCGCCTCGGAATACCTCAATGAAAGACCAGATTGCCGAACTTATCTCCCTGATCAGCACGGGTTGCCTGGGTGAAGAGGAAATAAGCCGGATCGCCGACGAGGCCGCCCAGGCCTATGCCGATCCCGAGGCGTTCCTGCAGGCCAACCCGGACGTGAACTACGACGAGACCTTCCCCATTCCGCTGGGCGAGTGGGTGGTGGTCGGCAGCCTGCCGGACATCGTGCTGTTCCAGGCGGACAGCTACGCCGAGCTGTTCCAGAACATAGTCGCGTCGTTCGACAAGGGCGTGTCCTTCGTCCTCAAGCCCAAGCAGCTGCAGAAGGCCGAGCCGCTCACCGCGCTCAATCGCATCCAGGTGCAGCTGGGCGCGCTGTATCCGGACAAGGGCGGCTATGTGCTGGTGGATTTCAGCGAGCCGCTGGACGACGAGTTGCAGGCGGTGCTGGTCTACCGCGGCGACCTGGAGCGGGTGCTGCAGCTGTGCGTGGAGATCGGCATTCCCGCCGCGCCGGCCTACGAGGCGGCACTGCAGGCCTCGCAGCAGCAGGACTGACGCTCAGGCGCCGGACTCGCAGGCGCGCAGGCAGGCGACCAGATCGCTGGCGCCGATGGCCCGCAGGCCCAGGCCGAACGCGTGGGCCTGCGGGTGGTCCTTGGGCAGCAGCAGGCTTTCCGGCGTTTCCGTGTTGAACAGGCCGAGGCGCGCGTAGGGCAGGCCGGTGTCCAGCAGCAGCTGCATGAACGCCGGGTCGCTCCAGGCCCGGGACGGCATGGCCAGCATGTGGTAGCGCCGGTCGAGGTCATCGAGCGCCGCCGGGTTCAGCCGGTAGCGCCGGACGCTGGCCGGCAGGCTGATCTCCAGGCCGCGGCGGCGGGCGTAGACCACCGCGCAGGAGAACTCGGCGGGATGATTCTCGTCGGCGCGGAACAGGCGCTCGCCGTGCCAGCTGGCCTGGCGCAGGTGGAGCCTTTCGTTGCGTTCGAAGCCCGGCACGGCGCTGCCGAGCACCCGGGCGAAATCCCTGTAGCTGATGATGCGCAGCTTGCGGCAGGCCTCGCTGGCGGCCAGCGCCTCCAGGTCGGGCAGGCTGCTGATGCCCAGCGGGCCGCGGCTGCAGAGGCCGTCGATGCGGCGGATGTCCAGCGCGGGCAGGTTCTCCTCCTGCCACTCCACCAGGCAGGTCAGCGTCGCATGGGCGTGCGCCTTGTCCTCCTGCACCGGCCCGGACAGCGCGCCGCGCGGCAGGTCGATCAGCCGATGCAGCGGCGGGCCGGACTGCCAGCCGATGCCGGCCGCAGCCGCCACGGGATCGCTGAACGCCAGTGACAGGGCCTGGGTGCGCTCGGCGATTTCGCGCAGGTCTCCCGACTTCAGTCCCAGGCGCTGGGCAAGGCTGGCGAGACGACGAGTCACGCTGAGTTGGCTCATGGCGGGGCAGATCTCCAGAGTTCCGGCGGGCGTATTGCAAAACCCACTAAGCATAGGAAAGCGGCCTTCCGCTGTCGCGGAAATCTGCCGCACTTCCGTGGCTGCCGCCTCTGAAAAACGCCGACACGAATGACGGCGGACTTCCGACAGGCGGCCGCCTGCGCCGGGAGGAGCGGACCAGACTTGGGCATTCGGGTGGAACACGTGGAGGGCAGGGCGATGGGCGAATCGAGGAGCATCATCGGCCGGCTGGCCGGCATCCTGCTGGCCGCCGGACTGGCGCTGGCTGCGCTGACGGCCGGCGCTGCCGAGGAGCGCGCCGAGTCAGTGAAGATCGGCATCATCGGCACCGGCAATATCGGTTCCGCCCTGGCCCGGCTCTGGGTCGACGCCGGGCATGAGGTGCTGATCTCTTCGCGTCATCCCGAGCGCCTGCAGTCGCTCGCCAGCGAGCTGGGCCCCCGGGCGCGCACCGGTACGCCGCGCGAGGCGGCGGCTTTCGGCGAGGTGATCCTGCTGGCCGTGCCCTACGCCGCCACCCCGCAGATCGGCCGCGACTACGCCGGCGAGCTGGCCGGCAAGGTGGTGCTGGATGCCGGCAATCCCATCCCCAGCCGCGACGGCGCCATGGCCGAGGAGGCGCGACAAGAGGGCGCAGGGCTGGCGTCCAGGGGCTTCCTTCCCGGGGTGCGGCTGGTGCGTGCCTTCAATGCGATCTCCGCCGGCAATATCCGCAGCCAGGCCCACCGCAGCGGGGAAAGGCTCGGCATCCCGCTGGCCGGCGACGACCCGCAGGCGCTGGAAGTGGCCAGCGGCCTGGTACGCGACGCCGGCTTCGATCCGGTGATCGTCGGCCCGCTCAGCAGCGCCAAACGCTTCGACTATGGCACCGGCATCTCGGCCAAGGCGCTGACCGCCAGGGGACTGCGCGAGGAACTCGGCCTGGCGCAGCCCTGAGCGGCCCGGCGGATGTCGTGGCGATGATGGCCCCGGCGCCTCGCCCGGCGCCGGAGCGGCGGCTATAATGACGCCCCTTTTTGCCGACCGATGCCCGACCATGTATAGCCTGGCCCGCGAGCTCCTGTTCAAGCTGTCCCCGGAAACCTCCCACGAACTGTCCATCGACCTGATCGGCGCGGGCGGCCGTCTCGGCCTGAACCGCCTGTTCAACAAGGCGCCGGCCAGCCTGCCGGTGACGGTGATGGGGCTGGACTTCCCCAATCCGGTCGGCCTGGCCGCGGGGCTGGACAAGAACGGCGACGCCATCGACGGCTTCGCCCAGCTGGGCTTCGGTTTCGTCGAGATCGGCACCGTCACCCCGCGTCCGCAGCCGGGCAACCCGAAGCCGCGGCTGTTCCGCCTGCCCGAGGCCACCGCGATCATCAACCGCATGGGCTTCAACAACCACGGCGTCGATCACCTGGTCGAGCGGGTCAAGGCGGCGAAGTACAAGGGCATCCTGGGCATCAATATCGGCAAGAACTTCGACACCCCGGTCGAGCGCGCGGTGGACGACTACCTGATCTGCCTGGACAAGGTCTATGCGCACGCCAGCTACGTCACGGTGAACGTCAGCTCGCCGAACACCCCCGGCCTGCGCAGCCTGCAGTTCGGCGATTCGCTCAAGCAGTTGCTGGAGGCCCTGCGCCAGCGCCAGGAAGACCTGGCCGAGCAGCATGGCCGGCGCGTGCCGCTGGCGATCAAGATCGCCCCGGACATGAGCGACGAGGAGACCGCCATGGTCGCGGCCGCGCTGGTGGAGGCGGGGATGGACGCGGTGATCGCCACCAACACCACCCTCGGCCGCGAAGGCGTCGAGGGCCTGCGGCATGGCGACGAGGCCGGCGGGCTGTCCGGCGCGCCGGTGCGCGAGAAGAGCACGCACATCGTCAGGGTGCTGGCCGGGGAACTGGGCGGCCGGCTGCCGATCATCGCCGCCGGCGGCATCACCGAAGGCATCCATGCGGCGGAGAAGATCGCCGCCGGCGCCAGCCTGGTGCAGATCTATTCCGGCTTCATCTACAGGGGGCCGGCGCTGATCCGCGAAGCGGTGGATGCGATCGCCGCGGCGCAGCACAAATAGCGGACAAATAAAAAGGGCTCCTTTCGGAGCCCTCGGGCCTTACGCCCTGGCGCCCGAATGGGGCGCCCCTGGTTAAGTCGGTGTGTGATCCTGTATCAGGCGTTAGCGTGTTGAATCTGGTTCAGACGTTGTAACCCGGCGGTGCCGGTAAGGCCATCCCAGTTGTCGCCACGGCCCTCGCGCCAGCCATTCAGCCAGGATTGCCGCGTAGTGGGATGGGTGAAAGGACAAAGGTCACGAGATTTGCCACTGACGCCATATTGATAACCGCGCAAAAAAGCTCTTTCCAACGGATCACGCTTAAGTCTTCTCATCGGGTGTTGCCCTCACTGTTGACTGTTATGTCCCGTTGGCCCCCATGGAGGCCTGGCGGAAAGCCCCGCCAATGGAGTTCGCTGCCGGCGTGGCGAACCCCATCCGCCATCTTTGCGATGACGGGTTAAGCTGAGTTCTAACCAATGCGTCAGGCGCTGTGAACAACCAATTTGTCATAAAGATTTAACTCTTATGGGCTGAAGCCATAAGTTTTTTCGACGAAACGAGCGGCCGTCATGCTGCGATCCCGCTGAAACCGGGGCTCAGGTGATGGTCTGTGGATAAATCGGGCGCCTGTTGCGCGCCCATTTCATCCCGACGAGTGGGGTGGGCTACTGCGTCTCACGGTCGCAGGCCTACCCCGAAATATCCAGGAAGCGTCCCGCCGCGGCGAAGCGGCGGGACGATCTGTCAGGCGCCTGGCGCGCCTGCTGAAAGGGCGAAGGCCCGGGAAACCTTGCATGGCGGATATCTACGAACTTTTCCTCACCTGCCCGAAGGGCCTCGACGGCCTGCTGCTGGAGGAAGCCCAACAACTCGGCTTGGGCGCGGCGAAGGCGCAGGTTTCCGCGGTGCGCGGCGAAGGCGACCTGGAAACCGCCTACCGCCTGTGCCTGTGGTCGCGCCTGGCCAACCGCGTGCTGCTGGTGCTGGCGCGTTTCCCGGTGGCGGATGCCGAGGAGCTCTACATGGGCGTCCGGGCCGTGCCCTGGAGCGACCACCTCGACCCGGGCGGCAGCCTCGCCGTGGAGTTCAGCGGACGCGGATCGGGCATCGACAACACCCACTTCGGTGCGCTGAAGGTCAAGGACGCCATCGTCGACAGCCTGCGCGCCGAGTTCGGCCGGCGTCCGACGGTGGACAAGCTCAACCCCGACATCCGCGTGCACCTGCACCTCGATCGCGGCCAGGCGGTGCTGTCCCTCGACCTTTCCGGCCACAGCCTGCACCAGCGCGGCTACCGCCTGCAGCAGGGCGCCGCGCCGCTGAAGGAAAACCTCGCCGCCGCCGTGCTGATCCGCGCCGGCTGGCCGCGCCTCGCCGCCGAAGGCGGCGCCCTGGCCGACCCGATGTGCGGCGTCGGCACCTTCCTGGTCGAGGCCGGCCTGATGGCGGCCGACATCGCGCCGAACCTGAAGCGCGAACACTGGGGCTTCAGCCGCTGGCTGGGACACGTTCCGGTGCTGTGGAAGAAGCTGCTGGCCGAGGCCGAGCAGCGGGCGGCGGCCGGGCTCGCCCGGACTCCCCTGTGGATTCGCGGCTACGAGGCCGACCCGCGGCTGATCCAGCCGGCGCGCAACAACATCGAGCGCGCCGGGCTGGCGGAGTGGGTGAAGGTCTACCAGGGCGAACTCGCCACCTTCGAGCCGCGTCCCGACAAGAACCAGCGCGGCCTGGTGATCTGCAACCCGCCCTACGGCGAGCGCCTGGGCGACGAGGCGAGCCTGCTGTATCTCTACCAGCACCTCGGCGAGCGCCTGCGCCAGAGCTGCCTGGGCTGGAGCGCCGGCATCTTCACCGGCGCCCCGGAGCTCGGCAAGCGCATGGGCATTCGCAGCCACAAGCAGTACGCCTTCTGGAACGGCGCGCTGCCGTGCAAGCTGCTGATGCTGGATGTGGAGCCGCGCCAGTTCGTCACCGGCGAACGCGGCGAGGCGCGCACTGACGGGGAGGCACCTGCCGCCGTCGAACCGGCGCGGCTGAGCGAGGGCGGGCAGATGTTCGCCAACCGCCTGCAGAAGAACCTCCGCCAGTTGGGCAAGTGGGCGCGCCGCGAGAAGGTCGAATGCTATCGGCTGTATGACGCCGACATGCCGGAATACGCCCTGGCTGTGGATATCTATCGCGACTGGGCACACGTCCAGGAATACGCCGCGCCGAAGTCCATCGACCCGGCCAAGGCCCAGGCCCGCCTGCTCGATGCGCTGGCGGCCCTGCCGCAGGCGCTGGACATTCCCACCGAACGCATCGTCATCAAGCGCCGCGAGCGGCAGGCCGGCAAGAAGCAGTACGAGCGGCAGGACAGCGCCGGCCGCTTCATGGAGGTGCAGGAAGGCGGGGTGAAGCTGCTGGTCAACCTGACCGACT
This sequence comes from Pseudomonas jinjuensis, assembly GCF_900103845.1. Taxonomy (GTDB): domain Bacteria; phylum Pseudomonadota; class Gammaproteobacteria; order Pseudomonadales; family Pseudomonadaceae; genus Pseudomonas; species Pseudomonas jinjuensis. The sequence goes on from NZ_FNIJ01000002.1 coordinate 237,377, forward strand.
ACCTGGACACCGGCCTGTTCCTCGACCACCGGCCGATGCGCATGCGCATCCAGCGCGAGGCCGAGGGCAAGCGCTTCCTCAACCTGTTCTGCTACACCGCCACGGCGACCGTGCACGCGGCGAAGGGCGGGGCGCGCAGCACCACCAGCGTAGACCTGTCGAAGACCTATCTGGACTGGGCGCGGCGCAACCTTTCGCTGAACGGCTTCTCCGACAAGCAGCGGCTGGTGCACAGCAACGTGATGGAATGGCTGCGGGAAGATCGCGGCGAGTACGACCTGATCTTCATCGACCCGCCGACCTTCTCCAATTCCAAGCGCATGGAAGGGGTGTTCGACGTGCAGCGCGACCAGGTCGAGCTGATCGACCTGGCCATGGCGCGCCTGGCCAGGGGCGGCGTGCTCTACTTCTCGAACAACTTCCGCAAGTTCGAGATGGACCCGGGCCTGATGGCGCGCTACCAGGTGGAAGACATCAGCGCCCAGACGCTGGACCCGGACTTCGCCCGCAACACCAGAATCCACAAGGCCTGGCGTATCAGCGTGCGCTGATGGCCGTTCGCCGGCGCCCGGGGAGGGCGCCGGCGAACGCGGTGAAGCGAGGTCAGCGGTTGGCGGTTGCCGTGTTGGAGGCGCGCCGGGTGGTGCTGTACAGGTCCAGCAGCACCTGGTCGAGGATCGACGAGGCGCCCCACGGGCGGTTGCTGTTGAGGATCGCCACCACCACCCAGTTGTTGCCGTTGGCGTCGCGGCTGAAACCGGCCAGGGCGCGGACGGTGTTCAGGGTGCCGGTCTTGACGTGGGCTTCCCCGGCCATCGGCGTGCGGCGCAGGCGTTTGCGCATGGTGCCGTCCATCGCCACGATCGGCAGCGAGGACACGTATTCCGCCGAGTAGGGGCTGTGCCACGCGGCCTGCAGCATGGCCGCCATCTCCCGCGCGCTCACCCGCTCGTCACGCGACAGGCCGGAGCCGTTCTCCATCACCAGGTGCGAAGCGGTGATGCCCTTGCGCGCCAGCCACTGGCGGATCGCCCGCTGCGCCGCCTGGCCGTCGTTGGCATCGGCGCTGGTGCGGTTCTGCGCGCCAATGGAGAGGAACAGCTGCTGCGCCATGGTGTTGTTGCTGTACTTGTTGATGTCGCGAATGATCTCGACCACATCCGGGGAGAAGGCCTTCGCCACCAGCGTGGCGTTCTTCGGCACGCTGCCCTGGCGGTCCTTGCCGGCGATGCTGCCGCCGAGTTCCTGCCAGATGCCGCGCACCGCGCCGGCGGTGAAGCTGGGGTGGTCGAGCAGCGACATGTAGGTCTGGGCGCTGCAGCCCTTGGGAATCTGCCCGGTCGCGACCAGGGTCGCGCCGTCGAACTGGACCACCGGGTTGAAGCGCAGCTTCGGCCAGGACGGGCAGGTCGCGGGGCCGGTGACCTTGATCTGGTTGTCGAGGCGGACGTTCGCCAGCGGCGGGTCCATCATCACCGTGGCCTTGCCGGATTCGCTGCGCACCACCAGGCGCACGCTCTTCAGGTTCACCAGCAGCGAGTCGGGGCCCACCAGGAACGGCTTGTTGTCGTCGCCGCCATCGTCGTTGAACACCGGCAACTGCGGGGCGTTGAAATAGCTGCGATCGAGCACCAGGTCGCCGGTGACCCGGGTCACGCCGTTGGCGCGCAGGTCGCGCATCAGCAGCCAGAGCCTTTCCATGTTCAGCTTGGGATCGCCGCCGCCCTTCAGATAGAGGTTGCCGTCGAGCACGCCGTTCCTTATCTGGCCGTCGGTATAGAACTCGGTTTTCCACTGGTAGGTGGGGCCGAGCATTTCCAGGGCGGCATAGGTGGTGAACAGCTTCATGGTCGACGCCGGGTTGACCGAGACGTCGGCGTTGAAATAGGTCGGGTTGCCGGGCCCGTCGAGCGGGATCAGCACCAGGGAAAGGGCATCGTTCGGCAGTTTGCTGGTCTTCAAGGCCTTCTGCACGTTTTCCGGCAGGGTGGCGTTGATCTGCGCCAGCGCCGGCAGGGCGAAGGGCAACAGCGTGGCGAGGGCAAGGGCGCGCAATGACTTGAACATTTTTGAAGTGATATCCCGGACAGGGGCATGAAGCGAAATTGAAGATGAAAATCAGAAAGTGCAGGCGCTGAAAATGTTCCCGTTTCGCGCGGGGCCTGCCGGCGCATTATGCCGCAACCCGCGGCCGGATGGGATGCGCCGGCGAACAAGGTGCTGGCATCGGGCCGGCCGGTCGCGACTCTTGTCATTGTCTACACTGCGGATGCCGACACCCCCGCAGGAGAACCGCACATGGCCACCAACCGCTCCCGCCGCTTGCGCAAGAAGCTCTGTGTCGACGAGTTCCAGGAACTGGGATTCGAGCTGAGCTTCCAGTACAAGGAGGGGGCCGCTGCCGAGGTGACGGACGCTTTCATGCGCCGTTTCACCGACCAGCTTCTCGCGCCGAATGGGCTGAGCTACGCCGGCTGCGATGAATATGGTTTCGTCTGCCTGGGGCGCCGCGGCTCGGTCAATGAGGAACAGCGGAGCCAGGTGGACGAATGGTTGCGGCAGCAACCCGAACTGGCCAGCTTCACCATCAGCGCCCTGATGGATGCCTGGTATCCCGGGCAGCCGGTGAAGGTTCCGCGCTGACCACCCGCAGCAGCCTCGCCATTCGTGGTCAATGCGCCGTGAGTCAAGCGGCGCGGCGTGCAATATTCGGATAATGCTGGCGTCAAGTCGGATTCATATGTCCGAATTTTTCAGGGAAGGGTTTGCTTGCTGCGGTAATGCTTTTAAGAATGTAAGGGTTGTATTTTTATCTCGTAGGACTTTTCCTAAGATCGCCAAAACGTTACCGTCGTTCTCGACAGAATCCGTTCCGAAGATATCTCATCTGCCACGTTATAAAGAGATGTTTCCGGAGGGATAATGAGCAGGGTTATGATCGTCGATGACCATCCGGTCATTCGAATGGCAATGCGTGTATTACTGGAAAGGGAAGGCTATGTCGTTGCGGGTGAAACCGATAATGGCGTGGATGCCTTATCCATGGTCAAGGAATTATTGCCGGACCTGGTAATTCTCGATATCGGCATTCCGCGGCTCGATGGACTGGAAGTGATCAGCCGCCTGTCCGCTTTCGGCCTGCCCATGAAGATCCTGGTGCTTACCGGCCAGAACGCCTCGCTCTTCGCCATGCGCTGCATGCAGGCCGGGGCTTCCGGGTTCGTCTGCAAGCAGGGCGGCCTCGCCGAGCTGATGAATGCGATCAATGCGGTAGTCGCCGGATACAACTACTTCCCGAGCACGGCCATTCGTGCAAGCCGGAAGAATAATGGGCAAATAGACGACCAGGAACTTATCCAGAGACTTTCCGACAGGGAAATGTCCGTTCTTCAATATCTGGCCAATGGATATTCGAACAAGGAGATTTCCGAGCAGATGTTCATCAGCAACAAGACTGTCAGTACATACAAGACACGTCTGTTGTTGAAGTTGAATGCTCATTCGCTGGTCGATCTTATCGAGTTCGCCAAGCGCAATACGCTGGTGTGAGGTCTTCCATGGTTGGGTGGTTCCGGCAAAAACCAGTAATTGCCATTGGCCTCTTTCTAGGAGTTTTCTGTAGCGCAATTCCTGCGAAAGAGAATATTCCTTCATGGACGCCTCTTGACTTGTTGGCTCGTCCTGCTGGCGAGCGGGTCGAGGTCGAGCTTCCCGAAGCGGACTGGCAGTGGTTGAGGGCCAGGAAGGTCCTGGTAGTCGGTACCACCAGCCCGGACTATCCGCCCCTGGAAACCACCCCGAGCGGCAAGGAGCTGGAAGGCGTCACCGCGGATTACCTGGGCATCCTCGAATCCGCCCTCAACATCCGCATCCAGGTGCGCCGCTATTCCGGCCGGAACAGCGCCATACAGGCGCTGCAGAAGGGCGAGATAGATCTGCTGGGCCGTTCCACCCGATACGAGAGCGAATTCCCCGGCATCGTCCTTTCCGTCCCGTACTTCGCCAACCAGCCGGTGGTCGTCGGGCGGAAGGACGTGCCGCCCGACGATGGCGACCGTTTGTCCGGACGCCGGATCGCGGTGGTGGACGACTACTTCTCCCGGGAGGAAATAGCCCGGCACTACCCGCGCTCCGGGATCGTCCGCTTCGATTCGATTCGCCGTGCCCTGGAGGCGGTTTCGTTCGGCCGGGCCGACTTCTATGTGGGGGATGCCTTCAGCGCACAATACGTGATCAGCCAGGGTTATCTGCTCAACCTGCGCATGCTGAATTTCGCACGCTTCGACGGAGGCGGCTTCAGCTTCGCCCTGGCGGCCTCCAACGACCGCCTGCGGGACATCATCGACAAGGCGCTGGAAAGCGTGCCGGTGCAGACCGGCCTCGTCATCCAGCGCCGCTGGGGAACCGGCGTTCCGTATTCCATCGCCGGTTCCGAACTGGTGCTGACCGATCAGGAGCGGCGCTGGCTCGAGCGCCACCCCAGGCCGGTGCTGGTGGTGGACCAGGCGCTCGCTCCCCTGACCTTCTTCGATTCCGACCGGCAGTTCCATGGCATCGTCGCCGATCTGCTCGATCTCGTCCGGGCGCGAACCGGCCTGCAATTCGAAGTCCAGCCCTCCGCGTCCATTCCCGACATGCTGAAAAGAGTCCGGGAAGGCCATGCCGACGTGATCGCCGCACTGGCGCCCACGCTCGAACGCCAGGAGTTCCTGGCGTTCACCCGGCCGTATCTGAACACTTCGTTCGTCGTGGTCACCCGCAAGGCGAATGAACGGATCGGCGATCTGACCGACCTGGATGACCAGACGGTCGCGGTGCCGCGCGGCAGCCTGCTCATCGATTACCTCAGGGAGCACTATCCGCATGTCCGCGTGGTGGAAGTGGAGAACAACGTCGATGCGCTTCTGCTGCTGAGCGATGGCCAGGTGGATGCCGCGATCCACCTGATGGCGTCCGCCACCTTCCTGCTTTCCCGCTACTACAGGAACCTGCGCATCGTGGCGACGCTCGACCCCGAGCCGGGGCAACTTTCCTTTGCCGTCTCCCGCGCCGAACCCGAACTTGTCAGCATCCTGAACAAGGCGCTGCTGGCCATATCGCCCGAGGAAATGGCCAACCTCGTCAGCCGCTGGTCCGCCACTGCCGAGTCGTCCGACAGCGTCTGGGAAGGCTATCGAACGCAGCTCTATCAACTGGCCGTGGCAGGAGCGCTGGCGCTGGCGCTGGTGCTGTTCTGGAACTGGCGGCTGCAACGCAAGGTGCGCCAGCGGAGCCTGTCCGAGAAGGATCTGAGCTACCGGCTCGCTTTCAAGCGTGCGCTCGTCGATGGCATCCCGCACCCCGTCGTCGTCAGGGACAGGAAAGGGCGCCTGCTGACCTGCAATCGCAGCTACCTCGAATTCACCGGGCTCACCCGCGAGGCCGCCCAGGGAACCTGCGTGACCGATTACAGCTGGCTGAATCCCCGCGACGCCGAAGCCTTGCAGCGCGAGTTCCTGCAGGTGCTGGAGCGGGGTGAGCCGCAAACCTTCGACCGGGTCATGCAGGTGCATGGGCAGACCAGGGAGGGCCATCTCTGGATCACGCCCTATCGAAACGTCAAGGGAGAGGTCCTGGGGCTGGTATGCGGCTGGATCGACGTGACCGAGCGCGAACGCCTGCATCAGCAGTTGCAGATCGCCAAGGAGCAGGCGGAGGAGGCCAGCCGCATCAAGAGCACCTTTCTCGCCACCATGAGCCACGAGATCCGCACGCCGCTGAGCGCGGTGATCGGCATGCTCGAACTCGCGCTGCTCGGCAGCGGCTGCGGCAGTTGCAGCCAGAGCGGCCCGCTGGAGGTCGCCCATGAATCCGCCCGGTCGCTGCTGCTGCTGATCGGCGACATTCTCGACGTGGCCAAGATCGAGTCCGGGCGCCTGACGCTGATGCCCGAACGGGCCAGGCTGCGGGAACTGGTCGAATCCGTGGCGAGGATCTTCGACGGGCTGGCCAGGCAGAAGGGCCTGCAGCTCAGGCTGGAGATCGATGTCGAGGCGGCGGCCTGCGACGTGCTGATCGACCCGCTGCGCTTCAAGCAGATTCTTTCCAACCTGCTCAGCAACGCCATCAAGTTCACCGACAGGGGCTTCGTCGGCATCCAGGTGGCGGCCGACCCGCTGGCCGAGGACCGGATCGCCCTCGACCTGTGCGTCGAGGACAGCGGGATCGGCATTGCCGAAGAGGACCAGGCCCGGCTGTTCGAACCCTTCAGCCAGGTGCAGCAGGGTAGCTTCGCGTCCCGTGGCGGCACCGGGCTGGGGCTGAACATCTGCCGCAAGCTCGCCGAGATGATGGGCGGGACGGTGCGTCTGGAGAGCACACCGGGCGTTGGCACCAGGGTCCGCGTGAGCCTGGTGCTGCATACCCTGGAGCCGCTGCCGGAGCAGGTCGCCAAACGCGATGCGGTCGCGGAAATGCCCGGTTGCTCGCTCAGGGTGCTGGTGGTGGACGATCATCCGGCGAACCGCATGCTGCTTTCACAGCAGCTCGAGCATCTCGGCCAGCAGGTGGTGCTTGCCGAGGATGGCGCACAGGCGCTGCAAGCCTGGAGTCCCGGCGAGTTCGATCTGGTCATTACCGACTGCAACATGCCGGTGCTGAACGGCTATGAGCTGGCTATGCAGATTCGCCAGATCGAACGGGAAAGCGGAGCTGCGCCATGCCGGATCTTCGGTTTCACCGCCAACGCCCAGCCGGACGAAATCGAACGTTGCCGCAGCGCCGGAATGGATGACTGCCTGTTCAAGCCGCTGTCGCTGGAGCAGCTTCGTTCCCACCTGGTGCAGGTGCCGAGAATCGCAGCGGCGGAAACCATTCTTGCGTCCGATGCCGGCATCGAGATCCAGGCGCTGGAGGAGATGACCGGCGGCGATCCGGCCCTGACCAGGCAACTGGTCGAGGAGCTGTACAGGACCAACCAGGCGGATGTCGGGCAACTCGAGGCGCTGCTGCGCAAGCGGGATTGGCCGCAGCTTGCCGACCTGGCCCACCGCATCAAGGGCGCCGCGCGCATGGTGCAGGCGGAGCTGCTGCAGGAACGTTGCGTCGAGCTGGAGAATGCCTGCCGGAACGGCCCCGGCGAAAGCGACCTGCAGCTTCGGGTGCGCCATGTGCGTGAGGCCGCGGAGCGCCTGCAGGCGCAACTGCAGACCTACCTGGATATGCTCCCCGGCAGTTGCCCGGAAGCGCCCGGCCGCTGCAATGGCTGGAAAAACGACGGCCCTTTCTGCAACTGACGCGCCTCAGACCGGGCTCGAACGCCCGGTCATTTCCCTGGCCATTTCGGTGGCATAGCTGTCGGTCATCCCGGCGATGAAATCGATGACCCGCAGGAAGGCCCGGTACAGCGACCATTCCGGATTGGGCGCGTTGTGCCCGAGCAGATCGAGGATGCGCTGGTTCTTCAGCGAGGGCGAGCGCCCGCCGTGCTGTTCCAGCGCCGCGCCGCAGAAGGCGTTGAGCAGGATTTCCAGGGTGGTGTAGGCGCCGATCTCGTGCAGGGTCTTGCGCTTGTCCTGGAAGATCTTTTCCCGCGCCAGGGCCTTCGCCCGCAGCACGCAATGCTTGGCCGGGCCATGCATGTGTTCCACCAGGTCGCCGGGCAGCGCGCCGGCCAGCAGCGCCGACTTCTGTTCGACGAAGGCGCGGGCGGCGGCGTTGGTCAGGTGCTCGATGGCCTTGCCGCGCAGGATCGCCAGCTTGCGCCGGCGCGAATCCTGCGGACCCAGCTGGCGGTAGGTTTCCGGCAGGTCGTCGCCCACCAGCCCGAGCAGCAGCATCTCGACTTCGGGATAGTCGAGCAGCTCCATTTCCAGGCCGTCCTCCAGGTCGATCAGGCCGTAGCAGATGTCGTCCGCCGCCTCCATCAGGTAGACCAGCGGATGGCGCGCCCAGCGCTCGGCTTCGAGTTGCGGCATGCCGAGCTTCTGGGTGATCTGTTCCAGCAGCGGCAGTTCGCTCCGGTAGCAGCCGAACTTGTGCTTCTTGTAGCCGAGGGAGTCGGCGTGGCGGGAGGTCCAGGGGTATTTCAGGTAGGTGCCGAGGGTGGCGTAGGTCAGGCGCACGCCGCCGTCGAACTGGTGGTATTCCAGCTGGGTCAGCACGCGGAAGCCCTGGGCGTTGCCCTCGAAGTGCAGGAAGTCGGCGCGCTCCTCCTCGCTCATCTCGTCCAGCCAGCCGCGCGCGGCGGCCTGCTGGAACCAGTGGCGGATGGCGTCCTCGCCGGAGTGGCCGAACGGCGGGTTGCCGATGTCGTGGGCCAGGCAGGCGGACTGCACGATGACGCCGAGATCGCCGGGGTCGCACCACTCGGGAAGCTCGCCGCGCAGCATCTCGCCGACCCGCATACCCAGCGAGCGGCCGACGCAGCCGACCTCCAGGGAGTGGGTGAGGCGGGTGTGGATATGGTCGTTGCTGGTGACCGGGTGCACCTGGGTCTTGCGGCCCAGGCGGCGGAACGCGCCGGAGAAGATGATCCGGTCGTGGTCCTTGTGGAACGCGCTGCGCCCCAGTTCGGCGCTGCTGTGCACGGGCTTGCCCAGGCGTTCGCGGGGGAGCAGGGAGTGCCAGTCCATTTGGTCATCCTGTCGAGTCGGCGATGGCAACCAAGCTAACCGTTCGCCCGGGCAATCTCAACGGCGCCGGAATCACAGCCCTTCGGCGTCGACGTCGACCAGCAGCAGACGCCGTCCCTGGTCGATGAACAGGCCGGCGGTCATGCAGTACTGGTTGGTGGTCGCGTCGCGATAGGTGCCGGAAAGCATCATCCGCTGCTCTTCCCAGCCTTCGGCGAGCAACTGGTAGAAATACGGGCGCCAGGACCAGTTGTGGCCGATGTAGCGGCGGTCCTCGCGCCAGAACAGGCCGTTCCATTCCAGGTTGGGCGAGGTCTGGGTGCCGTGGCGGTCGCACTGGTAGATGCGCAGCACGCGCGGACAGAACTCCGGGGCGGGCAGGCTGCTGAGGATGGCGCCGCTTTCCGCCCAGGGGCGCAGCTTGGCGAGCAGTTCCGAGAGTTGCTGGCGCAGCTGGTTGAGGTTGGCGCGTTCCTCCAGCTTGCGCTGGACGTAGAGGTCGCGCAGCCGGGCGAATGGCTCGCGGAAGGCGTCGCTGGCGGGGAACTGCAGCGACGGCCGGCCGAACAGGAAACCCTGCACGTAGCGCGCGCCGCATTCGAAGGCGAAGTCCATCTCCGCTTCGGTCTCGATGCCTTCGGCGATGATCCAGCAGCCGGTCTTCACCGCCATCTGCGCCAGCGCCTTCACTACTTCGCTGCTGTGCCCGCCGTCGCGCGCGGCCTGCTGGAACAGGCGCATGTCCAGCTTGAGGATGTCCGGCTGCAGGGCCAGCACGCGGTCGAGCTGCGAGTAGCCGGCGCCGAAGTCGTCGATGGCGATCCGCGCGCCCGCTGTGCGATAGCGCGCCACCACCTCCGGCAGGCGCCGGTCGTCGCCGCCCAGTTCGGTGATCTCGAACACCACCCGCCGCGGGCTGACGCCCTGCTGCTCCAGTTGCTTCAGGCTGGGCAGCGGCTGGTCCGGCCGCAACTGGCTGATCCAGCGCGGCGAGATGTTCAGGCTGAGGAACCAGTCCGCCGGCATTTCCCGCAGGCGGGCGAGGGCGTCGTCGCGGATCTGCCGGTCGAGCTGGCGCAACGTCGTCGGGCTGATCTTCGGATCGGCGAACAGTGGGCCGACGGAAAGCAGCTCGCCGTCCGGCTGGCGCAGGCGGCCGAGGGCCTCGACGCCCGCGATCAGGCCGGTGGCGGTGTCGATGAAGGGTTGGAAGCAGGCGACGGGTTGCCCCTCGATCACGGGTCACATCCTTGGTTGCAGTTCCGGGACTGGTGCGCTCGGCACTTTCTGTCCATATAGCACTGCAAGAATGTGGCCAGGGATCTTCAGAGATGGGTGGTCGGCGGCGGCGCGTGGTCTTCGGCTTTCTTCGCCTGGCGCAGGTTGAGCAGCAGCGGCGCGAGGACGAGGCCCAGCTTGAGCAACTGGCCGAGCCGGCGATGCTTGCCGGTCAGCAGTGCGAGCAGCAGGGCGCCGCCGGTGCCGGCGAGCAGCGGCGTGTGGCCACTCAGCTGCTGGCGCACGCTCTGGCCGAGGTTGCGCACCTGGGCCAGGGGCCTGAGCAGTTGCTGGGTCTCGTGCACCAGCTGCTGGCGCTGCAGCTCCAGGCGCAGGCGCACGATGGTCTTCTGCATCTCCCGGCGTGTCTGGCGCGGCATGCTTCGCGATTCATTCATGGCAGCAGTCGCTCCTGGTCACGGGCGAGTTCTTCCAGGGTGGCGCTGAAGGGCGAGGTGTCGTCGTCGGCCAACTGGTGAATCCGCCATGCGCATATCGCGCAGCCGATGCCGTAGAACAGGCAGAGGCCGATGGCCGCCTGCACGCGGTAGGTGTCCCAGAACAGGATCAGCACCAGCATCGAGATGCCGGCGAGCAGGAGCAGGGCGAACACCAGCGCCAGGCCGGCGAACATCAGCAGCTGGAAGGTGCGGCTCTTCTGTTCCTGCAGCTCGATGCCGAGCAGTTCGATGTGCCCGTGCAGGAGGCCGAGGAAGGCGGCGAAGAAGCGCCGCAGGGAAGGGGTATTGGCCATGCCGGCGTCCTTTCCGTCGGTCATGGTCAGCGCCGGTTCAGCAGCAGCCCGAACAGGAAGCCGACGCCCGCCGCGATGCCCACCGCCTTCCAGGGATTCTCCCGGACGTACTCCTCGGTGGCTTCGACGGTTGCCTGCCCGCGATCCTTGACCGTCGCCTGGGTCGAGTCGAGTGCCGCGCGAGCGCGCTTGAGGTTGGCCTGGATCTGTTCGCGCAGTTGCTCGGCTTCGGCGCCGAACAGGTCGGCGGAGCTTTGCAGAAGCTTTTCCGTATCGCTGACCAGGGTCTGGAACTCGCTGATGAATTCTTCCTTGGCGGCATTCACTGCGGCGTTGCTGGGCATGTAGGCGCTCCTTGGCTGGGCGAGGGGACTGTTGTTTCGAGCCACGTCTGCGCGGGAAGTTTCTCACAAATTTCCCGCAGCGCATTGACGCCGTCGCGGCCGTCCGTTCAGTGAAGCCCAATCCGGACGAGTGCGCCTCCTGGTATGGCGCTTGCAATCCGCTGGTGCGTCAGGAGACGGACGTGCCCGAATTCGGGGCGTTCCGGTTGCCCCGAAAATCACTGAAGTCTCCACTAAACATTGGAAAAACAAGAGAAAAACCAAACGGATGGAATGCAGGGAAGCGTTTCGGTCGACAGGCTGGATTCCTGGTCCTGGTCATTCGTGGGGCGGCGCTGCTTCAGTGTGGTGCGCTCGCGTGGAGTGACGGGCCGTTTTGGTGCTTTTCTGATCGACACTGGGGCTGCCGAGATTCATGGATAACCTGAACAGTGCCGTGGAAACGCTTATCCACGGTTCCAACACGCTTTTCATCCTCATCGGCGCGGTCATGGTCCTGGCCATGCACGCCGGTTTCGCCTTTCTCGAAGTCGGCACGGTGCGGCTGAAGAACCAGGTCAACGCGCTGTCGAAGATCCTCGCCGACTTCGCCGTCTCCGCCCTGGCCTATTTCTTCGTCGGCTACTGGATCGCCTATGGCGTGGACTTCCTCCAGCCGGCGCAGCAACTGACGGCGGAGAACGGCTACGCGCTGGTGAAGTTCTTCTTCCTGTTGACCTTCGCCGCGGCCATCCCGGCGATCATTTCCGGCGGCATCGCCGAGCGCGCCAAATTCTGCCCGCAGCTGTGCGCCACCGCGCTGATCGTGGCCTTCGTCTATCCCTTCTTCGAAGGCATGGTGTGGAACGCCAACCTCGGCCTGCAGGGCTGGCTGGAAAGCCGGTTCGGCGCGACCTTCCACGATTTCGCCGGCTCCATCGTGGTGCATGCGTTCGGCGGCTGGCTGGCGCTGGCGGCGGTGCTGCTGCTCGGCCGGCGCGACGGCCGCTACCGCGAGGGCCGGCTGGTGGCGTTCGCGCCGTCGAACATCCCGCTGCTGGCGCTGGGCTCGTGGATCCTCATCGTCGGCTGGTTCGGCTTCAACGTGATGAGCGCGCAGACGCTCAACGGCGCCAGCGGACTGGTGGCGGTGAACTCGCTGCTGGCGATGGTCGGCGGCACCGTGGCCGCGCTGATCGTCGGGCGCAACGACCCGGGCTTTCTGCACAACGGGCCGCTGGCGGGGCTGGTGGCGATCTGCGCGGGGTCGGACCTGATGCACCCGGTCGGCGCCCTGGCCACCGGCCTGGTGGCTGGCGCGCTGTTCGTCTGGACCTTCACCGCGGCGCAGGTGAAATGGAAGATCGACGACGTGCTCGGCGTCTGGCCGCTGCATGGCCTGTGCGGACTGTGGGGCGGCATCGCCTGCGGCATCTTCGGCCAGCAGGCGCTGGGCGGCATCGGCGGGGTGAGCCTGGCGAGCCAGGTGATCGGCTCGGTGCTCGGCGTGCTGATCGCCTTCATCGGCGGGGCGGCGGTCTACGGCCTGATCAGGAGCGTGGCCGGCATTCGCCTGAGCCAGGAGCAGGAGTACTACGGCGCGGACCTGTCGATCCACAAGATCGGGGCGATCAACCACGATTGAGCGGTTGTGTCGATCGTTCCCACGCTCCTGCGTGGGAACCATGGGTATGAAAAAGCCCGGTCGATGTGACCGGGCTTCTTTTTTCCTGCGAAAGAATTACCAGAGCGGCATGACGTAGCTGACGATCAGGCGGTTCTCGTCCAGGTCGTTGGCGAAGTTGCTGCGCACGGTTGCGTTACGCCACTTGATGCCGAGGTTCTTCAGCGGGCCTTCCTGGAAGACGTAGGCAATGTCCATGTTGCGTTCCCATTCCTTGCCGTCCTCGCTGGTGGTCGCGCTCAGCTGGTCGACGTCGTCGCCTGTCACGTAGCGGGTCATGAAGGTCAGGCCGGGAATGCCGATGCCGGCGAAGTTGTAGTCGTAGCGGGCCTGCCAGGATTTCTCGTCCTTGTTGGCGAAGTCGCCGATCTGCACGTAGTTGACCAGGAACGGGTCGGTGCCGGTGAGGTAGGCGAAGCCGGTGTCGCCGCTCATCTTCTGGTAGCCGAGGCCGAAGGCATGGAAGCCCAGGCTGTAGGTGAACATGGCGTTGAGCGCCTTGTTGTCGACGTTGGTGTCGCCTTCGTCGTTGGAGCGCGCCCAGCGGATATCGGACTTCAGCGACTGCTTGTCGGCGATCGGCAGCACGTGCACCAGGTTCAGGTAGTGCTGCGAGTAGTTGTCCTCCAGTTCGCCGTAGTAGTAGCTGGTGGTGAGGTTGTCGGTCCACTTGTAGCCGAGGCCGCCGAAGGCGAACTCGTTGGTCGCCACGGTGCCGGTGATGTTGCGCTTGCCCCCGCCGGTCATGGTGAGGTCCTCGTAGTCCGAGGAATCGCGCTGGTTCACCTGATACAGGCGGCCGCCGTCGAGGGTCAGGTTGTCGATGTCCAGCGAGTTCAGCCAGGCACCGCTGAAGGTCTGCGGCAACAGGCGGGTATCGTTGTACTGCACCACCGGCAGCTTGGGCAGCAGCGTGCCGCCTTTCAGGGTGGTCTTGGACACGCGCACCTTGGCGGTCGCGCCGAAATCGTTATAGCTGTCCTGGGCCCGGCCGGTTTCGCGGTCGCGCTGCAGCAGGCCGCTGCCGCTGCGATCCGGGCTGGAGTCGAGCTTCAGGCCGAGATCGGCCAGGGCGTCCAGGCCGAAGCCGACGGTGCCTTCGGTGAAGCCGGACTCGTACTTCAGGATGAAGCCCTGCGCCCATTCTTCCTGCTTGTTCTGGGTCGGCACGGGGTCATTGTCCTGGCGCAGATCGCGGTTGAAATAGAAGTTGCGCAGTTCGACGCTGGCTTTGCTGTCCTTGATGAATTCCGCTTGAGCCAGGGTGGGAAGGGTAAGGCTGGTACCCAGCGCGGCCAGGGCCACGGCACGGGCGATCGGGGTCTTGCTCATTGTTATTGTCTCCTCGAGCGCATTGGGCAGCCGGTGGTGCCTCGTGGGAAGGCATGCCGGTCTGTTACAACTTGTTTAATAAATCATTACAGCCGAGCGATGACTCTTAGACCTTAGTCGTTGATTAGTGAGCCTGCTAAATAGCGTCGCGGGAATGCCGGAGGGAGGCTGTACGCCTAGTGCCACGGCTTATTGGTCCGAGATTTCCTGCGCTCCGGGGCTCGCGCATAATTGGCCTTCTGGAGCTTGCCCATGCAGGCGTCCGAAACGATGAAGGAGGATTCGATGATTCCGGAATGCCAGTTGTTCGGCACCCTTGGCTGCCACCTGTGCGAAGTGGCGGAGGCGCTGTTGATGCCCTTCGTCGAGCACGGCCTGCTGGTGGAACTGGTGGATATCGCCGAGCGGGAGGAGTGGGTAGAGCGCTACGGACTGCTCATACCGGTCCTGCGCCGCTGCGATACCGGGGCGGAACTGAACTGGCCGTTCGACGCCGAGCAGGTGGCCGATTTCCTCAGCCGCTGAAGAAGGGGCCGGCGCGGGTGACCGGGCCGGCAGCCTGCCATGAAAAATCGCAGGCAATAAAAAACCCGCCGTTGAGGCGGGTTTTTCGGGATTTGGTCGGAGCGACTGGATTCGAACCAGCGACCTTCTCGTCCCGAACGAGACGCGCTACCAAGCTGCGCTACGCTCCGTTTGATGGCGCGCATTCTACCGAAAAACTTTTGATGCACAAGGGGTTAGCGAAATTTTTTTTGCTGGCGGTTTTTTCACCAGCGGAAAAAACGACGCCCCGCGGGATGCTGGCATCCGGCGGGGCGTGCTGGAGAAGGACGGGTCAGAGTTCCTTCACGGTGCGGACCTGGTCCTTGTTGACGCGGACTTCCTTGCCGTCCAGCTGCTGGAATTCATAGAAGCCGGATTCGTCGTCGTAACGGGGAGTGTCGACCGCCTGGATCTCGCGCCCGTCGTTCAGGGTGATGACGGTGGGGCTGGAGCAGCCAGCGAGTGCGCCGAGGCCCAGGGTCAGCAGAAAGGCCGGAAGCAGCCGTTTGTTCATCGGTATATCTCCTGTGGAAACCGGGGCAAATAGATACCCAATTCCGACCGAAGTTCCCCGGCCCGAGTTCCAGGCTTTTCCTAAAAACGCTCTAGCCCGGTCTTTGCAGCAGCTCGGGCGTGTTCAGATTGGCCAGTCGCGGGTCGTCCGCGGCGCAGTCCACGGGCTGCACGCCGAAGCGCAGGAACACGTGGCGCGGGCTGCGCTCGCCGCGTTGCCAGGCTTCCTCCACGTGGGGGGCGATGGCCCGCGGCAGTAGGCAGAACAGCGGCTCCCACTGCGCGCCGGTGCGCAGCATCTGCACCCGGTCCGGCGCGGCGAGGGCGGAGCGGCGCAGGCTGTCGAGAAGAGCGCGATCCAGCCGCGGCGCGTCGCAGGGCAGCACCAGCAGCCAGGGGTGACGGGCCGCGGCCAGGCCGGCGCGGATGCCGGCGAGCGGGCCGGGGAAGTCGGCGCTGTCGTCGCTGACCAGGCGGTCGGCGAAGGCCGCATAGCGCTCGGCGTTGCGGTTGCAGGAGATGATCAGGTCGTCGGTCAGCGGCCGCACCAGATCGTGCAGATGGCTGACCAGGGGACGCCCGCGCCACTCCAGCAGCCCCTTGTCCTGTCCGCCCATGCGCTGGCCGCGGCCGCCGGCGAGAATCAGCACGGAGCAGGGCGGGAAGAGGGCGTCGGGCATGGCGGAGTCTCCGGAAAGGGCCTGTGATATAACACCCCGGATTCCCACCTCACAAGCAATGGAGCGCTCCATGAGCCACAAGGCCGAGCAGGCATTCGTGCCGCTGAACATCGCTGTCCTCACCGTCAGCGATACCCGCACGCTGGAAACCGACACCTCCGGCCAGCTGTTCGTCGATCGCCTGCAGGCCGCCGGTCACAACCTGGCCGCGCGCGTGCTGCTGAAGGACGACCTCTACCGCATCCGCGCCCAGGTCGCCGCCTGGATCGCCGAGGATGACGTGCAGGTGGTGCTGGTCACCGGCGGCACCGGCTTCACCGGCCGCGACAGCACCCCCGAGGCCGTCGCCTGCCTGCTGGACAAGATGGTCGATGGCTTCGGCGAACTGTTCCGGCAGATTTCCGTGGCCGACATCGGCACCTCCACCGTGCAGTCCCGCGCCCTGGCCGGCATGGCCAACGGCACCCTGGTGTGCTGCCTGCCGGGCTCCACCAACGCCTGCCGCACCGCCTGGGACGGCATCCTCGCCGAGCAGCTGGACGCCCGTCACCGCCCGTGCAATTTCGTCGCGCACCTGAAGCCGCTGCCGCTGTGCGAGAGCCGCGGATGAGCGGCTGCTGCGACAAGCCCGGCCTGCTGCCGGTCGAACAGGCCCTGGAGCGCCTGCTGGCGCTGGCCGAACAGGCGCCGATCGGCGAAGTGGAAAGCGTCCCGCTCAACCAGGCGGACGGCCGCGTACTGGCCGAGCCGCTGCTCGCCGGCCTCGACCTGCCGCCCTGGCCGAACAGCGCCATGGACGGCTACGCGCTGCGCCATGCCGACTGGCAGGGCGAGGCGCTGGCGGTGAGCCAGAAGGTCTTCGCCGGCCAGTCGCCGCAGCCGCTGCAGCCGGGCACATGCGCGCGCATCTTCACCGGCGCGCCGGTGCCGGAAGGCGCCGATACGGTGGAGATGCAGGAAAACGTCGAACTGCTGGACGACGGCCGCGTGTCGTTCCGCGAGCCGCTGAAGGCCGGCCAGCATATCCGCCCGATGGGCCAGGAAACCCGCAAGGGCGACTGCGTGCTGGATGCCGGGACCCTGCTGGGGCCGATCACCATCGGCCTCGCCGCGACCCTCGGCCAGGCCGAGCTGCGCGTGCGCCGGCGGCCGCGGGTGGCGCTGCTGTCCACCGGCGACGAACTGGTCGAACCGGGCATGCCGCTGGGCGCCGGGCAGATCTACAACAGCAACCGCTACCTGCTGCGCAACTGGCTGGTCCGTCTGGGCTGCGAAGTGATCGACGCCGGTATCCTCCCCGACGACCTGGCGCGTACCCGCGAAGCCCTCGGCGCGCTGGCGGATGTCGACCTGATCCTCAGCACCGGCGGCGTTTCGGTCGGCGAGGCGGATTATCTCGGCCAGGCCCTGCGCGAAGCCGGCGAGCTGGCGTTGTGGAAGCTGGCGATCAAGCCGGGCAAGCCGCTGACCGTCGGCCATTACCAGGGCGTACCGGTGATCGGCCTGCCGGGCAATCCGGCCTCGGGACTGGTGACCTTCGCCCTGCTGGCGCGCCCCTACCTGCTGCGCCGCCTCGGCGTGCAGACGGTCGAACCGCTGGGCTTCAGCGTTCCGGCCGGCTTCAGCTGGAGCAAACCGGGCAACCGCCGCGAATACCTGCGCGCGCGCCTGGAGAACGGCCGCGCCGTGCCCTATTTCAACCAGAGCTCCGGCGTGCTGCGCAGCGCCGCCTGGGCCGAAGGGCTGGTGGAAGTGCGCGAGGGCAGCACGCTGGCGGAAGGCGATGCGGTGACCTTCATTCCGTTCAGCGAAGTGTTGGGCTGATCGGATCGCATACACGCACGCTCCCGCTCTTCGTAGGAGCGAGCTTGCTCGCGAACCCCGGATGTACAAGCGGGCCATGCCCGCGAATCGCACGCATGGCGTGCGCCTCCTGAGCGCCAGCAAGCTCGCTCCTACAGGGATTGGCGCTGCTGGCGATATTCCCCGGGCGTCCGTCCGGTCCACGCCTTGAAGCTGCGGTGGAACGAGCGCGGCTCGCTGAAGCCCAGGCGCAGGGCGATTTCCTGGATCGGCAGGTCGCTGTCCGCCAGGTATCGCCCGGCCAGTTCCTGGCGCAGCTCGTCGAGAATCCGCTGGTAGCTGGTGCCGGCCTGCTGCAGGTGGCGCTGCAGGGTGCGCAGGTTCATGCCGAAGCGCTCGGCGACGCGCTCCTTGCGCGGCAGGCCGTCCTTCAGCAACTGACGCAGCGTATTGCGGACCTGTTGCGGAAACGGCTCGTCGCCATCCAGTTCGGCGATCAGCGATGCCGCGTGTTCCTCCAGGGTGCGCAGCAGATCGGGATCGGCCTGGCGCAGCGGCTGGGCGAGCAGTTCCAGCGGCACCAGCAGCGCGTTGCAGGATTGCCGGAAGCGCACCGGGCAGCCGAACAGCCGCTGGTACTCGCCAATATCCACGTCCGGCTGCCCATGCTCGAACCAGACTTCCCGCGGCGACGCCTCGCTGTCGGCGATCCAGCGCGCGTACAGCAGCCAGGATGCCAGCACGTTTTCCACCATGTGCCGGCGGACTTCACCCGGCCGGTGGCGGCAATCCCAGATCAGTCGAACGTGGTCGTCGTCCGGCTCCAGACGGCTTACGCCCATGTCGCCGACAAGTTTTTCGTAAGGCACGATGCGCGCCATCGCCTCGCCGAGATTGGCGCAGTTCATGGTGATGTAGCCGAGCACGCTCCACGAGCCGGGCTGCACGAACTGCGCGGCGCGAAGGCCGAACAGCGGATCGCCGGAGCGCTCGCTGAGCTGGCCGAGCAGGCGTTCGTGGGCCTCGCCGGGCAGGCGCTGGCGGTTGTCGTCGAGCTGGGCGCGGGTCAGGCCGATGGATTGGAGGATGACGTCGATATCCATGCCGAGGCGCTCGGCATGGCGCAGATAGCGGTGCAGGGCGGGAACGGAGGTCTGGCCGAGGCTATGCATTCTTCTTGTGTCCCGATCGGCAACTCATGCTGTCCTGATCCGCCAGTGACAGGCGCGGGCGGCTGGCTAGTATAGGCAGCCATCGGGACGCATCGGAACAGGAGTGCAGCATGCGACGCTGGAACGGATGGGGCGAGGAAAGCACCTGGGTGGAACTGCCCGCCACGGGGCGCGAATTCCTCGGCGAACGGGTCGGCCCGGGCAGTCCGCTGCCGGACGCCAGTCTCGACAGCGTGCTGGCCAAGGTGCCGCCGTCGCGCCTGCCCGAGCACCCGCTGATCGTCCGCGAGGCGCGCGATCGCGTGCTGCACGCCCGCGGCCAGAGCCTGCCGGACTGGCTGGCGATGCGCGAAGGCGAGTTCGGCGTGTTCCCCGATGGCGTCGCCTATCCACAGACCGCCACGCAGATCCGCGAACTGCTGCAGTTCGCCGAAATCCACGACTGCCTGCTGATTCCCTATGGCGGCGGAACCTCTGTCGCAGGGCATATCAATCCGCCGGACGCAGCCCGGCCGGTGCTGACCGTCTCCCTGGAACACATGAACCGTCTGCTGGAGCTGGACGAGGAAAGCCTGGTCGCCACCTTCGGCCCCGGCGCCAATGGCCCGCAGGTGGAAAGCCAGCTGCGCGCACGCGGCTTCACCCTCGGGCATTTCCCGCAGTCCTGGGAGCTGTCCACCCTCGGCGGCTGGGTCGCCAGCCGCTCCAGCGGCCAGCAGTCTCTGCGCTACGGGCGCATCGAGCAGCTGTTCGCCGGCGGCACCCTGGAAACCTTCGCCGGCAGCCTGGAAATCCCCACCTTCCCGGCATCCTCCGCCGGGCCGGACCTGCGCGAGCTGGTGCTCGGCTCGGAAGGCCGCTTCGGCATCATTTCCGAGGTGAAGGTGCGGGTCAGCCGGCTGGCCGATGACGAGCGCTTCTACGCGGTGTTCCTGCCCGACTGGGAGCAGGCGCTGCGGGCCATCCGCACTCTCGCCCAGGCGCGCGTGCAACTGTCCATGCTGCGCCTGTCGAACCCCGTCGAGACCGTCACCCAGCTCGCCCTGGCCGGGCACCCGCGGCAGATCGCCTGGCTGGAGCGCTACCTGAACTGGCGCGGCGCGGGGGAGGGCAAGTGCATGCTGACCTTCGGCGTCACCGGCTCGCGGGCGCAGAATGCCGCCGCCCTGCGCATCGCCCGCAATCTGCTGGGCGAATTCGGCGGCGTGTTCACCGGCACGCTGCTCGGACGCAAATGGGCGGAGGGCCGCTTCCGCTTTCCCTACCTGCGCGAAACCCTGTGGCAGGCCGGCTACGTGGTGGACACCCTGGAGACCGCCACCGACTGGTGCAACGTCGACAACCTGCTCGGCCGCATCGAAACGAGCCTGCGCAACGGGCTGGCGGACGAGGGCGAGCGGGTGCACGTGTTCACCCACCTGTCCCACGTCTATGGCGAGGGATCGAGCATCTACACCACCTACGTGTTCCGCCCGGCGGCGAGCTACGCGGCAACCCTGGAGCGCTGGCGCCGGCTCAAGTACGCCGCCAGCCAGGCGATCGCCGACAACCGCGGCACCATCAGCCACCAGCACGGCGTCGGCAAGGATCACGCGCCCTGGCTCGTGGCGGAAAAGGGCGAGTTGGGGATGGCGGCGCTGAAGGCCATGGCCACGCATTTCGACCCGGCCGGGCGCCTCAATCCCGGCACGCTGCTGCAGGACTGACGCCATGCCGGCCTGGAACGCCGCCTGGCGCGAACGGGCGCTGCCGGAACTGGCGGCGCGGGAATGGGACCTGGTCGTGGTCGGCGGCGGCATCAGCGGCGCCGGCATCCTCCTCGAAGCGGCACGGCGCGGCTGGCGTTGCCTGCTGGTCGAGCAGCGCGATTTCGCCTGGGGCACGTCGAGCCGCTCGTCGAAGATGGTCCACGGCGGATTGCGCTACATCGCCAAGGGCCAGTTCGGCCTGACCCGCGATTCGGTGCGCGAACGCCAGCGCCTGCTGGCCGAGGCGCCGGGGCTGGTCGAGCCGCTGAGCTTCATCCTGCCGCACTACCGCGGCGAATTTCCCGGGCCACGGGTATTCGGCGGCCTGCTGACGCTGTACGACGCGCTGGCCGGCCGGCGCGACCATCGCTTCCATCCGCGCCAGCAACTGCGCTACCTGGCGCCGGGCCTGCGCGAGGACGGCCTGCTCGGCGGCAGCCAGTTCGCCGATGCGGTCACCGACGATGCGCGGCTGGTGCTGCGCGTGCTGGACGAGGCGCGGGCCGAGGGCGGGGAAGCGCTGAACGGCATGCGCGTGGTCGAGCTGATCCGCGAGAACGGCAAGGTCTGTGGGCTGGTCGCCGAGGATCGCGAAAGCGGTGAGCGCTTCCACCTGCATGCCGGCGCGGTCGTCCTGGCCACCGGCGCCTGGGCTGAAAACCTGCGCCAGCCCGGCGGCGGCGAGCGCATCCGCCCGCTGCGCGGCAGCCACCTGCTGCTGCCGGCCTGGCGCCTGCCGGTGGCGCACGCCTTCAGCTTCATGCACGGCGAGGATCGCCGGCCGGTGTTCGTCTTCCCCTGGGAGGGCGCCACGGTGGTTGGCACCACCGATCTCGATCACGACGAGAGCCTCGACCAGGACGCGCGCATCAGCCGGCGCGAGTTCGACTACCTGCTGGCGGCCTGCGCCCAGCAGTTTCCCGGCGCCCGGATCTGCGCGGAGGATGTGCTCTCGACCTGGGCCGGCGTGCGCCCGGTGGTCAGCGATGGCGCGACTAAGAAGCCGTCCGACGAGAAGCGCGAGCATGTGCTGTGGACGGATCCGGGCTGCGTGACGCTGGCGGGCGGCAAGCTCACCACCTTCCGCCTGCTCGCCCTGGAAGTGCTGCGCGCCTGCGCGCCGATGCTCGGTCGTGAGCTGGAGGAGCGCGGCGATGCGCTGTTCTTCGCGCCCGCATCGGTGGACTGCCCGGGATCGAGCGCAGCGCAAGTGCGGCGTCTGGCTGGCCGTTATGGCCGCGCCCTGCCCAGGCTGGCCGCTCTGCTGAAGGAGTTGGGCCTGGGGAAGGTCGGCGACACCGACTATCTATGGGCGGAACTGGCCTGGGCGGCGGAAGGCGAGCTGGTGCTGCATCTGGACGACCTGCTGCTGCGCCGCACCCGGCTTGGCCTGCTGCTGCCGCATGGCGCGGCGGATGAGTTGCCGGCCGTCCGGGCGATCTGCCAGCCGCGCCTCGGCTGGGACGATGCGCGCTGGGAGCGGGAAGAGCGGGAGTATCTGGAATTATGGCGACGCTGCTACAGCCTGCCGGTGACGGGGTGATGTACGACTATGTACGACTGTAGGGCGAATGAAGCGGAACGCTTCATCCGCCGATGGAGCTGTGCCATGCGTTGGCGGATAACGCTGGCGCGTTATGCACCCTACATCCCGGATGGGTATCGGTAGGATGGGTTGAGCGAAGCGATACCCATCGGTGGAACAGACAACGATAAGGACCGCATCTTGAGCGAACCGAACTACCTGCTCGCCATCGACAACGGCACCCAGAGCGTGCGCGCGCTGCTGTTCGACCTGCAGGGCAACCTGCTGGGCAAGGGGCGGGTGGAGCTGGAGGCCTATCGCTCGCCGCAGCCCGGCTGGGCGGAGCAGGACCCGGAGTACTACTGGCAGAAGCTCGGCGAAGCCTGCCAGGCATTGTGGCGCAGCGTCGATATCGACCGCAGCCGGGTCCGCGGAGTGGCGCTCACCACCCAGCGCGCCACGGTCATTCATGTCGACGAGGAAGGCCGGCCGCTGCGCCCGGCCATCGTCTGGCTGGACCAGCGCCGGGCGGATGTGGAGGGGCGCATCAGGGGACCCTGGGGCTGGCTGTTCAGGCTGGCCGGGGCGGAAGGGGCTGTGGATTATTTCCGCAGCCAGGCGGAGGTCAACTGGGTCGCCCAGCAGCAGCCGGAAATCCATGCGCGTACGCACAAGGTGCTGCTGCTCTCCGGCTATCTCACCCACCGGCTGTGCGGGCGCTTCGTCGATTCGCTGGCGAGCAGCGTCGCCTACCTGCCGCTCGACTACAAACGCCTGCGCTGGGCCGGGCCGCGCGACTGGAAGTGGCAGGCGGTGAAGGTCCGCCGCGAGCAGTTGCCGGAGCTGTTCAAACCCGGCGAACGACTCGGCAGCATCAGCGCCGAGGCCAGCCGGCACACCGGCATTCCCGAGGGGCTGCCACTGATCGCCGCGGGTGCCGACAAGGCCTGCGAAGTGCTCGGCGCCGGCGCCATCGAGCCGAACGTGGCCTGCCTGTCCTACGGCACCACGGCGACCATCAACACCACCCGCAGCCGCTACCTGGAGACCATCCCGCTGATCCCGCCCTATCCGGCGGCGATTCCCGGTCGCTTCAACACCGAGGTGATGATCTACCGCGGCTTCTGGATGGTCAGCTGGTTCAAACGCGAGTTCGGCCTGCGCGAGATGCAGCGCGCCGGGGAGCTGGGCATCGAGCCGGAACAGCTGTTCGACGAGCTGGTGCAGTCGGTGCCACCCGGTTCCATGGGGCTGATGCTGCAGCCCTACTGGACGCCGGGCATCCGCGAGCCGGGGCTGGAAGCCAAGGGCGCGATCATCGGTTTCGGCGACGTGCACACCCGCGCGCATATCTATCGCGCCATCCTCGAAGGCCTGGCCTACGCGCTGCGCCAGGGCAAGGAGCGCATCGAGAAGCGCTCCGGCACGCGCATCGAGCGCCTGCGTGTGGCCGGCGGCGGTTCGCAGAGCGACGCGGCGATGCAGCTCACCGCCGACATCTTCGGCCTGCCGGCGGAGCGCCCGCATGTGTACGAGGCGTCCGGGCTGGGCGCGGCCATCGACTGCGCGGTGGGGCTGGGCCTGCACGCGGATTTCCCCACGGCGATCGCGGCGATGACCCGCGTCGGCGAGGTCTTCCATCCGCGGCCCGAGGCGCAGCGCACCTACGAACGGCTGTATCGCGAGGTCTACCTGCGCATGTACCGCCAGTTGAAGCCGCTGTACCGCAGCATCCGCGAGATCACCGGCTATCCGGCCTGAAAGGCGCGGAGTTTCCTGGCACCCGCGACGGTCCATAGTGAATGCACCGCGAAAAGGGGGACGAGCGATGACTGAACGCAAGGCGATGCTGGTGCTGCACGGCAAGCAGGCGGCCAACGAACAGGTGCGCGAGGCGGTGCAGGCCCGGCGCGAGGCCGGCTGGGAACTGGCCGTGCGGGTCACCTGGGAGAACGGCGACGCCGCGCGGATCGTCGGCGAGGCGCTGGCTGCCGGGTATCCGACATTGATCGCCGGCGGCGGCGACGGCACCGCCCGCGAAGTGGCCGAGGCGCTGGCGCAGGCGGGTGCGCCGGCCAGCCTGGCGCTGCTGCCGCTGGGCACGGCCAACGATTTCGCCCGCGCCGCCGGCATCCCGCTGGAGCCCGACGCGGCGCTGGCGCTGCTGGATGCGCCGGCCTGTCCGGTGGACATGGGCGAGGTGGAGGGGCGGCTGTTCCTCAACATGGCGACCGGCGGCTTCGGCTCGAAGGTCACCGCCAATACGCCCGAGGACCTGAAGAAGGTCCTCGGCGGCCTGGCCTACCTGCTCACCGGCCTGACGCGCTTTCCCGAGGTGCACGCCGCCGAGGGGCATTTCCGCGGGCCGGATTTCGACTGGAGCGGCGAATTCCTCGCCCTCGGCATCGGCAACGGTCGCCAGGCCGGCGGCGGGCATCTGCTCTGTCCGCTGGCGCTGGCGGATGACGGCCTGCTCGACGTGAGCATCCTGCCGACCCCGCAGGACATGCTCGGCACCCTGGGCGCGCTGCTCGGCGGCGGGCTCGGCAACGACGACCTGTTCATCCGCGCGCGCCTGCCGTGGCTGGAACTGGATGCCGGCGAAGGGCTGGACGTGAACCTCGACGGCGAGCCGCTGGAGGCGCAGCGCATGCGCTTCTCGGTGCGCCCCGCGGCCTTGCGCCTGCATCTGCCGGCCGATTCGCCGCTGCGCTCGGACACTCCGGCGCTGCCCTGAACGGAGCGGCTTGCCGCTCCGCCCGGGGCGCCGTATAAGGGCGTTTTGTCGCTTGCCAGAAAGGACGCCGCCCCATGTTCAGCCTCAGCGCGCTTTACCGCTACCCGCTCAAGTCCGGCCAGTACGAGCCGCTGCAGGACATCCGCCTGGACGCCCTGGGGCTGGAAGGCGATCGCCGCTGGATGGTGGTGGAGGCGGGCAACGGGCGCTTCCTCACCCAGCGCCTGCTGCCGCAGATGGGGCGCATCCAGGCGCGCTGGATGGACCAGGGCCGGGCGCTGCAGCTGCGCGCACCGGGCATGCCGGAGCTGGACGTGCCGGTGCCGGGCGTCGATGACGACCTGCGCGGCGTGACCATCTGGCGCGACAGCCTGCTGGTGCCGGATGCCGGCGACGCGGCGGCGCAGTGGCTGAGCGCCTTCCTCGAACGGCCGTGCCGCCTGGTGCAGGTTCCCGAGCAGCGCGCGCGGCAGGTCGATACCGCCTATGCCGAGCCGGGCGAGAAGGTGCATTTCGCCGACGGCTTCCCGCTGCTGCTGATCGGCCAGGCGTCGCTGGACGATCTTTCCGCCCGCGTCGGCCGGCCGCTGGAGATGGAGCGCTTCCGCCCGAACCTGGTGGTCAGCGGCGCCACGCCCTTCGCCGAGGACGGCTGGAAGCGCATCCGCATCGGCGAACTGGAATTCCGCGTGGCCAAGCCCTGCTCGCGCTGCATCCTCACCACCATCGACCCGCACACCGGCGAACGCTCCGCCGACCGCGAACCCATGACCACCCTCAGGACCTACCGCCAGCGCGATGGCGAGCTGCACTTCGGGCAGAACCTGGTCGCGCTGGGCAGGGGCGAGCTGAAGGTGGGGATGGCGGTCGAAGTGCTGGAATAACCGGCGCTGCCGCTCTTTCGCTTTTTGTAGGAGCCAGCTTGCTGGCGATCCACCGTGCGAACCGGCAGCTCTCAGGGTGCCGGTAATTCCGGGATCGCCAGCAAGCTGGCTCCTACAGGTCCGGCAGAGGATTCAACCGTAGAATGGAAAACCGCGAAGCGTTTTCCACCAATCCCGGCTCGACTCACATCTCGTCGAAGAACCGCTCGTGCCAGTCCACCAGCGGCTGCGGGGCGTTGAGTTTCTGGCCGTAGATCACCGAGTAGGACAGCACGTTCTGCACGTACTGGCGGGTCTCGTCGAAGGGGATGGTTTCCACCCAGACGTCGAACGACAGGTGCCTGGTGTTGCGCAGCCATTGCCGCACGCGGCCGGGGCCGGCGTTGTAGGCGGCGGTGGCGAGCACGCGGTTGCCGTTGAACTGGCCGTGGATCTGGCTGAGGTAGGCGGCGCCGAGCTGGATGTTCAGGTCGGGCACGATCAGCTGCTGCGGCGAGCCCAGCGGGATGCCGAACTTGCGCGAGGTTTCCCTGGCGGTGGCCGGCATCAGCTGCATCAGGCCGGTGGCGCCGACGCTGGAGCGCGCGTCGGTCATGAACGCGCTTTCCTGGCGGGTGATGGCGAACACCCAGCTCGAATGCAGGCCGCGGGCGTTCGCCTCGCGCACCAGGCTGTCGCGGTGCGCCATGGGGAAGCGGATTTCCAGGTCGTCCCAGTACTGCGCCTGGCTGATCGAGCGGATCGCCGGGAAGTACCAGCGCATGTCGTAGGCCAGCTTGGCCTGGGCCAGCAGTTCGTCATGACTGAATAACCGCGCGGCGTGATACCACTCGCGCCGGGCGTTGATCACCTCGCCACGGTTGTAGAACTCCATGGCGCGCCGGGTGCTGGCGGCGTTGCGCACGCGCTGCATGGTGCGCGGATCGGGCGAGACCGGGCGGTTGTTCAGCTTGTAGGGCGCGTTGATGCGGTCGGCGGCGAGGAAGCCGTAGAAGTCGCGTTCCTGGGAAACCGGCTGGTAGAGGCTGACGGCGGCCTTGTTCTGCGGCTGCGCCAGTTGCAGCGAGCGCGCCTGCCAGTAGCGCCAGCGGTTGGTGTCGGCGAGGTCCTTGGGCAACTGGCGGGTCAACTGGTAGGCGTCGTCCCAGCGGCCGAGGCGCAGCAGCAGGCGCAGGCGCCATTCGGTGACGGTGTTGTCGCGCAGCTGCGGGTCGTACTTGGTCATCAGCGGCAGGGCGCGCGGGTCGAAGCTCTTGGCCAGGCTGAGGCCGATTTCCCGGGCGATGGCGACCTTCTCGTCGCTGGAGAACGGCAGGATGCCGGCGTAGTAGTCGAGCAGGTCCAGCGCCCGTTCCGGATTCTGCCTCGCCAGCCGGCGCAGGCCGAGGCCGACGATGTCGGCGGTGACGTGGTCGCGGCGGGCGAAGCGGTCGGTCTGGCCGACAAGCGACGGATTCTGCGCGACCTTGATCATCAGCTCGCCGCGCTCGCCGAGGGTCGGCAGGCGCCGCGAGAGGGTGGTCGCCAGCCCGTAGTTGCGCGCCTGGGCGGCCAGCTTGAGGCGTTGCCAGACCTTTTCCTCGGTCATCTGGCCGTCGGCCTGCCAGAGGCCGAACAGGGTGTCGCAGGCGTCCGGCTGCGACTTGCCGACCAGCCACAGGCGCTCGGCGGTGGCGTAGCCGTCCTGCTTCTGGCCGCGGGTGATCTGGTACTGGCCGTAGCGGCAGTCCAGCTCGGTGAAGTTCATCTTCGGGTCGTAGTAGTTGACGAAGGTCTGCCAGTCGCCGCGTTCGGCCGACCAGCGCAGCCAGCGCAGCTTGAGCCAGTTGATCTGCGGCAGGTCGCCGTGTTCGGTGAGGAAGCGCTCGATCTCCTCGTTGCTGGCGTACTTCAGGCGGTTGGTCAGCTCGTCGTAGGCCAGGTAGGGTTCCAGCGGATAATCGGCGAGCGCCTGGCGATAGCGCATGTACGGGCCGCTGTCGCCCTTGCCCAGGGCCTTCCTGGCCTCGTCGTACATCTGGCGCTGCTGAGTGAGGGAGGCGGCGTGGGTCGTTTCCACGGCGGCCAGGCTGAAGAACAGGCAGGAAATCAGGGTAACGAGACGACCGCGCATGGTACTTCCGGACAGGTGAACTACGAGGACGCCGGATACCAGCGTCAGCTTGGTTAAGCTTAGCCTGTTGCGTGATCGCGGAGAAAGATTCGCCGGCCGCTCGGCGCTCTGACTTTCGGCCGCTTTCCCGTACACTGCGCGGCCAGTTTTCCGGAGATCGCCCATGACCCTGCTGAAGTTCACCGATGTGTCTCTCGCCTTTGGCGCCATGCCGCTGCTGGACAAGGTGTCCTGGCAGATCGCCAGGGGAGAGCGGGTGTGCATCATCGGCCGCAACGGCACCGGCAAGTCGAGCATGCTGAAGCTGGTGAAGGGCGAGCAGATGCGCGATGACGGCGACATCTGGCGGGCTCCTGCGCTGAAGATCGGCGAACTGCCGCAGGAACTGCCGCGCGCCGACGAGCGCACGGTGTATGACGTGGTCGCCGAAGGGCTCGCCGAAGTCGGTGAGCTGATCGCCCGCTACCACCACCTCAGCCTGCATATCGAGAACGACGACGATCTGGCGAAGCTGGCCCGCGTCCAGCAGGAGCTGGAAGCCCGCGACGGCTGGCGCCTGCAGCAACTGGTGGAAAGCACCCTGAGCCGCCTGCAGCTGCCGGCGGACAAGACCCTGGCCGAGCTTTCCGGTGGCTGGCGCCGCCGCGTGCTGCTGGCCCAGGCGCTGGTGGCCGAGCCCGACCTGCTGCTGCTCGACGAACCGACCAACCATCTCGACATCGGCGCCATCGCCTGGCTCGAGGAGGCGCTGGCCGGTTTCCCCGGCGCGGTGCTGTTCATCACCCACGACCGTGCCTTCCTGCAGGCGGTGGCCACCCGCATCCTTGAACTGGACCGTGGCCACCTGATCGACTGGAACGGCGACTACGCCAGCTTCCTGGTGCACAAGGAACAGCAACTGGCGGCGGAAGAGGCGGCCAACGCGCTGTTCGACAAGCGCCTGGCCCAGGAAGAAGTGTGGATTCGCCAGGGCATCAAGGCCCGCCGGACCCGCAATGAGGGCCGCGTGCGCGCCCTGAAGGCGATGCGCTCCGAACGCTCCGAACGCCGCGAGCGGCAGGGCAAGGCGAGCTTCCAGCTGGAAGGCGCGGAGAAATCCGGCAAGCAGGTGATAGTCGCCGAGAAGGTCAGCTTCGCCCATCCGGGCGGCGAGCCGCTGATCCGCGATTTCTCCCTGGTGCTGCAGCGCGGCGACCGCATCGGCCTGCTCGGCGCCAACGGCACCGGCAAGACCACGCTGCTCAAGCTGCTGCTCGGTGAGCTGGAGCCGACCAGCGGCAGCATCAAGTTCGGCACCAAGCTGGAAGTCGCCTATTTCGACCAGTTGCGCCTGCAACTGGAGCCGGAAAAGACCGTCATCGACAACATTTCCGAAGGCCGCGAGTTCATCACCATCGACGGCCAGAACCGCCACATCCTCAGCTATCTCGGCGACTTCCTGTTCACCCCGCAGCGGGCGCGCACGCCGGTGAAGGCGCTGTCCGGCGGCGAGCGCGCGCGCCTGCTGCTGGCCAAGCTGTTCAGCAAGCCGGCCAACCTGCTGGTGCTCGACGAACCGACCAACGACCTCGACGTGGAAACCCTGGAGTTGCTGGAGGAAGTGCTGCTCGGCTTCCAGGGCACCGTGCTGATGGTCAGCCACGACCGGGCCTTCCTCGACAACGTGGTGACCAGCACCCTGGTGTTCGAGGGCGAAGGGCGCGTGCGCGAATACGTCGGCGGCTACCAGGACTGGCTGCGCCAGGGCGGCTCGCCGCGCCTGCTGGGCGTGGGCGAGCTGAAGGACACGGCGGAAAAGGCCGAGCCGGCTGCCGCCGCGCCGGTCGCGCAACCCACCGCCAGCGCCGCGCCGGAAGCGAAGAAGAAGCTCAGCTACAAGCTGCAGCGCGAGCTGGATGCGATTCCCGGGCAGATCGAGAAGCTGGAGGCGGAACTGGCGGCGCTGCAGGAAGAAACCGCGTCGCCGACCTTCTACCAGCGGCCGCAGGAAGAGACGCGCATCGCCCTGGAGCGCCTGACTTCGCTGCAGCAGGAACTGGACCGGCTGATCGAGCGCTGGGCCGAACTGGAAGACTGAGAAGGGAAGGGCGGCAGGCTCTCTCGAAGAGCCTGCCGCCAGCGAGTCACTCGTGTTTCTGCAGGCGCACGGCGAGTACGTCGCACGGCGCACCATGCAGCACGTCGTTGGCGGTGGAGCCGAGCAGCAGGGCGAGGCCGTGGCGGCCGTGGCTGCCGACCACGATCAGGTCGCAGGTCTGTTCCGCGGCCAGGCGGTGGATTTCCTGGCGCGGCTGGCCGTAGACCAGGTGGCATTGCGACGTGGTGATCTGCGGATAGCTGACGGTGAACTGGTGCAGGCGCTCCTTGGCCTGGTCGAACTGCTGCTGCTGGAGCATCGACAGGTCCATCGGCACGTCACCGCCGAAGGCCATGGCCATGGGTTCCACCACATGCACCACCGACAGCTTCGCTTGCGTGCTGGTGGCCAACGCGACGGCTCGCTTCATCACCGGATCGCACTCTTCGGTGAGATCGACTGCGACGAGAATGTGTTGGTAGAGCATGGAGCGTCTCCTTCTGGGGACTGAATAAGTACAAGTATGGCCTTGTCGGCCGCACATGGCCTGCCTGGCCGGAGAATTGCCGTGACGAACACCTGGATCCTGATCCTGCTCCTCGGTCTGTTGCTCAGTCCGCTGGCCTGGCTGCTGCCTTCGCGCAACCAGCGCGGGCAGATGGCACTGCGCCTGGAAGCGCGGCGCCTGGGCCTGGCCATGCAGCTCTCGCGCCAGGAATGGCCGCACTGGCTGGAACAACAGCCGCCGGTGTCCTGCGCCCAGTACCACCGCGGCCGCAGCAAGGGCCGCAGCGACGCCTGGCAGTACTGGCAGAGCGCTCCCGGCCAGTGGCTGGACCGCTGGCGCGAGGATAGTGCCGCGCCCGAGCTGGCCAGCGCATTGGCGAATCTGCCGAAGGACGTCTACATGGTCGAGGCGACGCCCCAGTACATCGCACTCTACTGGGGCGAACGCGGCGACAGCGCCGATCTGCAGCGGATCGCCGACTTCCTTTCCCGCCACGCCTGATCCCGCCGTCCGCCCGGTTCCCGCCGGGCTTTGCATCCCCCTCGGTTTCCTACACTTCGTCCTACAGGCTCCAGGCCTTGCAAGGGACCGTGCGGTCATTTCCGAACGCCTCGGTCCAGAGGCATTCCTGCCATTTCCCCGCCTCTTTGTGCCGATTGACAATCGGACGCTTTTCCACGATGGTGTTCGCACCCGAATCAAACGGGCGTATGAATCGAGCGTTTGTATCGCGTGGAACGCTCGGAATACAGCCCGGCTATCGCGTCGGCGGGTATGCCGCAGGCCTCGGGACTATGCTCGGCAAAGCCGGCAGGCCCGGTAAACGGCGTCCGATGTGCAAGTCAAAGCTACCTTAGCGTGGAGATCAGTTGATGATTTACCAAGGTAAAGCCATCACGGTTAAGGCTCTTGAAAACGGCATGGTCGAGCTGAAGTTCGACCTCGAGGGCGAGTCCGTCAACAAGTTCAACCGGCTCACCCTGAACGAACTGCGTCAGGCCGTGGACACCCTCAAGGCCGACCCGTCCGTGAAGGGCGTGCTCGTGACCAGCGGCAAGGACGTCTTCATCGTCGGCGCCGACATCACCGAATTCGTCGAAACCTTCAAGCTCCCCGATGAAGAACTGCTGGCCGGCAACCTCGAAGCCAACAGGATCTTCAGCGACTTCGAAGACCTCGCTGTCCCGACCGTAGCCGCGATCAACGGCATCGCCCTCGGCGGCGGCCTGGAAATGGCCCTCTCCGCGGACTTCCGCGTGATGAGCAGCAACGCCGTGATCGGCCTGCCGGAAACCAAGCTGGGCATCTACCCGGGCTTCGGCGGCACCGTGCGCCTGCCGCGCCTGATCGGCTGCGACAACGCCGTCGAGTGGATCGCTTCCGGCAAGGAGAACAAGGCCGAGGACGCGCTGAAAGTGCGTGCCGTCGATGCCGTGGTCGCTCCCGAGCAACTGCGCGCCGCCGCCCTCGACCTGCTGCGGCGCGCCATCGCCGGCGAGCTCGACCACAAGGCCCGCCGCCAGCCCAAGCTGGAGAAGCTGAAGCTCAATGCCATCGAGCAGATGCTCGCCTTCGAGAGCGCCAAGGGCTTCGTCGCCGGCCAGGCCGGTCCGAACTACCCGGCGCCGCTGGAAGCCATCAAGACCATCCAGAAGGCCGCCAACTTCACCCGCGACAAGGCGCTGGAAGTCGAGGCCCAGGGCTTCGTCAAGCTGGCCAAGACCTCGGTCGCGGAGAGCCTGATCGGCCTGTTCCTGAATGACCAGGCGCTCAAGCACAAGGCGAAGATCCACGACGAAGCCGCCCGCGACATCAAGCTGGCCGCCGTGCTCGGCGCCGGCATCATGGGTGGCGGCATAGCCTACCAGTCGGCGGTGAAGGGCACCCCGATCCTGATGAAGGACATTCGCGAGGAAGCCGTGCAGCTCGGCCTGAACGAGGCCTCCAAGCTGCTCGGCAAGCGCGTCGAGAAGGGCCGCCTGACCCCGGCGAAGATGGCCGAGGCGCTGAATGCGATTCGTCCGACACTGTCCTACGGCGATTTCGGCAACGTCGACATCGTGGTCGAGGCCGTGGTCGAGAACCCGAAGGTGAAGCAGGCCGTGCTCGCCGAAGTGGAAGGCCAGGTGAAGGAAGACGCGATCCTCGCCTCCAACACCTCGACCATCTCCATCAGCCTGCTGGCCAAGGCGCTGAAGCGTCCGGAAAACTTCGTCGGCATGCACTTCTTCAACCCGGTGCACATGATGCCGCTGGTGGAAGTGATCCGCGGCGAGAAGTCCGGCGAAGTGGCCGTCGCCACCACCGTCGCCTACGCCAGGAAGATGGGCAAGAGCCCGATCGTGGTCAACGACTGCCCGGGCTTCCTGGTCAACCGCGTGCTGTTCCCGTACTTCGGCGGCTTCGCCAAGCTGCTCGGCTTCGGCGTCGACTTCGTGCGCATCGACAAGGTCATGGAGAAGTTCGGCTGGCCCATGGGCCCGGCCTACCTGTCCGACGTGGTCGGCATCGACACCGGCCACCACGGCCGTGACGTGATGGCCGAGGGCTTCCCGGAGCGCATGGCGGTCGAGGGCAAGACCGCCGTCGACGTGATGTACGAGGCCAACCGCCTGGGCCAGAAGAACGGCAAGGGCTTCTACGCCTACGAGACCGACAAGCGCGGCAAGCCGAAGAAGGTCACCGACCCGCAGGCCTACGAGATCCTCAAGCCGATCGTCAGCGAGCAGCGCGAGCTGAGCGACGAGGACATCGTCAACATCATGATGATCCCGCTGTGCCTGGAAACCGTGCGCTGCCTGGAGGACGGCATCGTCGAGAGCGCCGCCGAGGCCGACATGGGCCTGATCTACGGCATCGGCTTCCCGCCCTTCCGTGGTGGTGCGCTGCGCTACATCGACTCCATCGGTGTGGCCGAATTCGTCGCCCTGGCGGACAAGTACGCCGACCTGGGGCCGCTGTACCAGCCGACTGCGAAACTGCGTGAAATGGCGGCCAACGGCCGGAAATTCTTCGGTTGAGTGCGGAACGATTAGAGCGAGAGTGAATTTATGAGCCTGAATCCGAGAGACGCTGTCATTGTCGACTTCGGCCGCACCCCGATGGGTCGTTCCAAGGGCGGCATGCACCGCAACACCCGCGCCGAGACCATGTCCGCGCAGCTGATCAGCAAAGTGCTGGAACGCAACGCGAAGGTCGACCCGGCGGAAGTCGAGGACGTGATCTGGGGCTGCGTCAACCAGACCCTGGAGCAGGGCTGGAACATCGCGCGCATGGCGTCGCTGATGACCCAGATCCCGCACACCAGCGCCGGCCAGACCGTCAGCCGCCTGTGCGGCTCGTCGATGAGCGCGCTGCACACCGCCGTGCAGGCGATCCAGACCGGCAACGGCGACGTCTTCGTCGTCGGCGGCGTCGAGCACATGGGCCACGTCGGCATGATGCACGGCGTCGACCCGAACCCGCAGCTGGCGCTGTATGCCGCGAAGGCCTCGGGCATGATGGGCCTGACCGCCGAGATGCTCGGCAAGATGCACAACATCAGCCGCGAGGCCCAGGACCAGTTCGGCTACCGTTCGCACCAGCTGGCGTGGAAGGCCACCCAGGAAGGCCGCTTCAAGGACGAGATCATCCCGATGGAAGGGTATGACGAGAACGGCTTCCTGAAGGTCTTCGACTTCGACGAGACCATCCGCCCGGAAACCACCGTGGAAGGCCTGGCCGAGCTGAAGCCGGCGTTCAACCCGAAAGGCGGCACCGTGACCGCGGGCACCTCCTCGCAGATCACCGACGGCGCTTCCTGCATGATCGTGATGTCCGCCCAGCGCGCCCAGGACCTCGGCATCCAGCCGCTGGCCAAGGTGCGCGCCATGGCCGTGGCTGGCGTCGATCCGGCGATCATGGGCTACGGTCCGGTGCCGTCCACCAGGAAGGCGCTCAAGCGCGCCGGCCTGAGCATCGAGGACATCGACTTCGTCGAGCTCAACGAAGCCTTCGCCGCCCAGGCCCTGCCGGTGCTGAAGGACCTCAAGCTGCTGGACAAGATGGAGGAGAAGGTCAACCTGCACGGCGGCGCCATCGCCCTCGGCCATCCGTTCGGCTGCTCCGGTGCGCGCATCTCCGGCACCCTGCTGAACGTGATGAAGCAGCGTGGCGGTACCCTCGGCGTGTCCACCATGTGCGTGGGCCTCGGCCAGGGCATCACCACTGTCTTCGAGCGCGTCTAAGCTAAACCGGGTGAACGAGCCGGGGCCTTGTGCCCCGGCTTTTTGTTTCATGATCCGTTTGCCCTGTGCGAATCGGATGAACGCGGAAGCCGGGATTGCCCGGCACGCACTCAAGCTGCAGAATCGCCGCTTTTTTGCCGGAGGAGGCGGAACATGCCATTGCAGACGGGACTCTATCGACACTACAAGGGGCAGCACTACCGCGTCGTCGGGTTGGCCCGGCACTCGGAAACCGAGGAAGAACTGGTCATCTACCAGGCGCTGTACGGCGAATTCGGTCTCTGGGCGCGTCCGCTGCGCATGTTCACCGAGGCGGTGGAAGTGGACGGCGAACTGGTTCCGCGCTTTGCTCTGGTGAGCGCGGAAGAGGACCCGCTGGGCTTGACCCAGGTCGTCTCCGGGGAAGGCCAAGCTTGACCTCGGTGCGAACGCCACTATATATAGCGGCGCCTCCCTCCTTTTAATTTCATCTATTCGACGCAGGAATCTTCCGATCCATGGGTAAATCGCTGGTCATCGTGGAATCACCGGCCAAGGCCAAGACCATCAACAAGTACCTGGGCAGCCAGTACGTGGTGAAGTCGAGCATCGGCCACATTCGCGACCTGCCCACCAGTGGTTCGTCGGCTTCGAAGGAACCTGCGGCCAAGGGACGCAAGAGCACGGCCGAAGCGCCGGCGCTGTCGCCCAAGGAGAAGGCCAAGCGCCAGCTGTTCGCGCGCATGGGCGTCGACCCCGAGCACGGCTGGAAGGCCAAGTACGAGATCCTGCCCGGCAAGGAAAAGGTCATCGACGAACTGCGCCGGCTGGCCAAGGATGCCGACACCATCTATCTCGCAACCGACTTGGACCGCGAAGGGGAGGCCATCGCCTGGCACCTGCGCGAGGCCATCGGCGGCGATGACGGTCGCTACAAGCGCGTGGTGTTCAACGAGATCACCAAGAAGGCGATCCAGGAAGCCTTCTCCAGCCCTGGCGAACTCGACATCAACCGGGTGAACGCGCAGCAGGCGCGGCGCTTCCTCGACCGCGTGGTCGGCTACATGGTGTCCCCGCTGCTGTGGCAGAAGATCGCCCGCGGCCTCTCCGCCGGCCGCGTGCAGTCGGTGGCGGTGAAGCTGGTGGTCGAGCGCGAGAAGGAAATCCGCGCCTTCGTGCCGGAAGAATACTGGGAAGTGCACGCCGACCTCGGCTCGCCGAAGGGCGAGAAGGCCCGCTTCGAAGTGGTGCGCGAGAAGGGCGAGGCGTTCAAGCCGCTCAACGAAGCCCAGGCCATGGCTGCCCTGGAGAAGCTCAAGGCGTCCGCCTACAGCGTCGCCAAGCGCGAGGACAAGCCGACTTCCAGCCGCCCCTCGGCGCCGTTCATTACCTCCACCCTGCAGCAGGCGGCGAGCAACCGCCTCGGCTTCGGCGTGAAGAAGACCATGATGATGGCCCAGCGTCTCTACGAGGCCGGCTACATCACCTACATGCGTACCGACTCGACCAACCTGTCGGCCGACGCCATCGACATGGTGCGCGGTTTCATCGACAGCGAGTTCGGCACGAAATACCTGCCGGCCAAGCCGAACTTCTATTCCAGCAAGGAAGGCGCCCAGGAAGCGCACGAGGCGATCCGCCCGTCCGACGTCAACCTGCGGCCGACCCAGCTGTCCGGCATGGAGCGCGACGCCGAGCGCCTGTACGACCTGATCTGGCGCCAGTTCGTCGCCTGCCAGATGCCGCCGGCGGAATACCTGTCGACCACCGTCAGCGTCGCCGCCGGCGACTTCGAGCTGCGCGCCAAGGGCCGCATCCTCAAGTTCGACGGCTACACCAGGGTGCTGCCGCAGCAGAGCAAGCCGGGCGAGGACGACGTGCTGCCGGTCATGAACCAGGGCGACGCGATGAAGCTGCTCAAGCTCGACCCGAGCCAGCACTTCACCAAGCCGCCGGCGCGCTATTCCGAAGCCAGCCTGGTCAAGGAGCTGGAGAAGCGCGGCATCGGCCGTCCGTCCACCTATGCGGCGATCATCTCGACCATCCAGGAGCGCGGCTACGTCACCACCCATAACCGCCGTTTCTACGCCGAGAAGATGGGCGACATCGTCACCGAGCGCCTCGACGAGAGCTTCGCCAACCTGATGAACTACGGCTTCACCGCCGCCATGGAAGAGCACCTGGACGACGTGGCCCAGGGCGAGCGCGACTGGAAGCACCTGCTCGACGAGTTCTACGGCGACTTCAAGAAGAAGCTGGAACTGGCCGAGGGCAGCGATGCCGGCATGCGCGCCAACCAGCCGACGCTGACCGACATCCCCTGCCGCGAGTGTGGCCGGCCGATGATGATCCGCACCGCCTCCACCGGCGTGTTCCTCGGCTGCTCCGGCTATGCGCTGCCGCCGAAGGAGCGCTGCAAGGCGACCATCAACCTCATCCCGGGCGACGAGATCGCCGCGGACGACGAGGGCGAGTCGGAATCCCGCGTCCTGCTCAACAAGCACCGCTGCCCGATCTGCAGCACGGCGATGGACGCCTATCTGCTGGACGAGAAGCGCAAGCTGCACATCTGCGGCAACAACCCGGACTGCGCCGGCTACGAGATCGAGGAAGGCCAGTACCGCATCAAGGGCTATGAAGGCCCGAGCCTGGAATGCGACAAGTGCGGCAGCGAGATGCAGCTCAAGACCGGCCGTTTCGGCAAGTTCTTCGGCTGCACCAATCCGACCTGCAAGAACACCCGCAAGCTGCTGAAGAACGGCGAGCCGGCACCGCCGAAGATGGATGCCATCCGCATGCCCGAGCTGAAGTGCGAGAAGGTCGACGACGTCTACGTGCTGCGCGACGGCGCCTCCGGCCTGTTCCTCGCCGCCAGCCAGTTCCCCAAGAACCGCGAGACCCGCGCCCCGCTGGTCAGCGAACTGCTGCCGCACAAGGACGAGCTGGATCCGAAGTACCACTTCCTGCTCTCCGCGCCAGCGAAGGACCCGGATGGCCGCCCGGCGGTGATCCGCTTCAGCCGCAAGACCAAGGAGCAGTACGTGCAGTCCGAGGTCGAGGGCAAGCCCACCGGCTGGCGCGCCTTCTACGACGGTGGCAAGTGGAAGGTCGAGGACAAGCGCTGACGCATGGTGCGCCCCGCCTGGCGGGGCGATGCCATAATGCCGAAGGACTTTCATGAGGGCGTTGTGATGGCGCAGGAACTCTATACCCGTACCAACCAGAAGCTGTATTTCGCCGGCCTGGCCCTGGAAGCCTGGCGCAAGGCCGAAGCGGCGCGCCCGATGAACGCCCAGGCGCTGATCCAGGCCGAACGCGAAGCGGCGCTGTTCCACCTGTACGGCGCGGTCCTGGGCATCGCCCACGAGATCGCCGGCTACTACCGGCTGCCCCAGGCCGGTGCGCCGCGGGTCGAGCAACTGCTCAACAAGGAAGTGCTGGCCGCCGCGCCGAGTCCGGAGCTGGCCGAACTGGTCGAACTGGCGCAGCAGCCGGAAGCCTGGCTCGGGCAGTTGCTGGCGGGCTACGCCGGGCTGTTCGTGCCGCCGAGCGAGCCGAAGAAGGCCAAGGCTGATCCGACCCAGCCGCTGATCCAGGCCGTCAGCCTGGATGATGAGGCGCCCGAGCCGCT
The DNA here is from genome assembly GCF_900103845.1 of Pseudomonas jinjuensis. Classification (GTDB taxonomy): domain Bacteria; phylum Pseudomonadota; class Gammaproteobacteria; order Pseudomonadales; family Pseudomonadaceae; genus Pseudomonas; species Pseudomonas jinjuensis. The sequence goes on from NZ_FNIJ01000002.1 coordinate 275,502, forward strand.
CAGCCATGTCGAACTGGAAGAGTGGCGCAAGTCCCTGAAGGAAATGGTATTGCGCTTCCGCGCCAGCCTGACCGAGCTTTGACGGCCCTGCCACAGGGCAGGCCAGCGGCAGATGTACTAGGGCGTCGAGGTTGCGGCTGTTACAATACGCGTTCTGCTCTGGAGAACGCCTGCTATGCCAACCTCATTTCTGGAAATCGTGGAGTTGCCCGACGGGCGCATCGTCTTGCGCCGCGCGGATGACGAGGAGGCGCTGGTGACGCTGGAGTTCTCCGCCGATGCCAAGAGCTTCCTGCATGGCCAGCACATCGAGATCGCCAAGGCGATGTTCAATATCGGCGTGCAACTGGCCGGCCGTCTCGCCGAAGGCGGCGACGTGATGCCGGAAGACGCCCCCCGCGTCCTGCACTGATTCCTATCCCAGACGGATATTCAGACTTTTCGCCTGCCCGGCCAGGGCAGCGCGGGACAGTTGCTCGCGCGTGCTGCTGCCCGGGTCCTGTAGCCAGCTGACCACCGTGTGGCTGCGGCCCAGGCGCAGGGCTTCGCAGCTCAGGCTCAGCGCCGCCGCCTGATCGCGGGCCTGCAACAGCAGGATGCGCTCGCGGTTCAGTCCGGCCTTGCGCAGCCAGTCGTGGGTCAGGGCGGCAGGCGGGGCGATCAGCGTCAGCCAGCGGCCATCCTCTTCCTCGCTCAGTTCCCTGAGTACCGGCGCCAGCAGCGTCAGGCATTGCCCGGGCAGGCCGTGCAGCGATATCTCGCTGAAGGCGTGGGTCGGGTTTTCCGGCTGCGGCTCGGGCAGCGGCATGTCGCCGCTGGCCCAGAGCGCTTCCTGGAACAGGGGGAGTTGCGGCAGGTTCAGCGGATGTGGGTGCTGCATGGCGACTCCTGTGGGACGGTCAGCGGCGGATGACGCCGACGCTCAGCCCTTCGATGGTCAGTTCCTGTTCCTTGAGGTCCACCTCGATCGGTGCGAACTCGGGGTTCTCCGCGATCAGCCAGACCTTGTTGCCTTCGCGCTTGAAGCGCTTCACGGTGACGTCCTCGCCGAGGCGGGCGACGACGATCTGGCCGTTGCGCGCTTCCCGCGTGACATGCACGGCCAGCAGGTCGCCGTCGAGGATGCCGACGTCCTTCATGCTCATGCCGCGTACCCGCAGCAGGTAGTCGGCGCGCGGGTTGAAGAATTCCGGATTGATCCGGCAGGAGTCCTCGACGTTCTGCTCGGCGAGGATCGGCGCACCGGCGGCGACCCGGCCGATGATCGGCAGTTCGCCTTCGTTCGCCGCGCTCGGCTCGAAGCCGGGGATGCGGATGCCGCGCGAGGCGCCCGGGGTCATTTCGATGGCGCCCTTGCGCGCCAGGGCCTTCAGGTGTTCTTCTGCGGCGTTGGGGGATTTGAAGCCGAGTTCCTGGGCAATCTCCGCCCGGGTGGGGGGATAGCCGTTGGCCTCCAGGCAGCGCTTGATGAAGGCGAGGATCTCGGATTGACGCGGCGTCAGCTTCAGCATGTCCCTTCTCTGTTTTTTTATACAGTTGCTGGGATTATATACAGTGAATGCCGGCTGGCAACGAACAATTTGCCGACCTGGAGAATGGATGTAACTCCTTGTCTGCAGGAAACGTCTTCTGGGAAATTCGAAATATCGATTTCCCTGCATCGATTCCGGTGATGCTTCTGTCGGGAATGTCCGGTAGCGTGCTTGACAAAGAGACTTTATGAAACGTATGTTTCAAACAAGTGTTTGTCAGGCGGAGTAGCCATGGCCCAGTCAGAAACCGTCGAACGCATCCTCGATGCCGCTGAACAGCTGTTCGCGGAAAAGGGCTTCGCGGAGACTTCGCTGCGCCTGATCACCAGCAAGGCCGGGGTGAACCTGGCCGCGGTGAATTACCATTTCGGCTCGAAAAAGGCGCTGATCCAGGCGGTCTTCTCGCGCTTCCTCGGGCCTTTCTGCGCCAGTCTCGAAAAGGAACTGGACCGACGCCAGGCCCGGCCGGACGCGCCGCGCGCAACCCTGGAAGAGCTGCTCGAACTGCTCGCGACCCAGACCCTGGCGGTCACGCCGCGCAGTGGCAACGACCTGTCGATCTTCATGCGCCTGCTGGGGCTGGCGTTCAGCCAGAGCCAGGGGCACCTGCGCAAGTACCTCGACGAGGTGTACGGCAAGGTGTTCCGCCGCTACCTGGCGCTGGTGAACGAAGCCGCTCCCCGTCTCCCCCCCATCGAGCTGTTCTGGCGCATCCACTTCATGCTCGGCGCCGTCGCCTTCAGCATGTCCGGGATCAAGGCGCTGCGCGCCATCGCCGAGAACGACTACGGGGTGAGCACCTCGATCGAGCAGGTGATGAAGCTGATGGTGCCGTTCCTCGCCGGCGGCATGCGCGCCGACAGCGGCGTGACCGACGCCGCCCTGGCCGAGGCCCAGCTCAAGCCGAAGAACAAGGTCCCGGCCAAGGCCTGACCACGCTGGGCGCAGCCTGGCCGATCGGCTAAGCTAGCCGCCCATGGATACCCTCGATTTCCTGCATATTTCCCTTGCGGATCAGATGCTTTACGGCTTTTCCGGAGAGCGTCTGGTACTGCGCATGAGCGTTTCCACCGCGGCCAACGGAGCGGGTGAACGCAACGGTTCCGGCTGCACCCCGCGCGGCCTGCACCAGGTCCGCGCGAAGATCGGCGCCGGGCTGCCCAGCGGAGCGGTACTGCGCGGCCGGCGCTGGACCGGCGAGGTCTGGACGCCGGAACTGCACCAGGCATTCCCCGGGCGCGACTGGATACTCACCCGCATCCTCTGGTTGAGCGGCCGCGAGCCCGGACGCAACCGCCTGGGCGACGTGGACACCTTCCGCCGCTACATCTACCTGCACGGCACGCCGGACAGCGAGCCCATGGGCGTGCCCGGCTCCCACGGCTGCGTGCGCATGCGCAACGACGACCTGCTGGAACTCTTCCCCCGCGTGCCCCTCCATTGCCCGGTGCGTATCGAAGAAGCGCCCTGTCCCGAGTGGCGCGCGACCGACATCGATTAAGGAATTCACATGCAAGGCTCTCTGATGCTCGACATCGGCGGCACCTGGCTGACCGCCGAGGACCGCCGGATCCTGCGCCATCCCGAGGTGGGCGGGCTGATCGTCTTCGCCCGCAACATCGAACACCCGCGCCAGGTGCGCGAACTCTGCGCGGCCATTCGCGCCGTGCGTCCGGACCTGCTGCTGGCGGTGGACCAGGAAGGTGGCCGCGTGCAGCGCCTGCGCCAGGGCTTCGTCAGGCTGCCGGCGATGCGCGCCATCGCCGACAACGCCAATGCCGAGCGCCTGGCCGAGCAGTGCGGCTGGCTGATGGCGACCGAGGTGCTGGCCTGCGGGCTGGACCTCAGCTTCGCCCCGGTGCTCGACCTCGATCACCAGCGCAGCGCCGTGGTCGGCAGCCGTGCCTTCGACGGCGATCCGCAGCGCGCCGCGCAACTGGCCGGCGCCTTCATCCGCGGCATGCACGCCGCCGGGATGGCCGCGACCGGCAAGCATTTCCCAGGACACGGCTGGGCCGAGGCGGATTCCCACGTGGCGATCCCCGAGGACGAGCGCAGCCTGGAGCAGATCCGCGCCAGCGACCTGATTCCGTTCCGGCAGCTCTCCGGGCAGCTCGACGCGCTGATGCCGGCGCATGTCATCTATCCACAGGTCGACGCGCAGCCGGCGGGCTTCTCGCGGCGCTGGCTGCAGGACATCCTGCGCGGCGAACTGGGCTTCGACGGGGTGATCTTCAGCGACGACCTGTCCATGGCCGGCGCCCACGTGGCCGGTGACGCCGCCAGCCGCATCGAGGCGGCGCTGTCGGCCGGCTGCGACATGGGGCTGGTGTGCAACGACCGCGCCGCCGCCGAACTGGCCCTGAGCGCCCTGCAGCGCCTGAAGGTCACCGCGCCGGCGCGTCTGGCGCGGATGCGCGCGCGCAACTGGCCGGGCACCGAATGCAAACAGTCGCCGCGCTGGCAACAGGCGGTGGCCGAGCTGCGCACGGCTCAACTGATCGACTGAGGACTTGAAATGACTGTCTACGCCATCATCGGCGGCACCGGCCTGACCCAGCTGGAAGGCCTGACCCTGAAGGATTCCCTGCCGCTGGATACCCCCTACGGCGCGCCCTCGGCGCCGGTCCAGCGCGGCGAGTATGCCGGCCGCGAGGTGCTGTTCCTCGCCCGCCACGGCCACCCGCATCGCTTCCCGCCGCACCAGGTCAACTACCGCGCCAACCTCTGGGCGCTCCAGCAGGCCGGCGCCGAGGCGGTGCTGGCGGTGAACGCGGTCGGCGGCATCCATGCGGCCATGGGCAGCGGCCACCTCTGCGTGCCGCACCAGATCGTCGACTACACCTGGGGCCGCGAGCACACCTATTTCGAGGGCGACATCAACCACGTCACCCACATCGACTTCAGCCATCCCTATGACGAAAGCCTGCGCCAGCAGCTGATCGGCGCGCTGCAGGCGCTGGGCCTGCCGCACAGCAGCCACGGCGTCTATGCCGCGACCCAGGGCCCGCGCCTGGAGACGGTGGCGGAGATCGCCCGCCTGGAGCGCGACGGCTGCGACATCGTCGGCATGACCGGCATGCCCGAGGCGGCGCTGGCCCGCGAACTGGAGCTGCCCTACGCCTGCCTGTCGCTGGTGGTGAATCCGGCGGCCGGCAAGTCCAGCGGCATCATCACCATGGAAGAGATCGAGCAGGCCCTGCACGAGGGCATCGGCAAGGTCCGCGCGGTGCTCGCCCGAGTACTCGGCGCCTGATTCCACCAGGCGCCGCCTTCCCGCCTCAACCGGCCTGCGCCGAGCCGCTCAGCGCCTCCTCCTCGTGCGGCTTCGGCGCCGAGGAGAGCAGGGCCATCACCAGCGCGGCCAGGTATGGCAGCGACTGCACCAGCAGCATGCAGACCCAGAACATCAGGTCCGGGCTGCGCTGCGGCTGGACCAGCACTATCCCCAGCGCCGCGCCCCACAGCAGCAGCATGATGAACACCTCTTCGCGGGCCTCCGCCAGCGCCACCAGGATGCCGTGGTTGGAGGCCATCTTCGGCGTGCGGAAGAACGGGATGGTTCTGGTGAACGCCCCGTAGAGCACCGCCTTGGCGATGGTGTGCGACAGCGCCAGGCCGGCGACGGCCGCCTGGAACGAGCGCGCCAGCCCCACGCCGACGGCGCGGCGGTAGAGGAACATGATCTTGCCGAACTTGAAGAAGAACAGCGCCAGCGGCGGGATGGCGAAGATCATCAGCGGCGGGTCGACCCGCTGCGGGACGATGATCATCGCCGCCGACCAGAGCAGCGCGCCGATGGTGAAGAAGATGTTCATGCCGTCGGCGATCCACGGCAGCCAGCCGGCGACGAAGTGGTAGCGCTGGCCCATCTTCAGCTCCGAATCCTTGCCGAGGAACAGGCTGCGGGCGTGGCCCTTCATGATCTGGATGGCGCCGTAGGCCCAGCGGAAGCGCTGCTTCTTGTAGTCGATGAAGGTGTCCGGCATCAGCCCGCGGCCGAAGCTCTGGTGCGAGTAGGCGGCGGAATAGCCCTTCTCGAACACGCGCAGGCCCAGCTCGGCGTCCTCGCAGATGGTCCAGTCGGCCCACTGCAGTTCGTCCATCACCGTGCGGCGGATCATGGTCATGGTGCCGTGCTGGATGATCGCGTCGCGGTCGTTGCGGGTGACCATGCCGATGTGGAAGAAGCCCTTGTACTCGGCGTAGCAGAGCTTCTTGAAGGCGCTTTCCTCGCCGTCGCGGTAGTCCTGCGGCGACTGCACCACGGCGATCTTCGGATCGGCGAAGTGCGGCACCATGTGCTTCAGCCAGTTGCGGTCGACGCAGTAGTCGGAGTCGATCACCGCGATCACGTCGGCGTCCGCCGCGGTGTGCGGCAGGATATGGTTCAGCGCGCCGCCCTTGAAGCCGGCCAGTGGCGCGACGTGGAAGAAGCGGAAGCGCGGGCCGAGCTGTTCGCAGTAGGCCTGCACCGGTTCCCACACGGCCGGGTCCCTGGTGTTGTTGTCGATGATGATGACTTCGAAGTCCGGGTAGTCGAGGTTGGCCAGGGCGTCGAGGGTCTGCTTCACCATCTCCGGCGGCTCGTTGTAGCAGGGCACGTGGATCGATACCTTGGGCCGGTAGCCGGTGTCCTCCAGCACCGGCTGGAACGGCCGGCGGCGCGTGCGCACCCATACCGTCTCGGCCAGCTCGTGGGCCTCGGTGAGCAGTACGATGAACACGCCGAGCGCGCCGATGCCGAGCAGGGCGCCGACGGTCAGGCTGAACCAGGTGCTGTACTGCTGGCTGTAGTCGTAGCCGATCCACACCAGCACCGAGCCGGCGACGAAGGCGACGAAGGTCAGGAAGGTGCGGCCGCGCTGGCGCAGGGCGCTGCTGTCGATCATCAGCAGGGTCAGGGCGAGCAGCGCCAGCACCACCGAGGCCACGGCCAGCACCCGCCATTGCGGGATCGCCACCACCGGCCCGTCGAAGCTGAACTTCGGCTGCCGCGCGGCGTTGTACACGCCCCAGTAGGCGCCCACCGAACCTTCCTCGGTAGCCTTCCACGGCTGGTCGAAGGCTTCGATGACGAAGTAGTTGTAGCCCTTGGCGTTCAGCTCGTGCAGCAGGGTGCGCAGGTAGATGGCCTGGTCGGCCTGGGTGGCGTTCGCGCCGCCGCGCATGCGGCCGTTGCTCGGCCAGCCGACCTCGGACAGCAGCAGCGGCTTCTTCGGGAACAGCTGCCGCAGGTCCCTGGCGCGCTCGAGGACGAAGTCGGTGGAGTCCTCCATGGGGATGAACTCCCAGTAGGGCAGCACGTGGGCGGCGATCAGGTCGACGTGGCGGGCCAGCTCCGGATATTCCTGCCAGATGTGCCACTGCTCGGAAGTGCTCACCGGCACCTTCACCGCGGCGCGCACCCGGTCGAGATAGCCGATCAGCTTTTCGGGGGTGACCTCGCGGCGGAACAGCGCTTCGTTGCCCACCGTCACCCGCACCACGCTGCGCGAGTCGTTGGCCAGCTCGATGGCCTTGGCGATCTCGCGCTCGTTGCGTTCCTCGTCCTTGCTGATCCAGACGCCGAGGGTCACGCGCAGGCCGAACTCCTCGGCCAACTGCGGGATGTCCGCCAGGGTGCCTTCCACCGAGTAGGTGCGGATGCTTTCGGTGCGCTTGCTGACCAGCTCCAGGTCCTTGCGGATTTCCTCGTCGCTCGGGTACTGGTTCTTCTGCGGAGCCTGGTTCAGGCGGAACGGCGAGAAGGAGAAGCCGGAAATCTGCTCGGGCCAGTCGGGCGCGCTGACGGGGCGGTTGATCAGCGCCCAGAAGCCGGTGAACAGCGCCGCCAGGGCGACTATCACCACCAGATTGAGACCGAGTTTGCTTGCAGGCATAGGGCGATGGATTCTCTGGTCGGGAGGGGCGGCCGGCATGCTACCCCGCGTCCCCGGGACTGTATAGCACCCGCCCGGCGGTGGGCGCGGGCTCGGGGGATTGGATCGCCAGGGCTTAGAATGGTTGCTTCGAGCAAGGTTGCAGGGGCCGACGCGGGAGCCGCTTCCCTATAGAATGCGCGGCCGGTTTTCTGGAGGGGTGGAATATGCAGTTGGACGATCAGCGTTTCGGTGGCATCGCCCGCCTGTACGGGCGCGAAGGCCTGCAGCGCCTGGCTGCCAGCCATGTGGCGGTGGTCGGTATCGGCGGCGTCGGCTCGTGGGCGGCCGAGGCGCTGGCGCGCAGCGGGATCGGCGAGATTTCCCTGTTCGACCTGGACGACGTCTGCGTGACCAACACCAACCGGCAGATCCACGCCCTCGATGGCGCGGTGGGCAAGCCCAAGGTCGAGGCGATGGCCGAGCGCATCCGCGCGATCAACCCGGCCTGCCGGGTGCATGCCGTGGCCGACTTCGTCACCCGCGAGACCATGGCCGACTACATCACCCCGGAAATGGACGCGGTGATCGACTGCATCGACAGCGTGGCCGCCAAGGCGGCGCTGATCGCCTGGTGCAAGCGGCGCAAGATTCTCATCGTCACCACCGGCGGCGCCGGCGGGCAGGTCGACCCGACGCAGATCCAGGTCGCCGACCTGAACAAGACCTTCAACGACCCGCTGGCGGCCAAGGTGCGCTCGACCCTGCGTCGCGACTATAACTTCTCGCGCACTCCGGGGCGGCATTACAGCGTGCCCTGCGTGTTCTCCACCGAGCAGCTGCGCTACCCGAAGCCGGACGGCACGGTGTGCCAGTCGAAGAGCTTCGTCGGCGAAGGCGTGAAGCTGGACTGCGCCGGTGGTTTCGGCGCGGTGATGATGGTCACCGCGACCTTTGGCATGGCCGCGGCGGCGCGGGCTGTGGACAAGCTGGTGGCCGGCGCGCGGCGGCCATCGGAGCGGTAGGAACTCCAGGGGCGGCGGCCGTCGGGGCGGAGGCGGTCCGTAGGGTGGATGGTGATTTTCCATCCACCATGTCGAGGTTCCGTGCCGAGTGATGGCGGATAACGCTGGCGCGTTATGCGCCCTACCCGGATGTCCCGTCGAAGCGTAGGGGCCATGCCCGCGACCGGTCGCGCCCAGGTGCGCTCCTACAGGGGAGGGCTGGCCAGCGTGGAGCTATGTCTCGTAGGGTGGATGAGGCTTTTTTCATCCATCGTTGCGCGGCCATGGTGGATCGATGGATCTTATCCACCCTACGCATGGCTCCACGGCGCAGGTTGAATTACGTACCGGCAGTCAGTTCGCGCATGCGCTTGAGCACGGCATTCAGGCCGTTGCTGCGCGACGGCGAGAGCTGGCGGCCGAGGCCGAGCTGGTTGAACCAGTCGGCCAGGTCGATTTGCGCCAGCTCGTTGCCATCAAGCCCGTCGACTCTGGCCAGCAGAACCGCCAGCAATCCGCGCAGCAGGCGCGCATCGCTGGTCGCGCGGAAGTGCCAGGCAGTGTCGTGGCGCTCGGCGACCAGCCAGACCAGGCTTTCGCAGCCATGCACGCGGTTGTCGTCGGTGCGTTCAGCGTCGTCCAGTGGTTCCAGGCGCTCGCCCCACTGCATCAGCAGGCGCGCGCGCTGTTCCCAGCCGGGTTCGCGGGAGAAGGCCTGCAGGGCTTCCCCGGCAGCGGCGGGCAGGCTCATCGCAGCAGCTCCAGGGCGCGGTCGAGGGCGTTGAAGAAGCGCTCCAAATCGCTGGAGTCGTTGTACAGGCCGAGGGAAACCCGTACCGCGCTGCCGACGCCGAGGCTCTTCAGCAGCGGCATGGCGCAGTGATGGCCGGTGCGTACGGCGATGCCCTGCTCGGTGAGCAGGTGCGACAGATCGGCGCTGTGCACGCCGTCCACGGTGAAGCTGGCCAGCGCGATCTGCGGCTCGCCGAGGATGCTCACGCCATCGCGGGCTTCCAGCCCGGCGAGCAGGGCGGCGTGCAGGAAGTCCTCATGGGCGGCCACTTCCACTTCGTCCTGCGCCATCAGCCAGTCCAGGCTGGCGCCGAGCCCGATCACCGCGTCGATCGGCGGGGTGCCGGCCTCGAAGCCCATAGGCGCGGCGTGGAACTCGGCCGTCTGGTAGTCCGCCACGCGCACCATCTCGCCGCCGAACTGCCAGTGCGCCAGGCGTTCCAGCGCTTCCGGCCGTCCCCAGAGCACGCCGAGGCCGTCCGGGCCGTAGAGCTTGTGACTGGAGAAGGCGTAGAAGTCGAAGCCCAGTGCCGACAGGTTGTGCCGGCCATGGACCGCGCCCTGCGCACCATCCACCACCGTCAATGCACCTTGGGCGCGGGCCAGGGCGAGCAGCTCCGGCAGCGGCTGCCAGGTGCCGAGCACGTTGGACAGCTGGCTGACCGCCAGCAGCTGGGTGCGCGGGCCGATCAGGCGGGCGGCTCCCGCCAGGTCGACGATGCCGCGGTCGTCCAGCGGCAGCACCACCAGTTCCAGGCCACGGCGTTGTGCCAGGCGCTGCCAGGGCAGCAGGTTGGCGTGGTGTTCCAGGGCGCTGATGACGATCTGCCCGCCGGGCCGGAGCTGGGCCTCCAGGCCATAGGCCAGCAGGTTGATGGCCTCGGTGGTGCCGCTGGTGAAGACGATCTGCGCCGGGCTGCCGCCGTTCAGCCAGTTGGCCAGCTTGCCGCGGGTCGCCTCGAAGGCGCGGGTGGCGCGTTCGCCGGGCAGGTGCTGGGCACGATGCACGTTGGCCGCGCCGGTGCGGTAGTAGGTGCACAGCGCATCGATCAGCGCCTGCGGCTTCTGCGCCGTGGCGGCGCTGTCGAGGTAGGTCTGGCCTTCGGCGGCGAAAGCGGCGAGGGCGGGGAAGGCGGAACGCCAGGGAGAGGTGAGAGCCATAAGCTACGAGCCTCAGGCTGCAAGTCAGGGCTGCGGGGTGACTTGCAGCTTATGACTTGCAGCCCGTGGCTTCCATCAGTTGTTCGCGTGCAGCGCTTCGTTCAGCTCGACGGCGGTCTTGTTGGTCTTGCACTCCACCGCGCCGGTCTGCGAATTGCGGCGGAACAGCAGGTCCGGCTGGCCGGCCAGGTCACGGCCCTTGACCACCTTGACCAGCTCGTTCCGGTCGTCCAGCATGGCGACCTTGGTGCCGGCGGTGACGTACAGGCCGGCTTCGACGATGTTGCGGTCGCCCAGCGGGATGCCGATGCCGGCGTTGGCGCCGATCAGGCAGCCTTCGCCGACGCTGATGACGATGTTGCCGCCGCCGGACAGGGTGCCCATGGTCGAGCAGCCGCCGCCGAGGTCGGAGCCCTTGCCGACGAACACGCCGGCGGAGACGCGGCCTTCGATCATGCCCGGGCCTTCGGTGCCGCCGTTGAAGTTGACGAAGCCTTCGTGCATCACGGTGGTGCCTTCACCGATGTAGGCGCCCAGGCGCACGCGGGCGGTATCGGCGATGCGCACGCCGGCCGGGACCACGTAGTCGGTCATTTTCGGGAACTTGTCCACCGAGAAGACTTCCAGCAGTTGGCCCTTCAGGCGTGCTTCCAGTTGCAGCTCGGCCAGTTCTGCGAGGTCGACGGCGCCCTGGTTGGTCCAGGCGACGTTCGGCAGCAGGGCGAAGATGCCGGCGAGGTTCAGGCCGTGCGGCTTGACCAGGCGGTGGGAGAGCAGGTGCAGCTTCAGGTAGGCCTCGGGCGTCGAGGACGGACCCGCGTCTTCGGCGAGCAGGGTGGCGACCAGCGGCTTCTGGCTTTCCGCCAGGCGGTTGAGCAGGGCGGACTGGGCGGCATCGACGCCCTTCAGCGCGTCGGCCAGCTGGTAGGCCTGCTGGGTGCTGAAGGCGATGGCCTGGTTGCCGCCTTCGTAGGCGAGCAGCGGAGCGACGGCGGCGACGACTTCGGCGGCGGGATTGAGCAGCGGCTGCTGGTAGAAGACTTCCAGCCAGGCGCCCTGGCGGTTCTGGGTGCCGACACCGAAGGCCAGGCTGAACAGGGATTGGGACATGGATGATTCCTCGAAATGAAAGGGGTCAGGCCGGACGGCGGCTGAGCAACAGGCCCAGGCCGGCGCTGCCGAGCAGCGCGGCACAACCACGGTTGAACAGGCGCCGGGCGCGAGCGCCGGCGAGCAGCTTGCCGAGATGAACCCCGGCGAGCCCGTAAAGGGCGATGGCCAGCCATTCCAGGACCAGGAAGGCTGCGCCGAGCTGGGCGAACTGGGCGCCCACGGGTTGCCGCGGATCGACGAACTGCGGCAGGAAAGCGGTGAAGATCAGGATTGCCTTCGGGTTGCCCGCCGCCACCCAGAACTCCTGGCGCGCCAGGCGCCAGAGGTTGGCGGAAGCCTGCCCATCGCCGGCGACGAGCGGCTGCGCCGGTGCGCGCCAGAGCTGCAGCGCCAGCCACAGCAGGTAGGCGGCGCCGCCGACCTTGATCGCCAGGAACAGCCAGGCAGAAGCCTGCAGCACCAGCGCCAGCCCGGAGGCGGCGAGCGCCAGCATGCCGGCGAAGGCCAGCAGACGGCCGCTGCCGGCAAGGCTGGCGCGGGGCAGGCCGAAGCGCGCGGCATTGTTCAGCGACAGCAGGTTGTTCGGTCCCGGCGCCATGTTCAGGGCGAAGCAGGCGGGGAGGAACAATGCCCAGGAGATCGTCACCGGACAGTCCTCAGCTCAATGCCTGGGCATAGGCGTCGGGCTTGAAACCGACCAGGGTACGCTCGCCGAGGTCGAGCACCGGGCGCTTGATCATCGACGGCTGGGCGAGCATCAGCTCGATGGCCTTCGCCTCGTCGAGATCGGCCTTCTGCGCGTCGTCGAGCTTGCGGAAGGTGGTGCCGGCGCGGTTCAGCACGGTTTCCCAGCCGTGCTCGCGGCACCACTGCTGCAGGTGCTCGCGGTCGATGCCGCTGGCCTTGTAGTCATGGAAGGCATAGTCGACGCCACGTTCTTCCAGCCAGGTGCGGGCCTTCTTCATGGTGTCGCACGCCTTGATTCCGTAAATCGTGTAAGCCATTTCGTTCCTGGGTTCAGGCGATGCCGAAACCTCGTCCTCGATATCCTGGAAAGTCGGTCGGCGATTATGCCATGGGCTGCCGCATTCGCACGTCAAAGCGTCCCTGCGCTGCGGTAAATTGCCTCATGTGCCGTTTGTCCGAACCCAAGTCACTGAAATCTCTCGGAAATATTGTTGTCCTATGGTGCACGCAGTTTTCAGAAGGAGTATCGAAGTGCACCGCGCAACGAAAAACCTGCGCAAGGTCCTGGATTCCGTGGCGGCCAGCAACGAGGCGGCGGCGATCGAGGCCATGCGGGCGGCGGACCAGATAAAGGACGAACTGCTGCGCCAGCGCCTGCTCAAGGCGGTCCATGAGCTCAACCAAGGCGCCGCCGAGCTGCGCAGGGTCCGGGAGGATGTGCCCGGCCGGGAGATCAGGCTGGCCTGAGACAGCCGCTCAAGAAAAGCCGGCGACGATTCGCCGGCTTTTCTTTTCCCTGGTCGAAACAGATGGGGATCAGCGAAACGTAGGGTGGATGGCGCTTTTCCATCCACCATTCCGGGGCCGCCTGCGCGGCCGTGGTGGATCGGTGAAGCGTGATCCACCCTACGGAGTCCTGCTTAGAGGGACTGCACGAAGGTACGGATCCGCTCCGCCGCTTCCACGCACTCCGCCAGCGGCGCGACCAGCGCCATGCGCACCCGGTTGGCGCCCGGGTTCTCGCCATCCACCTCGCGCGAAAGATAGGAACCCGGCACCACGGTGACGTGCTGGCGGGCGAACAGTTCGCGGGTGAATTCGGTGTCGCTCACCGGCGTCTTCGGCCACAGGTAGAAGCTGCCGTCCGGGCGTTGCACGTCGAGCACGCCGGAAAGGATCTGCAGCACCGCATCGAACTTCTCGCGATAGAGCACGCGGTTGGCGCGCACGTGGACCTCGTCGTCCCAGGCGGCGATGCTGGCCAGTTGGGTCTGCACCGGCATGGCGCAGCCGTGGTAGGTGCGGTAGAGGAGGAATTTCTTCAGCACCTCGGCATCGCCGGCGACGAAGCCGGAGCGCAGGCCCGGCAGGTTGGAGCGCTTGGACAGGCTGTGGAACACCACGCAGCGGCGGAAGTCCGAGCGACCCAGTTCGGCGCAGGCGGTGAGCAGGCCGGGCGGCGGGTTGTGCTCGTCGAAGTACAGCTCGCTGTAGCACTCGTCGGCGGCGATGACGAAATCGTGCTGGTCGGCCAGGGCGATCAGCTTCTTCAGGGTTTCCAGCGGCACCAGCGCGCCGGTGGGGTTGCCCGGGGAGCAGAGGAAGAGGATCTGGCAGCGCTGCCAGACGTCCGCCGGCACCGCGTCGAAGTCCGGATTGAAGCCGTTCTCCGCGCGGCACGGCAGGTAGTGCGGCTGGGCGCCGGCGAGCAGCGCCGCGCCTTCGTAGATCTGGTAGAAGGGGTTGGGGCTGACCACCAGGCCGTTGGCTTCGCGATCGACCACCGCCTGGGTGAAGGAGAACAGCGCCTCGCGGGTGCCGTTCACCGGCAGCACGTGGCGGGCGGCATCCAGCCAGCCGGCCGGGACCCTGAAGCGGTTTTCGCACCAGCGAACGATGGCCTCGCGCAGGGCGGGAAGGCCGGCGGTGGTCGGGTAGACCGCCAACTGGTCGAGGTTGGCGCTCAGGGCTTCGGCGACGAAGCTCGGCGAGCGGTGCTTGGGCTCGCCGATGGACAGGGCGATCGGCTTCAGCCCGGCCGGCGGCTGGGCGCCCGCCAGCAGGGCGCGGAGCTTTTCGAAAGGATAGGGCTGAAGCAGGTCGAGGGCGTGGTTCATGCGGCTTCTCTTCAGATGCTGATACGGACGGGCATGGTGTCCTGCCCGTTGGCCTGTGACAGTTGTTCGACCAGCGCCGCTTGCAGGCGCTGGCAGAGTTCCGGATCGGAAAGCGGCTGGTTGCGCGCGTCGGTGACGAAGAACACGTCTTCCACCCGTTCGCCGAGGGTGGCGATCTTGGCGTTCTGCACCGACAGGTCGAAGTCGAGGAAGATGCGCCCGACCCGCGCCAGCAGGCCCGGGCGGTCGGGGGCGGTCAGTTCGAGCACGCTGACCTGGCGCATCGCATCGGTGGAAATGGTCACCCGCGGCTCGAAGGCGAAATGCTTGAGCTGGCGCGGTACGCGGCGCTGGATGATCGACGGGTATTCGTCCGGGTTCTTCAGCACGTCGACCAGGCCCTGGCGAATCTCGGCGATCCGCTGGGGATCGTCGCCGATCGAGCCGCCGTCGGCATCCAGCACTATGTAGGTGTCGAGGGTGAACTGGCTGGTCGAGGTGATGACCCTCGCGTCCTGGATGTTCAGGTTGAGCTGGTCCATCGCCGCCACGGTCACGGCGAAGAAGTCGTGCTGGTCGGCGGCATAGATGAAGATCTGCGTGCCGCCCTCGAATTCGCGCTGGGTGATTTCCTTGATCAGCACCAGCGGCGCGCCATCGTGCGGGTGCTGGAGGATCGCCTCGGTGTGCCAGGCCACGTCGCTGGCGGTGTGGCGCAGGAAGTAGTCGTCGCCGAGCTGGCTCCACAGCTGCTCGGCGTCGTCCTGGTCGGTGCCGCTGCGCACCAGGATGTCGATCGCCGCGCTCTGCGTCTGGCGGATCTGCTCCTCGCGGTCCACCGGGTTCTCCAGGCCGCGGCGCAGGGCGCGCTTGGTCTCGGTGTAGAGCTGGCGCAGCAGGCTGGCGCGCCAGGAGTTCCACAGGCTCGGGTTGGTGGCGTTGATGTCGGCCACGGTGAGCACGTAGAGGTAGTCCAGGCGGGTCTGGTCGCCGACCAGCTGGGCGAAGTCGAAGATCACCTGCGGGTCGGAAAGGTCCTTGCGCTGGGCCGTGGTGGACATCACCAGGTGGTTCTTCACCAGCCATGAGATCAGGTGGGTGTCCCACTGCGGCAGCTGGTGCCGCTGGCAGAAGCGCTCGGCGTCGTCGGCGCCCAGCTCCGAGTGGTCGCCGCCGCGGCCCTTGGCGATGTCGTGGTAGAGCCCGGCGAGGTAGATCAGCTCGGGCTTGGGCAGGCGCTCCATGATCTTGCTGGCCAGCGGGTACTTTTCCGCCATGTCCGGACGCTGCAGCTTGCGCAGGTGCTTGATCAGGTTGAGGGTGTGCGCGTCCACCGTATAGATGTGGAACAGGTCGTGCTGCATCTGTCCGACGATCTGGCCGAACTCCGGCAGGTACAGGCCGAGGATGCCGTAGCGGTTCATCCGCCGCAGGTTGCGGTGGATGCCCTCGCGGCACCTGAACAGCTCGATGAACAGGCTGGTGTTGCGGATGTCGTGGCGGAAGTCTTCGTCGATCAGGTGCCGGCTGTCGCGCAGCAGGCGGATGGTGTCGGTACGCAGGCCCTTGATGGTCGGGTTCTGCGCCAGCAGCACGAAGACTTCCAGCAGGGCGAACGGGGTGCGCTTGAAGACGTTCGGGTGGGTCACTTCCAGGTAGCCGTCGCGCAGCTGGAAACGGCTGTTCAGCGGCTGGATATGGCCCTTCTCGCCGACCCGCAGGATCACTTCCTCGAAGTGTTGCATGATCAGGTCGTTGAGCTCGGAAATCGCCATCACCACCCGGTAGTACTTCTGCATGAACAGCTCGACGGCCAGCTTGGCGTTGTTGCCTTCGTAGCCGAGCAGGCTGGCGATGCGCCGCTGGTGGTCGAACAGCAGGCGGTCCTCGGCGCGCCCGGCGAGCATGTGCAGGGCGTAGCGGACCTTCCAGAGGAATTCCTGGGAGGAGGCGAGGGTGCTGCACTCGCTTTCCACCAGGAAGCCTTCCTTCGCCAGGGCGTGCAGGTTGAGGCTGCCGAAATGCCGGCGGGCCACCCAGAGCAGGGTCTGCAGGTCGCGCAGGCCGCCGGGCGAGCCCTTGATGTTGGGTTCGAGGTTGTACTCGGTGTCGTTGTACTTGGCGTGGCGGTGGATCTGCTCCTTGCGCTTGGCCAGGTAGAACTGCCCGCTCGGCCACATGTGCTCGGTGCTGGTGGCTTCCAGCATGCGCAGGCGCAGGCTGTCGGGGCCGGAAATGGTGCGGCACTCCATCAGGTTGGTGACCACGGTGAGGTCGGCGCGCGCCTCCTCGGCGCATTCGTTCACCGAGCGCACGCTCTGGCCGACTTCCAGGCCGATGTCCCAGAGCAGGGTGAGGAAGCCCTCGATCGGCTCGCGGAAGGCTTCCTGGTCCTCGCTGTCGAGCAGGACGAGGATGTCGATGTCCGAATGCGGGTGCAGTTCGCCGCGCCCGTAGCCACCCACGGCGACCAGCGCGATGTCGGCGTCGTCGCCCCAGTCGAAGCGCTGCCAGGCCTGCTGCAGGATCTGGTCGACGAACCAGGCGCGGTCCTCGATCAGGCGGCGGATGTCGCGTCCGCCGAGAAAGCGGGCGTTGAGCACTTCGTCGGCCTGGCGAATGGCCTTCTTGAAGGCGGCGATGGGGCTGGACTTGAGGGCCAGTTCCGCCTGGAACTGCCCACGGTCGAACAATTCGGGATCCACCTGGGGCATTGGCGGCCTTCCTTTGGGCTGGGGGAGGAGGGCAGGGGCAGGCTGCGTGCCGGGCGTGGCCTGGCGCAGCGCCGGGCTGGGCTTTCTACGTTCTACCCAGCCGTCGGCGATATTGCAAACCGGTCAGGCCGAAGTGCGCGGGAACGTCTCGTCGTTGCGCAGGGTGAGGATCTCGTAGCCGTCGGCGGTGACCAGCACGGTGTGCTCCCATTGCGCGGACAGCTTGCGGTCCTTGGTGATGGCGGTCCAGCCGTCGCCGAGCAGGCGGGTTTCCGCGCGGCCCTGGTTGATCATCGGCTCGATGGTGAAGGTCATGCCTTCCTTCAGTTCCATGCCGGTGCCGGCGCGGCCGTAGTGCAGCACCTGCGGCTCCTCGTGGAACACCTTGCCGATGCCGTGGCCGCAGTATTCGCGGACCACCGAGAAGCCGTTCTTCTCGGCGTACTTCTGGATCACTTCGCCGATGTCGCCGAGGCGCGCGCCCGGGCGGACCAGGGCGATGCCCTTGTACAGGCATTCCTGGGTGATCTGGCAGAGGCGGTCGGCCCATTCCGGGGTCTTGCCGACCAGGAACATCTTGCTGGTGTCGCCGTGGTAGCCGTCCTTGATCACCGTGATGTCGATGTTGACGATGTCGCCGTCCTTCAGCGGCTTGTCGTTGGGGATGCCGTGGCAGACGACGTGGTTGATCGAGGTGCAGATCGACTTGGGGAAGCCCTTGTAGTTCAGCGGCGCCGGAATGGCCTTCTGCTCGTTGACGATGTAGTCGTGGCAGATGCGGTCCAGTTCGTCGGTGGTGACGCCGGGCTTGACGTGCTCGCCGATCATTTCCAGTACTTCGGCGGCCAGGCGGCCGGCGATGCGCATTTTCTCGATTTCATCGGGCGTCTTGATGGTGACGGTCATGGGAGCTCTCGGACGCAGGCGGAAAAGCCGGTATCTTATCAGTTTCCGGCCTCTTTTATGAGTGGTGCCATCATCCAGGCCCGCTTCGGGCCGGTAGCCGAGGGGCGCTTTCTGTGGTATAAAGCGCCCCGCTTTGGAGGCTGTGAGTCATCCGGAGCACTAAACCCACACATGCATCGACACGATGGCCTGGGTGCCTTCCGACTGAATCGGGGGTTGGTCATTGGGATGCATGGAGGCCCAACCCGACTTATAGAGGAATCATCATGTCCCAAGTCAACATGCGCGATATGCTGAAGGCCGGTGTGCACTTCGGCCACCAGACCCGTTACTGGAACCCGAAAATGGGCAAGTTCATTTTCGGCGCGCGCAACAAGATCCACATCATCAACCTGGAAAAGACTCTGCCGATGTTCAACGAGGCCCTGACCTTCGTTGAGCGCCTGGCCCAGGGCAAGAACAAGATCCTGTTCGTCGGCACCAAGCGTTCCGCCGGCAAGATCGTTCGCGAAGAAGCTGCCCGTTGCGGCATGCCGTATGTCGACCACCGCTGGCTGGGCGGCATGCTGACCAACTACAAGACCATCCGTCAGTCGATCAAGCGCCTGCGCGAACTGGAAACCCAGTCCCAGGACGGCACCTTCGCCAAGCTGACCAAGAAAGAAGCCCTGATGCGCAGCCGTGATCTGGAAAAACTGGATCGCAGCCTGGGCGGCATCAAGGACATGGGTGGCCTGCCGGACGCGCTGTTCGTGATCGACGTCGACCACGAGCGCATCGCCATCACCGAAGCCAACAAGCTGGGCATCCCGGTCATCGGCATCGTCGATACCAACAGCAGCCCGGAAGGTGTTGACTACGTCATCCCGGGCAACGACGACGCCATCCGCGCCGTTCAGCTGTACCTGGGCTCGATGGCCGAAGCCGTTCTGCGCGGTCGTCAGAACGCTCAAGGCGGTGCTGACGAGTTCGTCGAAGAAGCGCCGGCCGAATCCGCCGAAGGCTGATCGCGGGACGTCCAGACGTCCGACGGTGCGCAGGAAGGGGGCTAGGCCCCCTTTTTGCCACCCCTGAATTCCCGCCCGGCCCGCCGGGCGATCTGGTTTTGAGAGCAACTCAAGAGGGTTTCGAAATGGCAGAGATTACTGCAGCACTGGTCAAGGAACTGCGCGAGCGTACCGGCCAGGGCATGATGGAATGCAAGAAGGCGCTGGTAGCTGCCGGTGGCGACATCGAGAAGGCCATCGACGACATGCGCGCTTCCGGTGCCATCAAGGCTGCCAAGAAGGCCGGCAACATCGCCGCCGAAGGCTCCATCGCCGTCAAGGTTTCTGAAGACGCCAAGGCTGCCACCATCATCGAAGTCAACTCGCAGACCGACTTCCTGGCCCTGCAGGACGACTTCAAGGGCTTCGTCGCCGCCAGCCTGGACAAGGCTTTCGAGCAGAAGCTGACCGACGTGGCTCCGCTGGTCGCCGAACAGGAATCCGCTCGCGAGGCGCTGGTAGCCAAGTGCGGCGAGAACGTCAACATCCGTCGTCTGGCTCGCGCCGAAGGCGACGTGGTTGGTGCCTACCTGCACGGTCACCGCATCGGCGTTCTGGTCACCCTGAAGGGCGGCAACGTCGAGCTGGCCCGTGACATCGCCATGCACGTGGCTGCCAGCAACCCGGCCGTTCTGAGCCCGGCCGACGTCTCCGAAGAGCTGGTCGCCAAGGAAAAGGAAATCTTCCTGCAGCTGAACGCCGACAAGATCGCCGGCAAGCCGGAGAACATCGTGGAGAACATGGTCAAGGGCCGTATCTCCAAGTTCCTCGCCGAAGCCAGCCTGGTCGAGCAGGCCTTCGTCAAGGATCCGGAAGTCAAGGTCGGTGATCTGGCCAAGAAAGCTGGCGCCGAAATCGTTTCCTTCATCCGCTTCGAAGTGGGCGAGGGCATCGAGAAGGTCGAGGCCGACTTCGCTGCCGAGGTTGCTGCTCAAGTAGCCGCTTCCAAGCAGTAAGACAGTCAGCGACTGTCGCCCCGCAAGAGGCTGCCCGCTCACGCGCGCGGCCTCTTCGTCAAACTGGGGAGGCCATCGGGGCGGCTTCCACGGCGCATGCCCGCACGGCGGGTCGCAGGCGCCGCAAGCCTGGCTGGTCCATGCTTCCGAAATCGGCACCATGAGGGTGCCTAGCATTCAAAATCGCCGCAGGAGAAAAAGGTCATGGCTCAGCAGTTGGGCTCTCGTCAACCTCGCTATAAACGCATTCTTCTAAAACTGAGCGGCGAAGCCCTGATGGGATCTGAAGAGTTCGGCATCGATCCGAAGGTGCTGGACCGCATGGCGCTGGAAATCGGCCAGCTGGTCGGCATCGGCGTCCAGGTCGGCCTGGTGATCGGCGGCGGCAACCTGTTCCGCGGCTCGGCGCTGTCCGCCGCCGGCATGGACCGGGTGACCGGCGACCACATGGGCATGCTCGCCACCGTAATGAACGCACTGGCCATGCGCGACGCCCTGGAGCGTTCGAACATCACGGCCATCGTCATGTCGGCCATCACCATGGTCGGCGTCACCGATCACTACGATCGCCGCAAGGCCATGCGTCACCTGGCCAGTGGCGAGGTGGTGATTTTCTCCGCCGGTACCGGCAATCCCTTCTTCACCACCGATTCGGCCGCCTGCCTGCGGGCGATCGAGATCGATGCCGACGTGGTTCTCAAGGCGACCAAGGTCGACGGCGTGTACACTGCCGATCCTTTCAAGGACCCGAACGCCGAGAAGTTCGACCGTCTGACCTATGACGAAGTGCTTGATCGCAAGCTGGGCGTGATGGACCTGACCGCCATCTGCCTGTGCCGCGACCAGAAGATGCCGCTGCGGGTGTTCAACATGAACAAGCCGGGCGCGTTGCTGAATATTGTTGTTGGTGGTGCGGAAGGCACCCTGATCGAGGAGGATTGAGATGATCAACGAGATCAAGAAGGACGCCCAGGAACGCATGGGCAAGAGCCTGGAAGCCCTGGGCCACGCTTTCGCCAAGATTCGTACCGGCCGTGCTCACCCGAGCATCCTGGACAGCGTGATGGTCTCCTACTACGGCGCTGACACTCCGCTGCGCCAGGTGGCCAACATCACCGTCGAGGACTCCCGCACCCTGGCCCTGAGCGTGTTCGACAAGAGCATGATCCAGGCCGTGGAAAAGGCCATCATGACCTCGGACCTGGGCCTGAACCCGGCTACCGCCGGCACCACCATCCGTGTGCCGATGCCGGCCCTGACCGAGGAAACCCGCAAGGGCTTCACCAAGCAGGCCCGCGCCGAAGCCGAGCAGGCCCGCGTTTCCGTGCGCAACATCCGTCGCGATGCCCTGGCCCAGCTGAAGGACCTGCAGAAAGAGAAGGAAATCAGCGAGGACGACGAGCGCCGCGCCGGCGACGAGATCCAGAAGCTGACCGACAAGTTCGTCGCCGAGATCGAGAAGGCACTGGAAGCCAAGGAAGCGGACCTGATGGCCGTCTGACGGCCGGGCCTACGTCATGGACAAGACCAAGCAAGCGATGCCTGTGGCCGTGCCCCGTCACGTGGCGATCATCATGGACGGCAACAACCGCTGGGCGAAGAAGCGCCTGATGCCGGGCGTTGCCGGGCACAAGGCCGGGGTGAGCGCGGTTCGCTCGGTGATCAAGACCTGCGTCGAGGCGGGCGTCGAGGTGCTGACGATTTTCGCGTTTTCCAGCGAGAACTGGCAGCGCCCGGCCGACGAGGTCGGCGCGCTGATGGAGCTGTTCCTCATGGCCCTGCGCCGCGAGGTCCGCAAGCTCAGCGAGAACGGCATCCGCCTGCGCGTGATCGGCGATCGCGCGCGCTTCCATCCGGAGCTGCAGGCAGCGATGGTCGAGGCCGAGAACCTGACGGCGGGCGGCACGCGCTTCCTGCTCCAGGTGGCGGCGAACTACGGCGGCCAGTGGGACATCACCCAGTCCGCCCGGCATCTTGCGCGCGAAGTCCAGGCCGGGCGCCTGACGCCGGAGCAGATCACCCCCGAGCTGCTCCAGCGCAACCTGGTCACCGGCGACCTGCCGCCGCCCGACCTGTGCATCCGCACGGGCGGCGAGCGTCGCATCAGCAACTTCCTGCTCTGGCAGCTGGCCTACGCCGAGTTGTACTTCTCCGATCTGTACTGGCCGGACTTCAAGCGCGCCGCGATGCGCGAAGCCCTGGCCGACTATGCCTCACGCCAGCGTCGCTTCGGCAAGACCAGCGAACAGGTCGAGGCCGAGGCGCGTACTTCATGCTGAAACAACGAGTCATCACGGCGCTGGTGCTGCTGCCCATCGCCCTCGGTGGTTTCTTCCTGCTCGACGGTGCGGCGTTCAAGCTGTTCATCGGCTTGGTGGTGGCGCTGGGCGCCTGGGAGTGGGCCCATCTGTCCGGCTATGGCCGGCAGGTCGAGCGCTGCGCCTACGCCGGCGTGGTCTGCCTGCTGATGCTGGTGTGCGCCCTGCTGCCGCAACTGGCGGGTGCGGTGCTGCTGCTCGCGCTGTTCTGGTGGCTGCTGGCCACGGTGATGGTGCTGACCTACCCGGACAGCAGCTATTTCTGGGGCGGCCGCTGGCGGCGCCTGGCGATCGGCCTGCTGGTGCTGGTTCCGGCCTGGCAGGGGCTGGTGGTGCTCAAGCAGTGGCACCTGGACAACTGGCTGATCGTGGCGGTGATGGTGCTGGTCTGGGCGGCCGACATCGGCGCCTATTTCTCCGGCAAGGCCTTCGGCAAGCGCAAGCTGGCGCCGCGCGTCAGCCCCGGCAAGAGCTGGGAAGGCTTCTATGGCGGTCTTGCGCTGAGCCTGGCGATCACCTTCGGCGTCGCCATCTATTTCAACTGGAGCGTGCGCGGTCTGCTCCTGGCGCTGCCCTGCGCGGCGCTGGTGGTCGCCCTGTCGGTGGTCGGCGACCTGACCGAAAGCATGTTCAAGCGCCAGGCCGGCCTCAAGGACAGCAGCAACCTGCTGCCCGGCCACGGCGGGGTGCTCGATCGCATCGACAGCCTGACCGCGGCGATTCCGGTCTTCACCGTCCTGCTCTGGGCCACCGGCTGGGGGACGCCATGAGCAATGTGCAACAGGTCTGCGTGCTGGGCGCCACCGGTTCCATCGGCCTCAGCACTCTGGATGTGCTGGCGCGTCATCCGGATCGCTACCGGGTCTTCGCGCTGAGCGGTTTTTCCCGTCTGGCCGATCTCGAAGCCCTGTGCGTGCGTCATCGGCCGCGTTTCGCCGTGGTTCCCGGCGAGGATGCGGCGCGCCACCTGCAGGGCGTGCTGCAGGGGATGGGGCTGGATACCCGTGTCCTGGCCGGCGAAGCCGGGCTCTGCGAAGTCGCCGGGCATCCCGATGTCGACGTGGTGATGGCGGCGATCGTCGGCGCGGCCGGCCTCAAGCCGACCCTGGCGGCGGTGCAGGCCGGCAAGCGCGTCCTGCTGGCCAACAAGGAAGCCCTGGTGATGTCCGGGGCGCTGTTCATGGATGCGGTCAGGGCCAGCGGCGCGGTGCTGCTGCCGATCGACAGCGAGCACAATGCGATCTTCCAGTGCCTGCCTTCCGACTACGCGCGGGGGTTGTCCGCCGTGGGCGTGCGCCGAATCCTGCTGACCGCTTCCGGCGGTCCGTTCCGCCAGACGCCGCTGGAGGAGCTGGAGCGGGTGTCGCCCGAGCAGGCCTGCGCCCATCCGAACTGGTCGATGGGGCGGAAGATCTCCGTCGACTCGGCCAGCATGATGAACAAGGGGCTCGAGCTGATCGAGGCCTGCTGGCTGTTCGACGCCCAGCCGGCGCAGGTCCAGGTGGTGATCCATCCGCAGAGCGTGATCCATTCGCTGGTCGACTACGTGGACGGCTCGGTGCTGGCGCAGTTGGGCAATCCGGACATGCGCACCCCCATCGCCCACGCCCTGGCCTGGCCGCAGCGGATCGACTCGGGCGTTTCGCCTCTCGATCTGTTCAGCGTCGCCCGTCTCGATTTCCAGGAACCCGACGAGCAGCGTTTCCCCTGCCTGCGCCTGGCGCGCGAGGCGGCGGAAGCGCGGGGCAGCGTGCCGGCCATGCTGAACGCGGCCAATGAAGTGGCGGTTGCGGCATTTCTCGAGCGGCGGATTCGCTTCACCGAGATCGCGGTTATCATCGAGGAGGTGTTGAACCGCGAGCCCGCCGCTTCGGTCGAAACACTCGAAGCCGTGCTGGCAGCGGACCAGCGGGCACGCGGTGCGGCGCAGGAATGGTTGCGCCAACGCGGGCGTTAATCCGGAGGTAGCGATGAGCGCGCTATACATGGTCGTCGGGCTGCTGGTTGCCCTGGGCGTCCTGGTCACCTTCCACGAGTTCGGCCATTTCTGGGTCGCCCGCCGTTGCGGGGTGAAAGTCCTGCGCTTCTCGGTAGGCTTCGGCACGCCGCTGGTGCGCTGGTACGACCGGCATGGCACCGAGTTCGTGGTCGCCGCCATCCCCCTGGGCGGCTACGTGAAGATGCTCGACGAGCGCGAGGGCGACGTACCGCCGGAGCTGCTCGAACAGGCATTCAACCGCAAGAGCGTATTGCAGCGGATCGCCATAGTGGCGGCCGGGCCGGTCGCCAACTTCCTGCTGGCGATCCTGTTCTTCTGGGTTCTGGCGATGCTCGGCAGCCAGCAGATCAGGCCGGTGATCGGCTCGGTCGTGCCGGACAGCCCGGCGGCGGTCGCCGGGCTTGCCGCAGGGCAGGAACTGGTGGCGGTGGACGGCGAGCCCGTCGACGGCTGGGGCGCGGTCAATCTGCAACTGGTCCGCCGCCTCGGTGAAAGCGGCGAACTGCGGGTGACGGTGCGCGAGTCCGGTTCGAGCGTCACCGAGGTATACCGGCTGCATATCAGCGCCTGGCTGAAGAATGCCGACAATCCCGATCCCATTGCCGGGCTCGGCATCCAGCCGTGGCGGCCCGCGGTGCCGCCGCTGGTGGCGCAACTGGACGACAAGGGGCCGGCCAAGGCTGCCGGGCTGGCGGTAGGCGACCTGCTGGTGCGGGTCGACGGGCAGGCTGTGGATGACTGGCAGCAGGTGGTCGACCGGATTCGTGCCCGCCCCGCTGAAAGGGTGATCCTGAGCGTACGACGCGGTGGCGAAGAGCGCGATATCGCCCTGACTCTCGGTGTCAGGGGAGAAGACAAGGCACGTACAGGTTATCTCGGTGCCGGTGTCGCGGGCGGCGAATGGCCCGCGGAAATGCTTCGCGAAGTGAGCTACGGACCGGTCGCCGCAGTGGGGGAGGCACTCTCCCGAACCTGGTCGATGAGTCTGCTAACTCTTGATTCTCTAAAGAAAATGGTGCTCGGGCAGCTCTCGGTAAAAAACTTGAGCGGGCCGATAACCATTGCTAAAGTGGCGGGCGCTTCGGCTCAGTCCGGCGTAGGGGAGTTCCTGCATTTCCTCGCCTACCTGAGTATAAGTTTGGGGGTTCTCAACCTGTTGCCGATTCCCGTTCTAGATGGCGGGCATCTGCTGTTCTACCTGGTCGAGTGGGCGCGTGGCCGTCCATTGTCCGAGCGGGTCCAGGCTTGGGGAATGCAGATCGGCATCAGCCTTGTGGTGGGGGTCATGTTGTTGGCCTTGGTCAACGATCTGAGTCGACTGTAACTTGCCGTTGAATTTCGGATCTGCCGCCTCATGCGGCAGATTCTTTATTTGCCAGATGGAATAAAAAGGACTCCATGAAACGCTTTCTGTTATCCGCGGCCATTTCCGCGACGATGATCGCCCAGGTTCACGCCGAGTCCTTCACAATTTCCGATATCCGGGTCAACGGACTGCAACGGGTATCCGCCGGTAGCGTGTTCGCTGCCCTGCCGCTGAACGTGGGCGACCAGATCGACGACCGCCGCCTGGTCGAAGCGACCCGCTCGCTGTTTCGCACCGGCTTCTTCCAGGACATCCAGCTCAATCGAGACGGCAACGTCCTGATCGTCAACGTCGTCGAGCGTCCGTCCATCTCCACCATCGAGATCGAAGGCAACAAGGCGATCACCAAGGACGACCTGATGAAGGGCCTGAAGCAGTCGGGCCTGGCGGAAGGCGAGATCTTCCAGCGTGCCACCCTCGAAGGTGTGCGCAACGAGCTGCAGCGCCAGTACGTCGCCCAGGGCCGCTATTCCGCGGTGATCGAGACCGAGGTCATTCCCCAGCCGCGCAACCGCGTCGCGCTGAAGATCAACATCAACGAGGGTACGGTCGCCGCCATCGCCCACGTCAACGTGGTCGGCAACACGGTGTTCTCCGAAGAGGAACTCACCGACCTGTTCGAGCTGAAGACCACCAACTGGCTGTCGTTCTTCAAGAACGACGACAAGTATTCCCGCGAGAAGCTGTCCGGCGACCTGGAGCGTCTGCGTTCCTACTACCTGGACCGCGGCTACATCAACATGGACATCGCCTCGACCCAGGTGTCCATCACCCCGGACAAGAAGCACGTCTACATCACCGTCAACGTCAACGAAGGTGACAAGTACAGCATTCGCGACGTGCGCCTCAGCGGTGACCTGAAGGTTCCGGAGGAAGAGGTCAAGAAACTCCTGCTGGTGAAGCAAGGCCAGGTGTTCTCGCGCAAGGTGATGACCACCACCTCCGACCTGATCACCCGCCGCCTGGGCAACGAGGGCTACACCTTCGCCAACGTCAACGGCGTGCCGGAAGCCCACGAGGAAGACAAGACCGTCACCGTGACCTACGTGGTCGACCCGGGCAAGCGCGCCTACGTCAACCGCATCAACTTCCGCGGCAACACCAAGACCGAAGACGAAGTGCTGCGCCGCGAGATGCGCCAGATGGAGGGCGGCTGGGCGTCGACCTACCTGATCGACCAGTCCAAGCGCCGCCTCGAGCGCCTCGGCTACTTCAAGACGGTCAACGTCGAGACTCCGGCAGTGCCCGGCACTGACGACCAGGTGGACGTGAACTACAGCGTGGAAGAGCAGCCGTCCGGCTCGATCACCGCCAGCGTCGGTTTCGCCCAGAGCGCCGGCCTGATCCTCGGCGGCTCGATCAGCCAGAACAACTTCCTCGGTACCGGCAACAAGGTCAGCCTCGGCCTGACCCGCAGCGAATACCAGAGCCGCTACAACTTCGGCTTCGTCGACCCCTACTGGACCGTCGATGGCGTCAGCCTCGGCTACAACGCCTTCTACCGCGAGACCGACTACGACGAGCTGGATGTCGACGTTTCCAGCTACTCGGTCAACAGCCTCGGCGCCGGCGTGAGCATCGGCTATCCGATCAGCGAGACGTCGCGCCTGACCTACGGTCTGACCGCCCAGCGCGACGAGATCGACACCGGTTCGTTCACCGTTGACGAGATCTTCGACTTCATCGAGAAGGAAGGCGACAGCTTCACCAACTTCAAGGCGTCCGTCGGCTGGTCCGAATCGACCCTGAACAAGGGCGTGCTGGCCAACCGCGGTCATTCGCAGAGCCTGGTGCTGGAAACGACCATCCCGGGCAGCGACCTGTCGTTCTACAAGCTCGACTACCGCGGCCAGATCTTCGCGCCGCTGTCCGACAACTACACCATGCGCTTCCACACCGAGCTGGGTTACGGCGACGCCTACGGTTCCACCGAGCGCCTGCCGTTCTATGAGAACTACTTCGCCGGCGGCGTGAACTCCGTGCGCGGCTTCAAGGACAGTTCCCTCGGCCCGCGCAGTACGCCGAGCAAGGTCACCCAGCCGCTCGACCCGAACTTCCCCGAAGGTCCCGACGCCCAGGGGCGCTTCACCGACCCGGACCAGGATCCCGAAGCCTTCGGTGGTAACATCCTGATCACTGGCGGCGCCGAGCTGCTGTTCCCGATGCCGTTCGTCAAGGACCAGAGCCAGCTGCGCACCGTGCTGTTCTGGGACGTGGGTAACGTGTTCGACAGCGACTGCCCGCTGTCCACCACCCAGGGCTGCGACGGGGTGAAGATGAGCGAACTCGCCAGCTCGGTGGGTGTGGGCCTGACCTGGATTACCGCCCTCGGCCCGCTGAGCTTCAGCCTCGGCATGCCGATCAAGAAGCCGGACAATGCCGAGACCCAGGTCTTCCAGTTCTCCCTGGGGCAGACTTTCTGATTGCTTATTGGCCGTTTCGTCGTAAAGACAGTCCTAATTCCTGCAGGAGTACATCGTGCGTAAGTTGACCCAGTTCGTTCTGATCACCGCGGCCTTGATGGCGACCCCGGCATTCGCCGACATGAAGATCGCGGTGCTCAACTATCAGATGGCGCTCCTCGAATCCGATGCGGCCAAGCAGTACGCCGTGGATGCCGAGAAGAAATTCGGCCCGCAACTGAACAAGCTGAAGAACCTGGAGAAGGACGCCAAGGCCCTGCAGGACAAGCTGGTCAGCGGTGGCAGCAAGATGTCCCAGGCCGATCGCGAGAAGGCCGAGCTGGATTTCAAGCAGAAGGCGCGTGACTTCCAGTTCCAGTCCAAGGAACTGAACGAGTCCAAGGCCGCCGCCGACCGCGAGATGCTGAAGAAGCTGAAGCCGAAGCTGGATCAGGCCGTCGAGGAAACCATCAAGAAGGGTGGTTATGACCTGGTGCTCGAGCGCGGTGCAGTGGTCGACGTGAAGCCGCAGTACGACATCACTCGCCAGGTCATCGAGCGCATGAACCAGCTGCGTTGATCATGACCGCGCCTACCTTTTCCCTGGCCGATCTGGCCGCGCAGCTCGGTGCCGAGCTGCGCGGCGATGCAACCCTGGTGATCCGGGGGCTGGCCACGCTGCAGGATGCGGCGCCGGATCAGCTGAGCTTCCTGGCCAACCCGCAGTACCGCAAGTTCCTTCCCGGCAGCCAGGCGGGCGCCGTCCTGCTGACGGCAGCCGATGCCGACGGCTACGCCGGCAACGCGCTGGTGGTGGCCAATCCCTATCTGGCCTACGCCAGCCTTTCCCATCTGTTCGATCCCAAGCCCAGGGCCGCGGCCGGAATCCATCCGACGGCGATAGTCGACAGCTCTGCCAGCGTCGATCCGAGCGCCAGCGTCGGCCCCTACGTGGTGATCGAGGCGGGCGCCAGCATCGGCCCGGGCGTCACGCTCGGCGCCCACTGCTTCATCGGCGCGCGCAGCAGCATCGGCGAAGGCGGCTGGCTGGCCCCGCGCGTGACCCTCTACCACGACGTCAGGATCGGCAAGCGCGTGAGCATCCAGTCCGGCGCCGTGCTTGGCGGCGAGGGCTTCGGTTTCGCCAACGAGAAGGGCGTCTGGCAGAAGATCGCGCAGATCGGCGGCGTCAGCATCGGCGACGACGTCGAAATCGGCGCCAACACCACCATCGACCGTGGCGCGCTTTCCGACACCCTGGTCGGCAACGGCGTCAAGCTCGACAACCAGATCATGATCGCGCACAACGTGCAGATCGGCGACCACACCGCCATGGCCGGCTGCTGCGGGATTTCCGGCAGCGCCAAGATCGGCAGCCACTGCATGCTGGCCGGCGGCGTCGGCCTGGTCGGACACATCGAAATCTGCGACAACGTTTTCGTTACCGGCATGACCATGGTGACCCGCTCGATCACCGAGCCGGGCTCCTATTCGTCCGGTACCGCCATGCAACCCGCGGCCGAGTGGAAGAAAAGCGCCGCGCGCATACGTCAACTGGATGACATGGCCCGTCGTCTGCAGCAGCTGGAAAAACGCCTGGCTGCCGTGACCTCGGATGGAGACACTCCATCAGATGCGTGAGCAGCGCATTTTTTGGCGTTCCCTTTTTTTGAACAGGCTCCCCTGAACATGATGGACATCAACGAGATTCGCGAATACCTGCCTCATCGCTATCCTTTCCTGCTGGTGGATCGGGTGGTGGAGCTGGACATCGAGGGCAAGCGCATTCGCGCCTACAAGAATGTCAGCATCAATGAGCCGTTCTTCAATGGCCATTTCCCGCAGCACCCGATCATGCCCGGTGTACTGATCATCGAGGCCATGGCCCAGGCTGCCGGGATCCTCGGCTTCAAGATGCTCGATGTGAAGCCGGCCGACGGCACCCTGTACTACTTCGTCGGCTCCGACAACCTGCGTTTCCGCCAGCCGGTGCTGCCGGGCGACCAGTTGAACCTGCATGCGCAGTTCATCAGCGTCAAACGCGGAATCTGGAAGTTCGACTGCCATGCGACCGTCGATGAGAAGCCGGTCTGCTCGGCCGAAATCATCTGTGCGGAACGCAAACTATGAGTTTGATCGATCCTCGCGCCATCATCGACCCCCGCGCAACGCTGGCTGACGACGTCCAGGTAGGTCCCTGGTCCATCGTCGGCCCGGATGTGGAGATCGGAGAAGGTACGGTGATCGGTCCTCACGTGGTGCTCAAGGGCCCCACGAAGATCGGCAGGCACAACCGGATTTTCCAGTTCTCCAGCGTCGGCGAGGACACTCCCGACCTGAAGTACAAGGGCGAGCCTACCCGGCTGGTCATCGGCGATCACAACGTGATCCGCGAAGGGGTGACCATCCACCGCGGGACCATCCAGGATCGTTCCGAGACCACCATCGGCGATCACAACCTGCTGATGGCCTACGTGCATATCGGTCACGACAGCGTGATCGGCAATCACTGCATCCTGGTCAACAACACCGCGCTGGCCGGCCACGTGCACGTCGACGACTGGGCGATCCTTTCCGGCTACACCCTGGTCCACCAGTTCTGCCGGATCGGCGCGCACAGCTTCTCCGGCATGGGCAGCGCCATCGGCAAGGACGTGCCGGCCTACG
Organism: Pseudomonas jinjuensis; assembly: GCF_900103845.1. Taxonomy (GTDB): domain Bacteria; phylum Pseudomonadota; class Gammaproteobacteria; order Pseudomonadales; family Pseudomonadaceae; genus Pseudomonas; species Pseudomonas jinjuensis. The sequence goes on from NZ_FNIJ01000002.1 coordinate 306,143, forward strand.
TCACCGTCTTCGGCAACCCGGCCGAGGCGCGCAGCATGAACTTCGAGGGCCTGCGCCGTCGCGGTTTCAGCGCCGAGGCGATCCAGGCGCTGCGCCGCGCCTACAAGGTGGTCTATCGCCAGGGGCTGACCGTCGAGGAAGCGCTGGCCGAACTGGCCGCCGCTGCCGACGAGTTCCCCGAAGTCGCCGTATTCCGCGATTCCATCCAGAACGCCACGCGCGGCATCACCCGCTGACCATGGCCGCGCCGTTGCTCGTCGCCCTGGTCGCCGGCGAGGCGTCCGGGGACATCCTCGGCGCCGGCCTGATGCAGGCTCTCAAGGCTCGCCATCCGGACATTCGTTTCATCGGAGTCGGCGGCCCGCGCATGCAGGCGGAAGGGCTCGATCCGTATTTCCCGATGGAGCGCCTGGCGGTGATGGGCCTGGTCGAGGTGCTTGGCCGCCTGCCCGAGCTGCTGCGCCGCCGCAAGGACCTGATCCGCACCCTGATCGACGCCCGTCCCGACGTGTTCATCGGCATCGATGCCCCGGACTTCAACCTCGGCGTCGAGCTGAAGCTGCGCCGCGCCGGCATTCGCACCGTGCACTACGTCAGCCCTTCGGTATGGGCCTGGCGGCAGAAGCGCGTGCTGAAGATTCGCGACGCCTGCGACCTGATGCTGACGCTGTTCCCCTTCGAGGCGCGCTTCTACGAAGAGCATTCGGTGCCGGTGCGTTTCGTCGGCCACCCGCTGGCCAACACCATTCCCCTCGAGGCGGACCGGAGCGCCGCGCGCGCGCAGCTCGGCCTTTCCCCGGAGGCCCCGGTGGTCGCGCTGATGCCGGGCAGCCGCGGCGGCGAAGTGGGCAAGCTCGGCGCGCTGTTCCTCGACAGCGCCGAACGCCTGCTGCAGCGGCGCCCGGAGCTGCGTTTCGTGTTGCCGTGCGCCAGTCCCGAGCGGCGCGCGCAGGTCGAGCAGATGATCGACGGTCGCAAGTTGCCGCTGCAATTGCTCGACGGGGCGTCCCACGAGGCCCTGGCGGCCTGCGATGCGGTGCTGATCGCGTCCGGCACCGCTACCCTCGAGGCGCTGCTCTACAAGCGGCCGATGGTGGTCGCCTACAAACTGGCGCCGCTCACCTACCGCATCCTGCGGCGGCTGGTGAGGAGCCCGTATTTCTCGCTGCCCAACCTGCTCGCCGGGCGCGCCCTCGTACCCGAACTGATCCAGGATGCGGCCACCGCCGACGCCCTGGCGCAGACGCTGCTGCCGTTGCTGGACGATGGCAGCGTACAGACCGATTCCTTCGACGCCATCCACCGGGCGCTGCGCCAGGATGCCTCGGCGCAGGCGGCGGAGGCGGTACTCGACCTGCTGGAGAAGCGCTGATGCAGATGGGCCTGGATTTCACCCTGGTCGAGGAACTGGTCGCCGGTGTCGACGAAGTCGGGCGCGGGCCGCTGTGCGGGCCGGTGGTCACGGCGGCGGTGATCCTCGATCCGGCCCGGCCGATCCAGGGGCTGAACGACTCCAAGAAGCTTTCCGAGGCGCGCCGCGAGGCGCTGTTCGAGGAGATTCGCGAGAAGGCCCTGGCCTGGTGCATCGCCCGCGCCGAGGTGCATGAAATCGACCGGCTGAACATCCTGCACGCCACCATGCTGGCGATGCAGCGCGCGGTCGAGGGCCTCAGCGTCACGCCGAAGCTGGCGCTGATCGACGGCAACCGTTGCCCCAAACTGAAGGTGCCCAGCGCGCCGGTGGTCAAGGGCGACAGCCAGGTGCCGGCGATCGCCGCCGCGTCGATCCTGGCCAAGGTCAGCCGCGACCGGGAGATGCAGGAGATGGAGCTGCTCTATCCCGGCTACGGCATCGGCGGGCACAAGGGCTACCCGACGCCGGTGCACCTCGAAGCGCTGAAGCGCCTGGGGCCGACGCCGATTCATCGCCGCTCCTTCGCGCCGGTGCGCGAGCTGCTGGAGCCCGCCGGCGCGATCCTCTGATTTCCGCCTGACTGCCTGAGCGCTGTTTTCGCCCGCCGGTTCCGCGGCGGGCACTCCTTCCGTGCGTCAAATCCGCCGCTTTTCGCCGGCTACACTCCCAGGGGAAAGCCGATCCCGGCCGACGGGCCGTCGAATGGACAAGCCGCGACCTGCGGCACGGGAGATATCACATGCAAGAAGCTGCCACGCTGACCGTCGACTTTCTCAACGGGCTGATCTGGGGAAAGATCCTGATCTGGCTGCTGGTGGGTTGCGGTCTCTACTTCAGTGTCCGCCTCGGGCTGATCCAGTTTCTCCACTTCGGGCATACCTTCAGCGTGCTGAAGGGCAGCCGCAACGCCGACGAATCCGGCATTTCCTCCTTCCAGGCGCTCTGCACCTCCCTCGCTGCGCGGGTCGGCACCGGCAACGTGGCGGGGGTTGCCGTGGCCATCTCGCTGGGCGGACCGGGTGCGGTGTTCTGGATGTGGATGATCGCCCTGGTGGGGATGGCCACCGGTTTCGTCGAGGCGACCCTGGCGCAACTGTTCAAGGTGCGTGACGACAGGGGGCAGTATCGCGGCGGGCCGGCCTACTACATGGAGAAGGGCCTCGGCGCGCGCTGGATGGGCGTGCTGTTCTCGCTGTTCCTGATTCTCACCTTCGGTTTCGTCTTCAACTCGGTGCAGGCCAACACCATCACCGGCGCCATGCAGGGGGCCTTCGGCCTGCCGACCTGGCTGGCCGGCATCGCAGTGGTGATCCTTACCGCCCTGATCATCTTCGGCGGCCTGCGCTCCATCGCGCGTTTCTCCGAGCTGGCCGTGCCGTTCATGGCGGTGGCCTACCTGCTCATGGCGATCGGCATCATTCTGGTCAATCTCGACGAGCTGCCGGGCGTGCTTTCGCTGGTCGTGCAGAGCGCCTTCGGCTGGCACGAGGCGGCGGCCGGCGGCATGGGCGCGGCGATCCTCAACGGCTTCAAGCGCGGCCTGTTCTCCAACGAGGCGGGGATGGGCTCGGCGCCCAACGCCGCGGCCTCGGCCGCTCCGTACCCGCCGCACCCGGCGTCCCAGGGCTACGTGCAGATGGCCGGGGTATTCATCGATACCATCCTGATCTGCACCGCGTCGGCGGCCATCATCCTGCTTGCCGGCGACCAGCCGGGCGAGGGCGTCATGCTGGTGCAGAATGCGCTGACCAGCCAGGTCGGCGACTGGGGCAAGTATTTCCTCGCGGTGATCATCCTGTTCTTCGCCTTCACCTCGATCGTCGCCAACTACTTCTACGCGGAGAACTGCCTGGTGTTCCTCGAACACAACCACCCGGCCGGCCTGCTGATCTTCCGCCTGGCGGTCCTGGTCATGGTGATGTTCGGCGCGATGGCGTCGCTGCCGTTCGTCTGGAACCTCGCCGACGTTTCCATGGGGCTGATGGCCATCACCAACCTGATCGCGATCCTGCTGTTGTCCAACCTGGCCTTCAAGCTGGCGCGCGACTACAACGCCCAGCGCAAGGCGGGAAAACTGCCGACCTTCGATGCCACCCAGTATCCGGAAGTGCTGGAGAAACTGGAGCCGGGCATCTGGGATTCACGCAAGTGATGCGGCTCCACGCGCCGGCGTCGCCGCCGATGCGCTCCAACCTGTAGCTTTGCGGACAGGCCCGGTACAATCCGGGCCTTGTCGTTTTCGCGCCCTGCATAGGAACCCCATGACCGTATCCTTCGTCCACCTGCGTCTGCACACCGAGTTCTCCCTGGTCGACGGTCTGGTGCGGGTCAAGCCGCTGGTCAAGGCCGTGGCCGGAGCAGGGATGCCGGCGGTGGCGGTCACCGACCAGAGCAACATGTGCTCGCTGGTGAAGTTCTACAAGGCCGCCATGGGCGCCGGTGTGAAGCCGATCTGCGGTGCCGACATCTGGCTCGCCAGCACCGACGAGGACGGTCCGCTCAGCCGCATGACCCTGCTGGCGATGAACGCGCGGGGCTACCGCAATCTCACCGAAATGATCTCCCGCGGCTGGAGCGACGGCCAGCGCAACGGCGAGATCATCATCGAGCGCGAGTGGGTGAAGGAGGCCGCCGAAGGCCTGATCGCCCTGTCCGGCGCCAAGGAAGGAGAGATCGGCCGCGCCCTGCTGGAGGGCGACCCGGCCCGCGCCGACGCCCTGCTCGCCGAATGGCAGGCGGTGTTCCCCGAGCGCTTCTACCTGGAGGTGCAGCGCACCAGCCGGGTCAACGACGAGGAGCATGTGCACGCCGCCGTCGCGCTGGCCGAACGCAGCGGCGTACCGCTGGTGGCGACCAACGACGTGCGCTTCATCAAGCAGGACGACTTCGATGCCCACGAGACCCGCGTGTGCATCGGCGAAGGCCGCGCGCTCGACGATCCGCGCCGTTCGCGCAACTACTCCGACCAGCAGTACCTGAAGTCGCCGGCGGAAATGGCCGAACTGTTCAGCGACCTGCCGGAGGCCCTGGAAAACACCGTCGAGATCGCCCGGCGCTGCAACATCGAGGTGCAACTGGGCAAGTACTTCCTGCCCAACTTCCCGATCCCCATCGAAGGGATGGACATCAACGACTACCTGCGCCACGTCTCCTACGAGGGCCTGGAAGAGCGCCTGGCCGTGCTCTGGCCGAAGGAAACCACGCCGGACTACGAGGAAAAGCGGCAGATCTACATCGACCGCCTGGAGTTCGAGCTGGGTACCATCATCCAGATGGGCTTCCCCGGCTACTTCCTGATCGTGATGGACTTCATCAAGTGGGCCAAGAACAACGGCGTGCCGGTGGGCCCCGGCCGGGGCTCGGGCGCCGGCTCGCTGGTGGCCTACGTGCTGAAGATCACCGATCTCGATCCGCTGGCCTACGACCTGCTGTTCGAACGCTTCCTCAACCCCGAACGGATCTCCATGCCCGACTTCGACGTCGACTTCTGCATGGAAGGCCGCGACCGGGTCATCGACTACGTGGCCGACGCCTACGGGCGCAACGCGGTGAGCCAGATCATCACCTTCGGCTCGATGGCGGCGAAGGCGGTGGTGCGCGACGTGGCGCGGGTGCAGGGCAAGTCCTACGGCCTGGCCGACAAGCTGTCGAAGATGATCCCCTTCGAAGTCGGCATGACCCTGGACAAGGCCTACGAGCAGGAGGAAATGCTCCGCGACTTCCTCAAGTCCGACGAGGAAGCCCAGGAAATCTGGGACATGGCCCTGAAGCTGGAAGGCATCACCCGCGGCACCGGCAAGCACGCCGGCGGCGTGGTGATCGCGCCGACCAAGCTCACCGACTTCGCGCCGATCGCCTGTGACGAAGAGGGCGCCGGCCTGGTGACCCAGTTCGACAAGGACGACGTCGAGGCCGCCGGCCTGGTGAAGTTCGACTTCCTCGGCCTGCGTACCCTGACCATCATCAAGTGGGCGATGGAGATCATCCATCGCATCCAGCGCAAGGCCGGCGAAGAGAACCTCGTCGACATCGACCGCATCCCGCTGGACGACAAGAAGACCTACGACCTGCTGCAGCGGGCGGAAACCACCGCGGTGTTCCAGCTCGAATCCCGCGGCATGAAGGAGCTGATCAAGAAGCTCAAGCCGGACTGCCTGGAAGACCTCATCGCACTGGTGGCGCTGTTCCGTCCCGGCCCGCTGCAGTCGGGCATGGTGGACGACTTCATCAACCGCAAGCACGGTCGCGCGGAGGTTTCCTATCCGCACCCGGACTACCAGTACGCCGGCCTGGAGCCGGTGCTCAAGCCCACCTACGGCATCATCCTGTACCAGGAACAGGTGATGCAGATCGCCCAGGTCATGGCCGGCTACACCCTCGGCGGCGCCGACATGCTGCGCCGTGCGATGGGCAAGAAGAAGCCCGAGGAGATGGCCAAGCAGCGCGGCGGCTTCATCGAGGGCTGCGCGAACAACGGCATCGACGGCGAACTGGCGGGCAACATCTTCGACCTGGTGGAGAAATTCGCCGGCTACGGCTTCAACAAGTCGCACTCGGCCGCCTACGGCCTGGTCTCCTACCAGACCGCCTGGCTGAAGACCCACTACCCGGCGCCCTTCATGGCCGCGGTACTCACCGCGGATATGCAGAACACCGACAAGGTGGTGACGCTGATCGAGGAGTGCCGCAGCATGAAGCTGCGCATCCTCGCCCCGGACGTGAACAACTCCGAGTTCCGCTTCACCGTCGACGACGATGGCCAGATCGTCTACGGCCTGGGCGCGATCAAGGGCGTCGGCGAGGGTCCGGTGGAAGCCATCACCGAGTGCCGTGCCGAGGGCGGACCGTTCAAGACGCTGTTCGACTTCTGCGACCGCGTCGATCTCAAGCGCATCAACAAGCGCACCCTGGATGCGCTGATCCGCTCCGGCGCGCTGGACCGCCTGGGCCCGTACTTCCATGAGGAGGTCAAGGCCTACCAGGCCAACGTCGACCGCAATCGCGCGGTACTGCTGGCGGCCATGGAAGAGGCGATCCAGGCGGCCGAGCAGACCGCGCGCAGCCACGACAGCGGGCACATGGACCTGTTCGGCGGCCTGTTCGCCGAGCCCGAGGCCGATGTCTACGCCAACCATCGCAAGGCCAGGGAGCTGAACCTCAAGGAGCGCCTGAAAGGGGAGAAGGACACCCTCGGCCTCTACCTCACCGGCCACCCGATCGACGAGTACGAGAGCGAGGTGCGGCGCTTCGCCCGCCAGCGCATCGTCGAGCTGAAGCCGGCGCGGGACACCCAGACCGTGGCCGGCCTGATCGTCAACCTGCGGGTGATGAAGAACAAGCGCGGCGACAAGATGGGCTTCGTCACCCTCGACGACCGCTCCGGACGCATCGAGGCCTCGCTGTTCGCCGAGGCCTTCGCCGCCAACCAGGCGCTGCTGCAGACCGATGCGCTGGTGGTGATCGAGGGCGAGGTCAGCCTGGACGACTTCTCCGGCGGCCTGCGCCTGCGCGCCAAGCGCGTGATGGGCCTGGAGGAGGCGCGCACCGGCCTGGCCGAGAGCCTGCGGGTGAAGGTCCATGCCGATGCATTGAAAGGCGATCGCCTGCGCTGGCTGGCCGATCTGTGCACGCGCCACCGCGGCAGTTGCCCGGTGACCGTCGACTACACCGGCAACGAGGCACGCGCCTTGCTGCAATTCGGCGACGCCTGGAAGATCGATCCCGCGGATGCGCTGATTCAGGCATTGCGTGACCAGTTCGGACGCGACAACGTCTTCCTCAACTACCGCTAGCGCGGGAGGCGGCGAAAAGCCGCTCTTGCGCCAGCCTCGACCCTGAGCGCCCGATGCCGTAAGGTAGGGCGCCGAACGGACCAGGCCCAGCCGCCATTAGTGCACGACGGATAGCCCATGAACCCGAATTTCCTCGATTTCGAACAGCCGATCGCCGACCTGCAAGCCAAGATCGAAGAGCTGCGTCTGGTCGGCAACGACAACGCTCTGAACATCACCGACGAAATCTCCCGTCTCGAGGAGAAGAGCAAGGCGCTCACCGAGAACATCTTCGGTAACCTCTCCAGCTGGCAGATCGCCCAGCTCGCCCGTCATCCGCGCCGTCCCTATACCCTGGACTACATCAACCTGCTGTTCACCGAGTTCGAGGAACTGCACGGCGACCGCCACTTCTCGGACGACCCGGCGATCGTCGGCGGCGTGGCCCGCTTCGACGACCAGCCGGTCATGGTCATCGGCCACCAGAAGGGCCGCGAAGTGCGCGAGAAGGTTCGCCGCAACTTCGGCATGCCGCGTCCGGAAGGCTATCGCAAGGCCTGCCGCCTGATGGAAATGGCCGAGCGCTTCAAGATGCCGATCCTCACCTTCATCGACACCCCCGGCGCCTACCCGGGCATCGATGCCGAGGAGCGCGGCCAGAGCGAAGCGATCGCCTGGAACCTGCGGGTGATGGCGCGCCTGAAGACCCCGATCATCTCCACCGTGATCGGCGAAGGCGGTTCCGGCGGTGCGCTGGCCATCGGCGTCTGCGACAACCTGAACATGCTGCAGTACTCCACCTACGCGGTGATCTCGCCGGAAGGCTGCGCCTCGATCCTCTGGCGCACCAACGAGAAGGCCCCGGAAGCGGCCGAGGCGATGGGCATCACCGCCGAGCGCCTGAAGGACCTGGGCATCGTCGATACCGTCATCGACGAGCCGCTGGGTAGTGCCCACCGCGCTCCGGAAGCGATGGCCGCGAACATTCGCGACGCGCTGAAGTCCCAGCTCGCCTCGCTGAAGGCGCTCAGCACCGACGAACTGCTGGCCCGCCGCTACGACCGCCTGATGAGCTACGGCATGGTCTGATCCCGCCGGGAGTCATGGATGGCAGGCAGCGTATATTCTTGCTGCCTGCCCACCGACTTCCTTCCGCTCCGATGTCCCTCGAATCCCGCCTGCTCGAAACCCTCTCTCCCTGGCGCACCGCGCCGGCCTGGCGTGTCGGATTTTCCGGCGGACTGGATTCCACCGTTCTCCTGCATCTTCTGGCGCGGCTCGCGCGACGCGAGAGCCTGCCGCCGATCTCCGCCATCCATGTGCACCACGGCCTGCAGGCTGTCGCCGACGCCTGGCCGGGGCATTGCCAGCGGTTCTGCGACTCCCTCGGCGTGCCCTTGCTGGTCGAGCATGTCGAAGTTGGCAAAGGCGCCAGCCTGGAGCGCGCGGCGCGGGATGCGCGCTATGCGGCGTTCATCCGCAACCTGCAGGCCGGCGAATGCCTGCTCACCGCCCAGCATCGCGACGACCAGGCTGAAACCGTGCTGTTCCGCCTGTTCCGTGGCGCCGGTGTGCGCGGCCTGGCGGGGATTCCCGCTGTTCGCCGGTTGGGGCGTGGAATCTTGCTGCGGCCGCTGCTCGACGTATCGCGGGCGGAGCTGGAAGCCTACGCCCGGTCCCGCGGGCTGAGCTGGATCGACGACCCTTCCAATACCGACAGCGGCTTCGATCGCAATTACCTCCGTCGGGAAGTGCTGCCGGTGATCGCCCGGCGCTGGCCGCAGGCATCGGCGAATATCGCCCGCAGCGCGGCGCACCTGGCCGAGTCCGAGGCGCTGCTCGCGGAGCTGGCGCAACTCGATCTGGTTGCCGCCGATGCGTGCGCCAGCCATGGCGGCTGGGGCGTGCCGTCGCTGTGCATGGAGTCGTTGCGCCAGCTCGGCGAGGCGCGCCAGCGCAATGCGCTGCGCAACTGGCTGGCGCCCTGGACGGCGATGCCCGACAGCGCGCACTGGGACGGCTGGGTCGCGTTGCGCGATTCGGCGCGGGATGCGCAGCCGGTGTGGCGTCTCGCCGCTGGCGAGCTGCACCGCGCGCAGGGTCGGCTCTGGTGGCTTTCCGGCGACTGGCTGCGGGCGCCCGCCGATCCGCCGGGCTGGACGGACCCGCGCGTGCCCCTGGCATTGCCCGGCAATGGCTTGTTGCGTTTTTCCGGCGAGCCGCCGCAAGGCGCGCTCGAAGTGCGCTACCGGCGCGGCGGCGAAATGCTGGAGCTGCCGGGAAGAGGGCGGCGGGATATCAAGCGCCTGCTCAACGAGGCCGGCGTGCCGGTATTCCTGCGCGGCCGCCTGCCGCTGCTCTGGCGATCCGACGAGTTGCTCGCGGTCGCCGGGCTGCCATTCCTGCGCTCCGTTTCCGACGCAACCTGGACGCTGCTCTGGGAGGCGCCGACGAATGACCCGGGTTTGAGCTGAAACGCCCTTTCCGGTAGACTACGCTCCCGTCTTGTACCGCTCCCGCCGATTCCCCCGGAATCAGTGGGAGTTCGCTATTGATCACGACCTTTGTCGTGAACCGGGCTCCGGCCCAATCTTCTTCCCCGGCGGCAGAGCCGCCTAAACGCAGACATTCAGGGCTTTTCATGACGCGCTACATCTTCGTCACGGGTGGTGTTGTTTCTTCATTGGGGAAAGGCATCGCCTCGGCTTCCTTGGCTGCCATTCTGGAAGCGCGTGGCCTGAAGATCACGATGCTCAAGCTGGATCCCTACATCAACGTCGATCCGGGCACCATGAGTCCGTTCCAGCACGGTGAAGTGTTCGTCACCCACGACGGCGCCGAGACTGACCTCGACCTGGGCCATTACGAGCGCTTCGTTCGTACCACCATGACCCAGAACAACAACTTCACCACCGGCCGCGTCTACATGGACGTGCTGCGCAAGGAGCGTCGTGGCGACTACCTCGGCGCCACCGTGCAGGTGATCCCGCACATCACCGACGAGATCAAGCGTCGCATCATCAAGGGCGCCGGCGATGCCGACGTGGCCCTGGTGGAAGTCGGCGGCACCGTGGGTGACATCGAGTCGCAACCCTTCCTCGAGGCGATCCGCCAGCTGCGCGTGGAAGTCGGAGCCAAGCGCGCGATGCTGATGCACCTGACCCTGGTGCCGTACATCGCCACCGCCGGCGAGACCAAGACCAAGCCGACCCAGCATTCGGTCAAGGAGCTGCGCTCCATCGGCCTGCAGCCGGACATCCTGGTCTGCCGCTCCGACCATCCGGTCGACGTGTCCTCGCGCCGCAAGATCGCGCTGTTCACCAACGTGGAAGAGCGCGCGGTGATCTCCCTGGAAGACGTCGACACCATCTACCGCATTCCGTCCGTCCTGCACGCCCAGGGCGTGGATGACATCGTGGTCGAGCGCTTCGGCCTGGAATGCCGTCCGGCGGATCTGTCCGAGTGGGACCGCGTGGTCGACGCCAAGCTCAACCCCGAGCGCGAAGTCACCATCGCCATGGTCGGCAAGTACATGGAACTGCTGGATGCCTACAAGTCGCTGATCGAAGCCATGACCCACGCCGGCATCCAGAGCCGCACCAAGGTCAACCTGCGCTACATCGACTCGGAAGACATCGAGCAGCAGGGCACCGGCCTGCTCGACGGCGCCGACGCCATCCTGGTCCCGGGCGGCTTCGGCCTGCGCGGCGTGGAAGGCAAGATCACCGCCGTGCAGTACGCCCGCGAGAACAAGATTCCCTACCTCGGCATCTGCCTCGGCATGCAGGTGGCGGTCATCGAGTACGCCCGCAACGTGCTGGGCTGGAAGGACGCCAACTCCACCGAGTTCGACAAGTCCAGCGGACATCCGGTGGTCGGCCTGATCACCGAGTGGCAGGACGCCACCGGCGCCACCGAAGTGCGCACCGAGAGCTCCGACCTCGGCGGCACCATGCGCCTGGGCGCCCAGGACTGCCAGCTGCTGGCGGATACCCTGGTGCACCAGTGCTATGGCAAGGACGTCATCGTCGAGCGCCACCGCCACCGCTACGAAGTGAACAACAACCTGCTGCCGCAACTGCAGGACGCCGGCCTGAAGGTTTCCGGCCGTTCCGGCGACGGCGCCCTGGTCGAAGTGGTCGAGGCCCCGGATCATCCGTGGTTCGTCGCCTGCCAGTTCCACCCGGAATTCACTTCCACGCCGCGTGACGGGCACCCGCTGTTCAGCGGCTTCGTCAACGCCGCGCTGACCTACGCTGGGAAGGCCTGATCATGGTGCAGAAGATCGTTCGCGTCGGCGATATCGAGATTGGCAACGACCTGCCGTTCGTGCTGTTCGGCGGCATGAACGTGCTGGAGTCCCGCGACCTGGCGATGAAGGTCTGCGAGGAATACGTGCGGGTCACCGAGAAGCTCGGCATCCCCTACGTGTTCAAGGCCAGCTTCGACAAGGCCAACCGTTCCTCGATCACCTCGTTCCGCGGCCCGGGCATGGAAGAGGGGCTGAAGATCTTCGAGGAGATCAAGAAGACCTTCAAGGTGCCGGTCATCACCGACGTCCACGAGCCGTTCCAGGCCGCCCCGGTGGCCGAGGTGTGCGACATCATCCAGCTGCCGGCCTTCCTCTCCCGGCAGACCGACCTGGTCGTGGCGATGGCCAGGACCAACGCGGTGATCAACATCAAGAAGGCGCAGTTCCTCGCCCCGCAGGAAATGCAGCACATCCTGCGCAAGTGCGAGGAAGCCGGCAACGACCGCCTGATCCTCTGCGAGCGTGGTTCCTCCTTCGGTTACAACAACCTGGTGGTGGACATGCTCGGCTTCGGCATCATGAAACAGTTCGAATACCCGCTGTTCTTCGACGTGACCCATGCCCTGCAGATGCCGGGCGGTCGCGCCGACTCCGCCGGCGGCCGCCGCGCCCAGGTCACCGACCTGGCCAAGGCCGGCCTCAGCCAGGGGCTGGCCGGACTCTTCCTCGAGGCCCATCCGGACCCGGAAAACGCCAAGTGCGACGGCCCGTGCGCGCTGCGACTGAACAAGCTCGAAGCCTTCCTGTCCCAGCTCAAGCAGCTGGATGACCTGGTGAAGAGCTTCCCCGCAATCGAGACTGCCTGATTTTCTAGCTCGCCCCGTTTAACAATCCTTGGAGTGCATACAAGAATGGCAAAGATCGTCGACATCAAGGGCCGTGAGGTCCTGGACTCCCGCGGCAACCCGACCGTTGAAGCGGACGTGATCCTGGACAACGGCATCGTCGGCAGCGCCTGCGCCCCGTCCGGTGCTTCCACCGGTTCCCGCGAGGCTCTCGAACTGCGCGATGGCGACAAGAGCCGTTACCTGGGCAAGGGCGTGCTGAAGGCCGTGGGCAACATCAATGGTCCGATCCGTGACCTGCTGCTGGGCAAGGACGCGGCCGACCAGAAGGCCCTGGACCGCGCGATGATCGAACTCGACGGTACCGAGAACAAGGCCAAGCTGGGCGCCAACGCCATCCTCGCCGTGTCCCTGGCTGCCGCCAAGGCCGCTGCCCAGGCCAAGGGCGTGCCGCTGTACGCGCACATCGCCGACCTGAACGGCACTCCCGGCCAGTACTCCATGCCGGTTCCGATGATGAACATCATCAACGGCGGCGAGCATGCCGACAACAACGTCGACATCCAGGAATTCATGGTCCAGCCGGTCGGCGCCAAGACCTTCGCCGACGCCCTGCGCATGGGCGCCGAGATCTTCCATCACCTGAAAGCCGTGCTGAAGGCCCGTGGCCTGAACACCGCCGTGGGTGACGAAGGTGGCTTCGCGCCGAACCTGGCTTCCAACGAAGACGCCCTGGCCGCCATCGCCGAAGCCGTCGCCAACGCCGGCTACAAGCTGGGCGACGACGTGACCCTGGCCCTGGACTGCGCTTCCAGCGAATTCTTCAAGGACGGCAAGTACGACCTGGAAGGCGAAGGCAAGGTGTTCGACGCCGCCGGTTTCGCCGACTACCTGGCCGGTTTGACCCAGCGCTACCCGATCATCTCCATCGAAGACGGCATGGACGAGTCCGACTGGGCCGGCTGGAAAGGCCTGACCGAGAAGATCGGCGCCAAGGTGCAGCTGGTCGGCGACGACCTGTTCGTCACCAACACCAAGATCCTCAAGGAAGGCATCGAGAAGAGCATCGCCAACTCGATCCTGATCAAGTTCAACCAGATCGGCTCGCTGACCGAGACCCTGGAAGCCATCCAGATGGCCAAGGCCGCCGGCTACACCGCGGTGATCTCGCACCGTTCCGGTGAAACCGAGGACTCGACCATCGCCGACCTGGCCGTAGGCACCGCCGCCGGCCAGATCAAGACCGGCTCGCTGTGCCGTTCCGACCGCGTATCCAAGTACAACCAGCTGCTGCGCATCGAAGAGCAGCTGGGCGCCAAGGCGCCGTACCGCGGTCGCGCGGAATTCCGCGGCTAAGGCTAGTCTGGTACGTTGAAGGGGTGGCAGGAGCCACCCCTTTTCTTCATTAGGAGCCCGACTTGAGGTTACGCAGTCCCTACTGGCTGTTCCTGGTGCTGAGCCTGCTGCTTGCGGGGCTGCAGTATCGCCTGTGGATCGGCGACGGCAGCCTGGCGCAGGTGCGCGAACTGCAGAAGCAGATCGCCGACCAGCAGGGCGAGAACGAGCGCCTGCTCGAGCGCAACCGCATCCTCGAAGCCGAAGTGGCCGAGCTGAAGAAAGGCACCGAGACCGTCGAGGAGCGTGCCCGCCACGAACTCGGCATGCTCAAGGACAAGGAAACCCTGTTCCAGTTGGCCCAATGAAATTCCGCGACATTTCCTTTCCGGCCTTCTGGGCCGTGATACCCGCCGCGGGCATCGGCTCGCGCATGCGCGCCGACCGGCCCAAGCAGTATCTCGAACTCGCCGGCCGCAGCATCCTCGAACGCACCCTCGATTGCTTCCTCGGTCATCCCGGCCTGAAGGGGCTGATCGTCTGCCTGGCGCCGGACGATCCCTGGTGGCCGACCCTGGCCTGCGCCGGCGATCCGCGCATCATCCGTGTCGACGGCGGCAGCGAACGCGCCGACTCGGTACTCAACGGCCTGCTTCGCCTGAACGAAATGGGCGCCGCCAGCGACGACTGGGTGCTGGTCCACGATGCGGCGCGTCCCAATCTGTCGCGCAGCGATCTCGACCATCTGCTCGGTGAGCTGGACGATGATCCGGTGGGGGGGCTGCTGGCCGTCCCCGCGCGGGATACCCTGAAGCGCGCCGACAGCGACGGTCGGGTCAGCGAAACCATCGACCGCAGCGTGGTCTGGCTGGCCTACACCCCGCAGATGTTCCGCCTCGGCGCGCTGCACCGGGCGCTGGCCGATGCGCTGGTGGCGGGCGTGGCGATCACCGACGAGGCGTCGGCCATGGAGTGGGCAGGACAGGCTCCGCGTCTGGTCGAAGGGCGCGCGGACAATATCAAGGTCACCACGCCGGAAGACCTGCAGCGGTTGCAGCGCAATTTCTCCCGCTGAAGATCGCTGCAATGCAAAAGCCGACCAAACAGGTCGGCTTTTTTGTGCATGGCATTTCGTGTAGGGCGAATGAAGCGGAACGCCTCATCCGCCGATCAGCCCATGTGCCGGGGCTCGGCGGATAACGCTGGCGCGTTATGCGCCCTGCGGTGGTGGCTACAGGAGGAGGCTGTAGGAGCGGGCCATGCCCGCGAATTGCTCTTGCCGCATCAGGTCGCGGGCATGGCCCGCTCCTACACAGAATTCGCGAGCAAGCTCGCTCCTACAGGTACGTTCCCGCTCTTCGTAGGACCGAGGGGGACGCCCAGTCCTTGCTCGCGAACAAAATGCACTGAGATACCAAGACAGTTGCTCCTACAAAAAGCCCAGAGTCTTACCCCGCCAACGGCACCTCGATCAGGAAGCGGAACAGCGCGCCATGGTGCTCCACCGGCAGGCAATGGTAGCCATGGCGCGTGGTGTCCTCGGGAATGCCATGCACCGACTGCGAGCAGTCGGTGATCACCTCCAGCAGTTCCCCCGGCTTCATGGTCGCCAGGGTTTCCAGGGTGGCGATGGCGTTGTAGGGGCAGTGTTCACCGCGCAGGTCGAGCGACAGTGTCGGTGCTTTCTTTTCGGTCATGGGTAGTGTTCCTGAAGCGGGTGAAACGGTTGGCGTTGAGCTGGACCAGCAGCATGCAGATGCCCAGGCCGGCGAAGGTGATCAGCAGGCCTCCGGCGGGGCCGAAGCTCTGCAGCAGGTTGAGTTTGGGATAGGGCAGGGCGAGGCTGGTGCCGAGCTGGTCCCAGTAGGCCGCCACCAGCGTGCCGCCGATGACGTTGCCGACCCCGACCACCCAGAAATGCACCTGGCCCTCCATCGAACGGTACATCCAGCCGGTCTCGCAGCCGCCGGCGAGGACGATGCCGATGCCGAACAGCACGCCGCCGATCACCGCGTTCGGCCCCATCCAGAAGATCTTCGGTGGCAGGCCCTGGTGGATCGCGGCGAAGGTACCGACGCAGGCCGCCGCCATGCCGAGCAGGATGCCGAGGGCCGCCTTGGTCCGGCCGGTGGTCCAGAGGTCGCGGGCGGCGCTGGTGAAGCAGATCTGCGCGCGCTCGATCAGGCCGCCGAACAGCAGGCCGAACAGGCAGGCCATGCCCAGCACCAGGGAAACCTCGAAGCGCCAGGCGGCGAACAGCGCGGCCACGGCCAGCACGCCCATGCCCAGGCGCCATTGCAGGCGGGCGCGGCGGGCGAGTTTGTCGGCGTCCGGCAGGGCGCTGGCGCCGCTGCTGATCTTCAGCGGCGTGCGCAGCATCGGCAGGAGGCTGAGCTTCACGCCGAACCAGGCGCCGATCACCGTCGACAGCATGAACGCCCAGGCATGCACCGAGAACATCGGAATGCCGGTGAAGAAGGCGGCGAGGTTGCAGCCCATCGCCAGGCGCGCGCCGAAGCCGGCGATGATGCCGCCGATCAACCCCTGCAGCAGGCGCCGCTTGCTGGTCGGCCAGCGCAGACTGACGTTGCCGGCCCAGAGCGCGCAGCACAGCGCGCCGAGGAACATGCCGACGATCATCACGCCGTCGACGCGGTCCAGCGGCGTGCCCTGCAGGCCGATGAGTTTGAAGTAACTCCATTCCTGCGTCGGCACGCCGAACCAGGACAGCACGTGGCCGCCCCAGCGGGTGAATTCGCCGGTCACCGCCCAGAAGGTGCCGGTCATGGCGAAGTAATAGGCGGAAGCTACGCCGAGGGCCACCAGCGTTGGCAGCGGCGACCAGAAGCGCAGCAGATAGCGTTCGCGGAATTCGGAAAGGAGGGACATCGGGGCGTCCTTGTCGTGGGAGGGTCGGGAAACCGGAAATTCTAGCCGGATTGGCGCTGCCGGGGTTGCCTCAGGGCAGCGCCGTCTCGCTCTGGACCGGGTGAATGCGCTGCAGCTCGAGCTTGAGGAAGTCCACCAGCTGACGCACTTTCGGCGACAGGTGCCGCTGCTGCGGATACAGCGCCCACACCGCCGTGTTCGGCGGCCGGTGCCGTTCCAGCAGCGATACCAGGCGCCCGCTGCGCAGGTGTTCGAGCACGTAGTAGTCGGGCAGCTGGCACAGGCCGAAGCCGCGCAGTGCGGCGTCCAGCACCGCCTGGCCGCTGTTGCAGCGCCAGTTGCCCTGGACCCGGTGCTGCGTTTCGCGGCCGTCCTCGAGGAATGTCCACTGGTCGCTGCTGCCGATCAGGCAGTTGTGCTGCGCGAGATCGCCCGGCGATTGCGGCCGGCCGTGGCTTTCCAGGTACTCCGGGGTAGCGCAGAGATACATCACCCGCGGCGCGATGCGAGTGGCGACCAGCCGCGAATCGCTCAGGCGGCCGAGGCGAATGGCGAGGTCGAAGCCCTCGTGGAGCAGGTCGAGCTGGCGGTTGGACAGTTCGATCTCCACCCGCAACTGCGGATGTTCCGCCATGAAGGCGTTCACCTGCGGCACCACGTAGCGTTCGCCGTAGGCCACCGCGCAGGTCATGCGCAGCAGGCCCTTGGGCTCGGCGGAGAGGTCGCTGACCACGCGCAGCGCTTCCTCGCGGGCGTCCTGCAGACGCTGGCAGTGCTGCAGGAAGGTCTGCCCGGCTTCGGTGAGCGAGACCTTGCGCGTGCTGCGGTAGAGCAGGCGGGCCTGCAGGCGTTCCTCCAGCCGGGCGATCTGCCGGCTGACGTGCGAAGAGGAAACCCCCAGGCGCTGCGCCGCGGCGGTGAACTGGCCGGTCTCGGCCACGGCGACGAATTCGTCCAGCCCTTCCCATCGATTCATGGCTATTATCCCTGGATGGCAATAATGTTTTGATTATTGCCTGATTATTCGCTCAAACGGGGTTTTCTACACTTTCAAGGTTGGGAGGCCTGCGCCTTCTTCCGACGAACTCGCCAGGCGGGTTCCGTCGCCCGGTTTCGATCGGCCCCGTGCCGGTCCGCGTTCGCCCAGGCGGGCGCCTTCAATCCATGCTCAGGAGTTTCGAGAGATGATCAAGTCCCGTGCCGCCGTCGCCTTTGCCCCCAACCAGCCGTTGGAGATTGTCGAAGTCGACGTGGCTCCGCCGAAGGAAGGCGAGGTGCTGGTGCGCATCACCGCCACCGGCGTCTGCCATACCGATGCCTATACCCTCTCCGGCGCGGATTCGGAAGGCGTGTTCCCCTGCATCCTCGGCCACGAGGGCGGCGGCATCGTCGAGGCGGTCGGCCCCGGCGTGACCTCGCTGGCGGTGGGCGACCACGTGATCCCGCTGTACACCCCGGAATGCCGCGAGTGCAAGTTCTGCAAATCCGGCAAGACCAACCTGTGCCAGAAGATCCGCGCCACCCAGGGCAAGGGCCTGATGCCGGACGGCACCACGCGCTTCTCCTACAAGGGCGAGCCGATCTACCACTACATGGGCTGCTCGACCTTCTCCGAGTACACCGTGCTGCCGGAAATCTCCCTGGCGAAGATTTCCAAGGATGCGCCGCTGGAGAAGGTCTGCCTGCTCGGCTGCGGCGTCACCACCGGCATCGGTGCGGTGCTGAACACAGCCAAGGTGGAAGAGGGCGCCACGGTGGCGGTGTTCGGTCTCGGCGGCATCGGCCTGGCGGCGATCATCGGCGCGAAGATGGCCAAGGCCGGGCGGATCATCGCCGTCGACATCAACCCGGACAAGTTCGCCATCGCCAGGCAACTGGGCGCCACCGACTGCGTCAACCCGAAGGACCACGACAAGCCGATCCAGGACGTGATCGTCGAGCTGACCGACGGCGGCGTGGACTACTCCTTCGAGTGCGTCGGCAACGTCAACCTGATGCGCGCGGCGCTGGAGTGCTGCCACAAGGGCTGGGGCGAGTCGGTGATCATCGGCGTGGCCGGCGCGGGGCAGGAAATCAGCACCCGTCCGTTCCAGCTGGTCACCGGGCGCGTCTGGCGCGGTACCGCCTTCGGCGGCGTGCGCGGCCGCACCGAGCTGCCGAGTTACGTCGAGAAGGCGCAGAAGGGCGAAATCCCGCTGGATACCTTCATCACCCACACCATGGGTCTTGAAGACATCAACAAGGCCTTCGACCTGATGCATGAAGGCAAGAGCATCCGCTCGGTCATCCATTACTGAGTGCCTGGCGGGGAAGGCATTGCGCCTTCCCGCCGACTGACTGGGAGGCTCCATGACTCTTGAACTCGTTTCCAGCACCAAGAGCTTCGGCGGTTGGCACCAGCGCTACCGCCACCGCTCCGAGGTGCTGGGCTGCGACATGACATTCGCCATCTACTTGCCGCCGCAGGCCGAGCCGGAAGCGGCCCTGCCGGCGCTCTACTGGCTTTCCGGCCTGACCTGCACCGACGAGAACTTCATGCAGAAGGCCGGCGCCCAGCGCGTCGCCGCCGAACTCGGCCTGGTGCTGGTCGCTCCGGATACCAGTCCGCGCGGCCCGGATGTGCCGGGCGACCCGGATGGCGCCTGGGATTTCGGCCTCGGCGCCGGCTTCTACCTCAACGCCACCCAGGAACCCTGGGCACGGCACTACCGCATGCACGACTACGTGGTGCACGAACTGCCCGCGCTGATCGAGGAGAACTTTCCGGTCTCCAGCCGCCGCGGCATCAGCGGGCACTCCATGGGCGGGCATGGCGCGCTGGTCTGTGCGCTGCGCAACCCGGGGCGCTACCTGTCGCTGTCGGCGTTCGCGCCGATCAGCCATCCCGGCGACTGCCCGTGGGGGCAGAAGGCGTTCTCCCGCTATCTGGGCGAGGACCGCGCAGCCTGGGTCGAATGGGATGCCTGCGAACTGCTGGCGAAGGCCGGCGAACGCCTGCCGATGCTGGTCGACCAGGGCGAGCGCGACGACTTCCTCGCCGTGCAGCTCAAGCCGGAAGCGCTGCGCCAGGCGGCCGAGGCTGCCGGTCATCCGCTGACCCTGCGCCTGCAGCCGGGTTATGACCACAGCTACTACTTCATCGCCAGCTTCATCGAGGATCACCTGCGCCACCATGCGGCGACGCTTTGTCGCTGAGCTGCCGGCGCATCCGGTAGAATCGACGCCCTGTACCACACAGGGCGTTTTCTCATGCGTATCGGCCACGGCTACGACGTGCATCGCTTCGGCGAGGGCGATTTCATCACCCTTGGCGGCGTGCGCATTCCCCACAAGTTCGGGCTCATCGCCCATTCCGACGGCGACGTGCTGCTGCATGCATTGTCGGACGCGCTGCTCGGCGCCTGTGCGCTGGGCGACATCGGCAGGCACTTCCCGGATACCGATCCGCAGTTCAAGGGCGCCGACAGCCGCGCGCTGCTGCGCCACGTGATGTCGCTGGTCTCCGCCAGGGGCTGGAAGGTCGGCAACGTCGACGCCACCATCGTCGCCCAGGCGCCGAAGATGGCCCCGCACATCGAGGCGATGCGCGCCAACATCGCCGCCGACCTCGGTGTCGAGCGGGACCAGGTCAACGTGAAGGCGACCACCACCGAGAAGCTCGGCTTCACCGGGCGCGAGGAGGGCATCGCGGTGCACTCGGTCGCGCTGCTGGTCCGCGCATGACCGAGCTGGAACTGCTGGGCCCGCGCGCCCATGGCGAACCTTGCGGTCGCGCGGTGCTGAAGGCCGTGGCCGAGGATTTCCAGGTCGACGAGGTGCTGGACATTCCGCTGGAAGGCGAGGGCGAGCATCTCTGGCTGTGGGTGGAGAAGCGCGGCCTGAACACCGAGGAGGCCGCTCGTCGTCTGGCGCGCGTGGCCGGCGTGCCGCTGCGGATGATCAGCTATGCCGGGCTGAAGGATCGCCAGGCGCTGACCCGCCAGTGGTTCAGCCTGCATCTGCCGGGCAAGAGCGATCCCGATTTCTCCGCCGCGGAAGACGATGCGCTGCGCATTCTTCGTCAGGCAAGGCATCGCCGGAAGCTGCAGCGCGGCGCGCATTCGGCCAACGGTTTCACCCTGCGCCTGACTGCGCTGCAGGCCGATCGCGATGCGCTGGAGCAGCGTCTGCAGCGCATCGCTGCGCAAGGCGTGCCGAACTATTTCGGCACCCAGCGTTTCGGTCATGACGGCGGCAACCTTTTCGACGCTCGCGGTTTCGCCGAGCGTGGCAGCCTACCGGAGCAGCGCAACCTGCGTTCGCGGCTGCTTTCGGCGGCGCGCAGCTACCTGTTCAACCGCGTGCTCGCGCAGCGGGTGGCGGCGGGCAGTTGGGCGCAGGCGCAGGAAGGCGATCTGCTGGCGTTCACCGACAGCCGCAGCTTCTTCCCGGCGACCCAGGCCGACTGCGGCGACCCGCGCCTGGCCGCGCTGGACCTGCATCCCACCGGGCCGCTCTGGGGCAAGGGCGAGTCGCCCGCCGGCGGCGTGGCCGGCGACATCGAGCGCGCGCTGCAGGCGGCCGAGCCGGAGCTGTGCCAATGGCTGGCGGCAGTGGACATGGCGCACGAACGGCGCATTCTGCGCCTCCCCATCCAGGGGCTGGCATGGCATTATCCGGCCCCTGACATTCTGCAACTGGAATTCGTCCTGCCGGCGGGCTGCTTCGCCACCGTGGTCGTGCGCGAACTGGTAGACCTGGCGCCGGCGGGGCAGATGGAAACTCAATGCGCATACTGATTGCCAACGACGACGGGGTTAACGCACCCGGTATCGCCGCGCTCTACGACGCGCTGGCCGGTCAGGCCGAGTGTGTCGTGATCGCGCCCGACCAGGATCGCAGCGGAGCGAGCAGTTCGCTGACGCTGGATCGGCCGCTGCATCCGCAGCGTCTCAGCAATGGCTTCATCAGCCTCAACGGCACGCCCACCGACTGCGTCCACCTGGGCCTCAACGGCCTGCTGGAGGATCAGCCGGACATGGTGGTCTCCGGCATCAACCTGGGCGCCAACCTGGGCGACGACGTGCTCTATTCCGGCACCGTGGCGGCGGCCATCGAAGGACGCTTCCTCGAACGCCCGGCGTTCGCTTTCTCGCTGCTGTCGCGCCTGCCGGACAACCTGCCGACGGCGATGCACTTCGCCAGCCTGCTGGTCGCCGCCCACGAACGGCTCGACCTGCCGCCACGCACGGTGCTCAACGTCAACGTGCCGAACCTGCCACTGGAACGCATCCGCGGTATCCAGCTGACGCGCCTTGGCCACCGCGCCCGTGCCGCCGCTCCGGTGAAGGTGGTGAACCCGCGTGGCCGCGAGGGCTACTGGATCTCCGTGGCCGGCGATGCCGAGGATGCCGGCGAGGGCACCGACTTCCATGCGGTCATGCAGGGCTACGTGTCGGTCACGCCGTTGCAGCTGGACCGTACCTTCCATGAGGCGTTCAATTGTCTGGGAGACTGGATCGGAGGACTGGGTCAATGACCGATGAGCTGATGCGCCGTGGTATCGGCATGACTTCGCAGCGCACTCGGGAACGCCTGATCCAGCGTCTCTACGAGGAGGGGCTGTCCAACGCCAGGGTCCTCGAGGTCATTCGCCGCACGCCGCGCCACCTGTTCGTCGACGAGGCCCTGTCGCATCGGGCCTACGAGGACACCGCACTGCCCATCGGCCACAACCAGACCATCTCGCAGCCGTTCATGGTCGCGCGCATGACCGAGCTGCTGCTGGCCGCCGGTCCGCTGGACAAGGTGATGGAGATCGGCACCGGTTCCGGCTACCAGACCGCCGTGCTGGCGCAACTGGTGGAACGGGTGTTCTCGGTGGAACGCATCCAGCCCCTGCAGGATCGCGCCAAGGAGCGCCTCGGGGAGCTAAATCTGCGCAATGTTGTCTTTCGTTGGGGCGATGGCTGGGAAGGCTGGTCGGCCCTGGCGCCGTACAACGGCATCATCGTCACCGCCGCCGCGGCGGAAGTGCCGCAGTCGCTGCTCGATCAGCTGGCGCCAGGTGGCCGCCTGGTGATTCCGGTGGGCGGCGGCGAGGTCCAGCAACTGATGCTGATCGTGCGCAACGAAGATGGCTTCAGCCGCCAGGTGCTGGACTCCGTGCGTTTCGTTCCTTTGCTCCACGGACTGCAGAACTGATTCGTCGCCGGCGGCTGAGCACCGGCTGATTTCATGGATTAAGGGGGAAGGGGTGAGCTCGAGCGCAACCCTGTGGCAACGGAACTGGATCAAGGCTGGCGCACAAACCCTGCTGGCGGTATCCATTTGCACCTTGTTGGCGGCCTGCAGCTCTTCGGGTGGCGGCGCCAGCGTCGTCGATCGCAACGACAGCGTCGCCCGCAAGCCTGCCGTGACTTCCGGCCAGTACCGCGTGCGGCCGGGTGATACGCTGTATGCCATTGCCTTCCGCTACGGCTGGGACTGGAAGGCGCTGGCCGCGCACAACAACATCCCCGCTCCCTATACCATCCGCCCGGGCCAGCAGATCCGCTTCGGCAGCCGCTTCAGCTCCTCTGCGCCGTCCGTCGCCAAAACATCGCCGTCCGTCGCGCCAGTGGCCCCCGCCAAGCCGGCTTCCACTACTGCGGCAGCAGCGAGCAAGCCCTCTTCGACGGCAATCGCCACTGCCCCGCAATCTTCCGTCGGCAGCGCCGCTTCGCCTTCCGCCGCCGGTATGGCGGGCTGGGTCTGGCCGGCGAACGGAACGCTTATCGGTCGTTTTTCCTCAAACGGAAGTTTGAATAAAGGGATTGATATAGCCGGACAATTGGGCCAGCCTGTTCTGGCTGCGTCGAATGGTACGGTTGTGTACGCCGGTAGTGGTTTGCGGGGCTACGGCGAACTCGTGATCATCAAGCACAGCGATACCTACGTAAGCGCCTACGGTCACAACCGCAGGCTGCTGGTGCGGGAAGGGCAACAGGTCAAAGTCGGTCAGAACATTGCCGAAATGGGCTCCACGGGAACGGACCGGGTGAAGCTGCACTTCGAGATTCGCCGCCAGGGCAAGCCTGTAGATCCTCTGCAATACCTGCCACGTCGTTGACTTCGGCTGTTCCCCAGCGTGGGTGAGCGGGCTCCGGTGTCCCAAGGATATGGACACACCTGGGCTTGTTGTCGAACTCAGCAAGGGATAACGACATGGCACTCAAAAAAGAAGGGCCGGAGTTTGACGTCGATGACGAGGTGCTTCTCCTGGAGCCCGACATCATCCTTGAAGAGACGCTTGCCGAAGAGCGGGTTTCGCTTCAGGTCACTCCCAAAGCCACCTCTCTCTCCTCACTCAAGCAACACAAGCATATCGACTACAGCCGCGCGCTGGACGCCACGCAGCTGTATCTCAACGAAATCGGTTTCTCTCCACTGCTGACTCCCGAAGAGGAAGTCCATTTCGCGCGCCTCGCGCAGAAGGGCGACCCGGCCGGGCGGCGGCGGATGATCGAGAGCAACCTGCGCCTGGTGGTGAAGATCGCCCGGCGCTACGTCAACCGGGGGCTTTCGCTTCTCGACCTGATCGAGGAGGGCAACCTGGGGCTGATCCGGGCTGTCGAGAAATTCGATCCGGAGCGCGGCTTCCGCTTCTCCACCTACGCGACCTGGTGGATCCGGCAGACCATCGAGCGGGCGATCATGAACCAGACTCGCACCATTCGGCTGCCGATCCATGTGGTCAAGGAACTCAACGTCTATCTTCGCGCCGCCCGCGAGCTGACCCACAAGCTGGACCACGAGCCGTCGCCGGAAGAGATCGCCAATCTTCTGGAAAAGCCGGTGGAAGAGGTCAAGCGGATGCTCGGGCTCAACGAGCGTGTCACCTCGGTGGACGTGTCGCTGGGGCCGGATTCGGACAAGACCCTCCTCGACACCCTCACCGACGACCGGCCGACCGACCCCTGCGAACTGCTGCAGGACGACGACCTCAGCGAAAGCATCGACCAGTGGCTGTCCGAACTGACCGACAAGCAGCGCGAGGTGGTGATCCGTCGCTTCGGTCTGCGCGGCCATGAGAGCAGCACACTGGAAGAAGTGGGGCAGGAAATCGGCCTGACCCGCGAGCGCGTGCGGCAAATCCAGGTCGAAGCGCTCAAGCGCCTGCGGGAAATCCTCGAGAAGAACGGCCTGTCGAGCGACGCATTGTTCCAGTAATGTGAGCGAGACCACAAAAAAGCCCGGATCGTTCCGGGCTTTTTTATTCATGCCATGTAAGTCATTGCTTACACGTGTTGTACGTTTTCGCCGATATCTCCCCCGTATGGCTTTTTCGCTTTTTTCAAGTCTCTGCTTTTGAAGGGAAATTCATTTTGGCGTGATGGTGTTCACGTTCCTTGCATCCCTTTCGCCCCTTGTGCCGTAAAGCTATAGGACTAATATCGATCCTGCGTACAGGGAAAAACGCAGGCCGACAGGGACTTCGGTCGGGACATCGCCGGAAGCGATTCATCAGGAAGATGAATAGGGAACAAATGGAATAGGGAAAAAAGAGTGGGCGGGTTCAACCCCGCCCCTTTTTTTGCCCGCAGAAAATGAAAGGCCCGCACATTGGCGGGCCTTCGATGGAGATCAGCGCTCCAGGTGCTTCAGTTTGTCGGCGACGCCATCCCACTCCTCGGCGTCCGGCAGCGAATCCTTCTTCTCGGTGATGTTCGGCCACACTTCGGCCAGATCCTTGTTCAGCTCGATGAATTCCTGCATGTTCTCCGGGACCTCGTCCTCGGAGAAGATCGCCTGGGCCGGGCATTCGGGCTCGCAGAGCGCGCAGTCGATGCACTCGTCCGGATGGATGACCAGGAAGTTCGGGCCTTCGTAGAAGCAGTCCACCGGGCAGACTTCCACGCAGTCGGTGTATTTGCACTTGATGCAGTTGTCGGTGACGACGAAGGTCATTTTCTAATTTTCTCCTCAGGCGGGCGGCTAAGCGCGCGCGATTCTAGCAGCTTGTTCGGCTGTCCGTCAGATTCGCATCTTCCATGCATATAACAAATCCAGCGCCTGACGCGGGGTAAGGTCGTCGGGGCGGACCCGCGAAAGCTCGTCTATGACCGGATGCGGCAGGCTGGCGAACAAGTCATTCTGCACCGGCGCCGCGTCGTGGGAATTGACCGGCCGCGGCAGTTCATGGGGCAGGCTGGTGGTTTCCAGGCGGGCGAGGTGCTCGCGGGCGCGCAGGATCACCGGCCCGGGTACCCCGGCCAGTTGCGCGACGGCCAGGCCGTAGCTCTGGCTGGCCGGTCCCGGCAGCACGTGGTGCAGGAAGACGATGCGCTCGTTGTGCTCGGTGGCGTTGAGATGCACGTTGGCCACCGCCGGCTCGCTTTCCGGCAGCACGGTCAGCTCGAAGTAGTGGGTGGCGAACAGGGTGAAGGCGCGCAGGCGGGCCAGGTGTTCCGCCGCCGCCCAGGCCAGCGACAGGCCGTCGAAGGTACTGGTGCCGCGGCCCACCTCGTCCATCAGCACCAGGCTGCGATCAGTGGCGTTGTGCAGGATGTTGGCCGTCTCGCTCATTTCCACCATGAAGGTGGAGCGGCCGCCGGCGAGGTCGTCCGAGGAGCCGATGCGGGTGAAGATGCGGTCCACCAGCGACAGCTCGCAGCGTGCCGCCGGGACGAAGCTGCCGATGTGCGCCAGCAGCACGATCAGTGCCGTTTGCCGCATGTAGGTGGATTTACCGCCCATGTTCGGGCCGGTGATCACCAGCATGCGGGTGTCTTCGTCGAGCGTCAGGTCGTTGGCGACGAAGGGGGTGTCGAGCACCTGCTCCACCACCGGATGGCGGCCCTGCTCGATCAGGATGCCGGACTCCTCGACGAAGCGCGGGCGATTCAGGTCGAGGTTGAGCGCGCGTTCGGCGAGGTTCGCCAGCACGTCCAGTTCGGCCAGGGCGGCGGCGGTGTCCTGCAGCGGCGCGAGCTGGGCGATCAGCAGTTCCAGCAGCTCCTCGTACAGCTGCTTTTCCCGAGCCAGGGCGCGGCTCTGGGCGGACAGCGCCTTGTCCTCGAAAGCCTTCAGCTCCGGGGTGATGAAGCGCTCGGCGCCCTTCAGGGTCTGGCGGCGGATGTAGTCGGCCGGCGCCTGCTCGGCCTGCACCCGCGGCAGTTCGATGTAGTAGCCGTGGATGCGGTTGTAGCCGACCTTCAGGTTGGGCAGGCCGGTGCGGGCCTTCTCCCGTGCCTCCAGGTCCATCAGGTACTGGCCGGCGTTTTCGCTGAGGGTCTGCAGTTCGTCCAGTTCGGCGTCGTAGCCGCGCTTGATCACGCCGCCGTCGCGGATCACCGCCGGCGGGTTGTCGATGACCGCCCGGGCCAGCAGGTCGGCCAGTTCCGGATAGGTGCGGATGCTGATGGCCAGCTCGCCGAGATGCGGCGCTTCCAGTTCGAGCATGCCGCGCTGCAGCTCGGGCAGGGCGGCCAGCGCGTCGCGCAGTCGCGCCAGATCGCGCGGGCGGGCGTTGCGCAGGCCGATACGGGCGAGGATGCGCTCGACGTCGCCGATTTCCTTGAGCTGCGGCTGCAGGGTTTCGAAGCGGTAGCGCTCCAGCAGGCAGGCGATGGATTCCTGGCGCGCCTCCAGTACCGCGCGGTCGCGTAGCGGACGGTTCAGCCAGCGGGTCAGCAGGCGGCTGCCCATGGCGGTCTGGCAGCGGTCGACCACGGACTGCAGGGTGTTGTCGCGGCCGCCGGAGAGGTTGGTGTCCAGTTCCAGGTTGCGGCGGCTGGCACCATCGAGGATCACCGTGTCGTCCAGGCGCTCATGGCGCAGGCTGCGCAGGTGCGGCAGGGCGGTGCGCTGGGTTTCCCTGGCGTAGGCCAGCAGGCAGCCGGCAGCGCCGATGGCGAGGGTCAGTTCGTGGCAGCCGAAGCCCTTCAGGTCCTGGGTGCCGAACTGCTGGCAGAGGCTCTTGTGCGCCGAATCGCGGTCGAAGTCCCAGGGTGCGCGACGGCGCACGCCGCGACGCTTCTCGGCCGGCAGGCCCTGCGGCCAGTCGTCGGGAATCAGCAGCTCGGCGGGGTTCAGGCGCTCCAGTTCGGCCAGCAGGCTTTCCCAGCCGCGGATTTCCTGGACGCTGAAACGGCCGCTGGTGATGTCCAGCACGGCCAGGCCGAACAGCCGCTCGTCGCCGAGCACGGCGGCCAGCAGGTTGTCGCGGCGCTCGTCGAGAAATGCTTCGTCGCTGACCGTGCCGGGAGTGATGACTCGCACCACCTGGCGCTCCACCGGCCCCTTGCTGGTCGCCGGGTCACCGATCTGCTCGCAGATCACCACCGACTCGCCGAGCTTCACCAGCTTGGCCAGGTAGCCCTCGGCGGAGTGGAAGGGGATACCGGCCATCGGGATGGCGTTGCCTGCCGACTGCCCGCGCGCGGTCAGGGTGATGTCGAGCAGCTTGGCGGCTTTCTTCGCGTCTTCGTAGAAGAGTTCGTAGAAGTCGCCCATGCGGTAGAACATCAGCTGATCCGGGTGCTGGTTCTTCAGCCGGAAGTACTGTTGCATCATGGGTGTGTGGGCGGAGAGGTCGCTCTGGGTCATTGCGGGTGGCGGTCCGGCTTTCATATGCAAAAGCGCGTAGTGTACGGTATCCGCCACCTTCTTTGGCCCCTGGAGGCGTCGTGTCCATCAGTGAATCCGCGATCACCGAACTGTCCGCCCGCCTCGGTTCGAAACTGCTCGCCCGGCAGTTGCAGGTGAGTACCGCCGAGTCCTGCACCGGCGGCGGGATCGCCGAGGCGATCACGCGGGTCGCCGGCAGTTCTGCCTGGTTCGAGGCCGGTTACGTCACCTATTCCAACCGTCAGAAAACCCTCCAGCTCGGTGTGCCGGAACAGCTGTTCGGCGAGGTCGGCGCGGTCAGCCGGGAGGTGGTCGAGGCCATGGCACGTGGTGCCTGCGAACGCAGCGGCGCGCATTTCGCCGTGGCGGTGAGCGGCATCGCCGGGCCGGATGGCGGTTCGGCGGAAAAGCCGGTCGGCACCGTCTGGCTGGCCTGGGCCGATGGCGAAAAGACCTTCGCCGAGAAGCGTCTGTTCGCCGGCGATCGGGCCACCGTACGCCAGCAGACGGTGGCAGCCGCTCTGGCCGGCCTGCTCCGGCTGGCCGACGGGGAAAATCCTTTGCAGGGGTAGGCGACCGCCTTGCCCTGTGGAATAATACTGTCTAATTATACAGTTGTTCGTGGCCGTCCGGCCGCTCTGACTTCGTGAGGAATTCAATGGACGAGAACAAGAAGCGCGCCCTGGCCGCGGCTCTGGGACAGATCGAACGCCAATTCGGCAAGGGCGCGGTGATGCGCATGGGCGACCATGAGCGCCAGGCCATTCCGGCCATTTCCACCGGCTCGCTCGGCCTGGACATTGCTCTCGGCATCGGCGGCCTGCCGAAAGGCCGTATCGTCGAAATCTACGGTCCGGAATCCTCGGGCAAGACCACCCTGACCCTGTCGGTCATCGCCGAAGCCCAGAAGCAGGGCGCCACTTGCGCCTTCGTCGACGCCGAGCACGCGCTGGACCCGGACTACGCCGGCAAGCTGGGCGTCAACGTCGACGACCTGCTGGTCTCGCAGCCGGACACCGGCGAGCAGGCCCTGGAAATCACCGACATGCTGGTGCGCTCCAACGCGGTCGACGTGATCATCGTCGACTCCGTGGCGGCCCTGGTGCCGAAGGCCGAAATCGAAGGCGAGATGGGCGACGCCCACGTTGGTCTGCAGGCCCGCCTGATGTCCCAGGCGCTGCGCAAGATCACCGGCAACATCAAGAACGCCAACTGCCTGGTCATCTTCATCAACCAGATTCGCATGAAGATCGGCGTGATGTTCGGCAACCCGGAAACCACTACCGGCGGCAACGCGCTGAAGTTCTACGCCTCGGTCCGCCTGGACATCCGCCGCACCGGCGCGGTGAAGGAAGGCGACGAGGTGGTCGGTAGCGAAACCCGCGTCAAGGTGGTGAAGAACAAGGTGGCGCCGCCGTTCCGTCAGGCCGAGTTCCAGATCCTCTATGGCAAGGGCATCTACCGTACCGGCGAGATCATCGACCTGGGCGTACAACTGGGGCTGATCGAGAAGTCCGGTGCCTGGTACAGCTACCAGGGCAGCAAGATCGGCCAGGGCAAGGCGAATGCCGCCAAGTATCTGGAAGAGAATGCGGAAGCCTGCGCGGTGCTGGACAAGGCCATCCGCGAGCAGCTGCTGAAAAACCAGCCGGCTCCGACCAAGGCCGAGCTGGCCGCCGCCGAGGCAGCCGAGGCCGCTGAAGCCGACCTCGACTACTGATACCCGCCATGCCGGTCGTGCTCGACAATCCCGTCGCCGTGCGGCGGGCCGCCATGGACCTCCTGGCGCGTCGCGAACACGGTCGCGCCGAGTTGTCCCGCAAGCTGCGCCAGCGCGGGGCAGCCCAGGAACTCATAGACCCCGCCCTCGACCGTCTGGCCGAGGAGGGGTTGCTCAACGAATCCCGCTATCTGGAAAGCTTCATCGCCAGCCGTGCCCGCAATGGCTACGGTCCGCTGCGCATTCGCCAGGAACTGGCCCAGCGCGGCCTGGCGCGCAATGAGATCGAAAGGGCGCTGGATACGGCGGAGGTCGACTGGTTCGCCCAGCTGCGCGAGACGTGGCGACGCAAGTTCGCTGGACGCGCGCCGACGGACCCGAAGGAGCGCGCCCAGCAGGGACGCTTCCTCGCTTATCGCGGCTATTCGCAGGAGGCCATCGGCCGCCTGCTGAGTGGGCGCGGCGATCCGGACGAATACGAATGAATGAGAAGGCACCCAAGCGGGTGCCTTTTTTGTCAAAGCGTATGGAGGATGCAATCCGGCCGGTTCTTCGCACCGAAATGGCGGGTTGTACCCGCCCTACGGATTTTCTCCGGTAATCCGCAAAGAACCTTTTTTCATTGAGTGCCAGCCCAGTTTTCCTTCAGGTTGATGTAGTTGACCAGCTCCCGCAGCCGGCCGTGGTCGCGCCCGTTGAAGGTGAAGGCCAGGCGCGTGAGATGGGCGAATTCCGGTTCGTCTTCTTCCAGTTCGCTGTAGGGCTGCTGCTGGAATCCACCGCTCAGGTAGATGTCCGGGAAGGCGTCGTGCAGGTGGTTCAGGGCTTCCGGCTTCAGCGGATGGTTCAGGCGTATGACGAAGCGGTCCTGCAGCCAGCGGCTGGAGTGGAAGTTGCTGTAGAACTGGGCGATTTCGGCGGCGGCATCCTCCGCGCGGTGTACCAGGCGGACCAGATGCATGTCGCTGGCGAGGATGTAGCGGTTGTCTTCCAGCTGTTCCTTCATGAATTTCAGCGCCTGTTCCCAGTAATGGCCGCCCGGCTGGTCGAGCAGCACGATCGGCACCAGCGGGCTCTTGCCGGTCTGGATCAGGGTCAGCACTTCCAGCGCTTCGTCCAGCGTGCCGAAGCCGCCGGGGCAGAGCACCAGCGCGTCGGCCTCCTTGACGAAGAACAGCTTGCGCAGGAAGAAGAAGTGGAACGACAGCAGGTTGGTGGAGCCCTCGACGGTGTGGTTGGCCTGCTGCTCGAAGGGCAGGGTGATGTTGAAGCCGAGGCTGTTTTCCAGCCCCGCGCCCTCGTGGGCGGCGGCCATGATGCCGCCGCCGGCGCCGGTGATCACCATCATGTCGTAGCGTGCCAGCGTGGCGCCGAGTTCCCGGGCCAGGGAATACAGGGGGTGGTCCTCGGGCGTGCGCGCGGAGCCGAAGACGGTGACCTTGCGGCGGCGCTTGAACTGTTCCAGGGTGCTGAAGGCGCGCTCCATCTCGCGCAGGGTCTGCAGCATGATCTTGGCGTCCCAGCGGTTGCGGTCGGCCTGCGCCATGCGCGTCACGGTGGTGAGCATTTCGCGATACAGCGGCAGGTTCGGGCTGCCGCCGGGTACGGCCAGGGTCGAGAGTTCGTCTATTTTCTGCGCCAGCTCGGCACCGCTGGTCTGGAAGTGTCTGGAGAGATAGTCGTCGGGCTCATAGGGCATGTTGATACTCCTTGTTCATCAACCCCTTGGAAGCGGTCACGCCAGTCTGACATGGCGAATGTGACAGTCAGTGAGACCCCCTGTCAGATGGCAATGCGGTCCCCCGGTTCCGGAATGTTGGCGCGCCAGCTGAGGCGATCGAGGATGGCGGCCTGCAGGGTGTCCATCTTTTCTCGCTCGCCATGTATCAGGTATAGCTCGGGTTTCTGCTCGAAGTGTCCAACCCACTGAATTAATTGCGATTGTCCTGCGTGTGCGGAGAATCCGCCGAGGGTGTGGACCTTCGCCCGCACGGCGATGCGCTGGCGCAGGATGCGCACGGTGTCCGCGCCGTCGACTATCGCGCGCCCCAGGGTGCCCCTGGCCTGGAAGCCCGGGAACACCAGGTGGCACTCCTTGCGCCAGAGGTTGTGCTTGAGGTGGTGGACGATGCGCCCGCCGGTGCACATGCCGCTGCCGGCGATGATGATGGCGCCGCTTTCGATGCGGTTGATGGCCATGGATTCGTCCGGGCTCTGGGTGACGCGCAGGGGCGGCAGCCATTCGCCGATGCGCGCGGTGCCGGTGCCGCGGATGTACTCGCGGTCCGTATCGGAGAACTCATTGGAATGCTGCAGGTAGATCTCGTTGGCCCGGCTGGCCATCGGGCTGTCGAGGAAAACCATCTTCTGCGGCAGGCGTCCCTCCTGGTAGAAGCGGCCGAGGTAGAAGAGCAGGTCCTGGGTGCGGCCGACGGCGAAGGCGGGAATCAGCACGTTGCCGCCATCCTTGTGGGCCTGTTCGAGGATGCCGGCCAGTTCCTCCAGCGTGTCGTTGTTGTCGCGGTGGTCGCGGTCGCCGTAGGTCGATTCGAGCAGCACCACGTCCGCGCGCGACAGCGGCGTCGGCGTGCGCATCAGCGGCGAGCAGGTATTGCCGAGGTCGCCGGAGAACACCATGCGGCGGGTCAGGCCCTGTTCGTGGATTTCCAGTTCGACGATGGCCGAGCCAAGGATGTGGCCGGCGTTGTGGAAGGTCACGCGGATGCCCTTGGCGACCTCGATGGTGCTGCCGTAGCTGACCGGGCGGCGCTGCTTGAGCGCCGCGGCGGTGTCCTCGACCGTATACAGCGGCGTGACCGGCGGGCGGCCGAGGCGCGCGCGCCAGCGGCTTTCCCATTCCGCATCCTTTTCCTGGATGTTCGCCGAATCCATCAGCATCAGTTCGAGCAGGTCGCAGGTCGACTGGGTGGCATAGATCGGGCCCCGGTAACCCTGGCTGGCCAGGCGCGGCAGTAGTCCGCTGTGGTCAAGGTGGGCGTGGGAAAGCACCACTGCGTCCAGGCTGGTGGGATCGAACGGGAACTTCGCCCGGTTGCGTTCCATATCGTTGCGCATCCCCTGGCGCATGCCGCATTCCAGCAAAACCCGGACGCCCTCGCGGGTTTCCAGCAGATAACAGGAGCCGGTGACTTCCTGGATTGCGCCGATGAAAGTGAGCAGGGCCATGATGCCTCCTTGTTCAGACAGGTCTTCAGCCTCGCGTACTGGGGCGGGAATGGCCTTGATACATATCACCGCCCCTCTGTCCGGGGCGCCTAGACTTTCTCTATACCCCGAGGAGAGTCCAGGATGTCCCAGATATTGCCCAGTCCGGAGGAGCTGGCCGCCCATGCGGCCGCCGAACCGGCATTCGCGGAATGGTCGCGTGGCCGCGGTCCGCTTCAGCATAGTCCGGCGACCCAGGCGGCAGTCTTCCGCATGGCCCACCAACTGGTCCAGGGCGGCCAGCAGTGCGATCTCGCGTCCGTCTATCGGCTGCTGCAGGCGCTGGACCGGCTGACCTGCGCCGGCATGTGGCTGGTCGTGCACATGACCTATGCCTGGCGCGTGCGTCTCGATGGAACCCCGCTGCAGGCGGCGGATTTCAAGGAAAGCCCGGAAGGCCATACCGGCGGTGCGCTGAACATGGTGCCGGCCTACGCCGGCTACCTGGCACTGAACGCGCTGAGCCGCAGCACCCGCGGCTGGCTGATGGGCCAGGGTCACTGCGTGGCGGCGATCGATGCGCTGAACGTGCTGACCGGCAACCTGCATCCGGAACAGGCGCAGGCCTACGCCGGCGGCGAGGCCGGGCTGAGCCGGCTGGCGCAGGACTTCTACAGCTACGCCCAGGCCGCCGACGGCAGCGTCGCCGTGCCGCTGGGCAGCCACGTCAATCCGCACACCGCCGGCGGCATCGCCGAGGGCGGCTACCTGGGCTTCGCCGAACTGCAGTACGCGCACATGCCGCTGCCCGGCGAGACCCTGGTCGCCTTCCTCTCCGATGGCGCCGCCGAGGAGCAGCGCGGCAGCGACTGGATACCGCGCTGGTGGCGTTCGGAAGACAGCGGCGTCGCACTGCCGGTGATGATCGCCAACGGCCGACGCATCGAGCAGCGTACCGAGCTGGGTACCCACGAAGGGCTGGAGGGATTCAAGCAGCACCTGCGGCGTTGCGGCTTCGACCCGCTGACCTTCGACGGCCGCGACCCGGCCGCCTTCGTCTGCGCGCTGTGGGAAATGGAGCAGCGCCTGCAGCACCGCGTGGGCGAGAAGGACCGCGGCATCCTCGAATATCCGTTGCCGATCCCCTACGGCATCGCGGAAACGGTCAAGGGCTTCGGTTTCTACGGCGCCGGCAGCAACGCCGCGCACAACCTGCCGCTGCCGGGCAGCCCGGCGACGGACGCGCATGCGCTGGAGCTGTTCAACCAGCATGCGGCGCAGCTGTGGGTCGCGGAGGACGAGTTGGCCGCCGCCTGCGCGCTGTTCGCCGGCGCGCGCCAGGGCCGCCTGCTGGAGCGCGACAATCCGCTCGCCGTGCGGCGTCCCATCGAGCCGTCGATACCCGAGCTGAAATACCGCGGCGACATCTGTTCGCCGATGGCGGCGCTGGACCGCTTCTTCGTCGACCTGTGCGCGGCCAACCCCGACCTGCGCGCGCGGGTGGGCAATCCGGACGAGCTGGCCAGCAACCGCCTGGGCGGCGTGCTGAAGGCGCTGAAGCACCGGGTCTGCTCGCCGGAGAGCGAACTCGAAGCGGTGGACGGACGGATCATCACCGCGCTGAACGAGGAAGCGGTGGTCTCCGCCTGCCTGGCCAACCAGGGCGGGATCAACCTGGTCGCCAGCTACGAGGCGTTCTGCGTGAAGATGCTCGGCGCGGTGCGGCAGACGCTGATCTTCGCCCGCCAGCAGAAGGAGGCCGGGCGCCCGGCGGGCTGGCTCGGCTGGCCGCTGGTGGCCACCTCGCACACCTGGGAGAACGGCAAGAACCAGCAGTCGCACCAGGACACCACCTTCTGCGAGGCCCTGCTCGGCGAGATGAGCGACATGGTGCGGGTGCTGTTCCCGGCCGACCACAACAGCGTCCTGGCGCTGCTGCCGGACATCTACCGCAGCCGCGGCCAACTGGCCTGCATGGTGATCCCCAAGCGCGAGCGGCCGGTGGTCTTCGACCAGGCCCAGGCCGAACAGCTGGCGCGGGACGGGGCCATCGTGCTGGAAGAGCGTCCCGGCAACCAGCCGCTGCTGCTGATCGCCAACGGCAGCTACCAGCTCGCCGAGATGCGCCGCGCCGCCGCACGGCTGGAGGAGGGCGGCTATCCCTACCGGCTGGTCTACCTGCAGGAACCGGGACGCTTCCGCGCGCCGCGCGACAACTGGGAGCTGAAGACGGTCGCCGACGAGGCGCTGATGGCGCGCCTGTTCCCCGACAGCCATGCGCGGCGGGTGCTGCTGACCCACATGCGCCCCGAGGTGGCGCGCGGGCATCTCTGGCCGATCCTGCCGGATGCGCTGAAGACCTCGGTGCTGGGCTATCGCAACCGCGGCGGCACGCTGGACGAGGCGGGCATGCTGTTCGCCAACCGCGCCTGCTGGGCGGATGTGCTGGCGGCCTGCGCGCGCCTGCTGGACGTGCCGCGCAGTGCATTGCTGACGGCCGAGGAGGCGGCCGCGGTGGGCGGCAAGGGCGATCCGCGGGCGCTGCGCTGAAGGTGTGAAGATGGATGCCGGGCTCCGCTCGGGGCCCGGCGCTGGTCAGCGTTTCAGCGGCTTGATCAGGCCATCCAGGCCGTCGATCTTCAGTTCCAGGGTGAGCTGCATCAGTCGCCCCAGCTCACCCGGCGGAAAGCCCTTCTTGTAGAACCACAGCAGATACTCTTCCGGCAGGTCCACCAGCATCCGCCCCTGGTACTTGCCGAAGGGCATCGGCGTGCGGGCGATCCTGAGCAGGTGTTCCTTCTCCAGCATCGGCGTCATTTCTGCAGCTTGATCTTGCAGCTGCCGGCGTCGAAGCGTTCGGTGGCGACCGGGCGGTTGGTCTTGTACTCGGTGAAGCTGTAGGTGAGGATCGCGCCGCGGGCGAGCAGCTGGCGGTAGCCGGTGTTGCTGCAGACGCTGTCGCCCAGTTGGCTGCGCACGCTGTCGGGGTTTTCGCGCATGCGTTCGGCGTGGCTGGCGCGGACGCTGAGGTGGTTGATCAACTGGTTGCCGTCCACCGTGTAACCCTGGTCGAGGATGTCCTCGTTGATCGCGCGCGGGGTGCCCTCGCTGCTTTCCTTGGCGACCTTGTTCAGCGTCTCGCTCAGCTCGTAGTCCTTCAGCGATGCGCCATGGGCGGCGGGGAGAACGAGGCAGAGTGCGAGGGCGGTGAGGCGCAGCATGGGAATCTCCTGGGGGAATGGTGCGGGTTCGACCAGCGGTCACGAACTAGGTTCGCCGGCGAGCGCCGCGTATTGTCGCCTGAAACCGCCGCCATGCCGAGCGCCGATTCGGCGGAGCCGGCATGGCGGCCTCTGGTACAATTCGAGGCTCGCTTTCCTGCCCCCGTTCGAGCCTTCGATGTTCCCGATCCATTCCACCCGCATGGTCCGGCCATGAGCCACGCCGTTGCCCGCCTGCGCGCCGAGCGCCTGGCCCGCTGCCTGAAACCCTTCTACGCCCGCGGTTCGCGGTCGCCGCGCTGCCCCGGCTGCCGGCTGCGGCCGAACTACTGCATGTGCGCCTGGCGCCCGCGGGTGCAGACGGATTCGGCGATGTGCCTGGTGATGTTCGATACCGAGCCGCTGAAGCCGAGCAACACCGGCTGGCTGATCGCCGAGACCGTGCCCGACACCTGGGCCTTCGGCTGGTCGCGCATCGAGGTCGATCCGGCGCTGCTAGCGCTGCTCGACGATCCGCAGTGGCAGCCCTACGTGGTGTTCCCCGGCGAGTTCGTGGCGCCGGAGCGCGTGGTGCAGAGCGTCGAGCCGCAGCCCGGCAAGCGTCCGCTGTTCATCCTGCTCGACGCCACCTGGACCGAGGCGCGCAAGATGTTCCGCAAGAGTCCCTATCTGGAGCGCTTCCCGGTGCTCAGCCTGACGCCGGAGCAGCTGTCGCGCTACCGCCTGCGCCGCTCCAAGCGCGACGATCACCTGTGCACCGCCGAAGTGGCCGCGCTGTGCCTCGGCCTGGCTGGCGACCAGCGCGCGGCGGACGCGCTGGATGCCTATCTGGATGTGTTCAGCGAACGCTATCTCGGCTCCAAGGGCCAGCAGCCGCTGGACGAGCAGAGCCCGGCGCACCAGTCCCTACGGCCGTTCCTCGGCGAGTGACGGCTGCGGCGCCTTGAGCGCCGGCTTCTGCGGCCACAGCTGCGCCACCAGCATGCCGGCGAGCATCAGCGCGCAGCCCAGGTAGCCGCGCAGGTGCAGGCTTTCGTCGAGGAACAGCGCGCCGGCGATGGCGGCGAACACCGCCTCCAGGGAAAGGATGATCGCCGCGTGGGAGGCGATGGCGTGCTTCTGCGCCACGACCTGCAGGGTATAGCCGATGCCCACCGCCACCAGGCCGCCGTAGAGCAGGGCGGGACCGGCCTGCATGATGGCGTCCAGGTGAATCTCCTCGAAGATCACCGCCATGATCAGGCTGAATACGCCGCAGACGACGAACTGCAGGAAGGACAGGCGGATCGGGTCGTAGCGGCTGGCGAAGAAGCCCACCAGCAGCACGTGCACGCCCCAGACGAAGGCGCCGGCCAGTTGCAGCCAGTCGCCCGAGGCGACGTGGAAGTTCTCGCCGACGCTGAGCAGGAACATGCCGACCACCGCCAGGCAGGCGCCCAGCCAGGTGCCGAGGCCGGTGCGGTGGCCGAGCGCCAGGCCGAGCAGCGGCACGATGATCACGTACAGGCCGGTGATGAAGCCGGAGTTGGTCACGCTGGTGAACAGCAGGCCGACCTGCTGCAGGTTGATGCCGATGGTCAGCGCCGTGCCCAGGGCCACGCCGCCCAGCAGCAGGCCGCGGTTGAAGGGCTGCGGAGCCGTGGCGCCGCGGCGCAAGACCAGCGGCAGCAGGACCAGGGCGCCGATGCAGAAGCGCAGGCCGGAGAACAGGAACGGGCCGATCGCGTCCATGCCCACGCGCTGGGCCACGAATGCCGCTCCCCAGATCATCGCGGTGATCAGCATCAGGATGTCGGCGCGCAGGGCTTGGGTTTTCATGGAAGTCTCGCGGAAAAAAAGCGCAACTTTGCCGCAACGGTCAGAATTTGGAAAGCCGCCGGGCGGCGTTCCCCGCCGATTCCCGGCA
The DNA here is from genome assembly GCF_900103845.1 of Pseudomonas jinjuensis. Lineage (GTDB taxonomy): Bacteria > Pseudomonadota > Gammaproteobacteria > Pseudomonadales > Pseudomonadaceae > Pseudomonas > Pseudomonas jinjuensis. The sequence continues at coordinate 344,250 of NZ_FNIJ01000002.1, forward strand.
GACGTTCATTGTCGACTTTGCGTACAATGCGCCACCAGTGTTCCTACCCCTCAGTGCTGGCTAAGCTGTCATCCATGGCTTGGCCGGAGTGCACCCACCAAGGACATGACATGGCATCCTACGAGATCCTCATCGCTGACGATCACCCGTTGTTCCGCAGTGCCCTGCAACAGGCCCTGACCCTCGGGCTCGGACCCGACGCACGTCTGGTGGAGGCGGCGAGCATCGCGGAGCTGGAGGCCAGGCTCAACGAGAAGGCCGACTGGGATCTGGTCCTGCTCGACCTGAACATGCCCGGCGCCTACGGCTTCTCCGGGCTGGTGCTGCTGCGCGGGCAGTATCCGCAGATTCCGGTAGTGATGATCTCGGCCCAGGAGGACGCCGCCGTGGTGCAGCGTTCGCGGGAGTTCGGCGCCAGCGGTTTCATTCCCAAGTCCAGCGACTTGACCACCCTGCAGCAGGCGGTGCGTGCCGTGCTCGACGGCGACGTCTGGTGGCCGCCGCAGGCCGATGCGGTGACCGAGCTGAGCGAGGAGGCGCGCGCCGCCAGCGCCGGCCTGTCGAGCCTGACGCCGCAGCAGTTCCGCGTGCTGACCATGGTCTGCGAAGGCCTGCTGAACAAGCAGATCGCCTACGAGCTGAGCGTCTCCGAGGCCACCGTGAAGGCCCACGTCACGGCGATCTTCCGCAAGCTCGGCGTGCGCACCCGCACCCAGGCCGCGCTGCTGCTGCAGCAGATGGAATCGGTGCCGGGCGCCTGATTCACATTCTGTCGCGGTCTCCCGGCTTCATTTTCGACGCGCCTGGTTTAGAGTGCGTCGTCCTTCCAGCAGAGAACCCCTCGTGTCGACCTCTCCATTCAAAGGCCGCACCGGCCTGAAGCGCATCTTCAATGCCGCCGGCTACTCCATGGCCGGCTTCGTCTCCGCCTTCCGCGGCGAGGCCGCGTTCCGCCAACTGGTGCTGCTGAACGTGGTGCTGATCCCGCTGGCCTTCTTCGCCGACGTGACCCGCGGCGAGCGCGCGCTGATGATCGGCGTGTGCCTGCTGGCGCTGATCGTCGAGCTGTTCAACTCGGCCATCGAGGCGGTGGTCGACCGCATCTCCCTCGAACGCCACCCGCTGTCGAAGAACGCCAAGGACATGGGCAGCGCCGCCCAGTTCGTGGCGCTGACGCTGATCACCGCGGTGTGGGGCGTGATCCTGCTGGGTTGAGTCCGCCCGTTCGTCTACGGCGTCTGACGTCGCTCGGCCGTACCTGTAGGAGCCAGCTTGCTGGCGATCCCGGACTTACCGGCAACCACCGAGCAGTCGGTCGAGATGGATGATCGCCAGCAAGCTGGCTCCTACACAAAGCGGCAGCGCTTGGTCGCGGGGTGGAAATCGCCAAGTATTTCCCCCATCCATGCCACTCAGGGAATCAACGGCAGCACGATCTCGTCGCTGCGGCTGATCCCGGCGGTTTCGCAGCGGCACAGGTCGAGGAACTCGCGCATGGCGCTGGTCTGGTACTTCTGCTTGTGCCAGATGAAATAGAACTGTCGGCGCAGGTCCAGCTCCGGGGTTTCCACCGGCACCAGGCTGCCGCGGCGGAAGGCGTCGCGCAGGGCCAGGCGCGAGATGCAGCCGATGCCGAGGCCCGACTCCACCGCGCGCTTGATCGCTTCCGTGTGTTCCAGCTCCAGGCGGATATTCAGTGGTTCGCGGTGATGGCGCATGGCCTGGTCGAAGGTCAGCCGCGTGCCAGACCCCTGTTCGCGGAGAATCCAGGCTTCCTCGCTGAGCCGGCCGATATCCGCCCTGCCGGTCCGGGCCAGCGGATGCTGCGGCGCGCAGAACACCACCAGTTCGTCTTCCATCCAGGACTGCACTTCTATATCCGGATGCTGGCAATCGCCTTCGATCAGTCCGAGGTCCAGTTCGTAGTGGGCGACCTGCTGCACCACGTGGGCGGTGTTGTGCACGTGCAGGCGCACCCGGCAGTCCGGCTGGCGCTGCATGAAGCGGCCGATCAGCAGGGTGGCCAGGTAGTTGCCGATGGTCAGGGTGGCGCCGAGGTCCAGTGAGCCGAAGGTGCTCTTGCCGTTGAGCAGGTTCTCGATTTCCCCGCCGCGGTCGAGCAGCGCCACAGCCTGGGGCAGCAACTGGCGGCCGAGGGCGTTGAGGGTGAGGCGCTTGCCGGCGCGGTCGAACAGCCGGCAGTCGAACTGCCGCTCCAGTTCGCCGAGCGAGGTGCTGGTGGCCGACTGCGACATCGACAGCGCCTCGGCGGCGCGGGAGACGCTTTCCTGCTGGGCCACCGCGACGAACACTTCCAGTTGGCGCAGGGTGAATTTCATGGCGGAGGCTCCGACAGAGAGGGGCGCGACATTCCGTCGCTAGGGTGAAAAGGGAACTGCCGATACCCTTTTGCGCGCGACAGCGGCGCCCTTATCTGCGTTTTGGATTAGCAATATCCAGATAATTTATTTTGCGGATATTGTCGCCGCCTATAAAATGTCGCGCAATCGCGCCACGTCCGGGTTTCGCTGGGGTGCGCCACGTATTCTGTAGGAGACCTTGATGAGCAACCTGTACACCGAGCGCGTTCTCAGCGTGCACCACTGGAACGACACTCTCTTCAGCTTCAAGACCACCCGCAACCCGGGGCTGCGCTTCAAGACCGGTCAGTTCGTGATGATCGGCCTGGAAGTCAACGGTCGTCCGCTGATGCGCGCGTACAGCATTGCCAGCCCGAACTACGAAGAGCACCTGGAGTTCTTCAGCATCAAGGTTCCGGACGGCCCGCTGACCTCGCGCCTGCAGCACCTGAAGGAAGGCGACGAGCTGATGGTCAGCCGCAAGCCCACCGGCACCCTGGTCCTCGACGACCTCAAGCCGGGCAAGAACCTCTACCTGCTCAGCACCGGCACCGGCATGGCGCCGTTCCTCAGCGTGATCCAGGACCCGGAAGTCTACGAGAAGTTCGAGAAGGTCATCCTGGTCCACGGCGTGCGCTGGGTCAGCGAGCTGGCCTACGCCGACTTCATCACCAAGGTCCTGCCGGAGCACGAGTTCTTCGGCGACATGGTCCGCGAGAAGCTGATCTACTACCCGCTGGTCACCCGTGAAGAGTTCCGCAACATGGGCCGCCAGACCGACCTGATGCGCAGCGGCAAGCTGTTCGCCGACATCGGCCTGCCGCCGATGAACCCGCAGGACGACCGCGCCATGATCTGCGGCAGCCCGAGCATGCTGGACGAGACCAGCGCCGTGCTGGACGGCTTCGGCCTGCAGATTTCCCCGCGCATGGGCGAGCCGGGCGACTACCTGATCGAGCGCGCCTTCGTCGAGAAGTAAGCCGAGCTGATCGGTCGAAAAACGCCGCGATTCCCCTGGGAGCGCGGCGTTTTTTTATGAGCCGAATTTCTGCCTGGTGCCTGGCTCCCTCGGTCCTACATGTGCTTCAAGCCAGGCGCTGGCCGGATACCGCCGGGTGGTACAGCGGCTGCACCTTGTTCCCCGCCGGGTCGAGCAGGTGGAAGCTGTGCGCGCCGTCGCCATGGGCGAACGGGCGGTCGAGCAGGGTCACGCCCAGCGCCTTCAGGTACTCGTACCAGGCGTGCAGTTCCTCCACGCTGTCGACGATGAAGCCATAGTGGTCCATGGTCTGCAGGCCGTTGCTCGCGGCGGCGCCGCGACCGAGGGAGAGGTTGTCGTTGCCGCAGGTGAGGTAGACCAGGTCCTCGTTGGCGCGGTTGAGCACCTGCATGCCCAGTACGTCGACGTAGAAGCGCTCGCACTCTTCCAGGTTCGGCACCAGCAGGGCCAGGTGGCGCAGGCCGTTCAGGCGGCTGGGACGGGCAGGGCGGTCGGTGAGATCGGACATGAGACTGATTCCTTTTTTGTATACAATATTTCTTTAAATCTAAGACAAAAGGAATCGCCTGTGTACTGCATATTTATCAGGACCCGCCTCAAGCCCGGCTGCGCCGATGCCTTCATCGAGGCGATCAAGCCCAACGCCGCCGCCTCCGTGGAGACCGAGCCCGGTTGCCTGGTGTTCGACGTTTCCCGCGACCGGGTCGATCCGGACGTGGTGTATCTCTACGAGATCTACCGCGATGACGAGGCCTACGAGGCGCACACCCGCACCGCGCATTTCCGCGACAGCCGGCCGCTGGTGGAGCCGCTGATCCTCGAACAGGAAGTCTTCGAGAGCGATGCGCTGGCGTTGAACCCGCTGCGCTGAGGCGTTTTCAGTCGTCGCCGCGCTGGATGTCCAGCACGCGGATCAGGCCGGGGCGTGGATAGTGCCAGTGCACGTCCACATCCCACAGCCGGGCGCCGTAGCGGCGTTCCGGAGTGGGCACCTGATAGGCCGGGCGCGGGTCCTGGGCCAGGCACTGTTCGATCAGCTCGACCACCGGTTCGCCGAGGCGCAGGCCGTGTTCACGGGCCTGGGTGAGGGCGGTGTCCGTCCACTCCACGGGAATCGGCGCCGGAGGCGCCTCGGCGATCGCGTTGCTGGCGCCGGGCACGGCGTCGGCGTAGGGCACGTAGGGCTTGATATCCAGCACCGGCGTGGCGTCCAGCAGGTCGATACCGGACAGCCACAGGCGCCCCGGCTCGACCTTCTCCAGCTTCACCACCGACTGGCCGATGCCATTGGGCCGGTGCGTCGCGCGGGTGGCGAATACCCCCATCGAACGATTGCCACCCAGCCGTGGCGGACGCACCTTCAGTCGCGGCTTGTCTTCCAGCGCCTGGTGGAAGAGGAAGATCAGCCACACGTGGCTGACCTGCTCCAGGCCCTCGACCGCTTCCGGCTGGTCGAAGGGCGGCAGCAGTTCCAGCACGCCGCGGGCGGCCGGAGCCAGTTGCGGCTGGCGCGGGATGGCGAATTTCTCCTTGAAGCAGGAGCGGACGTAACCGATGGGGCTGACGGAATGGGACATGCTGGCCGGCGCTGAAGACGAGGCGGCCATGTTAGCCGATCAGGGCGCGGGACGCCGCCGGCGCAACAGCAGCCAGCCGTAGAGCGCGCCGTTGAACAGCACGACGATCAGGCCGAACGCCAGTTGCATGCCGTCGGTGAGGTTGCCGGGATAGATCAGCGGGAGCAGGTAATGCTCGATGAATCCACCGGCATAGCCTTCCGCCCCGGCCCGCCGGCGCAGTTGGTTTTCCAGCGGCGTGAGCGGGCAGATGCCATGGGAGAACTCGATGTACGCGCCCCAGGCCGCGGCCGGCAGGTGCAGCCAGGCCAGGCGCGGCCAGCGCAGCAGCAGGAAGGCGCCGAGCATGACGAAGAGGATGAAGGCCAGGTGCAGGAGCAGGGTGGCGCTGGCGGCGAGGTGGTAGAGCACGCTGGGCTCCTCGGCGGATGCGGATCCTGTGCGGATTATCGCTCCCGCCCGGCCCGATCCGGATAGAACAAGAAGAAACGGAGGACACAGACAATGACCACGCAGCTTTCCGGGCCGCCGGCTTCGGTGGAGATGATCGGACGGATCATCGAGGCGTCGGTCCAGGCGCGGACCAGCCGTTCGCTGGACGTGGCGCTGGATGGCCTGCTCGATGTCGGACGCATCATCGGCCTGCCCAACCCCACCTTCATCGACAACGTCGTTCACGAGCGTCACCACGAGGAGCTGCATGCCTGCCTCGGCCTGCCGCGGGAGATGCTGCGCTGGTGGCGGGCCGAGACGATCAACGCCAAGCAGCGTGACGTGCTGCGCACCCGCCAGGAGCGCATGCCATTCGTCAGCACTCTGCTCGATGGTACGGACGCCGACCTGAGCCCGCTGGATCGCTCGCTGCGCGAGGTCCACCGCCAGTACGGCATCGCCTCGAACATCATCGTGCCGGTGCACCTGCCCGGCGGCGTCACCTCGCTGGTGGGCTGGACGAGCACCGAAGCCGGCGCCGCCTGGCAGGTGAGCGAGGGCACCTACGGTGCGCTGCTGGCGGTGGCGTACTCCTTCATCGACACCCTCGAAGCGCACAAGGGCAGCCCGTGCAGCGCACCGGCCCGCGAGCGGCTGAGCAACCGCGAGCGGGAGTGCCTGCGCCATGTCGCCGCCGGCTACAGCATGAAGGAGGTGGCGAAGGCGCTGGCACTGTCGCCCTACACCGTGCGCGAGTACCTCGGCAACGCCTCGCGCCGCCTCGGTGCGCGGAGCCTGCCGCAGTTGGTCTCGCTGGCCTGGCAGCGCGGCGAGATCGACGGCGATCTCCCGGTGGGCGGATAACCCACCCGGTCGACCGCCGCCCGGGAGCATTAGCGGTACTTGTCGAACTCGAAGCGCGCCAGGGTGCGGTTGTGCACCTCGTCCGGGCCGTCGGCTATGCGGACGGTGCGGGTCACCGCGTAGAGATGGGCGAGATGGGTGTCCTGGCAGACCCCGGCGCCACCGAAGGCCTGGATCGCGTCATCGATGATCCGGCAGGCCATGCGCGGCGCGGCGACCTTGATCATGGCGATCTCCGCGCGCGCCACCTGGTTGCCGTTGCGGTCCATCATGTCGGCGGCCTTCAGGCACAGCAGGCGATTCATCTCGATGTCGATGCGCGCCTCGGCGATGCGCTGTTGCCAGATGGACTGCTCGGACAGCCGGCGGCCGAAGGCGACGCGGCTGAGCAGGCGCCTGCTCATCAGTTCCAGCGCCCGTTCGGCGACGCCCACCACGCGCATGCAGTGGTGGATGCGGCCCGGCCCGAGGCGGCCCTGGGCGATCTCGAAGCCGCGTCCCTCGCCGAGCAGCAGGTTACCCACCGGCACCCGTACGTCCTTCAGGATCACCTCGCCGTGGCCGCGCGGCGCATGGTCGTAGCCGAACACCTTGAGCATGCGGGTGACCGTCACGCCGGGGCTGTCCATCGGCACCAGGATCATCGACTGCTGGCGGTACGCCGAGGCGTTCGGATCGGTCTTGCCCATCACGATGGCGACCGCGCAGCGCGGGTCGCCGACCCCGCTCGACCACCACTTGCGGCCATTGATCACGTAGTGGTCGCCGTCGCGGACGATGCTGGTCTCGATGTTGGTGGCGTCCGAGGAGGCCACCTCCGGCTCGGTCATCAGGAACGCCGAGCGGATCTCGCCGTTCATCAGCGGCGTCAGCCAGCGCCGCTGTTGCTCGGCGCTGCCGTAGCGCAGCAGCACCTCCATGTTGCCGCTGTCCGGCGCCGAGCAGTTGAACAGCTCGGGCGACCAGGACACCTTGCCCGTTTCCTCGGCGACCAGCGCGTATTCGAGATTGCTCAGCCCGGGGCCTTCGAAGTGGTATTCGTTCACCTTGCTGCCGTGGGACGGCGGCATGAACAGGTTCCACAAGCCGGCCTCGCGCGCCTTGCGCTTGAGTTCCTCGACCACTGGTATGGTCTTCCAGCGGTCGCCCTCGTCGACTTCCGCTTCGTAGCGGTGCTCGGCGGGGTAGACGTGTTCCTGCATGAAGGCGGCGACGCGGTCGCGCCAGTGGGTCTGTGTTGCGGAGAGAGAGAAATCCATCGCTGTGCTTCCGTGATGTCAGGTTGGGGCGGGCTTCAGGCGTAGTGGGCGAGGCGCAGCCCCGGGCGTTCCCAGCGGGTGCGGACCAGCTTGCCGGTGGTCGACAGGGTGATCCACGCATCGCGCATGTCCGCGCCGCCGAAGCAGATGTTGGTGGTGATGACGTCCGGGAAAGCGAAGTGCTCGACGGCGCCGGTCGCCGGGTCGATCGAGGCGATGCCGTGGTTTTCCACCAGCGCGGCGACGCAGACGCGCCCGTCGGCGGTCACCGCCAGCGAATCGAGCCACTGGCGGCCCGGGAACGAGGCGACCACCCGTCCGGGCGCGGGCCAGGCCGGTGCCGCTTCGCCGGCGCCGGTGAGGTCGAAGGCGAGCACCACGCGCTCGCTGGTCAGGGCGACGTAGAGGGTCCTGCCATCCGGGGAGAGGCCGCAGCCATTCGGTCGCAGCAGCCCGCGCGCCAGGGCGCGGATCGAGGAACCGTCGGCCCTGGCGTAGAACACGCCGCCGACATCCACCTCGTGCTCGCGGCTCTTGCCGCAGTCGGTGAAGTAGAAGCCGCCCTGGTCGTCGAACACCAGGTCGTTCGGCCCCTTCAGCGGAATGCCGTCGCAGTTGTCGTAGAGGCGTTCGATGCGGCCGGTCTCCAGGTCGACCACCTCGATGCGGCCGCCGGAGTAACCGGCCGGCTGGCGCCCCGGGAACAGCAGGCCGTCGTGCTCGGTCCAGGCGAAACCGCCGTTGTTGCAGACGTAGACGCGCCCGTCGGGGCCGATCGCCGCACCGTTCGGGCCGCCGCCGAGTTCGGCGACGGTCTCCTTGCTGCCGTCCGGCAGGACGCGGGTCAGCCGCCCGGCCTCGATCTCGACGACGATGACCGAGCCGTCCTCCATCCAGATGGGGCCTTCGGGGAAGCGCAGGCCTTCCGCGACGATTTCATAGTCCATTTCTTGTTCTCCAGGTGATGACTCAGGCGTCGTAGGTCAGCGTGGCGTCGAAGCAGTGGATCGCCACGGTTGCAGGGGGGAGGGCATGCATGGATGTCTCTCCTGGCGAAGCGGCACGGGAGGACTCTATGAAGCGGCGGACGGCCTCAACAATCCCTGCAAAATGAGGGATTGTGCAGCGGCCAGAAACGCGAAAGCCCCGCGGGGCGGGGCTTTCGATAGGGGTTCAGTCGCCGGTGGACATCGTAGTGGCTACCGGCCTCGCTGCCGTCAACTGCGCAAGCGCTGGGTCAGCCCCTTGAGGAAGTTGCGCAGCAACTGGTCGCCGCAGGTGCGGTAGTTGCTGTGACCGGGCTTGCGGAACAGCGCACTCAGCTCGGGCTTGGATACCGGAAAGCCTGCGTCATCGAGAATTGCGTGCAGGTCTTCTTCCTTCAGCTCGAACGCCACGCGCAGCTTTTTCAGGACAATGTTGTTGGTCATCGGCAGTTCGATGGGCGGCGTCGGACGGCTCTCGTCGCGGCCACGACGGTGGACGATCAGACCATCGAGAAAGTGCGCGAGGACATCGTCGCCGCAAGGGCGGAAGTCCGCTTCGTCATCGCGCTTGAGGAAGGCGACGGCATCCTGCTTGTCGATCTCCATTCCCCCCAGGCGAGTGATGTCGGCGATGCCGGCGTCGCTGATATCGAGCATGTAGCGCACGCTGCGCAGTACATCGTTGTTGATCATCGTGTTTTCCTCGGAAGGATGGCGCAGCGCCCGGTGCGGGAGTGACGCTCCCGCCACGGAAAGAGAAAGCCCCGCGCTTGGCGGGGCATCCGGTGAATGATATCAGCTCGGTCCTCGATCGCAGCACTCGGCGAGGGGGCGAAGACAGCATGCGGGTTCCAGGTGCCGCAATGGGGCGAGCGAACTATCCAAACAGAATTGTCTTGGGGGCAGTTCGAAACACTCCTGGCCGATTCGCCGTTGCCGGGCCTTGTCGGGAATGCATTTTGGTAGTGCCTGGGCAGATGACTTTCGCCGATGCTGAGCGTCTGGTTAAGGGGCGGGCTTTAGCCCGTCCCAGCGAACGAAGTGAGCGATTTGAGCGTATTGTTAGGTTGCCTCTTCGATAAGTTGGATCTGGCTGAACCACGGCTCTTGTTGCAAGGGGTACTTAGACAGTACGGAGTTGTACTTGAATCCTAACTCCCCTCCGAAATGCTCAGCAATAGTCTTTGAGGCTTCAACTCCTGAGAATAGCGCTGATCGTGCCATTTCCAAGGAGGTTAGTGCTGAGCTTTTATGTATGGTGGCATTGCGCCGATCTTTTAGTCTGTGCGCGGACTTTAGTGGTTCTTGTGTTAGGTCAAAAGGATAACCGGTTAAAATTTCTGGCCATGTTTTGAATGCATGCCAGAAGCTTGCCTTTTCAAGTGATCTTTCTATTTCGATAAATTGAGTTTTACTCTGTTTAATCACGGATTTTACGCACTGGAAGAATATTATTTCAACAAGCTGATGTGCGGCTAGCAGCACCATTTGAGAAAGAGGGCCATGATGTACCTCGGCTTGGTACTGAAAAGCTGGTAGCTCATTTTTTAATAACCAATGTGCCCCAATGTATGTTTCCGACCACGCATCTAGATTTAGCCAGCCTGAAGTGGTTGTGTTATTGATATTCTTGGCCATGGCAGCTACCTAACTATAAATAGACACCAACTGGTGTAATAACGCTTTCACAGGTCTGGTGGATAACCTTCCTGCCGTCTTGTCCATCGCCGCGTGGCTCGGCCATCGTAGTGGTTGGATGACTGCGTAAGGGAGTTATGCACCATGGATGGAAAGCCCAGGTTGCTCGATCAGGTTCGCGAGCAGATACGTTTGAAACACTACTCGATGCGTACGGAGCGAGTCTATTGCGAATGGGTGAAGCGTTTCATCCGTTTTCATGGCTACCGCCACTCGTTGGAGATGGGGCGGCGGAGGTTGAAGCATTTCTTTCCGATCTTGCCGGACGCGGCAATGTTTCTGCTTCCACGCAGAACCAGGCGCTCGCCGCGTTGCTGTTTCTCTATGAGCAGGTCCTCAAGCTGGACCTGCCCTGGCTCGGTGAAGTTGTCCGGGCCAAGTAGCCTGCTCGCTTACCGGTGGTATTGAGCATCACCGAAGTACCTCATTTGCATGGGGAACTATGGTTTATTGCGAGTTTGTTGTATGGCTCGGTTGATGGAGGCAATGCGTTTGCGGGTCAAGGATGTGGATGATGTCGCAAGAAAAAGCCCTGCACGTCGGCAGGGCTTTTGGGGCTGGGGGCCGGGCAGTCGAAGCGCGGCAGGTCCGAGTCGGGGGCTTAGGCCAGCTCAGCCCACAGATCGTACTCGTCGGCGTCGGTAATGCGCACACGCACCTTGTCGCCCGGCTTCACGTCAAAGGTGTCGACGTAGACGGCGCCGTCGATTTCCGGGGCGTCGGCCCAGGAGCGGCCGACCGCGCCTTCGTCGTCCACTTCGTCGATCAGCACGTCGATTTCCTTGCCGATCTTCAGCTGCAGGCGCGCGGCGGAAATCGCCTGCTGGTGCGCCATGAAGCGTTCCCAGCGGTCCTGCTTGACGTCGTCCGGCACCGGCTCCAGGCCCAGGTCGTTGGCCGGGGCGCCTTCCACCGGGGAGTACTGGAAGCAGCCGACGCGGTCGAGCTGGGCTTCGGTCAGCCAGTCGAGCAGGTACTGGAAGTCTTCCTCGGTCTCGCCGGGGAAGCCGACGATGAAGGTGGAGCGGATGGTCAGCTCCGGGCAGATCTCGCGCCACTTCTTGATGCGGGCGAGGGTCTTGTCCTCGAAGGCCGGGCGCTTCATGGACTTCAGCACTTTCGGGCTGGCGTGCTGGAAGGGGATGTCCAGGTAGGGCAGCAGCTTGCCTTCGGCCATCAGCGGGATCACGTCGTCGACGTTCGGGTACGGGTAGACGTAGTGCAGGCGCACCCACACGCCCATGCCCGACAGCGCCTGGCACAGCTCCAGCATGCGGGTCTTGACCGGCTGGCCGTCCCAGAAGTCGAGCTTGTACTTGAGGTCGACGCCGTAGGCGCTGGTGTCCTGGGAGATCACCAGCAGTTCCTTGACGCCGGCCTTGACCAGGCGCTGGGCCTCGCTGAGGACGTCGCCGACCGGGCGGCTGACCAGCTTGCCGCGCATCGACGGGATGATGCAGAAGCTGCAGCTGTGGTTGCAGCCTTCGGAAATCTTCAGGTAGGCGTAGTGGCGCGGGGTGAGCTTGATGCCCTGCGGCGGCACCAGGTCGATCAGCGGGTTGTGCTCGGCCTTCGGCGGGACGACTTCGTGAACGGCGCTGACCACCTGCTCGTACTGCTGCGGGCCGGTCACGGCCAGCACGCTCGGGTGCACGTCGCGGATGCTGTTCTCGGATACGCCCATGCAACCGGTGACGATCACCTTGCCGTTCTCGGCGATGGCCTCGCCGATGGCGTCCAGCGATTCGGCCTTGGCGCTGTCGATGAAGCCGCAGGTGTTGACCACCACGACATCGGCATCCTCGTAGGTCGGCACGATCTCGTAACCTTCCATGCGCAGCTGGGTGAGGATGCGTTCGGAATCTACCGTGGCTTTCGGACAACCAAGGGATACGAACCCGACTTTGGGCGTTGCGGTGGACATGGGTGGCTAACCTCTAAGGGCGCGCTGGCGGCGCCTCTGATCAAAAAGTGCGCAATTCTACCGGCAGGCCGCGTGCTTGACCAGTCTCCCGTGGACGAACGTGCACGCCGGTAATTGGCGGAAACTCCCTCTATAGTGATTGCTGGGAGCGCAGGGCGGCTCTTGCATCGACAGGACTGCCGGAGCAGGATGCGCCGAATTTTTCCGGGGGGAAGCACAGCAAATGTCCGATGCAGCGGCCGGTTCTGCCGAGAACCATGAGGAACACCAGCATCATTCTTCGGCAGTCGGGTTGATCGTGGCGGCGACCGGGGTGGTCTACGGCGATATCGGCACCAGTCCGCTGTACACCCTCAAGGAAGTGTTCAACGGCGGCTACGGGGTGTCGCTCAGCCACGACGGCATCCTCGGCGTGCTGTCGCTGATCTTCTGGTCGCTGATCTGGGTGGTGTCGCTGAAGTACGTGCTGTTCGTCCTGCGCGCCGACAACGAAGGCGAGGGCGGGGTGATGGCGCTGACCACCCTGGCGCTGCGCGCCGCGCTGCCCTATCCGAAGCTGCGCGCGGTGCTGGTGATCTTCGGCCTGATCGGCGCCGCGCTGTTCTACGGCGACAGCATGATCACCCCGGCGATCTCGGTGCTCTCGGCGATCGAGGGCCTGGACATCGCCTTCGAAGGCATCGGCCACTGGGTGGTGCCGCTGGCGCTGATCGTGCTGGTCGCCCTGTTCCTCATCCAGAAGCACGGCACCGCGCGCATCGGCAGGCTGTTCGGGCCGGTGATGGTGGTGTGGTTCCTGGCCCTCGGCGCGCTCGGCCTGTACGGCATCTGGCAGCACCCGGAAGTGCTCAGGGCGACCAATCCGGCCTGGGCGGTGAATTTCTTCATCGCCCACCCGGGCGTCGGCGTGGCGATTCTCGGCGCCGTGGTGCTGGCGCTGACCGGCGCCGAGGCGCTGTATGCCGACATGGGCCACTTCGGCCGCAAGCCGATCGCCCGCGCCTGGTTCATCCTGATCCTGCCGTCGCTGGTGCTGAACTACTTCGGCCAGGGCGCGGCGATCCTGTTCGACCCGGAAGCCGCGCGCAACCCGTTCTACCTGCTGGCGCCGGGCTGGGCACTGCTGCCGCTGGTGGGACTGGCCACCGCCGCCACGGTGATCGCCTCCCAGGCGGTGATTTCCGGCGCCTTCTCCCTGACCCAGCAGGCCATCCAGCTCGGCTACGTGCCGCGCATGTTCATCCAGCACACCTCGCACCACGAGCAGGGGCAGATCTACATCGCCGGGGTGAACTGGGCGCTGATGGTGGCGGTGGTGCTGCTGGTGATCGGCTTCGAATCCTCCGGCGCGCTGGCTTCGGCCTACGGCGTGGCGGTGACCGGCACCATGCTCTGCACCACGGTGCTGCTCAGCGTGGTGATGCTGCTGCTGTGGCGCTGGTCGCCGCTGGTGGCGGTGCCGCTGATGCTCAGCTTCCTGCTGGTGGACAGCCTGTTCTTCGCCGCCAACCTGCCGAAGGTGCTGCAGGGCGGGGTGTTCCCGGTGATCGCCGGGACCGTCCTGTTCATCCTGATGACCACCTGGAAGCGCGGCCGGCAGCTGCTGATGGACCGCCTCGACGAAAGCGCGCTGCCGCTGCAGCTGTTCATCGCCAGCCTGCGCGCCGACCCGCCGCACCGGGTCAAGGGCACCGCGGTCTTCCTCACCGCTCGTGAGGACGTGGTGCCCCATGCGCTGCTGCACAACCTGCTGCACAACCAGGTGCTGCACGAGCAGGTGGTGCTGCTCACCGTGGTCAGCGAGGACACCCCGCGGGTGCCGCCGGACCGGCGTTTCGAGGTGAGCGCCTATGGCGATGGCTTCTTCCGGGTGATCCTGCATTTCGGCTTCGTCGAGGAGCCGGACGTGCCGGGGGCGCTGAAGCTCTGCCACCTGAGCGACCTGGACTTCAGCCAGATGCGTACCACCTACTTCCTCAGCCGGGAGACGGTGATCCCGTCGAAACGCATCGGCATGGCGCGCTGGCGGGAGGGGCTGTTCGCCTTCCTGCTGAAGAATGCCAACGGCAACCTGAGGTATTTCAACCTGCCGCTGAACCGGGTGATCGAGCTGGGGACGCAGGTGGAGATCTGAGGGATGGGCCGCTTTTCGTAGGAGCCGGGGTTCGCGAGCGAGCTCGCTCCTGCAGGTCCGGCGCGCGTTCGGGGCGCCGCAAATGCCGCAAATAAAGAAAGGCCCCGACCAATCGGACCGGGGCTTTTCTTTTCATCTTACGCCGCTAGCGCAGGCTCCGCGCGTAGATTCCCGCCGCCTGCTGCATCCTGTCGATGTACTGCTGCACTTCGCGTTCGGCATCGAAACGGGTGTAGAACGGGCCTTCCAGAGTCCCTTCGCGGGTGGTGAAGAAATACTGGCCATTGACCGAGCAGATGCGGTCGCTTCGGTAGTAGTGGCGCGGTTCGGTATCGCTCGCCCGTTTCCCAAACATGAGGACCACTCCCCCACAAGAGGGTGCATATACCCAAAGTCTAAGTCGTGCGCCTTGCACGGCAGGAGCCATTCGACGAACGGCGGCAAGCTGTATCAGCGCTGAAACAGCCGGGACGAACCAAAACCCTTCGCTATGCTGAGAGCGCACCCTGGCTGAGTTATTTGGATTTTGGTTATAAGAAAATCTAAATTTATTCTTTTTAATAAGAAAAAGCCTTGTGCATAGTTAGCCCACCACGAACAAGGAGTGCTACCCATGAGCCTGAGACTCGGCGACATCGCCCCCGATTTCGAACAGGATTCCAGCGAAGGCCGCATTCGCTTCCACGAATGGCTCGGCGACAGCTGGGGCGTGCTGTTCTCCCATCCGGCGGACTTCACCCCGGTATGCACCACCGAACTCGGCCTGACCGCCAAGCTCAAGGGCGAATTCGCCCAGCGCGGCGTGAAGGTGCTGGCGCTGTCGGTGGACCCGGTGGCATCCCACGTGAAGTGGATCGATGACATCAACGAGACCCAGGACACCCAGGTCAACTTCCCGATCATCGCCGACGCCGACCGCAAGGTTTCCGAGCTGTACGACCTGATCCACCCGAACGCCAACGACACTCTCACCGTGCGTTCGCTGTTCATCATCGATCCGAACAGGAAGGTGCGCCTGATCATCACCTATCCGGCGAGCACCGGGCGCAACTTCAACGAGATCCTGCGGGTGATCGACTCGCTGCAGCTCACCGACAACCACAAGGTCGCCACGCCGGGCAACTGGCAGGACGGCGACGAAGTGGTGATCGTGCCCTCGCTGCAGGACGAGGAGGAAATCCGCCAGCGCTTCCCGAAAGGCTACCGCGCGGTCCGCCCCTATCTGCGCCTGACGCCGCAACCGAACCGCTGATCTTTTCCAGGCCGCCCAGGCGGGCGGCCGATGTTTCCACCACGAGCAGGGTATTCGGCCGGTTCGCCGGCCCATTTTTTCCTGCCCCGCAAACCCACATCTCTGCACCTTACTGGCCGGACAACCGGCGAGCAGGTCGACCACCACGACACTCAATGCAAAGGAGAGCGCCATGCGCACTATCACTTTGCGTCGGAGTCTGGCCGCCCTGTTCGCCGCGGCCATCACTTTCGGCGCCATCACCCAGGCCCAGGCCGAAACCCTGCGGATCGGCTATCAGAAGTACGGCACCCTGGTGCTGCTCAAGGCCCGCGGCACGCTGGAGAAGCGCCTCGCGGACCAGGGCATCAGGGTGCAATGGACCGAATTCCCCGGCGGCCCGCAGCTGCTCGAAGGGCTGAATGTCGGCAGCATCGACTTCGGCGTCACCGGCGAGACCCCGCCGGTGTTCGCCCAGGCCGCCGGCGCCGACCTGCTCTACGTCGCCCACGAGCCGCCGGCGCCGACCAGCGAGGCGATCCTGGTGGGGAAGGATTCGCCGATCAGCTCCGTCGCCGAGCTCAAGGGCAGGAAGGTCGCGCTGAACAAGGGCTCCAACGTGCACTACCTGCTGGTGCGCGCACTGGAGAACGCCGGCCTGAAATACAGCGACATCCAGCCCGTCTACCTGCCGCCGGCCGACGCCCGCGCCGCCTTCGAACGCGGCAGCGTCGACGCCTGGGTGATCTGGGACCCGTACCAGGCCGCCGCCGAGAAGCAGCTGTCGGCCAGGACCCTGATCGACGGCAAGGGGCTGGTCGACAACCACCAGTTCTACCTCGCCACCCGTACCTACGCGCAGAAGCACCCGCAGGTGATCACCACCCTGGTGGACGAAGTGCGCCAGGTCGGCGAGTGGTCGCAGGGCAACCCGCAGCAGGTCACCGACCAGGTCGCTCCGCTGCTCGGCCTGCCGGCGGACATCACCCTCACCGCGGTCAAGCGCCAGGGCTACGGCGCGCAGTTCATCACCCCCGAGGTGGTGCAGGCGCAGCAGAAGATCGCCGACACCTTCACCCAGCTGAAGCTGATTCCCAAGCAACTGAGCATCAGGGATGTGGTGTGGACGCCGCCGGCCAAGGTCGCTACCAGCAACTGAACCGCTTTTCGTAGGAGCGAGGGGGACGCCTAGTCCTTGCTCGCGAACCCGCCCGGCTTCCGAGCTGCCGGGGAATTTGTTCGCGAGCAAGCTCGCTCCTACAAAAAAAGCAGCACGACGTATACGAATCCCTTCATCGCGCGGCTACGCCATGCCGGCGCGCTTAAATTGGAGTTAAAGCGATGAGCCTCAACCTCTTCTGGTTCCTGCCCACCCACGGCGACGGCCATTACCTTGGCACCGCCGAGGGCGCCCGCGCGGTCGACCACGGCTACCTGCAGCAGGTCGCCCAGGCCGCCGACCGCCTCGGCTTCGGCGGCGTGCTGATTCCGACAGGACGTTCCTGCGAGGATTCCTGGCTGGTCGCCGCCTCGCTGATCCCGGTCACCCAGCGCCTGAAGTTCCTCGTCGCGCTGCGCCCGGGGATCATTTCGCCGACCGTGGCGGCGCGCCAGGCGGCGACCCTCGACCGTCTTTCCAACGGCCGCGCGCTGTTCAACCTGGTCACCGGCGGCGACCCGGACGAACTGGCCGGCGACGGCCTGCACCTGAACCATGAAGAGCGCTACGAAGCCTCCGTCGAATTCACCCGCATCTGGCGCCGCGTACTGGAGGGCGAGACCGTCGACTACGACGGCAAGCACATCCAGGTAAAGGGCGCCAAGCTGCTCTATCCGCCGATCCAGCAGCCGCGCCCGCCGCTGTATTTCGGCGGTTCCTCGGAGGCCGCGCAGGACCTCGCCGCCGAGCAGGTCGAGCTGTACCTGACCTGGGGCGAGCCGCCGGCCGCAGTGGCCGAGAAGATCGCCCAGGTGCGCGAGAAGGCCGCGCAGCAGGGCCGCAGTGTGCGCTTCGGCATCCGCCTGCACGTGATCGTGCGCGAAACCAATGAAGAGGCATGGCAGGCCGCCGACCGCCTGATCAGCCATCTCGACGACGACACCATCGCCCGCGCCCAGGCTTCCCTGGCGCGCTTCGACTCGGTGGGCCAGCAGCGCATGGCCGCCCTGCACGGCGGCAAGCGCGACAAACTGGAAGTCAGCCCCAACCTCTGGGCCGGCGTCGGCCTGGTGCGCGGCGGCGCCGGCACCGCGCTGGTCGGCGACGGCCCGACCGTGGCGGCGCGGGTGAAGGAGTATGCCGAGCTGGGCATCGATACCTTCATCTTCTCCGGCTACCCGCACCTGGAAGAGTCCTACCGGGTCGCCGAACTGCTCTTCCCGCACCTCGACGTCGCCCGTCCGGCGCAACCGGAAAGCCGCGGCTACGTCAGCCCGTTCGGCGAGATGGTGGCCAACGACATCCTGCCGAAGGTGGCGGCGGCGAGCTGAGGGAGCAACGGGATTCCCACGTTCGCGGGAGTCCAGAAAACCATGTAGGAGCGGGTCATACCCGCGACCCGTTTACCTGTCGCGGGCATGGCCCGCTCCTACAGAGAGAGTTGAGCAATGGCAAATAAGCACGTGAATTCAATTGCCCAGCGCCTCGCGCCCTGGGCCCTGCCGGTGGCGCTGGTCGCCATCTGGCAACTGGCGGTGGAAACCGGCTGGCTGTCCAGCCGCATCCTGCCGGCGCCGAGCGCGGTGGTCGCGGCCGGCTACCAACTGGTGCAGAGCGGCGAGCTCTGGCGGCACCTGGCGATCAGCACCTGGCGCGCCGCCATCGGTTTCGCCATCGGCGGCGGCATCGGCCTGGCGCTGGGCCTGGTCACCGGCCTGTCGAAGTGGGGCGAGCGCTTCCTCGACAGCTCGGTGCAGATGATCCGCAACGTCCCGCACCTGGCGCTGATCCCGCTGGTGATCCTGTGGTTCGGCATCGACGAGTCGGCGAAGATCTTCCTGGTCGCCCTCGGCACGCTGTTCCCCATCTACCTGAACACCTACCACGGCATCCGCAACATCGACCCGGGGCTGCTGGAGATGGCGCGCAGCGACGGCCTGTCCGGCTTCGGCCTGTTCCGCCAGGTGATCCTGCCCGGCGCGCTGCCGTCGATCCTGGTCGGCGTGCGCTTCGCCCTCGGCTTCATGTGGCTGACCCTGATCGTCGCCGAGACCATTTCCGCCAACGCCGGCATCGGCTACCTGGCGATGAACGCCCGGGAGTTCCTGCAGACCGACGTGGTGGTGCTGGCGATCCTGCTCTATGCCGTGCTCGGCAAGCTCGCCGACGTTTCCGCCCGCGGCCTGGAGCGCGTCTGGCTGCGCTGGCACCCGGCCTATCGCAAGGGAGGTGCCGCATGAACGCGGTGAACAACGCACTGCTCAGGCAGGGCATCCCGCTGGCGCTGGAAGGCGTGGTGAAGCGCTTCGGCGAGCGCGAGGTGCTCAGGGGCATCGACCTGCACATTCCCGCCGGCCAGTTCGTCGCCATCGTCGGCCGCAGCGGCTGCGGCAAGAGCACCCTGCTGCGCCTGCTCGCCGGGCTCGACCAGCCCAGCGGCGGCGCGCTGCTGGCCGGTCCGGCGCCGCTGGAGGCGGCCCGCGAGGAAACCCGCCTGATGTTCCAGGACTCGCGGCTGCTGCCGTGGAAGCGGGTGATCGACAACGTCGGCCTCGGTCTTTCCGGCGACTGGCGCGGCCAGGCCTTGCAGGCGCTGGAGGAAGTGGGGCTGGCGGATCGCGCCCATGAATGGCCGGCGGCCTTGTCCGGCGGCCAGAAGCAGCGCGTCGCCCTGGCCCGCGCGCTGATCCACCGGCCGCGCCTGCTGCTGCTCGACGAGCCGCTCGGCGCGCTGGATGCGCTGACCCGCATCGAGATGCAGCAACTGATCGAACGCCTGTGGCGGCAGCATGGCTTCACCGTGCTGCTGGTCACCCACGACGTCAGCGAGGCTGTGGCCACCGCCGACCGGGTGATCCTGATCGAGGACGGCGAGATCGGCCTCGACCTGCTGGTCGACCTGGCCCGCCCGCGCTCCCGCGGTTCGGCACGGCTGGCCGCGCTGGAAGCGGAAGTCCTCGACCGCGTACTGGCCCAACCGGCGGCCACCGCCGAGCCGGAACCCGTACAACCCCTGCCCACGCAACTGCGCTGGGCGCTCTGATCCGAACATCCCCAAGGAGAAATGCCATGACCATCAAAGCCATCAACGTCCGCAACCAGTTCAAGGGCACCGTGAAGGAAATCATCGAGGGCCCGGTGCTCTCGGAAATCGACGTGCAGACCGCCGCCGGTGTGGTCACCTCGGTGATCACCACCCGTTCCGTGAAGGAGCTGGAACTGGCGGTGGGCAGCGAGGTGATCGCTTTCGTGAAGTCGACGGAAGTGTCGATTGCCAAGCTGTGAGCTCCCGTAGGGTGGATGAGGCTTTTTTCATCCACCATTGCGGGGCCTGGAGTTGCGGGGTGGTGGATCGATGGAGCTGATCCACCCTACTGATGCAGCTCCCCCGCAAACACCTCGCGATCCACATTCCCACCGCTCAACACCAATCCCACCTTCAACCCCGCCAGCTTCTTGCGCTCCTGCATCGCAGCCGCCAGCGCCGCCGCGCCCGCGCCTTCGGCGACATTGTGGGTGGCGCTGAAATACAGGCGCATGGCCGCGCCGACTTCCTCGTCATCCACCTGCACGATGTGATCGGCGCCGTCGAGGATGATCGCCAATGCCTGCGGGTCCGGAGTGCTGCAGGCCATGCCATCGGCAAGGCGGGTGCTGGTCGGATGATTGACCGGCTTGCCCGCGGCGAAGGACAGCGCGTAGGCCGGCGCATGCTTCGACACCACGCCGACGATGCGCGTCTTCAGTCCCAGCGCGTTGCGCGCCGCGATCATCCCGCAGATGCCCGAGCCCATGCCGATCGGCACGTAGGCCACGTCCAGCCCGGCCACGGCGCGGAACAACTCCAGGCTGTAGCTGGCGACCCCGGCCACCAGCCAGGGATGGAAGGACGGCACCAGGTGCAGGCCGTCGCGCTTCGCCAGTTCGGCGGCATGTTCGCGGGCGGCCTGGAAGTCCTCGCCATGTTCGACCAGGTTGGCGCCGAGGCTGCGCATCGCCGCGTTCTTCTCGCGGCTGTTGCCGTGGGGCACGACGATGGTGGCCTGCATGCCATGACGTGCCGCGGCGAAGGCGATGGACTGGCCGTGGTTGCCGCGGGTGGCGCTGATCACCCCACGCGGTCGTTCCGGCTGCTCGCTGAGGCGCTGGAAATACACCAGCCCGCCACGCAGCTTGAAGGCACCCACCGGCGAGTGGTTCTCGTGCTTGACCCAGGCTTCGCAACCCAGCGCCTCGCCGAGCAGCGGCCAACGGAATTGCGGGGTGGGCGGCAGGCTGGCGTGGACGATGGCGGCGGCCTGTTCCAGTGATTCGAGGGAAAGGGGCATGGGCGGTCTCCGGGTGGGCTTCATTGCAGTCTAGGAGCCGAGGCGCAGGGTCGACAGGCACAGCTGGGGGCGGAAACTGTAGCGGCGGTACGATCGGTTGTAGGGTGGAAAACCGCGAAGCGTTTTCCACCATGGTGGACGTGGAAAGCGACGTCCACCCTACGTGTGTTGTGCCTGATGGGATCGGCAGGTAGCTGGTCGCGGGCATGGCCCGCTCCTACACAAATCCTGCACCTTGTAGGAGCGGGCCATGCCCGCGACCTATTGCAGGTGGCTGGATAGAGCACGTCCGTCCCAGCCGACCAGCACAGTTGCCCCGCTTAACTGTTCCTGTCGGCACGGCTTCGGCTGGCATAGCATGGTCGACCACTCACGCGTCGAGGCTCCCATGCACGTTTCTTCCGGCCGCTGGCAATTCGGTCTGTTTCTCGCCCTGGTCACCGCCGTGCTCTGGGGCATCCTGCCGATCAAGCTGAAGGAAGTCCTCAAGGTCATGGACCCGGTCACCGTGACCTGGTTTCGCCTGGTCGTTTCCGGCGGCCTGCTGCTGATCTACCTCGCCTTCACCCGCCAGCTGCCGCGCTTCCGGCCGCTGGGACGCAGCGGCGGCCTGCTGGTGGTGCTCGCCGTCGGCGGGCTGACCGGCAACTACGTGTTCTACCTGATCGGCCTGCGCATGCTCTCGCCGGGCACCACCCAACTGGTGATCCAGATCGCGCCGATCCTGCTGCTGCTCGGCAGCCTGTTCGTCTTCAAGGAAAGCTTCAGCATCGGCCAGGCGCTGGGCCTCGCGGTGCTGTTCTGTGGCTTCGGGCTGTTCTTCAACCAGCGCCTGGCGGAGCTGTTCGGCTCCCTCGGTGACTACACCGTCGGCGTGCTGATCGTGGTGCTCGCGGCGTTCGTCTGGACCTTCTACGGGCTGGCGCAGAAACAGCTGCTGACCCAGTGGAGCTCGGTGCAGGTGATGATGGTGATCTACCTCGGCTGCGCGGCGCTGCTGACGCCCTGGGCGCATCCGGCCGAAGTGTTCGACCTCAACCCGCTGCAGTTCTGGCTGCTGCTGGCCTGCTGCCTGAACACCCTGGTGGCCTACGGCGCCTTCGCCGAGGCGCTGGCGCACTGGGAGGCCTCGCGGGTCAGCGCGACCCTGTCGATCACGCCGCTGGTGACCTTCATCTCGGTGGCCGTGGCGGCTTCCCTGTGGCCCGACCATGTGCACCCGGAAAGCCTGAACGGGCTGGCCTATATCGGCGCGCTGCTGGTGGTCGGCGGCTCGGCGCTGATCGCGCTGGCGCCGTCGCTGCTGAAGAGCTACCGGGCGCGCCGGGCGCGGATGGCGGTTTCGGAGAACGGCTGAGGTTCATTCACCCTCTCCCATGAACGGGAGAGGGGATTTCCTCACACCTGCGTCCCCAACTGCTCCGCCCGCTTCAGCCAGGCCTGCCGCTGTTCCTCGTTGGAGCTGCGCACCGGGCTGAATTCCTCCAGGTGGTGGGTG
This sequence comes from Pseudomonas jinjuensis, assembly GCF_900103845.1. Taxonomy (GTDB): domain Bacteria; phylum Pseudomonadota; class Gammaproteobacteria; order Pseudomonadales; family Pseudomonadaceae; genus Pseudomonas; species Pseudomonas jinjuensis. Next base: position 366,700 of record NZ_FNIJ01000002.1, read on the forward strand.
TGGATGCCGCAGGCTTCGAGGATGCCGTGCTGCATCTGGCGGAACGCCGGGGCGCCCTGGCGGATGCGGTAGCGCCAGCGGGGCTGGTCGTGGCTGACCAGCAGGTCGGCGGTGCGCCCGCCAAGGAGTTTTTCCCAGTCGCGGTCTTCCGGATGGCGGTAGCGGAAGGCGAAGCCGGGCAGCAGCACGCGGTCGAAGAAGCCCTGCAGCAGCGCCGGCAAGCCGCCCCACCAGACCGGGTAGACCAGCGCCAGGTGCTCGGCCCAGTGGATCTGCCGCTGGGCTTCCAGCAGGTCGGGTTCGAGCACCTGGTTCTGCTCGTAGCCGCCGCGCAGCACCGGGTCGAAATGCAGTTCGCCGAGCTTCAGTACGTGCACCACGTGGCCCTTGCTGCGCGCGCCCTGGGCGTAGGCCTCGGCGAGGGCGTGGCAGAAGCCGAAGGGTTTCGGCGTGCCGAGGATCAGCAGGATGCGCTTGCCGTCGCCCTCCAGCGGGGTCGCGCCGAACTTCGTCGATTCAACCATTCTGGCCGGCCTCCAGCATGGTTTCCGGGCGCACCCACTGGTCGAACTGTTCCTCCGTCAGGTGCCCCAGCGCCAGCGCCGCGGCACGCAGGGTGGTGCCTTCGGCGTAGGCCTTCTTGGCGATCTCGGCGGCCTTGTCGTAGCCGATGTGCGGGTTGAGCGCGGTCACCAGCATCAGCCCGCGCTCCAGGTGCTCGGCCATCTGCCGCGCGTCCGGCTGCATGCCGGCGATGCAGTGGCTGTTGAAGTTGCGACAGCCGTCGGCCAGCAGGCGCACCGATTCCAGCAGGTTGTGGATGATCACCGGCTTGAACACGTTGAGCTGCAGGTGGCCCTGGCTGGCGGCGAAGGTGATCGCGGCGTCGTTGCCGAACACCTGGCAGGCCAGCATCGACAGCGCCTCGCACTGGGTCGGGTTGACCTTGCCAGGCATGATCGAGCTGCCCGGCTCGTTGGCCGGCAGCTTCACCTCGGCGAACCCGGCGCGCGGGCCGGAGCCGAGCAGGCGCAGGTCGTTGGCGATCTTCATCAGCGCCACGGCGAGGGTCTTCAGCGCGCCGCCGATCACCACCAGCGGCTCGTGGCCGGCGAGGGCGGCGAACTTGTTCGGCGCGGAGACGAAGGGCAGGCCGGACAGCGCGGCCAGCTCGGCGGCGATGGCGTCGGCGAAGCCCTTCGGCGCGTTCAGCCCGGTGCCCACCGCGGTGCCGCCCTGGGCCAGTTCGTAGACCGCCGGCAGCGCGGCGCGGATGGCGCGGTCGGCGTAGTCGAGCTGGGCGACGAAGGCCGACAGCTCCTGGCCGAAAGTCACCGGCGTGGCGTCCATCAGGTGCGTGCGGCCGGTCTTCACCAGCTTCGCGTGGCGCGCGGCCTGTTCGGCGAGGCCGTCGCGCAGTTCGGCGATGGCCGGCAGCAGCTGCTCGTGCACGGCCTTGGCGGCGGCGATGTGCATGGCGGTGGGGAAGCAGTCGTTGGAACTCTGCGCGCGGTTGACGTGGTCGTTCGGGTGCACCGGCGCCTTGCCGCCGCGCGGGTTGCCGGCCAGCTCGTTGGCGCGGCCGGCGATCACCTCGTTGACGTTCATGTTGCTCTGCGTGCCGCTGCCGGTCTGCCAGACCACCAGCGGGAACTGCTCGTCGTGCCTGCCGGCCAGCACCTCGTTGGCGGACTGTTCGACCAGCCGGGCGACCTCCGGCGGCAGTTCGCCGAGGCGGTCGTTGACCCGCGCGGCGGCCTTCTTGATCAGCGCCAGGGCATGGACCACGGCCAGCGGCATGCGTTGGCCGCCGATGGCGAAGTTTTCCAGCGAGCGTTGGGTCTGGGCGCCCCAGTAGGCGTCATCGGGGACTTCGATGGGGCCCAGGCTGTCGGTTTCGGTGCGGCTCATGGCGAATTCTCCTGGTCGGTCTCGGCCAGTTTAGGCCGTACTTGGTGCTCCGGGTTCCATGCTCCCTAAAGCCGATGACAGACCTACCAGCGGGCGTTGGTCTCGCCGATCCAGCCGAGCGCGCCGGCCACCGGCACGCGGGTGCCGGCGGCGTTGCGCAGGAAGCCGTCGAAGCGGCCGAACCACTGCCGGGTGTCGCTGTACAGGCAGGCGAGGGTAGGGCAGGCGCGATGCAGCTTGCGCGGGATGAACAGCAGTTCGACGCTGCCGCAGGCGCTGCTCAGGTTCCATGGCGCCTGCTCGCCGTCGGCGGGCTGGCGGATTTCCACCGGGGCGCGCAGGTGCAGCAGTTCGCCGCCGAACCACAGGGCGTTCTCCTTCAGCTCGCTGCGGTCGGTCCAGCCCCAGCCGAAGTTGCCGGCGATGCCGCCGGGCGCGGCGAAGGCGGCGCGTTGCCACCAACTGTTCAGCGGCCACACGCCGCGGCCGAAATCCAGCGCGGCGAAGCTCTGGCCGGGCTCGCAGTGGTAGCTGTCGCTGCCCAGGCGCAGGCTGCCGGTGATCGGCAGGCCCATCTGCCGGCTGCAGGCGTGGAAGTGGCGGCCGCCCATCGGCGCCACCAGGTTGACCGACTCCAGGTGCGACGGCCGCTGGACTTCCAGCGACATCAGCATCGGCAGGCCGCCGAGGTCCGGCGCGTGGGCGGAGATGCGCAGGCGGCCGGGCTGCTCGTCGAACTTCAGGGTCAGCCGGTCGTGCTGGAAGGAGTGGCTCTGGTTGGGCATGTCGGGCAGCTGGCAGCCCCAGCCGAACGGCTGCAGCTGCGAGCGGCTCACCGACTTGCCGGTTTCCAGGTCGAGGAAATAGATGGCGCCGTAGCCGAGGTAATCCAGGTCGGCGATGGTCAGCGAGAGCATCCAGCCGGGGGTGACGATGCACCAGTGGTTCCAGCGCTTGCGCCGGCCCAGGTTGCCCGGCAGCTGGCAGTTCACCCGCGGTCGTACCGACCAGCCGACCGCCGCCGGGTCCAGCCGGCCCCGCGCGTCGCACAGGGGCTGGAACCAGCCGGCCGGCGAAATGGTGGCGTGAGTAGTCATCGGACACATCCATGTGGCAACCGGACTCAGGATGCCGGTTCACCGGAGGCAGGGCAAGCGATCCCCGGCGCCAGGCGATCGCCGGCCGCTGCTGGCATTCCGTCATCGGCGAATCTTGAGGGGAACCTGAACTTGTGCCAAGAATGGAGGGCCTTATGGATACCCAACTTCACACTCAAGGACTGCCCATGACCAATCTCCGCAAGATTTGCACCGCCGCCCTGCTGGTGGGCTTCAGCTCGGTAGCCCTGGCCGATTCCGCCGCCGAGGCCGAGAAATTCCTCAAGCAGGTGCACGCCGACCGCCTGACCACGCCGGTGTACGCGCAGGTGCAGCAGATGTTCGCCCAGCGCTTCGCCCAGGCCAAGGCGCCGGAAAGCAAGAAGGCCGTGCTCGACCGCTACCAGGCCAAGGCCAATACCGAGCTGGACCGCGCGGTGGGCTGGGACAAGATCAAGCCGGACCTGATCAAGCTCTACACCGACAACTTCACCGAGTCCGAACTCAAGCAACTGAACACCTTCTATGCATCGCCCCTGGGCAAGAAAGTCCTGGAGAGGATGCCGCGCCTGACCGCGCAGTCCGCCCAGCTGACCCAGTCCAAGCTGCAGAACGCCGTCGATCCGGTGAACAAGCTGCTCGCCGACATGGACAAGGAACTGGGCGTGAAGGCCCCCGCAGCCCCAGCCAAGAAGCCCTGACGAGCGGCTTCCGAGAGAGTGAACATGAGTATGCGTGAACGACTCCAGACCGCCCTGGCCGCCCTCGAACCGCAGCACCTCGAAGTGTTCGACGAGAGCCACATGCACAGCCGCGGGCTGGAGACGCACTTCAAGGCAGTCGTGGTCAGCCCGGTGTTTTCCGGGCTGAACGCCGTCAAGCGGCACCAGAAGGTCTACGCCAGCCTGGGCGACCTGATGGGGCAGTTCCACGCCCTGGCCCTGCACACCTACACCCCAGATGAGTGGGCGACGCAGGGCATGGCGCCGGATTCGCCGACCTGCCGCGGCGGCAGCAAGCACGACGCGCACTGAGGCGAAGGTGCGGGGCGTGCCCCGCTCGGGTAGAATCCACGCAGCGCCGGCCTTCGCCGGCGCTGTCGTTTTCGCCAGGTCCAGATACCTGGCCGGTCCGCCCTTTACGTGGGCGATTACTGAAAGGAAATACCCCGCAATGACCCAGAAGATCGTCGTCGCGGCGCTCTACAAGTTCGTCTCCCTGCCGGACTACGTCGCGCTGCGCGAACCCCTGCTGCAAACCCTGCTCGACAACGGCATCAAGGGCACCCTGCTGCTCGCCGAGGAAGGCATCAACGGCACCGTCTCCGGCACCCGCGAAGGCATCGACGCCCTGCTGGCCTGGCTGAAAGGCGATCCGCGCCTGGTCGACGTCGACCACAAGGAGTCGTACTGCGACGAGCAGCCGTTCTACCGCACCAAGGTCAAGCTGAAGAAGGAAATCGTCACCCTCGGCGTGCCGGGCGTGGACCCGAACAGCCAGGTCGGCACCTACGTCGAGCCGCAGGACTGGAACGCGCTGATCTCCGACCCCGAGGTGCTGCTGATCGACACGCGCAACGACTACGAGGTGGCGATCGGCACCTTCGAGGGCGCGATCGATCCGAAGACCCAGTCGTTCCGCGAATTTCCCGACTACATCCGCGCCAACTTCGACCCCGCGAAGCACAGGAAGGTCGCCATGTTCTGCACCGGCGGCATCCGCTGCGAGAAGGCTTCCAGCTACATGCTCGGCGAGGGCTTCGCAGAGGTGTTCCACCTCAAGGGCGGCATCCTCAAGTACCTGGAGGAAGTGCCCGAGCAGCAAAGCCTGTGGCGCGGCGACTGCTTCGTCTTCGACAACCGCGTGACCGTGCGCCACGACCTCTCCGAGGGCGACTACGACCAGTGCCACGCCTGCCGCAACCCGATCTCGGTCGAGGATCGCCAGTCCGGGCACTACGCCCCCGGCATCAGCTGCCCGCACTGCTGGGATTCGCTGAGCGAGAAGACCCGCGCCAGCGCCCGCGAGCGGCAGAAGCAGATCGAACTGGCGAAGGCGCGCAACCAGCCGCATCCCATCGGCCGCGACCCGCGGCAAGCCGCAGTGGAGAACTGAACCTTGGCCAACGCCCGCCTGCTCTACGTGATGGACCCCATGTGCTCCTGGTGCTGGGGCTTCGCCCCCGTGGCGCAGGCGCTGGCGGAACAGGCCGCCGCCGAAGGGATCGGCATGACCCTGCTGCTCGGCGGCCTGCGCACCGGCCACGGCGCGGCGCTGGACCCGGCCACCCGCGACAGGATCCTCCAGCACTGGCAGGCGGTGCAGCTCGGCACCGGGCAGCCGTTCCTCTTCGACAACGCCCTGCCGGACGGCTTCGTCTACGACACCGAGCCGGCCTGCCGCGCCGTGGTGGCGGCGCGCGGGCTGGACGCGGCGTGCGCCTGGGCGCTGGTCAAGGCCATCCAGCATGCCTTCTACGCCGAGGGCCGCGACGTGACCCAGGCACCCCTGCTCGCCGAGCTGGCGGAAGGCGTCGGCCTGCCGCGCATCGAATTCGCCGAGGCGTTCGACAGCCAGGAGAACCACCTCGCCACCCTGGCCGATTTCGGCCGCGCCCGCGATCTCGGCATCGCCGGCTTTCCCACCCTGCTGGCCGAACGCAACGGCCAACTGGCCCTGCTGACCAACGGCTACCAGCCGCTGGCAGAGCTTTCCCCCCTGCTGGCCCGCTGGCTGGAGCGCGGACGACATGTCTGAAACCCCCGATCGCCTGAGCTGGACGGAAATCCGCAGGCTCGCCCTGCGTCACCGCAAGTCCCTGATGCTCGCCAACCTGGTGGCGGTGTTCGCCACCCTCTGCAGCGTACCGATCCCGCTGCTGCTGCCGCTGCTGGTGGACGAAGTGCTGCTCGGCAAGGGCGACGCCGCCCTGCTGTTCATGAACGACTTCCTGCCGGACGGCTGGCAGCGGCCGATCGGCTACATCGGCCTGATGCTGCTGGTGACCCTGACGCTGCGCGGCGCCTCGCTGGTGTTCAACGTGGTGCAGGCCAGGCTGTTCGCCAGCCTCGGCAAGGACGTGGTGTACCGCATCCGCCTGCGCCTGATCGAACGCCTCAAGCGCATCTCCCTCGGCGAGTACGAGACCCTCGGCAGCGGCTCGGTCAACGCGCACCTGGTCACCGACCTGGACACCATCGACCGCTTCATCGGCGAGACCCTGAGCAAGCTGCTGGTCGCCATCCTGACCCTGACCGGCACCGCGGCGATCCTGATCTGGATGCACTGGAAGCTGGCGCTGCTGATCCTGCTGTTCAACCCGCTGGTGATCTTCGCCACCGTGCAGCTGGGCAAGCGCGTCAAGCACCTGAAGAAGCTGGAGAACGACAGCACCTCGCGCTTCACCCAGGCGCTCACCGAGACCCTGGAGGCGATCCAGGAAGTCCGCGCCGGCAACCGCCAGGGGCATTTCCTCGGCCGCCTCGGCCTGCGCGCCAGGGAAGTGCGCGACTACGCCGTCGCCTCGCAGTGGAAGAGCGACGCCGCCGGACGCGCCAGCGGCCTGCTGTTCCAGTTCGGCATCGACGTGTTCCGCGCCGCGGCGATGATCACCGTGCTGCTCTCCGACCTGTCCATCGGCCAGATGCTGGCGGTGTTCAGCTACCTGTGGTTCATGATCGGCCCCGTGGAGCAGCTGCTCAGCCTGCAGTACGCCTTCTACGCCGCCGGCGGCGCGCTGGTGCGGATCAACGAGCTGCTGGCGCGCAAGGACGAGCCGCAGTACCGCGGCGGCGTCGACCCGTTCCTGAACCGGCCGACCGTCGGCATCCAGGTGCGCGGGCTGACCTTCGCCTACGGCGAGGAACCGGTGCTGCAGGACATGGACCTGGACATCGCGCCGGGCGAGAAGGTCGCCATCGTCGGCGCCAGCGGCGGCGGCAAGAGCACCCTGGTGCAGCTGCTGCTCGGGCTCTATACGCCGCAGGCCGGCAGCATCGCCTTCGGCGGCGCGAGCCAGGCGGAGATCGGCCTGGAAACCCTGCGCGACAACGTCGCCGTGGTGCTGCAGCATCCGGCGCTGTTCAACGACACCGTGCGCGCCAACCTGACCATGGGCCGCGAGCGCAGCGACGACGCCTGCTGGCGCGCGCTGCAGATCGCCCAGCTGGCCGACACCATCCGCGCCCTGCCGCAGGGACTGGACAGCGTGGTCGGGCGTTCCGGCGTGCGTCTCTCCGGCGGCCAGCGGCAGCGCCTGGCGATCGCCCGCATGGTCCTCGCCGAACCCAAGGTGGTGATCCTCGACGAGGCCACTTCGGCCCTCGACGCCGCCACCGAATTCGCCCTGCACCAGGCTTTGGCGCACTATCTGGAAGGCCGCACCACGCTGATCATCGCCCACCGCCTGTCCGCGGTTAAGCAGGCCGATCGCGTGCTGGTGTTCGACGGCGGGCGCATCGCCGAGGATGGCGACCATCAGCAACTGATCGCTGATGGCGGGCTATACGCGAAGCTATACGGCCACCTGCAACATTGAGTCAGCCGTGGCGGATCGCCTCGACGAACGCCACGCAGCCGCTCAGGTCATGGAAGACGCGGGTGCCGCCGATCTCCTCTTCTGGAATTCCGCCGAGCAGCGCCTGTAGCGCCTCGGCGCCGCGATAGCGCGGCCGCCAGTCGAGCAGGCCTTCGAGGTAGGCGATGTTCGGCACGCCTGGCCGGAAGTTGGCCAGCAGCAGCCGGCCGCCGGGCTTCAGGCGGCGGAACAGGTCGCGGACGAGGGTGGCGGCGAGCCTGTCGTCGAGCTGTTCGCAGAGGCTGGGGCAGTAGATCAGGTCGAAGTCGCGCAGCTCGGGATAGCCGCCCGGGAACTGCTCGATGCCGCCGAGGCAGGTGCGCACGCCAAGGCTGCCATAGCACTGTTCGATCACCTGCAGGTGCGGCGGATGGCTGTCGAAGGCGACGAACTCGCCGAAATGGCCGTGGCGCAGCGCCTTCGACAATTCCGCTTCGCGCAGGTGGCCGCTGCCCACGCAGAGGATGCGCGCCTGCCCGGCCCGCAGGTGGCAGCAGGCGTCTATCTCCCGCGACAGCCGTTGCCGGCGCGAACGCAGCGCGCGTGGCGCCGGGGCGCTGCAGGCGTAATGGAACAGCTCCTCGGTCAGCCCCGCGGGATTCTGCTCCCCCAGGGGGCTGTTGATGCCGTAGAGATAGTCGATCAGCACGGCGTTGCCGGCGCGGGGCGCCGCCGGCCGCGAAGCGCGCATGGAGAAGGGCGGCCGCTCGGCCTGCACCGGCCCGTCCGCCCGCGGGACGAACCCCCTGCCGAGCTGGCGGATCTTCCGCTCCAGCCTGCCGATGGCTTCTTCCAGCGAGACCGCCAGTTGTCGCGTCCGCTCTTCCATTCCGCCGTTCCCCCCTGCTTCAGCTCGAAAGGTGCCGTCTGCGCTGGACGGCGACCATGGGAGACAAGCTAGTGGCTTGGCAGCGCGCGGCCATCATTCATGTGAATGAAAGTGGCGGCGGTATGGCGGATGCGAGGCCGGCACCGACGAGCGGTCGAAAGATTCATCCAGATGAATGATGGTCCGGGGGGCTTTCCCGGACTAAGGTTTGATGTCAATTGGCTATCGGGGATGGTCGCCCTCATAGCGGAATCTTCAAGACGTACGCCAGGGACGTTTTCATGGAAATGGATTTGCTTCGCAGTGAAAGGGCCGGCCGGCCACGAGAAATCACCCTGCTCACCGCCAACGAACTGCTCGGCCAGTTGTTCCGGCATTTTCTCGGCAGCAGCGACGAGTGGGAGGTCACCCTGCAGCCGCTCGACCTGAGCCTGCCGGCCGATACCGCGCTATGGCTGCTCGACGTCGGCAGCGTCGAGCAGCCGCAGCTCTCGATGCTGCTCGAACGCCTTCTGGCGCAGGCGCCCGGGGCGCTGGTGAATGTCTCCGCGAAGGAAGCCGAGCGCCTGGTGGACAGGCACCCGGGGATCAACGGCGTGTTCTACAGCCACGCCAGCCGCGAGCAGGTGCTGAGCGGGCTGCGGACGCTGCTCGATGGCGGCGTCTGGCTGCCGCGCACCGTGCTGGAGCAACTGCTCTGGCAGTTCCGCCGCCTGCGCCAGTCCCCCGAAAGCCTGGCCGGGCTGACCGGCCGCGAGCAGGAAATCCTCGGCCTGGCGGGCAAGGGCCTGTCCAACGCCGAGATCGCCAGCCATCTCTGCCTCAGTCCGCATACCGTCAAAAGCCATATCCACAATCTCCTGGGCAAGCTGGGAGCGTCGAACCGCGTCGAAGCGGTGTTCCTCCTGCGCAGCCAGCTCAGGCTGGAGTAGCACCTCCGGATTCATCCCCCCACGGCATCCAGCCCGGCCGGCAGACCTGCGCGGAATGGCTGCGCTTCCACCCGGATTAATCCCCAGGGCGCGCATTTTCCATCCATCTACCGATACCGGGCCGGCGAGCCCCCTCTGAAACTGGCGCCATCCGTATCGAGGAAGGGAAATCGCCATGGGGCTCCTGCAAGGCATTCGCACAGCCATAGTGCTGGCACTCCTGGGGGGCTGGGGCTGCATGCCGGCGTGGGCCGGTGACCTGGCGGACAACTTCGACCTCGCCCCGGACCTCGACCTGGTCGTGCTGCGCGACCGGCTTCCGGTCGCCAACAACCGCGCCTACGTGCTGCAGCAGGGCGCCGCCAACCACGCCACGCTGAGCCAGACCGGCCACGGCTCGCTGGGGCTGATCGTGCAGGCCGGCAGCGACCAGGAGGCCTTCATCCTGCAGCAGGGCACCGGGCAGATGGCCGCCATCGGCCAGTACGGCTCGGCCAACGAGGCGTGGATCTCGCAGGTCGGCGCCTACAACCAGGCCCAGATCACGCAGTACGGCGCCGGCAACAGCGCCAGCATCGAACAGGCCGGCTACGGCCTCAACACCGGCATCACCCAATACGGCAATGGCCAGAGCGTGCAGGTACGCCAGCTGCGCTGAAGTCGGCCGCACACAACGAGCGCAACCCAAGGAGATCGACCATGTTCAAGCTAAAACCCCTGGCCATCGCAATCCTGACCCTTGCCAGCGCGCAGGTCATGGCGGCGGGCAACACCGCCACCCAGATCCAGCTGAGCGGCGACGGCAATGACTCCACCGCGATGCAGACCGGAATCTCCGACGGCAACACCTCGACCCAGGTGCAGGCGGGCGACAACAACACGGCCAACGTCAGGCAGCTGGACGTATCCACCGGCAACGTGGCTGGCCAGGCGCAGGCGGGCAACGGCAATACCGCCACCATCGAGCAGAAGTGGGGGGCCTACTACAACGAGGCTGCGCAGGCGCAGACCGGCAACGGCAACACCGCAACCGTGGACCAGCACGACGAGGCCACGGCCAACCATGTCTATCAGGTACAGGATGGTTCCGCGAACAAGGCATTCGCGGAGAATGCCTACGTCTCGACCGGCAACTACGCCACCCAGCTGCAGAGCGGCACCAGCCACGAGGCGGAGATCTGGCAGCAGTGGGGCGAAGGCAACCAGGCCCTGCAGGTCCAGGATGGCGACGATCACTACGCCAAGGTCTATCAGGGCGCGGATGCCAACAGCAACATCTCCGTGCAGACCCAGACAGGCACCAGCAACACCTCCACGGTCAACCAGCTGTTCAGCGCCGACGGCAACTATTCCGAGGTGACCCAGAACGGCGTCGGCGCTGGCAACTCGGCGCTGGTCGAGCAGAACTGGGGCGGTGGCAACGTATCGGTCCTCGACCAGGACGGCGACGGCAACGATGCCCACGTCACCCAGCAGCACGGCGACGGCAACGGCTCCGCCCTGACCCAGGCCGGCAACGGCAACCTCGCCAGCGTGTCGCAGCACGACGGCGACGGCAACCAGTCCGCCCTGACCCAGACCGGCAACTACAACAGCGCATCCGTCACCCAGGCGGACGGCGGCTGGAACGTCTCGTCCCTCAGCCAATCCGGCAACAACCACCAGGCGACCGTCACCCAGGGTGGCGGCAACAGCAACGAGCTGTATTTCGAGCAGGACGACGACGGCAACGTCCTGACCGCCGACCAGTCCGGCACCGACAACCTGATCACCGGCTACAGCCACGGCGACGACAATGTCGTGGACGTCGATCAGGTCGGCAGCCTCAACACGGCGCACGTGGAGCAGTACTCGGGGTCCAGCGAAAACCTGGCGGACATCTCCCAGACTGGCAGCGACCACGTCGCCACCGTGCTGCAGGGCGGCATGGGCAACGAGGCCTTCGTCACCCAGACCAGCACCGGCAATACCGCCTACGTGCTGCAGGCCGGCACCAACGGCACCGCCACCATCATCCAGAACTGAGCCTTTGCGTGTGCCTGGCTGCCGACTTCGGTCGGCAGCTTTTTTTATTTCCGGCCTACTGGCGCAGCCGCCCGATCAGGCCGACCAGCTCCACCTGGCGCTCGGTGCCGGTCTTGCGGAACAGGCTGCGCAACTGGCTGCGCACGGTGTTGATCGACACGCCCAGGCGCTCCGCGCACTGCTCCGGGGTCAGGTTCAGGCTCAGCAGTTCGCACAGGCGCCGCTCGGCGGGGGACAGGCCGAACAGTTCGGCCAGCAGCGGGCCCGGCCTTGCCTGTTCGAGCAGGGCGAGCAGCGCCAGGGGTTTCTGGAACTGCAGGTTGAACGCAGCGTCGGCCGGGATCGGCGTGACCAGCAGCTCGCAGGGCGGATCGCCGTCGAGGCGCAGCCAGCCGGCCTGGCGCTTGCTCCTGTCCCTGCGTTCGCAGGCCTGGCGGACCAGCGCCTGCAGGCGGGCGCCCTGCTGGCGGCTGTGCAGGCGCTGGAAGTTTTCGTAGAAGGGCGCGCCGCGCTGGCGCATGCGCTGCTGCGCGGCCTGGTTGCAGTAGAGCACCCGGCTGTCGCTGTCGAGCAGCCATAGCGGCGTCGGATGCTGGTCGAGCAGCAGGTCGCGCTTGGCCAGCTCCACGCGCATGTCGCTGATCCGTTCGAACATCCGCGCGGCCTGCAGCAGATGCGGGCCGAGGCGCCGCAGCAGGGCCTGCTGTTCCGCGCCGGGCTCCGCGGCGTCGGTGCTGGTCAGCAGCGACAGGAAGATGCCCGACGACGGCTGCTCGTGGAGCTTCATGCAGGAGATGTTGCGCATCCCGTGGGGGAAGTGGAATTCCTGGTAGTACGGGTCGGTCAGGATGTTCTGCCGGCCGTAGTGCTGGAGATCGTGATACCAGTCGCCCACCGCCCGGTTGAGCATGAAGCCGCGGCTCGGATCGAGATTGCAGAATTCGCGGTTGTAGGCGTCGATGGCCGAGGATTCGCAGAGATTGATCTCGCTCGCCTGTGCGGTGGCGGAGTTCAGGTCCCAGAACAGCAGGGCGCCGAACTGCCGGCCGGTGGCGCCGGCCAGCCCCTTGAGCAGCGGCAGCCAGGCGTTTTCGTCGAGTACGCATTCATAGCAGAGTCCGACCAGACGGTCGTACTCGGCTTCGAGGTCCCTCTCTCGCACGTGAGCTTCTCTCCCTTGCTGCCCAGGCCCGGCAATGCGTTGCGGCGGATATATGGCATATGGCCTCCACCCTCGCAAGACCGCCGCCGGGGCCTTTCCGATGGACGGCCGGGCAAGGACAGAACGGCCAAAGAACCATACTCGCGTGCATTAGTTCTTGAGGATTCAGCGACAAGCGCCTATCTGTATTGATGGGCAGAATGCCAGCTACCCGTCGCGATCGGACGGAGAAGCCGGGGGGGCCTGTGCCTGGCGGGCGCAGGGGTGAAGAAGAATACCGGTGCGATCGATGGAAGCAGTCATGCAGGACAGATTCCGGCGTGTTCCCCACCTGGCGAGGCTGGTATGGCCGTTCGTCCTGGTGGTGCTTTTCCAGGGGCTGATCAGCGGCGCGAGCCTGTATGCGCTCTCCGCCGTGCGCGCCTATGTCGGCGGCGAAAGCCTCTGGTCCAAGGGCCAGAAGGACGCCATCTACTACCTGCAGCGCTACGGCATCACCCATAACCCCCGGGACTACCGCGGCTATCTCGACGCCATCGGCATTCCCCTCGGCGACCGGGTGATGCGCCTCTCCCTCGACCAGCCCGAGCCGGACCTCGAACGCGCGCGGCGCGGCGCCCTGCAGGGCGGCAACCATCCCGCCGACGTCGACAGCCTGATCTGGCTGTACCGCAACTTCCACGATGTCAGCCAGTTCCAGCATGCGGTGAAGCTCTGGCTGATCGGCGATACCTATCTGGACCAGCTGATGGCCGTCGCCGAGACCCTGCATGCGCGGATTTCCAGCGGCAGGGTGGAGCCGGCCGAACTGCAGGCGCTGAGCGATCGCATCGAGGCGATCAATGTCGCGGTGACGCCGGTCGAGCAGGCCTTCTCCGAGACCCTCGGGAGCATTTCCCGCCAGCTGATGGGGCTGCTGCTGGCGCTGAACCTGCTCACCGGCGCCGCGCTGATCGCCCTGGCGAGCTGGCGCACGGGCAAGCTGCTGCAGCGCCAGCAGAGCTTCGAACATGCCCTGGAGGCCATGCGTGAACGGGCGCAGACCACCCTGGCGGCGATCGGCGACGGGGTCATCGCCCTCGACCTGGGCGGCCGCGTCACCTTCGTCAACACCGCCGCCGCCGGGCTGATCGGCTGCCATGCCGACGCGGGCGTCGGTGGGCCGCTGGCGGGGCTGCTGCAGATCGTCGACGAGCGTACCCGCGAGGAAGGCCTGCCAGTGCTCGGGCAGATTCTCCGTGGCGAGTCGGACGGCTGCTGCGAATCGGGCAAGGTCATCCGCCGGGCCGACGGCGGCAGCGTGGCGGTGACCCTGGTCTGCACGCCGATCCAGGCGCGCGGCCGGGTGGTCGGCGCGGTGCTGGTGCTGCACGACATCACCCGCGAGCGGCAGTACATGGAGAAGCTGTCCTGGCAGGCCAGCCACGATGCGCTGACCGGCCTGACCAACCGCCGCGAGTTCGAATTCCGCCTCGAACAGGCCTTGCAGCGCTCGGCGCGCCAGGGCGACCGGCACAGCCTGATGTATCTCGATCTCGACCAGTTCAAGCTGGTCAACGACACCTGCGGGCATGCCGCCGGGGACGAGCTGCTGCGCCAGCTCTGCGCCGCGCTGGAGGATGGCCTGCGCGAGGTCGACACCCTGGCGCGGCTGGGCGGCGACGAATTCGGCATCCTGCTGGAGAACTGCCCGCCGGAGGTCGCCGGGCAGATCGCCGAGCACCTGCGGCAGACGGTGCAGGGCCTGCATTTCATCTGGAACGGCCGCTCGTTCAAGATCACCGCCAGCATCGGCATGGTGCATGTCTCCACCCGGCTGGAGTCGGTGGAGGAGGCGCTGCGCTGCGCCGACATGGCCTGCTACATGGCCAAGGAGAAGGGCCGCAACCGCGTCCAGCTGTTCAGCGCCGACGACTCCGAGCTGGCGCAGCGCTTCGGCCAGATGACCTGGGTGCAGCGCATCCGCCTGGCCATGGAGGAAGACCGCTTCTGCCTCTACGCGCAGCCGATCTATCCGCTGCGGCCCTGCGGCGACGAGGGCGAGCATGTCGAACTGCTGCTGCGCCTGCATGACGAGGGCGGGCAGCTGGTCTCGCCGGGCCACTTCATCCCCGCCGCCGAGCGCTTCGGCCTGATGCCGCAGGTGGACCGCTGGGTGGTGCGCAGGGCCTTCGAGGAACTGGCGGCACGCGCCCGCGACGGCGAGCGGCGGCCGATCTCCACCTGCGCGCTGAACCTTTCCGGCGCCACCATCGGCGATCCCACCTTCATCGATTTCCTGCGCGAACTGCAGCCGCGCTACGGCGTGGCGCCGCAGCGCATCTGCTTCGAGATCACCGAGACCAGCGCCATCGCCGACCTCGACAGCGCGGCGCGCTTCGTCGGCGAACTCAAGGCGCTGGGCTACCGCTTCGCCCTCGACGACTTCTGCGCCGGCATGTCGTCCTTCGCCTACCTGAAGCACCTGCCGGTGGACTACCTGAAGATCGACGGCAGCTTCGTCAAGGACATCCTCGACGACCCGATCGACCGGGCGATGGTCGAGATGATCAACCAGATCGGCCATGTGATGGGCAAGAGCACCGTGGCCGAATTCGTCGAATCGACGGAAATCCTCGAAGCCTTGCAGGAGATCGGCGTGGATTACGTGCAGGGCTACGCGCTGGCCGCGCCGCAGCCGTTCGGCCGGCGCGTGCGCCAGGCCGAAGCGGTGGAGGAGGTCGGGGCGATCTGCAGTTAGGGAATCAGCACGATCTTGTCGCTGCGCCCCTCGTTCACTTCCCGATAGCGCTCGAGGCCTTCGCTGAGCGGCGACTCGTGGACGTCGATGGGCAGCGGCAGGCTGCCGTCGTCGAACAGCTGGCCGAAGCGGCTGAGCATCGCCGCGCAGGCCACGGTGTCGTAGAGCAGCGTGTTGACCCCGACCACCGCGCCGCCGCGGCGGTACAGCGCCAGGGCCGGCAGCTGCACCTGGCCGTCCACCGGGGCGGCGATGATGGCGATGCGGCCGAAGGTGGCCAGGGCCGGCACCGCCGCCGGCAGCCAGAAGCCGGTGGTATCGAAGATCACCTCGGCGCCGCCGGCGAATACGTGATCGACCTGTACCGCCAGGTCTTCCGGCGCATCCAGCGTCAACGCGTCGATTCCCTGGGCCTTCAGCTGCTGCGCCTGACCGGCGCGGCGCACCCCGGCCAGCACCTGCGCACCGCGCGCCTTGGCCAGGGCGATGGCGGCCGAACCCACGGCGCCGACGCCGATCACCAGCAGCCGCGTGCCGGCGCCGACCCCGGTGCGCTCCAGGGCGTCCCAGGCGGTGGTGTAGGGCACCCCGCAACTGGCGGCCTGGGCGAAGCTCAGCGCCTTCGGCATCAGCGCCACGCCGGCGGCGGGCAGGCAGAGGCGCTGGGCATGGCTGCCGTCGCTGAGGAAACCGGGCCCCCTGCCGGTGCCCCAGACGGCCTGGCCGAGCAGATGTTCCGGGCCTTCCAGCACCACGCCGGCGAAATCGCGGCCGGGCACGCGGGGCAGGGTGGTGTAGGGGAAGCGGCCGAGGACGTTCTTCACGTCGCTCGGGTTGAGGCCGGCGGCGCGCACCTCGACCAGGACTTCGTCGGCGGCGGGAACCGGGTCGGGAAGCTCGACCAGCTTCAGCGCGGCGAGGTCTCCGGTGTAGGCGAATTGCAGGGCTTGCATGGGGAATGTCCGTAGCGGATGGGTTGAAAGGAAGTGCCGGTTGTTCACTGTAGCCAGCGCAGCACCAGCTCGCGCCCGGCCGGCAGCAGACTCTCGCCGATGCTCATGCCGAGCAGCCCGACCAGCGCCACCGCGGGCGGGGCGGGCGAGCGGAAGTCCAGCAGGTTGTACAGGGCGCCGACGGCAAGGCCGATGGCCAGCGAGATCATGTAGTTCATGGTGCCTCCGAGGTGGGCCGGGGGAGTGGAGGCATTCTGGCGACAGCGGGTTGGGGCTGCCGGTCATAGGCTTCGGAATTTCGGACAGGGTGAGACTGGCACGATCCTTTCTCTTTGTAGGAGCCAGCTTGCTGGCGATTTCCGCGCTCTCCTTCCGCGCTGGCGTCGACGAGAAACCCGGATCGCCAGCAAGCTGGCTCCTACAGGTAAGGCACTGCGCCTGTAGGAGCGGGCCATGCCCGCGACCTCAGCCGCGCAGGAGGAACGGTGGAAAACGCTTCGCGTTTTTCACCCTACGGAGCGCCCGACTCCAGGAATGCCGAAGGCGCCACCCCCAGCTCGCGCCTGAACATCTCGCTGAAACTCCCCGGCTGGTACCCCAGCGAATGGGCGATGGCGCTCACCGGCGTGCCTTCGGTCAGCGCCGCCACCGCCGTGGCCAGCTGCACCTGGCGGCGCCAGGCGGCGAAGCCCATGCCGAGGCTGCGCTGGAACAGGCGGGCGAGGGTGCGCACGCTGGCGCCGGCGTCGGCGGCGTGCTGTTCGAAGGGGATTTCCTGCGACGGCGCCGCCATCACCGCGTGGCACAGATTCAGCAGGCGCCGGTCGGACGCATCCGGCAGCGGCACCCGCGGCAGGCTGCGGCGGGCGCGGCGCAGTTCCAGCACGGCGAGGTCGGACAGCGCGCGGTAGTACTCGGCGTCCGGGCTCTGCTCCTGCTCCACCAGCCTGAGGATCAGCTCGCGCAGCAGCGCGCCGACCTCGACCACCTGCACCTGCGCCTCCAGCGACTGCGCCAGGGACGGGCGCAGGTAGATGTTGCGCATCTGCAGCTCCGACACCACGCGAATCCCGTGCGGCACCCCCGGCGGCAGCCACACCGCGCGGTGCGGCGGCACCAGCAGGGCCTCCTCCGGCGTTTCCAGCCACATCAGCCCGGACATGGCGTAGAGCACCTGGCCCCAGTCGTGCTCGTGCGGCTCGATGTACAGGCCGCGCGGATAGTTGCGCGCCACGCCGCGCAGGGGCGTGGTGCTGTTGTTCAGGTCGGGTGGCGCGGCGCGGGCCATGGGCGATCACGGGGACGGAAGTGGGGTGAGAACTGTAGGAGCCAGCTTGCTGGCGATCAACTGTGCCTGCCGGCAACGTAGTAACCCGGATGAGATTTCGGATCGCCAGCAAGCTGGCTCCTGCCGGAGCGTGCGATGTGGTTGTTTCGGAGTGAGTACTTCATCTCCCGTGGCAGCTTGTCGCACCGCCTTGTAAGGATTTCGTTACGCCTGTCAGGCCCCCGGCACGGGGCTTTCGCGGCTGTAAGGATTTCTTGACGCCGCGAACGCCGGAGCGCATCCCAGAGCGCCTCGCCGCGTCTTGCCCGAAAGCCCCGCGGCGGTTGAGATGAAGGCATCCAATCCAGCCTGGCGGCCGCCTTGCGACGCCAGTTCCACAACAACAATGAGGAGGCCGGATGAACGCCGTGGCCAAGATCGAGCAACACAATCCCATCGGTACCGACGGTTTCGAGTTCGTCGAATTCACAGCGCCGGACGCCACCGGCATCGAGCAACTGCGCCAGCTGTTCACCGCCATGGGCTTCACCGAGACGGCCAAGCACCGTTCCAAGGAAGTCTGGCTGTTCCAGCAGAACGACATCAACATCGTGCTCAACGGCAGCCCCACCGGCCACGTCCACGAGTTCGCCAAGAAGCACGGCCCGAGCGCCTGCGCCATGGCCTTCCGGGTGAAGAATGCCGCCCAGGCCGCCGCCTACGTCGAGTCCCAGGGCGCCACGCTGGTCGGCAGCCACGCCAACTTCGGCGAGCTGAACATCCCCTGCGTCGAAGGCATCGGCGGTTCGCTGCTGTACCTCGTCGACCGCTACGGCTCGCACAGCATCTATGACGTCGACTTCGAGTTCATCGAAGGCCGCAGCCCCAACGACAATGCCGTCGGCCTGCTGGCCATCGATCACCTGACCCACAACGTCAAGCGCGGCCAGATGGACGTGTGGTCCGGCTTCTACGAGCGCATCGCCAACTTCCGCGAGATTCGCTACTTCGACATCGAGGGCAAGCTCACCGGCCTGTTCTCCCGCGCCATGACCGCGCCCTGCGGCAAGATCCGCATCCCGATCAACGAGTCGGCGGACGACAAGTCGCAGATCGAGGAATTCATCCGCGAATACCACGGCGAAGGTATCCAGCACATCGCCCTGGCGACCGACGACATCTATGCCACCGTGCGCCAGCTGCGCGCCAACGGCGTGGACTTCATGCACACCCCGGACACCTACTACGAGAAGGTCGATACCCGCGTGCCGGGCCACGGCGAACCGCTCGACCAGCTGCGCGACCTGAACATCCTGATCGACGGCGCGCCGGGCGACGACGGCATCCTGCTGCAGATCTTCACCAACACGGTGATCGGCCCGATCTTCTTCGAGATCATCCAGCGCAAGGGCAACCAGGGCTTCGGCGAGGGCAACTTCAAGGCCCTGTTCGAATCCATCGAGGAAGACCAGATCCGTCGCGGCGTGATCGCCGACGAGCACTGAAGCCAGCCGCCCTCTCCCGCGAGGGAGAGGGCCTGCGAGAAGCCCCCATGCCGACCCTGTACTCCTACTGGCGCTCCAGCGCCGCCTACCGGGTGCGCATCGCGCTCAACCTGAAGGGCCTGGCGTACCGCCAGGTGCCGGTGCATCTGCTGAAGGACGGCGGCCAGCAGCACGCCGCCGACTACCGCGCACTGAACCCGCAGGAGCTGGTGCCGCTGCTGGTGGACGGCGAGGCGCGCATCGCCCAGTCGCTGGCGATCCTCGAATACCTCGAGGAAACCCACCCGCAACCGGCCCTGCTGCCGCGCGAGCCGCTGCAGCGGGCGAAGGTGCGGGCGCTGGCGCTGCACCTCGCCTGCGACATCCATCCGCTGAACAACCTGCGCGTGCTGCAGTACCTCAGCGGCACCCTGGGCGTCGCCGACGAGGCGAAGAGCGCCTGGATCCGCCACTGGATCGATACCGGCCTGCGCAGCATCGAGGCGGGCCTGGCCGACCTGCGCGGCCCGCTGTCCCTCGGCGAGCGCCCGGGCTACCTGGAAGCCTGCCTGATTCCCCAGCTCTACAACGCCCGCCGCTTCGGCTGCGACCTCTCCGGCTACCCGCGCATCCTCGCCATGGAAGCGCGCTGCCAGGAGCTGGAAGCCTTCCAGCAGGCCGCCCCGGAGGTGCAGCCGGACGCGCAGTGATCCCCGCCTGATACGCCTTGTATCCCCCGGAGCCACAAGCGCCGGGGTTCCAGCTCCGTCACAGACAAAAACAAAAGGTGACGTTAATGACGTGTGACACCCAGCACGCAGGCCAGCTCCAGCGCGGCCTGAAGAATCGCCATATCCAGCTGATCGCCCTCGGCGGCGCCATCGGCACCGGCCTGTTCCTCGGCTCCGCCGGGGTGATCAAGTCGGCCGGGCCGTCGATGATCCTCGGCTACGCCATCGCCGGCTTCATCGCCTTTCTGATCATGCGCCAGCTCGGCGAGATGATCGTCGAGGAGCCGGTGGCCGGTTCCTTCAGCCACTTCGCGCACAAGTACTGGGGCGGCTTCGCCGGCTTCCTCTCCGGCTGGAACTGCTGGGTGCTGTACATCCTGGTGGGCATGTCGGAACTGACCGCGGTCGGCAAGTACATCCACTACTGGTGGCCGGACGTACCGACCTGGGCGACCGCGGCAGCATTCTTCGTGGTGGTCAACGCGATCAACCTGTTCAACGTGAAGGCCTTCGGCGAGACCGAATTCTGGTTCGCCATCATCAAGGTCGTCGCCATCGTCGGCATGATCGCCCTTGGCAGCTGGCTGCTGGTCAGCGGCAACGGCGGCGAGCAGGCCACGGTGAGCAACCTGTGGAGCCACGGCGGCTTCTTCCCCAACGGCATCAGCGGCCTGGTGATGGCCATGGCGATCATCATGTTCTCCTTCGGCGGCCTGGAAATGCTCGGCTTCACCGCCGCCGAGGCCGACCAGCCGAAGACCGTGATCCCCAAGGCGATCAACCAGGTCATCTACCGCATCCTGATCTTCTACATCGGCGCGCTGGTGGTGCTGCTCTCGCTGACCCCGTGGGACAGCCTGCTGCAGACCCTCAACGCCTCCGGCGACTCCTACAGCGGCAGCCCGTTCGTGCAGATCTTCTCGATGATCGGCAGCGACACCGCCGCCCACGTCCTCAACTTCGTGGTGCTCACCGCCGCGCTGTCGGTCTACAACAGCGGCACCTACTGCAACGGCCGCATGCTGGTAGGCCTGGCCGAGCAGGGCGATGCGCCGAAGGCGCTGGCCAAGGTCGATGCCCGTGGCGTGCCGGTGCGTTCGCTGCTGGTTTCCGCGGCGGTGACCTTCCTCGCCGTGCTGGTCAACTACCTGATGCCGGCCCGCGCGCTGGAACTGCTGATGTCCCTGGTGGTGGCGGCGCTGGTGATCAACTGGGCGATGATCAGCCTGGCGCACCTGAAATTCCGCGGCCAGATGGACCGCCGCGGCGTGCGCACCGGCTTCCGCGCCCTGTGGTACCCGGCGGGCAACTACCTGTGCCTGGGCTTCGTGCTGTTCATCCTCGGCGTGATGCTGCTGACCCCAGGCATCCAGGTGTCGGTCTACGCCATCCCGGTGTGGCTGCTGGTGATGTTCGCCTGCTACCGCCTGAAGCGCCCGCTGCCGGCGCGCCAGGCGGTGGCGCTGGCGGACTGAGTTTCCAGCGTTGACCCGTCGGCCCGGTCATTCCTAGAGTGACCGGGCCGATTTCATTTCAGAGGGATATCCATGAAAAAAGCACTCTGGCTGCTGGCTGCCGTTCCCGTGTTCCTGGTCGCCTGTGGCGGCGAGGAGCCGAAGTCCGCGGCGGCGGACGCGCTGGTCCTGCCCGGCGACGCCGAACTCGATTCGCGCAACGTCGAATACAAGTGCGAGGACGGCCGCGACATCACCGTCCAGTACCTCAACAAGGGCGACAACCGCCTGGCCGTGGTGCCGGTCAGCGACAGCTCGACCCTGGTGTTCGCCAACGTCATCTCCGGCTCCGGCGCGCGCTACGCCGCCGCGCAGTACATATGGTGGAGCAAGGGAGCGGAGGCGACGCTGTACAAGGAATGGATGGGCGGCGAGCCGGTGAATGGAGTGGTTTGCAGGGAGCGGTGAGGAGGACGCTCATGCCGATCCTGTAGGAGCGGGCCATGCCCGCGACATCGCGGTCGGTCGTGGGCATGGCCCACTCCTACAAAAAGCACTATCCGGCTACACCGGCGCTGAAGGAAAGCCGGATCGCCAGCAAGCTGGCTCCTACGGGTTCCTCCCGCGCCTTCGCGTTTCGAACCTCAGAAGGTGAACTCCACATTCACCGTCGGCGTCGAGGTACGGCTCCCTGTGCCGCCATCCACGCCGAACTTGTTGTGCCAGTACTCGTAGCCCACGCCCAGCCATAGATTGGGTTTGGTCTTCGCGCCGGGGAAGGTGGCGAACATCAGCGACGTGCGCATCAGCGTCTCCGGCGCCGTGTCCTTGTCGAAGTAGTCCTCGCCCTTCTCGCCGACGTGGTTGACGAAGCCCTGGAACTTCGCCGCGTGGTCGCCGACCTGGAACGGCTTCAGCCAGGTCAGGTTGAACATGTAGGTGCCGTCGAAGGTGTGGTCCGGATGCTTCGCGCCGGGGATGCCGGAATGGTTCTTCTCGCGGTAGTAGAGGACGCTCAGGTCGAGCACGGCGGCGCCGTTGAACTTCATGGTCGGGCCGATCACCAGGGCGCGCTTCTTCGCCGAGGCCAGGTTGTTGTTGCGGCTGGCGTCGAAGCCGAAGGTCAGCGCGTGGTCCTTCACCAGCCCGGTGCCCAGCGGCAGGTCGAACACCCGCGAGGCGTACAGCTGGTGGCGATAGACCGCGTAGACCTCGCTGCCGCCGTGGTCGGTGCCCTTGCGCGGGTCGTTGCTGTCGGAGAGGAATACGTCGACGTTGAAGAAATTGCTGCCGTAGCGGTAGCCGTCGGCATGGCTGAAGCTGTAGATGCGCTTGCTGATGTCGTCCGGATTGTTCGGATTGGTGAAGTGTTCGCCGTAGCGGAAACCGATGGTGTTGCTGGTCCACTCGAAGAACTTGCCGTCCTCGGCGATGGCGGCATCGGCCTGGAAGCCGGCCGCGAGGATGGCGCTCAGAACCATTCCGCGATTGATCGAACGATGGCGGGTTGAAGCAGGTGAAACCGGACTGAACATCGATGCACCTCATGTTGTTTTTGTTATGGGGCCGCGCCGCCTCTGTGGGCGTTTGGGACTGGCGATGTTCTAGCGTTTTGTTGGATACGTTGCAATAAGAAAATGTACACAATTTCGTGTACAAAATTGATCTCAAAGTCAGGATCGTCGTTGCGGATGCGATGGTTGCTGGTTTGCGCCGGTCGTCGCGTTATCCTGTGACGAACATTCCGCGAAGCGCCGCCATGCTCATCATTTCCAATTCCGTGCAGATTCCCGACAGCGAGATCGAGCTGACCGCCATCCGCGCCCAGGGCGCCGGCGGGCAGAACGTCAACAAGGTCTCCAGCGCGCTGCACCTGCGCTTCGACATCCGCGCCTCGTCGTTGCCGGAGTTCTACAAGGAACGCCTGCTGGCGCTGCGCGACCAGCGCATCACCGGCGACGGCGTGATCGTCATCAAGGCGCAGCAGTACCGCACCCAGGAGCAGAACCGCGAGGACGCGCTGAACCGCCTGGCGGAACTGATCCGCAGCGTGGGCAAGGTGCAGAAGACGCGCCGGCCGACCAAGCCGACGCTCGGCTCGAAGACGCGCCGCCTGGAAGGCAAGAGCAAGCGCGGGGCGATAAAGGCGGGGCGGGGGAAGGTGGACTTCTAGTAGGGCGCTCCCGCCGCGTGGCGACGGGAGAGGGGATCAGTACGTAGGGTGGATCACGCTCCATCGATCCACCACGGCCGCGCAGGCGGCCCCGCAATGGTGGATGGAAGAGCGCCATCCACCCTACGCCTGGCGCTCCCGCCGGGTGGCGACGGGAGCGGTGGATCAGCAGACGCTGGCGATCGCCGCCGCCAGCGCTTCCAGATGCCGCGCATCCAGCCCGGCGACGTTCGCCCGGCCGCTGCCGACCATGTACACGCTGTGCTCCTCGCGCAGGCGGCGCACCTGCTCCGGCGTCAGGCCGGTGTAGGAGAACATGCCGCGCTGGATGGCGACGTGGGCGAAGCGCTCGGCCAGTCCATGCGGGCGCAGCGCCTCGACCAGGCCCAGGCGCAGGCTGGCGATGCGTTCGCGCATGGCGTCCACTTCCTCCAGCCAGATGGCCTTCAGCTCGGGGTTGCAGAGGATGGTGGCGACCACTTCTGCGCCGTGGGCCGGCGGGGTGGACCAGAGGTTGCGCGCCAGGTAGGCGAGCTGGCTGCGCACGTCGGTGAGCTGGCCGGCGTTGGCGGCGCAGACGATCAGCGCACCGACGCGGTCGCGATACAGCCCGAAGTTCTTCGAGCAGGAGCTGGTGATCAGCAGTTCCGGCAGGCTGTCGGCGAACAGGCGCACGGCGCGCGCGTCCTCCTCCAGGCCGTCGCCGAAGCCCTGGTAGGCGAAGTCGATCAGCGGCAGCAGCTCGCGCCGCTTGACCACGTCCAGCACCCGCTGCCAGTCGTTGTAGGCCAGGTCGAAGCCGGTCGGGTTGTGGCAGCAGGCGTGCAGCAGCACCACGTCGCCATGGGGCACGTGCTCCAGCGCGGCGAGCATGCCCTCGACGTCGAGATGATTGTCGGCGCCGACATAGGGGTAGTAGCCGATGCGCACGCCGGCGGCGGCGAAGATGGTTTCGTGGATCGGCCAGGTCGGATCGCTCAGCCACACGCCGCGGCCGGGCAGGCAGCGGGCGATGAAGTCCGCCGCCAGGCGCAGGGCGCCGGTGCCGCCGGGCGTCTGGGTGGCGTCGGCGCGCTGGCTGGCGAGCAGCCGCGAGTCGCTGCCCAGCACCAGCTCGCACAGGCGCGCGGCGAACAGCGCGTCGCCGTGGCCGCCGACGTAGCTCTTGGTGGTCTCGTGCTCCACCAGGTGTTTTTCGGCGAGCTTCACCGCGCGCGGGATCGGCGTCAGGCCCTGGGCGTCCTTGTAGACGCCGACGCCGAGGTCCAGCTTGGCCGGATTCGGATCGGCGCGGAACGCATCGATCAGGCCGAGGATGGGGTCGCCCGGAATCCGGGTGACCTGGGCGAAATGGTTCATTTGCGGCCCTCGGCGGTTTTCGCCACCTCGTCGGTGCGGGCGGCCATGATGAAGTCGTTGCGGTGCAGGCCCTTGATCGAGTGGCTCCACCAGGTGACGGTGACCTTGCCCCACTCGGTCAGCAGGCCGGGGTGGTGGCCTTCCGCCTCGGCGATCTCGCCGACCGCGTTGGTGAACGCCAGGGCATGTTTGAAGTTCTTGAACAGGAAGACCTTTTCCAGCTCCATGTGGCCGTCGCGGACCTCGATGTTCCAGTCCGGGATCTGCTTGATCAGCTCGGCCAGTTCTTCGTCGGAAACCTTCGGTGCATCGGCGCGGCAGGCTTCGCAATGGGCTTGGGTGAGGGCGGTCATGGGGTTCTCCTTATCGATCTTGTGGGGCAAGGCGCACGCAAATCCGCCTTGAAGATTAGTTCGTCGTTTGCTGTAGGAGCGGGCCATGCCCGCGAAGATCGCCGCTGCGATTCCTGTCGCGGGCATGGCCCGCTCCTACGGAAAGGCGTACGGCGTCAGGCCGCCTGCTTCGGCGGAAACTTCGGCGCGTGCAGGCCCATCTGCATGGCCTGGTGGACCATCGCCATGATGTCCTCATGGGCCAGGTCGAACAGGCGCTTGAGTTCCGGCAGCACGAAGTACAGCGGCTGTAGGATGTCGATGCGGTACGGCGTGCGCATCGCTTCCAGCGGGTCGAACGGCTGGTGCTCGGGCTCGCCGGACAGGCAGTAGACGGTTTCCTTCGGCGACGAGAGGATGCCGCCGCCGTAGATGCGCTTGCCCCGGGAGGTTTCCACCAGGCCGAATTCGATGGTCATCCAGTACAGGCGGGCGAGGTAGACGCGCTCTTCCTTGCTCGCCTTGAGGCCGAGCTTGCCGTAGGTGTGGGTGAATTCGGCGAACCAGGGGTTGGTCAGCAGCGGGCAGTGGCCGAAGATCTCGTGGAAGATGTCCGGCTCCTGCAGGTAGTCCAGCTCTTCCGGGGTGCGGATGAAGGTGGCGACCGGGAATTGCTGGCTGGCCAGCAGTTCGAAGAAGGTCTGGAAGGGGATCAGCGCCGGCACCCGGGCGACGCTCCAGCCGGTGGAGGCCTGCAGCACCTTGTTGACTTCGCCCAGCTGCGGGATGCGGTCGTGGGGCAGGCCGAGCTGCTCGATGCCGTCGAAGTATTCCTGACAGGCGCGGCCCTCGATCACCTTCAACTGGCGGGTGATCAGGGTGTTCCAGACCTCGTGCTCGGCTTCCGGGTAGTGGATGAAACCGTGCTCGTCTGGTTTGCGGGCCACGTACTGCGTTGCTTTCATGGGTCCTCCGGCTCCGAGGCTTTGTTGTTGTGATGACCTATGAATAGCGCGCGAAGCGCCCCGGTGGGGTGTCCTGCCGGGGTGCCGGATGGGGGACGGGCGGTCTGATCCGTAAGGATTTCTTTACGAATTGGCGAAAGTCCTACATCGATAAGCTTGCTGCCGCTTCGAAATGTCACATAATCTTGACGGAAATTTCCGCATCCCTTGCGATAGGTCATGGCGGAATTCCCCTACCAGACTGCTTCCGGGCTCCCTCCATGCGCATCAAGGTGCACTGCCAGAACCGTGTCGGCATCCTTCGCGACATCCTCAACCTGCTGGTCGAGTACGGCATCAACGTCAACCGCGGCGAGGTCGGCGGCGAGCAGGGCAACGCCATCTACCTGCTCTGCCCGAACCTGATCAACCTGCAGTTCCAGTCGCTGCGGCCGAAGCTGGAGGCGATCCCCGGGGTGTTCGGCGTGAAGCGCGTCGGCCTGATGCCCAGCGAACGCCGCCACCTGGAACTCAACGCGCTGCTCGCCGCGCTGGATTTCCCGGTGCTGTCCATCGACATGGCCGGGCAGATAGTCGCGGCGAATCGCGCCGCCGCCCAGCTGCTCGGCGTGCGCGTCGACGAGGTGCCGGGCATCCCGCTGTCGCGCTATGTGGAAGACCTCGACCTGCCGGAACTGGTGCGCGCCAACAAGGCCCGCCTCAACGGCCTGCGGGTGAAGGTGAAGGGCGACGTGTTCCTCGCCGACATCGCCCCGCTGCAGTCGGAGAACGACGAGAACGAGGCGCTGGCCGGCGCCGTGCTGACCCTGCACCGCGCTGACCGCGTCGGCGAGCGTATCTACAACGTGCGGCGCCTGGAGCTGCGCGGCTTCGACAGCATCTTCCAGAGCTCGCGGGTAATGGCCGCGGTGGTCCGCGAGGCGCGACGCATGGCGCCGCTGGACGCGCCGCTGCTGATCGAGGGCGAAACCGGCACCGGCAAGGAACTGCTCGCCCGCGCCTGCCACATGGCCAGCCCGCGCGGGCAGTCGCCGTTCATGGCGCTGAACTGCGCCGGCCTGCCGGAATCCATGGCCGAGACCGAACTGTTCGGCTACGGCCCCGGCGCCTTCGAGGGCGCGCGCCCGGAAGGCAAGCTCGGCCTGCTCGAACTCACCGCCGGCGGCACCCTGTTCCTCGACGGCGTCGGCGAGATGAGCCCGCGCCTGCAGGCCAAGCTGCTGCGCTTCCTGCAGGACGGCTGCTTCCGTCGGGTCGGCAGCGACGAGGAGGTCTACCTCGACGTGCGGGTGATCTGCGCGACCCAGGTGGACCTCTCCGAGCTGTGCGCCAAGGGCGAATTCCGCCAGGACCTCTACCACCGGCTGAACGTACTGTCGCTGCACATCCCGCCGCTGCGCGAATGCCTGGATGGCCTCGAACCGCTGGTCGAGCACTTCCTCGACCAGGCCAGCCGGCTGATCGGCTGCCCGCTGCCGAAACTCGCCCCCCAGGCCCTCGACCGCCTCGGCCGCTACCACTGGCCGGGCAACGTGCGGCAGCTGGAGAACGTGCTGTTCCAGGCCGTGTCGCTGTGCGAAGGCGGCACCATCAAGCCCGAGCACATCCGCCTGCCCGACTACGGCGCGCCGCACCCGCTGGGCGACTTCTCCCTGGAAGGCGGTCTCGACGCCATCGTCGGCCGCTTCGAAAAGGCCGTGCTGGAACGCCTCTACCGCGAACACCCGAGCAGCCGCCAGCTCGGCAAGCGCCTCGGCGTGTCGCATACGACGATCGCCAACAAGCTGCGGTATCACGGGATTGGGCAGGACACCGAATAGCTCTCGCCACCCCGATGTAGGAGCCAGCCTGCTGGCGAATCCGGACGAAGAGGGTGGTCGGTTTGTAGCCCACAATCCGAGGAGCTCTTATGAGCAACGATCAGCCCGCGTACTTCGCTTATTGGGGCAAGGCATCTCCTGCGCAAGACGTGTCGGCTCGTTATCACCTGCTGGCATTCCACAGTCTCGACGTGGCCGCGTGCGGACAGGTCTTGCTCGGGTTGCCGCAGTTTTCGTTGCGGCCACTGGCACAGGCGTTGGACTGGTCATTGCCGATGGTCGAACGGCTGTGCGTGTTCTTCCTGGCCTTGCACGATCTGGGTAAATTCGCCCGTGCGTTCCAGGGGCTGGTGCCGGAACTGGCGCCTGAACTGGTGCGCAACGATGCCGGCAAGGCCTATAGCCGCCGTCACGACACCCTGGGCTGGCTGCTCTGGGCGGAAGAGCTGGCGGGCGCATTTCCGGATGACCGGTTGCCTGTCGCCGACGATGACTTCTGGGCAGCCTGGGTACGTGCGGTAGTGGGGCATCACGGCCAACCGCCAGAGGAGGACCAGGGTGGCGGCCTGTTCGGCTTGCCCGTGGCGGATTTCTTCCTGCGAGAGGATTGCCGGGCTGCCCGGGCATTCGTGGCGGACCTGGCGGATTGGCTGCTCCCGGACGGCATTCCCGAGCCGGGACGGCGGCAGTGCGGAGTGCTGCGTCAGCATGCCTGGCGCCTAGCCGGATTGGCGGTGCTGGCCGACTGGCTTGGTTCCAGCCAGGCGTCGTTCGCCTACGTGACGCAACCCCGGGACCTGCAGGACTACTGGCAGTCAACGGCCTTGCCGCAGGCTCGGCAGGCGGTGCAGGGCGCAGGGCTGCAAGCCCAGCCGATTCGCCACTGGCAGCAGCCATTGCAATTGTTCGACTATCTGCAGCAGCCCACACCGCTGCAGCGTTATGCCGCCGACGTGGCCCTGGAGGCAGGGCCACAGTTGTTCCTGCTGGAAGACGTGACAGGCGCCGGCAAAACCGAGGCCGCGCTTATCCTGGCCCAGCGGCTGATGCAGCAGGGCGTGGCCCATGGGTTGTATTTCGCCTTGCCGAGCATGGCCACCGCCAACCAGATGTACCAGCGGGTGGGGCAGGTCTACCGGCGGTTGTACGACGAGCAATCGCAGCCGTCGCTGATTCTCGCCCATGGTGCGCGACAACTGATGGACAGCTTTCGCCAGAGCATCCTGGAAGCCGGCGGGCAGCCGGCGGACCGCAGCTATGATCCAGGCGACACCTCGGCCACGGCACAATGCAACGCCTGGCTGGCCGACAACCGCAAGAAGGCGCTGCTCGCCGAGGTGGGCGTCGGTACCCTGGACCAGGCCCTGTTGGCGGTGCTGCCGGTGCGTCACCAGTCACTGCGCCTGCTGGGACTGGCCGGCAAGGTGCTGCTGGTCGACGAAGTGCATGCCTACGACAGCTACATGACCGTGCTGCTGAAAAAGCTGCTGACCGCTCATGCTCGCCAGGGTGGCAGTGTCATCCTGCTGTCCGCCACCCTGCCGGCGAAGATGCGCGAGGAGTTGCTGGGGGCATATCGCTTCGGCCTGGATGTGGCGCGCGACGACCTGCCGGTCGAGCGCAGCTACCCCCTGGCGACCCAGGTCGGCCAGCGCATTGCCAGCCATGCTTGCGCGACCCGACCGCAATTGGTGCGCCAGGTACGGGTGAGCGCCCTGCATGACGAGGAGTCGGTGCTGGCATTGGTCGCTGCGCAGGCTGCCGCTGGGCGCTGTGTCTGCTGGATACGCAATACCGTTGACGACGCCCGCCGGGCGTTCACTGCATTGGCTCAGCTAGTGCCGGCCGAACGTCTTCTGCTGTTCCATAGCCGCTTCGCCATGGGCCACCGGCTGGATATCGAGGAGCGCGCCCTGCAGTTGTTCGGCAAGCACTCCAGTGCTGCACAGCGTCAGGGCCGGGTGTTGATAGCGACCCAGGTGGTGGAGCAATCCCTCGATCTGGACTTCGATGCCATGGTCAGCGATATGGCCCCGATCGACTTGCTGATCCAGCGCGCTGGCCGTTTGCAGCGGCATGCGCGACTAGCCGATGGTTCGCCGGCCGAGGATGGCATCGAACGGCGGCCAGCTCCGCTCTTGCACCTGCTGTGCCCGGAAGTTGACGAGGAGCCCCCGGCGGATTGGTATGCGGCGCTGTTTCCAAAAGCCTGCTACGTGTACCCGAATATCGGTCAGCTCTGGCTGGGTGCCAGGGCGTTGCTGCGAGCCGGTTGCATTCGCAGTCCTGGGGACATTGGGCAGTCAGGTGCGGTGCGAGAGTTGGTGGAGGCGGTCTACGGCGAAGACGCCGAAAAAATCCCTGAAAAACTGCAAAAGGCCACTCAAGAGCAGTTGGGAAAATGCTTGGCCGAGGAGAGCCAGGCGCATTTCAACGCGCTCAATCTGGAAAAGGGTTATTGCATCGATAGCAGTGCCCGCTGGTACGAAGACTCGCGGGTGCCCACCCGCCTGGGCGAGGAAAGCCTGACGCTGTACCTGGCCAGGGAGCGGGACGGCGAGCTGCTTCCATTGCTTGAGGGCTTGGCCAATACCTGGGAGCAGTCGGCGGTACGCATCGATACGCGCGCGGCTGAGGCCTTGTCCAGCGACTGGCAGCAGCGCTTTTGCGCCGCACTGCACGCCTTGCGCGGCCGCTATCGACTGCTCGAAGAGCCGGCGTTCGTCCTGCCGCTTATTGTCGACGATGGCGGCAGGCTGCTGGGCAAGGTGGTGGACGAGAAGGGAAGGGAATTGACTCTGCATTACGACCCTGCCCAGGGGTTGTGTTGGTAATGGCTTGCCAATCGCGGATATCGGTTTAAAATGTAGAAACATATCTACATGCGGGGTGGGCGATGCAAACCATATTGAGCAGCCGCGAGTTCAACCAGGACACCAGTGGTGCCAAGCGGGCAGCTGATCACGGACCGGTGTTCATCACCGACCGCGGCCGGCCAGCGCATGTCCTGTTGAGTATCGAGGAGTATCAGCGCCTGACCGCCGGCCCTGGCAGCATCATCGAGCTGCTGGCCATGCCGGGCATCGAGGATATCGAGTTCGAGGCCCCGCGGGCCGATAGCCTGTCCCGTCCTGCGGACTTTTCCTGATGTTTGTCCTCGACACCAACGTGGTGTCCGAACTGCGCAAGGCGAAGGCCGGCAAGGCCGACGCCAACCTCACCAAGTGGGCGCGTGGCCTGTTGCCAGGCCAGTTGTTCATTTCGGCCATCAGCGTGCTTGAGCTGGAAACCGGCGTGCTGTTGGTCGAGCGTCGCGACCCCGCGCAGGGCGCCATCCTCCGCGCCTGGCTGGACGGTCATGTGCTGCCGGGTTTCGCTGGGCGGGTGCTGCCAGTGGATAGCGCAGTGGCACAGCGCTGCGCCCGCCTGCACGTGCCCGATCCTCGTGCCGAGCGCGATGCCCTGATCGCGGCGACGGCGCTGGTGCATGGCATGACCGTGGCCACGCGCAATGTGAAGGATTTCGAGCCGACCGGAGTGGGATTGCTCAATCCGTGGGAGTTTGCTGGTTGAGACATCGGGGCATCCATGCCTTGGCGCAGGACTAGAGTTGCACCAACACTTGGTTGAGCCAGGAGCCCCTGGCGAGCTGATTGAAGGAGTGCTCGATGGATTTGCTGGCAGCGGAATGGCTCGGCGTGCGCGATGTGGGCGGTGGGGTTTCGCGTATTGCACTGGGGGAAGTTGGCGGCCAATGCTGGCAGGAGCTCCAGGCCTTGCGCCCTGACTTCCGTGGCGCGCTCTATCAGTTCCTGATTGGCCTGTTGCAGACCGCCTATGCCCCGCAGGATCTCAATGAATGGCGCGAGCGTTGGCGTAACCCGCCCACGGCTTCCGAACTGGAAGGGGCCTTTGCGCCCTATCGCGATGCCTTCGTATTGGAGGGTGACGGCCCGGCCTTCATGCAGGATCTGCAACTGCCCGAGGATGCCAACCAGTTGCCGGTGCTCAACCTGCTGATCGACGCCGGCTCCGACAGCAACCAGTTCTTCAACAAGCCTGCCGCCGATCATGGTTTGTGCGAGAGCTGCTTCACCCAGGCATTGCTGACCCTGCAACTCAATGCTCCCCCGGGAGGGCGAGGGACCCGTACCTCGCTACGGGGTGGCGGCCCGTTGACCACCCTGCTGGTGCCGGCCGATCAGCAATCCACGCTGTGGCAGAAGCTCTGGCTCAACGTGCTGCCCAAGGACTTTCTCGGCTATCCCGAGGTGGAGACGCGGGGTGATGTCCTGCCCTGGCTGGTTCCCACCCGCACCAGCGATGCTGGCGGCACTGGCGACACCACGCCGGAAACCGTGCATTCCTTGCAGGCCTACTGGAGCATGCCGCGGCGTATCCGCCTGGATGCCTCTACCGCCAACCAGGGCGATTGCGCCATCTGCGGGGCCCGTGATGCGCGGCTGATCCGTCACTACCGCACCCGCTACGGCGGCACCAACTATACCGGCGCCTGGCTGCACCCGTTGACGCCTTACAACCTCGATGCCGAGGGGAAGAAACCGCCGCTGTCGATCAAGGGGCAGCGCGGCGGCATCGCCTATCGCCACTGGCTGGGGCTGACCCAGGGGCGTGATGACCACCAGCCCGACGCCGCGCGGGTCGTGCGGCACTTCACCCGAAGGATCAAGCATCCGGCGGTGCGCCTGTGGTGCTTTGGCTATGACATGGACAACATGAAAGCCCGTTGCTGGTACGACAGTACGTTGCCTGTGCATGCGCTCGAGGATGGTTTGCAGGAGACATTCGCCAGGCAGGTGAGCGCCTTGCTCGATGTCGCCAGCGAAACCGCCGGCATCCTGCACAAGCAGGTCAAGGCCGCCTGGTTCAAACGCCCCGGCGATGCCGGCAGCGAGCCAGCCATCGGGCAGAGTTTCTGGCAGCGTTCGGAGGCTGATTTCTACGAACTGCTGGAACAGTTGGCTACCAGCGATCTGGAGCGTGAGGCAGCGATTGCCCCATTGCACCGACACTGGTTGCTGCAAACCCGTCGCCTGGCTCTGGTGTTGTTCGATGAATGGGCCATGGCAGGCCCCGTCGAGGAGCTGAACCTGAAACGCATGGTCGAGGCGCGCGCGGCGCTGGGCAAGGAGCTCAATGGTGGCAAGGCGATGAAGCCGCTGTGGAAGATCGTCAACTCTCATCTCAAGGAGCATGCATGAAAGCCAGGAGCTCCTATCTGGACGAGGCGCAGCGGCAATGGGTGCGCGACTGGTGGGGCGCATTGCAGCCACGCCCGTCGGATGCCTCGTCATTATCCCCGATGCTCGCCGGATTGGGCCGTGGTGCGCGAGCCATGCTGCGACGTTGCGCGGATCTCGATGGTTTATTGATGGAGTCGGCCAACCATGTGCTGGCTCGGCGCCTGATCGAGTTGGATGAGCATAAGACCTGGCGCAGTTTGGCTGATGCAAATGCCTATAGCCATCTGGCGCTGATCGGGGGAGTGCTGGCACAAGTCAAGGAAGACCTGCGAGACAAACGCAGCCTGGCCTGGCATCTGGGCAACGGCGCGGGCAACGGGCGGCCATCGATGAGCGAGCTGCGCTTCAAACGCCTGCAACGAGTCCGCGATCCGGACGACCTCTATCTGCAATGGCGGCGTGCCGTGCAGCTCGCCGATGGCAAGGCCGATGTCGCTCAGTTGGCCGACGACCTGCTGGCCTGGCTGATCGAAGGAGAACGGCCCGTCGCCCGCGCCAGCGACGGCGTGAAGTTTCGCTGGGCCTATGACTACTACCTGACCAACCGGGAACAGGCGGCTGCCGCGGAACCCGAATCCAACAAGGAGTTGACCGCATGACGCGTTTCGTCCAGTTGCACCTGCTGATTTCCTATCCGCCGGCCAACCTCAATCGCGATGATCTTGGCCAGCCCAAGACTGCACGTCTGGGCGGTGTCGAACGCTTGCGGGTTTCATCGCAAAGCCTGAAGCGCGCCTGGCGTACCTCGGAACTGTTCCAGCAACACCTGGCCGGTAATATCGGGACGCGCACCAAGCGCCTGGGGCGCGAAGCCTTCGATGCCCTGGTCGTGGCGGGCGTGAGTGAAAAGCAGGCCACTGATTGGGCCGCTCAGATCGCCAAGGTGTACGGCGCGGTGAAGAAGGACAACCCGTTGGAAATCGAACAGTTGGTGCATATCGCCCCTGAGGAGCGAGCCTCCCTGGATGCGTTGGTGGCGACCCTGGTCGCGGAAAAGCGTGCTCCGGGCGATGAAGAGCTGGACGCGCTGCTGCATGAGCAGACGGCGGTGGATATCGCCATGTTCGGCCGCATGCTGGCTTCCAGGACTGAGCACAATGGCGATGCGGCGGTGCAGGTGGCCCATGCCATCGGCGTGCATGCTTCGGTGATCGAGGACGACTACTTCACGGCCGTGGATGACCTCAATCTCAGCGATCCGGGTGCTGCCCACATCGGCGAATCCGGTTTCGCCGCAGCGGTGTTCTACCAATACCTGTGCATCGACCGTGACCTGCTGAAGAAGAACCTCGGTGGAGACGAGGAACTCACTCGGAAAACCTTGCGAGCCCTGGTCGAGACCGCACTGAAAGTCGGCCCCAACGGCAAGCAGAACAGCTTCGCCAGTCGTGCCTACGCACACTACGCCATGGCGGAGAAGGGACCTCAGCAGCCGCGCGCATTGACCCTGGCATTCGTCAAGCCAGTCAGCGGCGATGACTATGCCAGCGATGCGGTGGTGGCCCTGAAGCGGGTGCGTGACAACATGGACAAGGTCTATGGCGCCTGTACCGACAGCCGTTACCAGATCGATGTCCTGCAAGGGGAAGGCAGTGCCGCCGAACTGCTCGATTTCGTCGCAGCGGAGTAAGCCATGACTGAATATCTGCTGCTACGCCTCTATGGCCCTCTGGCCAGTTGGGGCGAGATCGCGGTGGGCGAGTCGCGGCATTCGGCGGTCCATCCGTCGAAGTCGGCGCTGCTGGGGTTGCTCGCGGCCGCGCTGGGCGTCGAGCGTGATGACGAGGTGGCTCAGCAGGCATTGGCCCAGGGTTACCGTTTCGGCATCAAGCTGGAATGTATCGGTACGCCATTGCGCGACTATCACACGGTGCAGTCCGGCGTACCCCCGCGCAAGACGCGCTTCCGCTCGCGACGCCAGGAGCTGGCAGCGGACAAGGTGGGGACTCTGCTGTCCGCCCGGGAATATCGCTGCGACAGCCTGGCGTTGGTCGCCGTCGAGGCTCTCGACCAAGCTCCGCACTCGCTGGAGAAACTGGCTGAAGCCCTGCGCCAGCCACATTTTTCCCTGTATCTGGGCCGTAAATCCTGCCCGCTGGCGCTACCCCTGGCTCCACGTGTGCAAGGTGCGGAAAGCCTGCGACAGGTACTGGACGAGGTACCTTGGCATTCGCTGCTCGCCCTGCTCGGTCATGACCCGCAGCAGGCCTGGCCGACCCCGACGGATCGTCACGCGTTGCGCCCCGGTCAGACGCGCTACTACTGGGAAGACGGCATGCAGGCCGGCATGAGCGCGAGCTTCGACAGCGTCCGTCATGATCAGCCGGTGTCGCGTCGACGTTGGCAATTCGCACCACGCCGCGAACTGGTATTCCTTGCTGGAGGCAAGCAGCCATGAGCCATTATTTTTCCAGGGCTCAACTCGTTGTCCGCCCGCGGGACAGCGAACTGTTGCGTAATCTGGCTAGCCATGGCGATGCCTACCGTGACCATGCGCTGGTCTGGCGGCTGTTCCCTGGTGATGGCTTGCCGCGGGACTTCATCTTTCGCCGCGATCTCGATGCTCTGGGGCGACCGGTCTACTTCATCGTCTCCCGGCGCCCGCCCCAGACCGACTCGGGTTTGCTCCAGGTCCAGAGCAAAGCCTATCGACCACAACTGTCCGTGGGCGAATGGCTGCGCTTCGATCTGCGCGCCAACCCCACAATCAGCCGGAAGGTGGAGGGGAAGTCGTCGCGTCGGCATGACGTGCTGATGGACGCCAAGCGCAGGGCCGGCTCGCCGGTGCAGGTCCAGCAGGCGGTGGATGCCGCCGGCTTGGCTTGGCTGCTCGAGCGGTCGGTGAATTGGGGGCTGGAGGTGGCGGGCGATAGCGTTCTGCAGAGTGCCTATCAGCAGCATCGCCTGCATCCCAGGGGCAAGCGCATCGAGTATTCATCTCTCGATTACCAGGGGTTTGCCCGGGTAGTCGATCCGCAGCGCTTGCAACAGGCCTTGCTTGAGGGGGTAGGGCACGGCAAGGGTTTCGGCTGTGGCCTGTTGCTGGTCAAACGGGTGAGCTGATGCTGCCGCCCCTCAAGCCATTACCGATGAAGGACCGGGTGTCGATGGTCTTCGTCCAGTATGGGCAGATCGATGTGCAGGACGGCGCCTTCGTAGTGATCGACAAGACCGGGATTCGTACGCACATTCCGGTCGGCTCGGTCGCTTGCATCATGCTGGAGCCGGGCACCCGGGTTTCCCATGCTGCGGTGCACCTGGCCTCGACGGTCGGCACCCTCCTGGTCTGGGTCGGCGAATCCGGGGTGCGTCTGTACGCCAGCGGCCAGCCAGGCGGGGCGCGGGCGGATCGATTGCTGTATCAGGCCAAACTGGCGCTGGACGATGACCTGCGGCTGAGCGTTGTACGCAAGATGTACGAATTGCGCTTCCAGGAGCCGGCGCCGACGAGGCGTAGCGTAGAGCAACTGCGTGGTATCGAGGGCGCTCGAGTCCGTGAAACCTACAAGTTGTTGGCCAGGCAGTATGGCGTGGACTGGCGGTCGCGAAACTACGACCGCCAGCAGTGGGATGCCGCGGATGTGCCCAACCGATGCCTGTCGGCCGCTACTTCGTGTCTTTACGGCATCACCGAAGCGGCAGTCCTGGCCGCGGGCTACGCGCCTGCGGTGGGCTTCATTCATACCGGCAAGCCATTGTCGTTCGTCTACGATATCGCCGACCTGTTCAAGTTCGAGACAGTGGTACCGCTGGCCTTCAGGATTGCCGCCAAACACCCGCCGCAGCCGGAGCGCGAAGTCCGCCTTGCCTGCCGTGACCTGTTCCGCAGCAGCAAATTGCTGGGACGGATCATCCCTGCTATCGAAGAGGTTCTCGCCGCAGGTGGCATATCTCCACCCGAGGCACCTCCCGAATCCGTACCGCCAGCGATTCCAAACCCTGAGGGAATCGGTGAAGCCGGACATAGGAACCAGGGATGAGCTTTGTCGTAGTGGTCACCGAAAACGTTCCGCCGCGTCTACGCGGGCGCATGGCGATCTGGCTGCTGGAAGTGCGCGCGGGGGTGTACATCGGCGACGTCTCCAGGCGTACCCGGGAAATGATCTGGGAGCACCTGAGTGAAGGCCATGAGAACGGCAATGTGGTTATGGCCTGGGCCAGCAATCACGAGTCTGGATACGAGTTTCAGACTCTGGGCCCGAATCGGCGATTGCCGGTGGAGTTTGATGGCTTGCGTCTGGTGGCATTTCACCCAATTGAGCAATCCGATCTTTAACAAGAAAAGTTGGTAGATTTTTAGCGGACTATTTTTCCTTCTGGAAACAGGTAGTTACGCGAAGAGTGTTCCCCGCGCCAGCGGGGATGAACCGGTCCAGAAGGCCGCGGAGGACGCCATTCCAGGGTGTTCCCCGCGCCAGCGGGGATGAACCGCAACGTCGCCCAGTTGGGCAATAGGTGAGAACCGTGTTCCCCGCGCCAGCGGGGATGAACCAGCACCGGAACACACGGGAGATCCGCCAGTGATGTGTTCCCCGCGCCAGCGGGGATGAACCGGGCGGCTCGTTCACCAACTCCATCGTAAGTACGTGCTCCCCGCGCCAGCGGGGATGAACCGACCGAGAGCTTCTCGGGCAACCGCCTGCAGTAGTGTTCCCCGCGCCAGCGGGGATGAACCGTTTGCGCATATGTGGAAACTTGCACGGTAAGGCATCAATTTTGCGCGTGGTGAGGCGATCGCGTGGGCCTCTCGCGCAGTGTGGCGCAAATCTGGTGGCGTAGCGGCGATTTTACGGGGGAGGTGTCAGACGAGTTTGATAGCGCCCGGGTAGCGGGCGACAGTTTGGTCTGCCGTCACCAGCACCATTCCGCCGAGTTGCGCCTGAGCGATCAGGATACGGTCGAAGGGGTCGCCATGGATTTTCGGCAGCTCCGTCGAGGCCATGGCGTGGTGGCTGTCGATGGCGAGTTCCTGATAGCCGGCGTCCAGCAGTGCCTGGCGGATGACGGGCGCGTCATGCGGGAAGTCCGGGCGGCCACGGCTACGTTTGACAGCGATTTCCCACATGCTGGCGGCGCTGAATACCAGCGTGTTGCGGGTGTCCTCGACCAACTGCAGGACGGTTTTCGGCAAGCGTGGATCGTTGCCGGCGAGCCACAGCAGAATGTGTGTGTCGAGCAGTAGTCTCACTGGTCATCCTCGCCGTAGAACATGGCTTCGATATCAGCGGCGAACATGCTGTCGAAATCGTCCGGAACGGGCGGGTACAGCCCCTCCAGCATGCCGAAGCGCTTGCGCGGCTTGTCCTCGATCGCCGTTACCACTACCAGCGGCTTGCCGGCCTTGGCGATGATGAAGGGTTCGCCGGCGGCAGCCAGCTCGACCAGCTTCGACAGGTGCGTCTTGGCTTCGTGGATGTTGACGATTTGCATGGGGGTTCCTCCGCGGTTGTCTAGTCTAGTTTAACCAACTAGACCAAGCTCGGAAAAGCGCTGCGCCAGGCGCTCCAGGACTTTCTGTGCCACGCGCTCGGCGATTCGCTCCAGGTCGGCATCGCTGAGCGTGCCGCGCGCCGGCGGCGCCTGCTCGCGCAGCTCGTCGCGATAGGCCGGGTCGTTGTAGGCGCGGGTCAGCTGGGCCGGCGACAGGCGCACGTCGGCGCAGCGCCTGGCGTGTTCCCCGCGCCAGCAGGGACAACCCATCTCGACAAGATGAACAACGCCATGCCGGCGCACGATCGGTGGCCCTTGTGACCGCTCCATGTCGCCACCATCATCCCTGTCATGACCGACGCCCTCGCTTCCCCCGCCACCAGCGTGCTCGACGACTTCCACCCCGCCGTCGCCGCCTGGTTCCGCCGGCACTTCGCCGCGCCGACCCGTGCCCAGCAGCTGGCCTGGCCGTCGATCCGCGCCGGGCGCTCGACGCTGGTCGCCGCGCCCACCGGCTCGGGCAAGACGCTCACCGCCTTCCTCGCCGCCATCGACGAACTGGTGCGCGAAGGCCTGGCGAACGGCGGTGAGCTGCCGGATCGCACTGCGGTGGTCTACGTCTCGCCGCTGAAGGCGCTGTCCAACGACATCCGCATCAACCTGGAAGAGCCTCTCGCCGGCATCCGCGATGAGCTCGAACGTGCCGGCCTGCCGCAGGTGGACATCCGCACCGCCGTGCGCACCGGCGACACCACCCAGGGCGAGCGCGAATCGATGCGCCGGCGGCCGCCGCACATCCTCGTCACCACGCCGGAATCGCTCTACGTGCTGCTCGGCTCGGACTCCGGGCGGGCCATGCTGGCCGGGGCGCGCAGCGTGATCGTCGACGAGATCCACGCGCTGGCCGGCAGCAAGCGCGGCAGCCACCTGACCCTCTCGCTGGAACGCCTGCAGGCGCTGTGCGCGGCGCCGCTGGTGCGTATCGGCCTGTCCGCCACGCAGAAGCCCATCGAGGCGGTGGCGCGTTTCCTGGTCGGCAGCCGTGCCGGCGATGCGAAGCCGCGGCTGGAAGCCTGCCGCATCGTCGACATCGGCTACAGCCGCGCCCGCGACCTCGGCATCGAGGTGCCGCCGGCGCCGCTGGAGGCGGTGATGTCCCACGAGGTGTGGGATTCGGTCTACGACCGCCTCGCCGAGCTGGCGAAGGCGCAGCGCACCACGCTGATCTTCGTGAATACCCGGCGGCTGGCCGAGCGCATCACCCGCCACCTCGCCGAACGCCTGGGCAACGACCAGGTGGCGGCGCATCACGGCAGCCTGTCCAAGGAACTGCGCCTGGACGCCGAGCAGCGCCTCAAGGCCGGCCGCCTGCGGGTGCTGGTGGCCACCGCGTCGCTGGAGCTGGGCATCGACATCGGCGATGTCGAGCTGGTCTGCCAGATCGGTTCGCCGCGCTCCATCGCCGCCTTCCTGCAGCGGGTCGGGCGCTCCGGGCACAGCGTCGGCGGCACACCCAAGGGCCGGCTGTTCCCCACCTCGCGGGACGACCTGATCGAATGCGCGGCGCTGCTCGACAGCGTGCGCCGCGACGAGCTGGACAGCCTGGTGATCCCCCACGCGCCGCTGGACGTGCTGGCGCAGCAGATCGTCGCCGAAGTGGCCTGCCGCGAATGGCACGAGGACGAGCTGTTCCGCCTGCTGACCCGCGCGCAGCCTTATGCCGACCTGTCCCGCGCGACCTTCGACAGCCTGCTGCGCATGCTCGCCGAGGGCTACACCAGCCGCGTCGGCCAGCGCGCCGCCTACCTGCACCGCGATGTGGTCAACCACATGCTGCGCAGCCGGCGCGGGGCGAAGATGACCGCCGTGACCTCCGGCGGAACCATCCCCGACAGCGGCGACTACGCCGTGCTGCTGGAGCCGCAGGGGCTGCTGGTGGGCACGGTGAACGAGGACTTCGCGGTGGAAAGCCTGGGTGGCGACGTGTTCCAGCTGGGCAATATTTCCTACCGCATCCTGCGCGTCGAACCGGGCCGCGTGCGCGTCGAGGATGCCCAGGGCCAGCCGCCGAACATCCCGTTCTGGCTGGGCGAGGCGCCGGGGCGCAGCGACGAGCTGTCGGCCAGCGTGTCGCGCCTGCGCGAACGGCTCGACGGGTTATTGGCAGAAGGCGAGGGCAGCGCCGAACCGCTGGCGCCGGCCATCGGCTGGCTCGCTCGCGAACTCGGCCTCGACGAGGCGGCGGCGCAGCAGATGGTCGAATACCTGGCCCGCGCACGGGCGGCGCTGGGCGT
Source organism: Pseudomonas jinjuensis (assembly GCF_900103845.1). Lineage (GTDB taxonomy): Bacteria > Pseudomonadota > Gammaproteobacteria > Pseudomonadales > Pseudomonadaceae > Pseudomonas > Pseudomonas jinjuensis. The sequence goes on from NZ_FNIJ01000002.1 coordinate 407,498, forward strand.
GCTGCCGAGCCAGTCGAAGCTGGTGCTGGAACGCTTCTTCGACGAATCCGGCGGCATGCAACTGGTGATCCATTCGCCCTTCGGCAGCCGCATCAACCGCGCCTGGGGCCTGGCGCTGCGCAAGCGCTTCTGCCGCAACTTCAACTTCGAGCTGCAGGCGGCGGCCACCGAGAACGCGATCATCCTGTCGCTGTCCACCAGCCACAGCTTCCCGCTCGACGAGGTGTGGCGCTACCTGCACTCCAACACAGCGGAACACGTGCTGGTCCAGGCGCTGCTGGATGCGCCGCTGTTCGGCGTGCGCTGGCGCTGGAACGCCACCACCGCGCTGGCCCTGCCGCGCTCCCGTGGCGGGCGCAAGGTGGCGCCGCAACTGCAGCGCATGCGCAGCGAGGACCTGCTGGCGGCGGTGTTCCCCGACCAGGTGGCGTGCCTGGAGAACATCGTCGGCGAGCGGCAGATTCCCGATCACCCGCTGGTGGCGCAGACGCTGGACGACTGCCTGCACGAGGCCATGGACAGCGAAGGCTGGCTGGCGCTGCTGCGGCGCATGGAGTCCGGCGCGATCGAACTGCACGCCCGCGACCTGCCGGCGCCCTCCGCACTGGCGGCGGAAGTGCTGACCGCCAATCCCTATGCCTATCTCGACGACGCACCGCTGGAGGAACGCCGCACCCAGGCCGTGCAGAGCCGTCGCTGGACCGATCCGGAGTCGGCCGATGATCTTGGCGCTCTGGATGCCGAGGCGATCGCCGCGGTGCGCGCCGAAGCCTGGCCGGAAGCGCGTAATCCGGACGAGATGCACGAGGCGTTGAGCGGCCTCGGCTTCATCCGCGCCGACGAGGCCGTAGCCAATGAAGGCTGGCCGGCGCTGCTGGCGCAACTGCTCAAGGCTGGCCGCGCCACGCGCCTGGGAACGCTGTGGGTGGCGGCCGAGCGGCTTGCCCAGTTGCAGGCCGTGCATCCCGCCGCCCATCCCGAACCGGCGTTGCTGCTGCCGGCGGAGTTGCGAGAAAGCTGGACGGCGGAAGAGGCGCTGGTGGAAATCGTCCGCGTCCGCCTGACCGGCTTCGGCCCGCGCACCCAGGCATTGCTGGCCGAGGATATCGGCCTGCCAGAGGCGGATATCGGCTTCGCCCTGGCCAGCCTGGAGCGCGAGGGCTACGTGCTGCGCGGCCGCTTCACGCCGGGCGCTGCAACGGAGGAATGGTGCGAGCGCCACCTGCTGGCGCGCATCCATCGCTACACGGTGAAGCGCCTGCGCCGCGAGATCGAGCCGGTGGAGCGCGCCGATTTCATGCGCTTCCTGTTCGACTGGCAGCGCGTCGCGAAGGATTCGCGGGTGCGCGGCGCGGAGGCGCTGGCCGGCGTGCTCGGCCAGCTGGAAGGCTTCCAGGCCGCGGCCGGCGCCTGGGAAAGCGACATCCTGCCGGCGCGGGTGGCGGACTACGGGATCGACTGGCTGGACGACCTGTGCCGCGCCGGCCGGCTGGTCTGGGCGCGCCTGCCGTCACGCTCGACCATCCGCGGACGCAGCGGCGGCGGGCCGCTGCGCAGCACGCCCATTGTCCTGCTGCCGCGCCGCCAGCTGGCGCAGTGGAGCATGCTGGTAGCGGATGCGGCGGAGCCGGAGCTGTCGTCGAAGGCGGCCAAGGTGCTGGAAACCCTGAAGGAGCAGGGCGCGCTGTTCTTCGACGAGCTGACGACGGAGACCCACCTGCTGCGCACCGAACTGGAAAACGCCCTCGGCGAACTGGTGGCGGTGGGACGGGTGAACGCCGACAGCTTCGCCGGCCTGCGCGCCCTGCTGATGCCCGCCGCCCAGCGCAGCCGCCACGACCGCCGGCGGCGCACGCCGCTGTTCGGCATGGCCGATGCCGGCCGCTGGGCCGCCCTGCGCCGTCCGCGCAGCGAGGGGAAATTGCCGGCGGAGGTGCTGGAGCACATCGCCATGACCCTGCTGCGCCGCTACGGCGTGGCCTGCTGGCGCCTGCTCGACCGCGAGGCCGACTGGCTGCCGCCCTGGCGCGACCTGCTGCGCGTCTACCACCGCCTGGAAGCGCGTGGCGAGATCCGCGGCGGCCGCTTCATCGCCGGCCTGACCGGCGAACAGTTCGCCCTGCCCGAAGCGGTCGGCCTGCTGCGCGAAGTGCGCCGGCGCGTGTGGGATGGGGAATGGCTGGTAGTGTCGGCGGTCGATCCGCTCAACCTGACCGGCACCCTGCTGCCCGGCGAGCGGGTGCCGGCGCTGGCGGGGAATCGGGTGCTGTACCGCGACGGCGCGCCGGTGGGGGCGCTGGTTGCCGGGAAGGTGACGATGTTCACCGAACTGCCGCCGGCGGACGAGGCGCGGGCGCGGGAGTTGTTGATTCGGCGGGTTTGATGGGGACGTGCCGGTGGTGAAGTAGTTCGTAGGGTGGATGAGGCTCTTTTCATCCACCATTGCGGGGCCGCGTGCGTGGCTGTGGTGGATCGGTGGGGGCCGCTCTTCGTAGGAGCCAGCTTGCTGGCGATCCATGGTTTCGACCGGCGCCCCATCATCAGGGAATACACCGGATCGCGAGCAAGCTCGCTCCTACAAAAGCGTGCATTTCCGTAGGGTGGATGAGGTTCTTTTCATCCACCATTGCGGGGCCGCGTGCGCGGCTGTGGTGGATCGGTGGGGGCCGCTCTTCGTAGGAGCCAGCTTGCTGGCGATCCATGGTTTCGACCGGCGCCCCATCATCAGGGAATACACCGGATCGCGAGCAAGCTCGCTCCTACAAAAGCGTGCATTTCCGTAGGGTGGATGAGGTTCTTTTCATCCACCATTGCGGGGCCGCGTGCGCGGCTGTGGTGGATCGGTGGGGGCCGCTCTTCGTAGGAGCCGGCTTGCTGGCGATCCATGGTTTCGACCGGCGCCCCATCATCAGGGAATACACCGGATCGCGAGCAAGCTCGCTCCTACAAAAGCGTGCATTTCCGTAGGGTGGATGAGGTTCTTTTCATCCACCGTTGCGGGGCCGCGTGCGCGGCTACGGGTGCAACCACTCCTTCGGCACTTCGCTTTTCAGCATCAACTGGCACTGTTGGCTTTCCGGGTCGAAGACGATCACCGCTTCGCCGCGCTTCAGCGCATGGCGGGCGCGTTCGACGCGGGTGGGGAGGGGAGTTTCGTCGCCGTTGTCGGTGCCTTCGCGGGTGACGAAGTCTTCCAGCAGGTTGTCGAGGGTGGCGGGTTCGAGCAGGTCGTAGGGGATCAGCATGGGTGAAGCTCCGGGGCAGGCGGCGATTGTAGGGCGGCCTGCGATTCGGAGCGAGCGGACGGATGAACGGGAGGTTTCCTACGGCGCCTGTAGGAGTGGGCCATGCCCGCGACATCGCGGCGGGTCGCGGGCATGGCCCGCTCCTACTTTCCTGTCTCCACAATCTCCTCCACCGCCGGCACATGCGTCGTGCTTTCCATGTGCACCGGATGCTCCAGCTGCTTGCTGAATTTCTCCAGCGAAGCGTCCTTCGGCTCGGCGTCGCTGGCGAAGACCGGCGGGCTGAGGAGGTAGGCGGTGAGCAGGCGGGCGAGGGCGGCGAGGCTGTCGATGTGGGTGCGTTCGTAGCCGTGGGTGGCGTCGCAGCCGAAGGCGAGCAGGGCAGTGCGGATGTCGTGGCCGGAGGTGATCGCCGATTGCGCGTCGCTCTGATAGTAGCGGAACAGGTCGCGGCGCACGCCGATCTCGTGACGGTCGGCGAGGCGCAGCAGGTGCCGCGACAGGTGGTAGTCGTAGGGCCCGCCGGAGTCCTGCACGGCGACGCTGACGGCGTGTTCGCTGGAGTTCTGCCCCTCGGCCACCGGGGCGATGTCGATGCCGACGAATTCGCTGACGTCCCAGGGCAGCGCGCCGGCGGTGCCGGAGCCGATTTCCTCGGTGATGGTGAACAGCGGATGGCAGTCGATCGGCGGTTCCTGGCCGCTCTCGCGGATCGCCTTGAGCGCGGTGAGCAGGGCGGCGACGCCGGCCTTGTCGTCGAGGTGGCGGGCGCTGATGTGGCCGCTCTCGGTGAATTCCGGCAGCGGGTCGAAGGCGACGAAATCGCCGATGGACACTCCCAGCGCCTCGCTGTCGGCCTGGCTGGCGGTGGCGGCGTCGAGGCGCAGCTCGATGTTGTCCCAGCTCACCGGCAGGCTGTCCACCGCGGTGTTGAAGGCGTGCCCGGAGGCCATCAGCGGCAGCACGCTGCCACGCAGCACGCCGTTCTCGCAGAACACCGTGACCCGGCTGCCCTCGGCGAAGCGGCTCGACCAGCAGCCCACCGGCGCCAGGCACAGGCGGCCGTTCGGCTTGATCGAGCGGACCATCGCGCCGATGGTGTCGAGGTGGGCGGAAACCGCGCGGTCCGGGCTGTTGCGCTTGCCGGTGATGGTCGCGCGGATGGTCCCGCGGCGAGTCAGCTCGAAGGGCACGCCGAGTTCTTCCAGGCGTTCGGCGACGTAGCGCACGATGGTGTCGGTGAAGCCGGTGGGGCTGGGAATGGCGAGCATTTCCAGGAGTACCTGCTGCAGGTAGTTCAGGTCCGGCTGCGGCAGTTGCTTCATGCGGGTACCTCCGTCTCGCCGAGGCGCTGCAGCGGCTCGCGGCTGAGCGGGAATAGCAGGTCGACGAAGCGCTCGGCGGTGGGCTGCGGTTCGTGGTTGGCCAGGCCCGGGCGCTCGTTGGCCTCGATGATCACGTAGTCCGGCTGGCCGGCGTCCTCGACCAGGAAGTCCAGCCCGGTGACCGGGATTTCCAGGGCGCGGGCGGCTCGCACGGCGGCGTCGCGCAGCTTGGGGTGCAGGCTGGCGGTGACGTCTTCCATGGTGCCGCCGGTGTGCAGGTTGGCGGTGCGGCGCACCGCCAGGCGCTGGCCGCTGGGCAGCACGTCGTCGTAGTCGCAGCCGGCGTCGGCCAGGGTGCGCCCGGTTTCCTCGTCCAGCGGAATGCGGCTTTCCCCGCCGGTGGCGGCCTGCCGGCGGCGGCTCTGCGCCTCGATCAGTTCGCGGATGCTGTGGCGGCCGTCGCCGATCACCTCGGCGGGTCGGCGGATGGCCGCGGCCACCACTTCGTAGCCGATCACCACGATGCGCAGGTCGCTGCCGCTGTGGTAGCTCTCCAGCAGCACGCGGCTGTCGAACTGGCGGGCGCGCTCGATGGCCGCCTCGACGTCCTCGGCGCTGCGCAGGTCGACGGCGACGCCCTGGCCCTGCTCGCCATCCACCGGCTTGACCACCAGCGCGCCATGTTCGGCGAGGAACGCGGCATTCTCCTTCGCGCTGCCGGCCAGGCGCTGTTGCGGCTGGCTGAGCCCGGCGCGGTCGAGCACGCCGTGGGTGAGGGTCTTGTCCTGGCAGAGGGTCATGGTGACGGCGCTGGTCAGGTCGCTCAGCGACTCGCGGCAGCGGATGCGCCGGCCGCCCTGGGTGAGGGTGAAGAGGCCGGCGGCGGCGTCCTGCACCTGCACCTCGATGCCGCGCCGGTGCGCCTCGTTGACGATGATGGTGGCGTAGGGGTTGAGGTCCTGTTCCGGGCCGGGGCCGAGGAACAGCGGCTGGTTGAACGAGTTCTTGCGCTTGATGGCGAAGGTCGGCAGCTCACGGAAGGCGAGCTTGCGGTAGAGCGCCTTGGCCTGGCGGTTGTCGTGCAGCACCGACAGGTCGAGATAGGCCCGACCGCGGCTGATGAAGTGCTCCACCAGGTGCCGCACCAGCGCCTCGCCGACGCCCGGCCGGCTGCACTGCGGGTCCACCGCCAGGCACCAGAGGCTGGAGCCATCCTCGGGATCGTGGAACGCCCGGGCATGGTCCAGGCCCATCACGGTGCCGATCACCGCGCCGGTCTCGGCGTCCTCGGCCAGCCAGTAGGTCGGGCCGCCATGCTTGCGCGGGGTGACCTGGGACGGCTCCACCGGCAGCATGCCGCGCGTCAGGTACAGGCGGTTGATCGCCGCCCAGTCGTCGTCGCTGTGCACGCGGCGGATGCGCAGGCCACGGTGCGGCCGGCGCGCCGGGCGGTAGTCGGTGAACCACAGGCGCAGGGCGTCGGAGGGGTCGAGGAACAGCTGCTGCGGCGCGTGCGCCAGCACCTGCTGCGGCGCCGCCACGTAGAGGGCGATGTCGCGTTCGCCGGGGCATTCGTTGAGCAGCTCCTGGGCCAGCGCCTCCGCCGTCGGGAAGGTATGCCCGAGCAACAGGCGGCCCCAGCCGCAGTGCAGGATCATCGCTTCGCCGGGCTGCTTGCCGTGGCCCTCGGCGAAGCGCGCCTGCAGCCGTTCGTAGGTCGGCGTCTGGCCGCGCAGCAGGCGCTGGTTATGGGGAAGGTTGGTATGGGGTTTCATGGGGTACTCCCGGATCTTTCCATGTTCGCCGGTAGTTGGCCGGCTCTCAGAGCCCGTGCTCGCTGAGCCACAGGTTCAGCGCGGCGAGCTGCCAGAGCTTGGAGCCGCGCAGGGGAGTGAGGTCGGCGTGCGGATCGCCGAGCAGGCGGTCGAGCATCGCCGGTTCGAACAGGCCGCGGTCCTGGCTGGGGTCGAGCAGCAGTTCGCTGACCCAGGCACGGGTATCGCCCTGCAGGTGCTTGAGGCCCGGCACCGGGAAGTAGCCCTTGGGCCGGTCGATCACCTCCGCCGGGATCACCCGCCGGGCGGCGCCCTTGAGCACCTGCTTGCCGCCGTCGCCGAGCTTGAAGCGCGCCGGGATGCGCGCCGACAGTTCCGCCAGGCGGTAGTCGAGGAACGGCACGCGGGCTTCCAGGCCCCAGGCCATGGTCATGTTGTCGACCCGCTTCACCGGGTCGTCGACCAGCATCACCGTGCTGTCCAGGCGCAGCGCCTTGTCCACCGGATCGCTGGCGCCGGGGCGGGCGAAATGCTCGCGGACGAAGGCGCCGGCCACGTCCTCCACGCGCAGCGCTTCGCGCACGGTTTCCAGGTATTCGTCGTGACTGCGGTCGAAGAACACCGAGCGGTAGGCGTGCAGCGGCTCGCTGGCGCCATCCATCCGCGGATACCAGTGGTAGCCGGCGAACAGCTCGTCGGCGCCCTGGCCGCTCTGCACCACCTTGCAGTGCTTCGATACCTCGCGGGAGAGCAGGTAGAAGGCGATGCAGTCGTGGCTGACCATCGGCTCGCTCATGGCGCGGAAGGCCGCCGGCAACTGCTCCAGCACTTCCTTCTCGGCGATGCGCAGCTGATGGTGACGGGTGTTGTAGTGGCGGGCGATCAGGTCGGAGTAGTGGAACTCGTCGCCGCGCTCGCCGCCGGCATCCTGGAAGCCGATGGAGAAGGTCAGCAGGTCCTCGATGCCGGCCTCGTGGAGCAGGCCGACCAGCAGGCTGGAATCGACCCCGCCGGAGAGCAGCACGCCGACTTCGCGGGCGGCGCGCTGGCGCACCGCGACGGCGTCGCGCAGGCTGTCGAGCACGCGGGTTTCCCAGTCTTCCAGGCTGAGACCCTGCTCGTCGGCGCGCGGGCCGTAGTCGAGGTTCCACCAGGTCTGCTGCTCGCTGCGGCCGTCGGCGTCGAGCGTCATCCAGGTCGCCGGCGGCAGCTTGCGCACCCCGGCCAGCAGCGTGCGCGGCGCCGGGACCACGGCGTGGAAGTTCAGGTAGTGGTTGAGCGCGTGCGGGTCCAGCGCCGCATCGATGTCGCCGCCCTTGAGCAGCGCCGGCAGGCTGGAGGCGAAGCGCAGGCGCTGGCCGGTCTGCGACAGGTACAGCGGCTTGATGCCGAGCCGGTCGCGGGCGATGAACAGGCGCCGCCGGTCGCGTTCCCAGATGGCGAAGGCGAACATTCCGTTGAGTCTGGGCAGCAGCTCCGCGCCCCAGGCGTGGTATCCCTTCAGCAACACTTCCGTATCGCCGTCGGAAAAGAAGCCGTAACCCAGGGCTTCCAGCTCCTGGCGCAGTTCCGGGTAGTTGTAGATGGCGCCGTTGAAAACCATTGACAGACCGAGCGCCGGGTCGATCATCGGTTGGCCCGATGCTTCGGCGAGATCCATGATCTTCAATCGACGGTGACCGAAGGCGATCGGGCCTTCGCTGTGGAATCCCCAGGCGTCCGGACCGCGAGGGGCGAGATGGTGGGTGATGCGTTCGACCGCTGCGAGGTCGGCTGCCTGGTTATCGAGACGGAATTCTCCTGCTATGCCGCACATGTTCCTTACCGGTTCTCCGTTGGGGATGAATGGTGGCGAATGCCCTGTCTATGAACGGACAGTTCGTTATGAAAGTAGTTCTATCAGATTTTTACCTCATATGAACAGTTTTCATGTTGGATAAATGATTATGGTTAAAAGTAATTCGGCGTACGCGCTGGCGATCTTCCAGGCGCTGCGGCGCCTGCAGCAGGCGGGAGAGGTGCATTCCAAGCGCCTGGGCCGCTACGGTGGACTGACGCCGTTGCAGCTGCTGATCCTGCAGGTGCTGGAGGTGGAGGTGGAGATCACCGCCAGCCAGTTGGCCAAGCGCGTGAGCCTGTCCCAGGCGTCGCTTTCGGGCGTGCTCGACCGCCTGGAAAGCCGCGGCCTGATGGCCCGCCGCCGCGACGAACAGGACCGTCGCAAGCAGTGGCTGCTGCTCGAAGACGCCGGTCGCGAAGCGCTGCAGGCGGCGCCTTCGCTGCTGCCCGAGCACGCGATGGCGCGCTTCGCCGAACTGGCGGAGTGGGAGCAGCACTCGATCCTCGCGGGGCTGCTGCGGGCGGCGGACCTGTTCGAGGTGCCGGGGGTGGAAGAGGAAGAATGAGCCCAGGTGGCTTTTTGTAGGAGCCAGCTTGCTGGCGATCACCACGTTCACCTGCCACGCTGGCGTCGAGGGGAAACCCCGGATCGCCAGCAAGCTGGCTCCTACAGGTTCGTGCGTCTGGACGTAGTCGAACGCGCCGGCGTTATCCGCCGCCAGGCCCCCCATCGGCTCAGCCAAGCAGCTTCTGCAGCGCCAGCCCGTAGGATGGGTTGAGCGCAGCGATACCCATCGTCATTGCGCTCAGCCGAGCAGCTTCTGCAGTGCCAGTGAAAAGCTCACCGCCACCAGCATCAGCGCGAACAGGCGTTGCAGGGTGGCGCCGCCGAGGCGTTGGGCGAAATGGTTGCCGGTGAGGACGCCGAGGGCGCCGCCGGCGGCGAGGCTGGCGAGCAGCGGCAGCGGCGGTTGTGCGCCGCCGAGGTAGAGCAGGAAGCCGCCGCCGGAGACCAGTGCGATCACCGCCATGGAGGTGGCCGTGGCGGCGAGCATGGACAGCGGCGTGAACCACAGCAGCCCCGGCACGATGAGGAAGCCGCCGCCCACGCCCATCAGCCCGGACAGCGTGCCGACGCCCAGCCCCAGCGCCAGCAGCGGTCCGTTGCGCACCGGCCCGCCGCCTTCCTTGGGCGTCGACGAGTTGAACCAGATGCGCTGCGCCGACCACAGCACCAGCACGCAGAAGCCGACGATCAGCACCGCTTCCGGCACGTAATGGCCGAGCCACTGGCCGAGCGCGCTGCCCGGCCAGCCGGCGGCGGTCAGCAGGAGCACCGGCCGCCAGGCCACCTGGCCGAGGCGGGCGCGGGGAATGGCGCCGATCGCCGCCGACAGCGCCACCGCGCCGAGGCTGACGCCGATGGCGTCGTGCAGCGGCAGGTGCAGGCTGAGCAGCAGCGGCAGCGCCACCAGCGAGCCGCCGGCGCCGGTCAGGCCGAGCAGCAGGCCGAGGATGACGCCAACGGCCAGGTATTCCAGCAGTGCGATTTCCATCTGCAAGACAGTCCTTATGAGTCCTTGCGGGTGCCGCGCACCACCTCGCGGAGGAAGAAGCGGTTCGGGTGGCAGGCCTCGGCGACCGCGCGCGGCAGCGGCAGCGGCTCGTCGTCGATCCAGGCGGCCAGCAGTTCGCCGGCCAGCGGCGCGCTGATCAGCCCGCGCGAGCCGTGGGCGCTGTTCAGGTACAGGCCGTCGAGCCAGGGGCAGGGCGCGTCCGGCACCTGGCGGGCGTCCTTGCCGAGCAGGGCGTAGGTGCTGGCGAAGGCGTCGCGCTCGGCCAGCGGGCCGACCAGTGGCAGGTAGTCCGGCGTGGTGCAGCGGAAGGCGGCGCGGCCTTCCAGGGTTCCGGCGTCGATGGTGTCGCCGCCGAGGCGGGCGAGCAGGTCGGGGGAGATTTCCCGCAGCAGTTCGAGGTTGCCGAGGTGTTCCTCGCGCGTCGGTTCAAGATCATCGCTGTGAAAATCGAAGCTGGCGCCGAGGGTGTGTTCGCCGGCGCGCGGCGGGGCAACGTAGCCCTCGGCGCAGACCACGGTCGCCAGCGCGCCGCTGGTGGCGGTGGCCGGCAGGCGGCTGATCTGCCCGCGGATGCGCTTCAGCGGCAGGCTGGCGGCGGCGGGGAAGTCGCGTACTTCGGCGGCGGTGGCGAGCACCGCGACCGGCGCGCTGGCGAGTTTTTCCTCGCCGGCCCAGGCGCTCCAGCCGTCGGCGTCGCGCTGCAGGCGGATTTCCTTGCCGCAGATGACGCGGACGTTCGGCTGCGCGGCGAGCCAGCGGCACAGCGCCGGCGGATGGACCCAGCCGGCCTCGGGGAAGAACAGTCCGCCGGCCGGCAGGCTGACGCCGGCGATGCGTTCGGCTTCGCCCTTGTCCAGCGATTGCTGCAGGGACGCCGGGAAGGCGCCGGCCAGTTGCGCCTGGCGCTTGCCCTCGGCCTCGTCGAAGGCCAGTTGCAGCACGCCGCAGGCGTCCCACTCGCTGCCGCGCTGCAGGCGCTGGAGCAGGCGGCGGGTGTAGCCGAAACCGCCGACCACCAGTTGCGAAAGCGCCGTCCCGTGGGCGGACAGCTTGAGATAGAGCACGCCCTGCGGATTGCCCGAGGCTTCCTCGGCGAGCCCGGCGTGGCGTTCGAGCAGCGTCACCTGCCAGCCGCGCGCGGCCAGGCTGGCGGCGCTGGCGCAACCGGCCATGCCGCCGCCGATCACCAGCGCCTCGCGCGGGCCGCCGTGGCGCGGCGGGCGGGCGTACCAGGGCTTGGCGGAGTCGTCCGGCGTGCCGCTGAACTCGCCGACCAGCATCTCGCGCTTCTGCCCGTAGCCTTTCACCCGCTCCATGCGGAAGCCGGCGGCGATCAGCCCGCGGCGGACGAATCCGGCGCTGGTGAAGGTCGCCAGGCTGGCGTCGGGAGCGGAGAGCCGGGCCATCTGCCGGAACAGCGCGTCGGTCCACATCTCAGGGTTCTTCGCCGGGGAGAAACCGTCGAGGAACCAGGCGTCGATGCGCGCATCCAGTTCCGGCAGCACGTCCAGCACGTCGCCCAGCAGCAGGGTGAGGACCACCCGCCCGCCGGCGAACACCAGGCGCTGGAAGCCGGGATGGATGCCGACGTACTGCTCCAGCAGCGGGTCGGCCCAGGGCTGCAGCTCCGGCCAGAGGGCCAGGGCGCGTTGCAGGTCGGGCAGGGCGAGGGGGAATTTTTCCACGCTGACGAAGTGCAGGCGCGCATCCGCCGGGGCCAGTTGCTCGAACAGCGCCCAGGCGCAGAGGAAGTTCAGGCCGGTGCCGAAGCCGGTCTCGCCGATGCACAGGCGGCCGCCGGCGGGCAGTTCGGCAAAGCGCCGGGGCAGGCGGTTGCCGTCGAGGAACACGTGGCGCGTCTCCTCCAGGCCGCTGGCGCGGGAGAAGTAGACGTCGCCGTAGACGCGGGAGGTGGGCTGGCCGTTTTCGTCCCAGTCGAGCTGGGCGGGCTGGAAATCTGGCATGCGCGGGTCCGGGCGGAAAAGCGCGCATTCTAGCCCATCGCGGCGGGACGGCCTGCTACCTTGAATGCATCGGAAATCAAGGAGCCGTGCATGTTCGAGTCCGCAGAGATCGGCCATTCCATCGACAAGGCCACCTACGAGAAGGAAGAGGCCGAACTCCGCGAAGCGCTGCTGGAGGCGCAGTTCGAGCTGAAGCAGCAGGCGCGCTTCCCGGTGATCATCCTGATCAACGGCATCGAGGGGGCGGGCAAGGGCGAGACGGTCAAGCTGCTCAACGAATGGATGGACCCGCGGCTGATCCAGGTGGAAAGCTTCTTCAAGGCCACCGACGAGGAGCTGTCGCGGCCGACGCAGTGGCGCTACTGGCGCAAGCTGCCGCCTAAGGGGCGGATCGGCGTCTTCTTCGGCAACTGGTACAGCCTGATGCTGCAGTCGCGGGTCGCCGGCGACATCAACGACGCGCGCCTGGACGCCGGCATCGCCGCCGCCGAGCGCTTCGAGGAGATGCTCTGCGACGAGGGCGCGCTGCTGTTCAAGTTCTGGTTCCACCTGTCCAAGAAGCGCCTCAAGGAGCGCCTCAAGGCGCTGGAGAAGGACCCCGAGCACAGCTGGCGGATCAGCGAACTGGACTGGAAGCAGAGTGAGGTCTACGACAAGTTCGTGTGCTACGGCGAGCGCATCCTGCGCCGCACCAGCCGCGACTTCGCGCCATGGTACGTGGTGGAGGGCTCGGACCCGCGCTACCGCAGCCTGACGGTGGGGCGCACCCTGCTGGAAGGCATGCAGGCGGCGCTGGACACGCTCGAGCGGCCGGTCCGCCAGCCGCACACCGCGCCGCTCACCGCCAGCCTGGACAACCGCGGCCTGCTCACCAGCCTCGACCTCGGCAGGACGCTGGCCAAGGACCAGTACAAGCGGCAGATGGCCAAGGAGCAGGCGCGCCTGGCCATGCTGCTGCGCGACAAGCGCTTCCGCCGGCATGCGCTGATGGCGATATTCGAAGGCAACGACGCGGCCGGCAAGGGCGGCGCCATCCGCCGCGTAACGGCGGCGCTGGACCCGCGCCAGTACCACATCGTGCCGATCGCCGCGCCGACCGAGGAGGAACGCGCCCAGCCCTACCTGTGGCGCTTCTGGCGGCACATCCCGGGGCGCCAGCAGTTCACCATCTTCGACCGTTCCTGGTACGGGCGGGTGCTGGTGGAGCGGGTCGAGGGCTTCTGCTCGGAGGCCGACTGGCTGCGCGCCTACGGCGAGATCAACGACTTCGAGGAGCAGCTCGCCGAGTTCGACATCGTGGTGGTGAAGTTCTGGCTGGCGATCGACAAGGACACCCAGATGGAGCGCTTCAAGGAGCGCGAACTGACGCCGTTCAAGCGCTACAAGATCACCGAGGAGGACTGGCGCAACCGCGACAAGTGGGACCAGTACATCGACGCGGCGAGCGACATGATCGAGCGCACCAGCACCGAGATCGCCCCCTGGACCCTGGTGGAGGCCAACGACAAGCGCTACGCCCGGGTGAAGGTGCTGCGGACGATCAACGACGCGCTGGAGAAGGCGTACGAGAAGGACAAGTAGGGTGGACGGGGAGTGAGGGAAACGCTGCGAACGGCACCGTTCCCCGTAGGAGTCAGCTTGCTGGCGATTATCAGGTTCACCCGCCACGCTGGCGTTGAGGGGAAACCCGGGATCGCCAGCAAGCTGGCTCCTACAGGTTTGGTGCTGTGCTTAATCGTGATCGTCAATAACGGTTGGCGATGCGGCAGAGCGTAGGGTGGACGTGGCTCTTTACGTCCACCATGGGAACGCCGGAGTTGCTGCGGGTGGCACCGTTCCCTGTAGGAGCCAGCTTGCTGGCGATTACCAGGTTCGCCGGACACGCTGGCGTTGAGGGGCAACCCGGGATCGCCAGCAAGCTGGCTCCTACAGGTTTGGTGCTGTGCTTGATCGTGATCGTCAATGACGGTTGGCGATGCGGCAGAGCGTAGGGTGGACGTGGCTCTTTACGTCCACCATGGGAACGCCGGAGTTGCTGCGGGTGGCACCGTTCCCTGTAGGAGCCAGCAAGCTGGCTCCTACACGTTTGGCGCTGCGATCACTCAATCGTGATCGTCGATCCAGCCGCCCATTTCCTTCCAGCGGTTGACGATGCCGCAGAACAGCTCGGCGGTCTTCTCGGTGTCGTAGCGCGCCGAGTGCGCCTCGCGGTTGTCGAACTCCACGCCGGCCGTCTGGCAGGCTTTCGCCAGGACCGTCTGGCCGTAGGCGAGGCCGGCCAGGGTGGCGGTGTCGAAGCTGGAGAAGGGATGGAACGGGTTGCGCTTGATGCCGGTGCGGCCGACCGCGGCATTCAGGAAGCCGAGATCGAAGCTGCTGTTGTGCCCGACCAGGATCGCCCGCTTGCAGCCGTTGGCCTTGATGGCCTTGCGCACGCCGCGGAAGATCTCGTGGAGCGCCTGCTCCTCCTGCACCGCCATGCGCAGCGGGTGGTCCAGCTTGATGCCGGTGAACTCCAGCGCGGCCGGTTCGATGTTGGCGCCTTCGAACGGTTCGATGCGGAAGAAATAGGTGTGTTCCGGGTACAGGAAGCCCTTCTCGTCCATCGCGGTGGTGACCGCGGCGATCTCCAGCAGGGCGTCGGTGGCGCAGTTGAAGCCGCCGGTCTCGACGTCCACCACTACCGGCAGGTAGCCGCGGAAACGCTCGGCCATCGGATGGCGCGGGCCCGGCGGGAAGTTGCCGTCGAACTCGTCTTCGTACTGTTCCTGGCTCATGCGCCGGCCTCCAGCAGACGCCAGCGAAGCGTTTCGCCGGCACGCAGCGGGATCAGCTCCTGCTCGCCGAGCTGAAGGCTGGCGGGTGCCTGCCAGTCCTCGCGGACCAGGGTGATGCTGTCGGCGTTGCGCGGCAGGCCGTAGAAGTCCGGGCCGTGGAAACTGGCGAAGGCTTCCAGCTTGTCCAGCGCGTTGCGCTGTTCGAAGGCTTCCGCATACATCTCGATGGCGGCGTAGGCGGTGTAGCAGCCGGCGCAGCCGCAGGCGGCTTCCTTGGCGTGGCGGGCGTGGGGCGCCGAGTCGGTGCCGAGGAAGAATTTCGGGTTGCCGCTCACCGCCGCGTCGAGCAGGGCTTCCTGGTGCACGTTGCGCTTGAGGATCGGCAGGCAATAGAAGTGCGGACGGATGCCGCCGACCAGCATGTGGTTGCGGTTGTACAGCAGGTGGTGCGCGGTGATGGTGGCGCCGACGTTGGCCGGGGCTTCCTTGACGAACTGCGCGGCGTCGCCGGTGGTGATGTGCTCGAGCACCACCTTCAGGGTCGGGAAGCGCTGGACCACGCGGGTGAGATGCTCGTCGATGAAGCGCTTCTCGCGGTCGAACACGTCGACCTCGGCGCGGGTTACCTCGCCGTGCACCAGCAGTGGCAGGCCGACTTCGGCCATGGCTTCCAGCACCGGGAAGATGTTGTCGATGCTGGTCACGCCGGAATCGGAGTTGGTGGTGGCGCCGGCCGGATACAGCTTGGCGGCATGGACGAAGCCGCTGGCCTTGGCGGCGCGGACTTCCTCGGCAGTGGTGCGGTCGGTGAGGTAGAGCACCATCAGCGGCTCGAAGCGGCTGCCGGCCGGGCGCGCGGCGAGGATGCGCTGGCGGTAGGCGTCGGCCTCGGCGGCGTTGCGCACCGGCGGGACCAGGTTGGGCATGATGATGGCGCGGCCGAAGGTGCGCGCGGCGTCACCGACGGTGCGGACGAGGGCGGCGCCGTCGCGCAGGTGGATGTGCCAGTCGTCGGGACGCAGGAGAGTCAGGCGGTCGAGCATGCGAATTCCAGGGGGCGGTTTGCAGCAGGGAAGAGGTGGAATGCTACCGGAAAAGGGGGCTGACGTGTTCATCGAGGTGGCGATGGGGTGCCAGCGGGTCGCGGGCATGGCCCGCTCCTACAGGGTGTGGGCCATCAAGTTCTGCCGCGAACGGCCGATACCCATTCGAATCGCCCACACGGAGCAACCCGTGCGCCTGCCGTCCCTCATCCTCCTCACTCTCTGCACCGCCCTCCCGGCCTGGGGGCTGACCTTCCAGACGCGCCTGGAAAGCGCCGAGTGGACGGTCGCCGGCGATCAGTTCGAGTGCCGCCTGTCGCAGCGGGTGACCAACTTCGGCGTCGGCGAGTTCGTCTGGCGGGCCGGCGAGCAGCCGGTGTTCCGCCTGAAGCCGCAGCAGGCCCGCCTGGGTCGCGGCTTCGCCAACCTGCTGGCGGCGGCGCCGAGCTGGCGGCCGGGGCAGGGTGATATCGATCTCGGCAGTGTGGCGGTGGCGGGCGGTGGTGCGGCGTTGAACAGCAGCCAGCACCAGGCCGGCCGCCTGCTCGCCGGGTTGCTGGAAGGGCGCAGCCCGGAAGTGCGGCATCGCACGATGGAAGGCGACGGGCTGCTGGTGCGCCTGCAGCCGGTGCGTTTCGCTGCGGGCTACGGGCAGTTCCACGAGTGTTCGGAAAAGCTGCTGCCGGTGAATTTCGGCCAGGTGCGCTTGTCGCAGCTCGGCTTCCCCGCCGGAGGAGTCGACCTCGACGCGGCGGCCAGGGCGCGGCTGGAAGTGATCCTGCGCTACATGAAGGCCGACCCGACGGTGAACCGTATCGAGCTGGATGGCCATTCGGACAACAGCAGCAACCGCCTGACCAATCGCGATCTGTCGCGCCGGCGGGCGAACGCGGTGATGGAGTACCTGAAGGCCAACGGCGTGGCGGAAGAGCAAATCACCCTGCGCTTCTACGGCGAGCAGTTCCCGCTGGTGAAGAACGATTCCGCCGCCAACCGCGCGCGCAACCGGCGGGTGACGGTACGCCTGTCCCGCGCGCCGCAACCGGAGAAACCCGCCGAAGCCCCGTCGGCCGCGGCTCCGGTGGCCAGTCTGGGCGGTCAGAAAACCGATTCAGCGACCAGTGACTAGTCGCAACGTCGATCGAATCTGTCGCTTCATCGTCAAACCCTGTCGCACCCCTGTAAATAATCCCAAACGAACAGTAGAATCAGGCGTTTTCGTGACAACCCCCGTGGAGTTGATGGCATGGCGGACGTAAAGAAGGTAGTCCTGGCGTATTCCGGTGGCCTGGATACCTCGGTAATCCTGAAGTGGCTGCAGGATACCTATAACTGCGAAGTAGTGACTTTCACCGCCGATCTCGGCCAGGGTGAAGAGGTCGAGCCGGCCCGTGCCAAGGCCAAGGCTCTGGGTGTGAAAGAGATCTACATCGAAGACCTGCGCGAAGAGTTCGTCCGCGACTTCGTGTACCCGATGTTCCGCGCCAACACCATCTATGAAGGCGAGTACCTGCTGGGTACTTCCATCGCCCGCCCGCTGATCGCCAAGCGCCTGATCGAGATCGCCAACGCGACCGGCGCCGACGCCATCTCCCATGGCGCCACCGGCAAGGGCAACGACCAGGTGCGCTTCGAGCTGGGCGCCTACGCGCTGAAGCCGGGCGTCAAGGTCATCGCACCCTGGCGCGAGTGGGACCTGCTGTCCCGCGAGAAGCTGATGGACTACGCCGAAACCCACGGCATCCCGATCGAGCGCCACGGCAAGAAGAAGTCGCCGTACTCCATGGACGCCAACCTGCTGCACATCTCCTACGAAGGCGGCGTGCTGGAGGACACCTGGACCGAGCACGAAGAGGACATGTGGAAGTGGACCAAGTCCCCGGAAAACGCCCCGGACAAGCCCACCTACATCGAGCTGACCTACCGCAAGGGTGACATCGTCGCCATCGACGGCGTCGAGATGACCCCCGCCACCGTGCTGGCGACCCTGAACCGCATCGGCGGCGAGAACGGCATCGGCCGCCTCGACATCGTCGAGAACCGCTATGTCGGCATGAAGTCCCGCGGCTGCTACGAGACCCCTGGCGGCACCATCATGCTGCGCGCGCACCGCGCCATCGAGTCGATCACCCTGGACCGCGAAGTCGCTCACCTGAAGGACGAGCTGATGCCGCGCTACGCCAAGCTGATCTACACCGGCTACTGGTGGAGCCCGGAGCGCGAGATGCTGCAGAGCATGATCGACGCTTCCCAGGAGAACGTGAACGGCGTGGTCCGCCTGAAGCTGTACAAGGGCAACGTCATCGTGGTCGGCCGCAAGTCTGACGACTCGCTGTTCGACGCCAGCATCGCGACCTTCGAGGAAGACGGCGGCGCCTACAACCAGGCCGATGCCGCGGGCTTCATCAAGCTCAACGCCCTGCGCCTGCGCATCGCCGCGAGCAAGGGCCGCAAGCTGGTCTGAATGGCTCTTGGGTAGGAGCGAGCTTGCTCGCGAAGCTTTTGCTTTTTGCTTTTTGCTTTTTGCTCGGTTCGCGAGCAAGCTCGCTCCTACAAGAGCACAACAAACCCCGGCCATGAGCCGGGGTTTGCATTTATAGGCCTGGCACACCGGGCAACCTGATGACGAGGAGAACATCGATGAGACTGCTGCATACCATGCTGCGCGTCGGCGACCTGGACAAATCCATCGCCTTCTACACCGAAGTCCTGGGCATGACCCTGCTGCGCCGCAAGGACTACCCGGACGGCCAGTTCACCCTGGCGTTCGTCGGCTACGGCGCCGAGGACGAGAACAGCGTCATCGAGCTGACCTACAACTGGGGTGTGGACAAGTACGACCTGGGCACCGGCTACGGCCACATCGCCCTGGAAGTGGACGACGTCTACAAGGCCTGCGAAGACATCCGCTCCCGCGGCGGCAAGATCACCCGCGAACCGGGCCCGATGAAGCACGGCACCAGCATCCTGGCCTTCGTGGAAGACCCGGACGGGTACAAGGTCGAACTGCTGTCGCCGCAGCGGAAGGATTGATTTCGGCGGGTGATGGGGAACTGTAGCGGGCCATGCCCGCAACACCGTCCTGTTTCGCCGGCATGGCGCCGGACGTAGGGTGGATGAGGCTCTTTTCATCCACCATTCCGCCCCGCCCAATCGGTGGAAAACGCTTCGCGTCTTTCACCCTACGGCCATGGCAGCGGAGTTGCGCCTGGGCACTGTACTTGTAGGAGCCAGCTTGCTGGCGATCCCGAATGATCCGGCGATCGCTGTGTTGCAGGCCAGCATGGATGATCGCCAGCAAGCTGGCTCCTACAGGCCCACTAGCGATGCTGCGAACCGGGCAAACGGTAGATGAAAACGCCTCATCCACGGGCGTGAGTAGGGCGCATGACGCGCCAGCGTCATCCGCCGAGTCGTCGAGTCGCCATTGCGGCGGATAACCGCGAACGGTTATCCGCCCTACGCGCTGGCTGCTCTATCACTCCACGATCTTGCCAAAGCTCCCATCGAACATGTCGAGGTTGCGCCCTTCGGTGAGGGTGTACAGCGAGTAGCTGCGTCCCAGCCGCGCGCCGCCGTCACGGGTCAGCGGGGCCCAGGCGAGGTTGGCGCGGCGCATGGTCGAGCTGCTCATCAGCTCGTCGAAGGGAATCGACACATAGATGCCCTTGTCGAAGCTGCCCTCGCCGAACTCGTCCTTGGACGCCGTGGTGACAGTCACCCAGCCGCCGAAGCGCACGCCGTTGCTGAACTCGCGGGACAGGTCGATGGTGGTACCCCAGTCGCGCGCCAGGTAGCGGCCGACGCTGACCGCCGCCAGGATGTCCTGGAAGTCGGTCTTCAGGTAGCCGGTGACGTTGCCGGTGATCACGTCGTAGTCGCGCAGGCCGAAGCCCTGGTCGAAATTGCGCTGGCGCACGAAGTTCCAGTCGGTGCCGATGGCCCAGCGCTCGCCCATCGGCCGGTACAGCAGCTCGCCGCCGACGCCGGCAAACATCGACTCCAGGTAGCCGCCATAGACCATGCCATACAGGTCCTCGTCGAGACGCCTGGCCTTGTTCAACTGGAAGGTCGGCATGGTCACATCGGAGGTGGTCATGTACTGGCGCAGGTCGGTGCGCACGCGCGGCAGGCCGCTGGGGGCGTCGTACTTGAACTTGTCGAAGTTGTTCACCAGGTTGGCGCTGAGCATGCCGCTCCACCAGGTGTCCGGGGTGAAGCGGTATTCCGCGCCGAGGTCCGCGGTGAACTGGTAGAGCAGGTAGCCGTCGGGGCCGCCGATGTTCTGCTTGTAGCCGAGGCCCAGGCCATAGCTGAACGGATCCGGCTGCTGCTCGAAGAGCACCTTCTCGCGGCGCGGCAGCGGCCAGTTCTGCTCGGTGCTGCGGCGCAGGTCGGCGAGCGGGCGCTCGTTCTGCACCACTTCGCGGAAGGTCTCGCGACGCACGCTGGTTTCCTGCACCGGCATGTCGTAGCGCTTGTCGACCACGGTGAACCACTGGATGTCGTCGTCCACGCTGTTGTCGAGGATGCGCGCCGTGCGGCCCACCGCCTTGGGCGGGTAGAGATAGCGGGTCTGCTCGCCGTAGACGACGATCTCCGAATCGCGCTGGGCGATGCGGTCGACCTTGTAGCCGGCGTTGTTCTGCAGGCGCCGGGACACGTCCGCCCAGTCCACCTGCTCGGGGTGCAGGTCCGGTGCCTTGGCCGGTAGCTTCTCGGCCGGCGGGTCGTAGGTCTTGGCCGGCGCCGCGCGGTTGACGAAGTTGGTATGCAGGGTGATGCCGAACATCGCCGTATTGCCGCGCTCCCAGGCGGCGTGCAGGTCCACCGAATCGGCGGCCTTGAACACGAAGCCGAGGTTCACCGGCGAATCCTGCTCCTGGTTGTTGTCCTGCGGTTCGTGCTTGTAGTCGTTGCCGTCGTATTCGAGCTTCACCGACAGGCGATCCCACGGCGTCTGCCAGAGCACGCCGCCGAACAGGGCAGGGGAGCCGCGGAAGTAGGTGTTGCCATTAAAGTCACCGGTGCCGGTACTTTCGGGGCGCTCATCGAACTTGTCGTCGATCCAGCCCAGCGGGTTGTCCAGATCGCCACGATTGCCGAGATAGCCCCAGGCGATACCCAGGCTCAGGTCGAAATCGCCAAAGCGCTTGTTGCCGACGAAGTATTCGCTGGAGAACAGGCCGGTACCGCCGACGTCATGCGCGCCGACCGCTACTTCCGGCAGGTAGTGGCTTTCCTTGAGCAGCCGCAGCTTGGCGTCGAACGCCTTGTCCTTGTAGCTCTGGTCGCCGCTGAGTTCTTCCGGGCCGTAGCGGCGGTTGCTGATCGAGGTGTAGCGGAAGGCGGTTTCCAGCCAGTCGAACGGCTGCAGCGAGAAGCTGTAGCGCGAGTAGGGATCGGTGCGGTTGGCGTTGATGCTGACCTCGCCGGCCGGCGCCATGCGCGCGGTCGGGGTCTGCAGCAGGCCGACGCCGCCGAAGTCGTTCTGCGTATAGCGTGGGTCCGCATGCGCCATGGTGTAGGGCAGCAGGATGCAGAGTGCGTAGCGGAGTCTCATCGAGCCACCTCGGACAGCGGTTGGGTGGCGAGGAACTCGGCAAGCTCCTGGTTCAGGTCCGGAATCGGGCTATCCGAGCCGGCGGCCTTGAGCGGGACCAGGATGATCGCGCCGGGTGCGGGCGGAGCCATGTCGTCCTGGCGATTCCACAGGGCGATGCCCAGGCGGCTGACCTGGCCGTCCGGCTGGATCAGGTAGAGATAGTCGGGGTCGGCTTCGGCGCGGCTGGCGCACTGCTGCAGATAGATGCGGGCCTGTTGCAGCGGCGCGTGGGCGAGCGTGCAGTCGGCCTGCACCGCGCCCATCACGCGGATGGAGTCCGGACGGGGCGGATAGATGAAGATGTCCCCCGCGCTGACCGGCGGATTCTGCGCGGGATCGACCTCGGCATTCACCGGGTCGAGCAGATGCGGGCGGCGGCCGGTGACGGGCAGGACAGCGACCTGCTCCTCCAGGCGCTTCGCCAGCTCGGCCAGGGACGGCTGGTCATCCAGCAGCGCATTGCGCCGCAGCAGTTGCAGGTCGAACAGCACGCCAGCCTTCAGGCGCTGCTGTTCCTTTACCAGCGGCTGGTGCAGCCAGGCGGCGCCGAGCCAGTAGGATTCCGCATTCACCTGGGCGGCATTGAGCACCGTACTCAGGCGTGTGCCGGTGGAAATGGCGATAGGGCCAGGCTTCACTGCATCGCCACGCACTTCCACCTGATCCTGGGCGGCGGCATTGCAAGCGAAGAGGGCGGCGATGATAGCGGTCAGGAGTCTGCCTTTCATTGCGCGGCGCTCCTGTACGGGCGGATCTGGGTGATGACCACCTGCAGCTCTGGCGTGACCTGCTGACGGCTCGCCATGACGAAGCCATCCGCCGGGTCGACCCAGTAGCTGTTGACGGCATCGAGGCCGATCAGCGGCGCGCTGACGTGCTCGTCCACGCGCAGCAGGCTGTAGCTGCGTTCGAGGATGTCGAGCTGCTCCAGGCCTTTCTTCTCGAAACGGCTCTGCAAGGGGATGCCGACCTGGTAGCCGTCGGCGTAATCCACCCAGCGCCGGCTGGTGGCGCCATCGACAACGCGGTGCAGTCCGGAGGCGAACGGTGAGTCGGTGGAGAGGCGGGAGGCGGCAAGGTTGCTGCCGAAGCCGGTGGTGCGCACCACCAGGCCGTCGCGCATCATCAGCACCTGGCGGGTGGAAGCGACCCAGAACTGCAGATCGCCCTGCTGGCGCACGAGCGCCATCACGGCCTCGCCACCGGGGACGGCCTGCAGTTTGATCTGGTAGTAAGGCACGGCATCGACCTGTGCCTGGGTCAGCTCAAGCGGTTGCGGCCCGCTGGTCGCGGCGCGCAAGGTGTCCCAGGATGCCTTCATCAGGGGATTGCATGCGCACAACGACAGGGCCGCTGCCGCCAGGGCGGCATGGCGGAGAATATTCACGATGGACCTGAACTCCGATTAATTGTCGTCGTTCATGTCGCTCTTGATATTCGCGCCGGTACCCAGGATGCCTGCCGACGGTACGAGCTGGCTGATGAAGCGGTTCCAGCGGGTGATGCCAGCCGGGCCGACATAGACCACATCCTGCGGCTGCAGGTCGAAGCGCTGGGCGAGGATGAAGGCGGTGGGCGACTGGGCGTCCAGCTGGAACACTTTGGCCGGCTCGCGCTCCAGATCCTCTACGCCGCGAATCACATATACGGCCTTGCCGTTGGAGGTGGTCTGGTTCAGCCCGCCGACTGTGCCGAGGGCATCGGCGAGATTGAGGGAGCGGGTCTTGAAGGTAAGCGCGCGAGCCCCGTTGACCTCGCCCATCAGATAGACCTTCTTGTTGTCGTTGTAGGGCAGGTAGATCTGGTCGCCGTCTTTCAGATATACGCCGTACAGCGCGGAGTCCCTGCCGTTCAGGGCATCCAGGTCGAGCTGGTATTCGCGGCCGTCGCGCTTCAGGACCAGGCCGGAAAGATCGGCTGCCCCCGTATTCACGCCAGCATTGCCGACAGCTTCCATCAGGCTCAGCGGGGTAGTGGTGATCGGCTGCGGGCCGCCCTTGCCGAAGGCGCCATTCAATACGACTTTCTGGCTGGCGTAGCGCAGCACGCTGATATCCACCTGCGGGCTTTCCACGTACTGGGCCAGGCGGCCGGCGATATCTGCCCGCAGTTGCTCGATGGTCCTGCCAGCGGCGCGAACGTTGCCAATGTAGGGATAGAACAGCGTGCCATCCGGACGAACCAGGCGGCCGTTGGCGTCGACCTGCTGCTGCGGGCCGGACGGCGCGGTCAGTTCCGGATGATCCCATACGGTGATGTACAGCAGGTCGCCCGCACCAACGCGGTATTCCTCGGGCTGATAGGCCAGCAGATCGGCAGGTACGCTTGCGCTCGGCTCTGTCGCGGCATTCACGGCCAGCAGTTTCGGTGTGATCTGGACCAGCTCGACGCGGCTGCTTTCGGGCGAATCGTCATTGACGATGCGGCTGGTATCCATGTGTTGGCCAGGGGCGAACATGCAGCCCTGCAGGGTGAGGGCGGCGAGCACTGCGACAGACAAGGAGCGGATCATGAGGAAGGACTACGTTGAATAGGGTCAATACGACACCGCCCGGCGAGGGGGCCGAGTGGTCATGGAATTTGGGGATTTGCAGACTGCCGAATGAACGGCAACACCTGGTGGAGTGGGACCCGGCAACGGGCGCCGCTCCACCAGGGCGACTGGGGTCAGTCAGTGCTTAGCGGGTGGTGCCAGTAGTACCGGTGGTGCCAGTAGTGCCGGTGGTGCCCGGAGTACCGTCGCTGCCGCCACCGCCGCTGTTGGAAGCAGCCACGCCAGCCGCTACAACGGCTGCACCCACACCCAGAGCGGTACCAACAGTGAGGCCACCGGCGATCGGAGTGGACAGGCCCAGGGAGCCGGTAGTGGTGGGTGCCGCGCCGGTGGTCGAGGTGGTCGAAGAGCCCGACTTCTCGGTCTCGGCTGCAAGGAGAGTGGTACTAAACGCTGCCATTACAGCAAGCGCCAGAATTTTCTTCATACGTCAGTTTCCTTGTAGGAGTGGTCCTTCAGAGTGAAGGTTAAGGGTGGCAAGGAGCCAGTGCAAGTGACAAAGCACTCACCTCTCACCGGTTACAACCCATAAACGCTTTACGTAGGAGCGGACCATGTCCGCGACCAGCGTCTGTTGCCAGCTCCCGTGTGTTGCAGAGATAAGCTTGCTGGCAATTTTCAGTTTTGACTTTACGTAAATTCCTAAAAAGCTGCCGGTGCTTTGAAAAGGTCAATATGCATTCTTATGCACAAACCCCTTGAACACCGTAAAGAACACGATCTTCAAATCCCACCACAGCGACCAGTTATTGATGTATTCGAGATCATGCTCGATACGCTTCTGCATCTTGTCCAGCGTATCGGTCTCACCCCGCCAACCATTCACCTGCGCCCAGCCGGTAATACCCGGCTTGACCTTATGGCGCAGCATGTAACTGTCGATCTGCGTGCGATATTGCTCGTTATGCGCCACCGCGTGAGGGCGCGGCCCGACAATGGACATATCCCCAAACAGCACATTGATGAATTGCGGCAGTTCATCCAGCGAAGTGCGGCGGATAAAGGCGCCCACCCTGGTAATGCGATTGTCGTTGCGCGTGGCCTGGACCACATCCGCACCATTCTCCATCACCCGCATGCTGCGGAACTTCCAGACCTGGATCGGTCGTCCATCGATGCCGTAACGCTGCTGACGGAAGAAAACCGGCCCCGGGGAACTGAGTTTCACCGCAAGCGCGATGAAGAGCATGGGTATGGCAATCAGGCAAAGAATCATCAAGGAAAGAACGATATCTTCAATACGCTTGATGATCGCCTTGGCTCCGGTCATCGGACTGTCGAAGATACTGATGGTCGGTACGCCGTTTATATTCTGGCTACGGGCATGCAGTAGTTCGAAGATGAATACATCCGGCACGATATAAACGGAAGCCGTGGTATCGCTCAACTGATCCACCAGCCAGCGAATACGCGCCTCGCTGCGCATTGGCAAAGTGATATAGATGCGATCGATCTGCCCGGCCCGAGCCTCCGCTACCAGTTGTTCCAAGGTGCCGGAAACCGGCAGGCTGAGTTTGCTTTTGGCGAAGTGCACCGGGTCGCGGCGCTTGTCGTCATAGAAACCCAGCAATTCCAGCCCCATCCAGGGTGCGCCGGCAATATTGCGTGCCAGTCGTTGTCCGAGCGTCCCTGCACCGGCAATGGCTACGGAGCGGGTATTGAAGCCCTTGCGCCGAAGTGCGTTCAGGCTCAGTCGCAGGCCAACCCGGTAAATGCACAGGCCCAGCAAGCTCTGGAAGAACCACTGCGCCAGGTCCAGCGCATCGAGAACAGGCAGGCTCACCACGAACTTGTCGACGAGCAATACGCTCGCGAAACTCGTCGCCCAGATCCAGCAAACCCGGCGCAGTTCCACGATCACTCGCTCGCCGCGCCAGGAACTGTACAACTGGGCGAAATCGCTCAGCAGGTAGAACACCACCAGCGCGAGCAGCGAGGCAATCAACTGGCCCCTGTCGAAATGATCGCCGTGCAGGATCACGGTTCCGACAATGCCGGCCAGGATAAACAGCAGATCCAACAGCCTGTGCAATATCGCAATATTGGCTTGGTGGGGACGTAGGATACCCCTTTCCTTACTGTTCATGGATGCAACTCTTGCCCAGTTTTAGGCTGTTGATTGGTAGAGATCAGGCGCGCCGATGTGCCACGGCAGGCCAGTTTCATCTGGTATTAGCGGAGGAGCAATAACTTGTATTTCTACAAGATTTGAGCGAGGGTATCGAGCCTAATAATCATGCTCTGCCATAACGATCATCAAAGCGGACAATGTCATCTTCGCCAAGATAAGAGCCTGACTGCACTTCAATCAGTTCCAAGGGTATCTTGCCGGGGTTCTCCAACGCATGAATCTGGCCGATGGGAATGTAGGTGGACTGGTTCTCCGTCACTAGATAGGTTTCATCACCGTTAGTCACCTGGGCAGTTCCACTTACGACAATCCAGTGCTCCGCCCGATGGTGGTGCATCTGTACCGATAGTTTGGCGCCGGGTTGTACCGTAATACGCTTGACCTGATAGCGATGACCGTTATCGATGGAGTCATAAACACCCCACGGGCGATAAACTTCTCGGTGGTTCAGATGTTCACTGCGCGCCTCGTTCTTCAGGCGTTCAACAATTTTCTTTACATCCTGTACTTGGTTCTTGTGCGCAACCAGAACTGCATCCTTGGTTTCCACGATCACAAGATCTTCCAATCCAACGGTAGCGACCAGTCGACTATCTGCATGGACGTAGGTATTTCGCGATTGCTGGTCGATAACGTCGCCCTTGAATACGTTGCCCTCCGCATTCTTCCTGCTTACATCCCAAAGGGCAGACCACGACCCAATATCACTCCATCCTGCATTCAGTGGCACCATCACTGCGTCAGATGTCTTCTCCATTACTGCATAATCGATGGAGTCCTCTGGGCAAGCCAGAAATGCTGTCGGCTCAACGCGGGTGAAGTGCATATCCTGGGTGCCGCCAGCCAAGGCTTTTTGGCAGGCATCGAGAATATCTGGACGGAAACGTCCAAGTTCTTCCAGATAGCGACTGGCGCGGAACATGAACATACCGCTGTTCCAGTAGTGGCTACCGCTAGCGAGATACTCTTGTGCGGTAATCAGATTTGGTTTCTCGACGAAGCGGCTGACCCTAAAGCCACCGTCACCCACTGACTCGCCTTTTTCGATGTAGCCATACCCTGTTTCCGGATGGCTGGGCACGATGCCGAACGTCACCAACTTGCCTTCTGCAACAAGGGGTAGAGCGGTGCGGATGCTGGAATGGAATGAGGCGACGTCCTGGATCAGGTGATCAGCTGCCAGGACCAGGAGGATCGGGTCCCTCGATTCGGAGCATGCTTGCAGTGCTGCGAGCGCTATCGCCGGTGCGGTATTACGTCCTGCTGGTTCAAGCAGGATGTTGGCCTGCTCCATCCCTAGCTGACGAAGCTGTTCGGCAGCGAGGAAGCGGTGTTGTTCGTTACAAATTAGATATGGTAGCGATGTATCAAGGCCTTGCAGTCTGTGAATAGTAGATTGCAGCATCGAGAGATCGCTATTGGCGAGCGGTAGAAATTGCTTGGGGTTGAGTTGACGAGACAAAGGCCAAAGGCGAGAGCCCGATCCGCCAGCCAGAACAATGGGAGTGATTTTCATGGTCGTTCTCGTTCAGTTTCGTTTTGTTTCTAATCGAGTGCAGATTTCAGAATTTCTAGCTCGTAGCTATTTGAGAAATAACGGTCGAGAATAAACGATTGTTCGTCGAGCCATTTGGTAAGAAATCCTTCGTCTGAGGAAAGCCTCTGCGCTGCAGCGATCATGTCATCGTCAGAGTTTAAGGGGCGGAAACAAGTGTTTTCTTTGAAAGGGATACCTTGAAAGCCAATGTCGTTTGTTATTACCGCAACTCGATGAGCAATTGCCTCAAGCAGTTTTATCTTTATACCTGTCCCGAATTTAAATGGTGCAATCAATATTTTTCCGGGCAGCAAGAATGAATCTATGTCGTCCACATAGCCGATGAATTCAATTCCTGCAATGCCGGAGAATTCGGTTAGCGTTTTTCCACTAGTCTTTCCGGCAATTTGAAGTCTGTGCTGCTTGAGCTTGGGCTTGATGCTTTTAATTAGATTTTCCAGCGCAGCCAGATTGTGAGGGACCTCATTGTTTCCGAGCCAAATCAATTCTTTTGAGTTGGAATGGTCTAATGGCCTTGTGTTTCGTGGCTTTTCGATTACTGGGAAATTTGTAAAGGTTGCAATGGAGTTTTTGATGCGCTCTTGATAGATATGCTGTTCAGCAGGCGAGGTAAGTAATATGACGTTCGAGACTCTCGATGCTTCGATCTCGCGCTTTAGGCTTCTGCGAGACTCTATCGAAAGTAATAGTCGGCCCAAGGTGTTTATAATTGATTTGATTTTCTCGTTGCCGATGAAATTGGAGTAGCTTCCTAGTAGGTTGAGTGACTTGGAATCCGATTCCATGAAATATGAATATCTGAGCGATAGCAGATCGTCGAGGTCGTAGATGATTCGCGCTGTTGAATATTTCCTAGTTTCCAGCGCGTATCTAAAGAGCCTGATCATATCGAAGTATACTACATCAATTTTCTTGGAGCTTATTATGTGTAGTATTGATTTTGAGTTTTCGTGTGAATAAAAAAGAGCTTCCTGCAGCGTGGGTTTTACAGATAGCAGGTTTCTAAAGATATTGAATGCGCTAGGTCTTTTTAGAGGAATTATGGAGGAAATCCCTGCCTTTTCGTATTCAGGCATGACTTCATTCAGAGGCTTTCTTTTGTTATCAAAGAAGGCAATATGTATCTCGCAGTGCGGGGAGATTCTTCGAATAAAATCAAGAATTAGAGTTTCCCTCCCCCCATCTGCCGGTATAACAGCTCTCGATAGAACTAGCAGGACCTTTGTTTTTTTAGGAGTCATTTTAAGATTGGTGCTATATCGTGGATATCAAGTTTCGAAGGATAGTTTATCGATTGCGTTAGGTTTGAGTACTTCTCGGTATCGTTCAAGTAAAGACTCAAAATTTCGATCCATTGGTGTGGGTCTAGGCTCGCACAAATAGCTCCGGAAAGATAATGGTAGGAGATTCCCTGGCTTGCTAGAGGAGTGCCTAGTACTGGAACTTTGTTATAAAGGCTTTCGGCAACCTTTATATTTACACCTGCACCACTTTTTATAGGTGCAAGCGAAAAAAAGCAGTTGTTCCATACGTCTGAAATGTTTTCCACAAAACCATGAAAAACAATATTAGCCGGAGCATTTTCTGAGAAGCTATTGCTGTTTTTTCCGTACACATGTATTTGGAAGTTATCAGGAAGAACTGGAGCTAGTTCATTCTTTATCCAATTGAATGCCTCGACGTTGGGCCACCAATCAAAGTTGGCAATAAAAGCAAGCTTTATAATTGGTGATTGAGTATTGAATGCAGTATGTGTGCATGAATAATTGAATGAAGGTGGGATTGTAGTGACTTGTAGGCACGAGGACTTTCCTAAACTGTCTGCCAGACTTTTAAAATGTCTAGACTCAGTTTCAGAGATTGAAATAATTCCGTCAACAATTTCTGCTGTGTTTATTTCGAAACTCGAATAGGGGGTGCAATGCTCGGAAAGTTTGTAAATAAAGTTATTGTTAAGTCGCTGCTTGAAAAGGTCCGGCTCACAGTTGTGACTTATATGTAGTATTTTTACCTTGTCCCCATATTTTTTCCTTATCGTTTTCGCTGCATAGCAAAGTTCCAAGTGGTCGATAAATAATATGACTAGTTTGTCTTTGTTGCTGTGGCGAGAAATATGGGTTGATTCTATTTTTTCGATAAGTTCTTTGATGACTTTTTTGCTGTAGAAGTACGCTACCGGAAGCGGGAGGCGATATAGCATGGCGATTGGAAATGCCATCATCTTTCTTATGGTTTTATTCTTTATTCGGCTTATGTCGTAATAGTTAAGAATATCCAGATGGGTGGAGGAAGTTTTTAGTATATTCAAGATGCCTTGGGTAAACTTCGCGCCGCCATTGGTGGGTTCTTTGTGGTCGCCAAATGTCAAGAATAAATAATGGTGCGTCGTCATTCTAATGGTCTTCTTCTATCGGCATCAGAAGGGTTAAAGCTTTATAAAAACCAATTGAGTCAATGGTTGTATGTAAATGTTATCTTTGAGCTAGTCTGAGTTTTTCATTGTGCATGGATTGTGAGCTCTTTATTGCGTCCTGATTGGTAGGCTCGGAGAAAAATAGTAATATCCAGGCAGTAAAGAGCGTCAATGGTTGCAGGAAACTACCACTAGTGATGAAAATCAATGTAAATATTGGAAGACGCAAAGAAGGTTGTGCCATTCTCTTAATTGTTATCATCCACCATGCTAAGTAGGTTAGTGAGAATAATACGCCGTATTCCATTAAGGCTTTAATAAGAGCTGGGTAATTGGCTTGGTTGCCTAGTTGCATTCTGTCCGATATTCCAGGGCCTGCACCGAACATGACTCCGAGAATGTCTAACTGGCCAAGCAGATTGAAGTAGTTTAGGAAGGGGGCGATAAATCTTATATGGGCACTACTTCCTTGGTTGTTGAATTCCGCTATACGATTTAAAAGGTACTCGTTAGTGAGAAACAGTGTGAGCGGGCCTATAGTGGCGAATGAAATAATGATTAATTTTCGTCCCAGCCCAATGCTTGATGTTAGGAACAGGCCAATGAGCCACGATCCAAGAATCATGAATCCTGTTCCTGAGTATGAGGTGAGAATTCCTATGGAAAAAGCTGCTAAAAAGTGAAGTCTTTTTTTGTTATGAACTTCAATAATGAAAAAAATTGCTAAAAATTGCGAGAAAAATGAAGGTTCTAGAAGAGTGAATCCGTTGGATTTATAGATTCCGCTTCCATAGTTCGTCTCGTAAGAGTAGTTGTACCCAGCCAGGATAAAATCCTCTGGAAATATATTTCTTACATCATAAAAGCTCAGTCCAAATGATTGGAAAAGTGATTGCCCTATTCCCGCTAGACAAAAAAGAATGCCAATATTTGGTATTTTGGAGATTAATTGGCGAGGGTTCTTGGGGGAAATAAAAAATATTAAATAGATGACAAGAAAGTACAAAAAGGAAAGGGTGGAGATTTTGTCAGGGCTTTCTATTACTGAAATCATATATGAGGTTATTGCGAGAAAATAAGCGACGATAAGTAGTTTGTCTCCTTTAAGTTTGGCGGTTTTGGATGCCAAAAGAGCTGTTGCTATTAATGAGAATAGCAGTGCAATTATTGGTATGTTGCTTATTTCGGGTATGCAGATTTGTTGGAATGCCAATAGTGAGAAGATTGATGCTGTGAATAATGCATTTAGTATTTTGCTATTTTTCAATTTGGATTGACAATCTGCTGGGCTGGTTAATGGATAGAGGCTCTATAGCTGTTTACAGCTTGCTCTTTGGTCGTGTGAGGTCGTATTTACAGTTTTAGGATTTTTTTAATTGTTGGGATTGCGGATTCAAAATTGAATTTGTTTTCTTCGCTAAGAATGTTTTGATATTTTGGGGTGAGACCGACAGCTTTGATGTAGCAGGCTGGGTCGTGTGCGACCACCATGCATGGAATATTAAGTTCGTTGCTGTCGTAGAAGAGGCTGGAATAGTCAGTAATTACAAGAGCGTACTTGTTAATTGATTCATATATATCAATGGATGTATCGAGAATATACGGATGGAGTAGGTCAATGGATTTGATGCTTTCAGAGTCTATCGGGTGTGGTCGAATTACCAAAACGATGTCATGTTTCTTTAGGAAATCAGAGATGATTTTGCTAAAAACTCTGGTTTTCTCCAGTGTATCTTTAATATTGGATCCTGGAATTTGCATGCGATGGGTGGGGGCATATAATATTTCGAGACGTTTTTCTTGTTTTTTGCTGAATGTGTTTCTTGCTTGTTTTTCAATTTTAATTTTCGGATTTGGTATGGAGAAGAATCTTTTGTAGTCGTCTTCAAGTGATTTTTCTGGACAAACTACGGTATCGCAATGCATGTAATATGCGTATTTGAATACTTTATAGTAAATAGTCAGTATTCTTCTTCTGAGCACGCTTTTGTTCTTCCAATCGCTCGGTGGCCCGATCTCTTTCAGCGGGACGCCATGCCATAGATTTATTATCTTTGAGCCCATTATCAGCATGGGTACAAAGTCAAATATTGAATGTGTGAAATACGCTTCTTTGGCAGTAAGTTGGAGATAAATTCCCCGGAGGGAGTAAGCATAAATTGGACGAGGCGTTATTGTGGCGCTTTTGCAGAGTTCTTTGTTTTTTGTTATCCAGCGCCGATTGTTTATAGGGGTGTTCAAGAATAGGTATTTTGCATTGTCCGCAATTTGGTAGCCACTCATGGAAGAGAAGATTTTTATATTTTTATTCTTGGGGGTCAGTTTCGAAAGCAGCGCGATCGGCCAAAGGAGTGGATAAATTGCTTTAATGAAGAGTGATCTTTTATGGAAATTATTGTAGTTCATGCTATTTCTCGGGTGATCAGTTCTCGAGACTTTTTGATTCGTATTAGCAGTACAATTGTTTCAACTATTAATACGGTTGCGGCAATGTGAGTTGCAAAAGTCATTTTCATGAGGAAGCATGCCGCAAGAAGAATAGCCTGGATTAAGCCGGCGATTATAACGCTAATATTCGCTATGCGTACCTCGCCAAAGGCTCCCAGCATTGGATAGCCTAATAGTATTGATGGCGCCGTTATAGTAAAGATAATCATAAAAAGAACTAGCGTGCTATAGCTCGCTATGTACTCGGCGCCAAAGATTGTTTTTAGCCAGAATTCGCCAGTTAGAATTCCAAATATTAGACCAGATAGACTAATCAATACGGTTGCTTTTATTATTTTTAGAAGCAGCTTTATGTTTCTGCTCTTCACCATGTAAGGATAGAGGGCCTGCGAGATAGGCGTGATTAAAGATTGGGCGGCCTTATATAGCTGTTCTGCTGCTGAGTAGTACGCAACTTGAATTGGCGAAGAGACTAGGCCAAGAAAAAAAGCCCCGCCCGCGGTGTAGGTGGCAACTGCCGCGCGTGACCAGAAGTATTCGGTAGAGTCCTTAAAGGTTTGCCTGACATAATTCCAACCGCACCATTCTGGCCAGTACCCTAGACGATACATTAGGCCCATGCCAATCACGGCGGCAGAAATGTTGGCAATTCCATTAGCAACAGCCACCATGTAGTTGTCATCCGGACCGGATACCCAAAGAATAACCATAAGCAAATACAAGGTGCGTGCAAGTGCAGTGTATATAGTAATAAAACCCATGCGCTCAATCCCCTGGAAGAACCAGATAGGCTGGAAGGTTTGCCCAATAATCGGGAGTATAAGCAGCAAAAAATAGAGGTGATATTCTGAATATTTATCTTGTAGCAGCAAGAATGCTGAAGCTAATACAATCACCGGGATGAGCAAGAGCGCTTTGCATGTCATTACAGCTCCCGCTATCTTGCGAAGCGCAATTGAATCTCCTGAATGTTTTGCAATCTGGTACGTTGCGGAGAGACTAAAACCATAGTCAGTAATTATGCACGCGATTTGTACTATGGTTAATCCAAATGCGATTATGCCATATACTGATAATCCAAGGGTCCGCGTCAAATATGGAATTAGCAGGAATGGTAGTATGTAATTAGCGATTTGAATTATTAATAGAGCGCTAGCGTTGCTGAATAGTAAGCGATGGCTTTGCATTGATTGGTCTTGGTTTTAGGAGTGCCGTATTGTTTTTAGGTTCTGATGGATGTGGTCTTTAGGGGGGGCGGATTATTATATTTCTAGCCTGTAAACGGAAGTTGGTAGGCTTTATTTAAGGTTTCGCTACTGAAAACTGTGTCTTCAGACTGATGTTCTTCCCGAACTTGCAGTGTCAGAAACCAGAACGCACTTGATGGGCTCTTCACGCTGTATCCAAAATATTTCTGGTGTAATGAAAAGGCAAGGATCTCAGTAGTATGCTAATAATAGATGAGGGAAGATGCTCTCGACCTTGCAACCTTCTCAGTCCGTTGATAAAAGTTCTGGCTAGTCCTGTCTGTTCGCCGTGCAGTGCGTGTTCGTCAAAATAATCTGTCTTCTAAATATTTTTTAATTTTATAAATTATTGAATGGCCAAGCTAAAATCAGTAAATACGCACGAAGTCTGGGGGATAGATAAGTACGATGAAGATATGCCAAAGAGCGAAATTCCAAATGGTTTTTTGAGGTTTGGAATTAAGATGAGGGTAAGTGCGTGACTACTAATTTTATCCAAGGTGAGGTGCTGGAGTTTAGTGCTAAAATCTGCGAGAGCTTAATCATTTAATCTCTTCTATTTTGCTGAAAAAATTTTATAGAGATTAATGAGGGGCTATGCTTGATGCCGAGCCCCTCTTAGAATCATTAGCGGGTTATAGATCGGAAATTGAATTTAGTACAAAGTCTGGTTGTGTTTCCGAAAGCTCCAGTTGGTCTCTTGTGCTTTCTCCCGTAAGTACTAGCATGCTTAGAGTATTGATTTTTTTGGCCATCAAAATATCTGTGTGCAAGCGGTCGCCTATTATTATTGTTTTATCGGAAATAAGGTTTCTAGATTTAATAATAAAATCAATCATGTCCTTTGATGGTTTTCCA
This sequence comes from Pseudomonas jinjuensis, assembly GCF_900103845.1. Classification (GTDB taxonomy): domain Bacteria; phylum Pseudomonadota; class Gammaproteobacteria; order Pseudomonadales; family Pseudomonadaceae; genus Pseudomonas; species Pseudomonas jinjuensis. The sequence continues at coordinate 441,857 of NZ_FNIJ01000002.1, forward strand.
AATACTTTCTTTGGTGACTTTCCAGTTGTGAGTCGAATCATTTCTAATGTTGCCCCAATGTCAGGAATGGGGCCATATTCCGAGGGGCAGAACATATCACAATGAGTGGCTAGAATATCTGTTCCTTCATTTATGTATTTGCAGGCTGTGATAAGTTTCTGGTAGTTCAGTTCGGTGTCATAACCGAGTACAACGTACTCGGGAGTTGCTGAGTCAATTTGAAAGCCTTCATCAAGAAGAGTTTTTTTCAGACTATTAGTTCCAAGAACATGAATGCTCGTAACACGTTCTTTATGTAGGTATTGAACCAGGGCGTCCGTAGACAGAATTATTTGAGAGGAAGAGGTTTCTATTCCAAATTGCTTAAGGCGCTCAATGTAATCGATTTTGCTTTTTGATGAGTTATTTGAAAGGAAAAATACATTCTTTCCGTTTTCTTGTAGTTTCTGTATTGTTTTTGCGGCCCCTTCTATAGGGGAGTTTCCCACATAAACGGTACCATCCAGATCAAAAAAGAAATTTTCTACTTCGCCAATCTTTTTATCAAGGTTGGAGAATTTTCTGTCGGAAAGCGCCAGATCCTCGTAATTATCAATTTCGACCCAATCAAGTCCTGAGATGTCGCAAGGGGCGAATTGAAGTCTTTCTTGCTGGAATAGACGCTGCATGGCAACTTCAGTCCAGTCTTTGAGATTTTTTTCTTCTTCAATTATTCGGGTGATTTCCTGGAGAAATACTTCAGATGCTGAGGCTGAAAATTTATAAAAATCAATAGAGCAACCATAGGATTCAGTCTCTGGAATTTTCTTTGATATATCCGAAATCGTTCCGTTGTCACGGACGCTAATTTTCATGGACTCGTCATTGAAAATTGTCCTATCTACAGCGATCGCATCACTTGCTTGGTTTTCTAATAGTTTCTTGACGATCTGTCTGTCGATACTGAGGTCTGCGTTATTTAATATGAATGATTTTCCGGCTATGTGGTTCTTTGTGAGATACAAAGAATACATATTGTTTGTTGTTTCGTAGTCCGGGTTCTCTATGATTGTTATTTGGATGTCTTTTATGTGCTTGCAATACTCTTTTATCGCAGAGCCTTCGTAGCCGACTACGATAACAACTTCACTAAATCCAGCTTCGATGTAGGAATCGATCTGATATTGAAGGACCGGCTTTCCGGCGGTGGTTACAAGGCATTTGGGTTTGGAGTTTGTCATTGGGCGAAGGCGAGAGCCAACTCCAGCGGCAAGTATTATTCCAATCATTTTCTCGTCCTGGTGCGAATGTTTTGGCTAGAATGGTTAGATGGAAGGGGCGAAAGCTGAAAGAGTTTTTAAGAATAAAGTATTCGTATTGTCAATACTTGTAGTTTGTCGCCGCGAAGCTTTGACAAAAAATCAAGCTAGGAGCTGTTCTGATTTGAACGATAGAAAACGCTCCGAAGTAGAGGCTGCTTTGATAGCTGGACACGCTACCGCCCCAGGATTGAAGGTCAATTTCCTGAGGACGCAAATCTATCGGCAGGGGAGGTGGCGAGACTCGACCGGCTTGTGGCCAGAAACGAAGACTTGCCCAAGGTGAAGGAGGGAAGCGAGAGATACTGCGCGTTCTTCCTTGACCTCTCATCCTTTTGCACTTCTCGGAGTGCTTGATGGTCTACAGCGCAATGCAGCATGTAACTTTTAGATTGTACGTAACTGGACCTGAAATGTGAAGGCGGTCACTATTCTATGGCCAGGCGAAAAGCCTGATTTAGAGCGGTTGGCTGGATGCTGATGTGGCTATCCGACGAAGTGTCCGGTTGGGCGGTGGATGTGTTTTTTACAAGCCGGTTTTCGTGTTTTTCTGTTTTCTGGATCCCTGCGTTCGCGGGGATGACGGTGCGATAGAGGGGGGCGCATTAGCGGATGGCGGTGTGATAGGAGGTGACGGTGCAATAAGGGATGTCGATGCAATAGTTGGGGGCGGTGCAGTAAGGAGTGACGGCGCGGTAGGGGATGGCAGCGCAACAGGGGAGTGAGGCGCGCGAGAGGAAGTACCTGCGGCTTGTATCTTCAGTGGTAACTGGCAACTTGCCTCAATGGAACGCTGACCACGGTTTCTCGCTGCAGGATATTGAGCAACAACAGAACCCGCTCTTCGCCATCTTTCGCCAGAAATATGGCGTCAATATGCTGGAAGGCTTCATTGTTAATTATTACTTTGTCGCCTTCAGTGAATACCGGTGCGGGCTCGAAGATAGTCCTGTTTTGCAGTCGCTCGATAACTTCCGTAGGCACTGGGATCGGCTGGTTGCCAAAACTGACGATCTGGTTGACCCCGCGCGTCGAGCGGATCGGTAGCCAGTTGTCTTCGACCCTGTCCAGATGAATGAACAGGTAACCGGGGAAGAGCGGTTCGCTGCGAAGTTGCAGTTTTCCCCTGCTCAGGCGTTCCACGCAGTGTTCCGGCAGCAGGCAGGTGTAACCCTGGCGCTCCAGGTGTTCCAGCGCTCGCTGGTCCTGGCGGGGTTTGCATTGAACGAGGTACCAGCGCTTCGCACTGCCACCGGTAACGCATTGCATGGGGCCTCACTTGCAGGACCGCCATCGATCCTGCGCCATCTCTTGGGGAGCGTGGCCGGGGTAGGAGGAACTACCCCGGTTGGGTTCAGGCTTTGTCCGACTTGTACTCGTACTGGTAGTAGCCGTAGCCGCCGTATCCGTAGTAGGCGGACGCGCGCTTTTCCACGCCGTTGAAGATCGCGCCCTTCAGTTCGATGCCGTTCTGCGCGAAGCGGCGCATGGTCAGGTCCACTTCGCGAGCCGGGTTCAGGCCGAAGCGGGTGACGATCAGGCTGGTACCCGCCTGGCGGCCGACGATGGCAGCGTCGGTCACGGCCAGCAGCGGCGGGGTGTCGAGGATCACCAGGTCGAAGTTCTTGCTCGCTTGTTCCAGCAGGGCGGTGAAGTTCGCGTGCATCAGTAGTTCGGACGGGTTCGGCGGGATCTGGCCGCGCGGGATGAAGAAGAAACCATCCACATCGGTCTTGCGAACTGCCGCGTCGAAGTCACAGCGCTTGACCAGCAGGTCGGAGAGGCCGTTGGTCTCCTCGGTGCCGAGCACCTTGTGCAGGTAGCCCTTGCGCATGTCCACGTCGATCAGCAGTACGCGCTGGCCAGTCTGGGCGATCACGGCGGCGAGGTTGGCGGAGACGAAGGTCTTGCCCACCGCCGGGCTGGGGCCGGAAATCATCAGGCGGTTGTTGTCCGCTTCCAGCATGGCGAAGTGCAGGCTGGTGCGCAGGCTGCGCAGGGATTCGATGGCCAGGTCGGTCGGGTGGCTGGTCGCCAGCAGCGGTGCGGCCTTGGCGGATCGGCTCTTGCCCTTGCCGCGTTTCTCTTCTTCGGCTTTCTGCAGGACGCTGTAGGGGATCGAGGCGTAGACCGGCAGGCCCAGTTGCTCGATGGCTTCCGGGGTTTCGATGCCGCGGTTGAGCGCCTTGCGCACCAGCACCAGGGCGACGGCGACGAACAGGCCGAGCATGGTGGCGATCAGGACGATCAGCGGTTTCTTCGGCTTGACCGGCTTGGTGACGTCGACGTCGGCGGTATCGATGACGCGCACGTTGCCCACCGCGCCGGCGCGCATGACGTCCAGTTCCTGGGCCTTGTTCAGCAGTTGGGTGTAGATCTCGGTGCCGACCTGCACGTCGCGGGTCAGGCGCAGCAGTTCCTGCTGGGTTTCCGGCAGGCCTTCGATCTTCTTCGACAGGCCATTCTGCTTGGCGCTGAGTTCGCCGATCTGCTGGATCAGTGCCCGGTAGGCCGGGTGCTGGCGAGTGAACTTGCGGTCCATCTCGGCCTGCTGCAGCTTCAGCTCGGAGATGCTGGTATCCAGCGCAACGATCTGGTCGAGGATGGCCTTGGTTTCCAGGCTGATATCCACCGACTTGCTCTGGGTCTGGTAGGCGTTCAGGGCGTTTTCGGATTTTTCCAGGTCACGGCGTACTTCGGGCAACTGGCCGCGGAGGAATTCCAGGCTGGATGCGGCTTCGGCGGAAGTGCGCTCGACATTCTGCCGTACATACAGCTTGCTGATCTCGTCCAGTACCTGGATAGCACGAGCCGGGTCGTCGTTTTCCAGGGCCATGGCGATGATGCCGGACTCCTTGCCGCGCTCGCTGACATCCAGGTCTTCCTGATACTTCAGGATAGTGGTCATGCGACGCTCGCGGACCACATCGAACTCGGTGCCCAGGTTGGCGTTCAGCTTCTCGACCTGGATGGTCACGCCGTTCTGTTCGTATGGATGGCCGGCTTCGCCCTGGAGCAGGATGTTGTCCTCGTCATCCAGCAGCGTGAAGTGGCCGTTCTCGCCTGCTATTAGCTTGAGGTTCTTCTCCAGCAGCGCTTCAGGCACATCCAGCTGGAAAATTTCCAGTTCCTCGCCGCCCCAGCCATAGCTGTTCAGGCCGAACAATGGCGCAGCGACTTCGCCGGCGGTTTCCGGGGCGAATCGACGGGCGAGGAAGTTGCCGATCAGCGGGAAGCGCTTGGGCTCGGCAATGATGTTCAGATGCAGGTTGTCGACCGCCTTGCCGATGATGGCGCGGGACTTGATCAGCTCGATTTCGGTAACCGCAGCCGACTCCCCGCCGAACATCTCGCTCATGTCGGAAAGGCCGGGAATCGCCGCCTTCTTCTGCTCCACCTGGACGATGGCGTTGGAGCGGTAGATCGGCGTGGCCAGCAGGGCGTAGGCGACGCCCACGGCCATGAAGCCGGCGGTGACACTGGCGATCAGCCACTTGTGGTCGAGCAGGGTGCCGAACAGACCAAGGAGGTCGATCTCGTCGTCGTCTTGGTCGTGCATGGCGATCGCGGGTTGCTGCTGCATGTTTCTGCTTCTTCTTGCGTGAGACTAGCGGTTAGGGCGGATGCGTCTGGACCACGCATCCACGCCTTCCTTGATCAGGGCGTAGGCGTGCTCGAAGGCGGCGCTGCTTTGGCGGTAGGGATCGGGAATTTCGCGGTCGTCCTGCCATTTGCCGAGCAGGAAGGTCTTGCCGCGTGCCTCCGGGGCGATCTGGGTAACGCCTTGCAGGTGGCGTTTTTCCATCACCAGGACCAGATCGGATTCGCGCAACAGGCTGGACGTCAGCTGGCGGGCGCGATGCTCGTGCGGCTGTTCGCCGTGCTGCTGGAGGGTTGCGAGGGCGTTGCGCTCGATGGGCTTGTCGACCAGGGCGCCGAGGCCTGCCGAGCTGACTTGCACGTCAGTACCAGCCAGAGTCTGGCGCAGCAGATGCTCTGCGGTGGGGCTGCGACAGATGTTGCCGACGCAGACGATCAAGATCCTTTTGAACACAACAGCAGTCCGTGCGCATGGTGGGTTGGGGGGATATGGGGCAGCGAATGTAAAGATTGCCTACGTTATGAGTCAAGGAAATCCGTCGGAAAGTTCCCCAGCGGTTTGGAACTTTTCCGAGGAGTTGATGTCATTCTGCCGTCTTTTTTGGTGGGACGTTTTGGTGGGAAATTGGGGACGTTTTTCGCCGGCAGGCTGTCTCCAACAGGCTTCGGCAGCCGCCATACGCACGGCGCGAGCCGTAGGGTGAATCAGCTCCATCGATCCACCATGGTCGAGCATGTGGCCGCGCAATGGTGGATGAAAAAAAGCCTCATCCACCCTACGTCAGCGCCATTCCGCATCCGCCATGCACACTGAAGCTGTAGGAGGCAGCTTGCTGGCGATCGATTGGTTTCCTGTGCACAGCGGTGCCGGTTGATACCTTGGATCGCGAGCAAGCTCGCTCCTACAGGGGGGAGGTGTGGGCGGGCTCCTGCTGCTCCGGCCTTTCCAGCGCCACCTGCCTGATCGACAGCCGTATCTCCGCCGGCAGCACGCGCTTGGCGACGCCTTCGGCGAGGTCGCCGAGTTTTTCGCGGTAGCTCAGCTTGCCGGTTTCGTCCTCGCTCAGGACGCGCTGGTCGAGGAGGGTCTGGATGAAGTGGCGGAACAGGCTCTTGTCGAAGAATTCCGGGGCGTTCAGGCCGTGGAGGATCGACAGGCGCTGGGCCATGACGGTGCACAGGTCTTCCAGCTCCTCGGCGCTGAGCTGCTTCTGGCCGGCGTTCAGCAGCAGGGCGATGGCCATGTAGAAGCGTTGCAGCGTCTGGGTGATGGCGCGGGCCAGCACGGTGAGCAGGACGAACTGCCGCGAACTCGGTGCCGGGCGGATATAGAAGTCGTTGTCGCGGTTCAGCAGGCCATGCGTGACCAGCGCGTCCAGCCATTGGTCGACCACCGCGTCGAGCTCCTCAAGATCCCAGCGGATGAACAGTTCCGCCTGCAGGTAGGGATACAGCGCGCGGGTGAAGTTCAGCAGCTGTTCGCGGCTGATCCGCGCATGATTCTGGAAGAAGCTGGCGATCAGCGCCGGCAGCGCGAAGACGTGCAGGACGTTGTTGCGGTAGTAGGTCATCAGCACCGCGTTCTGTTCGTCGAGGTAGCAGATGCGGCCGAGCGCGTCCTTCTGTTCGGCGAGCAGGCCGAGGCTCTTCACGTACTCCAGCAGGCCCTGGCCGTCGCCTTCCGGCAGGGTGGCGTCGGGCGAGTAGGGCGCCTGGCGCAGCAGGCCGAGGTAGAGGTCGAGGACCCGGGCCAGGGCGTGTTCGTCGAGGGCCTGGCGGTTGGTGGAGAGCAGCGCCAGGGCGACCAGGTTGACCGGGTTGATGGCAGCGGCGTCGTTGATCCGCCGGGCGACTTCGCGGCCCAGTTCGTTGGTGGTTTCGTTCAGCCAGTCGGGGCGGAATTCCGGGGCGAACTGCTGTTGGCGCCAGCCGGGCTGCTGCTGTTCGAGGAAAGCGCTGAGGTGGATCGGCTCGCCGAAGTTCACCCACACCTGGCCGAAGCGCTGCTTCAGCGCGCCGAGCACCTTGACCAGGTCGAAGACAGATTCCTTCTTCTTCGCCGCGCCACGCAGTTCGCCGAGGTAGGTGCGGCCTTCGAACACCCGTTCGTAGCCTATATATACCGGCACGAAGACGATCGGCCGGCGCGAATCGCGCAGGTAGCTGCGCAGGGTGATCGCCAGCATGCCGGTGCGCGGGTTGAGCATGCGCCCGGTGCGCGAGCGGCCGCCTTCGACGAAGTATTCGGTGGAGAAGCCGCGGGTGAACAGCGAGTGCAGGTATTCGTTGAACACCGCCGTGTACAGCTGGTTGCCCCTGAAGCTGCGGCGCATGAAGAAGGCGCCGCCGCGGCGCAGGATCGAGCCGACCACGGGCATGTTGAGGTTGATGCCGGCGGCGATGTGCGGCGGGGTCAGGCCGTTGCGGAACAGCAGGTAGGACAGCAGCAGGTAGTCGATGTGGCTGCGATGGCAGGGCACGTAGACGATCTCGTTGCCGTGGGCGACCTCCTGCACGCGCTCGATGTGGTTGACCTTCACGCCCTCGTAGAGCTTGTTCCAGAACCAGGTCAGCACCACCTCGATGAAGCGGATCACCGGATAGGAGACGTCCGCGGCGATCTCGTTGGCGTAGCGCAGGGCGCTGGCTTCGGCCTTCTGCAGGGAGACGTTCTGTTCGCCGCTTTCCCGCAGGATCGCCTCGCGCACCAGCGGCGCGCGCAGCAGGCCCTTGACCAGGGTGCGGCGATGGGAGAGGTCCGGGCCGATCACCGCGGTCTTCTGGTTGCGGAAGTGCACGCGGAGGATGCGCTGGACCATGCGCAGCGTGCGTTCCGGGCCCTTGCCCTGGTCGACCAGTTCGCGCAGGCGGATCGGCGCGGAGAATTGCACGCGGGTCTTGCGGCCGAGGATGAGGATGCGCGCCAGCTTGCGCAGCCGGCCGGTGACCGCCCAGTTGTCGGCGAACAGCAGCTTCCAGGCGCTCTTCTCGCTGTCCGGCGATTGGCCCCAGAACACGCTGACCGGGATGACCTGTGCATCGGCGATGCCGTTCTGGCTGATCGCGGCGAGGGTGCGCACCAGCGCCGGCGGTGCGCCGCGCTTGTCCTGGCGGCCGAGCCAGTCCGGTTCCGGGGTGAGATAGAAGAAGGCTGCCGGCTCGCTGCTGCCGCCGATATCCACCGGTTTCACCGGGCGCGGCAGGTCGGCCTTGCGGCATTCCGTATCGACCACCGCCAGGTCGCTCACCGAGGGCTGCTGAAGGACGTAGAGGATCGGCTTGCTCCGATCGACCTTCAGGTTGAGCGCGGACTGGTTGATGGTTTCCGAGCGTACCCAGAGATACAGCAGACGACGCAGGGCGCCGAAACCAAGGCGGCGGAACGGATAGCGGGGCATACGGGATTCTTTGATCGGACGGCGAAACGAGCGATTGCTCGGGTGGATTAGTTTGCCGGATTCGCCGGGGCGCGGCAAAAGGACGTGGTGGTGAAGTCCGATGGTTCCCACGCGGGAGTGAGGGAACCATAAAATCCCGCCGACGTGGCCTTGTCGGCGAATGCAGGTGTGGCGACGCTCTTCGTAGGAGCCAGCTTGCTGGCGATCATCCATGCCAGATGGCGGCCCAGTGGCTGCCGGTAAGTCCGGATCGCCAGCAAGCTGGCTCCT
>NZ_FNIJ01000018.1 GCF_900103845.1 Pseudomonas jinjuensis
CGCCTGGCCACTTCATGGACGGGCTCATCGCGGAATAGCGCCATGCCCAGTACCAGCCAGAGCACCTGATCGGCAGGCAGGCGCCGCCGCCGGATGGTGGCCTGCGAGGAAAGGTGCAGCGCGGATTCCACCCACTCGACCGGAATGTTCTGGGTGAAGGTGCTCAGATCGGAGAAGTTGAACAGGTCGCCCAAGTCGAGCAGATGCTGTTGGAAAGACATAAAAAATCCGATGCCAGAAGTCTGGCATCGGATTTTCAGGGAAGGCCCCGCTGAGGCTCAAATGCTTAAGTGAACAGCATTACGCGAAATGCGGGCTTTTTTGCGCCACACTGGAAAGCCCCTCCTCCGCTCCGACCGTCCCATGCTCCAGCGCCTGCTTCCCCTGACCCTGATCGCCCTGCTCGCCGCCTGTGGCGAAGGCGAACCCCTCATCCCGCCGGATGCGCGGCTGCCGGATGGCGCGCGCTATCGCGGCGAGCTGGTGGACGGCCGGCTGCAGGGCGAAGGCCGGCTGGACTATGACAACGGCGCCTGGTATCGCGGCCAGTTCGACCGGGGCCTGCAGAACGGCCGGGGCGAATGGCACGGCGCCGACGGCTCGCACTATAGCGGCGAATTCCGCAATGGCCTGTTCGATGGCGAAGGCCGCCTCGAACTGCCCGGCGGCGGCGTCTACCAGGGGCGCTTCCGCAAGGGCGAATTCGACGGCGAGGGCCGTCTGGAACAGGCCGGCACCCGCTACAGCGGCGGCTTCCGAAACGGCCGCTACGATGGCCTGGGCATGCTGCAACTGCCCGACGGTTCGCGCCACCAGGGACAGTTCGCCAGGGGCGAGGCCAGCGGCCAGGGCGTGCGCGACGATGGCCTCGGCAACCAGTTCAGCGGCAACTTCAGCAAGGGCACGCTGGAAGGCGAAGGCACCTTCCGCGACGAAGCCGGCGACCACTACAGCGGGCAGTTCCGCAACGACCAGTTCGACGGCCCGGGGCGCTTCGAGAACGGCGACGGCGACGTGTGGATCGGCCGCTTCCGCGAGGGCGCGCTGAGCGGGCCGGGAGAGTTCCTCGGTGCCGACGGCAGCCGCTACAAGGGCCAGTTCTTCAACTGGCAGTTCGACGGCCAGGGCACCCTCAGCCAGGCGGATGGCCGCATCTACCAGGGCAATTTCGCCCGCGGCCGCTACTCCGGCGAAGGCACCCTCACCCACGGCGACGGGCGCATCGAGAAAGGCAACTGGAGCGGCGGGCGGCTGCTGCGCGACGCCAGCGGCCGCAGCCTGCCCAATCCGCTGGAAATCGGCCTGCTGGAACAGGGTGGGCTGCTGGAGAAGACGCTGGCGGCGATTCCCCGCTCCACGCCGAAGGTCGAGCTCTATGCCCTCACCGTCGGCGGCGACGGCCGGCAGAGCGTGTTCCTGCGCGAGGCCGACTATGTCGCCGACCTGCTCGGCAAACGCTTCGGCGCCCTCGGCGTGGCGCGCCTGGTCAACCATCGCGACCACATCGCCGACCGCCCGCTGGCCACCCGCGAAAGCCTGGCGCGCACGCTGCGCACCCTGGCCGAACGCAGCGGCCTGGAGGACATGCTGTTCATCTACCTCACCAGCCACGGCTCCCATGACCACCAGTTCGTCCTCGACATGCCGGGCATGCGCCTCGACGACCTGCCCGCCGCCGAACTGGCGACGCTGCTGGAACCGCTGAAGGATCGCTACAAGGTGCTGGTGATTTCCGCCTGCTACAGCGGCGGCTTCATCCCGCCGCTGAAGGACGAGCGGACCCTGATCATGACCGCCGCGCGCAGCGACCGGGTGTCCTTCGGCTGCTCCGAGGACGCCGACTTCACCTACTTCGGCCGCGCCCTGTTCGCCGAGGCGCTGAGCAGCACCGACGACCTGCAGAAGGCCTTCGCCATGGCCAGCGACAGCGTCGCCCGCCGCGAGAAGGAGGAAGACTTCGAGCCCTCCGAGCCGCAACTGTGGGCGCCGCCGGCAGTCCTGCAACGCTGGCAGGCGCTGCGCGAGGAGCGGGCGCGCTTCGCCATGGAAACCCCGGGCGTGAGCGTGCAGGCGAAACATTAGGCTGACAACTAAGCTGTAACTGTGTATCAGGAGAGAAGCACAGATGGCCTCGACTCCCACTCATGTACTGCTCGCCGGCGCTCTGGGACTCACCGGCGAACATCTGCTGGACCGCATGCTCAACGAGCCGACGGTCCGCCGCGTACTGGCGCCTACCCGCCGGCCGCTGGCCGAGCACCCGCGCCTGGACAATCCCAACGGCACGCTGGCCGAGCTGCTCCCGCAGCTGAAGGGTCCCATCGACACGGTGTTCTGCTGCCTCGGCGGCAGCCTCAAGGAGGCCGGCTCGGAGGCGGCGTTCCGCGCGATCGACTACGAGCTGCCGCTGGCCGTCGGCAAGCGCGCCCTGGAGCTGGGCGCGAAGCACTACCTGGTGGTCAGCGCGCTGGGGGCGGACAGCAAGTCGCCGAACTTCTACGACAGGGTCAAGGGCGAGATGGAAGACGCCCTGAGGGAACAGGGCTGGCCGCAACTGACCATCGCCCGCCCGCCCGTGCTGCTCGGCCAGCGCGAGGAAGTCCGCCTCGCCGACGTGCTCGCCGCGCCCTTCTCGCGCATGCTGCCGGGCAAGCTGCATGGCATCGAGGCCTGCGCCCTGGCCCGCGCGCTATGGCGTCTGGCGCTGGAACAGGGCACGGGGATTCGCATCGTCGAATCGGCGGAGTTGAGGAAGCTGGGCAAGTAACCTCGCGGCCGGTCGCGGGCATGGCCCGCTCCTACGGGACGTTCGGCGTTTATCGTTCCCACGCTCCTGCGTGGGAATGCCGCTCTCGACGCTCCCGCGTCGATGGGACGCGGAGCGTCCCCGGATGGGTTCCCACGCGGGAGCGTGGGAACCATGAAATCTTGCAGGAGCGGGCCATGCCCGCGAAATGCAGGCTCAATACCCGCCCCACACCTGCAAGCCGATGCCCAGCTCCGCCGCCACCGAGAACGGCAGCAGCAGCGTATCCAGCAACGCGCTGCCCGGCAGGTCGACGGCCGGGTAGGCCGGGGGTTCGGCGCCGAAGCGGTCCATCGGACAGCAGCCGCCGTGCATGGCGTACCAGTCCAGGCGGGTGCCGGCGTAGATCAGCGGCGCGCCGGGTTTGGCTGCGTCGAGGGTCTTCACCGTGGCGCAGCCGCTCAACAGCAGCGCGAGGATGACCACCCCGCAGGAGCGGGCCATGCCCGCGACGCTCTTGTGCCGAAGCTGGTCGCGGGCATGGCCCCCTCCTACAACGAGTTCACTCATCGCTGACAAGATAGTGCTCGCCCCAGCGCGGCAGCATGACCTGCGGGATGCCCAGCTGGTTGAGGATGCGCGCGACGACGAAGTCGATCAGGTCGTCCACCGACTGCGGCTGGTGGTAGAAGCCCGGCGACGCCGGCAGGATCACCGCGCCGAGGTTGGACAGCTTGAGCATGTTCTCCAGGTGGATGCTGGAGAACGGCGCCTCGCGCGGCACCAGGATCAGCTGGCGGCGCTCCTTCAGGGCGACGTCGGCGGCGCGTTCGATCAGGTTGTTGCAGGCGCCGGTGGCGATGGCCGAGAGCGTGCCCGTCGAACAGGGCACCACCACCATCGCCGAAGGCGCGCCGGAGCCGGAGGCCACCGGGGCCATCCAGTCTTCCTTGCCGTAGACGCGGATCTGCCCCGGCGCGGCGCCGGTGTATTCGCTGAGGAACGCCTGCATCGCCTGCGGCTTGCCCGGCAGGGTGACGTCGGTCTCGGTGGCGATGACCAGTTGCGCCGCCTTGGAGATCAGGAAGTGCACCTCGCGGTCTTCCTGGATCAGGCAGTCCAGCAGGCGCAGGCCGTACTGGGCGCCGGACGCGCCGGTCATGGCGAGAGTGATGCGTTCGGCTCCGACCATGCTTCAGCCCTCCAGCGCCTTCGCCAGCTTGCCATGCAGGCCGCCGAAGCCGCCGTTGCTCATGATCACCACCTGGGTGCCCGGTGCGGCCTGGGCCTTCACCTGCTCGATGATCGCCTCCAGCGAATCGCACACCTGCGACGGCACGGTGCACAGCGCTGCGGTGGCGGCCAGGTCCCAGCCGAGGTTCGGCGGCGCGTACCAGTACACCTGGTCGGCCTGCAACACGCTGTCCGGCAGGCCGTCGCGGTGGGCGCCGAGCTTCATGGAGTTGGAGCGCGGCTCGATGATGGCGATCACCGGCGCATCGCCGACGCGCTTGCGCAGGCCGTCGAGGGTGGTGGCGATGGCGGTCGGGTGGTGGGCGAAGTCGTCGTAGATGGTCACGCCCTGCACCTCGGCGACCTTCTCCATGCGCCGCTTCACGCTGCGGAAGGCCGACAGCGCGGCGCAGCCCAGCTCCGGCACCACGCCCACATGCCGCGCGGCGGCGAGGCAGGCCAGGGCGTTGGCGACGTTGTGCTGTCCGGTCAGCTCCCAGTCCACGGTGCCCTGCGCCTGCCCCTCGAACGACACCTCGAAGCGCGAGCCGTCTTCCGCCAGCAGACGCGCCTGCCACTGGCCGCCTGCGCCGGTGGTCTGCACCGGGGTCCAGCAGCCCATGCCGAGCACGCGCTTGAGCGCGGCTTCGCTTTCCGGATGGATGATCAGGCCCTCGCCGGGGATGGTCCGCACCAGATGATGGAACTGCCGCTCGATGGAGGCGAGGTCAGGGAAGATGTCCGCGTGGTCGAATTCCAGGTTGTTGAGGATCGCCGTGCGCGGGCGGTAGTGGACGAACTTGGAGCGCTTGTCGAAGAAGGCGCTGTCGTACTCGTCCGCCTCGACCACGAAGAACGGCGTGCCGCCGAGCCGCGCCGAGACGCCAAAGTTCTGCGGCACGCCGCCGATCAGGAAGCCCGGGCTCATGCCGGCATGCTCCAGTACCCAGGCCAGCATGCTGCTGGTGGTGGTCTTGCCGTGGGTGCCGGCCACGGCGAGTACCCAGCGGCCCTGCAGCACGTGGTCGGCCAGCCACTGCGGGCCGGATACGTAGGGCAGGCCCTTGTTCAGTACATGCTCCACCGCCGGGTTGCCGCGCGACAGCGCGTTGCCGATCACCACCAGGTCCGGCGCCGGCTCCAGGTGGGCGGGGTCGTAGCCCTGCATCAGCTCGATGCCCTGGGCTTCCAGCTGGGTGCTCATCGGGGGATAGACGTTGGCGTCGGAGCCGGTCACCCGATGGCCGAGCTCCTTGGCCAGCACGGCCAGCGAGCCCATGAAGGTACCGCAGATGCCGAGAACGTGGATATGCATGAAAACTCCTGCGGGAAAGCAGCGAAGGTGCCTTGATTGCGCGGCAGATTAGCACAGCGCCGGCCGCGGGCGGCGGGGCTCCGGACGGATCAGACGGCGGCCGGCGGCGAGGGTTCCGCACGCTCCGGCCGTGGCGACGAAAGCGCCGGACACTGCCGTCTCGCCGGCTTGCCGACGGATTCTGGACTAGAGTTCGTTGCATCCCCCGCATGCATCCGGGCGGCATGCCGTTTCCATGTCGTACAGGCCCGAGCCCCGCTTTTTCGGTGCTTTTCCAGCCAACAGGGGGAAGTCGTCTTCGACGGGCCGGCGACCCGCAACGCCAGGACTTTCAGGAGGACCGCCAGGATGACTGCCCCCCTTACCCTCGCCGAGCTGCGCAAGCTGGCCGAAGCCGGCAGCGTGGACACCGTGATGGCCTGCATCGTCGACATGCAGGGCCGGCTGATCGGCAAGCGCTTCCAGGTCGAGTTCTTCCTCGACAGCGCCCACGAGGAAACCCACGGCTGCGACTACCTGCTGGCCGACGACATCGACATGGAGCCGGTGCCCGGCTACGCCGCCGCCAGCTGGCAGAAGGGCTACGGCGACTTCGTGTTCAAGCCCGACCTCTCCACCCTGCGCCTGGTGCCCTGGGTGGAGGGCGCCGCGCTGGTGCTGTGCGACGTGCAGGACCACCACGGCCACGACCTGCCGCACAGCCCGCGGGGCATCCTCAAGCGGCAGATCGCCCGGCTGGAGGAGCGCGGCTACAGGGGCATGTTCGCCTCGGAGCTGGAGTTCTACGTGTTCGACGAGAGCTACGAGGCCATCCACCGGCGCAACTACCACCAGCCCCGGCCGATCAACTACGACATCGAGGACTACAGCATCCTGCAGACCATGCGCGAGGAGCCGGTGATGCGCGCCATCCGCCGCAACCTGCAGGCGGCAGGGATTCCGGTGGAGAACTCGAAGGGCGAATGGGGGCCGGGGCAGGAAGAGATCAACGTGCGCTACGCCGATGCGCTGACCATGGCCGACCGCCACAGCATCATCAAGCACGCCTGCAAGGAAATCGCCATGCAGCACGGCAAGGCGCTGACCTTCATGGCCAAGTGGCGCTACGACCTGGCCGGCTCCAGTTGCCATATCCACAGCTCGCTGTGGAGCACCAAGCGCAGCAAGCCGCTGTTCCACGATCCAAAGGCGGAATACGGCATGTCCGCGCTGATGCGCCAGTGGGTCGCCGGGCAGCTCAAATACGCCCGAGACATCACCTGGTTCCTCGCGCCCTACATCAATTCCTACAAGCGCTTCCAGGTCGGCACCTTCGCCCCGACCCGCGCGGTGTGGAGCCGCGACAACCGCACCGCCGGCTTCCGCCTGTGCGCCGAGGACAGCGCGGCGATCCGCATCGAATGCCGCATCGGCGGTGCCGACCTGAACCCCTACCTGGCCTACGCCGCGCTGATCGCCGCCGGTCTGGCCGGTATCGACGAACAGCTGGAACTGGGCAAACCCTATGCAGGAGACGCCTACCAGAACAGCCGCCTGCCGGAAGTGGCGAAGACCCTGCGCGACGCCGCCAGCGCGCTGAAGGGTTCGAAGATGCTCAAGCAGGCCTTCGGCGACGAGGTGGTCGCCCACTACCTGCACACGGCCAACTGGGAGCAGCTGGAATACGACCGGCGCGTGACCGACTGGGAATTGCGCCGGGGCTTCGAGCGGTATTAGCCGTGCCGCTTTTGGCTTTTCGTAGGAGCCAGCTTGCTGGCGATAGCCATCCTTTCCGGCAGCTTCGTCGTAATGAGCGGCAACGGATCGCCAGCAAGCTGGCTCCTACAGGTACGGAGTTTCATATGCAGGGCGGGTGCAACCCGCCAACCCAACGATCGAGGGGGTACCCGCATGAGCGACGCCATCCGCCTGATATCCCCGGTCGACGGCAGCCTCTATGCCGAACGGCCGTACACCAGCGCCGCCGCCATCGACCATGCCCTGCACGCCGCCGAGCAGGCGCAGCACGCCTGGCGCCGGCGCCCGCTGGAGGAACGCGCGGCGTTCTGCAACGCGGCGGTGCAGGCGATGCTGGAGATGGGCGACGAGATCGTCCCCGAGCTGGCCTGGCAGATGGGCCGCCCGGTGCGCCATGGCGCCGGCGAGCTGCGCGGTTTCGCCGAACGCGCGCGGCACATGATCGAGATCGCCCCTGCCGCGCTGGTCGATATCGAGCCGGAGCCGAAGACCGGCTTCCGCCGCTACATCCGCCGCGAGCCGCTGGGGCTGGTGCTGGTCATCGCGCCGTGGAACTACCCCTACCTCACCGCGGTGAACTCGCTGATCCCGGCGCTGATGGCCGGCAACGCCGTGCTGCTCAAGCACGCCAGCCAGACCCTGCTGGTCGGCGAGCGCTTCGCCGAGGCGTTCCGCCGCGCCAACCTGCCGGAAGGGCTATTCCACAACCTGCTGCTGAACCACGAGCAGACCGCCTCGATCATCGGCTCCGGGCGCATCCAGCAGGTCAACTTCACCGGCTCGGTGGTCGGCGGCGCGGAAATCCAGCAGGCCGCCTGCGGGCAGTTCCTCGGCCTCGGCCTGGAACTCGGCGGCAAGGACCCGGCCTACGTGCGCGCCGACGCCGACCTCGGCCACGCGGTGGAAAACCTGGTGGACGGCGCCTTCTTCAATTCCGGGCAGAGCTGCTGCGGCATCGAGCGCATCTACGTGGACAGGGCCATCTACCCGCGCTTCGTCGAAGCCTTCGCCGAACTGACCCGCCAGTACGTGCTCGGCAACCCGCTGCAGCAAGCCACCACCCTCGGCCCGCTGGTCAGCCCCAGGGCCGCCGCCTTCGTCCGCGGCCAGATCGCCGCCGCCCAGGCCCAGGGCGCCAAGGCGCTGATCGACCCCCACGGCTTCGCCGCCATGCCCATCGACAGCGCCTACCTGGCGCCGCAGGTGCTGGTGGACGTCGACCACCACATGGCGGTGATGCGCGAGGAAAGCTTCGGCCCGGTGGTCGGGATCATGCCGGTGTGCTCCGAGGAACAGGCCATCACTCTGATGAACGACAGCCCCTTCGGCCTCACCGCCTCGATCTGGACCGCCGACCTCGCCGCCGCCGAACGCATCGGCGACGCGCTGGCCACCGGCACCGTGTTCATGAACCGCTGCGACTATCTCGACCCGGCGCTGGCCTGGACCGGCGTCCGCCACAGCGGCCACGGCGCCACCCTGTCGCGGGTCGGCTACGAGTGCCTGACGCGGCCGAAGTCGTTTCACCTGCGGCATGAGTTGTGAGGGCATGGGATGGACGCAGGAGCGTCCAGGGATGCATTTCCACGCGGAAGCGTGGGAACGATGAGCATCGGCGTTGCCTGTTTCCCCTCACCCTAACCCTCTCCCCGAGGAGAGGGGACCGTCCGGAGTTGCCAGTTGGCACGGCATTCATCCCGACGCCAATCTGCCCCCTCTCCCTCCGGGAGACGACTACAGGGATGTAGGAGGTAGGGCGACGCAGGAGCTTAAGCCGAGGGTTGGGGTGAGGGAACCCCAGCGCCAGGCTTTCCGTAGGGTGGATGGCGCTCTTCCCATCCACCATCCCGCCCACCACCGAGGACCGTCGATGACCAAAACCGCCAACTGGACCTACCCCACCGCCGTCCGCTTCGGTGTCGGCCGCATCCGCGAGCTGCCCGAACTCTGCCGCACCCAGGGCATCCTCCGCCCGCTGCTGGTCACCGACCGCGGCCTGGCGAGCGCGCCCATGACCACGGATATCCTCGCCTCCCTGCACGACGCCGGTCTGCCGGCGGAGCTGTTCAGCGACCTCAAGCCCAACCCGGTGGAAGCCAACCTCGCAGCCGGGCTGGCCGCCTACCGCGCCGGCGGGCACGACGGCGTGGTCGCCCTCGGCGGCGGCAGCGGGCTGGACATGGGCAAGCTGATCGCCTTCATGAGCGGGCAGACGCGGCCGGTATGGGACTTCGAGGACATCGGCGACTGGTGGACCCGCGCCGACGCCAGCGCCATCGCCCCGGTGATCGCCATCCCCACCACCGCCGGCACCGGCTCGGAAGTCGGCCGCGCCGGCGTGCTCACCGACGACCGCACGCACACCAAGCGCATCATCTTCCACCCCGGAATGATGCCGAAGGTGGTGATCAGCGACCCGGCGCTCACCGTCGGCATGCCGGCCAGGATCACCGCCGGCACCGGCATGGACGCCTTCGCCCACTGCCTGGAAGCCTACTGCGCGCCAGGCTTCCATCCGCTGGCCGACGGCATCGCGCTGGAAGGCATGCACCTGGTGGCGGGCGCCCTGCGCCGCGCGGTGCACACGCCGGACGACCTCGACGCCCGCGCCGACATGCTCGCCGCCGCCGCCATGGGCGCCACCGCCTTCCAGAAGGGCCTCGGCGGCATGCATGCGCTGTCGCACCCGGTCGGCGCGCTGTACGACACCCACCACGGCATGACCAATGCCGTGTTCATGCCCTACGTGCTGCAGTTCAACCGCCCGGCGATCGAGGAAAAGATCGCCCGCGTGGCCGCCTACCTCGGCCTGCTGCCGCCGGGGTTCGATGCGTTCCTGGATTTCGTGCTGGAGCTGCGTGACGAGATCGGCGTGCCGCATACCCTGGCGGAGCTGGGTGTGGATAACGGACAGGCAGAGCTCATCGCGAAAATGGCGGTGGTCGATCCGTCCGCCGGAGGCAATCCGCGGCCGTTGAGCGAGGCGGATACGGCGGCGATTTTCGCGGCGGCGATGGAGGGGAGGATTTGAACTTGGGAGCGCGCCATGCGCGCGATCGCGGGCATGGCGCGCTCCTACAGGCTCCGCCGGCCCGCGGCGATGGTGGGGCAGGTGTAGGGTGGATCACGCTCCACCGATCCACCATGGCCGCGCATGCGGCCCCGAAACTGGTGGATGAAAAGAACCTCATCCACGCCTGGGTCACGGTTCGGCGCGGCTTATGCCATGCCGGCGCAGCTTGCGATACAGCGTATTGCGGCTGATCCCCAGCTTCTCCGCCACCCGGCTCATGTGCCAGCGCTGGCCTTCCAGCACCGCCAGCAGCGCCGCGCGTTCGGCGGTCTGGAGGGCATCCTCGGCGGGTTCCGATGATGGTTTCGCAACGGCGGGAGGCCGGCGAATCTCCGCCGGCAGGTCGTCCAGACGAATCCAGCCGTCCTCGCACAACGCCACCAGCGTGCGCAGCACATTGCGCAGCTGCCGCACGTTGCCCGGCCAGTGGAAATCGAGCAGTTGCCGGCGCGCATCCTCGCCGAGCAGCGGCGGGCGGCCCTTCGATTCCTCGCGCAACAGGTGGTCGAGCAGATCGGCCTTGTCCGCCCGTTCGCGCAGTGGCGGCAGTTCCAGCACCAGGCCGTTGAGGCGGTAGTAGAGGTCCTCGCGGAAAGTGCCGGCGGCGACCAGTTCGCCGAGGTCGCGGTGGGTCGCGCTGATCAGGCGCAGGTCTACCGACTGCGCCGCGCCGTCGCCCAGCGGCAGCACCTGGCGCTCCTCCAGCACGCGCAGCAGGCGGGTCTGCAGACTCAGCGGCATGTCGCCGATCTCGTCGAGGAACAGGGTGCCGCCGTCGGCCTGCTGGATCTTGCCTTTCATGCCTTCCTTGCGCGCGCCGGTGAAGCTGCCGCCGCGGTAGCCGAACAGCTCGCTCTCGATCAGCGCTTCCGGGATCGCCGCGCAGTTCAGCGCGACGAATGCCTTGCCGGAGCGCTCGCCGGCCTGGTGCACGGCCTTGGCGAACGCCTCCTTGCCGGAGCCGGTCTCGCCGTGCAGCAGCAGCGGCACGTCGTGGGCATAGACCTTCAGCGCACGGCGGAAATCCTTGGCCAGTTGCGGATCGCCCAGGCACAGGCCCGGAGCGCGTGGCGCCGGCGGAATCGCCTGCGGCACGCTGCGCGGCCGACCGCGCAGCAGCGCATGGAACTGCCGCCCGGAGTGCGCGCGCAGCGGCCAGCTCGCCAGCGGCTGCAGTTGCGCACGCGCCAGCAGGTCGTCGAGTCGGCAGTCGAAGAAGTGTTCCAGCGAGCGGCCGACCAGGCTTTCGCGGCTGCTGCCGAGCAGGTTGATGGCGCTCTGGTTGGCCGCCTGGATGCGCCCGTCGCCGTCGAAGGCCAGCAGCGCCTCGCTGAACAGGCCGAGGTACTCCGCCTGCAGGTGGAAGCGCAGCAGCCAGCGGTCCTCGAACTGGCGCAGGAAGTAGCAGCTCTCGATGGTCTTCGCCGACAGGTTGACCAGCGCCATGGTGTGGAACTGGCTCTGCCGCGACAGCTCGCGGCGCGCGGCGGAGACGTCGAGCACCGCCAGCAGGTCGCCGTGGGGATCGAACACCGGGCTGGCGGAACAGGTGAGGCCGGTGTGGCGGCTGCGGAAATGTTCGTCGCGGTGGATGGTCAGGGCCTGGCGCTCGACCAGGCAGGTGCCGATGCCGTTGGTGCCTTCCCGTGCCTCGCTCCAGTCGGCGCCGAGGCGCAGGCCGGCCTGCTCGAAGGTGCGACGGTCGGCGTCATCGTTGATGCAGTCGAGGATCACCCCGCGCGCATCGGTGAGCAGCACCGAATGGCCGGCGCCGGAGAGCTGCTGGTGCAGGCTGTTCATCTCGCCGCTGGCGATCTCCAGCACCGGGTGCAGATGTTCGCGGCATTCGAGCATGCGCGCGTGTTCGAGCACGCTGGGCGGCAGCGCCTGGCCCGGGTCGAGGCGGTACTGCTCCAGGCAGCGCAGCCAGGAGCGGGCGATGGACGGGTCGGCCGCCGGTCCGCTGGCCTGCAGACGGCCCTCGGCCACGGTCATGACCTGGCGGGCGTGGCGACTCGAATCGTTCGCACTCATTGTTGTTCTCCGCAGTTCTCGGTGCTGCAGCGAGGTCGGATTCTTCAGGCAGTTTCCGACGCAGTTTCCGCAGCATCCTCCGACTTCGGAGACATTGCAACGCCCTGCCGACCGTCAGGTCACGACTGTCACGGAAAGGGGACAAAGTGTCACCCGGGACTGTGCCAAGGGCGGTACGACGGCCTCTTCCGCGTCTTCGCCGGAACGCGACGGAACCAGCAACGGCGCGGCTTTCGCTGGCATGGCCCAGCCCTTGCACTAGGCTTGGATAACGCCCCAAGCGTCCTCCCGAACAACGACAAGATCCAGGAGACCCACCATGCGTTACGCCCATCCCGGTACCGAAGGCGCCCTCGTTTCCTTCAAGTCCCGCTACGGCAACTACATCGGCGGCGAATTCGTCGCGCCGGTGAAGGGCCAGTACTTCACCAACACTTCTCCGGTGAATGGCCAGCCGATCGCCGAATTCCCCCGTTCCACTGCCGAAGACGTCGACAAGGCCCTCGACGCCGCCCATGCCGCGGCCGATGCATGGGGCCGCACCTCGGTGCAGGAGCGCTCCAACGTGCTGCTGCGCATCGCCGACCGCATCGAACAGAACCTGGAAAAGCTCGCCATCACCGAAACCTGGGACAACGGCAAGCCGATCCGTGAAACCCTGAATGCCGATATCCCGCTGGCGGTCGACCACTTCCGCTACTTCGCCGGCTGCATCCGCGCCCAGGAAGGCGGCGCCGCCGAGATCAACGAATCCACCGTGGCCTACCACATCCACGAGCCGCTGGGCGTGGTCGGGCAGATCATCCCGTGGAACTTCCCGCTGCTGATGGCCGCCTGGAAACTCGCGCCGGCGCTGGCCGCCGGCAACTGCGTGGTGCTGAAACCTGCCGAGCAGACCCCGCTGGGCATCGCCGTGCTGATGGAAGTGATCGGCGACCTGCTGCCGCCGGGCGTGCTCAACATCGTCCAGGGCTTCGGCAAGGAGGCCGGCGAGGCGCTGGCGACCAGCAAGCGCATCGCCAAGATCGCCTTCACCGGCTCGACCCCGGTGGGCTCGCACATCCTCAAGTGCGCGGCGGAGAACATCATCCCGTCCACCGTGGAGCTGGGCGGCAAGAGCCCGAACATCTACTTCGAAGACATCATGCAGGCCGAGCCGACCTTCATCGAGAAGGCCGCCGAGGGCCTGGTGCTGGCCTTCTTCAACCAAGGCGAGGTGTGCACCTGCCCGTCGCGGGCGCTGGTGCAGGAATCCATCTATCCGGCGTTCATGGCCGAGGTGCTGAAGAAGGTGAAGGCGATCAAGCGCGGCGACCCGCTGGACACCGACACCATGGTCGGCGCCCAGGCTTCGCAGCAGCAGTACGAGAAGATCCTTTCCTACCTCGACATCGCCCAGCAGGAGGGCGCGGAAGTGCTCGCCGGCGGTGCGGTGGAGCGCCTCGACGGTGACCTGGCGACCGGCTACTACATCCAGCCGACCCTGCTCAAGGGCAACAACAAGATGCGCGTGTTCCAGGAGGAAATCTTCGGCCCGGTGGTCGGCGTCACCACCTTCAAGGATGAAGCCGAAGCCCTGGCGATCGCCAACGACACCGAGTACGGCCTCGGCGCGGGCCTGTGGACCCGCGACATCAACCGCGCCTACCGCATGGGCCGCGGCATCAAGGCCGGCCGCGTGTGGACCAACTGCTACCACCTGTACCCGGCGCACGCCGCGTTCGGTGGCTACAAGAAGTCCGGCGTCGGCCGCGAGACCCACAAGATGATGCTCGACCACTACCAGCAGACCAAGAACCTGCTGGTGAGCTATGACATCAATCCGCTGGGCTTCTTCTAAGCCTTGTCAAATCTCTCCCAGCTCTCTTCTTCGCGGCCTTCGGGCCGCGTTTTTTATGCCTGCGCGGGGCCAATCGTCGGCCCGTACTACCCGCCTCCAGCGCAGCGCTAGACTGGGGTTCCGCCCCGTCCGGCGCACGCGCGGACGGATTCCGCACGGCGGTGCTCCGCAACGGAGGACATGCCATGGACGAAGCAAAACTCAACGACTTCATGGGCCGTCTGGTCGCCGACATGGGCGGCGCGGCCATGCTCGCCAGCGTCCTGCTCGGCGATGAACTGGGCCTGTACAAGGCGATGGCCGACAACCAGCCGGTCAGCCCGGAAGAGCTGGCCGAACGCACCGGCTGCAATCCGCGGCTGCTGCGCGAATGGCTCAGCGCCCAGGCCGCTTCCGGCTATATCGAACATGCCGACGGCCGCTTCCGCCTGCCCGAGGAACAGGCCCTCGCCCTGGCCGTGGAGGACTCGCCGGTGTACGTGGCCGGCGGCGCCGGCGTGCTGGCCGCGCTGTACCAGGACAAGGACAAGCTGGTCGCGGCCATGCGCGGCGACGGCGCCCTGCCCTGGGGCGACCACCATCCCTGCCTGTTCCGCGGCACCGAGCGCTTCTTCCGCCCCGGCTACCGCGCGCACCTGGTGGAGGAATGGCTGCCGGCGCTGGACGGCGTGGTCGACAAGCTGCGCGCCGGCGCACGGGTGGCCGACATCGGCTGCGGCCATGGCGCGTCCACTGTGATCATGGCCCAGGCCTTCCCGGCCTCGCGCTTCTTCGGCTTCGACTACCACGCGCCTTCGGTGGAAACCGCCAGCCAGCGCGCCCGGGACGCCGGCGTCGGCGAGCGCGTGGAGTTCGCCCGGGCCAGCGCCAAGGACTATCCCGGCGAATACGACCTGATCTGCTTCTTCGACTGCCTGCACGACATGGGCGACCCGGTGGGCGCGGCGCGCCATGCCGGCGAACGCCTGGCGGAGGGCGGCACGGTGCTGCTGGTCGAGCCCTACGCCGGGGACAGCCTGGAGGAAAACCTGACGCCGGTGGGCCGGCTGTACTACGCCGCCTCGACCTTCATCTGCACGCCCAACTCGCTGTCCCAGGAGGTGGGACTGGGCCTCGGCGCCCAGGCCGGCGAGGCGCGCCTGCGGACGGTGTTCGAGGAGGCCGGCTTCAGCCAGTTCCGGCGGGCAGCGGAGACGCCGTTCAACCTGATCCTCGAAGCACGGCGGTGAAATATCGCGAACGGGCGGGATAGGCGTAGGGTGATTCGGGGAATTTACGATGGGTATCGCTTCGCTCGACACCATCCTACGGAGCGCGAGCTTTACGTAGGATGGGTTGAGCTTGCGATACCCATCGATCCGCCACGTCCCAAATTTCAAACGCCCGCTTTGATTGCGCTTTCCACCCGTTCTGTGCAGCATCTGGCGCATTGCTGGCATGGTCTCTGCAGTACTCCGGCATCCCGACCACGAAACAGACGAGGACCGTCATGCGCATCGTGCAAGCCACCCTCGAGCACCTCGACCTGCTCGCGCCCCTGTTCGTCAAGTACCGCGAGTTCTACGGCATGCTGCCCTACCCCGAATCCTCGCGGAAATTCCTCGAGAACCGCCTCGCCCGCAAGGAATCGGTGATCTACCTGGCGCTGCCGGACGACAGCGACGACAAGCTGCTCGGCTTCTGCCAGCTCTATCCGAGCTTCTCCTCGCTCTCGCTCAAGCGCGTGTGGATTCTCAACGACATCTACGTCGCCGAGGACGCCCGCCGCCAGCTGGTCGCCGACCATCTGCTGCAGAAGGCCAAGCAGCTGGCGCGCAAGACCAACGCGGTGCGCATGCGGGTTTCCACCAGCGTCGCCAACCAGGTGGCGCAGAAGACCTACGAGTCCATCGGCTTCCACGAAGACCGCGAATTCAAGAGCTACATCCTGCCGATCAGCGACGAACTTGCCTGAGCCTGTCCATGATCTGCTGCGCGCCGGCATAACTGCGTTGCAAACGGGCTCGGGCTCATTTACTGCGTGTAAACTCCGCGCCCTCGCCCGTTTGCGCGGGGCCGCCTAGGCCTTGTTCTGCTCTAGCTCGCGAGATCATGAGCATTCTTTCTCGGCGGCCGCCGCGCGCCCTCTCCTTTCGCCGCATTTACCCCGCCGCACACTGTAATATCCTGCAATCAGTAGCCGATGGCGGGATGCGATAAAGCGCGCTCCACTGCCGGAAACCGCCCCCTATAATGCGCGGCCTGGCAGTCCGCCACGTCGTATTTCACAGGCGCCTCATGGATTTCAACCCGATCGACCTCGTCCTGCACCTCGATACCTACCTGTCCCTGCTGGTAAGCAACTATGGCGTGTGGATCTACGCCATCCTGTTCCTGGTGATCTTCTGCGAAACCGGTCTGGTGGTGACGCCCTTCCTGCCCGGCGACTCCCTGCTGTTCATCGCCGGCGCCATCTGCGCCACCGGCGGCATGGACCCCTGGCTGCTCGGCAGCCTGCTGCTGGTCGCGGCGATCAGCGGCGACAGCACCAACTACGTGATCGGCCGAACGCTGGGCAAGCGCCTGTTCAGCAACCCGGATTCGAAGGTGTTCCGCCGCGACTACCTCGACCAGACCCACGCCTTCTACGAGCGCCACGGCGGCAAGACCGTGACCCTGGCGCGCTTCCTGCCCATCGTGCGCACCTTCGCGCCCTTCGTCGCCGGCATGGCCTACATGCCCTACCTGCGCTTCCTCGCCTTCAGCGTGGCCGGCAGCGTGCTCTGGGTCGGCGGCCTGGTGACCCTCGGCTACTTCTTCGGCAACGTGCCGTTCATCAAGCAGAACCTGTCGCTGATGATCCTCGGCATCATCGCCTTCTCCCTGGTGCCGATGCTGATCGGCGTGATCCGCCACAAGATGCGCCCGGCAGCCAAGCCGCAGACCAGCCAGCGCTGACTCTCCATGTGGTCCTTCAGCGCCTGGCGCCGGCGCCGCACCCTCGCCCGCAACCCGCTCGATCCGGCGCTGTGGGCGCAAGTGGTGCAGCAGCTGCCGATCCTCGACGGCCTCGGCACGGACGAGTTGGAACTGCTCGGCGAGCGTTCCGTGCTGTTCCTCCACACCAAGCACCTGTCCGCGCTGCCCGGCGTCGAACTGGACGACTTCCACCGCCTGCTCCTCGCCGCCCAGGCCCAGCTGCCGCTGCTGCACCTGCCGGAGCTGAACTGGTACGGCGGCTTCCATGAGCTGGTGCTGTACCCCGACGACTTCGTCAGCCCGCAGAAGCACCGCGACCCGGCCGGCGTGGTGCACGAGTTCGACGACGAGCGCAGCGGCGAGACCTCCCACCAGGGCCCGGTGGTCCTCGCCTGGCCGGGCGTGGCAAGCGGCGGCGGCTGGGACGCCTACAACCTGGTGATCCACGAGCTGGCGCACAAGCTGGACATGCTCAACGGCGGCGCCAACGGCCTGCCGCCGCTGCACCGCGACATGCGCGTGAGCGACTGGGCCAGCGCCATGCAGGGCGCCTACGACGACCTCAACCGCCAGCTCGACCGCGATCCGCAGGCGCACACCGCCATCGATTCCTATGCCGCGGAAGACCCGGCGGAGTTCTTCGCCGTCACCAGCGAATACTTCTTCTCCGCCCCGGACCTGCTCGACGGGGCCTATCCCCGGGTCTACGCCCAGCTCCGCCTGTTCTACCGCCAGGACCCGCTGGAGCGCCTGCGCCGGCTGCAGCGCGAACATCCCGATTATCAGGAACAGCCAAAAGGATGAGTGAAAGCCTGTGGCCTGCACTCGCCAATCTGCCTATAATCGCGCCCACTTTTTTCGGCCAGACCCCTTGGAGTCGACCATGAGCTACAGCAAGATCCCGGCTGGCAAAGACCTGCCGAACGACATCTACGTTGCCATCGAGATCCCGGCCAACCACGCGCCGATCAAGTACGAGATCGACAAGGACAGCGACTGCCTGTTCGTCGACCGCTTCATGGCCACCCCGATGTTCTACCCGGCCAACTACGGCTACATCCCGAACACCCTGGCCGACGACGGCGACCCGCTGGACGTGCTGGTGGTCACCCCCTATCCGGTGGCTCCGGGCTCCGTGATCCGCGCCCGTCCGGTCGGCGTCCTGAACATGACCGACGAAGCCGGCGGCGACGCCAAGCTGATCGCCGTTCCGCACGACAAGCTGAGCCAGCTGTACGTCGACGTGAAGGAATACACCGACCTGCCGGCCCTGCTGCTGGAGCAGATCAAGCACTTCTTCGAGAACTACAAGGACCTCGAGAAGGGCAAGTGGGTGAAAGTCGAGGGCTGGGGCAATGCCGACGCCGCTCGCGCAGAAATTCTGAAGGCGGTTGCTGCTTACCAGAAGTGAGTACGGACCACCCCCTGAAACCCGGCCACAAGCCGGGTTTTTTATTGCCCGCGTTTCGCCCCGGCACCGTTCGACCAGATCACCTGGCTTTCGGCCCATCATCCTGCGCCAGCATCTAGACTGACCGGGCGACTTCCTTTCGGCCCGAGAAATTCCCGTCTCAGGCGATCTGGCTGAGAGTGGCAACGGCCGTGGCCGCCTCTCTGCCTTGCTGCCACGAATACTGCCCCTTCCATCCGCCCCGTGCGGAAGGAGTGCCATCGTGGCGCCTGTCCACCGGTTGCTTCGAGCCACGCCCCTGCTGGGGCTCGTCCTGAGCCTTTGCGGCTGCCTCATATCCAAGGCCCCGCTGATCCGCTCCACCGACACCCCGCTGCCGGTCGGCGCCCATCTCGTGCAGCAGACTGAGCAGGGCGGCAAGCTGGTCGCCGATGTCAGCGAGGCACCGCTGCAACTCAGCCTCCGCGACGGCTGGTATGTGGCGAGCCGGAACGGCAAGCCGGTGCACCTGTTTCGCCTGGGCCGGATCGACGAATCGACCTGGCTGGTGATGCTCGACCAGCGCCCGTTGGGCAAGCATTTCGTCTATCACTGGGCGTACCGGCGCAATGACCTGTTCTATCTGCGCGCTGCGGATGAAAAGGATTTCAAGGCCTGGGCCAATCAGCAGGGCATCGCTGCCGGCTGGAGCGAGTCAGGCGAGGATGACGTCGAGATCCAGGATATTGCGCTGCTGGTGCGCGCCACCCCGGCGGATATCGGGCGGGTTTCCGGGCCCGGGGCCCGGAGCATGGCGTTCAGGCTGTTGCCCGCCTCCGCTCCCGAACCGGCCGTGGCGCAAGCGCAGGGCGCAGGCCGCAACGCCACTCCCGCTCCGGCCGACCTCTGCGGGGGCCGCCACTGCCTGATGCTCGACGACGGCAGGCTCATCTACCGCACGGAAGGTTACGAGACCCCCATGTGGTACTACGAGGATGGCCGGCTGATGCCGCAGGCGGAGCGACCGCAATGACGATGCCCTGGACCGGACTGGCGCTCGCCGTCCTGCTGCAAGTCGCCGCCGCGCTGCCGGCGCAGGCGGAATCCTCGCTGCGCATCTGCAATCGCTCCACCGAGCGGAGCATGACGGTGGCCGTGCTGTTCCAGCAGGATCCCTTCTACCCGGTCAGCCAGATCTGGCACATTTTCGGCTGGACCGCGCTGGGGCCGGGGAACTGCACCGATGCCGCATCCGCCTACGGCGGGACGATCGCCTACATTTCCCCGATCGACTCCTCGGTGAGAGATCGTCCGAAGGTCATGCATTACCCGCTGTACGAAGGCGAGATGCCCTACGACAAGCCGATCGGAGTCGAGACCTTCTTCTGCGTGAAGAGCGATGGCTTCGAACGCCACGAGGCGAGCCGGGCTGCCCACCAGTCCTGCCCTTCGGGCTGGTATCTGCAGTTGTTCAGCCTGTTCATCTATGTCGGCAAGGACACCGACTTCACCCTTAACCTGGGCAATTGATCCGTCTCGCGTCGATACCGCCACGTACTATTCTCAAAGCCGTACTTCACGAACGGCCGCCACGGCCCCTGCGTCGCGACCCTCCCGGCCCCTGAGGAGAAGCGTCATGCGTGTCAGTCCGTCATTCCGTGTTGCCCTCCTCGCCCTGCTCGCCCTCGCCGGCTGCGACGACAAGGACGACATCGCCGCCAAGGCGCCCCAGGCCGCGCCGGTCGCCGAGACGCCCGCAGCGGCGCCTGCCGCCCCTCCGCCCGCCGCCCCAGCCGAAGCCCCGGCCACGCCGCCGCGCGATCCGGTGTTCAGCGCCGAACAGCTCGACCAGATGCTCGCCCCGCTGGCGCTGTATCCGGACTCGCTGCTGGCCCAGGTGCTGATGGCGACGACCTACCCCGGCAATGTCGCGGATGCCGTGGCCTGGTCGAAGGCCCACCCGGACGCCAAGGGCGACGACGCCGTGCGCCAGGTGGCGAACCAGCCGTGGGACCCGAGCGTGCAGTCGCTGGTGGCCTTCCCCGACGTGCTGGTCACCCTCGGCCGGGACCCGGCCTGGGTGCAGCGCGTCGGCGACGCCTTCCTCGCCCAGCCGGACGCGGTGATGGATTCGGTGCAGCGCCTGCGCCGACATGCCAGGGCGGCGGGCAACCTGGAATCCAACGACAAGCAGACGGTGACCGTGCAGGAAGCACCACCCGCGGCGCCGCCCCCCGCAGCCTCATCCGATTCCACCGTCGTGGTGCAGCAGCCGGCGCCGGCGCAGACCATCGTCATCCAGCCGGCCGATCCGCAGGTCGTCTACGTGCCCAGCTACAACCCGAACACCGCCTACGGCAGCTGGCCCTATCCGTCTTCGCCGCCGGTCTACTATCCGCCGCCGCCCTCGGCCCTCGAACAGGTCGGCACTGCGCTGGCCACCGGGCTGGCGTTCGGCGCCGGGGTGGCCATCGTCAACTCGCTGTGGGGCGACTGCGACTGGGGCCGCGGCGACGTGGACATCGACGTCAACCGCTACAACAACATCAACGTCAACCGGCGGATCGACAACAACGTCTGGCGCCACGATCCGCTGTACCGCAACGGCGTGCCCTATCGCGACCGGGTGAGCCAGCAGCAGTTCGACCGGCGCCTCGGCGACAGCGCCCAGCGCGACGCCTACCGCGGCTTCGACCAGCAGCGCAGCGCCGAACGCGCCCGTGCCCGCGAGAGCCTGCAGCAGCGCGGCATCGCCGCCCCGGCGACGAGCAATCGCGAAGCCATCCAGCGCGCGCAGACCGCCGGCCGCGACCTGCGCAACGATCCCCAGGCCCGCCAGCGCGCCCAGGCCACGCTGCGGGAACGCCAGCATGCCGGTGCCGGCCAGCAGTGGCGCCAGCGCCAGCAGGCGTCCGGGCAGAACCGCCCGCTGGCCCGCGACGGCAGCCACCAGCGGCAGACCTCGCAGCGCAACCTGCAGGCCCGCCAGCAGGTGCGCCAGCAACACGCCGCGGCCGTCCAGGGACCGCGCAACAATGCCTTCGCCGGTTCGCGCAACCCCAGCCAGGCCCGCGCCAACATCGATCGCGGCCGCGCCAGCCAGCTCGCCGCCAGCCGGCCACATGCGTCGGGCGGCGGACGCCAGGTCCATCGCCCCGCCCGTGGTGGCGGCGGATTCCATCGGCGCTGACAGGAGACACGCAATGAAAGCCGCAATCCGGATTGCCGCCGTCCTGCTGTCGTTCCTGCTGGCGCAGGCCCCGCACGCCCAGCAGCAGAGCTTCCCCAGCGCGGATGCCGCCGCCGAAGCCTTCGTCGCCGCGCTGGGAACGCAGAAGGCTGACGAGGCGAAACTCGCGAAGTTGCTCGGCGCCGACTGGCGCACCTACATCCCCACCGAAGGCGTGGAGCGCAAGGATGTCGATGCCTTCCTCGCGCTCTACGAGGAGAAGCACGTCATCCATACCGATGCCCCGGGGCGCGTGCACCTGCAGGTGGGCAACGATCCCTGGACCCTGCCCATGCCGATCCGCCAGGAAAAGGCCGGCTGGAGCTTCGATACCAGGGCCGCCGGCGCGGAAATCCGCACGCGGCGCATAGGCCGCAACGAGGATGCCGCCATCCATGCGGTGGAGGCCTATCACGACGCGCAGATGGACTACGCCGAGGCCGACCGCAACGGCGACGGCGTGCTCGAATACGCGCAGAAGTTCATCAGCAGCGACGGCCAGCACGACGGCCTGTACTGGCCCGACGAAGCCGACGGGGATGAAAGCCCGCTCGGCCCGCTGTTCGGCGACACCAATCCGGGCGAGGCCAAGCGCGGCGAAGGCTGGCACGGCTACCACTACCACATCCTCACCGCCCAGGGCCCGTCGGCGCCCGGCGGAGCCTACGACTACATGCTGGGCGAGCACATGAGCCGCGGCTTCGCGCTGGTCGCCTGGCCGGTCAGGTACGGCGACAGCGGGATCATGAGCTTCATGATCAGCCACGACGGCCAGGTGTTCCAGAAGGACCTCGGGCCGAACGGCGGGAAGACCGCGCTGGAGATGAAGCGCTTCGATCCGGACAGCAGCTGGAGCGAGGTCGCGGAACCGGCAGCGCCCTGAGCGGCGGGCCCGCCGGGAGGGCCGGCGAGTTTGCCCGCAGGCCGCGTCTCTGCTAGTGTCCGCAGGTTCAGAGCCCGCCGCCGAGAAGTACCATGGCCCGCAAGAAAGCCCCCATCGATTTCGAACAGTCCCTCGCCGAACTGCAGACGCTGGTGGAGCGCCTGGAGAGCGGCGAACTGTCCCTGGAAGACTCCCTCGGCGCCTTCGAGCAGGGCATCCGCCTGACCCGCGAATGCCAGACGGCACTGAGCCAGGCCGAGCAGAAGGTGCAGATCCTCCTCGAACGCGACGGCGAACTCAGCGAGGCGCCCTTCGACCCGGCAGACGAAGCATGATCGCGACGTACCAGGCGCGCTGCCAGGCGCGCGTCGATGCCGCGCTGGAAAGCCTGTTCATCCCGCCCCGTGAAGAACTCGCCCGCATCTACCAGGCCATGCGCTACAGCGTGGTCAACGGCGGCAAGCGCGTGCGCCCGCTGCTCGCCTACGCCGCCTGCGAAGCCCTCGGCGGCGACATCGCCCGCGCCGACGGCGCCGCCTGCGCGGTGGAGCTGATCCACGCCTATTCGCTGGTGCACGACGACCTGCCGGCGATGGACGACGACGACCTGCGCCGCGGCCAGCCGACCACCCACATCGCCTTCGACGAGGCCTGCGCGATCCTCGCCGGCGACGGCCTGCAGGCGCTGGCCTTCGAGGTGCTGGCGGACAACAAGCTGAACCCGCAGGACGCCCAGACCCGCCTGGACATGGTCCTCTGCCTGTCCCGCGCCGCCGGTTCCGCCGGCATGGTCGGCGGCCAGGCCATCGACCTCGAAGCGGTGGGCCGCAGGATCGACCAGGCCGCCCTGGAAACCATGCACCGGCACAAGACCGGCGCGCTGATCGAAGCCAGCGTGCGCCTCGGCGCCCTCGCCAGCGGCCAGGCCGGCGCCGCCAGCCTCGACGCGCTGGCCCGCTACGCGCAGGCCATCGGCCTGGCCTTCCAGGTGCAGGACGACATCCTCGACGTGGAAAGCGACACCGCCACCCTCGGCAAGACCCAGGGCAAGGACCAGGCCCACGACAAGCCCACCTACCCCGCCCTGCTCGGCCTCGACGCGGCCAAGGCCTACGCCGTCGACCTGTGCGAGCAGGCGCTGGCGGCGCTGCAGGGCTTCGGCGAGCGCGCCGAACTGCTGCGCGAACTGGCCCGCTACATCGTCGAAAGACGCAGCTAACCGCCGCCCCTTTCCTGTCTGAACGCCCCCGGACTGGTGCCGTACCAGCGGAGGAATGCGCGGGTGAAGCTCCTCAGTTCCCGGTAGCCGAGATGTTCGGCCACTTCGCCGATATCCAGCGCGCCCTCGCGGAGCAGGTCGCTGGCCAGATAGCGGCGCTGTATTTCGACGATCTCGCTGAAGCTCCATCCTTCGCGCAGCAGGGCGCGGTGCAACGTGCGCGGCGTCATGTGCAGGCGTTCGGCGAGCCGCTCCAGGCTCAGCCCATGCTGCATACCGGCCAGCACGGCAGTCGCCACCTGCTCCAGCAGCGTGCCCTGCGAACTCTGCTCGGCGTAACCGAGCAAGGCGCCTTCCAGCGCATTGCACACCGCCGGACTGCCAGCGGTGCGCTCGACCCGCAGGGCGGAGAGGTCCAGTAGCAGCTCGTCGCGCTCGGCGCCGAACACCACCGCGCCGCCAGTGATCTTCTGCCAGGGACCGGGATCGTTCGGCATGGGGCGGCGCAGGCGCATTTCCAGCAAGGTCGGCGGCATGCCCGGCTCGCTCTTCTGGTAGCGGATCTGGTTGGCGAACCAGTAGTCGATCTCCTCGGCGGCGGACTGCAATGGCTGCGCCGCCAGCACCACCAGGTGGAATCGGCCGCCCTCCACCTCGTAGTGCAATCGCAGGTGCCCGCACAGCAGCGGCCAGTAGCGCTCCATCACCTCCAGCCCGGCGAGGCGGCTGGGCATCAGTTGCATCAGGTAGGCCAGGCCGAGCAGCTGGCCGGCATCGCTGTGGCGCGCCGCGATCAGGCCAATGGCCGGGTCGCCGCTGAGTTCGCGGGCCACTTCCCAGAAGCGCCGGACGAGAAACGCGGGCAGCCGCTGGTTGCCCTGGCGCAGGCCGGCCAGGGCGGCGCCCCACTCCTGCTGCTGCAGTTCGAGATCGACGCCGAGCGCCTCCAGGGCCTGCACCCCCGCGTTGATGATGGACGGACATACGGACGGTCGATTGCTGTGCAGCGGAAAAGTATTTGTCAGCCGATGACTCATGCCCCGTTTCCCAATGCTCCATTGTCGGTCCCCGGACCGCGCCGCCAGACAGCCAACTCTCCCCGCCCGGCGCGCTCCCGGCACCCCATTACAAAAACAACAGGTGATTCAAGAGCATGAAACACTTCACCACCTGCCGTACAGCCGACCGGCGCCAGCAACCCGGACTGCTGGCCGCGGCAATAGCCCTGGCGCTGCTGCCATCCTCGCCGCCGCAGGCCGCAACCTGGCAGCTCGACGATGACTGGAGCCTGACCAGCAACACCACCCTCAGCCTGGGCACAAGCCGGGCCCTGCAAGGCGCCGACAAGGACCTGCTGACCAGGGCCGACGCCGCCGGCATCGGCAGGAGCGGACGCGGCATCAACTACAACGGCGACGACGGCAGGCTCAACTTCGACAAGGGCGACAGCATTTCCACCCTGTTCAAGGGCCTGACCGATTTCGACCTGAACGACGGCAGCCAGGGCGCCTTCCTGCGCTTCAAGTACTGGTACGACCACGCCCTGGAAACGGGCGATGGCGACTTCACCGGATTCGACGATTCCGGCTGGCAGGACCTGGCGAAGTTCAAGGGCTTCGAGAACCTCGACGCCTACCTCTGGAAGGACTTCCAGGTGGCCGATCGCACGCTCGGCGTGAAGGTCGGCAAGCACGTGCTGAGCTGGGGCGAGGCGCTGTTCCTGCAGAACGGCGTGAACGCCATCAACCCGCTGGACGTCTCCGCCTTCAACCGCCCCGGCGTGGAGCTGAAGGAGGGCCAGCTGCCGGTGGAAATGCTCAGCTTCAACTACGACCTCTCCGACGCGGTCAGCCTGGAAGGCTTCTGGCAGTACAACTTCCGGCCCTCGGTGCTGGATGGCTGCGGCACCTTCTTCAGCGCCAACGACAACATCCAGGAAGGCTGCCAGGTCGATTTCATGATCGCCGGCGGCACCGGCACCACGCAGCAGGCGCTGGCCCAGGGCCGCTTCCTGCAGCGCACCGCCAGCGACATGCCGGGCGACACCGGGCAGTACGGCCTGGCCGCGCACTACGTGATCGGCGCGCTGAACGACGCCGACCTCGGCCTCTACTACGCCAGCTACCACAGCCGCACGCCGCAGATCAGCGGAGTGATTTCCCGCCGTGGTCCGTCGAGCGCCACGGCCACCAACATCGACACCGGCGACTATTTCACCGTCTACCCGGAAGACATCCGCATGTTCGGCGCCAGCCTCAGCGGCGTGGTCGGCACCACGGCGGTTTTCGGCGAGCTGAGCTATCGCCCGAACCAGCCGATCGGCTTCAACCCGGCCGACCTGGTGGCGCTGCTGACCGGCCAGACCAACACGACGATCGACCCGATGACCCCCGCGGAGCTGGCGGCGAAACGCGGCAGCGCGGTGCAGGGCTACGCACGCGAGGAAGTCTGGCAGTTCAGCCTGGGCGCCACCGACACCCTGTCCAACGTGCTCGGTGCCCAGCGCCTGGCGTGGGCCGGCGAACTCGGCGCGAACTGGATCGGCGGACTCGGTGGCCAGCGCTTCGGTCGCGCCGGCGGTTTCGGCCGCACGCCGACCAGCAACGGCGCGGCCTGCACCGCTGCATCCGCGGCCGGCATTCCGGGCGGCCTGAGCGCGGCGGAACTGGCGCAATACAACGCCGACAACTGCAACACCCACGGCCTGTACACCGACTACTCCTGGGGCTACCGCCTGCGCCTGGCGCTGAACTACGAGGCCCTGCTGCCGGCCACCGTGATCACCCCGTCGATCAACTGGCGTCACGACGTCGAGGGCAACGGCCCGAACTTCCAGGAAGGCCAGCAGGCCGCGGGCATCGCCCTGGCCTTCGACTACCGCAACGACTACTCGCTGGAGCTCGCCTACAACGAGTTCTTCGGCTCCAACGAGTTCTCCACCATCGATGACCGCGACTTCGCGTCCGTCACCGTCAAAGCGAGCTTCTGATCATGATGAGAAAACTGCCCTTCGCACTCGCCCTGCTCGCCGCCTGCGCCGTCGTCCAGGCCAGGCAGACCGACGCCGGCAAGCTCGACGCCGCGCTCACCCCGACCGGCGCCGAACGCGCCGCCAATGCCGATGGCAGCATCCCGGCCTGGGATGGCGGCATGCAGCCCGGCGCCGCGGCCATCAGCGCCAGCGGCGACTACAGCGACCCGTACGCCGCCGAGAAGCCGCTGTACAGCGTGACCCGGGACAACCTCGCCCAGTACAGGGCGCTGCTCAGCCCCGGCCAGCAGGCGATGTTCGCCCGCTTCCCGGAATACCGCATGAACGTCTACCCCAGCCATCGCAGCGCCAGCCTGCCCAGGGCCTACGTGGACGAGTCGCGCGCCAATCTCGGCAAGGTCGAGCTGAGCGACAACGGCTACGGCCTCAAGGGCTACGACTACGGCGTGGCCTTCCCCGAGCCCAGCGAAGCCCTGGAGGTCATGTGGAACCATCTGACCCGCTACCGCGGCGGTTCGGTGCGCCGTCAGTTCGCCTCGGCGACGGTACAGGCAAAGGGCGACTTCACCATCGTCGGCTATGACGCCCTGACGGCGTTCCGCGAGCGCGTGAAAGGCCTCGATCCCACCGAGAACCTGCTGTTCTTCAACCGCATCGTCACCAACAGCCCGTCGCGCTATGCCGGCGAGGTGACCCTGGTCCACGAGCCGCTGAACCAGGTCGCCGAAGCCCGCAACGCCTGGCAGTACATCCCCGGCCAGCGCCGCGTGCGCCGCGCGCCCACCGTCGCCTACGACAGCAGCGCGCGCTACAGCTTCGGCCAGGTGGTGGCCGACAGCGTCGACGGCTACAACGGCGGCCCCGACCGCTACGACTGGAAACTGATCGGCAAGCAGGAACTGCTGGTGGGCTACAACGCCTACAAGCTGGCCAGCAAGTCGCAGAAGTACAGCGACGTGCTCAAGCCCGGCTACCTCAACCCCGACCTGGCGCGCTTCGAGAAGCATCGCGTATGGGTGATCGAGGCGACCCTCAAGCCAGGCGCCCGCCATGTCTACGCCAAGCGCCGTTTCTACATCGACGAGGACACCTGGCAGGTGATGGTCGGCGACATCTACGACAGCCGTGGCGAACTGTGGCGCAGCTACGAGTCGCACCTGTACGTGATGCACGACATCCAGCTGCCGCTCACCGCCGTGGAAGCGACCTACGACCTGATCTCCGGCCGCTACGCAACCAACTACATGACCAACGAGATCGGCCAGAAGATGGAGTTCGGCGCAGAGATACAGGTCGCCGAATTCACCCCGGCCCAGCTCAAGCGACTCGGCAAGTGACCCCGCATGGAGTCCGCCTGCGGCGGGCTCTTCCAACCATCCAACAGTGGAAACCACAACAATGAACAAATCCAGGCTGCACTGGGGGCTTGGCCTCGGTGCCGGACTCGCGATTGCCGCCGGCCTGGCCGGCAAGAGCCTCTACGACCAGGCACAGGCCACCGCCGCCGGCTATCTGTACGGCTACCCGCTGGTGATGATGGAGCTGACCCGGCAGCATCAGCTCGCCATGGGCACCACCCGGATGAACGATCTTCAGCACAGCACGCGCTTCCCCGACGCCAACTTCAACAGCGTGGTATCGCCCAACGTCGACACGCTGTACTCCATCGGTCACTTCGACCTGCGTGCCGAACCGCTGGTGTTCAGCATTCCCTCGACCGCCGGGCACTACTTCATGATGCCGATCATGGATGCCTGGACCAACGTGGTCGCCAGCCCCGGCACCCGCACCATCGGCGATGCAGCCAGGACCTACCTCATTGCCGGCCCGACCTGGAAAGGCGAAGTGCCGGAAGGCATGGAGCTGATCCGCATGCCGACCCAACTGGCCTGGATGATCGGCCGCATCGAGAGCAGCGGGCCGAAGGACTATGCCGAGATCAACGGCCTGCAGAAGCGGTTCCGCTTCCAGACGCTGAGCGCCTGGCAAGGTCATCCGCAGCCGAAGGCGGATCTCCCGACCATCACGCTGCCGCGGCTGAACCGCAGCCAGCCGCCGGATCAGCAGCTGGCCACCTGGAGCCAGGAGGAATTCTTCTCCACCCTCTGCCGCCTGCTGCCGGACAACCCGCCGCGCGCCGCCGACACCGGGCAGATCGACAATCTGCGCGCCAGCGGACTGCTCCAGGGCGACTGCCAGGACGGCCAGTCGGCATGGCAACGTCTCGGCAGCGGCATCGGCTACCGCAAGGTGGTGGAGGTGCTGTCGGACAAGAACGGCCTGGTAGCCGGGCTACCAACGTACAACGGCTGGCACATCAGCTACGACCTCGGCGAATACTCCGACCGTTACAGCGAGCGCGCGGCGGTGGCGAAAATCGGCCTGGGCGCCAACAACGCGGAAGACGCGCTCTATCCCAACGCCTTCGTGGACCGCGACGGCCAGCGCCTGAACGGCAGCAATCGCTACGTGATGCACTTCGACAAGGCAGAACTGCCGCCGGTGAAGGGCTTCTGGTCGCTGACGCTGTACAACTCGAAACAGCTCCTCTCCGCCAACCCGCTCGATCGCTACGCCCTGGGCGATCGCGACGACCTGCACTACAACGCCGACGGCTCGCTGGACCTGTACATCCAGCAGGAGCAGCCGGAGAAGGCCGAGCAGCGCAGCAACTGGCTGCCGGCGCCGCAGGGCGAGTTCAGCCTGTTCCTGCGCCTGTACTGGCCGAAGGATTCGGTGCTGGACAGGCAATGGCTGCCGCCGAGGGTCGATCGCCAGAGCTGACAGGACAGTTTCAGCGAAGACGCTGCTCCAACCCGTGCCTGGGGCTCTGCCCCACCCTGCAACGCCCCGGAGACCTTCTCCGGGGTGATCTTTTTTTGCGGTGTGTGCAATGAGATGGCCTGCGATCGAGCGGCGTGCCTTGATCAATCGAACCGCAGCAGCCATGTTCCTTCACGCTATCCCGACAATCCCACGCGCATGACGACCCACACTCCCCGCTCGCCCGCCATGGTCCAGACGACCCTGGCGACCATAGTGCGCAGTATCGCCACCACCCTGCGCCACGACTACGGCCTCGACCCGTTGCCGGTCCTGGCCAGCGTCGGCATCGACCCGGCGGTGATGCAGGACAGCGAACTGCGCCTGCCGATGACCACCCTCAACCCCCTGTGGCTGCGCTGTGTCGAGGTGACCGGCGATGCGGACTTCGGCCTGCGCGTGGTGCGCTACCACCAGTCGGCCAACCTCTACGGCCTGGACCTGGCGCTGTACGCCTGCGCCAGTCTGGGCGAGGCGGTGCGGCGCCACGTGCAACTGATCAAGCTGATCAACACCTCCGCCGAAGCGCACCTGCTCCCGGGTGAAAATGGCGACTGGCGCCTGGAACTGCACCGTATCGGCCCGACCAGCCCGACCATGGCGGCGCGGGATTTCTACCTGCTGTTCCACGTGCGGATGTTCGAACGCCTGGCCGGTCAGCCGGCTAGCCGGCTGTTCCGCCAGCTGGAATTCTACCGGGAGGAGCTGGCGGAATCGTCGCCGTGGTGGCAGCTGGGTGTGCCGCTGCTGTTCAACCAGCCTCTCGCGGCCCTGGTGTTCAAACAGGGGGGCTGGGATCGCCCGCTGCCCGGCGCCAATCCGCGCCTGCTGGCGGAAGTCGAACAGCCGATCCTCCAGCACCTGGCCCGCCACGACATGCCCCTGCCGCTGAGCGCCCTGCGCGCACGCCTGGCCGGCATGCTCAGGACCAGCGTCAGCCTCGAACAGCTGGCCGCATCCCTGGAAATCGCCCCCGGCCAGCTGCAGGAAACCCTGCGCCAGCAGCAGGTCAGCTTCGCCCAGTTGCTCGACCAGACCCGCGAAGCCCAGGCCCTGCTGCTGCTCGGCAGCTCCGAACTGCCGCTGGAGCGGGTTGCCGAGCGCATCGGCTTCAGCAGCGCCAGCGCGCTGGTCAAGGCCTTCCGCCGCTGGCAGGGCACCACCCCGCTCAACTACCGCAAGGAGCGCCTCGGACGTGAATGAAGCCGCCTGCAGACCGTCTGGCATGCCGCTCGCACCGGCTTGCTTGGGCCAATCCAGTGCATCGGGTAAACTCCCGCATCTTCGAATGCCAGCATAACGATCAGCCTGATGCCGACCACCTTCCACGAGATTCCCCGCGTGCGCCCCGCCACGCCCTTGCTCGACCGCGCCAATACCCCGGTCGAACTGCGCCGTCTCGGCGAAGCGGAGCTCATCACCCTCGCTGACGAGCTGCGCCAGTACCTGCTCTACAGCGTCGGCCAGACCGGTGGGCACTTCGGCGCCGGCCTCGGCGTGATCGAACTGACCATCGCCCTGCACTACGTCTTCGACACCCCGGAAGACCGCCTGGTGTGGGACGTCGGCCACCAGGCCTACCCACACAAGATCCTCACCGGCCGCCGC
The DNA here is from genome assembly GCF_900103845.1 of Pseudomonas jinjuensis. Lineage (GTDB taxonomy): Bacteria > Pseudomonadota > Gammaproteobacteria > Pseudomonadales > Pseudomonadaceae > Pseudomonas > Pseudomonas jinjuensis. The sequence goes on from NZ_FNIJ01000018.1 coordinate 31,081, forward strand.
GAGCGCATGTCCAGCCTGCGCCAGAAGGACGGCCTGGCCGCCTTCCCGCGCCGCTCGGAGAGCGAGTACGACACCTTCGGCGTCGGCCATTCCAGCACCTCCATCAGCGCCGCCCTCGGCATGGCCATCGCCGCGCGGATGCAGGGCTCCAGCCGCAAGTCGCTGGCGGTGATCGGCGACGGCGCGCTGACCGCCGGCATGGCCTTCGAGGCGCTGAACCACGCCTCCGACGTGCAGGCCGACATGCTGGTGATCCTCAACGACAACGACATGTCGATCTCGCGCAATGTCGGCGGCCTGTCCAACTACCTGGCCAAGATCCTCTCCAGCCGCACCTACAGCAGCATGCGCGAGGGCAGCAAGAAGGTGCTGTCGCGCCTGCCCGGCGCCTGGGAGATCGCCCGCCGCACCGAGGAATACGCCAAGGGCATGCTGGTCCCCGGCACCCTGTTCGAGGAACTCGGCTGGAACTACATCGGCCCGATCGACGGCCACGACCTGCCGACCCTGATCAGCACCCTGCGCAACATGCGCGACCTCAAGGGCCCGCAGTTCCTGCACGTGGTGACCAAGAAGGGCAAGGGCTTCGCCCCGGCCGAGGCCGACCCGATCGGCTACCACGCCATCACCAAGCTGGAGCCGGAAGGCACCCCGGCCCACGCCGCGCCGAAGAAGGCCGGCGGGCCGAAGTACTCCAGCGTGTTCGGCCGCTGGCTGTGCGACATGGCCGCCAAGGACCAGCGCCTGGTCGGCATCACCCCGGCGATGAAGGAAGGCTCCGACCTGGTGGCCTTCAGCGAACGCTACCCGGGCCGCTACTTCGACGTGGCGATCGCCGAGCAGCACGCCGTGACCCTCGCCGCCGGCATGGCCTGCGACGGCGCCAAGCCGGTGGTGGCGATCTACTCCACCTTCCTGCAGCGCGGCTACGACCAACTGATCCACGACGTGGCGGTGCAGAACCTCGACGTGCTGTTCGCCATCGACCGCGCCGGCCTGGTCGGCGAGGACGGCCCGACCCACGCCGGCAGCTTCGACCTGTCCTACCTGCGCTGCATCCCCGGCATGCTGGTGATGACCCCCAGCGACGAGAACGAGCTGCGCAAGCTGCTCACCACCGGCTTCCTGTTCCAGGGCCCGGCGGCGGTGCGCTACCCGCGCGGCACCGGCCCGAACGCGACGATCGAGCCGGAGCTGACCCCGCTGGAAATCGGCAAGGGCGTGATCCGCCGCCAGGGCCAGGCCGGCAAGGTGGCCTTCCTGGTGTTCGGCGTGCAGCTGGCCGACGCCCTGCAGGTAGCGGACAGGTTCGATGCCACGGTGGCGGACATGCGCTTCGTCAAGCCGCTGGACGAGGAACTGGTGCGCCAGCTGGCCGCCAGCCACGAGCTGCTGGTGACCATCGAGGAGAACTCCGTGATGGGCGGCGCCGGCAGTGCGGTCAGCGAATTCCTCGCCCGCGAGAACATCCTCAAGCCGGTCCTGCATCTCGGCCTGCCGGACTACTACGTGGAGCACGCCAAGCCGGCGCAGATGCTTGCGGAGTGCGGTCTTGACGCTGCGGGCATCGAGAAGGCGGTGAGCGAGCGACTGGCGCTGCTGAACGGCTGACGCCATACCTCGGCAGGAAGCTTGCCAGCGACGGGCGCACCCCTATAAGGTGCGCCCGTTTTCGTTCGAGGTAACGGGAAGCAGGTGAAAGACCTGCGCTGCCCCCGCAACGGTAACCGACCGCAGGCCACGCGCCTGCCGCGCTCATCAGACGTCACTGTGCCCGAGGGCATGGGAAGGCTTTGAGCGTGGGAGTCGGCAGCCCGGAGACCGCCCTCGACGCGATCCGACAGGTGTTGCGGAGGGCATCACCGTCAAGCGCGGTGCCATTCGTCCGCCTTGTCCACGCCCTCCTCGAAAGTCCACTTTTGAGGAACCATCCATGAAATTCACCCGCCTCGCCCTCGCCATGGGCCTGCTGCCCGGCGTGACCTGCGCCGCCGATGCGGCCACCGACGACGTCTACGCCATGGCACCGCTGGTGGTCACCTCCGGCCGCCAGGCCGAACCGCTGCCCAGGGCCACCGCCGCCACCACCGTCTTCACCCGCAAGGACATCGACCGCCTGCAGCCGCGCAGCGTCGGCGAGCTGCTGGAGCGCGTGCCGGGCGTCACCGTCAGCCGCACCGGCGGCGCCGGCAGCCTGACCAGCGTGCTGATGCGCGGCACCAGCAGCGCGCAGACCCTGGTGCTGGTGGACGGCCAGCGCATCGCCGCAGCCTCCAGCGGCACCAGCAGCCTGGAATTTCTCGACCCGCAGCAGATCGAGCGCATCGAAGTGGTGCGCGGCGCACGCTCGGCGCTGTACGGCTCCGATGCCATCGGCGGGGTCATCCAGATATTCACCCGCAAGGGCGAAGGCGACGGGCTGAAGCCCTACGTGCGCATGGCCGCCGGCAGCGACAGCAGCTTCGAACGCAATGTCGGCCTCTCCGGTGGCGACCAGCAGACCCGCTTCAACCTCGGCGCGTCGATGGACGAAACCGACGGCATCGACGCCACCCGCGACAGCTTCGGCGCCAACGGCGACGATGACGCCTACCGCAACCGCGCGCTGAGCATGAACCTGTCGCACCGCTTCAACGAGCGTCTGGAAGCCGGCATCAGCGCCCTCGACCAGCGCGGCCAGATCGAATACGACGACACCTTCTTCGGCTCGCTGCCGACCGTGGACTTCCAGCTCAGCAGCCTCTCCGCCTACCTCGACGGCAAGATTACCGATGCCTGGAGCAGCCGCCTCAACGTCGGCCACAGCGAGGACAAGCGCGACACCACCGATGACCTCGGCCAGACCGAGCCGAGCCAGTTCAATACCTATCGCGATTCGGCGAGCTGGGTGAATACCCTGGAGCTCGGCGCCGGCCACCAGCTGCTGGTCGGCGCCGACTGGTACGAGGACCGCCTGCACGGCAGCACCGACTTCGTCGAGGACTCGCGCTGGAACCAGGCCGCCTTCATCCAGCACCGCTACGCCGGCGAGGCCTTCTCCACCGAACTCGGCCTGCGCCACGACAAGAACGAGCAGTTCGGCAGCGAGAACACCTGGAACGCCGCGCTGACCCTGCCGCTGAACGACGCCAACGACCTGGTCTTCTCCTACAGCGAAGGCTTCCGCGCGCCGACCTTCAACGACCTGTACTTCCCGCCGTTCTGCGATCCGGACTTCGGCTGCTTCGAAAGCGCCAACCCGAACCTGAAACCGGAGACCTCGAAGAGCTACGAAGTGCAATGGCGCAGCCGCTACAGCGACAAGGGCTCGCTGGAGATGTCGGTGTACCGCACCGACCTCGACGACGCCATCGTCCTCGACCAGAACTTCATCCCGCAGAACATCCAGACCGCGCGGGTCAACGGCTTCGAGGCGGCGCTGCGGCAGGAACTGTTCGGCTGGCAGGGCGCACTCGCCGTCGGCATCATCGACCCGCGCGACCGCGACAGCGGCCACGTACTGCCACGCCGCGCCAAGCGCACGCTTTCCCTGGACCTCGACCGGCCGTTCGGCGACTTCTCGGTGGGTGCCGGCTGGCGCGCCGTCAGCAGCCGCTACGACGACGCCAACAACACCGTGCAGATGGGCGGCTACGGCCTGTTCGGCCTGCGCGGCCAATGGCGCGCCACCGACGAACTGGCGCTGGAGCTGAAGCTCGACAACCTGTTCGACAAGGACTACGCCGAAGCCACCTACAGCACCCCGAACGGCCGCTTCGGCTACAACACCGAAGGCCGCACCGCGCTGTTCGCGGTGACCTGGACGCCGGAGCTCTGACCCTCGGGTCGCGGGCATGGCCCGCTCCTACACCAGGGCCAAGCTCCTGTAGGAGCGGGCCATGCCCGCGACCAACAAGCCCTGCTCCAGCCCCCCCGCGAGAAACGTAGGGTGGATGAGGCTTTTTTCATCCACCGTTGCGGAGCCACATGCGCGGCCATGGTGGATCGGTGGAGCGTGATCCCCCCACACGCGGAGCCGGCAAAACCGTAGGGCGAATGACGCGTCATCCGCCATGAGGAGCATCGGTGGATAACGCTGGCGCGTTATGCACCCTACGGGAGGTCCACTGCAGCGGGGTTACCCCAGCACTCCCGCCATCCGCCCCAGCTCCGCGCAATCCCGCGCGTGCCAGTCGGTGAGCTCCGGCCAGGGATTTTCCGGTAGATGGTCCGGGAGGTTGACCAGCGCCGTGCGGGTGCCGGCGGCGCGGCCGCATTCGAGGTCGAAGCGGTAGTCGCCGACCATCAGCATCCGCGCCGGCTGCACCTGCCATTGCCCGGCCAGACGCAGCAGGCCGTCGCAAGCGGGTTTCGGCTTCGCCTCGCCGCGGCCGAAGATGTCCGCCGTGACGAAACAGTCGCCGATGCCGATGGCCTCCAGGGTCACCAGCGCCAGCTCATGGGCGTTGCGGGTGAGGATGCCGAGCCGGCAGCCGGCCTCGTGCAGCGCGCGCACCAGCTCCACCGCGCCGGGCGCCGCCTTCGACGCCACCGCCAGCTCGCGCTCGTGCTCCAGCAGCCAGGCGTGCTTGGCCGCCGCCTCGTCCTCCGGCAGCGCCGCCAGGTGGCCGAGGATGTCGTCCTCCTGGGGAATGCCCAGAGCGCGCTTGATCGCCGGGAAATCGTGCACGGCGAGGGTCAGGGTGCCGTCCATGTCGAACACCCAGTGGCGAATGTCGGCGAGTCTCACTCCCAGTCCTTGCGGTAGCGGATCAGCCCTTCCTGGGCGGTGGACGCCACCAGCTGGCCGGCGCGGTTGTAGATGCTGCCGCGGGCGAAACCGCGGCCATTGCCGGCCCACGGGCTGTCCATGGCGTACAGCAGCCACTCGTCCGCGCGCAGGTCGCGGTGGAACCAGATGGAGTGGTCGATGCTCGCCACCTGCATGGTTTCCTGCCATACCGAGACGCCATGGGGCAGCATCGAGGTGGTGATGAAATTGAAGTCGGACGAGTAGGCGAGCATGTACTTGTGCAACGCCGGGGCGTCGGGCAGCTTGCCGTTGGCGCGGAACCAGTAGTACTTCACCGGCTCCATCGGCTTCGGATCGTAGGGATCGTCCTGGGTCACCGGGCGTATCTCGATCGGCTTCGGGCACAGCAGCTTGTCGCGGATGCGCTCGGGTACCAGGTCGGCCTGGCGACGGGTCAGCTCGACCTCCGTCGGCAGGTTCTCCGGACCGACCACATCCGGCATCGTGCCCTGGTGCTCGAAGCCCTCCTCGTCGTACTGGAACGAGGCGCTGAGGAAGAAGATCGGCTTGCCCTTCTGGATCGCCGTCACCCGCCGGGTGCTGAAGCTGCCGCCGTCGCGCACGCGGTCGACGTGATAGACCACCGGCATGCCGACGTCGCCGGGACGCAGGAAGTAGCCATGCATGGAATGCACGTGGCGGCTTTCCTCGACGGTCTGGCTCGCCGCCGACAGCGCCTGGCCGATCACCTGGCCGCCGTAGAGCTGGCGGAAGCCGAGGTCCTGGCTGACGCCACGGAACAGGTTTTCCTCGATGGGTTCGAGCCTCAGCAAGGCAACCAGGTCGTCCAGAGTCTTTGTCATGAACACTCCTTGAATTCAGGCTTGATCGGGTGCGCCGCGACGGGGCGCCGGATATGCGGGCAGGCTGGTCAGGCGAGTGTCCCATACCGCGCGGCCGAGGGTGAAATGATACAGGCTGACCAGCGGGTCACCCGCCAGCCCCAGCAACTCGTGCACCGCCGGGTCGAAGTAGCAGCCGATGCCGGTGCCGGAAAGCCCCGCCGCCTCGGCTTCCAGATAGAGCAACTGGCCGATCTGGCCGCACTCCCAGTACAGCCGTGGATAGCACCAGGGCCCCTCGGCCAGCGCGGCGTCGAGATCGGCGAGCATGGCGACCGCCACGCAGCCGTCGCCGGCGATGTCCTGGCCGCAGGAGAGGAAGGCCGACAGCCCGCGCGCATCGCCTTCCAGCAGGCGGTACAGCGGCAGCTCGGCGTCGACCTTCTGCCAGAGGAAATCCTCGCGCAGCCCTCCGGCCGGGCGACCGCTGCGCCCCAGCCAGTAGAGCCCCGGCGCCAGCCCCTGCACGCGGTGGACGAACAGCAGCAGGTCGACCCGCGTCGGCTCGCCGGTGCAGGCGAAGGGCACCGGCGAGTTCGCCGGCAGCAGGCGGCGCAGCCAGGCCAGCAGCAGTTCCGCCAGGATGCCGCTGTGGCCGTCCATGTCCTGGGCGCTGCGGCGCCGATGCAGGATCGGGCGCAGCGGCAGGCCGGGATTATCCACAACCGGTTGCGCGGCCGGCGCCAGCCACGGCCGCGCGGGCAACGCCGGCGCGCGGCAGATTTCGTGCACCCGCTGCAGTTCCGGCCAGTCGCGGTACTGGCGCGACAGCCGGTTCGGCAGGCCGGCCAGTTCCAGCGCCTCCAGCCCGGCCAGCAGGCGCTCCGGCAGAACCGGCTCAGCGAGCCGCGCCGGACCTATCCACAGCAGCGCATCCACCGCCTCGCGCTCGTGGAAACCCTCGCGATCCAGGCCGAACAGCGCATCCAGCCGCACTTCGCCGATGCCACGCAGCAGGCGCACCTCCCAGCCCAGCGCGCTGGCGGCGATGGACAGGCAGGCCAGCGCATGGCCGAGGTCGTGGTTGCAGTAGCGATAGGCGCGCTCGCCGTACTTCCACGCCTCGCGCCAGGCAATGCTGGACAGCGCCAGCAGCACGCCGCCGGCCGGCAGGTCGCCCGCCAGCGCGGCGGGCAGTTCGGCGCGCACTTCCAGCACGTGTTCGTCGGCGCTGTAGTGCGCCAGCACGGCGGACTTGTCCACAGCCCCGGCCGGCAGCAGCAGGTAGGCCTCGGTCGGGTGCAGGTTGCCGCTGGACGGATTGACCCGCAGCGCCCAGCGATTGCCGCCGGCCTCCTTCCAGGCCGACAGGGCGAGGCTGTCGTAGAGCAGCTGCGAGACGGAATGCAGATCGAGCGCGGCCGGCTTGCCCTGCGGTCCGGCGAACACACTGTCGTAGGGCGGCGATTCTTCCTGCGGGCGATGCAGCAGTTCGATCGACCGGCTGCCGGCATAGCGGCGGAACGGCGCCGGCTGGGTCGCCCAGTCCAGCCGCCCCGGTCCGGGAGCGAACTGCTGCGGGCTGTGCATGCTCAGCGCGTGGTAGGCGCGCACCGCGTCTTCAGGTGTCATCGTGCTGCTCCCGCCATTCGTCGCGGCCGATCCGGTAGAGCACATGCCGGCGCAGCGGATGCCCGACCGGCAGGCGCGGATGCTCGAAATCGCCCTGCGCGTCGCGGCGCATCCCCAGCCGCTGCATCAGGCCCTGCGACGGCAGGTTGGCCGGCACGGTGAAGGCCACCACCTCTGCCAGCGCCAGCTCCTCGAAGGCGAAGCGCAAGGCCGCGCGCGCCGCCTCCAGCGCGTAGCCCTGCCGCCAGTGAGCGCGCATCAGCCGCCAGCCGATTTCCACCGCCGGGGTGAAGGCCGCCTCGAAGCTCACCCGCTGCAACCCCAGCACGCCGACGAACGCGCCATCCTCGCGGCGCTCGACTATCCACTGGCCGAAACCCTGCTCGAAGCAATGCACGCGGATGCGCAGGGCCAGCGCATCGCTGTCCGCGCGGCTCATGCATTCGGGGAAATGCCGCATCACCTCGGGGTCGGCATTCAGCGCGGCGAAGGCCGGCAGGTCCTCGTCGCGCCAGCGGCGCAGCAGCAGGCGCGGGGTCTGCAGTTCCTTCATGGCTACACCGCGCTCTGCGCCAGCTGGAAGGACATCGAGTAGCTGAAGCGGCTCGCCGGGTGCACGCCGGTGGTCACCTCGATCACCCGCTCGCGGACGAAATAGGTGCGGATGATCCGCAGCCCCGGCGACCCCGATGGCACTTGCAGCGCCTCGGCGGCCGCGCCCTCGATCAGCACGCCCTGGATCTCCTGCTCGACGCGGCTGACCCTGATGCCGTAGCGCTCCTCGATCAGCGTGTAGACCGGCACGTCCATGGTCGGGGTGATCCCCGGCAGGTCGGCGTAGGCCGCGTCGACGTAGATGTCGACCAGGGAGATCGGCTCGCCGCCATCGTCGGCGCTCAGGCGCGTGCCGCTCAGGTGCAGCCAGTGGCCGCCGGCCGCGCCGCGCAGCAGCTGGGCGTGTTCCGGCCCGGCGGTCAGGTCCTCGCGCCCGGTCAGGTGGAAGCGGGTGCCCTGGGCATAGCGGACCAGGTCGGACAGCGTGTCCATCGACTGGGTGTAACGCGAGGGCGGTCGGCTCGCCACCACCGTGGTGCCGACTCCGGCCTGCCGGGTGACCAGGCCCAGCGCGCAGAGTTTCTGGATCGCCTGGCGCACCGTGTAGCGGCTCAAGCCCCATTTCGCGCAAAGCTCGGCCTCGGTCGGCAGCAGCTCGCCGACCGCCGGCTGGCCGTTGCGGATGTCCTGCATCAGCGTGCGGGCAAGGTCAAGGTGGCGTGGCGCGGGCGCGCTCAACACGTCGTCGTCGAGATTGTCGTGCCGGGTCTTCATGGCGTGGTCGTGGCCTTTCGGAGAGCGATTGGAAGGCTTCCGATGATACAGCGGCAAAAGGGCATTGACATGAATATTCGAATGTTCGAACATTTTATCCAGCGAAGCCCTTCCGGCTTCCGCCCTGGGACCACCAGCCGCCACTCGCAGGAGCCCGCATGTACCCGATCGATTTTCTCTGGCGCTCGGCCGAGCGTTTCCCCCACCGCACCGCGCTGATCGGCGCCAGCGGAACGCTGACCTTCCGCGAACTGGCCGACAGCGTGCTGGCCCGCGCCACGACGCTCACCGCACTCGATCCGCTGCCCGGCAGCCGGGTCGGCATCGCCGCGGCGAACAGCGTGGACCACCTGCTCGCCCTGCTCGCCGTGCTGGCCGCCGGCAAGGTCTGGGTGCCGCTCAACCCGCGCAATGGCGATCCGGAACTGCGCCGCATCGTCGAGTTCGTCGAGCCGAGCCTGGTGCTGGCCGACGAGGCGATGGCCGCGCGGCTGGCCGGCATCCCGGCGCCTCTTGAACTGCTCGACGTGCTGCGCCGGCCGGCCGGCTCGGCGGTGGAAGTGGCGATGGGGCCGCGCTCGCGGGGCGGCGTGTCGCTGGAACGCGCCCAGGCGATCAAGTTCACCGGCGGGACCACCGGCATGCCCAAGGGCGTCATCCAGCCGCTGCGCGCCTGGAACACCAACATCGTCACGCAGATCCACGAACTCGGCCTGACCCCGGACGACCGCTACCTGGTCGCCGCGCCGATCACCCACGGCACCGGCACCTACATGCTGCCGCTGCTCGGCGCCGGCGGCGCGCTGGTGTTCCCCGACGGCAGCGGCCCCGCCGCCCTGCTGGATGCGGCGGCCCGCCACCGGGCGACGATCTTCTTCGCCCCACCGACGCTGATCCAGTCGCTGGCCGAGGAGCAGCGCCACGCACCGCGCGACCTGTCCAGCCTGCGCTATCTGGTGTACGGCGGCGCGCCGATGCGCCCGGAGCAGATCTGCGCCGCCCAGGCGGTGTTCGGCCCGGTGCTCTGCACTTCCTACGGGCAGACCGAGGCGCCGCAGATCATCACCTTCATGCCGCCGCAGGCGATGCACGGCGACAACCTCGCCTCCATCGGCCGCCCCTCGCTGCTGACCCGCGTGGCGATCGTCGATGCCGACGGCAACCCGCTGCCGGCCGGAGAGGAAGGCGAGATCGCGGTGCGCGGCGACCTGGTGATGGGCGGCTACCTGAACGCCGAGGAAGAAACCCGCAAGACCCTGGTCGACGGCTGGCTGCGCACCGGCGACGCCGGGGTGTTCGACGAGCGCGGCTTCCTGTTCCTGCGCGACCGCCTGCGCGACGTGATCATCACCGGCGGCTTCAACGTGTACCCCAGTGACGTCGAGGTGGTGCTGTCCTCGCACCCGGCGGTGGCCGACTGCGCGGTGGTCGGCATCGCCGATCCCAAATGGGGTGAGGCGGTGCACGCGGCGGTGCGCCTGCGCAGCGGCATGCAGGTCAGCGCCGACGAACTGATCGGCCTGGTCAAGCGCGAGCTCGGCTCGGTGAAGACGCCCAAGCACATCCACTTCTTCGACACCCTGCCGCAGAGCGCCGTCGCCAAGGTCCTCAAGCCGGCAGTGCGCGAGGCCATCCTCAGGGCGAGCCAGGCATCATGAGCACTCAAGCCCCCCACTCCCAGCTGTGCAGCCACGGCCCGGACGTCATCCACTACCGCGACGCCAGCCTGGTCGACGACCTGATCGGCAAGGCCGGCTTCGTCGAGGTGTTCCTGCGCCAGACCTTCGGCCGGCAGCCGAATGCCGCCGAACTGGCGATCGTCGACGCGGTGCTGGTGACGCTGATGGAGCACGGCCTGACGCCCAGCGTGATCGCCGCGCGGATGGTCTATTCCAGTTCGCCGGAGAATCTCCAGGCCGGCGTCGCCGCCGGCCTGCTGGCGGTGGCCAGCCGCTTCGTCGGAACCATGGAGCCGGCCGCCGAACTGCTGCGCAAGATAGTCGAGGCGGGTGAACAGGGCGTCGCCGAGGCCCGGCGCATCGCCGCCGACTACCGCAACCGGCGCCAGCCGATTCCCGGCTTCGGCCACCACCTGCACCGGCCGGACGACCCGCGCGCCGTGGCGCTGCTCGACCTGGCCCGCCGCGTCGGCACCTTCGGCCCGCATTGCGAGGCGCTGCAGATGCTGGCCGCCGCCGTCGACGAGGCCGCGGGCCGGCACATCACCATCAACGCCACCGGCGCGGTCGCCGCGCTGCTCGGCGACATCGGCGTGCCGGCGCAGCTGATGCGCGGCTTCGCCGTGCTCAGCCGCGCCGCCGGGCTGGTGGCGCACATCGCCGAGGAACAGCGCGAGCCTTCGGGCCGCTTCATCTGGGACCTGGTCGACCGGGCGATGGCGCCCGGCGAACACCCCGCCGATCATTGAGGACATCCGCCAAGCCCTCATGTGCAGTACCAACCTGACTTGGCCATCGACAACAATAAATTCATGAGGAAACCATCATGAACCAGGCAATTCAGCGTCATCACCACATCACCCTGAGCGTGGGTACTGCCCAGCAGGACTACGACTTCCACACCAGGGTCCTGTCCCTCAAGAGCGTCAAGAAGACCCTGATCTACGACGGTTCCAAGCCCTTCTACCACCTCTACTACGGCAACGACGTGGGCGAGGAAAGCACCCTGCTGACCTGCTTCCCGGTCGCGCACTTCGGCCGCAAGGGCCAGCGCGGCAACGGCCAGATCAACACCATCAGCCTGTCGGTGCCGGTGTCCAGCATCGGCTTCTGGGCCAGGCGCCTGGCCGACCACGGCTTCGAGGTGAAGCGCAGCGAGCGCTTCGGCGAGCAGGTGCTGAGCTTCGCCCACCCCTGCGGCATTCCCTACGAGCTGATCGGCATCGCCGACGACGACCGCAAGCCCTACTCCAACGGCGAAGTCCCCGCCGAACTGGCGATCCGCGGCCTGCACACCATCGTCATCAACGCGCCGGCCATGGAGCCCTCGCAGGAGTTCATGGTCGAGGCCTGGAGCGCCGGCGAAACCGACCGCGACGGCAAGTTCACCCGCTTCCAGTTCGGCGCGGGCGGTTCCGGCCGCTACGTCGACTTCGCCCTGGAAACCCGCCTGCCCCAGGCCAGCTGGTCGTATGGCGAAGGCACCGTGCACCACTGCGCGTTCCAGGTCGCCGACCACCAGGTGCAGGACGCGGTCAAGCGCCGCCTGGAGGGCCTCGGCTTCACCGACACCTCGGAACGCAAGGACCGCGGCTACTTCGAATCGATCTACGTGCGCACCCCGAGCGGCGCGATGTTCGAGGCCACGGTGTCGAAACCGGAAGGTTTCCTGATCGACGAGAGCTACGAGAACCTCGGCTCGGAAATCATGATCGCCCCGCAGTTCAACCATCAGCGCGAGGAAATCCTCGCCTCGCTGGAATCGCTGAAATACGACTGACGGCCCGCGCCTCCGGCCGCCGGCTACGGCGGCCCTGGCCAGGCCCGATCGACAGTTGCGGAGAACTGCCATGGCACTACCCAACCCCCACTTCGAACCGCCCGTCCGGGTCTTCGGCGCCGCGCCGCGCGACGCGCGCCTGGCGGTCATCCTCGTGCACGGCCGCGGCCAGTCGGCGGAGCTGATGCAGCAGTTGGTCGTCGAGCGTTTCGGCCGCGCCGACCTGGCCTGGTTCGCCCCCACGGCGGACAGCGGCAGCTGGTATCCGGAGCGCTTCATCGCGCCGCTGGACGCCAACGAGCCGCGCCTGTCCCAGGCCCTGGAACGCCTCGAACGGCTCTCCGCCGAGCTGGTCGAGCAGGGCTTCCCCTACTCCTCCCAGGTACTGATGGGCTTCTCCCAGGGCGGCTGCCTGTGCTGCGAGTTCGCCTGGCGCAGCGCCAATCGCTACCGCGCGCTGGTGAGCTTCACCGGCGGCCTGATCGGTCCGCCCGGCCTGCCGCGCGACGCCGTCCGCCCGGCGCTGCGCGACCTGCCGGTGCTGCTGTCGAGCTGGGACGACGACCCCCACGTGCCGCCGGAAAGCGTGCAGGAAAGCGCCGCACTGCTGCGCGCCGCCGGCGCCGAGGTGCATCTGCATATCGAGCCGGCCTTCGAGCACGGCATCCGCGACATCGAGATCGGCTACGCGCGCAGCCTGCTGGACGCCGAACCACTGCATCAGGAAACCAGAACATGAGCATCCAGGCCTTCCTTCATGACGAGCCCGCCTCGCGGGTGATCTTCGGCCGCGGCAGCCGCGCGCAGGTCGCCGCCGAACTCGACGCCCTCGGCGCGCGCCGCGCCCTGGTGCTGTCCACCCCGGACCAGACCGCCCTCGGAGAGCGCATCGCCGAACTGCTCGGCGAACGCAGCGCCGGGGTCCATGGCGGCGCGGTGATGCACGTGCCGCTGGAGGCCGCGCGCAAGGCCATCGCGGTGGCCCGCGAGGCTGGCGCCGACGCCTGCGTGGCGGTGGGCGGCGGCTCGACCATCGGCCTGGCCAAGGCCATCGCCCTGGAGTCGTCACTGCCGATCCTGGCCCTGCCAACCACCTACGCCGGTTCGGAAATGACCCCGCTGTACGGCATCACAGCCGACGGCGAGAAGAAGACCGGCCGCGACTGGAAGGTCGCCCCGCGCACGGTGATCTACGACCCCGAGCTGAGCGTCGGCCTGCCGCTGGCGATCAGCGTGAGCAGCGGCATGAACGCCATCGCCCACGCCGCCGAAGCGCTCTACGCGCACAACGCCAGCCCGGTGCACAAGCTGATGGCCGAGGAAGGCATCCGCGCCCTGGCCGCCGCCCTGCCGCAACTGCAGCGCGATCCCGCCGACCTCGACGCCCGCGGCGACGCGCTGTACGGCGCCTGGCTCTGCGGCGCGGTGCTCGGCCGCGTGCAGATGGGCCTGCACCACAAGCTCTGCCACGTGCTCGGCGGCAGCTTCAACCTGCCCCACGCCGAACTGCACACGGTGATCCTGCCCCACGCGCTGGCCTACAACGCCGCGGCCGCGCCGCAGGCGATGCAGGCGCTGGCCCGCGCATTGGGTGGAACGGATGGCATCGCCGCACTGGTCGCCCTCGGCCGCCAGCTGGACGCGCCGCGTTCGCTGCGCGAGATCGGCATGCCCGCCGACGGCCTGGAGCGCGCCGCCGACCTCGCCGTCGCCGCGCCCTACCCCAACCCGCGGCCGCTCGATCGCACGGCGCTGCGCGAGCTGCTGCAGCGCGCCTTCGACGGCGCCGAGCCACGCTGAACGGGAGATGCCGGCATGCTCATCGAATATCGCGCCTACACCCTGCACCTGGGCGCCGAGGAACTCTTCTGGGAAGCCCAGCGCGAACGCGGCGAGGGCCTGCGGCCGATCTTCGAGCGGCTGATCGGTTCTTTCGCCACGCGCAGCGGCCCCACCGACCAGATCGTCAGCCTGTATCGCTACGACAGCTTCGAGGACTGGCACGGGCGGCTCTTCGGCATCTACGGGCAGACCCGGCTGCAGCCGTACTTCCGCGTGATCCGCCCGCTGATCGCGCGCCAGGAGAGCAAGTTCCTGCTCCCCGCGCCGCTGCCCGAGCTGACCCCGCACTGGGGCAACGGCCACGACTGGCTACCGGCCGAGGGCCCGCTGTTCGGCGCCGACAGCCTGGTCGAGCAGACCACCCTGAGCTTCTCCGCCGGCGGCGTGCCGGCCTGCTGGGAGGCCTTCCGCCAGCACGCCCTGGGCGACGACCCGGTGGCGCTGAACGGCGTGTTCGCCGCCTTCAGCTCCATCGCCGGCGCGCTCAACGAGGTGCTGATCCATCGCCGCTTCCCCAGCCTCGCGGCGCTCCAGGAGCACCGCCAGCGCCTGCGCCATTCGCCGGCCTGGACCAGCTTCCTGCGCAGCCTGGCGCCGCTGACCGTCGCCAGCGACGTGCGCCTGCTGGAGCCGTCGCGGGTGGCGGACATGTCACCGCTGTTCGCCGACTAGCCGACCTCTTCAACCGCCATCGCCACCGCCCCGGCCAGCCCCGGGCGGAGGGCCGCGCTCGCCCGAAACGCACCACCACTGCCAGGAGACAACAACAATGAAAGCCTGCACCCTCGCCACTTCCGCCCTGCTGCTCGGCATCCTGAGCGCCGCGCCGCACGCCTCCGCCACCGAGGGCGGCGGCACCGTCTACGCGCCGGGCGTCAACGGCTTCGGCTGCTGCGCCCTGCCGCCGCCGGGCACCTACATGATGGTCGACGTGCAGCACTACCGCGCCGACGACCTCAAGGGCAACGACGGCCGCAGCGTGCCGGTGCCGGGCTTCAAGGTCCGCGCCGACGCCATCGCGCCGCGCTTCATCTGGGTCACCCCGCAGGAACTGCTGGGCGGCACCCTGGCGCTGCACACCATCGTGCCGGTCGTCACCCTCGACGTCTCCGCTGGCGGCCGCTCGCAACGCAACACCGGCGTCGGCGACATCGTCTTCGGTCCGGCCATCGGCTGGCACCACTCGGCGAACCTGCACACCGTGGCGGCCATCGACTTCTTCGCGCCGACCGGCGAGTACGACAAGGACGATCTCGCCAACATCGGCCGCAACTACTGGGCGACCCATCTGGTCGGCGGCATCTCCTGGATCGACGCGAAGGGCTTCAACGCCGACGCCAAGGTGATGTACGGCATCAACGCACGTAACGACGACACCGACTACCGCTCGGGCGATGAATTCATCGTCGATTACGCCGCCGGCTGGGCCTTCGGCAATGGCTGGACGGTGGGTGTCGGCGGCTACTTCTACCAGCAGATCACCGACGACGACCAGGACGGCCATAGCGTCCGCGACAACAAGGGCGCCGCCCGCGCCATCGGCCCCTCGGTGCGCTACGACAGCGGCCAGGGCTGGTTCCTTACCGCCAAGGCATACCAGGAAACCGGCGTGCGCAACCGCGCCGAAGGCGACACGCTGTGGCTGCGCGCGGTCTTCCCGCTCTAGGAGGCAGTAACCATGCATGACGCCGTGACCCTGCTGATCCGCCATCAGGTGATGGCTGAACACCACGACGACTACGAGGCCTGGATTCGCGAAGCCGCCGGCGCCTCCCGGCAGTTCCCCGGACACATGGGCGTGGCGATCATCCGTCCGCATGCTGCGGATGCGCCCTACTCCCTGCTGTTGCGCTTCGACACCCACGAGCACCTGCGGGCCTGGATCGAATCGCCCACCCGCCGGCACCTGGTGGAGCGCGCCCGACCCTGGCTGCAATCCATCGAGGAAGGCGAGATCGAGACCGGGCTGGAATTCTGGTTCACCCCGTCCAGCCTGGCGCCGCTGCGCGCCCGGCCGTTCAAGCAGTTCCTCGTCACCCTCTCGGCGATCTACCCGCTGACCCTGCTGATTCCCTGGGCGCTGCATCCGCTGCAGGCGCACGTCGCCCCGCTGCGCGCGCCCTGGCTGTTCGGCCTGCTGGTGGCGATGGTGCTGGTGTTCGTGATGGTCTACCTGATCATGCCGCGCTACACCCGGCTGGTCGCCAGATGGCTGTTCGAGTAGCCCGGCCGCTCGGGCATACTGCCGGGACCGTTCCGGAGCCCCCAGCATGCCCCTGCCACTGGTCTATCACGACGACTACAGCCCGCCGTTCCCGGAGAACCATCGCTTCCCGATGGAGAAGTTCCGGCTGCTGCGGGATCACCTCGTCGACAGCGGCCTGACCCGCGACGAGGAGCTGGTCCGTCCGCCGCTCTGCCCTGTGGACATCCTCGCCCTGGCCCACGACCGCGGCTACATCGAACGCTACTGCAGCGGCGAGATGAGCCGCGAGGAACTGCGCCGCCTCGGCCTGCCGTGGAGCGAGGCGCTGGCCCGGCGCACCGTGCGCGCGGTGGGCGGCTCGGTGCTCGGCGCGGAACTGGCGCTGCGCCACGGGCTCGCCTGCCACCTCGCCGGCGGTACGCACCACGCGCATTTCGATCACGCCTCCGGCTTCTGCATCTTCAACGATCTGGCGGTGATCGCCCTGCACCTGCTGGCAAGCGGCAAGGCCGGGCGGGTGCTGATCTTCGACTGCGACGTGCACCAGGGCGACGGCACCGCGCGCATCCTCGAAGACGTGCCGGACGCCATCACCGTGTCGCTGCACTGCGAGAAGAACTTCCCGGCGCGCAAGGCGCGCAGCGACTGGGACATCCCGCTGCCGCTGCATCTTGGCGACGCGGATTACCTGCGGGTGGTGGACGAGGCGCTGGACTACCTGCTGCCGCTGTACCAGCCGGACATCGTGCTCTACGACGCCGGGGTCGACGTGCACAGGGACGATGCGCTGGGCTACCTGCACCTGACCGACGCCGGCCTGGCGGCCCGCGACGAGAAGGTCATCCACAAGTGCCTGGCGCGGGACATTCCGGTATTCGGCGTGATCGGCGGCGGCTACGACCGGGACCGCCGGGAGCTGGCGCGGCGCCACGGCATCCTGCATCACAGCGCCCGGCGGGTGTGGAACTCCTTGGGCATGGCCTGATCAGGCGACACGGTAGAGCGGGCTGTCCGTGCGCATCCGCAACTCCAGCCGCTGCGCCTCCCAGCACATGAATTCCCGCGGCGTATAGCCAAGCAGGGCCATGGCGCGGGTCTTGTAGTCGTCGCCGTAGTGCCGCTGGCAGAACAGCAGCACCTGCTCGCCCACCTGGCATCTGAGCAGTTCGTCGGGCTCCAGCCGGCGCACGCCACGGCGGTACCTGGGCCAGAACTCGTCCCACATCATGTGCAGGTAGAGGTTGTGCAGGGCGACCCGCAGGCCGATCTGTTCCAGGCTGTTCTCCTCGAAGCGCAGCCTGGAACGCTCCAGGTTGCGCCGCAGGCGCTCCAGCATGAGGGCCACCGCCTTGTTGAGCATCTGGCGGATTTCCAGCTCCGGCATGTTGCGGATCACCGCCTCCATGCCGTTGAGGCGAACGCGGGTGTGGCGACCCTCCGGTTGCAGCAGCGCCTCGTGGGAGCGCAGGTAGTCTCGGATTTTCATTGGCTTCCGACCTTGCAGGTTTCGATGAAGCCGATACTGAAAGAGCCTTCCCGGGGCGTGTTGTCGGAAAGTCCTGAAAGGCGCGGGTGAAAATCCCCTTGCTGGCCGAACGGTCAAGCCGTTTCTGCGGATTCTGTGCGATCGCCCACGGATGACGCTTTTCTCGCCGATGCGCTGTCCATCCAGCCGCAAATCCGGACGCCGCTGGCGCGCGCGGCTAGGCTAGAATGCGCGCCCTTCCCCTGTCTGTCCGAAGCCGATGAGCCAGTCAACCGCCCCCGCTTCCCGCTCCGCCGTCATCGTCGGCGGCGGCCCCGCCGGCCTGATGGCGGCCGAAGTGCTGGCCCGCGCCGGGGTGCGCGTGACGCTGTACGACGGCATGCCCTCGGTGGGCCGCAAGTTCCTGCTGGCAGGCGTCGGCGGGATGAACATCACCCACTCGGAGCCGCGCGAGCCCTTCGTCGCCCGCTACGGCGCGCGCAGCCGGGAAATCGCCGCGCTGCTGGAGGACTTCGACAGCCCGGCGCTGCGCGAGTGGATCCACGGCCTCGGCATCGAGACCTTCGTCGGCACCTCCGGCCGGGTCTTCCCCCGCGACATGAAGGCTGCGCCGCTGCTGCGCGCCTGGCTGAAGCGCCTGCGCGAAGCCGGCGTGGTCATCCACACCCGCCATCGCTGGCTGGGCTGGAACGCCGACGGCAGCCTGCGGATCGCCAGCCCCGAGGGCATCCAGGCGGTGCAGGCCGATGCGCTGGTGCTCGCCCTGGGCGGCGGCAGCTGGCAGCGCCTCGGCTCGGACGGCGCCTGGGTGCCGCTGCTGGAGCAGCGCGGCATCGAAGTCGCGGCGCTGCGGCCGAGCAACTGCGGCTTCGAGGTCGCCGGCTGGAGCGCATTCTTCCGCGACAAGTTCGCCGGCGCGCCGGTCAAGCCGGTGGCGATGCGCCTGGGCGACGAGCCGGCGCGGCAGGGCGAATTCGTCATCACCGACTGGGGCGTCGAAGGCAGCCTGGTCTACGCGTTGTCGGCGACCATCCGCCAGCGCATCGAATCCGCCGGCGCGGCGACCATCCACCTCGACCTGCTGCCCAACAAGAGCCAGGAGCAGGTTTCCAGGGCCGTGGCCCAGCCACGCGGCTCCAAGTCCATGGCCAACCACCTGCGCGGCCGCCTCGGCCTGGACGGCGTGCGCGCCGGCCTGCTGCGCGAGTTGTCCACGAAGGACGACTACGACGATCCGGCGCGGCTGGCTGCGGCGATCAAGAACCTGCCGCTGACGCTGCTGCGCCCGCGCCCGCTGGACGAGGCGATCAGCAGCGCCGGCGGCGTGCCCTTCGAGGCCATGGACGCGCAACTGATGCTGAAGGCGCTGCCGGGGGTGTTCTGCGCCGGCGAGATGCTCGACTGGGAAGCCCCCACCGGCGGCTACCTGCTCACTGCCTGCTTCGCCAGCGGCCTCGCGGCCGGGCTGGGCGCGCTGGCCTGGCTCTCGCGCTGACCAGGCTTTCCGTTTTTCATTGCCAAGGAGTTTCCCATGCCCACACCACCCTGGTGGCTGTATGTCCTGCCGCTGATCGCCGGAACCTGCCTGCCGCTGCAGGCCGGGATCAACGGCCAGTTGGCCCGGCAGGTGTCCAGCGTGCTGGCCGCGGCGATGATTTCCTTCCTGGTCGGCACCGCCGGCCTGATCGCCCTGACCCTCTGGCAGCGGGAAATCCCCACCTTCGCCGCGCTGCGGGGGCTGAACTGGTGGCACTGGTGCGGCGGCTTCCTCGGCATGTTCTTCATCTTCATCGCCGCCTACTCGGCGCCACGGATCGGCGCGCTGATGTTCATGGTGCTGGTGCTGGCCGGCCAGCTGGGCATGGCGGTGACCCTCGACCACTTCGGCTGGGCGGGCTTCCGCGAGGCGCCGGCGAGCGCGCTGAAGATCGGCGGTCTGGCATTGATCGCCGTTGGCATCTGGATGATCCGCAAGGGCTGAAATCGGGTTCTTCGCGGATTATCGGAGGAAACCCGTAGGGTGGATCACGCTTCATCGATCCACCATGGCCGCGCATGCGGCCCCGTAATGGTGGATGAAAAAAACCTCATCCACCCTACGTTTCTGGCGAATGCATCGTTCATTGGAAACGATGGCAACGGTTTGGTTTCTGGGCAGGAAATTGCCGCATCCGGGCTCGGCCGCTATAGTCGGGACCGGCGTTCTCCACGCCTCCCGTCCGCGGAAAGGGCTGCGCCCAGGTGAATCCACAGCGTATTGCCGATACGACTCCCGGCCACCAGCGGACCAGGCCAGATCAAGGAGATCGTATGTCCGCACCCCGCTACGCCACGTCCTGCACCGACGGCCGCATCAATCTCGACCAGCAGCGCAAGCGCGCGAAGGAACTGTTCCGCGACCTGCTGCGGGACGTTCCGGCCGCCCACGCCATCCTTCTCCAGCACCTCCCCGCCGGCCTGCAGCGCCCGCCGCGCCTGGCCGATGCGCAATGGCTGATCGCCCGCGAGCTGGGTTTCGCCAACTGGCCGAAGCTCAAGGCCCACATCGACGCCATCGACTTCGCCGCGCGCCACCCCGGTTTCGCCGCCGATGACGAGGCGTCCTGCCTGCACCTGCGCTGCGGCAACGACATCGCCCACAACCTGCAGCTGGCCGGCTTCCGCGGCGAGTTCCGCATGTTCGCCGACCCGCTGGTGATGGGTCCGGTGCCGGACGTTGCGCTGGACGAATACCTCACCCTGCGCAGCGATTTCATCAGCCGCTCCTTCGCCATCCCGCCCGCCGATGCCCTGGGCCGCATGGGCGAGGAATACGCCGTGCTCGACGGCCTCGCCGCACGGCCGCAGGTGGTGCTCTGGTGCGAGGCGGATGCCTATGACCAACTGTTCCTGATCCGCGTGCTGGCCAGCCTGGAGCATCTGCCGCAGCGGCTGGAGCTGATCGAAGTGGACCGGGTGCCCGGCGTCGAGCGCTTCATCGGCATCGGCCAACTGGCGCCGGATCTGCTGGCCTGGCTCTGGCCGCAACGCCGCGCGCTGGACGAGGACGCCCTGCGACTGGCGCGGCGCGCCTGGTCCGCCTATTGCAATCCATCGCCACGGGACTGGGCGGAACTGGCGCAGCAGCCGACGCCCGCCCTGCCGCTGCTCGGCCCGGCACTGCGCCGCCAGTTGCAGGAGCTGCCATCCCTGCGCGACGGCCTGTCGCTGACCGAGCGCCTCGCCCTGCAGGCACTCCGCGACAGCGAGGGCCTGACCTTCGGTCGCGTGTTCGCCGAACTGATGAGCCACCGCGAACCGCTGCCCTATCTCGGCGACCTGATGTTCCATGCCCTGCTGCGCCCGCTGATCGACTCCTCGACGCCGCTGCTGCGCGAGCACGACGTCCACCTGCCCTGGCCGCAGCGGCCGCTGGAACTGACCGGACTCGGCCGGCAGGTGCTGGGCGGCGAGCGCTACTGGCTGGATCAGGATGCGCCGGAGCGCTGGGTGGGCGGCGTGCGCCTGCGTGCCGGACAGCCGCACTGGGCGCTGGACGACGGCTTGCGCCCGGTGTGGAAAGACTGATCGTCGAAACAACGCGCAATCTGCCGGCAACATCACTATGATTGCGCGCCTTTCCGCAGCTCCACCACGAACACCGCCATGAAGAAAATGCTGGTCGCCGATGCCGACGTCGAACGTCTGGAAACCTGGGCGAAATACACCTCGGGCCTGTGCCGCGATTGCCACGCCACCTGCTGCACCCTGCCGGTGGAAGTGCGTATCGGCGACCTGATCCGCATCGGCGTGGTCGACGAGTTCGAGCGCGAGGAACCGCCGAAGCACGTCGCCAAGCGCCTGCTCAAGGAAGGCGTGATCGAGCGCTTCAACCAGAAGAGCGGCATCTTCACCCTGACCCGCACCAGCAACGGCGACTGCCTCTATCTCGACCGCAAGTCGCGGCTGTGCACCATCTACCAGAAACGCCCGGACACCTGCCGCAACCACCCGCAGATCGGCCCGCGGCCGGGGTATTGCGCGTATCGCAAGAAAGCCGGCTGACGCTGTCATGGCGGATAACGCTGGCGCGTTATTCGTCCTACGCGCCTCGCCGCCCGACGTAGGGCGCATGACGCCTCAGGCGTCATCCGCCGCCAGCCCGGCGGGATCGATGAAACATCCCAGCCGCTATACTCCGCCCTTTCCCGGAGCCCGCCGATGCACGTGCTGAGCGACGCCTGGCGCCATCGCCCGACCCACCGCAGGGTCTGGGGGCTGGCCGCGCCGATGATCCTGTCCAACGTTTCCGTGCCGCTGGTGACCCTGGTCGACAGCACCGTGGTCGGCCACCTGCCCCATGCGCACCAGCTGGCGGCGGTGGCGGTGGGCGGCAGCCTGTACACCCTGCTGGTCGGCGTACTCGGTTTCCTGCGCATGGGCACCACCGGCTTCGCCGCCCAGGCCGCCGGACGCTCGGATGGCGGAGCGCTGCGGCTGATCCTCGGCCAGGGGCTGGTGCTGGCGATGGTCCTGGCATTGCTGCTGGGGCTCCTGGCGATCCCGCTGACGCCGCTGGCGCTGGGCCTGATGCAGCCGTCCGCCGAGCTGGACGCGCTGGCCCGCGAGTTCTTCCATATCCGCCTGTTCGGCCTGCCGGCGGCGCTGGCGAGCTATGCGCTGGTCGGCTGGTTCCTCGGCACGCAGAACGCCCGCGCGCCGCTGGCGATCCTGCTCGGCACCAACCTGGTGAACATCGTCCTGGAGCTGTGGTTCGTCCTCGGCCTCGGCTGGGGCGTGCCCGGTGCCGCGCGCGCCTCGGTGATCGCCGAATGGAGCGGCGCGCTGCTCGGCCTGTACCTGACCCGCGGCGCGCTGCTGCGCTACCCCGGCGTGCCGGACTGGGCGCGACTGCGCCGCTGGGCGAGCTGGCGGCCGCTGCTGATGGTCAACCGCGACATTTTCATCCGCAGCCTGGCGCTGCAGGGCGTGTTCTTCCTGGTCACGGTGCAGGGCACCCGCCTGGGCGCGGCAACGGTGGCGGCCAACGCGCTGCTGCTGAATGGCCTGATGATCACTTCCTACGCCCTCGACGGCCTCGCCCATGCGGTGGAAGCGCTATGCGGCCACGCCATCGGCGGCCGCGACCGCACCGCCCTGCGCCGTTCGCTGGTGGTCGCCGCCGGCTGGTCGCTGCTCGCCAGCCTGGGCTTCGTGGTCTTCTTCGGTTTCGCCGGGCACCTGTTCATCGCCATGCAGAGCGACATCGCCGAAGTGCGCGCCACCGCCGATCACTACCTGCCCTATCTCGCCTGCCTGCCGCTGATCGGCATGTGGAGCTACCTGCTCGACGGCCTGTTCATCGGCGCCACCCGCGCCCGCGAGATGCGCAACTCGATGCTGCTGGCCTGCGCCTGCGCCCTGCCGCTGGGGCTCGCCCTGCAGCCGCTGGGCAATCACGGGCTGTGGCTGGCGTTCCTCGGCTTCATGCTGCTGCGCGGGCTGATCCTCGCCGGCTACGCCTGGCGTCTCACCCGTATGGATGCATGGCAGGCGCCCGCCAGCGCCTGAAAGCGGGCGTCAAGGAAAACGGCGTCGCGCCGGGGAACTGGCGCGGCCGGGGCCGGGTTACTAGAGTCCCCAGAGAGTCGCTGTCCGTCGTTGCATAGAAGGACCTAGCCCATGGCCGCCGCCATCGCCGCCTACCTGCACTTCATCTCGATCTTCATGCTGTTCGCCCTGCTGGCGCTGGAGCACCATCTGTTCCGCCTGCCGCTGGACCTGCAGCGCGCGCGCAGCCTGGTGATCGTCGATCTCGCCTACGGCCTGTTCGCCGGGCTGGTGCTGCTCACCGGCGTGGCGCGGGCGATCTGGTTCGCCAAGGGGCCGGAGTACTACCTGTACAACGGCCTGTTCATCACCAAGGTCGGGCTGTTCATCCTGGTCGGGCTGCTGTCGAGCTACCCGACCTTCACCTACCTCAACTGGCGCAACGAACTGAAGGCCGGCCGCGAGCCCGTGGTCGGCCCGCGCCAGGGCAAGGCGGTGCTCTGGACCATCCGCCTGGAACTGCTGGTCCTGCTGTTCCTGCCGCTGCTGGCGACGCTGATGGCGCGCGGCTACGACCTGAACGCCCTGGGCATCACCTTCAGCCCCTGAGCCCCGCCAGTCCGCCCAGCCGGCTGCGCAGCGGCGCGATATCGGCGGCGTCGATGCGGATGCGGAAGCGTTCGCGCAGCAGCACGATCAGCTCGTCGGGATCGTCCACCCGGCGCTGCTCCACTTCGCCATCCGGCTTGCGCTGGTTGAACTGGCCGTCGTTCAGGGTGAGACGCACGCCATCCTCGCTGATCGCGGCCTTGAGGAAGCGGCGGAACACGCTGTCCGGATGGGTCGAGGTGTACCAGTTGCGCTGCAGGTAATCGAGCCAGAACTGGGGAACGAGGCTGAAGTGGTAGAGCGCCTGGCCGCACACCGACAGCGCCAGTTCGCCCTCCCGCGGGCCGGGATCGATGCGCCAGCCGCCAGGCAATTCCTCGCCGATCGCCAGCGGCAGCGCGCGGGACGGCGCCGGGCCGCCGAAGCCGATATCCACCAGATGGCTGCCCTCCTCCAGCTCGACGCGCAGCAGCAGGTGCGATTGCACGGTCAGCCCGACATCCGCCGGCACGCCCCAGCGCACCCGCGCCACCAGCAGCGTGACGCGGTAGCCGAGGCTGGCGAGCAGGCGGGCGAACAGGCTGTTCAGCTCGAAGCAGTAGCCGCCGCGGCCACCCCCGACCAGCTTGGCGAACACCGCGTCCGGCTCGATGCGCACCGGCCGGTCGAGCAGCACGTCGAGGTTCTCGAACGGCAGGTGGTGCAGGGCCGCGTCGATCAGCCGGTCGAGATTCGCGGCGGTGGCCGGCACGGGCTGCGGCGGCAGGCCGAGACGCGCCAGGCAGGCGGCCAGCTGTTCGGCGGTGAAGGGCGTCAGCGGGGTCATGGCAATGTCCTCTTCTCAGTGATCTTCCGGGATCAGCAGCGGGCCGCAACCCTCGTCGGTGACGAAGGTCGCCAGCAATTGCGCCGGCTCGCTGGCGCTGGGGTTCTCGGCGAACAGGTGCAGTTCGCCCGGCGGCTCGAACCAGCCCTGCCCGGCGCGATAGTCCTGCGCCGGCAGGCCCTGCATCTGCGAGCGTACCCTGCCCCGCACCACGAAGGCGCTGACCGCGCCGGGGTGGCGGTGCGCGGGGGTGTAGGCGCGCGGCGGAAAGTCCACCAGCAGGGTGGTCAGCACCTTGCCCGGCGCATTCGCCAGCGGCTCGCAGGAGAGCTGCGTCTGTGTGGTGGCCGGACACGCCCGGGCGTCTTCCCCGCTGGCGCTGGCCAGATGCACCTGGGGCGTCAGCGCCAACTGCCAGGCCAGCACTCCGGCGGCGGCCAGCAGGCCCAGCGCGATGGCCGGGCGCGGAAGGACGGAATCGATCTGCATGGCTCAGCCCTCCAGACGAAAACCGGGTCGCCAGCCCAGCGCATGGCGGGCCCTGGCCGTGCAGACCTCGACGTCGCTTTCCGCCAGGTTGTAGCGCCCCGGCGCGCCCCACTCCAGCGCCAGCAGCGCGGCGCGGGCGGCATCGTCGACGTGCAGGGCGAGGCGCGGATCGGGCTGCTCGAAACCGCTGCCCGGCCCGTACAGGCGCCCGTAGCGCAGGACGATCCCCTGCAGCGGCGCGGCCTCCAGCACGGCCTTTTCCAGCGCGGCGACGCCGCCGACGCTGATGCCGCGGCCGCCCCCCGCGCCCAGGTCGAGCGGCTGGTCCTCGCGGTGCGGCAGCGCGCCCGGCGCATAGGCCCAGGCGATGCTCTGCGCCACCAGCCGCTGCGCCCCGGCGGCACGGGCGGCGGCCACCAGGTTGGCGGTGCCTTCGCGGCGCAGTCGAGCATTGCGGCGGATGGCCTCGTCCATGCGCGCCGGGTCCAGCCCCGGCGGCAGGTCGGTCAGCTGGTGGATGACCCACTGCGGGCGGAATCCGCCGAGCAGGTCGTGCAGCGCATCGCCGTCGAACACATCCAGCAACCGCGCCTGTACGCCGCTCCGGCGCAGGGCCTCGACGCGCTCCGCCGAGCGGCTGATGGCGAGCACCTGGTAACCGCGCGCCAGCAGCAGCGGCAGCAGGCGACGGCCGACGACGCCGGTGGCGCCGGCCAGGAAGACTTTCATGCACATGGGAGCAACCTCCGTCGGGAGAATCCATTGGACAGCTGCGACTCTAGGCCGCGGATGGCATAGTCCACAGAGCCAAGAACCATGAAAGTGACCGGGACATGAAGACACTGGGCCTGCACCTCGACCCCACGCTGGCGCTGCCGATCTATCGCCAGCTCTACCAACGCTTCCGCGAGGCGATCGCCCGCGGCACGCTGCGCCCCGGCGAGCGAGTGCCGCCGGTACGCGGGCTGGCCAGCGAACTGGGCGTGGCGCGCGGCACGGTGGAGCTGGCCTACCAGCTGCTCGCCAGCGAGGGCTACCTGCTGCCGCGCGGCCCGGCCGGCACCGTGGTTTCGCCACAGCTGGCGGAGCGCATCGCCACCACGCCACAACGCCCGGCGGCGGTGGCCGAGCAGGTGCATCCGGGCCTGATCGCCCACGGCCCGCAGGTGCGCCCGTTGCAGCTCGGCCTGCCGGCGCTGGATGCCTTCCCGCGCGCGCTGTGGTCGCGCCTGGCGGCACGGCGCCTGCGCCAGCTCGGACCGCTCGACCTGGTCTATCCCGATCCCTGCGGGCTGGCGCCACTGCGCGCGGCCATCGCGGCCTATCTCGGCGTGTCGCGGGGCATCGCCTGCGATCCGGCGCAGGTGTTCATCTGCGCCGGCTACCAGGGCGCGCTCGACCTGATCAGCCGCACCCTGCTGCAACCGGGGGACAAGGCCTGGCACGAGGACCCCGGCTATCCGCGCAGCCGCGGCCTGCTGCAGGCGGCCGGCGCCGAGCTGGTGTCGCTGCCGGTGGACGAGGACGGCCTGCGTGTGAGCGACGGGCTGGAACGCGCGGCGGACGCCCGTTTCGCCCTGGTCACGCCATCGCAGCAGAGCCCCACCGGCGTTGCGCTGTCACTGCCACGGCGGCTGGCGCTGCTGGACTGGGCGGCCGACGCCGGCAGCTGGATCATCGAGGACGACTACGACAGCGAATACCGCTACAACGGCTTCCCCCTGCCGGCGCTGAAGAGCCTCGACCGCCAGGGCCGGGTGCTCTACACCGGCACCTTCAGCAAGGTGCTGTTCCCGGCGCTGCGCCTGGGCTACCTGGTGGCGCCGGAAAGCCAGGTCGAGCGCTTCGTGCGCAGCGCGCAGACCTTCTCCGCCGGCTGCCCGGAACTGCTGCAGGCGACGCTCTGCGACTTCCTCGTCGAGGGCCATTTCGCCCGCCACCTGAAACGCACCCGCAGCCTCTATGCGCAGCGCCGCCGGATGCTGCGCTCGACGCTGGAGGAACGGCTGGGGGAGCGCATGAAGTTCGCCGACCTGCCCGGCGGCCTGCACCTGATCGGCCAGGTAGAGGGCGACGACCTCGCCGTCGCACAACGCGCGCACGCGACGGGGCTGGGATTGCAGGCGCTGAATGCCTGGTGCCTGGAAGCGCGGCGTGAACCGGCATTGATGATGAGTTTCACCAATGTGGTGGACGAGGCGATGGCGGAACGCCTGGCGCAGCGGGTGGCGGAGGTGATGTAGGGCGAATGAAGCGGAACGCTTCATCCGCCGATGAGGCCGTGCCGAAGCGATGGCGGATAACGCTGGCGCGTTATGCGCCCTACCCGGGGTCCCATCGAAACTGTAGGAGCGGGCCATGCCCGCGACCGGTCGCGCCCAGGTGCGCTCCTACAGGAAGCCTCGAGCCTCAGGCCGACAGGTACGACGATCGCGTCAGCCCCAGGCGCAGGGCGTCGAGGTACTGGGTGCGTTCGCGCGCGGTGAGCTTGGCGCGGGCCACCTTGTCGCGGTAGTGGGTCATCAGCTCCTCGGGCGACAGGTGCACGTAGCGCAGCATGTCCTCGATGGTGTCGTGGGTCTCGATGCCGGCGTGGAAGAAGCTGCCATCGGCGTTCTGGTAGACGTTCACCGAGTCGGTGTCGCCGAACAGGTTGTGCATGTCGCCGAGGATTTCCTGGTACGCGCCGACCAGGAACACGCCGATCATGTACTCCTCGCCTTCCCTCACCTCGTGCACCGGCAGGCTGGTCTCGATGCTCTGCTCGTCGACGTACTGGGTGATCTTGCCGTCGGAGTCGCAGGTCAGGTCCTGCAGCACGGCGCGGCGCAGCGGTTCCTCGCCGAGGCGGTGGATCGGCAGGATCGGCAGCACCTGGCCGATGGCCCAGGTATCCGGCAGGCTCTGGAACACCGAGAAGTTGCAGATGTACTTGTCGGCGAGCTTGTCGTTGAGTTCGTCGAGCACCTGGCGATGGGAGCGCTGGCGGGCCTTGAGCTGGTTGTGCAGGCGCCGGCAGATGGCGAAGTAGCACTGCTCGGCGAGGGCCTTCTGCGCCAGGCTGATCTTGCCTTCGGCGTACTGCGCGGCGGCGTCGCTCATGTAGTGGGTGGCGCGCCAGTAGGTTTCGGTGACCATCTCTGCGTCGGTCGGGCCAAGCAGGTCGGCCAGCCACTGGACGATCTCCGGTTGCTCGTCGCGATCGGTGATCTTCGGCAGCTCGTCGTTGTGCCGCTCGACGTCGGTGACCTGGGTGATCAGCACCGCGTGATGCGCGGTCAGCGCGCGGCCGCTCTCGGAGAAGATGTGCGGATGCGGCAGGCCCTGGGCGTCGCAGAACTCCTTGAGCATGCTCACCACCACGCCGGCGTAGTCTTCGATGTCGTAGTTGATCGAGCTGGCGTTGCGCGAGTGGGTGCCGTCGTAGTCCACGCCGAGACCGCCGCCGACGTCGACGTGGTCCACCGGCAGGCCGAGGCCGCGCAGTTCGCCGTAGTAGCGGATGGCTTCCTTGAAGCCGTGCTGGTAGTCGGCCAGGTTGGCGATCTGCGAGCCCATGTGGAAGTGCAGCAGGCGCACGCCCTGGTCCAGCCCGGCCTTGCGGAAGCGCTCGACCACCGACAGCAGCTGCGCGGCGGAGAGGCCGAACTTGGCCTTCTCGCCGCCGGTGTCGGCCCACTTCGACGAAGCCAGCGAGGACAGCCGCACGCGCAGGCCGACCTGCGGCAGCACGCCGATGTGCTCGGCCTCCTCGATCACCAGCTGAACCTCGGACTCCTTCTCGATCACGATGAACACGTTGTGGCCGAGCTTCTGCCCCATCAGCGCCAGCTTGATGAACTCGCGGTCCTTGTAGCCGTTGCAGACGATGGTGCCGCCCTTGGGCGCCAGCGCCAGCACGGCCATCAGCTCGGGCTTGGAACCGGCTTCCAGGCCGATGGAGACCTTCTGCGTGGCGATGATGCTTTCCACCACCGCTTCCTGCTGGTTGACCTTGATCGGGTACAGCGCAGTGTAGCGGCTCTGGTATTCCAGGCGCGCGATGTTGGCGTCGAAGGCACCGGTGAGCTTGCGCACGCGGTCCTGCAGGATGTCCGGGAAACGCACCAGCAGCGGCAGCGACAGCCCCGCCTCGCGCAGTTGGCCGACCAGAGCATGCAGATCGATCGGCTGGCCGTCGATGCCCTGCGGACGCGCCTCGACGTTGCCGGCTTCGTTGATCGCGTAATAGCCGGCGCCCCAATGGCGAATGCCGTAGATGCTGCGGCTGTCTGCCACGGTCCAGTTGCTGCCGTCGTCTTTGCGGGTCCGTCTGGCGGCCATGCGCGGAGTTCTCCTCGATAGAAAAGTCGGCCCGTCCGCGGGTGCGCGGGCAGGCATGAATAGCGTAAACGTCGGATATGACGTTGCCGTGTGGACCGCGTTGCCTAGCGGTAGTTTAGGAAAGCAGGACGAGCGCGCAGGCGCCAGGCGTCTTCCATCCAGGGAGCGGGCTTGTGGATAACCCGCTCTCTGCAGGGAAGACCGGCATCAGCCGCCGGATTTCTTCGTCTTGAAGCCGCGCTTGGCCAGCTCTTCGAGGAGCAGCTCGACGTGGTCGCCCTGGATCTCGATCACCCCGTCCTTGAGGCTGCCGCCGGTGCCGCAACGCTTCTTCAGCGCAGTGGCGAGGTCCTTCAGGGCGTCTTCGGCCAGGGGCACGCCGGTCACCGTGGTCACGGTCTTGCCGCCGCGGCCCTTGGTTTCCCGGCGCACGCGGGCGATGCCATCGCCGGCGGGGATCAGCGCCTGCTTGCAGATGCATTCGGCCACGGGCTTGCCGCAGTCCGGGCAGTGCCGGCCGGCGTCGGTGGAATATACGAGACCGCCGAGGGCGGAGAAGGAGGAAGCTTTCTTGACCACCGGGCTATGTCCCTGGATTGGCCTCTTGGGGCCAGGTCAATGTTAAGGCTGACGATTGCCAACCGCGACGCCCCACTCAGGCAGGGGCTGCGCATGACCGGCCGTGGCCGGCCGGAAAAGGTCGCGCAATTTAGCAGCATTGCGGGCAAATGCTAAGAGCAGAAATGCGCCATTGATCGCTGGAATGGCGACATCGGCGCGGCGGACGCCTTTGCGTAGGGTGGATCACGCTCCACCGATCCACCATGGCCGCGCATGCGGCCCCGCAATGGTGGATGAAAAAAGCCTCATCCACCCTACGTCCATGGCAGCGGAGTTGCGCCCGGGCTCCTACAGGTTTGGCACTCTGGCGATTTGTGGGAGCGACTCCACCATCGATGTTGAGAGCCGCGCGAATGGTGGATGGAAAAAGCCCCATCCACCCTACGTTTGATCATTCCAACGCCACGCAGGATGGACTTATCCCCACCTCCTGTTGACCTCCCTGTGGACAACATGCGGACAACCCCGCCCGCCCCAGCCACGGCAGGCCCCGCCGCCATCTGTTCAGCTTTTATCCGCACTGGCTGTTGTGCACCACTCACGGAGCCGGCTGTTATCCTCCCCGGGAACGTCGAAAACCCCGCGCCGGCTGCGATCCCTACCTCACCGGGAATGCCGGCCCAGAGAGGAGCAAGCCATGACTTCCACCCTGTTCATTACCGGCGCCACTTCCGGCTTCGGCGAAGCCTGTGCGCGGCGGTTCGCCCGCGAGGGCTGGTCGCTGGTGATCAGCGGCCGCCGCGAGGACCGCCTGCAGGCGCTGGCCCAGGAGCTTTCCGCGCAGACCGAGGTGCTGCCGCTGACCCTCGACGTGCGCGACCGCGCCGCCGTCGCCGCCGCGCTGGACAGCCTGCCGGCCGGCTTCGACCGCCTGACCGGGCTGATCAACAACGCCGGCCTCGCCCTCGGCACCGATCCGGCGCAGGACTGCGACCTGGATGACTGGGACACCATGGTCGACACCAACATCAAGGGCCTGATGTACTGCACCCGCCTGCTGCTGCCGCGGCTGATCGCCCACGGGCGCGGGGCGAGCATCCTCAACCTGGGGTCGGTAGCCGGCCGCTGGCCCTATCCGGGCGGCCACGTGTACGGCGCGACCAAGGCCTTCGTCGAGCAGTTCTCGCGCAACCTGCGCTGCGACCTGCAGGGCACCGGCGTGCGGGTGAGCAACCTGGAGCCCGGCCTGTGCGAGAGCGAGTTCTCCCTGGTGCGCTTCGGCGGCGACCAGGCGCGCTACGACAAGACCTACGCCGGCGCCGAGCCGATCCAGCCGCAGGACATCGCCGAGACCATCTTCTGGATCATGACCCAGCCGCCGCACATCAATATCAACAACCTGGAAATCATGCCGGTCAGCCAGTCCTGGGCCGGCTTCGCCATCCATCGCAAGGGCTGAGGCATACGGAACCCGGCGTCCGGGGCGTCGTCAGATGGCGTCCGCCCCGTCGCCCAGCCATCCCATACCCGCAACCGCGGGGTGTTGTTCAAGGAATCGAAATGTTCGGCCCGCTCGTCACCTTCCCGGCGCTCTACAGCGCCACCCTGCTCATGCTCGCCGGCACCGGCCTGCTCACCACCTACCTGGGCCTGCGCCTGACCGCCGAAGGGGTCGGCGACCTGTGGGTCGGCGGCCTGACCGCGGCCTACTATTTCGGCCTGGTCTGCGGCGCCAAGTTCGGCCACCGGCTGATCGCCAGCTTCGGCCACATCCGCTCCTACGTGGCCTGCGCCGGCCTGGCGACGGTGGCGGTGCTGCTGCATGCGCTGATCGACCAGTTGGAGGTGTGGGTGGTGCTGCGCTTCGTCACCGGCGCGGTGATGATGAACCAGTACATGGTGATCGAGAGCTGGCTCAACGAGCAGGCCGAGAGCCACCAGCGCGGCAAGGTGTTCGCCGGCTACATGATCGCCGTCGACCTCGGCCTGGTGCTCGGCCAGGGCCTGCTGGCGCTGAGCCCGGGGCTGGATTACCGGCCGCTGCTGCTGGTGGCGATCTGTTTCGCCGCCTGCCTGATCCCGCTGGCGATGACCCGCCGCGTGCACCCGGCCAAGCTGGTCGCGGCGCCGCTGGAGCTGCGCTTCTTCTGGCAGCGCGTGCCGCAGTCGCTGGGCACCATCTTCGCCGCCGGCCTGATGGTCGGCGCCTTCTACGGCCTGGCGCCGGTGTACGCCAGCCGCAACGGCCTGGATACCTCGCACGCCAGCCTGTTCGTCGGCCTGTGCATCGTCGCCGGCTTCTGCGCGCAGTGGCCGCTGGGCTGGCTGTCGGACCGCATGAACCGCGCCTGGCTGATCCGCCTCAACGCGCTGCTGCTGTGCCTGGCCGCGGTGCCGATGTGGGGGCTGATCGAGCTGCCGTACTGGGGCCTGCTGGGCAACGGCTTCCTCACCGGCATGCTGCTGTTCACCCTCTATCCGCTGGCGGTGGCGCTGGCCAACGACCACGTGGAGCAGCCGCGGCGGGTGGCGCTGTCGGCCATCATGCTGACCGCCTACGGCGTCGGCGCCTGCATCGGCCCGCTGATCGCCGGCGCGCTGATGCGCCATTTCCATCCGGGGATGTTCTACGTGCTGATCTCGGCCTATTCGCTGCTGCTGATCTTCTGGGTGCGGCCGAAGAAGGTCAGCGACCTGCCGCAGGTCGACGAGGCGCCGCTGCACCACGTGGTGATGCCGGAATCCGCCAGCCCGGTGTCCGCCGCGCTCGACCCGCGCGTCGAGCAGATTCCGGAGGAAATGACCGTGGAAGCCCCGCCGAGCATCGGCCGCCCGGAAGATTCGCACCCCTGAAAACGCCAAGGCCCGGCGGGGTGCCGGGCCTTGTGTGGTTGGACTTGCCTGGAGCCGCAGTCATGCGATGCGGCTCTGGCCAGCCATCTTCTCGTGCAGGCGATCGATGGTGCGCTCGCTGCCATTCTCGGCGATGCGCGGTTGCTCGCTCATCTTCTCGTGCAGGCGGTCGATGGTCCGTTCGCTGCCGTTCTCGGCCATGCGCAGTTGCTCACCCATCTTCTCGTGCAGGCGGTCGATGGTCCGTTCGCTGCCGTTCTCGGCGATGCGCGGTTGCTCGCTCATCTTCTCGTGCAGGCGGTCGATGGTCCGTTCGCTGCCGTTCTCGGCGAGCACCTGGACGTCGCTGGCCTGCGGGGCGGCGACTACGCGCTGCGGAGCGGAAACGGCGATGTTGGCGGCGAGGAAGGAAAGGGCAAAACCAAGTACAAGAGTGGGTTTCATGATGTCGGCTCCTGGAAGAGTGGGGAGTTCGTTGAACACGGAGCCATTGTCTGTTCTGGATAATCGATTTAAAAACGAAGACGGCGAATAGTCGCTATCATTCCCATCGATTCAACATTTTCCATTTAAAAACAATAGATTGATTTTAAAAATTGACGTCTATCAACGGCCTCGATAGCAAATATCGGCCCGAACGTTAATATCGAATAAATGGATATTATCAGCAGGAGCCACATTGGCGAGGCCTTGCCAGGCGGCTGGCGCGGCGCTTCCCGAGCGGAGAAGATCGGCGAGATCGCGGGAGCTTAACGTGCCAGCACCGGTCCAAGAGTTACTGGCGGTGGCCCGAGCCGGCATCGCGCAGCCCATCACCGACGCGGCGACAAGGAGTTCAGCATGACGCGCGGCCGAAAAATCTCGCTCTGGGCCTTCGCTGCCCTGTTCTGCCTGCTGGCGCTCGGCGTGGTGTTCATCGCCACCTTCGACTGGAATCGCGCCAAACCCCTGCTCAATGAAAAGGTCTCCGCCGCGCTCAACCGCCCCTTCGCCATCAACGGCGACCTGCGGGTGGTCTGGAATCGCGAGCCCGGCGAGGACGGCTGGCGCGCCTGGGTGCCGTGGCCACGCTTCCAGGCCAGCGACCTGACCCTCGGCAACCCCGACTGGACCGCCGGCCAGACCCGCGCCGAGCGCTTCGCCAGCCTGGACAGCGTGGAGTTCCGCCTGGCTCCGCTGCCGCTGCTGTGGAAACGCATCGTCATCCCGCAGATCACCCTCGTCCGCCCCAGCGCCGACCTCCTGCGCCTGGCCGACGGCCGCGCCAACTGGGACTTCCAGCTCCCCGCCAACGAGGAGGAACCCCGGGAGCCCTCGCCGTGGCAGCTGGAGATCGGCGCCATCGGCTTCGACCAGGGGCGCGTCAGCCTTGACGACCGCCAGTTGAAATCGCGCATCGAACTGCTGGTGGACAGTCTCGGCAAGCCGGTGCCCTTCGCCCAGCTGGCCGGCAAGGCCGCCGGCGCCAACGCCACGGCGACCCAGGACTACGTGTTCGGCTGGAAGGCCAGGGGCGAGTACAAGGGCCTGCCATTCAGCGGCCAGGGCAAGGTCGGCGGCGTGCTGGCGCTGCAGGAGGCCAGCCGGCCGTTCCCGGTGCAGGCCGACGTGCGCGCCGGCAGCACCCGCGCCAGCATCGTCGGCACCCTCACCGACCCGCTGCACCTCGGCGCCCTCGACCTGCGCCTGAAGCTGGAAGGCGCCAGCATGGCCCATCTCTACCCGCTTACCGGCATCACCCTGCCCGATACCCCGCCCTACGCCACCGACGGCCGCCTGCACGCCGAGCTGAACGACCCCGGCGGCGCGGTGTTCCGCTACCGGGACTTCAACGGCAAGGTCGGCGACAGCGACCTCCACGGCAGCCTCACCTTCGTCAACCGCCAGCCGCGGCCGAAGCTCTCCGGCAAGCTGCAGTCCAACCAGCTGCGCATGGTCGACCTCGGCCCGCTGATCGGCGCCGACTCCAACGACAAGAAGCGGGCCCGCGGCCAGACCACCCGCCAGCCGGCGGACAAGGTGCTGCCGGTGGAGGAATTCCGCACCGAGCGCTGGCGGACGATGGACGCCGACGTGGAATTCACCGGCAAGCGCATCGTGCACGGCGACAAGCTGCCGATCAGCGACCTGTACACCCACATCCAGCTGCACGACGGCCTGCTGGCCCTGCAGCCGCTGCGCTTCGGCATGGCCGGCGGCAAGCTGGAATCGCAGATCCGCCTGGACGGCGGCAGGACGCCGATGCAGAGCCGCATCGAAATGCAGGCGCGGGGCCTGCAGCTGAAGCAGCTGTTCCCCGGCTTCGCGCCGATGCAGACCAGCTTCGGCGAGCTGAACGGCGACGCGGCGCTGAGCGGCAGCGGCAACTCGGTGGCGAAGATCCTCGGCGGCGCCGATGGCGAGATGAAGCTGCTGATGAACGACGGCGCGATCAGCAAGGGCCTGATGGAAATCGCCGGGCTGAACGTCGGCAACTACCTGGTGACGCGGATGTTCGGCGACGAGGACGTGCAGATCAATTGCGCCGCCGCCGACGTCGGCATCACCCGCGGCCTGGCCAGGCCGCGGGTGTTCGTGTTCGACACGGAGAACGCCATCATCAACGTCGAGGGCGACGCCAGCTTCGCCACGGAGGCGCTGAACATCGACGTGATCCCGCACAGCAAGGGCCTGCGCATCTTCTCCCTGCGCTCGCCGCTGTACGTCCACGGCACCTTCAAGAACCCGCGCCCCGGCGTGCACGCCCTGCCGCTGGCGGCGCGGGGAGCGGGAATGGTCGCCCTCGGCATCGCCGCGGGCCCGGCCGCCGGCCTGCTGGCCCTGGTGGCGCCAAGCAAGCGCGAGGACAACCAGTGCGCGGCGCTGCTGGCGCAGATGCGCAAGCGCTGAACCCTGCAGGAGCGCGCCATGCGCGCGAGTCGCGGGCATGGCCCGCTCCTACAGGCGACGATGCATGTGCGTGACGTAGGGTGGATGAGTCTTTTTTCATCCACCATTGCGGGGGCCGCATGCGCGGCCATGGTGGATCGATGGAGCCTGATCCACCCTACGAACAGCGCGCCGGCTCAGTAGACCGGGATATACAGATCCACTTCCGCCGCCGGATCGTCCGGCCCGCTGAAGCGCTGGTCATAGCGTTCGTACCCCACCCCCTGCTTCGGCTCCAGCCCGTGGCGGGCGAGCAGTTCCGAGTAGATCGCCTGGAAGCTGTCGGCAATCTGCTCCACCGTGCCGCGATGGGTGAACACCGCGCACTTCTGCGCCGGCACCACGAACTTCACCATGCCCTCGGGCAGCGAGGCGGTGTCCGGGGCGTGGACGCCGGCGATGTAGCGCAGCATGCCGTCCGCCGTCTGGCTGCAGATGCCATAGGCAACGCCCGGCTCCAGGCGCGGGGCGATCTCGCCTTCCCGGGGGATGAAGCGCTGCCAGAGCTGGCGCAGGTTGTCGGCGGGGTCGCTGCCGATGTATTCCAGGCCGACCACGGTGAAGGCCGGCGATTCGATGATACGTTGTTTCATGGGGCGGGACTCCTGGATGACCACAGGATGATAGCCCGCCGCTCCGGACGGCTCAGCGTTCCCACGCGGGAGCGCGGGAACGCTCATCCGCTGTCACGGCCTGGCATCGCGCTCGTGGCGGTCCAGTTCGGAACAGGTCATGAAGCCCGAGCCGTCCACCTGGCCATTGCCGTCGAAACTGACGTAGTACGGCTGTTGCCGGCCATCGGTGGTGAGGATGTAGCTGTTGCAGCTACCGGGCTTCATCAGGCGCTCCTGGGTGGACGAAGGCGTGCCGCCGATGCGCAGCACATCCGACTTGCTCATGCCCTTCTCGACGTCCCTGACCAGCGGTTCGTCCCGATAGGTGACGTAGTTGACCGGGTTCTGCACCTTGGTCGATGCGCAACCGGCAACCGCAGCCAGTACCACCATAGCCAGCAACGTATGTCTGTACATGATCGGCTCCTTGTGGACGAGCAGAGGCGCTCAGTCTGGTTTGAGCCGGGCACGCCTGCGCAAGTTCGATCCGATGCGCCAGCCCGGCACTATCAGCCGTAGCGCTTTTTCGCCTCGATCGCCAGGCCGCTGCCGATGCTGCCGAAGCGGTTGCCGTCCACATGCCGCGCGTTCGGCAGCATCGCCGCCACGCTCTGGCGCAGCGCCGGCACGCCGCTGGAGCCGCCGGTGAAGAACACCGTGTCGACCCGCTCCACCGGCACGTCCGCCTGCGCCAGCAGCTGGGTGACGCTGTTGCGCACGCGCACCAGCAGCGGCTCGATGGCCTCCTCGAACAGGCCGCGGGTGAGGTCGGCGCGCAAGTTCGGCTCGATGCGCGAGAGGTCGATGCTGCGCGCGTCGATGTCGCTCAGCTCGATCTTGCTGGCCTCCACCTGCATCGCCAGCCAGTGCCCGGCGCGCTGGTCGATCAGCCTGAACAGGCGGTCGATGCCGGTGGCGTCGACGATGTCGTAGCGCATGTTCTTCAGCGCCAGCTGCGACTTCTGCGCGTACACCGCGTTGATGGTGTGCCAGGTGGCGAGGTTCAGGTGGTAGCTGGTCGGCATGAAGGCGTCGCTCTTCATCCGGCTGCCGTAGCCGAACAGCGGCATCACGCCCTGCAGGCTGAGCTGCTTGTCGAAGTCGGTGCCGCCAACGTGCACGCCGCCGGTGGCGAGGATGTCGGACTGGCGGTCGGCGACGTCGCGGCGCTCCGGCGCCAGGCGCACCAGGGAGAAGTCCGAGGTACCGCCGCCAATGTCGACGATCAGCACCAGTTCCTCGCGCTCGACGCCGCGCTCGTAGTCGAAGGCCGCGGCGATCGGTTCGTACTGGAACGACACTTCGCTGAAGCCGATCTTCCTGGCCACCTCGACCAGGGTGTCGGAAGCTTCCCTGTCGGCCTTCTCGTCGTCATCGACGAAGAACACCGGGCGGCCCAGCACGACGGAATCGAACTCGCGCCCGGCAGCCGCCTCGCCACGCTTCTTCAGCTCGCCGAGGAACAGCCCGAGCAGGTCCTTGAACGGCAGCGCGCTGCCCAGCACGGTGGTTTCGCTCTTCAGCAGGCTGGAGCCCAGCAGGCTCTTCAGCGAGCGCATCAGGCGGCCTTCGTAGCCTTCCAGGTATTCGTGCAGGGCCAGGCGGCCGTACACCGGGCGGCGTTCCTCGACGTTGAAGAACACCACCGACGGCAGGGTGATCCTGCCGTCCTCCAGTACGATCAGCGGCTCCGCGTCCGGGCGCCACCAGCCGACGGTGGAATTGGAAGTGCCGAAGTCGATGCCCAGGGCGCGGGCCGGAGTGCTGTGCTGCATGACGCGAAGGGTCCGGGGAAAAAACGGCCGCGCAGTTTACGCGAGAGAGGCACGCGATGCTCGTCCATCGAGCGGATGATGGGGACGAAAGGCTGCTGCAAGTTTGATACTGTATACAATCTCCTCATCAAGATCCCGCTACAGCTGGACCCCTCACCATGCAAAGAGCTTCCCACCATGAACTGCGTGCGGCCTTTCGCGCGCTGCTGAATTCCCATTCCTGCTACCACACCGCCTCGGTGTTCGATCCGATGTCCGCGCGCATCGCCGCCGACCTCGGCTTCGAAGTCGGCATCCTCGGCGGCTCGGTCGCCTCCCTGCAGGTCCTGGCGGCGCCGGACTTCGCCCTGATCACCCTCAGCGAATTCGTCGAGCAGGCCACCCGCATCGGCCGCGTCGCCCGCCTGCCGGTGATCGCCGACGCCGACCACGGCTACGGCAACGCGCTGAACACCATGCGCACGGTGGTGGAACTGGAGCGCGCCGGCATCGCCGCGCTGACCATCGAGGACACCCTGCTGCCGGCGCAGTTCGGCCGCAAGTCCACCGACCTGATCCCGGTCGAGGAAGGCGTCGGCAAGATCCGCGCGGCGCTGGAAGCGCGGGTCGACCAGGACATGGCGATCATCGCCCGCACCAACGCCGAGGTGATCGAGGTGGACGACGTGATCCGCCGCACCCTCGCCTACCAGGCCGCCGGCGCGGACGCCATCTGCATGGTCGGCATCCGCGACTTCGAGCACCTGGAAGCCATCGCCCGGCACCTGCGCATCCCGCTGATGCTGGTCACCTACGGCAACCCGCAACTGCGCGACGACCGCCGCCTGGCGCAGCTCGGCGTGCGCATCGTGGTCAACGGCCACCTGGCCTACTTCGCCGCGATCAAGGCGACCTACGACTGCCTGCGCGAACAGCGCGGCGTCGACGCGTCGGACCTGACCGCCTCGGAACTGGCGAAGAAGTACACCCTGCCCGAGGAGTACCAGATCTGGGCGCGGGAATACATGGAAGTGAAGGAATAGCGAACAGCTCGTCGCCGGAAGCGACATGCACCCTTGCAATGCCGAGTGCTGCCGCGCATATCTTCGGACAGACGACGAATTTCGGAGGCAGCCATGGCCAGCGGTTGGGCGAACGACGGGGCGGTACAGGAACAGATCGACAGCACCATCGAGGACGCCGTCGCCCGCGCGCGCAGCAACCTGCCGCGCGGCGAAAGCCTGAGCCACTGCGAGGAATGCGGCGCCGCCATCCCCGAGGCCCGGCGCAAGGCCGTGCCCGGCGTGCACCTGTGCGTCACCTGCCAGAGCGAGCACGACAAAGAGGAGGCGGCCTTCGCCGGCTACAACCGGCGGGGGAGCAAGGATAGTCAGTTGCGTTGAGACGCAGGGCTTGTGGCGGATAACGCCGGGGCGTTATTCGCCCTACACCGCCCCCGACTGCAGGAGCAACTGTCTGGTATCTCAGCACATTTGCTCGCGAATCCCGTGTAGGAGCGGGCCATGCCCGCGACACTCCGAGGACACCGATATCGGGCGCGCTCCTACGGCGCCTTGCGCTCCGGATCGAGCACCAGCTGCATGAAGGTCAGGTCCAGCCAGCGCCCGAATTTCTGCCCCACCTGCGGCATCTGCCCGGTGGTGACGAAGCCGACGCGTTCGTGCAGGCGGATCGAGGCGGCGTTGCCGCTTTCGATGGCGGCGACCATCACGTGCAGGCCCTGCACCCGGGCGCGGACGATCAGGGCCTGCATCAGCTGCGGACCGATGCCCTTGCCGCGCTGGTCGTCGCGCACGTAGACCGAGTGCTCCACCGTTTCGCGGAAGCCATCGAAGTTGCGCCACGGACCGTAGCTGGCATAGCCGACCACCTCGCCGCCCTCCTCCGCCACCAGCACCGGGAAGCCCTGCTGCCGGCGCCCGGCGAACCAGTCGCGGCGGTTGTCGAGGTCGACCTCGGTTTCGTTCCAGATCGCCGTGGTGTTGCGTACGGCGTCGTTGTAGGTGTCGCGAATGCCGGGCAGGTCGGCTTCGCTGGCGTCGCGGATGACGAGGGACATGACTGGATCTCGAACCGTTGTTTGTTCACGAAGCGTTCGCCAGCAGGCTGGCTCCTGCGGGCAAGACATCATCGTCACTGGACGATGAAGTACCCGCGCACCCCGGTCATGATGATCTGCGCCGCCAGCGCACAGACGAACAGGCCCATCAGGCGGCTGACGATCTGCAGGCCATCCTCGCCGAGGAATCTTTCGATCCTGTCGGACATGTAGAGCGTCACGCCAAGGGTGACGCACGCGGCGGCCACCGCCAGCATGGAGATCAGCTTGTCGTCCCAGGGCTGGCCGACGCCCATCACCAGCAACGCACCGATGGTGCCGGGGCCGACGGTGATGGGGATGGTCAGCGGCACTATGGTGACGTCCTGCTGCACGTTGTCGCTCTGCACCGTCGAGCGCCCCTGGGCCATGCCCAGGGCGGAGATGAACAGCACGCTGCCGGCGCCGATGCGGAAGGCGTCGGCGGTGATGCCGAACAGGGTGAAGATGTAGCGGCCGAACAGGTACAGCAGCAGGCTGGCGATCAGCGCCGCCAGCGCCACGCGCCAGGCCATGCGCTTGCGGTCGCGCGGGCCGAAGCCGCGGCTCAGGCTGATGAAGCAGGAAAGCACGAAGAAGGGGCTGTAGAGCACCAGCATCTTCAGGTACACGCTGAACAGCAAATGCATGGAAACGACTCCGGGAGGAAAGACTCGGCGGCCCTGCGCCTGGCTCAGAGCATAGCGGCGGATGGTGACGGGGTCATGGAGCAGTTGCAGGGCGGACCGTAGGGTGGATGAGTCTCCTTTCATCCACCATCCGGCGAGCAGTCAGGACGCCAGCGCATCCTTCTCCAGCCGCCGCTGGCGCTCGCCGACCCAGTAGGCCACCAGCTCGCGCAGCTGCGACAGTTCCACCGGCTTGGCCATGTGGCCGTCCATGCCGACCTGCCGGGCGCGGTCCTTGTGTTCGCTGAGGATGTGCGCGGTGAGCGCCACCACCGGGGTGCGCGGGCGCTGTTCGCTGGCCTCCCAGGCGCGCAGGCGTTCGGTGGCGGAGAAGCCGTCGAGCACCGGCATCTCGCAGTCCATCAGCACCAGGTCGTACTGGGTCTTCTTCATCGCCGACAGCGCTTCCTCGCCGTTGCTGGCGGTGTCCGGCTGCAGGTTGAGCTTGCCGAGCATGCCGCGGATGACCTTGGTGGAGATGCTGTTGTCCTCGGCGATGAGGATGCGGAAGTCGCCGGGCAGTTCGACCGGCAGCGGCTCCACGCCGGCCGGCGCGTAGCTGTCGGCGCTGCCGTGGCCGCGGCGGTCGAGCTCGTCGGCGAGGGTGGCCTTGAGCGCGTAGCCGGCCACCGGCTTGGCGAGGATGCGCTTGATCCCGGCGTTGCGCGCGATGATCTTGCTCGGCGCGTTGCTGATGCCGGTGAGCATGATCAGCAGCAGGTCGTGGTTGAGGTTGGGGTCTTCCTTGATCTTGGTGGCCAGCTGCATGCCGGTCATGCCGGGCATTTCCTGGTCGAGCAGGACCACGTCGAAATATTCGCGCAGGTGCGCCTTGGTGCGCAGGTGGGCCAGCGCCTCCTTGCCCGACGCCACCGCGCTGACGTCCATGCCCCAGGCGCTGCACTGCTGCATGACCACCTTGCGGCAGGTCTGGTTGTCATCGACGATCAGCAGCCGCGCGCCCTGCAGCGGGCCGTCGAGGTCGGCGGCGGGCTGTTCCAGCAGTTGCTGGTCGAGCGGCAGGCTCAGCCAGAGGGTGCTGCCCTGGGCGTCGCCGGTCTCGATGCCGAACTGGCCGGACATCAGCTGGATCAGCTGGCGGGCGATGATCAGGCCGAGGTGACGATCCTCGCGATCGGTGGCGAGGAAGTCGCGGCTGTGCAGCTTCGCCTCCAGCAGCGCCTGACGCTCGCCGGCGCCCAGCGGGCGGCCGCTGTCCTGCACGGCGATGCGCAGGCGCTTCTGCCCCTCCGGGCCGTCCAGGGCCACCACCAGCAGCACCTCGCCCTCCTCGGTCTGGCGGAAGGCATTCTCCAGCAGACTGATCAGCACCTGGCGCAGGCGCGCCGGGTCGCCGCAGACCACCCGCGGCACCTGCGGCTGGGTGAAGCTGATCAGCTCGATCTTCTGCTGCTCGGCCCGGGCGCGGAAGATCGCCAGGCAGTCCTCGATCAGCGCACCGAGGTCGAAGGACACCTCGTCCAGCTCGATCTGCCCGGACTCGATGCGCGAGATGTCGAGGATCTCGTTGATCAGCGCCAGCAGTTCGTTGCCGGAGCTGTGGATGGTCTGCACGTAGTCGCGCTGCTTGGCCGACAGGGTGGTGTCGAGCAGCAGCTCGGTCATGCCCAGCACGCCGTTCATGGGGGTGCGGATCTCGTGGCTGAGCCGGGCGAGGAACTCGCCCTTGGCCTTCAGCTCGGCGATGTTCGCCGCGCGCCGGCGGCTGGCGGTGAAGTGGTCGTACTGCATCTTCCAGCGGCGCTCGGCCTGCGCCTGGCTGAGCAGGAAGCCGGCGATGGCGGTGATGCCGAGCAGGCCGCTGGTCAGCCATTCGCTGCGGGTCGGCACGTAGCCGAGCAGCGCCGGCAGGTTGATGACCCAGGAGCAGAGGAACACCAGCATGCCGATCACGAACATCCGTGCCGGCTGGTAGCCGTGCGCCCAGTAGCGGATGCCCACCAGCAGGGCGCCGAGGTTGCCGAGGACGATCAGCCCGTAGAGCAGGCTGCTGGCCGGCACGCCGAGCCAGTAGTACAGCGGCAGGCCGAGCAGCAGCAGGCCGGCGGCGCCGCCGCACAGCAGGCGCCTGAGCGGCAGCTGCGGCGGGACGTTGCGGAAGAACGCCGCGGTATGCGCGAGGATGCAGCACAGCGCCGCCAGGTGCGCCAGCTGGGCGGTGAGCGGCTGCCATTGCTGGTGTTCGCCGTACCAGGGGCTGAGCAGGCCGAAGCCGGTCAGGCAGGCGACCAGCAGGCTGAGATAGAGCGCGGCGAGCCAGATCCCGCCGCGCGGATCGGCATAGGCGAGGCGCACCAGCTGGTAGAGCAGCAGCATCACCAGGCAGCCGAGCAGCACGCCGAACTGCAGCATGCGCAATTCGCTGCCCGGCTGCAGGCCATCCTCCAGGCTGATGCTGGGATAGAGCGGCTGCGCGGAGCCCAGGCGCAGATACAGGTCGAGCTGCCCGGTGGCGGCAGGCAGCGGCAGGAGGATGTCGCTGCTCAGCAGCGGCCGGGCGATGGGAGTGAGGTTGCCGGCGCTCTTCTGCTCCAGCAACTGGCCGTTGCGCAGGACGAAGAGTTCCAGGCTGTCCAGGCTCGGCGCGAACACGCGCAGCTGGCGAGGCCCCTCGGCGGGCGGCAGGTGATAGTGCAGCCAGATCGCACCGGCGCCGGCCGGGGCGTGGACGTCCTCGATATCGGCGAGCGGGCTGAACAGCGGGTGGAAGCGTGGCGCAGTGACATCGTGCAGCTGCAGGCGCCCTTCTCCGTCATGCAGCTGCGCCCAGCCGGATGCCGGACCCTCCGCAGTGGTCGGCATGAAGACCACTGCGGCAAGCGCAAAGCTGATCAGGAGTCCAATGGCAATCCAGAGCCGGTGCACGGTGAGGTCCCTTCGGTGAACAATGGGCGGAGTATAGACAAGCGCCCGATCGGCCTGACGGCGGGCCGCCGGAGCGTACTCCGGCGGCGCAGGCGTCAGCTCTCGCCCTGCTCGCGGGCGATGGCGCGATAGCCGATGTCCTTGCGGTAGAAGCAGCCGTTCCAGCGGATCTTCTCCGCCAGACGGTAGGCCTGCTGCTGGGCCGAGGACACGCTCGGGCCGATGGCGGTGGCGCAGAGCACGCGGCCGCCGCTGGTGACGATCCGGCCGTCCTTCAGCGCGGTGCCGGCATGGAATACCTTGCCGTCCAGCGCGGCGGCGTCTTCCAGGCCCTCGATCACGTCACCCTTGGCGTAGTCACCCGGGTAGCCGCCGGCGGCCAGCACCACGCCCACGGTCGGACGCGGGTCCCAGGTCGCCTCGACCTTGTCCAGCGCCTTGGCCAGCGCGGCCTCGACCAGCAGGACCAGGGAGGATTCCAGACGCACCATGATCGGCTGGGTTTCCGGATCGCCGAAGCGGCAGTTGAACTCGATGACCTTGGGCGCGCCGCTCTTGTCGATCATCAGGCCGGCGTAGAGGAAGCCGGTGTAGACGTTGCCTTCCTCGGCCATGCCGCGCACGGTCGGGTAGATCACTTCGTCCATCACCCGCTGATGCACCTCGGGAGTGACCACCGGGGCCGGCGAGTAGGCGCCCATGCCGCCGGTGTTCGGGCCGGTATCGCCGTCGCCGACGCGCTTGTGGTCCTGGCTGGTGGCCATCGGCAGCACGTTCTGGCCGTCGACCATGACGATGAAGCTGGCTTCCTCGCCGTCGAGGAACTCCTCGATCACCACCCGCGAACCGGCGTCACCGAAGGCGTTGCCGGCGAGCATGTCGCGCACGGCGGCTTCGGCTTCGTCCAGGGTCATGGCGACGATCACGCCCTTGCCCGCGGCCAGGCCGTCGGCCTTGATCACGATGGGCGCGCCCTTCTCTTTCAGGTAGGCCAGCGCCGGCTCGACTTCGGTGAAGTTCTGGTAGTCGGCGGTGGGAATCCTGTGGCGGGCGAGGAAGTCCTTGGTGAAGGCCTTGGAGCCTTCCAGCTGGGCGGCGCCGGCGGTCGGGCCGAAGATGTCCAGGCCGCGCGAGCGGAACAGGTCGACCACCCCGGCCACCAGCGGCGCCTCGGGGCCGACGATGGTCAGCTGCACGTTCTTCGCGGCGAAGTCGGCCAGTTGCTCCAGCGCCAGCACGTCGATGGCGACGTTCTCGCACTT
Source organism: Pseudomonas jinjuensis (assembly GCF_900103845.1). Lineage (GTDB taxonomy): Bacteria > Pseudomonadota > Gammaproteobacteria > Pseudomonadales > Pseudomonadaceae > Pseudomonas > Pseudomonas jinjuensis. The sequence goes on from NZ_FNIJ01000018.1 coordinate 76,030, forward strand.
GGCTTCGGTGGCGGTGCCGGCGTTGCCCGGTGCGACGAAGACCTTCTCGACGCGCGGGTCCTGGGCCACTTTCCAGGCCAGGGCGTGTTCGCGACCGCCGCTGCCGATGATGAGTACGTTCATGGGAGTTCTCCTGAACAGTTCCGGACCTGCCGGATCGTTGGGTATCGCTTCGCTCCACCCAACCTACGAATTCTTTGCGACCAAATCTCGAGGGGCGCGATGAAGCTGGTAGATGCAAGGCGCCCGAGCGTTCACCAAGCGGAGTTGCCTACTGGCAATGAGCATTGGGGAACGTTCGGGCAACGCAGCAGATGCCTGCTTCAGTGCGCCCTATCCACCTTAGTGACGGAAGTGACGCATGCCGGTGAACACCATCGCGATACCGGCCTCGTCTGCCGCGGCGATGACTTCGTTGTCACGCATCGAGCCGCCCGGCTGGATCACCGCGGTGATGCCGGCCTTGGCGGCGTTGTCGATGCCGTCGCGGAACGGGAAGAAGGCGTCGGAAGCCATCACCGCGCCCGCAACGATCAGGCCGGCGTGCTCGGCCTTGATCGCGGCGATGCGCGCGGAGTTGACGCGGCTCATCTGGCCGGCGCCGACGCCGACGGTCTGGCGGTTCTTCGCATACACGATGGCGTTGGACTTGACGAACTTGGCCACTTTCCAGGCGAAGATCAGGTCGTGGATTTCCTGCTCGCTCGGCGCGCGCTGGGTGACGATCTTCAGGTCGGCCTCGGTGATCATGCCGATGTCGCGGCTCTGCACCAGCAGACCGCCGTTGACGCGCTTGAAGTCCCAGCCCGCGGCGCGCTCGGCCGGCCATTCGCCGCATTCGAGCAGACGCACGTTGGCCTTCGCAGCTACCACCTCGCGGGCGGCGGCGGAGACTTTCGGGGCGATGATGACTTCGACGAACTGGCGCTCGACGATGGCCTTGGCGGTTTCGCCGTCCAGCTCGCGGTTGAAGGCGATGATGCCGCCGAAGGCCGACTCGGTGTCGGTGGCGTAGGCCAGGTCATAGGCCTTGCGGATGCCGCCTTCGTTTTCCGGAACCACGGCCACGCCGCACGGGTTGGCGTGCTTGACGATCACGCAGGCCGGCTTGACGAAGCTCTTCACGCACTCCAGCGCGGCGTCGGTGTCGGCCACGTTGTTGAACGACAGCTCCTTGCCCTGCAGCTGCACGGCGGTGGAGACGCTGGCCTCGCCCTTCTTCGCCTCGACGTAGAACGCCGCGCTCTGGTGCGGGTTCTCGCCGTAGCGCATTTCCTGCGCCTTGACGAACTGGCTGTTGAAGGTGCGCGGGAAGGCGCCGCGGTCGGCGGTGCTCAGGGTGTCGCGGCTCTGGTCGATGGTGCCCAGGTAGTTGGCGATCATGCCGTCGTAGGCGGAGGTGTGCTCGAACGCCTTGAGCGCCAGGTCGAAGCGCTGGGCATAGGTCAGGCCGCCGGCCTTCAGGCTCTCGACCACGCCGGCATAGTCGCTGGCGTTGACCACGATGGCGACGTCCTTGTGGTTCTTCGCCGCGCTGCGGACCATGGTCGGGCCGCCGATGTCGATGTTCTCGATGGCGGTCGGCAGGTCGCAGTCGGCCTTGGCCACGGTGGCCTCGAAGGGATACAGGTTGACCGCCACCAGGTCGATCGGCTTGATGCCGTGCTCTTCCATCACCGCGCCGTCGATGTCGCGACGGCCCAGGATGCCGCCATGCACTTTCGGGTGCAGGGTCTTCACCCGGCCGTCCATCATTTCCGGGAAGCCGGTGTAGTCGGCCACTTCCACGGCGGCGATGCCGTTGTCCCTGAGCAGCTTGTAGGTGCCGCCGGTGGAGAGGATCTCCACGCCGAGGGCGGCCAGCTCACGGGCGAAATCGACGACGCCGGTCTTGTCGGAAACGCTGATCAGCGCGCGGCGGATGGGCAGGCGGGTGGTTTGGTCGGTCATAACGGTTCCATCTAGCGAATAAGAACGCTGAAGGCTGGAGGCTGGACGAGGAGCGCTTTTTCCGTCCGGCCTCCAGCCTCCAGCGGCTTTTAGAGAAGGTCGTATTGCTTGAGTTTCTTGCGCAGGGTGCCGCGGTTCAGGCCGAGCAGTTCGGAAGCCTTGGTCTGGTTGCCCTTCACGTAGTTCATGACGGTTTCCAGCAGCGGCGCTTCCACTTCGCAGAGCACCATGTTGTACACATCCGTGACCGGCTGCCCTTCGAGATGGGCGAAGTAGTTGTGCAGTGCCTTCTCCACGCTGTCGCGGAGGGTCTGGCCCTCCTGCGTCGGAGTGGTCAGGTGCTGTTTAAGGTTGGTGTTGTCGCTCACGGGCGTATTTCCACTCACTAATGTCTCGGTCATCGTTGTCATGCGGCCACCCCTTCTCCGTTGTCGTGGCGCTCGGCGAAGAACTGCCTGACGCTGGCGCACTGTGCATCCGTGTCCTGCAAACGATTGAATCGGGCGCGGAACTCCGCTGCGCCCGGCAAGGTCGCCAGATACCAGCCCACGTGCTTGCGGGCGATCCTCACGCCTTGCTCCTCCCCATAAAACGCATGCAATGCGGCGAGGTGTTCAAGCAGGATGCTTTCCACTTCGCGCAGCGAAGGCGCCGGCAGTTTCCTGCCGGTGCTGAGAAAATGTTCGATCTCGCGGAATATCCACGGCCGGCCCTGGGCCGCGCGGCCGATCAGCAGGGCATCCGCCCCGGTCTGCTCGAGCACGCGCCGGGCCTTTTCCGGCGAATCGATGTCGCCATTGGCGAACACCGGGATCGACACCGCCCGCTTGATCGCGGCGATGGTCTCGTACTCCGCGTCGCCGGTGTACAGGTCGGCCCGGGTCCGGCCATGCACGGCCAGCGCCCGGATGCCGGACTGTTCGGCGATCCGCGCCACGTTGACCCCATTCTTGTTATCCCGGTCCCAGCCGGTCCGTATCTTCAGGGTCACTGGCACATCGACGGCAGCCACCACCGCTTCGAGGATGTCGGCCACCAGCCGTTCATCCCTGAGCAGCGCGGAACCCGCCGCCTTGTTGCACACCTTCTTGGCCGGGCAGCCCATGTTGATGTCGATGATCTGCGCACCCAGCTCCACATTGCGCTGCGCCGCCTCGGCCAGCATCTGCGGGTCGCCGCCGGCGATCTGCACCGAACGCGGCTGATCCTCGCCATCGTGCAGCAGACGCAGGCGCGACTTGCGGCTGTTCCACAGGCGCACGTCGCTGGTGACCATCTCCGACACCACCATGCCGGCGCCCAGGCGGCGGCAGAGTTGGCGGAACGGCCGATCGGTCACGCCCGCCATGGGCGCCAGGATCAGTCTGTTGGGCAATGTATAGGAGCCGATGCTTACCACCGACGTGGCTTCCCTGTTGTGGAGGCGAAAACATGGCACTCCCGCGCTTTCGGAACGCGCAGGGCCAATGGGTTTCAGCCACCGTGCCAGCGAAAAAGGGAGGGCATGATACCTGCTCTCGGTGACCGGATAAAGGCGATTCTGGATAAATTCTGAACAGCCAGGCGCTTATTGCCGGCGGGATGAAGACGAGCGGAGATGGCGAATTCCAGCGCCCTGGGCTACGTCGCGCGGCTTATTCCGGGGAGTGGAAACTGAGGCTGTAATTGACCGCCCTGGGGCCCGGATCGAGGATGTCCAGCGAGATGTGGATGGGCGTTTGCGGCGGCATTTCGCTCTGCCCGGCCAGTTCGCCGCTGAGGTATTCGCCGGGCTTGAACTGGCGGCTGGCGAGGAGCTGGCCATTGAGATCGGCGAAGCGCAGCTCCAGCAGCGGGAACGGCTGGGAGAAGCTGGCGCGGTTGTAGATGATCGCGTCGACCACCAGCGCGCCGGTGAAGTCCGGATGGCTGCGCACCACCAGGTTGCTGCTGCGGATCTGCTCGACGTCCACCTTGGACGGCAGGGTGCAGCCGAGGCTCGGGCAGACCTGGGCGAACCAGGGGCGATATTCGTCCTGCCGCGCCAGTTCGTCGAAGTGATAGGCGATGTACTGGAAGACCAGGCCGCCGAGGGCGATGAGGATCAGCAGCAGCCAGAGGATGCGCCGGCCCCAGTGGCGCCTGGGCTTTTCCCAGCCGAGGTGCAGCGGTTCCTCGTGCAGTTCGCGCAGGCTTTCGTCGCGCAGCGCGGGCTCAGGGCGCGGCTCGCGGAGGGCTTCCGGCTCGTCCTCGGGCTCGTCGACGGCCAGCACGTCGTCGCGGCGGGCGCTGAAGCTGGGCAGGTCTTCGTCCTCCTCGACCTTCAGCGGCGCCGGTTCCGGCTCCACATCGAGTTCCGCCTGCACGGGCTCGACGCCCGCTTCGACTTCCGGCTCGGCGGCGATTTCAGGCCTGGCGGCCACTTCCGGCGGCTCTTCGTGCTCGCCGTCGTCGATGCTTTGCAGATTGCCGAGGCTCGGCTCCTGGCGCCGCTCGTCCGGCTCGTCGACATGCTCTTCCAGCAGTTCCTCGGCCCAGCGCTCATCGTAGGGATCGCGGGCCTCGGCGCGCTGGTTGAGCAGCGCCTGCGCCGGCTTGGGCGCGCCCTCGATGCTGAGGAACTCCTGGGACAGCTCGAATTCGTCGAGCTTGGCCAGCTCTTCGTCGAAATCCAGGGTTTCCAGGTCGAGATCGTCGTGGATCCACAGGGTTTCGTCGGCTTTCTTCGCCGACTCCGCGGCGGCAGGCGCCGGTTCGGGCGCCGACTGCGGCGGCTCGGCGTCGACAGGCGCGACCGGCGGCGCCGGCTCGGGCTGGGCGGGCGCTTCGGCGCGGGTTTCAGCCTCCGGCTCCGCTGCGCCCGGCTCCGCCAGTATGTGCTGCGGCGCGCTGAACACCTTGAGGCAGGCACCGCAGCGCACAGCGCCATTGGCCGCACCCAGCTGCGCCCGGCTGACGCGGAAACTGGTCTGACAATGTGGGCACTGGGTGATGAAGCTCTCGCTCATGGGTGTTCCGACGAAAAATCAGGCGTTTAGTCTAACTCAAGGCTCGTTGCGCAGGCAGTCGCCCTGCCCATCAGCGCCGGCGGCCGCTGATGCGGATCCAGCCGTCGCGCTCGGCGGTGGGGTCCAGCTCGAAGCTGCCCGCGTAGGCTGCGCGGACCTCCTCGGCCTGCTCGGCGAGGATGCCGGACAGCGCCAGGCGACCGCCCGGCTTGACCAGTTCGGCCAGCTGCGCTGCCAATGAGACCAGCGGACCGGCCAGAATGTTCGCCACCAGCACGTCGGCCGGCTCGCGCGGCAGGTCCTCGGGCAGGTAGACCGGGAACCGCGCCGGCTCGATGCCGTTGCGCGAGGCGTTGTCACGCGAGGCTTCCAGCGCCTGCGGATCGATGTCGGTGCCCACCGCCTGTTCGGCGCCGAGCAGCAGCGCGGCGATGGCGAGGATGCCCGAGCCGCAGCCGAAATCCAGCACCTTGCAGCCGGCCAGCTCCTGGCCGTCCAGCCATTCCAGGCACAGCGCGGTGGTCGGATGGGTGCCGGTGCCGAAGGCCAGGCCCGGGTCGAGCAGCAGGTTGACCGCCTCCGGCTCGGGCGCGGCATGCCAGCTCGGCACGATCCACAGACGGCGGCCGAAGCGCATCGGCTGGAAGTTGTCCATCCAACTGCGCTCCCAGTCCTGGTCCTCGACGCGCTCGATCTGGTGCTCGGGCAGCTCGCCGCCGGTGAGCAGCTGCAGGTGCGCGAGCAGCGCCTGCTCGTCGGTATCCGCCTCGAACAGCGCCAGCAGGTGGGTATGCGACCACAGCGGGGTGGTGCCCAGGTCCGGCTCGAAGATCGGCTGGTCCTCGGCATCCATGAAGGTCACGGAAACGGCGCCGACTTCCAGCAGCGCGTCTTCGTAGGTTTCCGCCTGTTCGGGGGTGATGGCGAGTCGGACTTGAACCCAGGGCATAGGAAAAACCTCGTGAGAAAACGGCTGAAGGCCGGAAGGCTGGACGAAAGGCGGCGGGATTATCCGCTTTTTCGTCCGGCCTTCCAGCCTTCAGCGCTCTTATCGGCTTGGGGTCAGTGACTCATGCCGAGTTTCTTTTCCAGGTAATGGATGTTCACACCGCCCTTGCAGAATTCCTTGTCGCGGACGAGGTCCTTGTGCAGCTCGGTGTTGGTCTTGATGCCGTCGACGATCAGCTCGTCCAGGGCGTTGCGCATGCGCGCCAGGGCTTCGTCGCGATCCTTGCCGTAGGCGATGACCTTGCCGATCAGCGAATCGTAGTTCGGCGGAACCGCGTAGCCGCTGTACAGGTGCGAGTCGACACGCACGCCGTTGCCGCCCGGGGCATGGAAATGCTTGATCTTGCCGGGGCTCGGCATGAAGGTGCGCGGGTCTTCGGCGTTGATCCGGCATTCCAGGGCGTGGCCGCGGATGACCACGTCCTCCTGGCGGATCGACAGCTTCTGGCCGGAAGCGATGCGCAGCATTTCCTTGACGATGTCGATGCCGGTGACCATCTCCGACACCGGATGCTCCACCTGCACGCGGGTGTTCATCTCGATGAAGTAGAAGCGGCCGTTCTCGTAGAGGAACTCGAAGGTGCCGGCGCCACGGTAGCCGATCTCGATGCACGCCTGGACGCAGCGTTCCAGCACTTCCTGGCGGGCCTGCTCGTCGATGCCCGGGGCCGGCGCTTCTTCCAGCACCTTCTGGTGACGGCGCTGCAGGGAGCAGTCGCGGTCGCCGAGGTGGATGGCGTTGCCCTGGCCGTCGGAGAGGACCTGCACTTCCACGTGACGCGGGTTGGTCAGGAACTTCTCCAGGTAGACCATGGAGTTGCCGAACGCCGCGCCGGCTTCGGTGCGGGTCAGCTTGGCCGACTTGATCAGGTCTTCCTCGTCATGCACGACGCGCATGCCGCGACCACCGCCGCCACCGGCGGCCTTGATGATCACCGGGTAGCCGACCTCGCGGGCGATCGCCAGGGCGGTTTCCTCGTCCTCCGGCAGCGGGCCGTCGGAGCCCGGAACGGTCGGGACGCCGGCGCGCTTCATGGCGTCCTTGGCGGACACCTTGTCGCCCATCAGGCGGATCACATCGGCGGTCGGGCCGATGAAGGTGAAGCCCGAGCGCTCGACCTGCTCGGCGAAGTCGGCGTTCTCGGCCAGGAAGCCGTAACCCGGGTGAATGCCATTGGCACCGGTGACTTCAGCGGCGGCGATGATCGCCGGGATGTGCAGGTAGGACTGGCCGGCCGGGGCCGGGCCGATGCACACCGCTTCGTCGGCCAGCGACAGATGCATCAGCTCGCGATCGGCGGTGGAGTGAACGGCCACCGTCTTGATCCCGAGCTCCTTGCACGCGCGCAGGATGCGCAGCGCGATTTCGCCACGGTTGGCGATCAGCACTTTTTCCAGCATCGGGAACTCCCTGTGCCTCAAGCGATGGTGAACATCGGCTGGTCGAATTCAACCGGCTGACCGTTTTCCACGAGGATTGCAGTAATGGTGCCGCTGGTTTCGGCTTCGATGTGGTTCATCATCTTCATCGCTTCGACGATGCAGAGGATGTCGCCCTTCTTCACCGACTGGCCGACTTCGACGAAGGACGGCGAGCTCGGCGACGGCGAGCGGTAGAAGGTGCCGACCATCGGCGAACGCACCACGTGGCCGTTCAGCGCGGCCGGGGCAGCTTCGGCGGCCGGAGCGGCAGCAGCGGCAACCGGAGCGGCGGCGGCAGGAGCCGGGGCGTAGGCGGGAGCGGCAGCGTAAACCGGCTGGGCAGCGGTCTTGCTGTGGCGGCTGATGCGTACCGACTCTTCGCCTTCGCGGATTTCCAGCTCGTCGATACCGGATTCTTCGAGCAGTTCGATCAGTTTCTTGACTTTACGGATGTCCATTAGCTTCGCTCCCACAGGTCACGGGCGTTCAAGTTGTTCAAGGGCGGATTCCAGGGCCAGGCGGTAGCCTGTGGCACCCAGACCGCAAATCACCCCTACCGCCACGTCGGAGAAGTAGGAGTGATGTCGGAAAGGTTCTCGCTTGTGCACGTTGGACAGGTGCACTTCGATGAATGGGATGCTCACCGCGAGCAATGCGTCACGTAGGGCGACACTTGTATGCGTGAAAGCCGCCGGATTGATGATGATGAAGTCCACACCCTCGCCGCGCGCGGCATGGATGCGGTCGATCAATTCGTACTCCGCGTTGCTCTGCAGGTACTGCAGGTGATGGCCGGCCTCGCGGGCGCGGCGCTCCAGGTCCTGGTTGATCTGGTCGAGGGTGACCGAGCCGTAGACGCCGGGCTCGCGGGTGCCCAGCAGGTTGAGATTCGGCCCGTGCAATACCAGTAAGGTCGCCATCTGGTTTCTCTTGTTGGATTCGGCTGGTGGAAGGCTGGCCGGGGACTATGCCGGAAACACGAACTGACTGTCCAGTCATGCCAGTTTTGCAGAAGATGACAGCATATTGCCTGCCAATTACGGCAGTTGTGTTGCCATGCGCTGTAACGAGCCGATCAGCGGCGCGCGTTGGCCTGGGCCAGATGCCCGGCCAGGGTCGCCGAATCGGTTTCACCGATGATGCGCAGATCGCTCAATTCGTCACCCTGGGCGGAGAAGAACAGCAGCGCGGGCGGCCCGAACAGGTTGTAGCGATCCAGCAGGCTGCGCTGTTCCTGGGTGCTGGCGGTCATGTCGAAACGCAGCAGCCGGTAGCCGGCCAGCCGCGACTGCACTTCCTCGGCCGGCAGCACCTGGCGCTCGATGACCTTGCAACTGATGCACCAGTCCGCGTACCAGTCGAGCAATACCGGCTTGCCGGCCGCCCGCGCCTCGGCCAGGGCGCCGTCGAGCTGCGCCGGGGTGGTGATGTTGCTCCACTCCCCCGGCACCGCTGCCGAGGGCCCCGCATGCAGCGACGGCGCCGAGCGCCCCAGCGGATGCAGCGGGTCGGATTCGCCGCGTAGCGCGCCGGTCCAGGCCGCCACCGCGTAGACCAGGAACATCAGGCCGAGCAACTGGCCGGCGCGCTGCAGCGGCCGCTTCGTGCCCAGTTCTAGGGTGCCGAGGGCGATGGCGACGCCGGCGGCCAGGGCGCCCCAGAGGGTCAGCGACACCGGCCCGGAGACCACCCGTTCGAGCAGCCAGATCGCCACCGCCAGCAGCAGCACGCCGAAGAAATTGCGCACCGTGGCCATCCATGCACCACCCCGGGGCAGCAATGCACCACCACCGGCGCCGAAGATCACCAGCGGCGTGCCCATGCCGAGGCCGAGGGCGAACAGCTTCAGGCCGCCGCCGAGGGCATCGCCGGTGCTGCTGATATAGAGGAGCAGCCCGGCCAGCGGCGCCGACACGCAGGGCGAAACCAGCAGGCTGGATAGCACGCCGAGGGTCGCCGCGCCGGCGATGGAACCGCCGCGGGTGCCGGAAGCCATCTGGTCGAGGCGGTCGCGGACGAAGGCCGGCAGGCGCAGCTCGAAGACGCCGAACATGGCCACGGCGAACAGCGCGAAGAACGCCGCGAACGGCACCAGCACCCAGGGCGACTGCAGCATCGCCTGCAGGTTGAGCTGGGCGCCGAACATGCCCATCAGCGCGCCGAGCACTGCATAGCAGAGCGCCATCGGCAGCACGTAGGCCAGCGACAGGGTGAAGCCGCGCAGCCCGCCCGGACGGCCGCGCAGGACCACGCCGGAAAGGATCGGCAGCATCGGCAGCACGCAGGGCGTGAAGGTCAGGCCGAGGCCGGCGAGGAAGAAGAACAGCACGCCCTTGTCCAGCCCCCCGAGGCTCGCCGCGCCGTTCGCCGCCGGCTGCGCCTGGGCCCTGGCCGGGCCGCTGACGACGGTCGCCGGAACGCCGTCGGCGATCTGCACGCGGGCGGTCTCGGGCGCATAGCAGAGGCCCTTGTCGGCGCAGCCCTGGTAGGTGACGACCAGCGTCAGCGGGCGCTTCTGCGGGTTGTTCAGCGGCACCACGATGTCGGTGATCGCGTAGTACACCTCGCTGTCGCCGAAATACTCGTCGTGGTGCTTCTTGCCCGGCGGCAGCTGCACCTCGCCCACGCCAATGTCCGCGGGGTCGGTCTGGAATTTCAGGCGGTGGCGGTACAGGTAGTAGCCGTCGGCATTGACGAAGCGCAGGCGCACCTGCTGGCTGCTGCTCTCCTCCACGCTCAGGCGGAAGGCCTCGGCCACCGGCAGGAACTTGCCCTGGGTCGTCTGCACCGAGCCGATCGGGCTGTCCGGGACTTTGTCGAAAAGGCCAGCGCTGGCGGGCAAGGCGACCAGGAACAGGAGCAGGGTCAGCAGGCGGCGCATGGAGAACTCGCGATCAGTGGGATGGCCGCATGATAGCGGAAAGCTCCGGGACTGGGCCGTCCCGGCGCCGCGGCTTGTGTGACAAAAGCTGAGCGAAACGGTTCGTCTCGCGGGTGTCGGACTGCGGCATCAGGTCGCAGGAGACGTTCTGCCGAAGGCCGCCAGCAGATCGGCGACGAAGGCTTCCTCCGCCTCGCCCGCCTGCCGGCCGCGATGGCGGGCCAGGCTGAAGCGCACCTCGAAGCTCAGCTCGCCTTCCTGCAGGGCGCGCAGCCGGCCGCGGGCGACCCAGGGTTCGGCGATGTGCCGCGGCAGGTAGCCGATATGGCGGCCGGACAGGACGAACGCCAGGGTGCCGTCGACCTGCTCGCTGCGCGCGCTGCTGTGGCGGGCCTGCAGCGGCTCGTCGGCGGCGATGAAGCGATAGGGATGGTGCACCTGGTCGGCCCCGGCGATCGCCTCGCGGTCCGCGCGCGGCCGCTGGAACAGCGGGTGGCCGGCGCCGCAGTAGAGCGCCTGCTGCTCGACGAACAGCGTCTCGTGCTGCAGCGCCGCCTGGGTCCCAGCGAAATAGCCGACCGCCAGGTGCAAGCGGTCCTGCAGCAGTTGGCGCTCCAGCTCGGCGGGCATGACGGTGAGTAGTTCCAAGGTCACCGCCTCGTTGCGCCGGCGGAAGCGGCCGATGGCGTCGGCGATCCGCGCCAGCACGGATTCGTCCAGCGCCTCGGACAGGCCGATGCGCACCTCGCCAAGCAGCTTGTCGGCCACGCCACTGGCTTCCTGGCGGAATCCCTCGATGGCGACGAACAGCCGCCGCGTCGCCTGCAGCAGCTGCTCGCCCTTGGGCGTCAGGCGGAAGCCGCCCTTGCCGCGTTCGCACAGGCGGTAGCCGAGACGGGTTTCCAGCCGCGCCATCTGGATGCTGATACTCGGCTGGCTGAGCCCGAGCTCGCCCTGGGCGGCGCTGAAACCGCCGCACTCGACCACGGTGACGAACAGCCGCAGCAGTTGCAGATCGATGTCACGCAGTTGGCTCAACATGGCGAGCGGCCTCAAACATTGGAATTCGACAATGCCAATGTAATTGACTTTGTATTTTTGCAAAGTGAAACCCGCGGCATGCTCGTCCCCACAAGAACAATCCAGCGTGAGGCGACCAACCATGCGTGCGTTATTCCTGGCGGGCCTGCTCGCCGTGGCGCTGCCCCTGCAGGCGCAGGAGCAGGTGCTGAACCTGTACAACTGGGCCGACTACGTCGGGACGGAGGCACTGAAACGCTTCCAGGCAGAAACCGGCATCAAGGTCCGCTACGACACCTTCGACAGCGCCGAAGTGCTGGACAGCAAGCTGCTCACCGGCGGCAGCGGCTACGACCTGGTGTTCCCGGCCAGCAGCGGCCTGGCCCGGGCGATCCAGGCCAGGGCGGTGCAGCCGGTGGACACCGCGCAGCTGAAGAACTTCGCCAATCTCGATCCCGAACTGCTGGCCAAGCTCGCCAGCGTCGACCCCGGCAACCGCTATGGCGTGCCCTACACCTGGGGCACCGTCGGCCTGGGGATCAACCGCGAGGCGGTGGAAAAGCGCATCCCCAACGCGCCGCTGGACAGCCTCGACCTGCTGTTCAAGCCGGAATACGCCAGCAAGCTCGCCGACTGCGGCATCGCCATCCTCGACTCGCCGCAGGAAGTGGTGAGCATCGCCCTCAACTACCTCGGCAAGAACCCCTACAGCAGCGACAAGGCCGACCTGGACCAGGTCCGCCAGTTGCTCGCCGAGCTGCAACCCCACGTGCGCTACGTGGCGACCGCCCAGCACATCAACGACCTGGCCAACGGCCAGGTATGCATCGCTCTCACCTACACCGGCGACGCGCTGATGGCCGCCAGCCAGGCGCAGAGCGCGCACAAGCCGTACCAGGTGATCTACCGGATACCCCGCGAGGGCACGCTGATCTGGTTCGACACCATGGCCATCCCGGTCGACGCCCCGCACCCCGAGGCCGCGCGCAAGTTCATCGATTTCATGCTGCGCCCGGAATCCATCGCCGAGCTGACCAACACCCTGTACTTCGCCAACGCCAACCTGAAGGCCCAGCCGCTGCTGGATGCCGCGGTAGCCGGCGATCCGGACATCTACCCGCCGCAGGCAGTGCGCCAGAAGCTGTTCGGCGAGCAGGTGCAGACGCTCAAGCAGCAGCGCGAGCGGACGCGGTTGTGGTCGGCGTTTCGTACCCGGCGCGGGTGAACGGACGCGGGAGCGTCCACGGATGCATTCCCACGCGGAAGCGTGGGAACGATGAAACACCGTCTTCCCCGCGAACGCGGGGACCCAATAAAAAGATGAGGACGATATGGACCAGGCCTACGACAACGACCAGGCGATCACCCGCGACAGCCTCTACGGCACCGCTGCGGAAGCCACCTACGCCGGCGTCACCAGCTTCATGCGCCGCCGCTACAGCCGCGACCTGCGCGGCGTCGACCTGGTGGTCAGCGGCGTGCCGTTCGACACCGCCACCAGCAACCGCCCCGGCAGCCGCTTCGGCCCGCGCGCCATCCGCGCCGCCTCGGTGCAGATGGCCTGGGCCCGGCACTACCCCTGGGAGTTCGATCCGTTCGACCACCTGGCGGTGATCGACCACGGCGACTGCGATTTCGACCACGGCCAGCCGCAGCTGACCCCGGCGGCCATCGAGGCGCATGCGGAACGGATTCTCGCTGCCGGCTGCGGCATGCTCACCCTCGGCGGCGACCATTTCATCAGCTACCCGCTGCTCAAGGCCCACGCGAAGAAGCACGGCCCGCTGTCGCTGATCCACTTCGACGCGCACAGCGACACCTGGCCGGACGAGGACGTGCAGCGCATCGACCACGGCACCATGTTCTACCACGCCGCCCGCGAGGGGCTGGTCGACCCGGCGCGCTCGGTGCAGATCGGCCTGCGCACCACCAACGACGACGTGATGGGCTTCCAGGTACTGGACGCGCGGGAAGTGCACAGGCGCGGCCCGGAAAGCATCGCCGAGGCGATCCGCGCGCGGGTCGGCGACCATCCGGTGTACCTGACCTTCGACATCGACTGCCTCGACCCGGCCTTCGCCCCCGGCACCGGCACGCCGGTCTGCGGCGGGCTGAGCTCGAACCAGGCGCTGGAAATCATCCATGGCCTGCGCGGCATCAACCTGGTCGGCATGGACCTGGTGGAAGTCGCGCCGCCCTACGACAACGCCGAGATCACCGCGCTGGCCGGCGCCACCCTGGCGATGGAGATGGTTTGCCTGTACGCCGCGCGGCACAAGCTGGGCGAACGCTGAGGCCGACGCGACAGCCGGCAGGCAGGACGGATCGCGCCTCGCTATGATCGAGAGTCATGAACGCCAGCCTGCCGCTCCGCCAGCCCTGCCCGCCCGGCGCCTGCATCTGCAACCGCGAACTGCTGATGAACGCGCCCGGCGCCGACCTGCGCATCCTCCTGCTGACCCGCCAGGAGGAACGGCGCCTGCTCGAACGGCTGGAAAACATCCAGAGCCTCGCCGACCTCGAACACATGCAGCGGCGGATGTACGAGCAAGTGGGCATCCGCCTGCACGTCGCCCCGGGCTTCAACGAGGTGCGCAGCATGCGCGGCATCGAGATCGAGATCGCCGAACTGCCCGGCATGTGCCGCAAGACCCGCCAGGCGATCCCGGCGGCGATCCGCCGGGGCCTGGAGAAACGCCCGGAAATCGCCTGGCGCCTGCTCGATGCGCATGACCTGCTTCGGGATGCGTGAGGCACGGTGGACAACACTGGCGCGTTATGCCCTACGCGGATGGCTCCCTGTAGGAGCGGGCCATGCCCGCGACAAAAATCGCACGCATGGCCCACCTACAACGGCAATCTCACTTCCTGAACGCCTGCTGGATCCGCCCCGCCAGCGCCGACGCCCGTTCCGCGTTGGCGTCCAGCAGCAGGTAGTCGTAGTCGGACTCGGCCACCGGGGCGATGCGGTATTGCAGGATGCCCTCGACCCGCTTGTCGCCCACCGGCACGCTCAGGGTGCCGACGCACGCCAGTACGCCGCTGTCGGGGTCCTTCTCGATGATCGCCACGTCCCGCAGTTCGCTCTGCTTCAGCGCCGAAACGTGGCCGGCCAGCGGGCCGTCGGTGAACACCTTGACCAACTGGTCCTTCACGTCGGAGCCGGCGCAGACATCCGCTTCCTTGCCGCAGGCGCTCAGCAGAACCGCGACACCAACCAGAGCGAGCTTCCGGTATTTCATCATCCACCCATCGAAATCATTGGAGAGCCGTGGATTTTCCCGGCCACCGGGTGCCACCCGCAATGCTGGCCACGATGAGCGGCAGGGACGCTTCCGACGATCCGGAGTAATGGATCGATTAATCCGAACGGACGAGGCAGTCCTGACGTCCACCGGCTAGCGTTAACCAATGGGAAGCGTATCCGAGGAGGCCGCATCATGCAGAAGATCGCTCCGCTGCTGATTCTCGTCGTCCTGCTCGCCGCCATCCTGGGCGGGCATTTCGCCCTGGAGGCGCACGAGAAGGCGCGCCTGGATGCCCAGCGGCCGTCGCCGGCCGCCGTCTCCGGACTGCGCGTGCCCTGAGGCGGCGGCTAACGCCGAGGCCTCATGCGCCCTACCCCCGCCGCAACCGCTCCGCCGCCTCGCGCAGCATCCGCTCCGTTCCGCTCCAGCCCAGGCAGCCGTCGGTGATCGATACGCCGTAGCGCAGTTCGCCCTGCAGCGGCTGGCAGCCATCGAACAGGTGGCTCTCCAGCATCACCCCGCGCAGCGAGTCGTCGCCGGCCAGGCGCTGGTCGATCACGCTTTCCAGCACCGCCGGCTGGCGCAGCGGGTCCTTGCCGCTGTTGGCGTGGCTGCAGTCGACCATGATCCGTACGGCGATGCCCTGCCGCTGCAGCGCCTCGCGGGCGACGCGCACGCTTTGCGCATCGTGGTTCGGCCCGGAATGGCCGCCGCGCAGGACCAGGTGGGTGTCCGGGTTGCCCTGGGTCTGCACCAGCGACGGACGGCCGAGGGCGTCGATGCCGAAATGCTGGTGCGGGTGCGCCGCCGAGCGCATGGCGTCGCTGGCGATGCCGACGCTGCCGTCGGTGCCGTTCTTGAAGCCGACCGGCAGGTCCAGGCCGCTGACCATCTCGCGGTGCACCTGGGATTCGCTGGTGCGCGCGCCGATCGCCGCCCAGCCGAGCAGGTCGTCCAGATAGCCGGCCACCAGCGGTTGC
Organism: Pseudomonas jinjuensis; assembly: GCF_900103845.1. Lineage (GTDB taxonomy): Bacteria > Pseudomonadota > Gammaproteobacteria > Pseudomonadales > Pseudomonadaceae > Pseudomonas > Pseudomonas jinjuensis. Next base: position 91,526 of record NZ_FNIJ01000018.1, read on the forward strand.
AGCAGTTCGGTCGCCACCGGCAGGCCGAGACCGAGCAGGTCCAGCATCAGCCGGCGCGACAGGGCGAGGCCGGCGGCCATGTCGCCGCTGCCGTCGAGGTGCGGGTCGTACACCAGGCCCTTCCAGCCGACGGTGGTGCGCGGTTTTTCCACGTAGGCGCGCATTACCAGCAGCAACTGGTCGTCCACCTGCGGCGCCAGTTCGGCGAGGCGGCGGGCGTAGTCGAGGGCGGCTTCGGAGTCATGCAGGGAACAGGGACCGACCACCACCAGCAGGCGTGGATCGCGGCCATCGAGCACGGCGCGGATGGCCTGGCGCTGGTGCTGCACGCGGGCGGCCATGGCGGCGCTCAGGGGCAGGCGCTGGCGAAGTTCGGCGGGCGTCGGCAGCGGCTGTTCGCGGCGACGGGAGGATTGCAGCGGCAGATCGAGGAGTTCGGCGGTCTGCGGGCGGATCAGGGCGGAAGCGGAAGAATTCATTGGGGGCATCCTTGGCCCACGCAGCTAAGGCTACGCGGCGCGCTATCTAAGTGTTCGTTTCGATCGACTCGGGGCGGTGGCGGCAACCGTGCTAAATCGCCAGGCGTAACTGCGGTAATAGGCGTAATAGGTGGAATAAGCGGTCATGTTTCGATCCTCGGTTGATTGCGTCTGGCCTTGTGAGCCGGAAAAACAAAAACCCCGGTCGGGTTGCCGACCGGGGTTCTCTGAAACTGTCTGGTTGGCGACCCTGCTTTGCTAGGGCGCCTGTGGGGTATCAGGCGCGCCTGTGGCTAAACCAATACCCGTAAAAGTAATAACCGGCCGCAACGGCCAGCAGCTGCGCACGAGCGGCCGCAGCGCGGACGGCGCTGGAACGGGCGAGCAGTTGGCTGGAAAGGCTGTGCGGCATTTCGGTTTTACTCCGTGAATGCATGGACCTTACTGCAAGGCGGCAGGACTTTTCAATCGCGCCGGCAACATCCACTTGCAAAACGATCGAACGCTGTTGAAAATGAGATAAATTATCATTTAACAACAATTCCTGCGGCGCCCCCTCATGTCGTCCCACACCCTTTCCGTCCAGGCGCTCTATCGCGAGCACCATGGCTGGCTGCACGGCTGGCTGCGCAGCAAGCTGGGCAACGCCGCCGATGCCGCCGACCTGGCGCAGGATACTTTCCTGCGTCTGCTGCTCAGGTCCGACCTGCTGGAGCTGCGCACCCCGCGCGCCTTCCTGCGCACCGTCGCCCGTGGCCTGGTGATCGACCACTGGCGCCGCGAGGAACTGGAGCGCGCCTACCTGGAATCCATCGCCCATCTGCCGGAAGCGGAAACGCCTTCGGTGGAAACCCGCGAACTGGTGCTGGAACTGCTGGAAAGCATCGCGCGCATGCTCGACGGCCTGAAGCCGAAGGTGCGCACGGCCTTCCTCCTCGCCCAGTGCGAGGGCCTGCCCCATGCGCAGATCGCCGAGCACCTCGGCGTGTCGATCCGCTCGGTGGAGCGCTACGTGGCCGACGCGCTGTACCACTGCTACCAGCTGCGCTACGCCGAATGAGCCGCGCGACGCTGGCCGGCGGCACGCCGGAGGCCCGGGTGGTCAAGCAGGCGATCCAGTGGATGCTGCGCCTGCAGAACAGCCCCGACCGCGAACTGCATGCCGCCTGCGAACGCTGGCGCGCCGCCCATCACGACCATGAAACCGCCTGGCAGCGGGTCACCGGCCTGAACCAGGAGCTGCAGAACGGTTTCCACGCCGTGCCCACCGCTCGCGTGGCGCTGGACACCCTGGAAAACGCCAGCCAGCGCCTGCGTCGGCGGCAGGCGCTGAAGCTGCTGTCGACCTTCGCGGTCGGTGGCTCGGCGCTGTGGCTGAGCCGCGACATCGCGCCCTGGCAGCGCATGCTGGCCGACTACGGCACCGGCGTCGGCGAACGTCGCCGGGTGACCCTGGCCGACGGCAGCGAACTGCAGCTGAACACCGACAGCGCGGTGAACCTGCGCTTCGACGAGCGCCAGCGCCTGCTGGTGTTGGAGCGCGGCGAGATCCTCGTCAACAGCGCCGGCGATCCGCGCCGCCCGCTGCGCGTACTTGGCCGCGACGGGCTGTTCGAGGCGCTCGGCACGCGCTTCGTGGTGCGCCAGGACGCGGACAGCACCCGCCTCAGCGTCAGCCAGGGCGCGGTGGCCATCGCACCGCTGGGCCTCGGTCACAGCGTGGCGGTCGCCGAGGCCGGGCAGAGCTACGCGGTCGATCCCCACGGCGCGCGCCTGGCGCAGCAGCCGGACATGGATAGCGGCGCCTGGGCCGAGGGCCTGATCGTCACCCGCGACATGCGCCTGGCCGACTTCCTCGGCGAAATCGCGCGCTACCGTCATGGGCATCTCGGCTGCGCGAAGGAAGTCGCCGACCTGCGGCTGTCCGGGGTGTTCCGTCTGGACGATACCGACAAGCTCCTCGCCCTGCTGCCCCAGACATTGCCGGTGCGGGTGATGCGCAGGACGGATTGGTGGGTGACGGTGGAAGGCTGGGCCTGATTCCGATGAGCCACGGCGGATAACGCTGGGGCGTTAGGCGCCCTACCCACAACGGTCTCCGCCGAACCTGTAGGACGGGCGGGGACGCCTAGTCCATGCCCGCGACAGCCGCAGGCGCCGCCGGGGGCGCCGGGGTCGCGCGCATGGCGCGCTCCTACAAGGTTTGATCGTTACCACGCTGGAGCGTGGGAACCATGGACGTGAAGATTTTTTGTCGGGTTTCCCGACCTCGCCCGGCAAGGAGGACAAACCCCTTCGAATCCCCCTCGCCTACGGACCCTTTCATGACAGCAACACACCCCTTCCCCGCCGCCCTGCTCTGCGTCGCCCTTGGCTGCGCCATGCCGCTCGCCGCCGTGGCCGCGGATGCCGCCAGCGTTACCGCCAGCCGCGCCTACGCGATTCCCGCCGGGCCGCTGGGCGAGGTGCTGAACCAGTTCGCCCGTGCCGCCGGGATCACCCTCTCGGCTACCCCGGAGCAGACCCGCGGCCTGAACTCGCCGGGGCTGAACGGCACCTTCACGGTGGACCAGGGCCTGGCGCGCCTGCTCGCCGATTCGCCGCTGGAGGCCGAGGGCCAGGGCGACGGCAGCTACGTGCTGCGCAACGCCGCGCCGAAGGATGTGCTGGCGATGCCGTCCAGCGAGGTGTTCGCCCTCGGCAACGCGCTGGGCAGCACCGACGGCTATCTCGCCACCCACAGCCAGATCGCCACCAAGACCAGCAAGTCGCTGCTGGAAACCTCGCAGAGCGTCTCGGTGATCACCCGCGAACAGATCGACGACCAGGGTTCGCGCACCGTGCAGCAGGCCATGCGCTACACCCCCGGCATCTTCACCGGCCAGGTCGGCGCGTCGAACCGCTACGACTACGTGGTGATGCGCGGCTTCGCCGACAACAGCGTCGACAACATCTACCTCGACGGCCTGAAGACCATGGGCGACAGCGGCACCTTCAGCTCGATGCAGGTCGACCCGTTCTTCCTCGAACGCATCGACGTGCTCAAGGGCCCGTCCTCGGTGCTCTACGGCCGCAGCCTGCCCGGCGGCCTGGTGGCGCTGACCAGCAAGAAGCCGCTGTACGAGGACTTCCACCAGGTCAGCGCGACCGTCGGCAACATGGACCAGAAGTCCCTCGGCTTCGACTTCAGCGGCCCGCTGGACGAGGAGAAGCGCATCGCCTACCGACTGATCGGCCTCGGCAAGGGCGCCGACACCCAGGTCGACCATACGAAGGAAGAGCGTTACGCCATCGCCCCGAGCCTGGCCATCGACTTCTCCGACGACACCACCCTGACCCTCCAGGGCTACCTGCAGCACGATCCGAACGGCGGCTACCACAGCGGCGTGCCGGCCGACGGCTCGCTGTTCCACCACAACGGCCGGCGCATCTCCCGCGACTTCTTCGAGGGCGAGCCGAGCCTGGACGACTTCGACCGCACCCAGCGCATGTTCGGCTACCAGTTGGAGCACCGCTTCGACGACGTCTGGACCGCGCGGCAGAACTTCCGCTACCTCGACTCCGACGTCGATCTCGCCCAGGTCTACGGCTACGGCTGGACCGCGCCGGACCAGAACACCCTGAACCGCTACTTCTCCGGCGCCAGCGAGCATCTCGAGGCGTACATCATCGACAACATGGTGCAGGCCGAATTCGATACCGGCGCGGCGCGCCACACCCTGCTCACCGGCCTCGACTACCAGCGCCGCCGCACCTCGGTGGACTGGACTTCCGGCATGCTGGCGCCGATCGATGCGTTCGACCCGGTGTACGGCAACACCGCCATCACCTTCTTCCCCGACGACAACCACACCCGCCGCCTGGAGCAGACCGGCCTGTACATGCAGGACCTGATCGACCTCGACCGCTGGCGCTTCTCCCTCGGCATCCGCCAGGACTGGGTGGACGTCTCGGACGAGAACCGCAGCACCGGCGGCAAGAGCGACGACGACTGGGAGAAGTTCACCGGCCGCGTCGGCGCGCTGTACCTGTTCGACAACGGCGTGGCGCCGTATGTCAGCTACTCCGAGTCGTTCAACCCGAACGCCTTCTCCGACGCCAGCGGCCAGCCGCTGGCGCCCACCGAGGGCAAGCAGTGGGAAACCGGCCTGAAGTTCCAGCCGGAGGACGGCCGCAGCCTGTACACCGTCTCGCTGTTCCACATCACCCAGGAGAACGTCGCCTCCAAGGAGCCGCAGGACAACTTCTTCACCTCGGTCGGCGAAGTGACCTCCAAGGGCGTGGAACTGGAAGCGCACGTACAGGCGACCGACAACCTCAAGCTGCTCGGCAGCTACACCTACACCGACATCACCTACAGCAAGTCGCTGGACGGCAACCAGGGCAACACGCCGAACCAGGCGCCGAAGCACATGGCCTCGGTCTGGGCCGACTACTTCTTCAATGCCGGCCCGCTGGACGGCCTGAGCGTCGGTGGCGGCGCGCGCTATGTCGGCGAGACCTGGGCGGACAAGGAGAACACCCTGCACGTGCCGGACTACACGCTGCTCGATGCGCGCATCGGCTATGACCTGGGCCGGGTCGGGCTGAAGGGCCTGGATGTCAGCCTCAACGCCAACAACCTGCTGGACGAGGACTACGTCGCCTCCTGCTACAGCCTGGACTTCTGCTACTTCGGCGAGAAGCGCAACGTCACCGCGACGGTGAACTACCAGTTCTGACGGTTCCGCAGGACCATCCAGGCAGGGCGCATAACGCGCCAGCGTTATCCGCCATCCCATCGGCGTGGCCTTATCGGCGGATGAAGCGTTCCGCTTCATTCGCCCTACACCAGCCGTTGGCCGTGGCGTAAAGACAGTTGCTCAGGACGATCCGCCGGCGGGCGGCGGCTCCATGCGCACGCCGCGGGTGAGTTGGCGGAAGCGCGGCAACAGGTCCTGCAGGCGTCCCGCCTCGAAAGCCGCGGCATGAGCGGCCAGCGCATGCCGGACCTGCGCATGCAGCTCCGCGGGCGCGACTCTCCCGACCTGGACCGTGATGTCCTCGTCAGCGACGCCACCCGGCAGCACACGTTCCAGCGCGCCGAGGGCGACCAGCTCCGGCGAATTGTCCGAGGGGGTGCCGCTGCCGGTGCCCTCTTCGGCGCCTCCCAGCCAGCGCAGCACGCTGTGCCGCAGGGTTTCCCAGAGCGTCGGCGCGCGCTGCCCGGCGCGCTGCATCATCGCCAGGTAGCGCACCCAGTTCTGGTAGCGCTTGACCGCCCGTGGCGTGCGCAGGGCCGCCGCGACCACCGGATTCCAGATCGCCAGCGCCTGGCGGAAGGCCGGGGAATCCTTCACCACCGGGTCCGGCCGGCGCAGCACGGCGAGCAGCAGCAGGGCCAGGGTCAGCGCGGCGAGCGCCAGGCCGTAGGGCAGCGCCCGCGCCTCCAGCCTCTCCGATGCGCTGGCGAAATAGGCAGCGGCCGATTCGTCCGCCCCGGTCGGCGTCTCGCGGGTGGAATCGGCGGGCGCGCCCGGAGCGGTCGGGGACTGCGCCACGATGGCCAGCGCTTCGCGGCTTTCCGGCGTCGGCAGCCAGTCGCCCAGCAGGGCGCCGAGGAAGCCCACGCAGAGCAGCAGCGCCAGCGGCCACAGGTGCAGCAGACGGACCAGCCACAGCGGCCACTCGAAGCCCTTCGCCGGCGGCGCCTCGTCCTGCAGGCGGCTGCTCGCCTGCGGGTCGAGCTGCGGCATCGGCACCTCGATGTTGATCAGCTTCTCCAGGTACTGCCGGGCGTATTCGCGGCGCACCTGGCGCGCCCGCTCGGCGTCGTTCTCGTGGCTGCCGGCGGTCGCGCTGCCGACCATTTCCTGCGCGACCTTCTCGAAGGCCAGGCCGACGCAGGCCTCGACCCGCTCGCGGGCCATGCCCAGCACCACGAACACCCGCCCCGAGGAGACCAGGAAATTCACCGCCTCCATCACCTCCAGCATCGCTTCCGGGCGGCAGCGGTCGAGGTCGTCGATCATCACCAGCATGTTGCGCGGCTCCAGCGCCGCGGTGACTTCGCCGAACTCGACGGCGAAGCGTTGGCGGAAGCTGGCCTGCACGCCGAGGTCGCGCACCGAGGCACGATTCGAAAGCGACGCCACCAGCGCCCCGGGATCGACACCGAAGGCGCGCAGGCGCAGCAGCGCGGTCACCAGCGGCGCCAGCACCCCGGCGGTCAGCCCGACGGTGCGCAGGTGGTCGAGCAGGTCGCCTTCCGCCGGTGCGTCCTTCGCCTCGCCGAGCAGCAGACGGCCAACGTCGCCGACCAGCGCCAGCCAGCCGTGCAGGGCGCTCAGCGGGTAGGTCAGCAGCAGTCCGATGATGAAGGCGACCAGCAGCGACAGCAGCCAGTAGCGCCGGCCGCGAATCCACAGCAGGCGCAGGCGGTAGGTCAGGCCCTCGTAGTGCAGCCAGCCGGGGATCGCCTGGTCGCGGATGGCGGCCAGCAGCGCGGCGAGCAGCGCCTCCTCCTTCTGGTGGTGCCAGGCGTTGAACCACACGCTGCGCACGCCGAAGCGCGCCAGGTCCTCGCGCAGCAGGCCCATCAGCGAACTCTTGCCGCTGCCCCAGTCGCCGGTGATGGCGATGGTCAGCGGCGCCTCGGTGCGCTCGTTGCGCAGGAAGGCGGACAGGCCCCAGGCGCGCGGGGCGAAGTCCAGGCGATCCTCGCGCACGGCGGCCAGCGGGCGGTCGGAGGCGAAGGCATCGGCGATGGTTTCGTCGATGCCCGTGGTCGGCGTCGGCGGCGGGCGCAGGGCTGCTACACCGAGGGCGACGAAGCCGGCCAGCCAGCCGAGCCACACCCAGGGCGCCGGATAGCGCGCGTAGCCGGGGCCGTCCGGCGCCCAACTGCGGCCGCCGTCGCGGGTCAGGTAGCGCTGGCCGGCGTGGCCGCTGGCCGTGCCATTGCCGTCGGCGCCGATGCGCACGTCGTGCAGCAGGCCCTGTGGCGGCTGGGTCAGCCAGCGGAAGCCCTGCAGCCGGTCCTGGGTGGCCTGGAGGTCCTGGCGGCCGATGGAACTCCGCTCGGCGATCAGGAACAGCGCGCCGGCGCGCTCCTCTAAAGCGCGGATCGGCAGGCGGAAATCCGGGCTGCGCAGGCTGGACATGTCGCGCAACGACGAATCGCCGCCGCTGTAGCCGTAGAGGTCGCCGCTGCGGGTCATCAGGATGATTCCGCCGCCGGTGAGGGCGATGTGTTCGGCGTCAGGAACCTGCACGCTGTCCACGCTCCAGTTGGCGCCGCCATTGCGCCCGATACGCAGCCGGCCATCGCTCCAGAGACATGCCAGGGTCGCGTTTTCGGGGTCCAGCGCCACATCCAGCAGCGCCGACGGCAGGATCAGGAACTCTTCCCATCCGGCGTTTCCGTCCCAGCGCATCACCAGTCCCGCACGGCTGACCAACCAGCCCTCCCCCGCTTCGTCATAGCCAATCGCCAGCCAGTCTTCCCGACCATAACGCTGGTAGAAGACTTCGCCGAATTCGACGGCGCGCTCAGGCAGTCCCTCGCCCCAGCTGGCACCGCCATCGGTGGTCGAGAAGAAGCTGCCGCCGTCGCCCACCGCCCAGCCGCGCCGGTTGTCCTTCAGGAAGAACACCGACTGCAGATTCGGTCCGCGCGCTTGCGCTGGAGGTGTTTCAGGCTGCCGGACCTGCGCCGGCGCATTCGGCTGTACCTGCGGCTGTGGTGCCGTGTCGCCGCCCTTTTCCAGCGGCCCGGGCTCCGGCTGGATCGCCGCCTGCGCCGCCGGAATCAGCGACCAGCCGGCCGCCTTGGCCGACTCCTTGCCCTGTGGCTCCGGCGGCGGAGGGGGTTCGTACGGCTGTTGCTGTTGCTGTTGCTGTTGCTGTTGCTGCTGCTGCTGCTGCTGCTGCTGCTGCTGCTGCTGCTGCTGCTGCTGCTGCTGCTGCCGGGGAGCCTGCGGCGTCTGTGTCGGTGCGGGAAGGATCTGCTGCAGCCAGTGTTCGCCGCCGTCGGCCGAATGCAGGATCAGCCCGTCGCTGCCGACGGCCCAGATATTCCGTCCGGCCGCATCCACATGCAGGCCGTTGAGCACTCCGCCGACCACCGGCAGGCGCAGGGCAGCGTGCCGTTCCAGCGGATGGCGCCACCAGTCGAGGGAGAGAAAGGCCGGCGGGGCGAAAGGATCGGGCCAGGGCGACTGGCCGAAGCCGGCGAGGGTCACCGCGACCAGCCATAGCGGCGCCACCACCAGGGCGATCGCCCGCCCCGGCAGACGCAGCCCCGGGCTCGCCTGCTTGGTCGTCGCCGCCCGCATTCCGTGATCCTCGCAGCGCCTCTTCCCCTGACGCTAGACGGGCTGCGCGAAGCGGTCAAAGCAGCGTGTCGGCGCGCCGACTGCAAATAAATAGTCACATCTGCCCACCCGGCCCGGGTGGTCGATCTGAAGCCGCCGCCGCGTACTCTCCCCCGATGGGGAGCGAACGGGCCACAGCGGTCCGCCGGTGCGGCAGTGCCCTCCGGCCCTGGCCGGTGCCCGTCCCGGGAACGCTCCATCCCTGCACGACAATAAAAACAAACTGGCCCCGGCCAGCAGGAGTCACCCGCATGTCCCACGCTGCAGAGCAATTCCTACCTTCGACGACGGCGCCCACCGCCCAGTCGATGAAGGCCACCTATGCCAAGGTGGTCTGGCGGCTGATGCCGTTCCTGATCGTGGCCTACACCATCAACGCCATCGACCGCCTCAACGTCTCCTTCGCCAAGCTGCGCATGGGCGAGGACATCGCCCTGACCGACGCCGCCTACGGCATCGGCGTCGGCGCCTTCTACCTGGCCTACATCCTCTTCGAGATTCCCAGCAACCTGTACATGCAGCGGGTCGGCGCCCGCGTCACCCTGACCCGGATCATGGTGCTGTGGGGGCTGGTCACCGTCGGCACCGCCTTCGTCACCACGCCGAACCAGCTGATCGCCGCGCGCTTCCTGCTCGGCATCGCCGAGGCCGGCTTCTTCCCCGGCGTGATCCTCTATCTCACCTACTGGTTCCCCTCCGAGCTGCGCGGGCGGATCACCGCGGTGTTCCTGATGTCGGGCACGGTCGCCGGGATCGTCACCGGCCCGCTCGCCGGCACCATCATGACCCACCTGCACGGCGTGCTCGGCATGAAGGACTGGCAGATGCTGTTCGTCGTCACCGGCCTGCCGGCGGTGGCGCTCGGCCTGTTCGGCTGGTTCTGGCTGACCGACCGGCCGGAACACGCCAAGTGGCTGAACGACGAGGAAAAGACCGCCATCCGCGACCTGCTCGCCCAGGAGCATCACAGCCACACCGGCCACGGCCGCTTCATCGACGTCCTGCGCCAGCCGAGCGTCTACCTGGCGGGCCTGGTGTTCTTCTGCATCTACAGCGGCTCGAACACCGTGTCGTACTGGATGCCGAGCCTGATCCGCGGTTTCGGCCTGGAGGACATGCGGACCATCGGCATGATCTCCGCCCTGCCCTTCGCCCTCGCGCTGGTCGGCATGTACCTGCTCGGCCGCAGCTCGGACAAGCGCCAGGAACGCCGCTGGCACCTGGCCGCGACCATCCTGGTGAGCGCCGCGTGCTTCTTCGCCCTGGGCTTCGTGCAGGGCCACCTGGTGCCGGCGGTGATCCTCATGACCATCGGCTCGGCCGCGGCGCTGTCCGCCATCCCGCTGTTCTGGACCATTCCGCCGGCCCTGCTCAGCCCGGGCATCGCCGCCGGCGGCATCGCTGCGATCAGCTGCATCGGCGGCAGCGCCGGAGTGGTCAGCCAGATCGCCGTCGGCGCGATCAAGACCGCCACCGGCAGCCTCTACGTGGCCTTCGACATGATCGCCGTGGTGCTGGTGGTCGGCGCGCTGATCCTGCTGCTGGGCATCCCGGCCGAGCGCCTGCGCAAGCGCCCGCACTGACCGCTGCACGCCCGGCCGGCGAACACCACCGGGCGCGACGGAATCCCCGCGAGGAATCTTTTTTTGCCCAAACCGGGCGGGTGCAACCCACCGTGGGTGCGCCCCCATGGCTCGGCCAGAACACTATCCCTGTAGGAGCCAGCTTGCTGGCGATCCAAAAGTTACCGGCGCCACCCAAGCAGCCGGTTGGCACATCGATCGCCAGCAAGCTGGCTCCTACGAAGAGCAGCCCCCGACGCCCCGCGTCCGAACGGGCCCTACGGATTTACCCCAGTAATCCGCGAACCAAACAAAAGGCCCCGCAAATGCGGGGCCTTTTTCGTGACGCCTGGACTCAGAACGGAATGTCGTCGTCGAAGCTGTCGTAGTCCTGCTGCGGCTGCGGAGCCGGAGCCTGTTGCGGCGCCGGGCGCTGGACCTGCTGCGGACGCTGTTGCTGCGGCTCACGCGGCGCGCGCGGGGCGTCGTCGCCGGAGGGACGGCCGCCGAGCAGCTGCATGTTGCCGTTGATGTCCACCACGATCTCGGTGGTGTAGCGGTCCTGACCATCCTGGCCCTGCCACTTGCGGGTGCGCAGGCTGCCTTCGACGTAGACCTGCGAACCCTTGCGCAGGTATTCGCCGGCGATTTCCGCCAGGCGGCCGAAGAACACCACACGGTGCCATTCGGTGCGTTCCTGCTGCTGGCCGGTCTGCTTGTCCTTCCAGCTCTCGCTGGTGGCCAGGGTGATGTTGGTCACCGCGTTGCCGTTGGGCATGTAGCGGGTTTCCGGGTCACCACCGACGTTGCCAACCAGAATGACTTTGTTAACCCCACGGGCCATGACTATCTCCTAAAAGACTCAACACATCGCCGGAGCGGCTTGCGCCAGACGCTCCAGGGATGTGCGATCCACTTGTTGGGTATCTACTTTGACATAGGCGGCGGCCTCCTCGACCACCACCATGACGTCTGCCACACCGGGCAGCGCCCTGAAACGCTCGGCCAGCGCCGCATCGCGCAGGGCCTCGGCGGACAGAGGCAGGCGGACGCTGGTCACATACGGCGGTTCGCGCATGGTAACAGCAATCGCCAACCAGAGGGCGGCGAGCAGCGCACAACCGATGAACACCCCGTCGAGGCCGCCGTGCTGGTACATCCAGCCACCGACGATGCCGCCCAGCGCGGCGCCGAGGAACTGGCTGGTGGAATACACGCCCATCGCCGTGCCCTTGCCGCCGGCCGGCGCGACCTTGCTCACCAGCGAGGGCAGCGAGGCTTCCAGCAGGTTGAAGGCGGTGAAGAACACCACCGCGCCGAACACCAGCCCGGCGACGCTGTTGCCAAGTTCGAGGAACAGCAGCTCGGCGATCATCAGGGTCGCCACCGCACCGATCAGCACGCGCTTCATGCGACGCTTCTTCTCGGCGTAGATGATGAACGGCACCATGCCGAAGAAGCCCACCAGCAGCGCGGTCAGGTAGACCCACCAGTGCTGCTCCTTGGGCAGCCCGGCGCGCTCGACCAGTGCCAGCGGCAGGGCGACGAAGCTGGCCATGAGGATCGCGTGGAGCACCAGGATGCCGACGTCGAGGCGCAGCAGGTCGGCGTTCTTCAGGGTCGGCAGCAGCGACTCCCTGGCCACGCTGGATTCCAGGTGGTGCAGCGGGTGGTCCGCCTTCGGCACCATGAACAGGATCAGCAGCAGGCCGACCAGCGCCATGCCGGAGGTGAACCAGAACAGCCCGTGCAGACCGAACAGGTGGGTGAGCACCGGGCCGAGCACCATGGCCACGGCGAAGGACACGCCGATGCTCATGCCGATCATCGCCATCGCCTTGGTGCGGTGCTGTTCGCGGGTGAGGTCGGAAAGCATCGCCATCACCGCCGCCGAGATCGCCCCGGCGCCCTGCAGCACACGGCCGGCGATCACGCCCCAGATGGAGTCGGCGCTGGCCGCCAGCGCGGCGCCGGCGGCGAAGATCAGCAGGCCGACGACGATCACCGGACGCCGGCCGATGCGGTCGGAAATGGTGCCGAAGGGGATCTGCAGGATGGCCTGGGTCAGACCGTAGGCGCCGATCGCCAGGCCGATCAGGGCCGGGGTCGAGCCGGCCAGGTCCTGGCCGTAGGTCGCCAGTACCGGCAGCACCATGAACATGCCGAGCATGCGGAAGGCGAAGACCAGCGACAGGCCGACGGCCGCGCGCGTCTCGGTGCCGCTCATGCGCTCAGTGTGGGTATCGTGCATAGGTCCCTCGTGGGAAGGCTGCGGCGGGCCTCATGCCCCGCCTGGGCGTCACCACCCGCTCCCGGGTGGCCGGCGCGTTCGGCGCCAAAATAGCCGGGCATTCTAGCAGCCCTCGCCCTTCACGGCACAGTCGCGCCACTTTGCCGCGCAGCGTCGGCGCCCCGTATACTCAGCGGTTTTCGCCCGCCATGCGAGGCCGCTGTGGACAAGATCCTCATCCGTGGGGCACGTACCCACAACCTGAAGAACATCGACCTGACCCTGCCGCGCGACAAGCTGATCGTGATCACCGGCCTGTCCGGCTCCGGCAAGTCTTCCCTGGCCTTCGACACCCTTTACGCCGAGGGCCAGCGGCGCTACGTGGAATCCCTCTCGGCCTACGCCCGGCAGTTCCTGTCGATGATGGAAAAGCCCGACGTCGACACCATCGAAGGGCTGTCCCCGGCGATCTCCATCGAGCAGAAGTCCACTTCGCACAACCCGCGCTCCACCGTCGGCACCATCACCGAGATCTACGACTACCTGCGCCTGCTCTACGCCCGCGTCGGCATCCCGCGCTGCCCGGACCACGACATCCCGCTGGAGGCGCAGACCGTCAGCCAGATGGTCGACCAGGTGCTGGCGCTGCCCGAGGGCAGCAAGCTGATGTTGCTCGCACCGATCATCCGCGAGCGCAAGGGCGAGCACCTGGCGGTGTTCGACGAGATGCGCGCCCAGGGCTTCGTCCGCGCGCGGGTGAACGGCAAGCTCTACGAACTGGACGAGCTGCCCAAGCTCGACAAGCAGAAGAAGCATTCCATCGACGTGGTGGTGGACCGCTTCAAGGTCCGCGCCGACCTGCAGCAGCGCCTGGCCGAATCCTTCGAGACGGCGATCAATCTGGCCGATGGCATCGCCCTGATCGCTCCGATGGACGGCGAGGAAGCCGTCGAGGAAATCATCTTCTCCGCGCGCTTCGCCTGCCCGGTCTGTGGCCACTCGATCAGCGAGCTGGAACCCAAGCTGTTCTCCTTCAACAACCCGGCCGGCGCCTGCCCGACCTGCGATGGCCTCGGCGTGAAGCAGTTCTTCGACGCGCGGCGGGTGGTCAATGGCGAGCTGACCCTGGCCGAAGGCGCGATCCGCGGCTGGGACCGGCGCAACGTCTACTACTTCCAGATGCTCGGCTCGCTGGCCCAGCACTACGGCTTCAGCCTGGAGGAGCCGTTCGACGAGCTGTCCGCCGAGCACCAGAAGTCCGTGCTGTTCGGCTCGGGCCGGGAGAACGTCGACTTCCGCTACCTCAACGACCGCGGCGACATCGTCAAGCGCGCGCACCCGTTCGAGGGCATCCTGCCGAACCTGGAGCGCCGCTACCGCGAGACCGAGTCGGCCACCGTGCGCGAGGAGCTGGCCAAGTTCCTCAGCACCCAGCCCTGCCCGGACTGCCACGGCACCCGCCTGCGCCGCGAGGCGCGCCACGTGTGGGTCGGCGACAGGACCCTGCCGGCGGTCACCGCGATGCCGGTCGGCGCCGCCTGCGACTACGCCGCCGGCCTCAGCCTGACCGGCCGCCGCGGCGAGATCGCGGCGAAGATCCTCAAGGAAATCCGCGAGCGCCTGCAGTTCCTGGTCAACGTCGGCCTCGACTACCTGACCCTCGACCGCAGCGCCGACACCCTGTCCGGCGGCGAGGCGCAGCGCATCCGCCTGGCCAGCCAGATCGGCGCCGGCCTGGTGGGCGTCATGTACATCCTCGACGAGCCGTCCATCGGCCTGCACCAGCGCGACAACGAGCGCCTGCTGGCGACCCTCACCCACCTGCGCAACCTCGGCAACACGGTGATCGTGGTCGAGCACGACGAGGACGCCATCCGCCTCGCCGACTACGTGGTCGACATCGGCCCCGGCGCCGGCGTGCATGGCGGCCGGATCGTCGCCGAGGGCACGCCCGATGAGGTGATGAACCATCCCGACTCGCTGACCGGCAAGTACCTGTCCGGGCGCAAGAAGATCGCCGTGCCGGCCAAGCGCACACCGCGCAACCGGAAGACGCTGCTCAAGCTGAAAGGCGCGCGCGGCAACAACCTGCAGAGCGTCAACCTGGAACTCCCGGTGGGGCTGTTCACCTGCGTCACCGGCGTGTCCGGCTCGGGCAAGTCGACGCTGATCAACAACACCCTGTTCCCGATCACCGCCACCGCGCTGAACGGCGCCACCAGCCTGGAGACCGCGGCCCACGATTCCTTCGACGGCCTGCAGCATCTGGACAAGGTGGTCGACATCGACCAGAGCCCGATCGGCCGCACCCCGCGTTCGAATCCCGCGACCTACACCGGGCTGTTCACGCCGATCCGCGAGCTGTTCTCCGGCGTGCCGGAAGCGCGTTCGCGCGGCTACGGCCCGGGGCGCTTCTCCTTCAACGTCAAGGGCGGCCGCTGCGAAGCCTGCCAGGGCGACGGCGTGATCAAGGTGGAGATGCACTTCCTGCCGGATATCTATGTGCCCTGCGACGTCTGCAAGGGCAAGCGTTACAACCGCGAGACCCTGGAGATCCGCTACAAGGGCAAGAGCATCCACGAGGTGCTGGAAATGACCATCGAGGAGGCGCGGGAGTTCTTCGACGCGGTGCCGGCGGTGGCGCGCAAGCTGCAGACGCTGATCGACGTGGGGCTGTCCTACATCCGCCTGGGCCAGTCGGCGACCACCCTATCCGGCGGCGAGGCGCAGCGGGTCAAGCTGTCCCGCGAGCTGTCCAAGCGCGACACCGGCAAGACCCTGTATATCCTCGACGAACCGACCACCGGCCTGCACTTCGCCGACATCCAGCAACTGCTCGACGTGCTGCACCGACTGCGCGACCACGGCAACACCGTGGTGGTGATCGAGCACAACCTGGACGTGATCAAGACCGCCGACTGGCTGGTCGACCTCGGGCCGGAAGGCGGCTCCAAGGGCGGCCAGATCATCGCCACCGGCACGCCGGAGGAAGTCGCCGAGATGGAGCATTCCCACACCGGGCGTTTCCTCAAGCCGCTGCTGGAGCGGGATCGGGCCTGATCCGCGCCGGCATTGAAAAGCCCCTGTCGCCATTCAGCGCAGGGGCTTCTTGCTTTTCGCAGGAGCGGGCTTGCTCGCGAACGGAGTTTCCCGGCGACTCCGGTATCAGGCGGTTCGCGAGCAAGCTCGCGCCTACAAGAGCCGCAAATCAGATCTGCGACTGCAGGTAGTTCTCCAGCCCCATCTTGTCGATCAGGCCGAGCTGCTGCTCCAGCCAGTAGGCATGGTCTTCCTCTGTATCCGCCAGCTGTGCGCGGAGCAGGTCGCGGCTGATGAAGTCGCCATGGCTCTCGCACAGGGCGATGCCCTTGCACAGCGCCTTGCGCACCTTGCGTTCCAGCTCGAGGTCGTTGCGCAGCATTTCCGGCACCGAAGCGCCGGTATTCAGCGGCTCGGGGCGCATGTCCGGCGCGCCTTCAAGCAGCAGGATGCGGCGGATCAGCACGTCGGCATGCTGGGTTTCTTCCGCCATTTCATGGTCGATGCGCTGGAACAGCTTGTCGAAACCCCAGTCCAGATACATGCGCGAATGGATGAAATACTGGTCGCGGGCGGCCAGTTCGCCACCGAGCAGTGTGTTCAGGTAATCGATGACTTCGGCTTGCCCTTTCATGTCTGGTCTCCCCGTCGGACAGAAAATCATTTCAGCTCCGGAACATAGTTCCCGACTTGATATCCATCAATATCCACACAGCAAAAGGCCGTCTTCAGGGAAGACGGCCTCGCCTGCCAGCGCTCGGGTCAAAGAATGTTCAGGCCCAGGGCCTTGGCGACACCCTCGCCGTAGACCGGATCGACCTTGTAGAACAGGGCGAGCTGACGGCGCTGGATTTCCTCGGGAACGCCCTGCATGTCGCCGGCGATGTTGTCATACAGCCGCTGCCGCTGGGCAGCGTCGAACAGCTTGAACAGCGCTGCCGGCTGGCTGTAGTAGTCCTCGTCGACGCGGTGGTTCCAGTGATCGGCCGCGCCTTCGAGGCTCAGCGGCGGTTCGGAGAAGTCCGGCTGCTGCTGCCACTGGCCGAAACCGTTCGGCTCGTAGGTCACGGTCTGCCGGGCGTTGTTGCCGTCGACGCGCATCGCCCCGTCGCGATGATAGGGGCAGACACCGTTGCGCGGACTGTTCACCGGAATCTGATGGTTATTCACACCGAGGCGATAGCGGTGCGCGTCGCCATAGGAGAACAGGCGGCCCTGCAGCATGCGGTCAGGCGAGAAGCCGATCCCCGGAACGATGTTGGCGGGGGAGAAGGCGGACTGCTCGACTTCCGCGTGGTAGTTGTCGGGATTGCGGTTCAGCTCGAAATAGCCGACTTCGATCAGCGGGTAGTCACCGTGCGGCCAGACCTTGGTCAGGTCGAAGGGATTGAAGCGATAGGTGGCAGCCTCTTTCTCCGGCATCACCTGGACGAACATCTTCCAGCGCGGGAAATCGCCTTGCTCGATGCTGTCGTAGAGGTCGCGCTGCGAGCTTTCACGATCGTGGGCAATGATGGCGGCCGCCGCCTCGTTGCTCAGGTTCTCGATGCCCTGCTGGGTCTTGAAGTGGAACTTGACCCAGAAGCGCTCGTTCTGCGCGTTGATGAAACTGAAGGTATGGCTGCCGAAGCCGTGAATATACCGGTAGCTGCGCGGCAGGCCACGGTCGCTGAAGTCGATGGTCAGCTGATGCAGGGCTTCCGGCAGATGGGAGAAGAAGTCCCACTTGTAGGTCGCATTGCGCAGGTTGGTACGCGGGTCGCGCTTGACCACGTGGTTGAGGTCCGGGAATTTCAGCGGGTCGCGCAGGTAGAACACCGGCGTGTTGTTGCCGACCAGGTCCCAGTTGCCTTCCTCGGTGTAGAACTTGATGGCGAAACCGCGAATATCGCGCTCGGCATCGGCCGCACCACGCTCGCCGGCGACGGTGGAGAAGCGCACGAACAGGTCGGTCTGCTTGCCGACCTGGGAGAACAGCCTGGCGCGGGTGTAGCGGGTGATGTCATGGGTGACGGTGAAGGTGCCGTAGGCGGCGGAGCCCTTGGCGTGCATGCGGCGCTCGGGAATCACTTCACGATCGAAGTGCGCGAGCTTCTCGAGGAACCACACGTCCTGGAGCAGCATGGGGCCGCGCGGTCCGGCGGTTTGAACATTCTGGTTATCGACTACCGGCGCACCCGCGGCAGTAGTAAGACGGACTTTCTCGTCCATTGGAGATCTCCTTACCAGCTAATTGCCATGAAGCGAAACACGGAAACCCGAAGAGTGATCCTGTAATGCCCGTCGGGCAATTTCCGGAACGGTCAAAACACCACTTCATTGATTTGTGTCGTGCGTCACACGCTTCCAGGCAGCGGTAAGAGATCCGGAGGGGCAGCAGCAAAGCGGCTGATCGATTGGCGCTACGTCACCGGCAGTTTTCGCAGGCAATAAAAAACCGGGCACAGGGCCCGGTTCTTTATCAGGTGTTCGCCTTACTCGGCAGCTTCTACAGCTTCGCCGCCGACAGGACGATCAACCAGCTCGACGTACGCCATGGGGGCGTTGTCGCCAGCGCGGAAACCGCACTTGAGGATGCGCAGGTAGCCGCCCGGACGGTTGGCGTAGCGCTTGCCCAGGTCGTTGAACAGCTTGCCTACGGCAGCTTTCGAACGGGTACGGTCGAAAGCCAGACGACGGTTGGCGACGCTGTCTTCCTTGGCCAGGGTGATCAGCGGCTCGGCAACGCGACGCAGTTCCTTGGCCTTGGGCAGGGTGGTTTTGATCAGTTCATGCTCGAACAGCGACACAGCCATGTTCTGGAACATAGCCTTGCGGTGCGCGCTGGTACGGCTCAGGTGACGACCACTTTTACGATGGCGCATGGTTCAATTCCTTTCCAAACTTTACGTTCGGTAGCTACGACGATCAGGCAGTAGCCTTGTCGTCTTTCTTAAGACTTGCCGGCGGCCAGTTGTCGAGGCGCATACCGAGGGACAGACCGCGAGAGGCCAGAACGTCCTTGATTTCGGTCAGGGACTTCTTGCCGAGGTTCGGAGTTTTCAGCAGCTCTACTTCGGTGCGCTGAATCAGGTCACCGATGTAGTAGATGTTCTCCGCCTTCAGGCAGTTGGCCGAACGTACGGTCAGCTCCAGATCGTCGACCGGACGCAGGAGGATCGGATCGATCTCGTCTTCCTGCTCTTCCACGACCGGCTCGCTATCGCCCTTGAGGTCCACGAACGCTGCCAGCTGCTGTTGCAGGATGGTAGCGGCGCGACGGATAGCCTCTTCAGGGTCCAGGGTGCCGTTGGTTTCCAGATCGAGGACCAGCTTGTCCAGGTTGGTACGCTGTTCGACACGGGCGTTCTCGACCACGTAGGCAACACGACGTACGGGGCTGAACGAGGCGTCGAGCTGCAGACGGCCGATGCTACGGCTTTCGTCTTCATCGCTCTGACGGGCATCAGCCGGCTCGTAGCCACGGCCACGAGCGACTTTCAGCTTCATGTTCAGCGCGCCGTTATCGGCCAGGTGGGCGATAACATGGTCACCGTTGACGATCTCGACATCATGATCCAGCTGAATATCGGCAGCGGTCACCACACCCGAGCCCTTTTTCGCCAGGGTCAGCGTCACTTCGTCACGGCCGTGCAGCTTGATGGCCAGACCTTTCAGGTTCAGCAGGATTTCGATGACATCTTCCTGCACACCTTCGATCGCGGAGTACTCGTGGAGTACACCGTCGATCTCGGCCTCGACTACTGCACAGCCAGGCATGGAGGACAACAGGATGCGACGCAGCGCGTTGCCCAGGGTATGGCCGAAACCACGCTCGAGGGGCTCGAGGGTGATCTTGGCGCGGGTTTGGCTGACCACCTGCACATCGATGTGGCGGGGGGTCAGGAACTCATTTACCGAACTCTGCATGGATGCACCTATTTTCTAGCCCTTACTTGGAGTAGAGCTCGACAATCAGGTTTTCGTTGATGTCGGCGGACAGATCAGCGCGAACCGGAACGCTCTTGAAGGTGCCGGTCTTCTTCTCGGTATCCACTTCGACCCACTCAACGCGACCGCGCTGGGCGCACAGTTCCAGGGCTTGGGCGATACGCAGCTGGTTCTTCGATTTCTCGCGAACAGCGATGACGTCGCCAGCCTTGACCTGGTAGGACGGAACGTTGACGGTCTTGCCGTTCACGCTGATGGTCTTGTGGGACACCAGCTGACGGGATTCGGCACGAGTGGAGCCGAAGCCCATGCGATAGACGACGTTGTCCAGGCGGCATTCGAGGATCTGCAGCAGGTTCTCACCAGTGGAACCCTTGCGACGGGAAGCTTCCTGGTAGTAACCGCTGAACTGACGCTCCAGAACACCGTAGATACGGCGGACTTTCTGCTTTTCACGCAGCTGCAGACCGTAGTCGGACAGGCGACCACGGCGCTGGCCGTGTTGACCGGGGATCTGTTCGGCCTTGCACTTGGAGTCGAGCGCACGAGCGCCGCTCTTCAGGAACAGGTCGGTGCCTTCACGGCGAGACAGTTTGCACTTGGGACCAATGTAACGAGCCATTTCTCACTGTCTCCTATTACACGCGACGTTTTTTCGGCGGACGGCAGCCGTTGTGCGGGATCGGGGTCACGTCGGTGATGCTGGCGATCTTGTAACCGCAGGCATTCAGCGCGCGAACAGCCGACTCGCGGCCCGGGCCCGGGCCCTTGACGTTCACGTCGAGGTTCTTCAGACCGTATTCCAGAGCAGCCTGGCCGGCACGCTCGGCCGCTACCTGGGCAGCGAACGGGGTGCTCTTACGCGAGCCACGGAAACCGGAACCACCGGAAGTCGCCCAGGACAGAGCGTTGCCCTGACGGTCGGTGATGGTCACGATGGTGTTGTTGAAGGACGCGTGGATGTGGGCGATGCCATCAACCACCGTCTTTTTGACTTTCTTACGAGGACGAGCAGCAGGTTTTGCCATGACTAGATTCCTAAGCGATTACTTGCGGATCGGCTTACGCGGGCCCTTGCGGGTGCGCGCGTTGGTCTTGGTACGCTGACCGCGAACCGGCAGACCGCGACGATGACGCAGACCGCGGTAGCAACCGAGGTCCATCAGACGCTTGATGTTCATGTTGATTTCGCGGCGCAGATCACCTTCGGTGGTCAGCTTGGCCACCTCGGTACGCAGCGAATCGATCTGCTCTTCGCTCAGGTCCTTGATCTTTGCTGCCGGGCTGATGCCGGTGGCAGCACAGATGCTCTGTGCGGTAGTGCGACCGACACCATAGATGTAGGTCAGCGAGATAACAGTGTGCTTGTTATCCGGAATGTTTACGCCTGCAATACGGGCCATTCAGAAAACTCCAATTGACAGCTACCCGGCGCCCAGGAAGCCAAGAAAGGGCGCGGATATTAGCGCTGTAATAACAAATAATCAACCCGGCAGCGCACTAGCTGCCGGGCTATAACGCGTGGATCACACTCAGCCTTGGCGCTGTTTGTGACGCGGCTCCGCGCTGCAGATCACGCGAACGACGCCTTCGCGACGAATGATCTTGCAGTTGCGGCACAGCTTCTTAACCGATGCGCGAACTTTCATCACCAACTCCTCTAACCTTACGGACCGATCAGCGCAGCAAGCCGCTGCCGTAGCCCTTCAGGTTGGCTTTCTTCATGAGGGATTCGTACTGGTGGGAAACGAGGTGAGATTGCACCTGGGCCATAAAGTCCATCACAACCACAACCACGATCAGCAACGAGGTCCCGCCGAGGTAGAACGGTACGTGGGCAGCCACCACCAGGAACTGGGGCAACAGGCACACAGCCGTCATGTACAGGGCACCGAACATGGTCAAACGGGTCAGCACGCCATCGATGTAGCGAGCGGACTGTTCGCCCGGACGAATACCCGGAATAAATGCACCGGACTTCTTGAGGTTCTCCGCAACGTCCTTGGGGTTGAACATCAGCGCTGTGTAGAAGAAGCAGAAGAAGATGATCCCTGCGCTAAACAGCAGAATGTTCAACGGCTGTCCCGGAGCGATCGCCTGAGCGACGTCCTGCAGCCAACCCAGACCTTCCGACTGACCGAACCAGGCACCCAGGGACGCCGGGAACAGCAGGATGCTGCTGGCGAAGATGGCCGGGATTACGCCCGCCATGTTCACTTTCAGCGGCAGATGGCTGGTCTGAGCTGCAAACACCTTGCGACCCTGTTGGCGCTTGGCGTAATGCACGGCGATACGGCGCTGACCACGCTCGATGAACACAACGAACGCGATGATGGCCACGGCCAGCAGGCCGATGGCGATCAGGGCGAAGATGTTGATGTCACCTTGACGCGCGGATTCGAAGGACTGACCGATTGCTCGGGGCAGACCCGCGACGATGCCGGAGAAGATCAGCATGGAGATGCCGTTGCCGACACCCCGCTCGGTGATCTGCTCACCCAGCCACATCATGAACAGTGCACCCGCCACGAAGGTGGTGACCGACACGAAGTAGAAGCCGAAGTCGTTGGAGAAGGCCACGCCCTGGCTGCCCAGGCCAACGGACATGCCGATGGCCTGGACAAGCGCCAGGACTAGAGTGGCGTAGCGGGTGTACTGGCTAATCTTGCGACGCCCAGACTCACCCTCTTTCTTCAACTGCTCCAGCTGCGGGCTGATAGCGGTCATGAGCTGCATGATGATCGACGCCGAGATGTACGGCATGATCCCCAGTGCAAAGATACTCATACGCTCCAGCGCGCCGCCGGAAAACATGTTGAAGAGGCTAAGAATGGTCCCCTCGTTCTGCCGGAACAGTGCCGCCAAGCGATCGGGGTTGATGCCGGGAACCGGGATATGCGCGCCAATCCTGTAGACGATGATCGCCAGGAACAGGAACCGCAGACGCGTCCAGAGCTCGGACAGACCACCACCGTTGCTCAGCGCAGAGAGAGCACCTTGCTTAGCCATTTAGTCCTCGATTTTGCCGCCAGCTGCTTCGATGGCCGCACGCGCACCCTTGGTGGCGGCGATGCCTTTCAGGGTGACCGCGCGAGTAACGTCGCCCGACAGCATGACTTTCACACGCTGTACGTTCTGGTTAATCACGTTGGCATCCTTCAGAGCCTGCAGAGTAACGACATCGCCTTCCACCTTGGCCAGCTCGGAAGTGCGCACTTCGGCGCGATCCAGGGCCTTCAGGGAAACGAAGCCGAACTTCGGCAGACGACGGTGCAGAGGCTGCTGACCGCCCTCGAAGCCGGGAGCAATGGTGCCACCGGAGCGGGAGGTCTGACCTTTGTGACCACGGCCACCGGTCTTGCCCAGACCGCTACCGATGCCACGGCCCGGACGGTGCTTTTCGCGACGGGCACCCGGCGCGGAACGCAGATCGTTCAGTTGCATGGATTAACCCTCCACACGCAGCAGGTAGTAGGCCTTGTTGATCATGCCGCGATTTTCAGGAGTGTCCTGAACTTCGACGGTGTGACCGATGCGACGCAGGCCGAGGCCCTTGACGCAAGCCTTGTGATTGGCCAGACGGCCGTTCACGCTTTTAACCAGAGTGACTTTGACGGTTGCCATGGTTAGAGAATCTCCTCGACGCTCTTGCCACGCTTGGCCGCCACGGCTTCAGGGGACTGCATGTTCTTCAGGCCCTTGAAGGTCGCGTAAACCACGTTCACCGGGTTGGTGGAGCCGTAGCACTTGGCGAGAACGTTCTGAACACCAGCTACTTCCAGAACGGCACGCATGGCGCCGCCAGCGATGATGCCGGTACCTTCCGAAGCCGGCTGCATGTACACCTTGGAGGCGCCGTGAGCGGACTTGGTCGGGTACTGCAGGGTGGTGCCGTTCAGATCAACCTGGATCATGTTGCGGCGAGCAGCTTCCATCGCTTTCTGGATGGCAGCCGGCACTTCACGCGCCTTGCCACGACCGAAGCCGACACGGCCCTTGCCATCGCCAACCACGGTCAGCGCGGTGAAGGCGAAGATACGGCCACCTTTTACGGTTTTGGCGACGCGGTTAACTTGAACCAGCTTCTCGATGTAGCCTTCGTCGCGCTTTTGATCGTTATTTGCCATAACTTAGAACTCCAGACCGCCTTCGCGAGCGGCATCAGCCAGGGCCTTGATACGGCCGTGGTACTTGAAGCCAGAACGGTCGAACGCCACTTGGGTGACGCCGGCGGCTTTGGCGCGTTCGGCGACCAGTTGACCAACTTTCTTGGCTGCGTCGATGTTGCCGGTGGCACCTTCGCGCAGATCCTTGTCCAGGGTCGAGGCGCTGGCCAGGACCTTGCTGCCGTCGGCCGCAATGACCTGGGCATAAATGTGCTGGGAGGAGCGGTACACGCAAAGGCGTACGGCTTCCAGCTCGCGCATCTTCAGGCGTGCCTTGCGAGCGCGACGCAGACGGGTTTCTTTCTTGACGCTCATTTGCTATGCCCTACTTCTTCTTGGCTTCTTTACGAAGGACGACTTCGTCGGCGTAACGCACGCCCTTGCCTTTGTACGGCTCCGGCGGACGGAAGTCGCGGATTTCCGCGGCAACCTGGCCGACCAGCTGCTTGTCGATGCCCTTGATCAGGATATCGGTCTGGCTGGGGGTTTCAGCGACGATGCCGGCAGGCAGTTCGTAATCAACCGGGTGGGAGAAGCCGAGAGCCAGGGACAGCACTTGGCCTTTGGCCTGCGCCTTGTAACCAACGCCGACCAGCTGGAGCTTGCGCTCGAAGCCCTGGCTGACGCCGATCACCATGTTGTTGACCAGGGCGCGGGTGGTACCGGCCATGGCACGGGTCTGCTGGTCGCCGTTACGCGCAGCGAAACGCAGCTCACCGTTGTCCTGAATGACTTCGACGGACGGGTGGACTTTCAGCTCTAGGGAGCCTTTGGAGCCCTTGACCGAAAGTTCCTGGCCAGCCAGCTTGATTTCAACGCCGGCAGGCAGTTTGACGGGGTTCTTAGCAACGCGAGACATGCTGATTCCCCTTAGAACACAGTGCAGAGCACTTCGCCACCGACACCAGCGGCACGGGCAGCACGGTCAGTCATCACACCCTTGTTGGTGGAGACGATCGAAACACCCAGACCACCACGAACCTTCGGCAGCTGATCTACGGATTTGTACTGGCGCAGGCCAGGACGGCTGATTCGCTTCACTTCCTCGATGACAGGCTTGCCTTCGAAGTACTTCAGCTCGATGGACAGCAGAGGCTTGGCCTCGGCGCTGACTTGGAAATCCGCAATGTAGCCTTCGTCCTTGAGGACTTTGGCGACTGCCGCTTTCAGCTTGGAAGACGGCATGCTCACGACGGTCTTCTCAGCCATCTGGGCATTACGGATGCGAGTTAGCATGTCTGCTAACGGGTCCTGCATACTCATGGGCTTAATGCTCCTGATACAAAAGATAAGCCTTCAACTTCACTCGCCCACAAAACACCAGGCGACATAAACCCAGGCTCAGGGGAGCCGGGTATTCTAGAGATCGCTCAAAAACGAATCAAGCCCCATTCGGGGCTTGACACGAGATCGCGATCAACGGAGCCATCGCTGGCTCCGTTTCCGGGACTTACCAGCTGGCCTTGACCAGACCCGGTACGTCACCGCGCATCGCAGCTTCACGCAGCTTGTTACGGCTGAGGCCGAACTTGCGGTAGAAGCCGTGCGGACGACCGGTCAGACGGCAACGGTTACGCAGGCGGCTGGCGCTCGCGTCACGCGGTTGCTTCTGCAGGGCGACCTGGGCGTTCCAACGCTCTTCCGCAGTGGAGTTCGGGCTAGCGATGATCGCTTTCAGCTCGGCACGCTTCTTGGCGTACTTGGCTACCGTCAGCTGACGCTTCAGCTCACGGTTTTTCATGCTCTCTTTTGCCATGTTCCTACTCCAATCAGTTGCGGAACGGGAAGTTGAAAGCGCGCAGCAGAGCGCGGCCTTCATCATCCGAACGGGCGGTGGTGGTCAGGGTGATATCCATACCGCGGAGAGCATCGATCTTGTCGTAGTCGATTTCCGGGAAGATGATCTGCTCTTTCACGCCCATGCTGTAGTTGCCGCGACCGTCGAAGGACTTGGCATTCAGGCCGCGGAAGTCACGCACGCGCGGCAGGGAGATGGACAGCAGACGATCCAGGAACTCGTACATACGGTCGCCACGAAGGGTGACCTTGACGCCGATCGGCCAGCCTTCACGGATCTTGAAACCGGCGATGGACTTACGAGCGTAAGTCACGACCGGCTTCTGGCCCGCGATCTTCTCGAGATCGGCAACCGCGCTCTCGATGACCTTCTTGTCGCCGACAGCTTCGCCCAGACCCATGTTCAGGGTGATTTTGGTAACGCGCGGAACTTCCATCACGTTCGCCAGCTGAAGCTCTTGCTTCAGCTTGGGAGCGATTTCCTTCCGATAAATTTCTTTCAATCGTGCCATGGTGATCTACCTAGCTCCCTCAAGCCTGAACCGGTTTCTGGGTCGACTTGAAGACACGAATTTTCTTACCGTCTTCTACCTTGAAGCCAACGCGGTCAGCCTTGCTGGTTTCCGGGTTGAAGATGGCGACGTTGGAGACGTGCAGAGGCGCCTCCTTCTCGACGATACCGCCTTGCTGGTTGAGCATGGGGTTGGGCTTGGTGTGGCGCTTGATCAGGTTCACGCCGCCAACGACCAGACGGTCGTCAGCGAGAACTTTCAGCACCTTGCCACGCTTGCCCTTGTCCTTGCCGGCAATGACGATTACTTCGTCGTCACGACGAATCTTTTGCATGTCGGCTACTCCTTACAGCACTTCAGGGGCGAGCGAGACGATCTTCATGAACTTCTCGGTACGAAGTTCACGAGTCACTGGCCCGAAGATACGGGTGCCGATGGGCTCCTGCTTGTTGTTCAGCAGGACAGCGGCATTGCCGTCGAAGCGGATGATGGAACCGTCGGTACGACGCACACCGTGCTTGGTGCGGACGACCACAGCGGTCATGACCTGGCCTTTCTTGACCTTGCCACGCGGAATCGCTTCCTTGACGGTGACCTTGATGATGTCGCCGATGCCGGCGTAACGGCGGTGGGAACCGCCGAGCACCTTGATGCACATCACGCGACGCGCGCCGCTGTTGTCAGCGACATCGAGCATGGATTGAGTCTGAATCATAATCTATCTCCGACCCTTAGTCCTTAGACTTCCACCGCGCGCTCAACGACGTCAACCAGGGTCCAGGCCTTGGTCTTGGCCAGCGGACGGGTCTCGCGAATGGTGACCAGGTCACCAATGCGGCACTGATTGGATTCGTCGTGGGCGTGCAGTTTGGTCGAACGCTTCACGTATTTGCCGTAGATCGGGTGCTTGACGCGACGCTCGATCAGAACGGTGATGGTCTTGTCCATCTTGTCGCTGACGACGCGGCCGGTCAGCGTACGGACGGTTTTCTGAGCTTCAGCCATGATCACTTACCTGCTTGCTGGTTGAGCACAGTTTTAACGCGAGCGATGTCGCGCTTCACTTGCGAGAGCAGGTGAGACTGCCCCAACTGGCCAGTTGCTTTCTGCATGCGCAGATTGAACTGGTCGCGCAGCAGGCCGAGCAGTTGCTCGTTCAGCTGCTCAACGGATTTTTCACGAAGTTCATTCGCTTTCATCACATCACCGTCCGCTTAACAAAGGAGGTGGCGAGCGGCAGCTTTGCAGCAGCCAGGGCGAATGCCTCACGCGCCAGCTCTTCGGAAACACCCTCGATCTCGTACAGGACCTTGCCCGGTTGAATCTGGGCTACCCAGTACTCGACGCCACCCTTACCTTTACCCATACGAACTTCGAGGGGCTTCTTGGTAACCGGCTTGTCGGGGAATACGCGGATCCAGATCTTGCCGCCACGCTTGACGTGACGGGTCAGCGCACGACGCGCGGACTCGATCTGACGTGCGGTGAGACGGCCACGGCTGGTTGCCTTGAGGGCGAACTCGCCGAAGCTGACTTTGGAACCGCGATGAGCCAGGCCACGGTTGTGACCGGTCATTTGCTTGCGGAACTTCGTACGCTTGGGTTGCAGCATTTGCGTACTCCTTACTTAGCAGCTTTTTTACGAGGAGCGGGCGCTACCGGCTTCAGCTCTTCCTGGCGGCCACCAATGACCTCGCCCTTGAAGATCCAAACCTTCACACCGATCACACCGTAGGTGGTGTGCGCTTCGTAGGTTGCGTAGTCGATGTCGGCACGCAGGGTGTGCAGGGGCACACGACCTTCGCGATACCACTCGGTACGAGCGATTTCAGCGCCACCCAGACGACCACTCACCTGGATCTTGATGCCCTTGGCACCAATGCGCATGGCGTTCTGTACAGCGCGCTTCATCGCGCGACGGAACATGACGCGACGCTCCAGCTGCTGAGCTACGCTCTGCGCAACCAGCATGCCATCGAGCTCCGGCTTGCGGATTTCCTCGATGTTGATGTGCACAGGCACACCCATTTGCTTGGTCAGGTCCTGACGCAGCTTCTCAACATCTTCACCTTTCTTGCCGATCACGATACCGGGACGGGCGGTGTGGATGGTGATGCGTGCAGTCTGAGCCGGACGATGGATATCGATACGGCTTACGGACGCGCTTTTTAGTTTGTCTTGGAGGTACTCACGCACCTTCAGGTCGGCGAACAGATAATCGGCGTAAGTGCGCTTATCTGCGTACCAAACGGAGGTGTGCTCCTTGACGATGCCCAGGCGAATGCCATTGGGATGTACTTTCTGACCCATCTGATCGACTCCGTTACTTGTCCGCAACCTTGACCGTGATATGGCAAGACCGCTTCACGATGCGATCAGCACGGCCTTTGGCGCGAGGCATGATGCGCTTGAGCGAACGACCTTCGTTGACGAAGACGGTGGAGACCTTAAGGTCATCCACATCGGCGCCTTCGTTGTGCTCAGCGTTGGCCACAGCCGACTCCAGCACTTTCTTCATGATCTCGGCGGCTTTCTTGTTGCTGAAAGCCAGGAGGTTGAGCGCTTCGCCCACCTTCTTCCCGCGGATCTGGTCGGCGACCAAGCGGGCTTTCTGGGCGGAGATACGAGCGCCCGACAGCTTAGCGGCTACTTCCATCTTCCTTACCCCTTAACGCTTGGCTTTCTTGTCCGCAGCGTGCCCACGATAGGTGCGGGTAGCAGCGAACTCGCCGAGTTTGTGACCGACCATGTCTTCGTTGACCAGAACCGGCACGTGTTGACGGCCATTGTGGACAGCGATGGTCAGACCAACCATATGCGGCAGAATCATCGAACGGCGCGACCAGGTCTTGATCGGCTTGCGGTCGTTCTTTTCCACCGCCACTTCGACCTTCTTCAGCAGGTGAAGATCGATAAAAGGACCTTTTTTCAGAGAACGCGGCACAGTCGTATCCCTCTATTTACTTGCGGCGACGGACGATCATGTTATCGGTACGCTTGTTCGCACGAGTCTTCTTACCCTTGGTCTGAAGACCCCACGGCGATACCGGATGACGACCAGCAGAGGTACGACCTTCACCACCACCATGCGGGTGGTCGACCGGGTTCATGGCAACACCACGAACGGTCGGGCGAACGCCACGCCAGCGCTTGGCACCAGCTTTACCCAGCGAACGCAGGCTGTGCTCGGAGTTCGAGACTTCACCCAGGGTCGCGCGGCAGTCAGCCAGGACCTTGCGCATTTCGCCGGAGCGAAGACGCAGGGTTACGTACGCACCTTCACGCGCGACCAGCTGGGCGGAAGCACCAGCGGAACGAGCGATCTGAGCGCCTTTGCCCGGCTTCAGTTCGATACCGTGAACGGTGCTACCAACCGGAATGTTGCGCAGCGGCATGTTGTTGCCAGCCTTGATCGGCGCACCGATACCGGAAATCAGCTGATCGCCGGCTACCACGCCTTTCGGGGCGATGATGTAGCGACGCTCGCCGTCCGCGTATTTCAGCAGAGCGATGTGAGCAGTACGGTTCGGATCGTATTCAACGCGCTCGACGATGGCAGGAATGCCATCCTTGTTGCGGCGGAAGTCGACCAGACGATAGTGCTGCTTGTGACCACCACCGATATGACGGGTGGTGATACGACCGTTGTTGTTACGGCCGCCAGACTTGGATTTCTTCTCGAGCAGCGGTGCGTAGGGAGCGCCTTTGTGCAGCTCCTGATTCACCACTTTCACGACAAAGCGACGACCAGCGGAAGTCGGTTTGCACTTAACGATTGCCATGATGCACCCCTTTACTCAGCGCCAGCTGCGAAATCGAGATCTTGGCCCGGCTGGAGAGCGATGTACGCCTTTTTCCAGTCGTTGCGCTTGCCCAGGCCGCGAGCGGTACGCTTGGTCTTGCCCTGAACGTTCAGGGTGGTGACGCGACGAACCTTCACGCCGAACAGGCTTTCTACGGCCTTCTTGATTTCCAGCTTGGTTGCATCAGTGGCAACCTTGAAGACGAATTGGCCCTTGCTGTCCGCGAGACCGGTAGCTTTCTCGGAGATGTGCGGACCAAGCAGCACTTTGAATACGCGTTCCTGGTTCATCCCAGCAGCTCCTCGAACTTCTTCACGGCGGACACGGTGACCAGCACCTTGTCGTAGGCGATCAGGCTGACCGGGTCGGAACCCTGGACGTCGCGTACGTCGACGTGCGCCAGGTTGCGCGCAGCCAGGTACAGGTTTTCGTCAACGCCATCGGTAACGATCAGCACGTCTTTCAGACCCAGGGTGTCCAGCTTGCTGACCAGGCCCTTGGTCTTCGGTGCGTCTACGCCGAAATCGGCGACAACGACCAGACGCTCCAGACGAACCAGCTCGGAGAGGATGGAGCGCAGAGCAGCGCGATACATCTTCTTGTTGAGCTTCTGGGAGTGATCCTGCGGCTTGGCGGCGAAGGTAGTACCGCCCCCACGCCAGATGGGGCTGCGGATGGTGCCAGCGCGAGCACGACCGGTGCCCTTCTGACGCCACGGCTTCTTGCCACCACCAGAGACTTCGGAACGAGTCTTCTGAGCACGGGTGCCCTGACGACCGCCAGCCATGTAGGCGACGACAGCCTGGTGAACCAGAGTCTCGTTGAATTCGCTGCCAAAGGTACGCTCGGAGACTTCGATAGCCTGAGCGCCATTTACATTCAATTGCATCTCAGCTTCCCCTCTTAACCGCGAGCCTTGGCCGCCGGACGCACGAGCACGTCACCGCCGGTGGCGCCAGGAACGGCACCCTTGACCAGAAGCAGGTTGCGTTCGGCATCGACACGCACGATCTCGAGAGACTGAACGGTTACGCGCTCAGCACCCATGTGACCGGACATCTTCTTGCCTTTGAATACACGACCCGGGGTCTGGCACTGACCGATGGAGCCCGGAACGCGGTGGGAAACGGAGTTACCGTGGGTATTGTCCTGACCACGGAAGTTCCAGCGCTTGATGGTACCGGCATAGCCTTTACCCTTGGACTCACCGGTCACGTCGACCAGTTGACCAGCCTGGAACAGCTCGACGGTGATCGCATCACCAGCGGCATACTGCTCTTCGCCCAGACGGAACTCCCACACGCCGCGACCGGCGGCGACATTCGCCTTGGCAAAGTGACCGGCTTGCGCCTTGGTCACGCGAGAGGCACGACGCTCGCCAACAGTTACTTGAACTGCGCGGTAGCCATCGCTTTCTTCGCTTTTGAATTGGGTGACGCGATTCGGCTCGACCTCGATGACCGTAACCGGAATAGAGACACCATCTTCGGTGAAAATGCGGGTCATGCCGCACTTACGACCGACAACACCAATTGTCATGTTATGAACCTCTTTAGTGTACGGGGCTTTCACCCGCTATGGCCGCCCATTTCAGAGCGTTACACGACCAATGCCGAGGGCATTAGCCGAGGCTGATCTGTACTTCGACGCCAGCAGCAAGGTCGAGCTTCATCAGCGCGTCGACGGTTTTGTCGGTCGGCTGAACGATGTCGAGAACACGCTTGTGAGTACGAATTTCGTACTGATCACGAGCATCCTTGTTGACGTGCGGGGAAATCAGCACGGTGTAACGTTCCTTGCGGGTCGGCAGAGGAATCGGACCACGCACCTGAGCGCCAGTACGTTTCGCGGTTTCCACGATTTCCTGGGTGGATTGGTCGATCAGGCGATGGTCAAAAGCCTTCAACCGAATACGGATTTGTTGATTTTGCATTTGACCTCAGACTCCAAGTTGCCATTCCCAACGGACGGACTCCGCCCGTTAAAAGGAGGCGCAATTGTACGGATGCCCCCCGGGGGTGTCAATATTTGATCAATGAAACGAAAAAGGGGGCCCGAAGGCCCCCTTTTCCTAATGCGCTAGATCAACGATTACTCGACGATCTTGGCAACCACGCCGGCGCCAACGGTACGGCCGCCTTCGCGAATCGCGAAGCGCAGACCTTCTTCCATGGCGATCGGAGCGATCAGGGTGACAACCATTTTCACGTTGTCGCCCGGCATTACCATCTCGACGCCTTCCGGCAGTTCGCAGTTACCGGTCACGTCAGTGGTACGGAAGTAGAACTGCGGACGGTAGCCCTTGAAGAACGGGGTGTGACGACCACCTTCTTCCTTGGACAGCACGTACACTTCGCACTCGAACTTGGTGTGCGGCTTGATGGTGCCCGGCTTGGCCAGAACCTGGCCACGCTCTACGTCTTCACGCTTGGTGCCGCGCAGCAGGACGCCGACGTTCTCACCGGCACGACCTTCGTCGAGCAGCTTGCGGAACATCTCAACGCCGGTGCAGGTGGTCTTGGTGGTCGCGCGAATGCCGACGATCTCGACTTCTTCCTGAACCTTGATGATGCCGCGCTCGACACGACCGGTCACCACGGTGCCGCGGCCGGAGATCGAGAACACGTCTTCGATCGGCATCAGGAACGGCTGGTCGATGGCACGAACCGGCTCGGGGATGTAGGAGTCCAGGGTTTCGACCAGCTTGCGCACGGCGGAAACGCCCATCTCGTTGTCGTCCTGGCCGTTCAGGGCCATCAGAGCGGAACCAATGACGATCGGGGTGTCATCACCCGGGAAGTCGTAGGTGCTCAGCAGGTCGCGAACTTCCATCTCGACCAGCTCCAGCAGCTCGGCGTCATCAACCATGTCGGCCTTGTTCAGGAACACGACGATGTAGGGAACGCCTACCTGACGGGACAGCAGGATGTGCTCGCGGGTCTGCGGCATGGGGCCGTCGGCAGCCGAGCAAACCAGGATCGCGCCGTCCATCTGGGCAGCACCGGTGATCATGTTCTTCACGTAGTCGGCGTGACCCGGGCAGTCTACGTGAGCGTAGTGGCGTACCGGCGAGTCGTATTCAACGTGAGAGGTGTTGATGGTGATACCACGAGCCTTCTCTTCCGGCGCGTTGTCGATCTGGTCGAAAGCGCGAGCCGAACCACCCCAGGTCTCGGAGCAGACTTTGGTCAGGGCAGCGGTCAGAGTGGTTTTACCGTGGTCAACGTGACCGATAGTGCCGACGTTGACGTGCGGCTTGTTACGTTCAAACTTTTCTTTAGCCATCTTGACCGTCTCCCACCTGGAATTGAGAAAGCCACACCACCATTAAAATAATGGGCAGATATTTTCATATCTGCCCATTAATAATGGAGCTCATGAGCGGATTTGAACCGCTGACCTCACCCTTACCAAGGGTGTGCTCTACCAGCTGAGCTACATGAGCAAACATAAGCAGAAAGCCTGGAGCGGGTAGCGGGAATCGAACCCGCATCATCAGCTTGGAAGGCTGAGGTTCTACCACTGAACTATACCCGCGGAGCCTGACGCTCACGCTTGAAACTGGTGGAGGGGGAAGGATTCGAACCTTCGAAGTCTGAGACGTCAGATTTACAGTCTGATCCCTTTGGCCGCTCGGGAACCCCTCCGAGTGAGGCGGCATTCTACAGCCTACCTCTGCGCTGTCAAGAGTTTTCTCTTAAAAAACCTTAACTTAGGTTTCGACAGCTGCTTTGCAGGCTTTTGCCTTTCGGGCTACCCCTGCGAAGCGGGCGCCATTCTATTCAAGCTAACGGACGTTTGCAATGCTTTTGCATGGCATTGTTTGCCTTTGCAATCCAGGGAAGTCCGTCGCCAATTGGAGCAACAATGTATCGTCGGCCAGGCGCTTGCTTTCCGGGGCAATCTGCACCCAGTAATCGCGCCGGGCGCGAGGTAATTCCCGTATCAATGCCTCGTAGCCCGCAGCCCTCAGACGCTCCGCCACGCTCTCCGCGGAGTCCTGGCGCTGGAAAATCCCCAGGGATATGCCATCAGCCAGATCGCCTTCGGTGATGATGTAGCTATCTATCTTGCGCGCCTGCAGCTCTCTCAGTTGCCACAATGAAGCCTGGCGAGAAGCCAGCGGCGGCAGATATACCCAGTAATCAGTGCCATCGTTCGCGTCGACCGCCTGGACACCGGCCCGCACATCCAGGCTCAACAGCCTCTGCTCCAGCTGCCTGGCACGCGACTCCTCGGGGAAACTACCGAGATAGGCGCATGCGACGTCAGGCGCTGGGGCCCCGCCCGCGGCATCGGCCTGCCTGCGCCGCACCCCCTCCTCCGATTCACTGAGGAGGCGAATGTTTTTCTGCTGGTCTTCCCGATAGAGACTCAACGGAGCGATCTGCTTTGCCCGCAGAGGCGCCTGCTGTTGATGCCATACGTAATAGAAGATGTTCAGCACGAGCAGAAAGAGAAAGAACCAGCGCATCAATACGACTCACTCAAGCGGGCAGGCCAGCGCCAGACCAGCAAACACGAGATCGGGCAGAACCAGGGCATGGGGCAATTCATCTCGCACCAGCTCAGCGTCGCCCCCAGTGAGAAACACTGCACACCCCTCACCCAGAAGCTCGCAAGCCAGCAGATATTGCTCGCGAACGAACCCGCGCAGCATCAACAGGCATCCGCGCTCGACAGCCTCAGCCGTTTCACGCCCCGGCAGGAGATTCTGCAAAGCCTCCTGAGCAGCATCGTCTCCATAGCGGATACGCCGCGTGTGGGTGCGCAACTGACTACGCATCAATGGCATCCCGGGGCAGATGTACCCCCCCAGATGCTCACCATCGGCGCTAACGAGATCGGAAGTCACCGCGGTCCCCAGATCGATGACCAGGCAACTACCTCCCGCAAGCTTGTAGCCGGCCACCAGGGCCAGCCAGCGATCCAGCCCGAGCCGCTGATAGTCGCGATATCCGTTGCGGACGCCGGCAAGCGTTTCAGCCGACCTGGCCTGCCTGACGGAAACAGAGAAATCCTGCCGCAGGCGTTCGCTGAGCAGTTCCGTTTCCTGCTCGCTGCGCACGCTCACCAGGCGGCAAAAGCGCAGCGCACGAACCCCTTGCGATCCCAACTGCTCGAATAGCGCAGCATCCGAATCGGCGATTCCGCCGGCCACCGGCGCAAACTGCTCGCCACCGAGCACGCGCCACTTGATCAAGCTATTGCCACAATCCAGCTCAAGAATCATCAGACAACCTCAGGCTCAGCTCACCCCCGCTGTAGCGGCGCTCTACCCCATCAACTTCAAGCCGCAAGGCCCCCTGCTCGTCTATTCCCAGGGCGCGCCCGACAACCGTATGCGCGGCCGTAGACAAGCTCACCTGCCGTCCCTGCCACAGATGCAACGCTTCCCACTCCGACCGGCTGGCCGAAAAACCCTGTTCACGATGGCGCACCAGATGATGCGCCAGTTCCTGGTTGAGCGCCGCAAGCAGCTTATTGCGATCGACCTTCGAGCCAACAGCCTCACACAGGGAAACCCAAGGCTGATCTATCCCTTCGGCGCCGCGCATGTTCACATTGATTCCAATGCCGATGGCCACGCTGCACAGATCCGCCGGATCCCCGGTCAGTTCGAGCAGGATGCCGGCCAGCTTTTTTCCATCCAGGAGAATGTCGTTGGGCCACTTCAGGCCGACACCCTGTATACCGATCGACTGGATTGCCCGGGCGACCGCCAGCCCCACCACGAGGCTCAGGCCTTCGAGTTCTTTTGCCCCGCCGCGCACCGAGATACCCAGGGTGTAGTACAGATTCGCCCCGAGAGGACTCACCCATTGCCGGCCACGGCGGCCGCGCCCCGAGGTTTGGCGCTCAGCCACTACGGCAAAGGGAGTCGCAGCCCCGGCCTCGAGGCGTCGCATGACCTCTGCGTTGGTGGAATCCACGGAGAAAAGCACATCCAGAGGCCAGGGCGCAGCGATCAGCCGAGGATCGATCACCGAAAGCGGCTCGGACAGGCGATACCCCTTGCCGCGCACACTCTGGACAGAAATTCCCAGCTCGGCTTCCAGACTTTGCAGGCGCTTCCAGATTGCGCTCCGGCTGACACCGAGCGCCAGCCCCAGTTCTTCCCCGGAATGGAAACGCCCATCCCCCAGCAATTTCAGCAAGGTTTGCATGTCATGCCTCGCAACAATCAGGCACGCATCATATATAGGCAGGCCATGCTTGCCTATGCATTGGAAGTCCCTGAATGCAGGCCGGATACCGGTATTTTTCGCGCAAAAGCAAAACCCCCGGCCATCACTGGCCAGGGGTTTCGGGATAGGTGCTTGACGATGACCTACTCTCACATGGGGAGACCCCACACTACCATCGGCGATGCGTCGTTTCACTGCTGAGTTCGGGATGGGATCAGGTGGTTCCAACGCTCTATGGTCGTCAAGCAATTCTTTCGGACGCTCGTGGCTTGCGCTCACGCTCATCCAGATTCGGGTATGTGATGTAATTTGCGGTTCTCACGAACTTTCGGTTCGTCGACTTCACCATCACCGCACAATCTTCTCAGATTGCTTGGGTGTTATATGGTCAAGCCTCACGGGCAATTAGTA
>NZ_FNIJ01000022.1 GCF_900103845.1 Pseudomonas jinjuensis
AAGCGCTGTGAGGCGTTGAGCTAACCGATACTAATTGCCCGTGAGGCTTGACCATATAACACCCAAGCAATCTGAGAAGATTGTGCGGTGATGGTGAAGTCGACGAACCGAAAGTTCGTGAGAACCGCAAATTACATCACATACCCGAATCTGGATGAGCGTGAGCGAAAGCCACGAGCGTCCGAAAGAATTGCTTGACGACCATAGAGCGTTGGAACCACCTGATCCCATCCCGAACTCAGCAGTGAAACGACGCATCGCCGATGGTAGTGTGGGGTCTCCCCATGTGAGAGTAGGTCATCGTCAAGCACCTATCCCGAAACCCCTGGCCAGCGATGGCCGGGGGTTTTGCTTTTGCGCGCGAAAAAAAGTGCAATACGAGCCCGTTGCCGGATTCGTCCCATTACCTTCGATTGCCGGTGCGCTCATCTACAATAGCGATAAACGCGAGTGAGCCAATCCATGTCCGATGTCGAAAGTGGTGCCCTGAAGGACCTGCCGCTGGAGGAGCTTGTCGCCTGTCACGAATGCGATCTGCTGATGCGGCGTTTGCATCTGGAAGCGGGGCACAAGGCCAGTTGCCCGCGCTGCGGCTTCGAACTCGCCGCTCACCGGCTGCACATGGTCAAGCGCTGCCTGGCGCTGGTGCTGACCGCCCTGTTGCTGTACATCCCGGCGAATTTCCTGCCGATCATGCATATCACCATTCTCGGCCAGACCAGCACCGACACCGTCTGGAGTGGCGTCCTCGGCCTGTTCCGATCGGGCATGGAAGGCGTCGCCGTCCTGGTCTTCCTGTGCAGCATGCTGATTCCGCTGGCGAAGCTCCTCTGCCAGTTGTACGTGCTGCTGAGCATCCGCCTGCGCGTCGGGCGCGGTCTGGGCATGATGCTCTATCGCAGCTATCACTACCTGCGTGAATGGGGAATGCTCGAGGTGTATCTGATGGGCATCCTGGTTTCCATCGTCAAGCTGCTGGACCTGGCCGAACTGCACCCCGGATTCGGGCTGGCCTGCTTCGTCGCTCTGCTGTTCTCGCAGGTATGGCTCGAAGTGACCATGTCGGAGCACCAGATCTGGGAGCTGCTTTCCGGGGAGGCCGACGATGCGGGCCATTGACGCCGGAATCCTGGTCTGCGGCGAATGCCATCAGCTCAACCGGCGCACTGCCGATGACGAGCCCGTGCACTGCAGCCGCTGCGGCGCGCTGGTGCACGAGCGCCGGCCGAACAGCATCGCCCGGACCTGGGCCCTGCTGATCACCGCGGCGATTCTCTACATCCCGGCCAACGTCCTGCCGATCATGACCGTCAACTTCCTGGGCGCCGGGATGCCCGCGACCATCATGGAAGGTGTGACCGAACTGATTCATGCGGACATGATCCCCATCGCCGCGGTCGTGTTCATCGCCAGCATCCTGGTGCCGACCTTCAAGCTGGTCGGCATCGCGCTGCTGCTCTATTCGGTGCAGCGCCACCAGCCGATGTCGGCGCGGCAGAGGATCGTGATGTACCGCTTCATCGAATGGATCGGACGCTGGTCGATGCTGGACATCTTCGTCATCGCCACCCTGGTCGCCCTGGTGAACTTCGGCAATCTGGCGAGCATCGAAGCCAATCTCGGCGCCGCCGCCTTTGCCAGCGTGGTGGTGATCACCATGCTGGCCGCAGTGACCTTCGATCCCCGGTTGATCTGGGATAACACGTACACGGACGAAACCAATGAGTGAGTTGCCCGCCCCGAAGACCCGCAAGACCTCGAACTGGTCGGCGATCTGGATTCTCCCGCTGATCGCCCTGGCGATCGGCGCCTGGCTTGCCTGGAGGGCCTACGACCAGGCCGGCGTCGATATCCAGGTGCATTTCGAAACGGGGAACGGCATCCAGGTCAACAAGACCGAAGTGGTCTACAAGGGCATTCCCATCGGCAAGGTCACCGACCTGCATGTCACCACCGACGTCAAGGGCGTGATCGCGACCATCGAGATGCGCAAGGAAGCCGCTCCCTACCTGAGCAAGGACACCCGTTTCTGGCTGGTCAAGCCGCGGGTCTCGCTGGCCGGGGTGACGGGCCTGGAAACCCTGGTGTCCGGCATCTATATCGCCATCGATCCGGTGCAGGGACCCCTGCATACTGAATACACCGCGCTGATGGAGCCGCCCCCGCTCTCCGACAGCCTGCCCGGGCTGCACCTGACCCTGCGTGCCGAGCGCCTGGGCTCGCTGGAGCAGGGCAGCCCGGTGTACTACCGGCAGATCAAGGTCGGCCAGGTAAAGAGCTACCAGTTGGCCGATGACCAGAAGATCGTCGAAGTGAAGATCCATATCGAGCCGGCCTACGCGAACCTGGTGCGCAAGCACACGCGCTTCTGGAACGCCAGCGGCATCAGCCTGAGCGGCAGCCTGTCCGGCCTGAAACTGCGCACCGAGTCGCTGGTGAGCATCGCCGCCGGCGGCATTGCCTTCGCCACCTCGGAAAACTATCCGGACAGCCCGCCCACCGACCCGAGCAAGCCGTTCCGCCTCTACGAGGACTTCGACGCCGCCCAGGCCGGCCTCAGCGTGAACCTCAAGGTCACCGACGTCAGTGGCCTGACGCCGGGCAGCACGCCGGTGATCTACAACGGCGTGCAGGTCGGCACGGTGAAGAGCATCAACATGAACCAGGACTTCAGCGGCGCGACCGCCGTGCTGTCCATGGACCCGCGCACCGACGAACTGCTCAATACCAGCACCGAGTTCTGGGTGGTCAAGCCGAGCATTTCCCTCGCCGGCATCACCGGCCTCGAGGCCCTGGTGAAGGGCAACTACATCGCGGTGCGTTTCGCCAAGGAAGGGTCGCCTACCCGCGACTTCGCCATTCGCCCCAAGGCCCCGCCGCTGAACCTGGACTCCCCCGGCCTGCACCTCGTCCTCACCAGCGACAAGCTCGGCTCGCTGGAAGTCGGCACGCCGATTCTCTATCGCCAACTGAAAGTCGGCAGCGTGCAGAGCTACCAACTGTCGCGTGACCGCAAGCGGGTGGTGATCGGTGTGCACATCGAACCGGAATACGCGCATCTGGTGAACGATTCGACGCGCTTCTGGAACGTCAGCGGCATCACGCTGACCGGCAACCTGAGTGGCGTGCAGGTGAAGAGCGAGTCGCTGCAGACCCTGATCACCGGCGGCATCGCCTTCGACACGCCGAATCCGAAGGCACCCCCGGTCACGAAAGTGCGGCGCTTCGTGCTGTTCGACCAGGAAGACATGGCCCTGGCGCAGGGAACCCTGGTGGAAATCTGCGCGACCAGCGCCGACGGCCTGAATGTCGGCGCTCCGATCCGCTTCAAGGGACTCGAAGTCGGCAAGGTGGAAGATATCGCCCTGGAGAAGAACCTCAGCGGAGTGATCCTGAAGGCACGGATCACCAAGGCCGAGAGTGTCATCGCCCGGGAGGGCACCCAGTTCTGGGCGGTCAAGCCGGTGGTGGGGCTGTCCGGGGTGGAGAACCTCGGCACCCTGGTCGGTGGTCAATACATCGAGGTGCTGCCGGCCTCGAAGCCGGGCAAGCGCAGGGAGCATTTCGATCTTCTCGCCAAGGCTCCGAACCTGCTGGGCCGGGAAAAGGGCCTCAGCCTGGTGCTCAGCGCCCCGCGGCGTGGATCGCTGAAGCCGGGCGTGCCGGTGACCTACCGCGAGGTGCAGGTCGGCAAGGTGACCTCCTTCGAACTGGGCGAGCAGGGCGACCGGGTACTTATCCACATCCTCATCGAGCCGCGCTACGCGGCGCTGGTGCGCAGCGGCAGCCGCTTCTGGAACGCCAGCGGGGTGGGCGTGGACGCCAGCCTGTTCAAGGGGGTGAAGGTGCGCACCGAGTCGATCGAGACCATCCTCAGCGGTGGGGTGGCGTTCGCCACGCCGAACAATGCCGAGATGGGCGCGCTGGCGCGGCCAGGGCAGACCTTCGCGCTGTTCGACGAGGCCAACGAGGAATGGCTGCAGTGGGCGCCGAAGATCCGGTTGGGGGCGAAGTAATCGCACCCGAGTAGGCGGGTGCAACCGCCCCCATGAACAAGGGCCGCATTGCGGCCCTTGTCGTTTACGCCGGCTCGGCGCTTTCTTCTTCGGCTCTGACCGCTACCTTCTCCGGCTCGCGGCGGCGGATGTACTTCCAGTCCGCTTCGTCGATGTAGATGCCGTTCGGGCCGCTGCCGCCTTCCAGATCGATCGCCACTTCTGCCGAAACCTGCGGCTTCACGCTGGCCAGGATCGGCACGAAGCCCAGTTGCAGGCTGGTCTCCAGCAGCGCCGACTGGTTGCGCTCGTCGATGTCCGCCGCCTCGTCGAGGTAATAGGGCAGGCGCACGCGGCCGGCCTGCTCGCGGTCCATCAGGTGCAGCAACAGGTACATGTTGGTCAGCGCCTTGATGGTCATGGTGGTGCCGTTGGACGCGGCGCCGTCGATGTCGGTGTGGACGATCGGCTGGCCGCCGACCTTGGTGATCTCGAAGGCCAGTTCGAACAGGTCCTTCAGGCCGAGCTGGTTATTGTTCGCCGCCACCAGACGCGACAGGTAGTCCTTGGCTTCCTCGTTCTTCGCATCCTGCTCGGCGCTCTGGGTCAGGTCGAACACCGAGAGGTTCTCGCCTTCCTCGTACTGGCCGGCGCTGTGGATGATCTGGTCGATGTGCCTGAGCGCCTCGCGGTTCGGCGCCAGCACGATGCGGAAGCTCTGCAGGTTGGAAACCTGGCGGCGGTTGATCTCGCGGTTGAACAGCGCCAGCTGGTGTTCGAGGTTGTCGTAGTCGCTGCGGATGTTGCGCAGGGTCCGGGCGATGTCGGTGACCGCCGCGCGGCGCGCCTTGGCCAGGGTCAGGGCCTCGTCTTGCCGGTGTGCGTAGGCGTTGATCAGCAGTTGCAGGCGGCGCTCCGGATCGTCCTCGCTGTCGAACTTGGCCACGCCCTTCAGACGGACCTGGGCATACAGCGCCTCGATCTGCCCGTCGATGCGCTGCAGTTGCTGCCAGGTGTCCTGGTAGTCGTTGAGCAGCGGCAGCAGGTTGTCCAGCGAGTCGTCCACCGGCTCCATGAAGGGGGTACCGAACGGCAGGTCGGCCGGCAACAGCTGGCGGCGGCGCAGGGCATCGTCGAGGGTGCGCTGCTTGGCTTCCAGATCGGCCAGTTGGCGGCCGACCAGTTGCAGCTTGGCGGACAGCTGCTGGACGCGTTCGGTGAAGGCGTCGGCCGAGCGCTTGAGTTCGTCCTGGGCGGCTTCCGCCTGGGCGAGCTGTTCCAGCTTGGCTGGTTCCTCGGCCGAAAGAGTCTGGCTGCGGCGGAAGTCTTCCAGCGCCTTCTGCGCGTCGAGCACTTCCTGATACAGCCTGTCCGCCTGCGCCTTGCTTGCGCCACGGTCGGCGGCCACGCTCTGCTGGGCCTTGAGCTGCTTCAGTTCCTTCTCCAGGCGCTCCTTCTGGTCGCGCAGGGCGGCGCGGTCGGCGAGGGCCTGCAGGGCCGGCGGTTCGATATGGCTGAGGTCGATGGACAGGCCGGGCACTTCGAAGCGCTCGCCCTTGAATCCGTCGAGAATCTTCTCGACGCTGGCTACCCACTGGCCGTCTTCATCGAGGCTCACGCCCTTTTCGCCCAGCGGCAGGCTGAACAGCGCGCCGTTGAACAGGCGCATCAGGCGTTCCACGTCCTGCTGGGAGAACTCCTCGCGCAGGCGGGCATAGCTGTTGTTGTCGGCGTGTTCGAGCTGCTGGCGAACGCCTTTCAGGCGTTTCTCCAGATCGCGCACGCGCTCGTCGAGGTCCTCGCTGGAGAACTGCCGCGAGTGCGCCAGGGCGCCGGCCAGTTCGTCGTGGGCATCCTTGGCGGCGAGCAGTTGCTGCTCCAGCTGTTTGGCGTCCTCGACCAGGGCGAAGCGATTCTTCAGCACCGCCAGTTCGCCCACCCAGCGCTGGGCTTCGCTGATCTCGCGCTCCAGGCGCATCAGTTCCTGGGTACTGCCACGCTGTTCGTTCTGCAGGCCGTCCTGCTCGCGGCGATAGTGCTCGGACTGGATGACCAGCTCTTCCTTGCGCGCGCCGGAATAGTCTTCCCAGGTGCCGAGCAGGCTGTCGAGCAGCGGCGACAGGCGATGCATCTTGCCGCGCAGGAATTCACGCTGGGCCACGCCATTGGCCAGCGCCTCCACCAGAGGGCCGGCGGCGACCAGCGCCTGGTAGTCGCCTTCCATGCGGCGCACGTCGCGGAAGGCTTCCTCGCAGGCGGCGATGTAGTCGACGCTGCCGGAGCGCAGGCTGTGCTCGAAGGCGTCGAGGAACAGCTGCTTGAGCTTGGCCGCGGTGATCTCGCGCATGTGCAGCAGGTTGATGAACAGCGCGCGGAAGGTCTTCAGGCTCTGCTCGCTGGTGGAGCGCAGCGGGATCAGGGTGAGGTCCAGCGGAATCGAGGTGTGCCCGCCGACCAGCAGGCGGCGCAGCTCGTCCGGCTTCAGTTCGTAGGCCTTGAGGCCGGCGCGTTCCAGGCTGGCGTAGAGTTCGCGCAGGCGCAGGCAGGTGCCGTTCTTCTGGTAGTGGTCGAGGTCCAGTTCGCCCTGGTAGGCGAAGAACTGGTGGCCGAAGCCGCCGCCCGGGCCGCGCCCGCCGCAGCCGATCACGTGGCGGCCGTGGGGCAGTTGCAGTTCGATGAGGATGTAGCTGGTGTCGGTGGCGAAGTAGAACTTGCGCGACTGCTCCAGGCTGTACTTGCCGAAGCTCATGTCCGACATCCGCGCCAGGATCGGGAACTGCAGGGCGTTGATCGAGGCGCTCTTGCCGAGGTTGTTGGCACCGTAGACCGACAGCGGCTGCTCCAGCGGGAAGATGCCGAGGCTGTAGCCGGCGGTATTGAGCAGGGCGAAGCGGCGGATTCCGTAGCGTTCCTGGGTCATTCCTGAGCCTCCAGCTCGGCTGCTTGTTCTTCGGCGATGGCGCGGGCGAGGGCGTCTTCGTCGCTTTCCTCGTCGAGGTCGATGGCCAGCGGCGCGTCATCCTCTTCTTCCTGCAGCACCGGCGCCGCCAGTTCCAGTTCGCCGGCGTGCAGGCTCGCGGCCAGATCGCGGTCCTGCTGCACGGAGAGGCAGACGTCGAGGAAGCGGTGGATCGGCGGGAGGAAGCGGTACACGCCGCTTTCCTCGGCGGCGAAGCCGAGCTGAGTCAGGCGGCGCATGACTTTCTCTTCCAGTTCTTCCTGGGTGGTCACTTCAGCCTGGAGGAACAGGTCGCGGTATTTCTCCAGCAGTGGCGGCAGTTCGTCGCGGCCGAGGCTGCCGCCGTCGAGCACTGCAAGCGGGTCGCGGCCCTGGTCGGCGAGGTGTTCGACGAGGATGAAGGTGAACAGCGCCAGGCGCTGGGCGGTCTTGTTCACCTGCGCGCCGATCTGCTCGGGGACGAAGTAATAGAAGCCGCGGGTGTCGCAGACCAGCTCGAAGCCCAGCGCGCGGAACAGCGTGCGGTACTGGTCCTGCTGGTTGGACAGCTGGCTGTACAGCTCCGGGTCGCGGCGGCTGATGTGGAAGCCCTTGAACAGCTCGCGGAAGATCGGCGCGAGCTGGGTGAGTTCTTTCAGGTCGATATTCATGCGGTCACTCGCAGGGAATTCCGTGGGGCGTTTTCCGCCGAGGTTTTCAGGGCGCGGGCCTCAGGCATTTTCGGGGCTGACCAGCGCGTAGGAGCACAGGTTCAGCTGGTGCTCGCGGGTGAGGTAGTCGCGGCGCTCCAGGCGTTCGCGCTGGAAGCGGCCGTCGCGGGACAGGCGCGAGAACCAGTAGAGCAACTCGTCGGTGGCGCCCTCCGGTTCCTGCTCAACCAGCCAGAGCATCAGGTCCGGCAGCGGCAGGGCGGCCTGGCAGCGGTCGAGCATTTCCCGCGCGGTGCGTGGCGCGCGCTGCGGGCCGTCGCTCTTGCGCGAGCCGCTGGCCTTGGGGAAGTGCGCCGGCTTGGGCTGGAAGCGCGCCAGGGCGAAGACGTAGCTCTCGACCTGCGAAGCGCTGCCGAGGAAGTTGCTCTGCGGCCGGGTGAACAGCGGCAGGGCGGCCTGCGGCACGGCGTCGAGGCCCTTGCGGCGGATCAGCGACAGCGCCATGGCCGCGCCGCGGGTGATCGCGTTGTGCCGGCGCGCTTCCTCGCGCAGCGGCAGCAGCAGTTCGCGGGCGCGGCGCAGGGTCAACTGGGCGGTGGTCTGCATCTCGAGGATGCGCGCGTGGGTGCGCAGCAGCAGGTCGTCGTCCACCAGTTGGCCGAGCCGCGCCTGTTCGCCGAGCAGGCGCAGCAGGACCTGCTCGACACGCCGCACGCCCTGCTCGAAGGCGCCGTCGGCGCTGACCAGCTGGATCATCGGCTCGA
This sequence comes from Pseudomonas jinjuensis, assembly GCF_900103845.1. Lineage (GTDB taxonomy): Bacteria > Pseudomonadota > Gammaproteobacteria > Pseudomonadales > Pseudomonadaceae > Pseudomonas > Pseudomonas jinjuensis. Next base: position 8,369 of record NZ_FNIJ01000022.1, read on the forward strand.
CGTATTCGTCCCAGGTGGCGAGGACTTCCGCATAGCGCTGGCGCAGCGGAATCTGCCGGTCGCTGGTCTTGGCCCGTTCGGCCACGGCGACCAGCGCCTGCTCGTCGTTGTCCAGCTTCTTCAGCACGTCGCGCACGCGCATGTCGAGCAGACGGAGCTGGCGCGCCAGGTCCTGGCCGTCGCGCACTTCGAAGGCGTCGCGGATGTAGCCGGCGAGGCGTTCCAGGTGGCGCAGGTAGGCCTCGATCTCCAGGCACAGGCCGAGGCGGTGTTCCTGACGCAGGTATGCGAGGAAGTCGTGGATTTGCGCGTTGAGTTCGAAACGATTGGGGCTCTTGGCCACCGGGACCAGGATGTCCAGGCGGATCCACTGGTCGAGGAGGGCGGTGATGTCCGCCGGGGTGCTGTCGGGCAGTTGCGCGCCGAGTTGGCCACGCAGTTCCGCCAGGCCCAGGGTGCCGCTGTCGAAGCGCTCGCAGAGCGGTTCCAGCAGGGGCCAGTGTTCGGCGAGGGCACGCAGTACGCGTCGGGGATCGATCATCGGAAAGCCGCTCGTTGTGCCAGGCAAAGAAAGGCGCCGATTGTACTGCAAAGGTCCGGTGCTGGCCGACCGGGTGACGAAACGCGGCACTTTGCGACGGGGCGCCCGGTGGGTTGTGATGTGCTTCACGCTGGGAATGCCGGAATTGTCCGAAATTCCTGGCATGTTTTCTGCGAGTCCGCTCGGGTCCGCAGCAGAACTCGCACCATGACCTACGACGCCGCTCTCGCCACCGCCCGTTGGGCCGAACTGGAAGAACTCAGCGATCTCGACTGGGATCTCGATGCCATCGTCGATCGCAGCGAGGCGATCGCCTTCCTGCGTCGCTTCGAGAGCCGGCTGTGCATCTATTCGCCCTACGTGGAAACCCTCTACAGCCGCTACAGCTTCGTGATCCCCGAGCAGCCGGGCGGCGGCATCACCATCCTGCCCGACGAGCAGGCCTGGTTCGGCACCTTCCACGACATTCCGGCCGACGCCGTGGAGCCGACCGGCATCCACCTGCTGCCGGGCGAGACCATGGGCCGCAACGGCCTGTATATGAAGATTCCCGGCACGCACCGGCTGGCCGCATCCACCGAGAAGCCGTTCCAGGATGGCCTGAAGCTGCTGATCAACCGCTACCGCATGCGCGGCGAGCACTTCCTGCCGGTACTGGTGAAGGGCGACCTGCGCGAGTACGAGGCGCGGCTGCCGTCGCTGCACCTGCACCGGCTCAACCCGGCGCGCCTGGCTTCGCGCTCGCGGGTCAACCTGGAGGCGGTCAAGGGCACCATCGCCGACTGCCTGATCGGACTGTTCCGCCACGCCTGAATCCGCTCCTTCCGACCGGGCGCGGCCCGCGGCCTTTCCGTGGCGCGCGTTTCACGCCACAATTCGCCCTTGTCTCGATGCCGCCGTCTCGCCGCGCATCCGAATTCCGTTCACAGGTACCCCGTTGATCGAAGAAGCCCGCCGCCGCGCCTATCTCGCTGCCATGCAGGTCGCCTCCTGGCTGCCACGCGTGGCGCTGCCGTTCGCCGCGCCGTCGCGCCCGGAACTGCTCGCGCCGCCCGAGCCTGAAAAGGTCGAACCGGCCGAAGCGCCGGTGATTGCGCCGCGGAAGCCGGAAGTCGTCGCGAAAACCGTGCAGGAGCGCCCACCGCTTCCCGTCGTGACCCCGAAGGTGGCTGCCAAGCCTCCAGTCGAACCGGCGAGCGAGCCCGTGCAACCGCGTGCGCCCGCCGAACCGCCGCCGCGCTTCGCCCTGCAACTGCTGCGGGCCGGCGAATGCGCCCTGCTGGTCGAGCTGCCCACCGGTGAACCGCTGGGCAGCCGCGATCCGGCCTATCTGCTGCTGAAGGATCTGCTGCGCGCGGCCGGCCTGCCGGACAGCCCGCAACACCTCGGCGAACCGGTGCGCTGGCCGCTGTTCGCCAATGGCGCCATGGACCAGGGACCGCAGGCCGCGCGGGATTTCGTCCAGGGCTTCGTCGCCGCACGACTGGAAGAAAGCGGCCCGTGCGCCTGCCTGTGGCTGGTGGGGCTGCCGGCGGTACGCTTCGCCGGCGAGGCCGATGCCAAGGCGTTCAACCGTGAATTGCAGGTCGACGGCCTTGGTGCCGTCTGGGCCGTACCGGGGCTGGAAAGCCTGATCGAAGAGCCGTCGCTCAAGGCCGAACTCTGGCGCGCCATGCGCCGCGTGCGGCAGCGCTGGATGAGTCGTAGCGAAGCATGACCGATGCCATTTCCTTCCGCCCGATGACCGAGGCGGATCTCGAAACCGTACTGAAGATCGAATACGCCGCCTTCAGCCATCCCTGGACCCGCGGCATCTTCCAGGACGCCCTGCAGAGCTATCGCTGCTGGCTGATGTTCGAAGGCAGCCAGCAGGTGGGGCACGGCGTCATCCAGATCATCCTCGACGAGGCGCACCTGCTGAACATCACCGTCAAGCCGGAAAGCCAGGGCCGCGGCCTCGGCCTGCGCCTGCTCGAACACCTGATGCAGAGCGCCCGCGAGCAGAACGCGGTGGAGTGCTTCCTCGAAGTGCGCGAGTCGAACCAGTCGGCCTACCGACTCTACGAGCGCTACGGTTTCAATGAAGTCGGCCGCCGCCGCGGCTACTATCCGGCGGTCGATGGCCGGGAAGATGCCCTGGTCATGGCCTGCACCCTGTTCGACTGAACTCGCCACGAGGCGCCCTCTTGTGTAAGGTGCCGCAGCGAACTGGAGGACTAATGATGAGCGATAGCGACCTGCAACAGCTGTTCGAGAACAACGCCCGCTGGGCCGAGGCGATCAATCAGGAAGACCCGGATTTCTTTGCCAAACTGGCGCGCCAGCAGGCTCCCGAGTACCTGTGGATCGGCTGCTCCGACGCCCGCGTGCCGGCCAACGAGATCGTCGGCATGCTGCCCGGCGACCTGTTCGTCCACCGCAACGTGGCCAACGTCGTGCTGCACACCGACCTCAACTGCCTGTCGGTGATCCAGTACGCGGTGGACGTACTCAAGGTGAAACACATCCTGGTCACCGGCCACTACGGCTGCGGCGGTGTCCGCGCCTCCCTGCAGGACCGCCAGTTCGGCCTGATCGACGGCTGGCTGCGCAGCATCCGCGACCTCGCTTATGAATACCGCGACCACCTCAGCCAGTTCGCCAGCGAGGAAGAGCGCGTCGACCGCCTCTGCGAACTCAACGTGATCCAGCAGGTGGCCAACGTCAGCCACACCAACATCATCCAGAACGCCTGGCACCGCGGCCAGCCGCTGTCCGTGCACGGCTGCATCTACGGCATCAAGGACGGCCGCTGGAAGGACCTCAACGTGACAGTGAGCGGGTTGGAGCAGCTTCCGCCGCAGTATCGGCTGCGGCCGATGGAGTAGTAGGGCTGAGAGTGCGGTAGTGTTGAAACGGGGCCTCGCGGATGCGGGGCCTTTTTTGTGCGGGAGGGAAGGTGGGGCGTGAATGCGATGTAGTCAGTCGCCCAAAGCAGAAAGGGAGTCAGCTTGCGCTGACTCCCTTTCTGGAGATGGTGGCTACACCGGGACTTGAACCTGGGACATCAGCATTATGAATGCTGCGCTCTAACCGACTGAGCTATGTAGCCGAGTGGCGCGCATTTTCCGTATCTTTCCGGGGTGTGTCAACCCCCTTTCTTCGATAATTTTCTGATCTTTCAATCGTTTAGGCAGGATGCCGATCGTCGGCTGATGGCGGGTGGCCGTGCCAGGGGGAAATCCGGGGATTGACAGGTCGGTGGGGCTCGCCTAGTTTTCTGAAACCGGTTTCATAGATCGACCCACAGAACAACGACAACGGGACCACCGATGAACGACATGCCTTCCCCTGCTCGCGAGCGGGTGACCATCAGTGAAGTGGCGCGGGCCGCTGGGGTGTCCAAGGCGACGGTGTCCCGTTATATCGGCGGCGACCGCCAGTTGCTGGCCGATGCCACCGCGCAGCGCATCGAGGAAGTCATCGCCCGTCTCGGTTATCGTCCGAACCAGATGGCCCGCGGTTTGAAGCGTGGGCAGACGCGGCTGATCGGCATGCTGGTGGCGGATATCCTCAATCCCTATTCGGTCGCGGTGATGCATGGCGTGGAAACCGCCTGCCGCCAGCACGGCTACAGCCTGGTGGTGTGCAACACCAATCGCGACGACGAGCAGGAGCGCCATCATCTGGTGGCGCTGCAGTCCTACAACGTCGAGGGGCTGATCGTGAATACCCTCGGCCACCATCCCGGCGAGCTGCTCAGCCTGCATCGCGAGATTCCCATGGTCCTGGTGGATCGCCAGTTGCCCGAGCTGAATGTCGATCTGGTCGGCCTGGACAACGCCGATGCCATCGAGCAGGCCCTGGATCACCTGCAGGAACGCGGCTACCGCGACATCCTGGCGGTCAGCGAAGCGCTCGACGGCACCAGTTCCCGTCTCGAACGCGTGCAGGCATTCAATATCTCCATCGACCGCCGTCCGGGCATGCGCGGGCAGGTGCTGGAAATTTCCGGCGACCTGGAAACGCGCCTGTCCGCCTTCCTCGGCTCCAGCGGCCACGGGCCGCAGGCGATCTTCACCTGCAACGGCGTGGCCACCTTGGCGGCCACCCGGGCCCTGCGCGAGCTGGGCTGCCGGCTGTTCGAGGATGTCGGGCTGATCGCGCTCGACGAACTGGACTGGTATCCCCTGGTCGGCAGCGGCATCACGGCGCTGGCCCAGCCCATCGAGCGCATCGGCGTGGCGGCGTTCGAATGCCTGTTGCAGCGGCTGCGCGGCGAGGGCGCGGCGGCGAGCCGGATCGACTTCAAGGCCGAACTCATCATCCGAGGTTCCACCCACCCACGTGACTGAATCGCAGGAGGCGATTGCATCCTGCGTTCGGTCGAAAATGAAACCGGTTTCAGAGGAATAACAACAATGCTCCCGAGCCCCGTTTCCATCAGCCTTTCCAGCTACGGCGCCGATCTGGTCCGGCAGCGCGGCCAGCAGGATTTCCTCGGCCTGCTGGCCAGTGCCGGCGTGACCCGGGCCGAGCTGCGCGAGGAACTCTTCGACGCCGCGCCCGACACCGCGGCGCTTGCCGCCGCCATGCGCGCGCTGCAGCTGGAGTGCCTGTACTCCTCGCCCTTGGCGCTGTGGACCGCCGAAGGCCAGCTGGACCCGCGCCTGCCCGGCCGGCTGGAGCTGGCGCGTGAGCTTGGCGCCGTGGCGCTGAAAGTCTCGCTGGGCCACTACTGTGCGGGCTGCGATGTCGCGGCGCTGTACGCATTCCTGGAAGAGGACGGGCCCGCGCTGCTGGTGGAAAACGACCAGACCCAGGAAGGCGGGCGCATCGAGCCGCTGCTGCAGTTCTTCCGGCGCGCCGAGGAGCTGGCGCTGCCGCTGGGGATGACCTTCGACATCGGCAACTGGCACTGGCAGGGTGAATCCCCGCAGCAGGGGGCCCGCGAGCTGGGGCGCTGGGTGCGCTACGTGCATTGCAAGGCCGTGCGCCACCGCGCCGATGGCCGCCTGGTCGCCGTCCCGCCGGACGCGGCCGATCTGGAGGAATGGGAATGCCTGCTGGGCTGGTTCAGGCCCGGCGTGACGCGCGCCGTCGAATATCCCCTGGACGGCGATGACCTGCTGGCGCTGACCCGCGCCCAGGTCGAGCGCCTGGCCCGTCTCGGCCATGCGCGGGAGGTGAGCCATGCGTGAACATGACGTGCTCTGCTTCGGTGAAACCATGGCCATGTTCGTCGCCGAGCAGACCGGCGAACTGGCGGACGTGGCGCAGTTCGGCAAGCGCATCGCCGGCGCCGACAGCAACGTGGCCATCGGCCTGTCGCGGCTCGGCTTCAGCGTGCGCTGGCTGAGCCGGGTGGGCGACGATTCGCTGGGTCGCTTCGTGCTCGCCAGCCTGCGCCAGGAAGGGCTGGACTGCGCGTCCGTGGAGATCGACCCGGCGCATCCCACCGGCTTCCAGATGAAGGCGCGCTGCGACGACGGCAGCGACCCGGCGGTGGAATATTTCCGCCGCAATTCGGCGGCCAGCCGCATGTCGCCGGCGCTGATCCGTCCGCAGCTGCTGCAGGCGCGCCATCTGCACGCCACCGGCATTCCGCCGGCGCTGTCGCCGAGCTGCCGGGAGCTTTCCCATGCCCTGATCGATGCCATGCGCGCCGCCGGCCGCAGCGTTTCCTTCGATCCCAACCTGCGCCCCTCGCTGTGGCCGGACCGCGCCAGCATGATCCGCGAGATCAACGCGCTGGCGTGCAAGGCGCACTGGGTGCTGCCGGGGCTGGAGGAAGGCCGCCTGCTCAGCGGCCGCGACGAGCCGTCCGACATCGCCGCCTTCTACCTGGAGCGGGGCGTGGAGCTGGTGGTGATCAAGCTGGGCGGTGCCGGCGCCTACTTCCGCAGCTGCAACGGCGACGGCTGGGTGCCCGCCGTTCCGGTGCCGAAGGTGGTGGACACCGTGGGCGCCGGCGACGCCTTCGCCGTCGGCGTGGTCAGCGCGCTGCTCGAAGGCCGCGGCCTGCCGGACGCGGTGGCGCGCGGCGCCTGGTGCGGCAGCCGGGCGGTGCAGTCCCGCGGCGACATGGAAGGGCTGCCCCTCCGCCACGAACTGACGGAGCACAGCCAGCGCAGGAGCGCCTGATTCCCTCGAAAATCCGCCGGCCCGGCCGGCGCCTGTTGCCACAAGAACAAGAAGCTCAGGAGAAAACCATGCAAACGACCCGCCTCGCCCCGCGCCGCTGGTGGTACATCATGCCGATCGTGTTCATCACGTACAGCCTGGCGTACCTCGACCGCGCCAACTACGGTTTCGCCGCCGCCTCCGGGATGGCCGACGACCTGCAGATCACCCCGGCGCTGTCCTCGCTGCTCGGCGCGCTGTTCTTCCTCGGTTACTTCTTCTTCCAGGTTCCCGGCGCCATCTATGCCGAGAAGCGCAGCGTGAAAAAACTGATCTTCGCCAGCCTGATCCTCTGGGGCGGCCTGGCGACGCTGACCGGCATGGTCAGCGACGTGCGCCTGCTGATCGTCATCCGTTTCCTGCTCGGCGTGGTGGAGGCGGCGGTGATGCCGGCGATGCTGATCTACCTCTGCCACTGGTTCACCCGCGCCGAACGCTCGCGGGCCAACACCTTCCTGATCCTCGGCAACCCGGTGACCATCCTCTGGATGTCGGTGGTGTCCGGCTACCTGATCCAGCAGTTCGACTGGCGCTGGATGTTCATCATCGAGGGCCTGCCCGCGGTGATCTGGGCGTTCTTCTGGTGGCGCCTGGTGGATGACCGCCCGGCCCAGGCCGACTGGCTGAGCGAGCAGGAGAAGTCCCGCCTGGAACAGGCCCTGGCCGCCGAGCAGCAGGGCATCAAGCCGGTGAAGAACTACCGCGAGGCGTTCCGCTCGCCCAAGGTGATCATCCTCTCGCTGCAGTACTTCTGCTGGAGCATCGGCGTATACGGCTTCGTGCTGTGGCTGCCGTCGATCCTCAGGCAGGCCGCCAACCTCGATATCGTCGAGGCCGGCTGGCTGTCGGCGCTGCCCTACCTGGCCGCGGTGATCGCCATGATCGGCGTGTCCTGGGCCTCGGACCGCCTGCAGCGGCGCAAGCGCTTCGTCTGGCCGCCGCTGCTGATCGCCGCGCTGGCGTTCTACGGCTCCTATGCGCTGGGCGGCGAGCATTTCTGGCTGTCCTACGCGCTGCTGGTGATCGCCGGCGCCTGCATGTACGCGCCCTACGGGCCGTTCTTCGCCATCGTGCCGGAAGTGCTGCCGAGCAACGTCGCCGGCGGCGCCATGGCGCTGATCAACAGCATGGGCGCGCTGGGTTCGTTCGCCGGTTCCTGGCTGGTCGGCTACCTGAACGGCGCCACCGGCGGGCCGGGCGCGTCCTACCTGTTCATGTGCGGCGCGCTGCTGGTCGCCGTGGTGCTCACCGCCGTCCTCAATCCCTCGTCGAATTCCGGCCGCGCCAAGGGGCGTGAACCGCGCCTGGCGACGAGCCAATAAGGAGCCCTGGCATGAAGAAACGTGTCGTCCTCTACAAGACCCTTTCCGCCGAACTGATGGCGCGCCTGCAGGCGCATGTCGAGATGACCCTGGTGGAAGATCCGCAGCGCGACGGCCTGGCCCGCCTGCGCGACGTACTGCCCGGCGCCCACGGCTTGCTCGGCGCCAGCCTGCGGATCGACGCCGGCCTGCTCGACCTGGCGCCGCAACTGGAGGTGATGTCCAGCGTGTCGGTGGGTGTGGACAACTACGACATCGACGAGCTGACCCGCCGCGGCGTGCTGCTCACCAACACCCCCGACGTGCTCACCGAAACCACCGCCGACACCGGCTTCGCGCTGATCCTCGCCAGCGCGCGGCGGGTCGTCGAGCTGGCCGGCTGGGTGCGCGCCGGACACTGGCAGGCCAACCTCGGGCCGGAGCATTTCGGCTGCGACGTGCAGGGCAAGACCCTCGGCATCGTCGGCATGGGGCGTATCGGCGAGGCGCTGGCGCGGCGCGCCCAGGCGGGCTTCGGCATGCGCGTGCTGTACCACAGCCAGCGGCCGAAGCCGGAGGTGGAGGCGCGCTATGGCGCCCGCCATCTCGGCCTGGACGAACTGCTGGCGCAGGCGGATTTCGTCTGCCTGACGCTGCCGCTGACCGCCGCCACCGAAGGTCTGATCGGCGCCCGCGAACTCGCCCTGATGAAGTCCGGCGCCATCCTCGTCAACATCTCCCGCGGCAGGGTGGTGGACGAGGTGGCGCTGATCGAGGCGCTCAGCCAGCAGCGCATCCGTGGCGCCGGGCTGGACGTGTTCGCCAGCGAGCCGCTGGCGGCGGACTCGCCACTGCTGCGTCTCGACAACGTGGTGGCGACGCCGCACATCGGCTCCGCCACCCACGAGACGCGCGAGGCGATGGCGCGCTGTGCGGTGGATAACCTGCTCGCCGCGCTGGCCGGCGAGCGACCGGCGAACCTGGTGAACCCGGTGGCCTGGAGAGCACGCACGGCAACCTAGCGTGCAAGCCGCTCCGCCGCGCCCTGCAGGTAGTGGCGGATGCGGATTTCCACGCCGGGCGTCTGGAACTGCCGCGCCGCCGCCTCGATCCGCAGTTCGCCGCGGGTGACCCGCTGGTGGTGGCGCAGGTGTTCCAGCCAGGATTCGTCGATGAAGAACTCCAGCCACAGGCGCGGGTTCTCGCTGTCCTGCACCAGGTTCCAGGAAATCGCCCCGTTGCGCCGGCGCATGCCCTGGACGTCAACCATGGCGGCCTGGAAGGCCGGCGCCTGGGCGGGATCGATGTCGTACTCGAGGGCGACCACCACCGGCCCGCGCTCATGATCCATGCCTTCGGCGAGGATCGGCGCCGGCCAGTGCAGCGAGGGCGCCAGGTCTTCCGCCGCGGTGACCGGCAGGCGGAAGCGCAGCGCGGCGGCCAGCCCGAGCAGCAGCAGAAGGCTGGCGCCGAGCAGCGCGACGGGGATCGACAGGCGGCTGGCGACCAGGCCCCAGAGGGTGCCGCCGGCGGCCATGCTGCCGAAGAACACCAGGATGTACACCGCCAGCGCCCGCGCCCGCACCCAGCCCGGTACCGAGGTCTGCGCCGCCACCTGCAGGCTGGACAGCACGGCGATCCAGGCCGCGCCGCTGAGCAGCATCACCGGCACCAGCAGGTAGAGATTGCGCAGCAGCGCCAGGGCCACCAGCACCAGCGCGTAGAGCACGCTGGCCAGCAGCATCAGGCGCTCGCTGCCGAGCCGCTGGCGCAGGTTCGGGAGGAGGGCGGCGCCGGCCACCGCGCCGACGCCGACGCTGCCCAGCAGCAGGCCGAAGTCGGTGGCGCTGCCCTGCAGTTCGCCGCGCACGATTAGCGGCAGCAGCGACATGCCGGCGCTGGCGCCGATGAAGAACGCCAGCGCGCGCATCAGCACCGCCTGCAGCGGCCGCGAGCTGCGGCTGTAGCGCCAGCCGGCGCGCAGCGCGCCGAACAGGCGCTCGGCCGGCAGCACCGGCGGGCTGGTCTCGCGCTTCCAGGCCAGCAGCACGCCGATCACCGCGAAGAACGACACCGCGTTCAGCGCGAAGGTCAGCCAGGGGCCGACCAGGCTCACCAGCACCCCGGCGATGGCCGGGCCGACCGCCCGCGCCAGGTTCACCCCGACGCTGGACAGCGCCACCGCCGCCGGCAGTTCGTCCTTGCCCACCAGCTCCGGCGTCGTCGCGCTCCAGGCCGGCATCATCAGCGCCGTGCCGATGCCCATGCACAGGGTCAGCGCCAGCAGCAGCCAGACCGTGGTCAGCCCGAGCAGGGTGAGCGCCGCCAGCAGGGTCGCCACTGCAGCCATCCACAACTGCACGCCGAGCAGGTAGCGGCGCTTGTCGACGATATCCGCCAGGGCGCCGGCCGGCAGCGCCAGGAAGAACATCGGCAGGGAGCCGGCCACCTGCACCAGCGCCACGTTCAGCGGGCTGGCCGAGAGCGAGGTCATCAGCCAGCCGGCGCCGACCTCGTGCATCCAGGTGCCGATGTTGGAGGCGATGCTGGCCAGCCACAGCCAGCGGAAAGTGGCCTGGCGCAGTGGGCTCCAGGGCGAGGTGGTGGGTGCGGTCATGTCAGAACCAGCCTTTCAGGGGGTATTCGAGAATCAGGTATAGACGGTCGATGTCGGCGGCGGCCTGGGCGTCGATGCCGCGGCCGCTGACGTAGCGGGTCATGAAGGTCATGCCGGGGACGCCGAGCGGGGCCAGGTCGAGATCGTAGCGGGCCTGCCAGGAGCGCTCGTGCGGGCCGTTGAAGTCGGCGAACTTGATCGAGTTGGCGAGGTAGATCGAGTCGCCGCCGACGAAGTCGAACGGCGTGTCGCCCCGCACCTTCTGGAAGGCGAGGGTGAGGGCCTGGTTGCCGATGCGGTACTTCGCCAGCAGGCTCCAGGCCAGGGTGTCGGTGGCGCCGGCGCGGGCGTCGCCCTGGTCGAGCGTCCGGTAGAGGTTGCCATCGAGGGTCAGGGCGTCCTGCCGGTAACCCAGGTTGAGATAGCCCTGGCGCCAGGTGTCGTCCAACTGCGAGGCATAGAGCGCGGCGCCGAACGGCGAGTCGCCGGTGTACGTGGCGCCAGCAGGGCAAGAGGTTGGGCTTTCACTGCCATGCCGGCCGGTCTCCCTGGCAAGCAAGCGAGCCGGGTGGCCGGCTCGCTCGCGCTGGTCAGAAGGCGAAGCAGGAACAGCCGAAGGCGCCCCAGAAGCCCTGGTAGTCGCTCACCGGAACGTTGGACTGGCGCGCTCGCTCGTGGCCGTGGCCATGCACCGCGCAGGCTCCGGCGCACTGGTGCACGGCGGCCTGCAGCGGCGCGGCGACGGGCTTCCAGTGGCCCGGCACCTTCGCCACCGGCGACCAGTCCGGCAGCACCGGCAGTTGCGGCGGGCCGAGCTTGTCGAATTCGGCCGCGGCATGGACCACCTTGCCGTCCACCACGGTCAGCACCGACTCGATGGACTTGATCGCCTCGTCCTCGACGCTGAAGTAGTCCGCCGACAGCGCCGCCAGGTCGGCGAGCTGGCCGACCCTGATCTGCCCCTTCTTGCCCTGTTCGCTGGAGAACCACGCGCTGCCGTGGGTGTACAGCTCCAGCGCGGTTTCCCGCGACAGCGCCTGGGGATACAGCTCCAGGCCGCCCACTGTCCTGCCGCTGGCCAGCCAGTACAGCGAGGTCCAGGGGTTGTAGCTGGAGACCCGGGTGGCGTCGCTGCCGGCGCCCACGGGCACGCCTTCGGCGAGCATGCGGGCGATCGGCGGGGTGTGTTCGGCGGCCTTGGCGCCATAGCGCTCGACGAAGTACTCGCCCTGGAAGGCCATGCGATCCTGGATGGCGATGCCGCCGCCGAGGGCCTTCACCCGCTCGATGTTCTTCGGCGAGATGGTTTCGGCGTGGTCGAAGAACCACGGCAGGCCGTTGAACGGGATGTCGCGGTCGACCTTCTCGAACACGTCGAGCATGCGCGAGATGGACTCGTCGTAGGTGGCGTGCAGGCGGAACGGCCAGCGCTGCTCGACCAGGTGGCGCACCACCGCTTCCAGCTCCGGCTCCATGTTCGACGGCAGGTCCGGGCGCGGTTCGAGGAAGTCCTCGAAGTCGGCGGCGGAGAACACCAGCATCTCGCCGGCGCCGTTGTGGCGGAAGAAGTCGGTGCCCTGGCCGTACTTCACGCTGGAGGTCCAGTTGCGGAAGTCGGCCAGTTCCTCCTTCGGCTTCTGGGTGAACAGGTTGTAGGCGATGCGCACGCTGAGCTGGCTCTGCTGCGCCAGTTCCTCGATCACCTGGTAGTCGTCGGGGTAGTTCTGGTAGCCGCCGCCGGCGTCGATGGCGCTGGTGATGCCGAGGCGGTTCAGCTCGCGCATGAACTGGCGGGTCGAGTTGACCTGGTACTCCAGCGGCAGCTTCGGTCCCTTGGCCAGGGTCGCGTAGAGGATCAGCGCGTTGGGCCGGGCGATCAGCATGCCGGTGGGCTCGCCCTTCGCGTCGCGCTGGATCTCGCCGCCGGGCGGGTTCGGCGTGTCGCGGGTGTAGCCCACCACCTTCAGCGCGGCGCGGTTGAGCAGGGCGCGGTCGTACAGGTGGAGGACGAACACCGGGGTATCCGGCGCGGCCTGGTTGAGTTCGTCAAGGGTCGGCAGGCGCCTTTCGGCGAACTGGAATTCGCTCCAGCCGCCGACCACCCGCACCCATTGCGGCGTCGGCGTGCGTTCGGCCTGCTCGCGGAGCATGCGCAGGGCGTCGGCCAGCGAGGGCACGCCTTCCCAGCGCAGTTCGAGGTTGTAGTTGAGGCCACCGCGGATCAGGTGCAGGTGCGAGTCGTTGAGCCCGGGGATGACCGTGCGGCCCTTCAGGTCGATGATTTGCGTTGCCTCGCCGCGCAAGGCCATGGCCTCGGCGTCGCTGCCGACGGCGGCGAACTTGCCGTCCTTGATCGCCACGGCGGTGGCGCTTGGTTTCTGCCGGTCCACCGTGTGGATGCGGCCGTTGTGCAGGATCAGATCGGCGTTCATGGGGACTCCGGACTTTTCGCTTTGTGCATTGGCGAGCCCTGGCAGCGCGGACCACAGCGCTCCGGCGGCGCCAAGCACGGACGAGGCGACAAGGAATTGCCGCCGACTGGGGTTTTCAGGTTCACCGGACATGGCACACCTCAGCGCGCGTTGAGCCATGGCCGGGGTAGCCCTTGGCGGTCTGCACCGTGCGGCGCAGCCAGCGTTCGTAGTCGTCGGACATTCCCGGGTGGAGGCGATGGCGCACCAGCAGGGTCACCACATCGTTGGGCTTTTCGGCATCCATGGCGGTACTCCGTGGAGGCGATCAGTGCATGCTAGTCGGTGATGGGGAGTGCGCCGGCGGATAGCCGGCGCATCCGCTCAGTGACCTTCGGAGGCGTTGAACATGGTCTTGGCGTAGATCAGGCCCAGACCGTAGGCGCCGCCGTGGGCGACGGAGGTTTGCACCGTTTCGTCGTAGGTCTCGCCGCGTGCCCAGTCGCGCTGCAGTTCGAGGAGGTACTGCAGGGAGGTCATCGGCCGGGCGCCCTGCTGGATCATGCGTTCCATGGCGCGCTCGTGGGCTTCGTCGGAAACGTCGCCGCAGGCATCGGCGATCACGTAGACCTCGAAGCCCTGGTCCAGCGCCGAGAGGGCGGGGCCGACGATGCATACCGAGGTCCACAGGCCGGCGAAGACGATCTTGTCCTTGCCGAACCTGTTCACCTCGACCGCGATGCGCTCATCCTCCCAGGTGTTCATGGTGGTGCGGTCGATCGGCGTGTGGTCGGGGAAGACCGAACGGATCTCGTCGAAGATGGGGCCGGAGAAGCTGGCAGCGCACTTCGTCGCCGAGGTAGGCGATGGACAGGCTTTCCCTGGCATGGCCGCCCTTGAACGCCAGGCGCTTGCCGCGCCATAGCCGGTGCGCGGCGAAGTCCTGGAACTGGACGATGACCGAAAAGCTGTCGGCGCAGGGGATGTCGAGAATCCTGCCGGGGTCCGGCGCCTCTTCCCGGCTGCGCTGGATCGCATAGCGGGTGCCCCTGAGCTGCCAGCTGTGCGATCCGTTCCCCGAGCCGCGTTGCGCGGCCTCTGTGCTCTTCTGCATGGTTACTGCTTCCTTGTCGCTGACTACATGACCGGCGCGTCCCTGATCGGCGTTGCGCATGACGGCGGCCGGTTCATGCAGTTTTAGCCTTTGCTGATTTTCTACCGTACCTGGAACTGACCGCCGCCGGAAAAACAAAACCCCCGAAGATCGAAATCGTTCGGGGGTTCGTTGTCCAGCGGTTCCGGCGGGAGCGGGGGTGGCTTAGACGTTGAAGCGGAAGTGCATCACGTCGCCGTCCTTGACGATGTAGTCCTTGCCTTCCAGGCGCCATTTGCCGGCTTCCTTGGCGCCGTTTTCACCCTTGTACTGGATGAAGTCGTCGTAGGCGACCACTTCGGCGCGGATGAAGCCTTTCTCGAAGTCGGTGTGGATGACCGCGGCGGCCTGCGGGGCGGTGGCGCCGATGCGGACGGTCCAGGCGCGGACTTCCTTGACCCCGGCGGTGAAGTAGGTCTGCAGGTTGAGCAGGCTGTAGCCGGCGCGGATCACGCGGTTCAGGCCGGGCTCTTCGAGGCCGAGGGCTTCGAGGAACATGTCCTTTTCCTCGCCGTCTTCCAGCTCGGCGATCTCCGCCTCGATCTTGTTGCACACCGGCACCACGATGGCGCCTTCTTCCTCGGCGATGGCCTTGACCACGTCGAGGTGCGGGTTGTTCTCGAAGCCGTCCTCGGCGACGTTGGCGATGTACATCACCGGCTTGCTGGTCAGCAGGTGGAAGCTGCGCACCAGGCGCTTCTCCTCGTCGCCCAGGTTCTTCAGCAGCGAGCGCGCCGGCTTGCCTTCGCTGAAGTGGGGGATGAGTTTTTCCAGCAGGGCCTTCTGCGCCAGGGCTTCCTTGTCGCCGCCCTTGGCGTTGCGGGCGACCTTCTGCAGTTGCTTTTCGCAGCTGTCGAGGTCGGCGAAGATCAGTTCGAGGTCGATGATCTCGATGTCGCGCTTGGGATCGACGCTGTTGGAAACGTGGATCACGTTCTCGTCTTCGAAGCAGCGCACCACGTGGGCGATGGCGTCGGTCTCGCGGATGTTGGCGAGGAACTTGTTGCCCAGGCCTTCACCCTTCGACGCGCCAGCCACCAGGCCGGCGATGTCGACGAATTCCATGGTGGTCGGCAGCACGCGTTCCGGCTTGACGATCTCCGCCAGCGCGTTCAGGCGCGCATCGGGCATCGGCACGATGCCGCTGTTCGGCTCGATGGTGCAGAAGGGGAAGTTCTCTGCCGCGATACCGGACTTGGTAAGGGCGTTGAACAGGGTGGATTTGCCGACGTTGGGCAAGCCGACGATGCCGCAGTTGAAGCCCATGCTGTCTACCTCTGGGGGAACGGGTCAGGCCTTCTGGCTGTGCAGCTTCTGCATCGCCTTGGTCCAGTCACCTGCGAGCATTTCCGGCAGCACGCCGAGGGCGAAATCGATGCTGGTGTCCAGCAACTCCTGCTCGCTGCGCGGGGCGCGGCCGAGTACGTAGCCGGAAACCAGGCTGCTGTGCCCCGGATGGCCGATGCCAAGCCGCAGGCGGTGGAACGAATTCTGGTTGCCGAGTTGGGCGATGATGTCGCGCAACCCGTTGTGCCCGCCGTGCCCGCCGCCCTTCTTGAGCTTGGCGACGCCGGGAGGCATGTCGAGTTCGTCGTGGGCCACCAGGATGGCTTCGACCGGAATGCGATAGAAACCGGCGAGCGCCGCCACGGCCTGGCCGCTGCGGTTCATGTAGGTGGTGGGGATGAGCAGACGAACGTCGCGGCCCTGATGGCTGAACTTGCCGACCAGGCCGAAGAATTTCTTCTCGACGCTGAGGCTGGCGCGCTGCGCGTCGGCCAGGCGCTCAACGAAAAGGGCCCCCGCGTTGTGCCGGGTCTGGTCGTATTCGGGGCCTGGATTACCCAGGCCGACGATCAGTTGTACGGCAGTCACGACGGGGGCCCTCTCCTCAAAGGCTGGCGAGTAACGGATTACTCGGCGGCGCCTTCGCCTTCTTCCTTCACCACGCGGGAAGCGTGGATGTTGGCTACGGCCAGGTCATTGCCGTGGGCCAGCTGAACCAGTTCGACACCGGCCGGGACCTTGAGGTCGGACAGGTGAACGATCTGGCCGACTTCCACCTTGGCCAGGTCGACTTCGATGAATTCCGGCAGGTCTTTCGGCAGGCAGGAAACTTCGACTTCGGAAATGACGTGGGAGATCTCGCCACCGCCCTGCTTGACGCCAACGGCTACGTCTTCGTTGATGAAGTGCAGCGGAACGTGGGCGGTCAGCTTGTGATCGGCAACAGCGCGCAGGAAGTCGGCGTGCATCACGAAGCCCTTGGCCGGGTGGCGCTGCAGAGCCTTGATCAGTACGGTTTCCTTGACGCCATCGACGTTCAGGTTGATCACGTGGCTGAAGGCAGCCTCGTTTTCCAGCAGTTTGGCGATTTCGCGCAGTTCCAGGGTGACGGATGCCGGGGCCTTGTCGCCACCGTAGATCACAGCCGGAACCAGACCGGCGTTACGACGCAGGCGGCGGCTCGCACCTTTCCCCAGATCGGAACGCGCTTGGGCATTCAGAACAAACTCAACCATTTTGTATCTCCAGAATGACAAGATCGCCCGAGCGCTTGCGACCAGCGTTCGGGCGAATCTGCAAAAAACTCCGCCACGAGGGCGGAGCACTTCTCGTCAGGGCATGTTCCTCAGCGGAACATGGCGCTGATCGATTCTTCGTTGCTGATCCGGCGTACGGCTTCGGCGACGACCGGAGCGATGTCCAGTTGACGGATGCGGCCGCAGGCCTGGGCAGCGGCGGACAGCGGGATGGTGTTGGTCACCACCAGCTCGTCCAGCACGGATTTGTCGATGTTCTCGATGGCACGGCCGGACAGCACCGGGTGGGTGCAGTAGGCGATGACCTTGGCGGCGCCGTGCTCCTTCAGCGCCTTGGCGGCGTGGCAGAGGGTGCCGGCGGTATCGACCATGTCGTCGACCAGTACGCAGGTACGGCCTTCGACATCACCGATGATGTGCATGACTTCGGACTGGTTGGCTTTCGGACGACGCTTGTCGATGATCGCCAGATCGACGCCCAGGGACTTGGCGACGGCGCGAGCGCGCACCACGCCACCGATGTCCGGGGAAACGATCATCAGGTTCTCGAAGCGCTGGTCCTCGATATCGTCCACCAGTACCGGCGAGCCGTAGATGTTGTCTACCGGGATATCGAAGAAGCCCTGGATCTGGTCGGCGTGCAGGTCAACGGTGAGAACACGGTTGACGCCGACGACGGTCAGCATGTCGGCGACGACCTTGGCGCTGATCGCCACACGGGCGGAACGCGGACGGCGGTCCTGGCGGGCATAGCCGAAGTAGGGGATCACTGCAGTGATACGAGTAGCCGAGGAGCGGCGGAAGGCGTCAGCCATCACCACCAGTTCCATCAGGTTATCGTTGGTCGGTGCGCAGGTCGGCTGAATCAGGAAGACGTCCTTACCGCGGACATTCTCGTTGATTTCGACACTGATTTCGCCGTCGGAGAACTTGCCGACGGAAACGTCACCGAGGGGAATATGCAGTTGGCGAACGACACGGCGTGCCAGATCGGGGTTGGCGTTCCCCGTGAAAACCATCATTTTGGACACGCTGCAGTACCTGTGTCGGCTTGAAGGTAGGCCCGGTTGAGCCAGAAGGAAAATGGCAGGGGCGGCTGGATTCGAACCAACGCATGGCAGGATCAAAACCTGCTGCCTTACCGCTTGGCGACGCCCCTGTATCTTTAACTCGCGGTGCAGTGCCTTCGTTACGCTGTACGTGAAACCCAGAAGGATAATGGCAGGGGCGGCTGGATTCGAACCAACGCATGGCAGGATCAAAACCTGCTGCCTTACCGCTTGGCGACGCCCCTGTATCGTAAAACCGAATGCAATGCATTCTTCTCAGGCCAGGCTCCGAAGCTTGCGATGCAACATCGAGATGTTGCGACCCTGGGCGACGAAACTCGGCAGAGTGGCCGGAAGTTGGCGGCGAACTTTATCAGCATCGCCTCGGTTTGGGAAGCTCCCAAACACACAAGCTCCGGTGCCGGTCAATTTAGCTGATGTGAAATTATTCAACAAGATCAGCGCGTTACGTACATCTGGGTAACGCTTCTCGACGACCGGCTGGCAGTCGTTATGACCGTCCACCCCGAGAAGGCTGCGAACTTTAATGGGCGGAGTATCCCGTGTCAACTCGGGATCGGAGAAAACTTCTGCTGTGCTGACAAAGACTTGCGGCACAACGACGAGGAACCAGGGCTCCTCCAGCTCGACCGGAGTGAGCTTCTCGCCGACCCCTTCAGCGAAGGCCGCGCGTCCGCGCACGAACACCGGTACGTCGGCGCCCAGCGTCAGGCCGAGTTCGGCCAGGCGGTCCTCGCTCCAGTCGAGTTTCCACAGGTGATTCAGGCCGAGCAGGGTGGTGGCCGCGTCGGAGCTGCCGCCGCCGATGCCACCGCCCATGGGCAGGCGCTTGTCCAGCCAGATGTCGGCGCCCAGGGCGCAGCCGGATTGCTCCTGCAGCCGGCGCGCGGCGCGGACGATCAGGTTGCTGTCGTGGGGGACGCCGGGAATGTCGCTGTGCAGGCGGATTTCGCCGTCCTCGCGCAGGGCGAAGTGCAGTTCGTCGCCGTGGTCGAGGAACTGGAACAGCGTCTGCAACTCGTGGTAGCCGTCGGGACGGCGGCCGAGGATGTGCAGGAACAGGTTGAGCTTGGCCGGGGCCGGCAGGGTCAGGCGGGGCTGCATGTCATTGCTTCGCTTGCTGGCCGAGCTGACGCGGCTGCCAGGCCTTGATCACCAGGGTCACGTCGAGGTCCTGGCCGTGCAGCTTCATGCGCTCCGGCAGCCAGTAGCCGGCCTGCTGGCTGTAGCTGCCGTATTCGACCTGCCAGCCGTCCTGTTCCAGGTGGGCGAGGCGGCTGTCGCTGTCGAGGGTCACGCGGCTCCTGCTGTCCGGCGCGGGCAGGCCGCGAATCCACCAGAGCAGGTGGGACACCGGCAGGCGCCAGCCGAGCTGTTCTTCCAGCAGCGCTTCCGGCGAGACCGCCTGGAAGCGTCCCTGGCCGGCGACTTCCAGGGTCACCGCGCCTTCGCGGCCGGTAAGGCGCGCCGCGCCGCGGCCCAGCGGGCCGGACAGGCGGATGTCGTAGTAGCCCTGGCGCTGCAGCCAGAACAGCGTGCCGCTGCCGGAATCCTTCGGTGCGCGGATGCCGACCTTGCCGTCGATCTGCCAGCCGTCGAGGGCGGCGATCTGCATCTTGTGGGCCTTCCAGGTGGCGGCATCGCCCTGGCCCTGCAGGGCTTCCTGGGTGCCGATGCCGGCGCAGCCGGCCAGGGTGAGGAGGGCGGCGGCGGCGAGGAGATTCTTCAAGCGCATGGTCTTACAGGGTTCCGGAGCCGGTCAGGCGGATCAGTGTGTCGCGCAGTACGGTGCTGTCGGGCTGGTTCTGCAGCGCGCTCGCCCAGACCTTGCGGGCTTCGCCCTGCTTGCCCTGGGCCCAGAGCACTTCGCCCAGGTGGGCGGCGACTTCGTGGTCGGGGAAGCGTTCCAGGGCCTGGCGCAGATAGCTTTCCGCCTCGCTGAGATTGCCCAGGCGATAGTTGACCCAGCCCAGGCTGTCGAGGATCGCCGGGTCTTCCGGGTTCAGCTGGTGGGCCTTCTGGATTAGGTCGCGGGCTTCGGCGTAGCGGGTGGTGCGGTCGGCCAGGGTGTAGCCGAGGGCATTCAGCGCCATGGAGTTGTCCGGCTCGCGATCGATGATGAAGCGCAGGTCCTTCTCCATCTGCGCCAGGTCGTTGCGCTTCTCGGCGAGCATGGAGCGGGTGTAGAGCAGGTTGAGATCGTCCGGGAACTGCCGGGTGGCCTTTTCTATGGTCTGCCAGGCGCGCTCGACTTCGCCGCGGTTGGACAGGCCTTCCGCCTCGATCAGGTAGAGCTGGATGGCGTAGTCGGGCTGGCGGTCGCGGGCTTCGGCGAGGCGCCGGGAGGCTTCGTCGACGCGCTTGGCGGCGAGGAGGATTTCCGTCTGCCGCAGCTGCGCCGGAAGGAAGTCGTTGCCCGGACCGACCTGAGCGTATTCGCGCAGCGCGCGTTCCGGGTCCTTCTGTTCCTCGGCCAGGCGGCCCAGGTTGAAGTGCGCGGAGTCGACGTGGCTGTCGCGTTCCACCAGTTCGTCCAGGTAGACCTTCGCCTCGTCCCAGGCCCGGGCTTCCAGGCACACCAGCGCCAGGGAGAAGCGCAGGTCGTCGTCATCGGGGAATTGCTCGACCAGCGCGGAAAATTCCGCCTTGGCGTCGTCCAGGCGATTCTGTTCCACCAGCAGGCGCGCATAGGCCAGGCGCACGCGCTTGTCGTCCGGGTGCTCCTTGATGCCGTTCTTCAGCAGCGGCAGGGCGTCTTCGCTGCGCTTCATGCTCTGCAGCAGGCGCGCGCGCAGCAGCAGCGGGGCGACTTCGTGGCGGCTGGCGGCGTTGTCCTCGAGCAGCTGCAGCGCTTCCTGCGGGCGGTTGTCCTGCTGCAGCAGCAGCGCCTTGCCGAACAGCAGCTGGCCGTTGTCCGGGTATTTCTTCAGCAGCCGGTCGAAGCTCTGCAGCAGGCCGGCGCGGGTATCCGGATCGGTTTCCGCGGCGGACAGCGCGAGGAAGTCGAAGTGGGTGTCGCCCTGGCCGTTGAGGACCTTCTCCATGTACACCATGGATTCGTCGTACTGCCCGGTGCGCGCCAGCTGGATGGCGGCGGCGCGCTGGGCGTCGAGGTTGTCCGGCGCGCTGCGCGCCCAGATCAGCGAGGTGTCCAGGGCTTCCTGGTCGGCGCCGAGGTATTCGGCGATGCGGAAGGCGCGTTCGGCGACGCCGGGGTCCTGGGTCGCGCGGGCCTGTTCGACGTAGTTGGCGAGGGCGATGTCGAAGCGGTTGCGCTGGCCGGCGAGCTCGGCCACCAGCAGGGAATAGAGGGTCTCTTCGCTGAACGAGCCGTACTTCTCGGGCTTCTCGGCGACTGCGGCGTTTTCCTTCGCCGTGGAGGGACCGTCCTGGGTCTTGTGCAACATCGACTGGCAGCCGCCGAGCAGCAGCAGAGCGGTCAGCAGCGCTAGAGACTTGTTCATAAAGGAAAGAAGATGGCCTTGCCTGCGAGGGTGTTGATCATCATGACATAAGGAAAGTTGCAAGCCCATGGGGAAACCCGGCCCGGCTCGGGCGCGCGATGCATCGCTGGTAGTTGTCCTCGCCCGGTCGACGTAGGACAATTGCCCGCTTCCCGATCAGTTCAGCGATTCTGCATGGCCTTCATTGCTCTCGGCATCAACCACAAGACCGCCTCCGTGGCCGTCCGCGAGCGCGTGGCTTTCACCCCCGAACAGATGGTCGAGGCGCTGCAGATGCTCTGCCGCCTCACGCCCAGCCGCGAGGCGGCGATCCTCTCCACCTGCAACCGCAGCGAACTCTACCTGGAGCAGGAACATCCCGACGCGGAAGAAATCCTCGCCTGGCTCGCCGATTACCAGCGCGTGACCGTCGACGAGCTGCGCTCCTGCGCCTACGTGCACGAGGACGCGGACGCCGTGCGGCACATGATGCGCGTGGCCGCCGGCCTCGACTCCATGGTCCTCGGCGAGCCGCAGATCCTCGGCCAGATGAAGTCCGCCTACGCCGTGGCGCGCGAGGCCGGGACCGTCGGCCCGATGCTCGGCCGGCTGTTCCAGGCCACCTTCAGCACCGCCAAGACCATCCGCACCGACACCGCCATCGGCGAGAACCCGGTGTCCGTGGCCTTCGCCGCGGTGAGCCTGGCGCGGCAGATCTTCGCCGACCTGACCCGCAGCCAGGCGCTGCTGATCGGCGCCGGCGAGACCATCACCCTGGTCGCCCGCCACCTGCACGAGCAGGGCGTGAAGCGCATCGTGGTCGCCAACCGCACCCTCGAGCGCGCCAGCCAGTTGGCCGAGCAGTTCGGCGCGCATGCGGTGCTGCTGGCGGACATCCCCGACGAGCTGGTGCACAGCGACATCGTCATCAGCTCCACCGCCAGCCAGTTGCCGATCCTCGGCAAGGGTGCGGTGGAACGCGCGCTCAAGCTGCGCCGGCACAAGCCGATGTTCATGGTCGATATCGCCGTGCCGCGCGACATCGAGCCGGAAGTCGGCGAACTGGACGACGTCTACCTGTACAGCGTCGACGACCTCCACGAAGTCGTGGCGGAGAACATGAAGAGCCGCCAGGGCGCGGCGCAGGCGGCCGAGGAACTGGTCGGCAGCGGCGTCGACGATTTCATGCAGCGCCTGCGCGAACTGGCCGCGGTGGACGTGCTGCGCGCCTACCGCCAGCAGGCCGAGCGCCTGCGCGACGAGGAATTGCAGAAGGCCCAGCGCCTGCTGGCCAACGGCAGCGACCCGCAGGAAATCCTCGCCCAGCTCGCCCGCGGCCTGACCAACAAGCTGCTGCATGCGCCCAGCGTGCAGCTGAAGAAACTGTCCGCCGAGGGCCGCATCGATGCGCTGACCCTGGCCCAGGAACTGTTCGCCCTCGAGGAGGGCACCGACAAGCGATGAAAGCCTCCCTGCTGAAAAAGCTGGACATCCTGAGCGATCGCTACGAGGAGCTCACCGCTCTGCTCGGCGACGCCGAAGTGATCAGCGACCAGACCAAGTTCCGCGCCTACTCCCGCGAATACGCCGAAGTCGAGCCGGTGATCCTCGCCTTCCGCGAGTTCCGCAAGGTGCAGGACGACCTCGAAGGCGCCCAGGCGCTGCTCAAGGACAGCGACCCGGACCTGCGCGAGATGGCCGAGGAAGAGGTCGCCAGCGCCAGGGCGCGCATCGCCGGACTGGAAGACAGCCTGCAGCGCATGCTGCTGCCGAAGGACCCCAACGACCAGCGCAACGTGTTCCTCGAAATCCGCGCCGGCACCGGCGGCGACGAGGCGGCGATCTTCTCCGGCGACCTGTTCCGCATGTATTCGCGCTACGCCGAGCGCCAGGGCTGGCGGGTGGAAATCCTCTCGGAGAACGAGGGCGAGTACGGCGGCTTCAAGGAAGTCATCGCCCGCGTCGAGGGCGACAACGTCTACGCCAAGCTGAAGTTCGAATCCGGCGCGCACCGCGTGCAGCGGGTGCCGGAAACCGAATCCCAGGGCCGCATCCACACCTCCGCCTGCACCGTGGCGGTGCTGCCGGAGCCGGACGAGCAGGCGGCCATCGAGATCAACCCGGCCGACCTGCGCGTCGACACCTACCGTTCCTCCGGCGCCGGTGGCCAGCACGTCAACAAGACCGACTCGGCGGTGCGCATCACCCATATTCCGTCCGGCATCGTGGTCGAATGCCAGGAAGAGCGCTCGCAGCACAAGAACCGCGCCAAGGCCATGTCCTGGCTGGCGGCCAAGCTCAACGACCAGCAGCAGGCCGCCGCGCAGCAGGCGATCGCCAGCACGCGCAAGCTGCTGGTGGGCTCGGGCGACCGCTCCGAGCGCATCCGCACCTACAACTTCCCGCAGGGCCGGGTGACCGACCACCGCATCAACCTCACGCTCTATTCCCTGGGCGAAGTGATGGAAGGCTCGGTGGAACAGGTCATCGAGCCGCTGCTCCAGGAGTACCAGGCCGACCAGCTGGCCGCCCTGGGCGATTGACGGATTCACGACAGCCATGGCGACCATCATCACCCTGCTCAACGACGCGCGGCTGCCCGACTCGCCGAGCCCGCGCCTGGACGCCGAACTGCTGCTGGCGGCGGCGCTGGGCAAGCCGCGCAGCTTCCTGCGCACCTGGCCGGAGCGGCTGGTCGACCGCGAGGCGCGCGAGCGCTTCGAAGGCTGGCTGGAACGCCGCCGCGCCGGCGAGCCGGTGGCCTACATCCTCGGCCGCCAGGGCTTCTGGAGCCTCGACCTGGAAGTCGGCAAGGACACCCTGATCCCGCGTCCGGATACCGAACTGCTGGTGGAAACCGCGCTGCAGCTGCTGCCGGCCAGTCCCGCCAGCGTGCTCGACCTCGGCACCGGCACCGGCGCCATCGCCCTGGCGCTGGCCTGCGAGCGGCTGAGCTGGCGCATCACCGGCGTCGACCGCATCGCCGAGGCGGTGGCCCTGGCCGAACGCAACCGCGCGCGCCTGCGCCTGAACAACGTCGCCTTCCGCCAGAGCCACTGGTTCTCCGTCCTGGCCGGCGAGCGCTTCGCGCTGATCGTCAGCAACCCGCCGTACATCCCCAGCGAGGACCCGCATCTGCGCGAGGGCGATGTACGCTTCGAACCGTCGAGCGCGCTGGTTTCCGGGCGCGATGGGCTCGACGACATCCGCCTGATCGTCGACCAGGCGCCGAATCATCTGGAGCCGGAGGGCTGGCTGATGCTCGAACACGGATACGACCAGGCTGCCGCGGTGCGCGACCTGCTGCTCGGCCGCGGATTCACCGCGGTGGAAAGCCGCCGCGACCTCGGCGGCCACGAACGCATCAGCCTGGGGCGCTGGTCATGCTGAGCGATGCCGAACTGCTGCGCTACAGCCGGCAGATCCTGCTGCCGCAGATCGACGTCGACGGCCAGCTGCGCCTGAAACAGGGCCGCGCGCTGATCGTCGGCCTGGGCGGACTCGGCTCGCCGGTGGCGCTGTACCTGGCCGCGGCCGGCGTCGGCGAACTGCACCTGGCGGACTTCGACAGCGTCGACCTGACCAACCTGCAGCGGCAGATCGTCCACGACAGCCAGAGCGTGGGGCAGACCAAGGTCGACTCGGCCATCGCCCGCCTCGGCGCGCTGAATCCGGAAGTCCGCCTGGTCGCCCATCCG
Source organism: Pseudomonas jinjuensis (assembly GCF_900103845.1). Taxonomy (GTDB): domain Bacteria; phylum Pseudomonadota; class Gammaproteobacteria; order Pseudomonadales; family Pseudomonadaceae; genus Pseudomonas; species Pseudomonas jinjuensis. Next base: position 33,308 of record NZ_FNIJ01000022.1, read on the forward strand.
CGCGCGCTGGACGAGGACTCCCTGGCCGACGTGGTGGCGGCGGTCGACGTGGTGCTCGACTGCTGCGACAACTTCTCCACCCGCGAGGCGGTCAACGCCGCCTGCGTGGCCGCCGGCAAGCCGCTGGTGAGCGGTGCGGCGATCCGCCTGGAAGGCCAGCTCTCGGTGTTCGATCCGCGTCGCGCCGAAAGCCCCTGCTACCACTGCCTCTACGGCCACGGCAGCGAAGCCGAGCTGACCTGCAGCGAGGCCGGCGTGGTCGGCCCGCTGGTGGGGCTGGTCGGTAGCCTGCAGGCGCTGGAGGCGCTGAAGCTGCTGGCCGGTTTCGGCGAGCCGCTGGTGGGTCGCCTGCTGCTGGTGGACGCCCTCGGCACGCGCTTCCGCGAGTTGCGGGTCAAGCGCGATCCGCAATGCCCGGTATGCGGGGGCGCGCATGCCTGACCCGGCGCCGATCGGAGTGTTCGATTCCGGCGTCGGCGGCCTGAGCGTCCTCCATGAGATCCATGCACGCCTGCCGCAGGAATCGCTGATCTATCTCGCCGACTGCGGCCACGTGCCCTATGGCGAGAAGACTCCGGAATTCATCCGCGCGCGCTGCCACGCCATCGCCGACTTCCTTCTCGGACGCGGCGCCAAGGCGCTGGTGATCGCCTGCAACACCGCCACCGCGGCGGCCGCCGCCGATCTGCGCGAGGTTTATCCGCACGTGCCCATCGTGGCGATGGAGCCGGCGGTGAAACCCGCCGCCGAGGCCACCCGCAGCGGCGTGGTCGGCGTGCTGGCCACTACCGGGACGCTGAAAAGCGCGCGCTTCGCCGCCTTGCTCGACCGCTTCGCCAGCGACGTGCGGGTGATCACCCGGCCGTGTCCGGGGCTGGTGGAGCGCATCGAGGCCGGCGATCTTTCCGGCCCGCAGACCCGCGAACTGCTCCAGGGCTTCGTCGAGCCGCTGCTGGCCGAGGGCTGCGACACGCTGATCCTCGGCTGCACCCACTATCCGTTCCTCAAGCCGCTGCTGCGCGAACTGGTGCCTGCCGGGATTTCCCTGGTCGATACCGGCGCCGCAGTGGCGCGCCAGCTCGAACGCGTATTGCTGGCGCGGCGGCTCGCTGCCGACGGCCCGGCGAAAAAAAGTGAGTTCTGGACGACCGGCCCGGTCGAAACCATGGAGCGCGTCATTCCGGTGCTGTGGGGATCTGACGAAAGAGTCAGTTTCTTTGCGGGATGATTCGGATAGTTCTCATGGAAATGGTCGTTTATCTGCTTTAATCGATAGCTAAACGCCACGTTTTTTAGTTCGGCTTTCTATAAGGATGTTGCGATGAAGAAAGTACTCGCGTGCACTGCATTGACGGCGCTTTTCCTCGGTCAGTCTTTCAGCGTACAGGCAGCCGATCTGTCGACCTCAGTCGGAGCGACCGGTGAAGGTACCTACAACTTCAGGCTCGGACTTGGCTACGACTGGGACAGGAGCTGGTGGGAGAGCAGTACCGGGCGCCTGACCGGCTACTGGGATGCCGGCTACACCTTCTGGGAAGCCGGCGATGGCAGCGGCGCCCGCCACTCCGTGTCGCTCACTCCGGTATTCGTCTACGAGTTCTCCGGCGACTCGGTGAAGCCCTTCATCGAGGCGGGCATCGGTCTGGCGGCGTTCAACCATGCGGACGTGGCTGGGCAGAATCTCGGCGTCGCCTTCAACTTCGAGGATCGCCTCGGCTTCGGCATGAAGTTCGGCAATGGCCAGTCCGTGGGCATACGGGCCATGCATTACTCCAATGCCGGCCTGAAGCAGCCCAACGACGGCATCGAGTCGTACAGCCTGTTCTACAGCATGCCGCTGTAAGCGGGGTGGCTTGCGGAGCCGGGCTGCATGCCCGGCTTCTTTCCGGCGGGGCTGCTCGATCCCTTGCAGCAGTTGCTGGTGTAGGGCGAATGAAGCGGAACGCTTCATCCGCCGATGGGGCCGTGCCGCTGGGATGGCGGATAACGCTGGCGCGTTATGCGCCCTACCCACAACGGCCTCCGCCGAACCTGTAGGAGCGGGCCATGCCCGCGACGAGCCGTAGGATCGGCAAAATAGCCCCCCTCAACCGTCCATGTTCTGCAGCAGCCGCAGCTCCCGCAGTGCCTGCAATGCGCTGAGCGGGTCGCGCGCCAGGTGCAGGCCGGGGCTGTTGCCGGCCAGTTCGGCCAGTTCCCGTTCGTGGATGCACACAGCCGCGCCGCCGATCACCCGCGGGCAGTCGATGCCGGTCAGCAGGCGCTGCAATTGCGCGAGATTCAGCGTGCGGCTGGAGTACAGCAGCACCGCGCGCGCCTGCAGGCGTTCCACGGCGAGCGCCAGTTCCCCGGGTGGCAGCGGCCAGTCGAAGACCACGATGGGACAGCCGGAACTGCTCGCCAGCCAGGCGCTGAGCCACAGGCCCGGTTCCAGCGCCAGGTCCGACTGGTTCACCAGCAGCAGCGGCGCGCCGGGCTGCTGGCGGTTGTGGTGATAGAGACGGGTGCCGAACTTGCTGCGCAGCCAGGAAAGGAAGAACACCCGCTCCATCTGCTTGCCGAACTGTCCCTGCCAGCGGCGTTCGAGTTCTTCCAGCAGCGGCTGCATGAAGTGTTCGCACAGGGTGCTCGCCGGGTAGATGGCCTGGGCTGCATTGAACAGCTCGTCCAGCCGCTGCTCGTCGATCCGGCCGATGGCGTCGAGGCTCTGCTGGAGCAGGGCGGCCCAGGGCGAGGCGCTGTCCGGGGCCTGTGGCGCGTCGTTCTGCAGCAGGTCGCGGATCTTGCTGACCGCCACGCCGCGGCTGAGCCAGGTGAGGATGTCGCGGATCTGCGCCACGTGATCGCGCGAGTAGAGGCGGTGCCCCTTGGCCGTGCGCTGCGGGATCACCAGGCCGTAGCGGCGTTCCCAGGCGCGCAGGGTCACCGGATTGACCCCGGTGCGCCGCGCCACTTCGCGGATCGGCAGCCAGCCGCCGTCGCGGTGATTGTCGGCGGGAACGGCGTCACGCTTGCTCATGGGGAGATTCCGCCGGGCTGGCAGGGGCTGATGGCGAATCCGGGCCTGAACTCCATGGACGCCTCTCTCCTCCCATCAGGGGGAGCAAGTGCAAGGGCAGCTTCCTGTACAGATGAAGCCGCATGTACAGGAAAGTGCCGCTGAAATGCCATCGCCGGCCCTTTGGACCGGCGATGGCGGCAGATCAGAGATGTTCGAGCAGGCGGCGGGCGGCTTCCAGGCCGCTCAGCCAGGCGCCTTCCACCCGTCCGCTCAGGCACCAGTCGCCGCAGGCATAGATGCCCAGCCCGGCGTCGGCGAGGGCGCCCAACTGGTGCGCCTCGGCCGGGCGCGCGTAGAGCCAGCGATGGGCGAGGCTGAAGTCGGGGGCGGGCACCGAGCAGCCGATCATTTCGGCGAAGGCGCCGAGCAGGGTCTCGATCACCTGTTCCTTCGGCATGTCGATGTGCTGCCGGCTCCAGGCGCTGCTGGCGTGCAGCACCCAGGTGTCCAGCTGGTTGTCGCGGCCCGGCTTGCAGCGGTTGCTGGCCAGCCAGGACAACGGGCCTTCCTGGACGAAGCAGCCCTGTACCGGCGTCTGCAGCGCTTCGGCGAAGCCGAGGGCGACGGCCCAGCACGGCTCCATGGCGATGCTCGCCGCGGCGGCCGCCAGCTTCGGCGCACCGGCCAGCAGCGCCGCGGCCTGCGGAGCCGGGGTGGCGATCAGCACGCGGCTGAACGGCCCGTGGGTCTGGCCTTCGGCGTCCTGCAGGTGCCAGTGCTCTTCACCGCGGTAGGCCTCGGTGATGCGGCAGCAGAAGGTGGCGGTCAGGTCGTTGAGCAGGGCGCGGGTGATCGCGCTCATGCGCGGCGTGCCGACCCAGCGCGGCTGCTCGTCCGGGGACGGACTGAGGTGGCCGTCGCGGTATTCGTAGAGCGACGGGGTCCACTCCGCCACCCAGCCCTGCTCGCGCCATTTCTGCACGGCTTCGAGGAAACGGCGGTCGCGGGCGGTGAAATACTGCGCGCCGAGGTCGAGGACTCCCGCCTCGCTGCGCTTGCTGGCCATGCGCCCGCCGGTGCCGTGACCCTTGTCGAACAGCTGGACATCCTGTCCGGCGTTGCGCAGGGCATGGGCGGCGGAAAGGCCGGCGATACCGGTGCCAATGATGGCGATGGGGGCGCTCATGACGTGCCTCTTCATGTCTCTCTTTTTCAGGTTAGCGAGTTGCTGGGAGTTGTACAGCGATTTCGATCTGTACAGGTCTCGCCAACCGGGGTTCACGCTCCGCCTTCGGCGAAGGCCGGGATTGCGCGCGGCGAACGAGGCGGCGCTTCCGGCCTTCTACAGCGTAGACGCGGCAGTTGCTAATCAGGCATGTCGATGCAACCTTCGTTCGCTCGTCCAGACTGATGGTAAGTGCGCGCAGGCAAGGAGGAGTACTCATGCACATTCTGTTGACTGGTGGTACGGGCCTGATCGGCCGGCGGCTGTGCCGTCACTGGAGCGCGGCGGGCCATCGGCTGACGGTTCTCAGCCGGCGGCCGCAGCGTGTCGCGGAGCTGTGCGGCGCGGACGTGCGCGGCATCGCCAGCTTCGAGGAGTTCGGCGACGAGACGCTCGACGCGGTGGTCAACCTGGCCGGCGAACCGATCGCCGACCGGCCCTGGAGCGCCAAGCGCAAGGCGCTGCTGTGGGACAGCCGGGTGCGCCTCACCGAGCGCCTGGTGCACTGGCTGGAACAGCGCAGCCAGCGACCGGCGGTGCTGATCAACGGCTCGGCGGTCGGCTGGTACGGCGATGCCGGCGAGCGTCCGCTGACCGAGGGCAGCGCCGCTGCCGGCGAGGACTTCGCCAGCGAACTGTGCCTGGCCTGGGAACAGGTCGCGGTCGAGGCCAAGGCGCTGGGCATCCGCGTGGTGCGGGTGCGTACCGGGCTGGTGCTGGCGCCGGAGGGCGGTTTCCTCAAGAAGATGCTGCCGGCCTTCCGCATGGGCGCCGGCGGCCAGCTGGGCAATGGCCGGCAGTGGATGTCCTGGGTGCATATAGAGGACGAGGTGGCGCTGATCGACTTTCTTTTGCAGCGGGCGGACGCCGAGGGTCCTTATAATGCGTGCGCGCCGCAGCCGGTGCGCAACCGCGATTTCACCCGCGCGCTGGGCGAGGCCCTGCAGCGGCCGACCCTCCTCGGCGTACCCGGCTTCGCCCTGCGCATGCTGCTCGGCGAGATGTCGGTGCTGCTGCTCGGCGGCCAGCGGGTGGTGCCGCAGCGGCTGCTGGACGCGGGCTTCGAGTTCCGTTTCCACGATCTGCCGGCGGCTCTCGCCGATGTGCTGTCACATCGTTGAGAGGGCCGGCAAAACGCTCACTTAAGGATGATGCATGACCGATCATGCCCTCTTGCTGGTCAACCTGGGCTCGCCGGCTTCCACCCGGGTCGAGGACGTGCGCCGCTACCTCGACCAGTTCCTCATGGACCCCTACGTGGTCGACCTGCCGTGGCCGCTGCGCCGGCTGCTGGTGTCGCTGATCCTGCGCAAGCGGCCGGCGGAGTCGGCGCATGCCTATGCCTCGATCTGGTGGGAGGAGGGCTCGCCGCTGATCGTCCTCAGCCGCCGCCTGCAGGAAGCGATGCGCCCGCACTGGCCGCACGGGCCGGTGGAACTCGCCATGCGCTACGGCGAGCCGTCCATCGAATCGGTACTGCTGCGCCTGAGCGACGACGGCGTGCGCAAGGTGACCTTCGCGCCGCTCTACCCGCAGTTCGCCGAAAGCACCACCACCACGGCCATCGAGGAAGCGCGGCGGGTGATCCGCGAGCGCAGCATGCATCTGCAGATCGAGGTGTTGCCGCCTTTCTACGACCAGGCCGAGTACCGTGCCGCGCTGGTGGACAGCGTGCGGCCGTACCTGGCGCAGCCGCACGACCACCTGCTGCTGAGCTTCCACGGCCTGCCGGAGCGGCATATCAGCAAGCTGGTCAAGGACCCGCAGCACGACCTCGCCGCCATGAGCAGCCGCGACGTGCGCGACGACGTCCTGGCGCTGTGCTACCGCAGCCAGTGCCTGCGCACCGCCGAGCAGTTCGCCGCGGCCGCGGGGCTGGAGGACGGGCGCTGGTCGGTGTCGTTCCAGTCGCGCCTGGGCCGGGCGAAATGGATCGAACCCTACACCGAGGCGCAGCTGGACAAGCTGGCGAAGCAGGGCGTGAAGCGCCTGCTGGTGATGTGCCCGGCCTTCGTCGCCGACTGCATCGAGACCCTGGAGGAAATCGGCCAGCGCGGCGCCGAGCAGTTCCGCGCGGCGGGTGGCGAGGAACTGGTGCTGGTGCCGTGCCTGAACGACCAGGACGCCTGGGCGCAGGCGCTGGCGCGGATGTGCGAGCGGTTGCCGGAGCCGCTTTGATACGCAGGCGCCGGATCGGCGGGATGGTGGATTTCATGGTTCCCACGCTCCCGCGTGGGAAGCCATCCGGGGACGCTCCGCGTCCCCTCGACGCGGGAGCGTCGAGGGCTGCATTCCCACGGAGCGTGGGAACGATAAGCATCGCGGCCCTGGATTACCTGTAGGGGCCATGCCCGCGACCGGTCGCGCCCAGGTGCGCTCCTACGAATGCACCGCTACCGTCTCGCCGGCCGGCTTCATTTCCTTCTTCGCCAGCAGCGTGTACACGCACGGCAGCACGAACAGGGTGAACAGCGTGCCCACGCTCATGCCGGTGGCGATCACGATGCCGATGTCGAAGCGGCTCACCGCGCCGGCGCCGCTGGCCAGCAGCAGCGGGATCACGCCGAGGACCATCGCCGCGGTGGTCATCAGCACCGGGCGCAGGCGGATCGCCGCGGCTTCCTCGATGGCCTCGCGCACCGGCAGGCCGCGCTCGCGGCGCAGCTGGTTGGCGAACTCGACGATGAGGATGCCGTGCTTGCTGATCAGCCCGATCAGCGTCACCAGCCCGACCTGGGTATAGATGTTCAGGCTCGACAGGCCGAGGAACAGCGGCACCACCGCGCCGCAGATCGACAGCGGCACGGTGACCATGATCACCAGCGGATCGCGGAAGCTCTCGAACTGCGCCGCCAGCACCAGGAAGATCACCGCCAGCGCCAGGCCGAAGGTGAGCATCAGCGCGCTGCCTTCCTGCACGTACTGGCGGGAGGCGCCGGCGTAGTCGAAGGTGAAGCCGCGCGGCGCTTCCTCCTCGGCGATCTGCCGCACCGTGTCGATGGCCTCGCCCATGCTGACCATCGGCATGCCGGAAATGGTCGCCGCGTTGAGCTGCTGGAACTGGTTGAGCTGGCGCGGCCGCGCGTGTTCGCGGACCTGCACCAGGGTCGCCAGGGAAACCAGCTGGCCGCTCTCGCTCTTCACGTAGTAGCTGCCGAGCCAGCCGGGATTGTCGCGATACTGCCGCTCGACCTGGGCGATCACCTTGTAGCTGCGGCCGTCGATGGTGAAGCGGTTGATCTCGCCCTCGCCGAGCAGGCTGGCCAGGGCGATGCCGAGGTCCTGCATGGACACGCCCATCTGCGCCGCCTTGGCGCGGTCGATGTCGACCACCAGTTCCGGCTTGTCGAAGGCCAGGTCGAGGTCCATGAAGGCGAACTTGCCGGACTGCTCGGCGCGTTTCTTCACCCGCTCGGCCACCTGCAGCAGCGACTGGTAGTCGTTCGCCGTGTTGATCACGAACTGGAACGGCAGGCCTTCGCCGGTGCCGGGCAGCGAGGGCAGGTTGAAGCCGAAGATCTGCAGCCCCGGAATCTTGTCCAGCTCGGCCTGCACCGCGAAGAGCAGTTCCATCTGGCTGCGTTCGCGCTCGTCCCACGGCTTCAGCAGCATGCCGCCGATGCCGGACTGCACGCCGTTGTAGCCGTTGATCTGGAACGACGAGTAGTACTCCGGGAAGCGCTTGAAGACTTCCTCGAACTGCGCGGTGAAGCGGTTCAGGTAGTCGAGGTTGGCGGTCTGCGGCGAATTGGACATGAGGAAGACGATGCCCTGGTCCTCCTCGGGAGCGAGTTCGCGCTTGACGAACTGCGGCAGCAGCATGAGCGGAATCAGCACCATCACGATCAGCGCGAACAGCAGCACCACCGGCCGGCTGTCCAGCGTCGCATGCAGCAGGCGCTGGTAACGCCGCTTGAGGCCCTCGAAGATCAGGTCCAGGCGATGCGCCAGGCCGCTGGGGTTCTCGTCGTGGCGCAGCAGGCGCGAGCACATCATCGGCGACAGGGTCAGGGCGACGATGCCGGAGATGATCACCGCGCCGGCCAGGGTGAAGGCGAACTCCTTGAACAGCGCGCCGGTGAGACCGCTGAGGAAGCCGATCGGCGCATACACCGCGGCCAGGGTGATGGTCATGGTCACCACCGGCACGGCGATCTCCCGTGCGCCCTCGATGGCGGCGTCGAACGGCGTCTTGCCTTCCTCGATGTGGCGGTGGATGTTCTCCACCACGACGATGGCGTCGTCCACCACCAGGCCGATGGCGAGCACCATCGCCAGCAGCGTCAGCAGGTTGATCGAGTAGCCCATCGCCTGCATGAAGAACAGCACGCCGATCATCGACAGCGGGATGGTCACCACCGGGATCAGCACCGAGCGGAAGGCGCCAAGGAACAGGAAGACCACGACTATGACGATCAGCACCGCCTCGCCGAGGGTCTTCACCACCTCGTCGATGGAGGCCTGGATGAAGCGCGTGGCGTCGTAGGCGATGGAGACCTTGAGGTTCGGCGGCAGCTGTTCTTCCAGTTCGGGCATCTTCGCCCGCACTTCCCTGATCACGTCCAGCGGGTTGGAACTCGGCGTGCCCTTGATGGCGATGTACACCGAGGGGATGCCGTTGAACGAGCTGATCGAGTCGTAGCTGGCCGCGCCCAGTTCCACGCGCGCCACGTCGCCCATCAGCACGCGGCGGTCGCCGACGGTCTTCAGCGGGATGGCGGCGAAGGCCTCGGGGGATTTCAGGTCGGTGGCGGCGTTCACGCTGGTCACCACCATCTCGCCCTTCACCTCGCCGGCGGCGGAGAGGAAGTTGTACTGGCGCACCGCGTCGTTGATGTCGCCGGCGGTGATGCCGTAGGCGGCCATCTTCACCGGGTCGAGCCAGAGGCGCATGGCGAACTGCTGGTTGCCGAGGATTTCCGCCTCGGCGATGCCGGGCAGGGTGGCGAGCTTGGGCTGGATCACCCGCGACAGGTAGTCGGTGATCTGCGGGTTGTTCATCTGCTCGCTGTAGAAGCTGATGTACATCAGCGCCGAGGCGTCGGCGGATTCCTTGTCGAGGACCGGGTCCTCGGCGTCGGGCGGCAGCTGGGTCTTCACCTCGCCGATCTTCGACAGCAGCTCGGTCACCAGGCGGTCGGTGTTGGCGCCGATGTGCGCGTAGATGGTGATCACCGAGTAGTTCTGCCGGCTCACCGAGGTCATGTAGTCGATGCCTTCGGCGCTGGCCAGGCTCTGCTGCAGCGGCTGGGTGATGTAGCCCTGGATGGTCTCCGCGTTGGCACCGGCGTAGAAGGTGGTGACGGTGATCAGCGCGTTTTCCATCTGCGGATACTGGCGGATCACCAGTTTGCTGAACGCCTGCATGCCGAGCAGGACGATCAGCAGGCTGACCACCGTCGCCAGCACCGGGCGGCGGATGAAGGGATCGGTGAATCGCATGTCACTCGCTCCGCTGTGCCTGGGCCTGGCCCTGGTCGACCACGGTGACGTGGGTGCCGTTGTCCAGCTTGAGCTGGCCGGAAGTCACCACCTGCTCGCCGGCCTTGAGACCTTCGAGGATCACCGCCTGGCCTTCGCGGCGTTCGCCGACCTTGACGAAGCGGCGCTCGACGACCAGCTCCGGCTCGTCCTTGCCCTGTTTCTGCGTCACCACGTAGACCGAGTTGCCATAGAGGGTGAAGGCCACCGCGGTTTCCGGGACCACCACGCGCCGGGCGCTGTCCGGCAGCTGCACCTCCAGGTTGGCGAACATGCCCGGCAGCAGCTTGCCGTCGGGGTTGGGCATGCTGGCGCGCACCAGCAGGTTGCGCGTCTCGTTGTCCACCCGCGGGTTGAGCGCCTCGATGCGGGCGTGGAATTCCTGACCCGGATAGGCCGCCACGCGCACCGCGACCTGCTGGCCGGGCTTGAGCAGCGGGAAGTCCTGTTCCGGCAGGAAGAAGTCCACCAGCAGGGTGGAAAGATCCTGCAGGGTGGCGATGGCGTCGCCGGGCGAAAGGTAGTCGCCGACATCCACCTGGCGGATGCCGATGGTGCCGGAGAAGGGCGCGTGGATGCGCTTCTTCGCCAGCACGGCCTTGAGCTGGGCGACGGTGGCGGCGGAGCGCTGGTATTGGGAGGAAAGCCGGTCGTACTCGCTCTTGGAGATGGCGCCGCGGTTGACCAGGTTGCTGCCGCGCTCGAATTCCACCCTGGCCAGACCGAGGTCCGCCTCGGCGGTGCGCAGGGTGGCTTCCTCGACGGCGCTTTCCAGCTGCACGATGGGCTGGCCTTCCTTCACCTTGTCGCCGGAGACGAACTGCACCTCGCGCACGGTGCCGGAAACCTCGGCGGTGAGGGTCACGCCCTGGTTGGCGCGCAGCGTGCCGATGGCCGGCAGGCGGCTCTGCCACAGGCGTTCCTGCGCGGCCGCGGCGGTCACGCTGACCGGCGGCACCGGCGCGGAATACATGGCGATCTGCTCGCGGATGGAAAGGTATTTGAAGCCGGCGAGTACCGCTAGAACAACGGCAACCACGGCCAGCATGATCAGCATGCGGCGCAACATCTGTTCCTGTTCCCTGGTATGGGCCTGTCGACGACTCGCCGGGGTCCGGGGTGGCCGGATGATCCCGTGGGTCCCTGTCATTCGACTGGCCTCGAAGCCTGTAAGTGCCCCGTTGCGGGGCAGATGCGCACCTTAGTCCCAGTGCTGCGGTTCGTCAAAGTCCTGCGGGTTACAAGGCTTGTTTCTGGGGGGATTGGAATGGAATTTGGGGGGAACGATAGATGTAGGGCGGGTGAAACCCGCCTTCGTGTCGAGAATGGGCGGCGGGTGCACCCGCCCTACGTGGAACACAGGGACCAGAGAAACGTAGGGTGGATGAGGCTCTTTTCATCCACCATTGCGGGGCCGCATGCGCGGCCATGGTGGATCGGTGGAGCGTGATCCACCCTACGCACTGGCCTTGCCCCCACGGGTAGAGACACGGTACCTACGTGGAACCGGCGCTCAGGCCATGTGCAGATGGTTGTCCCAGAACGCCGCCGGCAGCTCCAGCGGCTGGGCGGCGATGCGTTCGCTGCGGCAGTCGTAGAGGCGGCAGCGTCCCTGCCCGGAGGTGACGACGAAGCCATCCTTCACCGCGCCGACGCCGGCGCAATCCGGCAGCGGCGCATCGAGGCGCACGGCGCCGCTGTCCAGGTCCCAGATGAAGAAGCGGTTGCCGCGCGGCGCGGTCAGGGCGACCAGGCGCAGGTCGCTGTGGATCGCCACGCTGGCGGTGTACTGGGCCATCGCCAGGCGCTGCTGTTCGCCGAGCGGGAAGGGCTGGAACGGTTGGCCGGGGCGCTTGATCGCCAGCAGGTCGGCGTGGTCGTGGGCGTCGCCCATGTACTGCTGGCCGGCGACTATGGTGCCGTCGGCGGCGATCGCCAGGTGACGCACGCTGTTCATCTGCTGCGGCAGGGTTTCCTTCGACATCAGGCTGCCGTCGCGGTGCATCAGCACCAGGCTCGGCTCCATGGCGTCGAGGTTCATCTCCACGCGGCTTTCCGCCTCGGTGCGGATGCCGCCGTTGGCCACCGCCAGGGTTTCTCCGTCGGGCATCCACGACACCTGGTGCGGACCGAGGCCGTGGGTGGAAACCTCGTCGCTGTGGACAAGCTGCTCGCCGTCGAAGCGATAGACGCCGAGCACGCCACGCCCCGGATCGGTGGTGTCGTTCTCGGTGGCGTACAGCCACTCGCCGTCCCTGTGCCAGACGCCGTGGCCGTAGAAGTGCCGGTCCGGCTGCGAGTCGATGGTCTGCAGCAGGCGGCCGTCGTCGAGATGGATCAGGTAGCTGTGCCGGCCCGGACGCCGCGCGACGAACAGCGCCAGCGGCAGTTGCGGATGCTGGACGACGTCGTGGCAGCGCACGCCGACCTCGGTGGCGAACACCCGCGTGCCATCGAGCCGGTAGCCGACCGCGTAGTGTCTGCCGTCCGCGTCGTCACGGGCGGACAGCAGCAGGGGCTCCCTGCCCTTGCGCGACAGCGTCCAGCCGCCGAGGGTGAGGGCGCCGAGCAGCAGGCTGCCCAGGCCCAGTACGTGACGTCGCAACATTGCCTTTCCTTCTCCTGTGAATGATCGAGCGAGCTAGAGCCAGGCGAGGCGGGGAGGCGCGGCGAATGCGGAGTTGGCTCCAGCCAATGAGCAATTCGACGTGGCTCCCCAACGACGCATGGCCGACGCGCAGCCGATCAGTCGCCGTCGTTGGCGTTGAAGCCGAGCTGCACGCCGAGAGCCTTGGCCAGATCGCCTTCGTGCAGTCGGTGCACCACGTTCAGGCTGTCGTACAGCTCGTTCAGCTTGCGCACGCCGTCCTCGTTCTTCAGCAGTTCGCCCAGCGGCTGCTGCAGCGCGGCGAGCTTGCCATGGGTGTCGGCGTAGGCGGCGTCGATCCTGCCGGCGATGTCCTGCTGTTCCTTCGGCAGCAGGGCGCGCAGGCCCTTGCCGTCGTTGCCGTTCCACAGCGCCTGGGCGCCGGAGAGGCTGGCGTCGAGGCTCGCCAGCGAGGTGTCGCTGCGCCAGCCCTCGGCCTGGAACGGCTGCGGAATGCCCTTGCTCTGCCGGCCGAGCGGGGTGCCGAGCTTCTTCTTGAGGAAGTCGAGGGCGTTGACCTGCACGCGCAGCAGTTCGGCGATCGCCTCGTGGGAATCGGCGTAGCGCTCGTTGGGGAACTTGCTGAGCTGGGCGAGCATGCCGCCGTCGTTCTTCCAGCGGCCGAGGATGTCTTCCGCCAGGGCCTGCTGGTGCGTGCCGATGGCTTCCAGCAGCGGGCAGTAGCGGGCGCGGGTCTCGGCGTCGGCGAGGTCGATCTTCGCGTCGTAGAGGATGTATTCGTAGGCGGTCAGGCCCTGCACCACCACGCTGGACCTGGACAGCAGCTCCGGGGTGACCTGCGGGTTGGCGTTGAGCAACTGCTCGACCTGGCGCGCCACCAGGTTCTTCTTGTCCGGCCAGAACTGGATCTGCCAGGAGCGGTTGCCTTCGGCCAGCGGGCCGACCAGCAGCGGCTGCAGCTCGGCCCAGGCCTTCTGCGCGGCGAGGAAGTCGGCGCGCGCCCTGGCCAGGTCTTCCTTGCCCTGGCAGTAGGCCAGGGCGCTGGCGGCCAGGCTGCGGTCGGCGTCGACCCAGCGGCCGTAGGCCGGCAGGATCACCTGCTGAGCCAGGGCGGCGCTGGTGGTCGCCTGCGGGTCCTGCGGCGAGCAGGCGCCAAGGGCGATGGCGAGGCTGGTGATCAGCAAGCGGGGACGGAACATCGTGGATCGGCTCCTTCAGAGGGAATTCAGGAATTGCAGCAGCGCGGAACGTTCGCCGGCATCGAAGGCGAGCACGCGCTGCCTGGCCGCTTCGGCTTCGCCGCCGTGCCAGAGGACGGCTTCCAGCAGGTTGCGCGCGCGGCCGTCGTGGAGGTACTGGGTGTGGCCGTTGACCACTTCGGTGAGGCCGATGCCCCACAGCGGCGGGGTGCGCCAGTCGCGGCCGCCGGCCTGGAATTCCGGGCGGTTGTCGGCGAGGCCGTCGCCCATGTCGTGCAGCAGCAGGTCGGTGTAGGGGCGGATGGTCTGGCCTGCCACTTCCTGGCCGGATACCTGGTCGCCGCTGCCGGTGACGAATTTCGCAACGTGGCAGCCGGCGCAGCCGGCCTCGTTGAACAGCTGCTTGCCGGCCAGCACACGGCCGTTGTCGACGTTGCGGCGGGCCGGCACGGCGAGGCTGCGAGTGTAGAAGGCGACCTGCTCGAAGATGCGCTGGCTGACCTCCGGCTTGCCGCCGCCCGGTGCCTGCAGGCAGGCCGGCTGGGACTCGGTGCAGTCCTCGTCGGGCAGCATGTCGCTGGTCAGGCCCATGTCGCCGAGGAAGGCGTGGGCGTTCTGCTGCGCCACCGTCGGCTGGCCGGCCTTCCAGCCGAAGCGGCCGAGCACGGTCTGCTGGCGGCTGTCGTCCCAGACCCTGTTGGGGCGGCCACGGATGCCGTCGCCATCGTGGTCGTCGGGGTCGGCATGGGCGAGGATCGCTTCTTCCGGAATGGCTTCCAGCAGGCCGAGGCCGATCATCGGCGGGGCGACGCGGGCGGAGTACAGGGTGTCCGGGTGCATCGGCCCGTAGCCGAGGCGGGTGATGCGCAGGATCGGCTTGCGCAGCTTGACCACTGTGCCGTCCTTGAAGGTCACCGGCACGCTCTGGTAGTCGATGCGCACCTTGCCTTCCGGCGCCACGCCGGGGATCGCCACGTCCTGCAACTGGCCGCCGTAGACCGGCTCCGGCACTACGCCCTGGCGTTCGAGGGTGAGTTCGTCGCCGGGCCTGGCGGGAATCGACAGGCGCACCAGCATCGACACGGCATTGCTGGCGTCCGGCTCCGGCGGATGGCCGCGGCCGTCCTTCACATGGCAGTTCTGGCAGGCGGCGGTGTTGTACAGCGGGCCCAGGCCGTCGCGCGCGGTGGTGGTGGCGGGGGCCATCACCCAGGGGCTGGTGAAGAAGCTGTCGCCGACGCTGAAGTCCAGGCGTTTCTGCGGCGAGAGGTTGTTCGCCGGCAGCGAGAAGGCCAGGCGGTCGCTGCGGAAGATGGTGGTTTCGCCGCCGGACAGCTCTTCGCCAGGCTCGGCGACCGGCGCGGGTTTGCAGGCGCCGAGCGCCAGGGCGGCAAGCAGGAGGGCAAGTCGCGAAGCGTACGGGCTGCAGGGCATCGGGGCATCCGGAAGGGCGAGAGGCAGGCGTGGCATTTTATCAGTTGGCCAGCATGGGCAAACGGGAAAACTGTATCGGTCGACCGTGAATGGCAAGGCCCCGCCGAAGCGGGGCCTTGCGCGCATTGCCGGGGCGATCAGAACTGGTGATCGGCGGTGTCCGGCTTGAGGTCCTGCACGCCGAGCGCAGTGGCGGCCTTCTCGATGGCGCCGGTCTGCGCGACCAGGGCGGCGATGGCGTCGCGGATCTTCTGCTGATCGTCCTTGTTGTCGGGGGCGATCATCTGGTCGAAGTGCACGTTGTCCTTCTCCGCGCGGTCGACGATGGCCTGCATCTTCGCCTCGGTGTTGCCCAGGTCGGTCTTCAGGGTCTCGTCGGCGGCGGCATCGGCCTTGGCGACCAGCTCGGACAGGCTCGGACCCTTCACCACGCTGCCGTCGACGCGCTTGTACTCGCCCAGGTAGATGTTGCGGATGCCCTTGGCGTCGAAGAACAGGGTGTGGTGGGTGTCGTCGCTGAAGCAGTCGTGCTCGTCCTCGGTGGAGTTGGCTTCCAGCGCCACCTTCATGCGCTCGCCGGCCAGTTCGCCGAGGGACAGGCTGCCCAGGCCGAAGAACATCTTGCGCAGGTTGTCGTCGGCGCTGCCGGCTTCCAGCTTGGCGCGGTAGTTGTCGGCGACGCCGGCCTTCCAGTTGCCGTGCATCTCTTCCAGCTGGGCCACCAGCAGGTCGGTGACCGCCTTCAGGTACTGCGCGCGGCGGTCGCAGTGACCGTTGCTGCAGCCGTCGCCCTGGACGAAGTCGGTGTACTTGCGGTCGCCGGCGCCCGGCTTGGTGCCGTTCAGGTCCTGGCCCCAGAGGAGGAACTCGATGGCGTGGTAGCCGGTGGCGACGTTGGCTTCGGAGCCGCCCAGCTCGTTCAGGCTGGCCAGCTTCTCGCCGGTGATTTCCTTCACGTCGATCTTGTCTTCGCCGACCTGGATCTCGGTGTTGGCGATGATGTTGACGGCGGCGCCGGGGTTACCCTCGGCGTGCTGGTAGTCCTTGGCGACGTAGTCGATCAGGCCCTCGTCCAGCGGCCAGGCGTTAACCGCACCTTCCCAGTCGTCGACGATGGCGTTGCCGAAGCGGAACGCCTCGCTCTGCGAGTAGGGCTTGCGGGCGACCAGCCAGGCGTCGCGGGCGGCCTTCAGGGTGTCTTCGCCGGGCTTGGCGATCAGCGCGTCGACCGCGGCCTGCAGCGCCTTGGCGGTGCTCAGGGCGTCGCCGTAGGCGGCTTCGGCGATGTCCGCGTAGTTCTTCACCACGGCCTTCACAGCGGCGTCGTCGACCTTCGCCGCGGCCGGTGCGCTCTGGGTGCTGGCGGCCGGAGCGGCTGCCTGGCTGGCGGGGACATCCTTCTTGTCGTCGCCGCAACCGGCGAGGGAAATTGCGATTGCCAGCAGGCTGGCGCTAGCCCAGGACGTACGAGTCATGAGGGGTTCCTTTGCGTGAGTGAGGGGCGCTGAAAGGGGACTGCGCGAAAAAACCGCCACATAATGCGAAAGATTTGCATTTTTGAAAAGGGTGGAAGATGCGGCCAGTCGCCATCTGGCATGATGCTGCCGCTAGAATTCCAGCGACCCATGCCGGGTTGGTTCAGGGAGAACATCGATGAGTCTTTTCGCGGTTGCGTTGTGTGTGCTGGGATTGCTGCTGGGCGGCTACCTGGTGGTGCTCTACAACGGCCTGGTACGCCTCAAGCACGGCGTCGGCAAGGCCTGGGCGAACATCGACGTGCTGCTCAAGCAGCGCCATGAGGAACTGCCCAAGCTGGTGGAGGCCTGCAAGCAGTACATGCAGCACGAGCGGCAGACCCTGGAGCAGGTGATCGTCGCGCGCAATGCCGTGGCCAGCGCCCGCGAGCGTGGCGACATCGGCGCCCTGGGCCGCGCCGAAGGCGGCTTGCGCGCCGGCCTCGGGCAACTCTTCGCCCTGGCCGAGAACTACCCGCAACTGAAGGCCAACGAGAGCTTCCAGTTCCTCTCCCAGCGCATCAGCGGGCTGGAGAACGGCATCGCCGACCGCCGCGAGCTGTACAACGAGGCGGTCAACCTGAACAACGTGCGCATCGAGCAGTTCCCCGACCTGCTGGTGGCCCGCCTGTTCGGCTTCAGGGCCGCGCAGCTGCTGCAGGTGAGCGCGGCGGAGAAGGCCGACGTCGATCTCAAGGCCCTGTTCGGCTGAGCGCGGCATGCAGTTCGACAGCCAGTGGATTTTCCTCGCCATGGCCTGCAGCGCCAGCCTGTACGGCGGCTGGCGCTGCATCGGCGACTTCTCCCGGGCGCGCCTGCTGGCCGACGTGCCGACCTCGAAGGTGCGTTCCGCCGCGCAGGGTTTCACCGAGCTCTACGGCATCCTCGAGGAAGGCCCCGAAGCGCCGTTGCGCGGCCCGCTGACCGGCAAGCCGTGCCTGTGGTGGCGCTACCGCATCGAGGAAGAGCAGCGCAATGACAAGGGCCGCAGCAACTGGCGCACGCTGGAGAAGGGCGTCAGCGAGGGCTGGTTCGGCCTGCGCGACGCCACCGGCGTGTGCCTGATCGACCCGGCCGGCGCCGATGTGCGGCCGCTCACCCGCGAGCGCTGGGAAGGCCGCGAACGCCATCCGCGCGGCATGGCGAAGGCGCCGGGGCTGCTCGGCCAACTGCTCGGCGGCGGCCGCCACTACCGCTATACCGAGGAGCGCCTGGAGGCCGGCCAGCCGCTGTACGCGCTGGGCGATTTCCATTCCAGCGGCGGCGGCCGCCAGGGCCTGGACATCGACGGCGCGCAGGCGGCGGTGATCCGCGAATGGAAGGGCGACTTCGCCGGCCTGCTCGGACGCTTCGACAGCGATGGCGACGGCCAGCTGGACGAGCGCGAATGGCAGCGCGTGCGCCTGGCCGCGCGGCTGGAGGCCGAGGATCGCCACCGCGCCAGCAGCGCCGCGCCGACCCGCCATCGCCTGGCCCGGCCGGCGGAGCGCCAGCCGTTCATTCTCTCCAGCTATGGCGAGGACGAACTGGGCGGCAAGCTGCGCTGGCAGGCCGCCGGGCACGCGGCGCTGTGCCTGGGCGGGGCGCTGCTGGGCGCCTGGTTCTACCGGGGGCTGGGCGGCTTCTGAGGCAGGCGGCGGATGTCGGCCTCGGCGTGCCGCTGTCCCTGCTTGAGCAACTGGGTCATCTCCCGCGCCGGCATCGGCTTGCCGTACAGGTAGCCCTGGCCTTCATGGCAGCCCTGGGCGACCACGTAGGCCTCCTGCTCCGCGGTTTCCACGCCCTCGGCGATCACCAGCATGCCGAGGCTCTTGCCGAGCTGGATGATGGCGCGAACGATGGTGGCGTCGTCGTCGTTGAGCATCAGGTCCTGGACGAAGCTGCGGTCGATCTTGATCTTGTCCAGCGGCAGGCTCTTCAGATGGCTGAGTGACGAATAGCCGGTGCCGAAGTCGTCGATGGCGATCAGCGCGCCGGCGCGGCGCAGGCTGTGCAGGTGCTGGGCGGCGGTGGAGATGTCCTCCATCAGCGCGGTCTCGGTGACTTCCAGCTCCAGGCAGCGCTGCGGCAGGCGGTGGATCTGCAGCAGGTTGCTGACCACCCGCGGCAGGGCGGCGTGGCGCAGCTGCACGGCGGAGAGGTTGACCGCCATGCGCAGCTCCTCGAAGCCGCCGTCGTGCCATTCGCGCAACTGCCGGCAGGCCTGGTCGAGGGCCCACTCGCCGATGCCGACGATGCTGCCGCTCTGTTCCGCCAGCGGGATGAACAGGTCGGGGGCGATCCAGCCCTGGGTCGGGTGCTGCCAGCGCAGCAGGGCCTCGACCCCGACCACGCGCTGGCTGCCGTATTCCACCTGCGGCTGGTAGACCAGCTGCAGCTGGTTGCGCGCCACCGCCTCGCGCAGGTCCTTTTCCAGCTCGCGGCGGTGGCGCATCTCGCTGTCCACGCTGGCGATGTAGAACTGGTAGCGGTGGCGCGAGCGGGCCTTGGCCAGGGTCATGGTCTGCTCGCCCTTCTGCAGCAGCTTCTCGGCGGTCTCGCCGTCCTCCGGGTAGAGGGTGATGCCGATAGTGGCGCGCAGCTGGATCTGTCGCTGGTCCACCTCGAACGGCGTCTCCAGGTCGTCGAGGATCTGCTGGGCCAGCTCGGCCGCCTCGTAGGGATGCTCGATGTCGGCCTGCACCAGGGCGAACTCGTCGCCGCCCAGCCGCGCCCGCGCGCCGAGATGCACGCTGCGCAGGCGCAGGCGGTCGGCGAAGGCGATCAGCAACTGGTCGCCCATCTGGTAGCTGTACTGCTCGTTGATGCCCTTGAAGTCGTCCAGCCCCAGGCACAGCACCGCCACCCGGCGCTGCAGGCGCGTCGCCTCGCCGAGGATCTGTTCCAGGCGCTGCTGCAGCAGCTGGCGGTTCGGCAGGCCGGTGAGGAAGTCGTACTGGGAAATCCGCAGCAGGCTGTTCTCCGCCTCGCGGCGCAGGTTGCCGTTGCGTTCGATGGACTCCAGCAACTGGTTGGCGGTGTCGATCCAGCGGCCCAGCTCGTTGTGCTCGTGGCCGCGCAGCATCGGCAGCTTGCGCTGGCCGGGGCGGTCCGGGTTGATGCTGGAGAGGTGTTCGCTGAGCTTGAGCAGCGGCTTGGTCAGCAGCCAGTGGTAGATGAGGAACATCATCAGGCCGAGGGCCAGGGCGCGGAGGATGCCGGAGATGAAGATCACCGCCGAGGTGGTGAGGAAATCGGCGCCGTAGGCCGCGGTGTCCATGGTGATCTGCAGGTCGCCGTAGTATTCCTTGCCGTCGCGGCTGGTGAGCGGAATCGAGTAGCTCATCTCGGAGCCGAATATCGGGTCGGTCATCCAGCGGCTCGCCGACTCCAGCAGCGGCCGCGACTTCTCCGCGAGCATCGGTTCGCCGGGCTGGCCGATGGCGGCGTAGCGCACCGCCTCGTGCTGGAACAGGCCTTCCAGCACCTGCATGGCCATGTCCCGGTCGAGGCTGTAGACCGCCTGGGTGGACGGATCGCGGACCATCGCCAGGATGCGTTGCGACTCGTTCTGCGCATCCTGCCGCGCCTTGTAGGCGTCGAACACGATCTGGCCGCAGCTCAGCACCACGCCGACGGCGAGGGCGGCGAGCAGCACGACGCGCAGCAACTTGAGTGAAAGGCTGTGCCGGGGGGCCAGTTTCAAGGGGGCTTCCTTGTGCATCGCCAACGGCGAACGACTGGTCTGAGTATTGGTAATCGCCGGGGCGCCGTCAAAGGTCCTGCGGACGGTTTTCTGGCGCCATCTCCGCACGCCGGCCTGCACCCGGCGAAAACGCAGAAACCCGGCTCAGGGCCGGGTTTCTGCTGGACGCCGGGAGGCTATCAGGCGGCGAAGTTCTTCGCCACGAAGTCCCAGTTCACCAGGTTCCAGAACGCCTCGACGTACTTCGGACGCAGGTTGCGGTAGTCGATGTAGTAGGCGTGTTCCCACACGTCGCAGGTCAGCAGCGGGGTGTCGCCGCTGGTCAGCGGGCAGCCGGCGCCGATGGTGCTGGCCAGGGCCAGGGAGCCGTCGGCCTTCTTCACCAGCCAGGCCCAGCCGGAGCCGAAGGTGCCGATGGCGGTCTTGGTGAACTCTTCCTTGAACTTGTCGAAGGAACCGAAGGCGGCGTTGATGGCGTCAGCCAGGGCGCCGGTGGGCTGGCCGCCGGCGTTCGGAGCCAGGCAGTTCCAGTAGAAGGTGTGGTTCCAGACCTGGGCAGCGTTGTTGAAGATGCCGCCGGAGGAGGTCTTGACGATGTCTTCCAGGCTCTTGCCTTCGAATTCGGTGCCCGGAACCAGGTTGTTCAGGTTCACCACGTAGGTGTTGTGGTGCTTGCCGTAGTGGTATTCCAGGGTTTCCGCGGAAATGTGCGGTTCAAGGGCGTTCTGCGCGTAGGGCAGCGGCGGCAATTCGAAAGCCATGGTGTTTCTCCTATTTTTTCATCAGGGCTGGCGCGGCTAGCGCGTGACCGGTGCACGGGGCCGGTTCGGTGATGGTCGCGGCATCCGGGGTCGCTGCGATGACAGCGAAGGTGGCTCCGGGAGCGTTGGCTCCCGGCGCCGCGAAGCCAGGATCATAGCACCCGTCCCCGTGCATATCCACGCAGCAACTGTAGGGGAAAAGCCTCGCGCCAGCGCGCCGCGGACGGTCCGCTTCCCCTCTCGGATGGACCGCGGGGCCAGGGCGGGGTTCGAACTTTCCGCCGCGGGTCCGCGCCTCAGCCGGCGAACACCAGCTGCGCCGCCACGCCCAGCATCATCGCCGCGACCATCAGGTCGAGCAGCCGCCAGGTGGCCGGGCGGGCCAGCCAGGGGGCGAGCCAGGCGGCGCCCACGGCGAGGGTGAAGAACCACAGCAGCGAGGCGCTGGCCGCGCCCATGGCGTAGGCGCCGGGGGCGGCCTGCTGGGCGCCGAGGGAGCCGATCAGCAGCACGGTGTCGAGGTAGACGTGGGGGTTGAGCAGGGTCACCGCCAGCGCGGCGAGCAGCACCGCCTTGCGCGAGCGCGGCCCGGCCCCGCCGTCGCGCTCCAGCGCCTGCGGGGCGAAGGCGCGGCGCAGCGCCTTGGCGCCGTACCAGATGAGGAAGGCCGCGCCGCCCCAGCGCGCCACGGCGAGCAGGGTGGGGCTTTCCGCCAGCACCTTGGCCAGGCCGAACACCCCGGCGCTGACCAGCAGCGCGTCGCACAGCACGCAGAGCGTGGCCACCGACAGGTGATGCTCGCGGCGCAGGCTCTGGGCGAGGACGAAGGCGTTCTGCGCGCCGATGGCGATGATCAGGCCGGCCGCGACCAGCAGGCCGTTCAGGTAGCTCTGCCACATGATGGGAATACTCGTGTGAGGTGGGAATTGCTGGCCAGTCTGCGGTCGGCGGAGCTATAAGGAAAACGAATCCTGTTGATATCCCATTAGGAAAACTGATCATGTTCGACTACAAGCTGCTGGCTGCCCTCGCCGCCGTGGTGGAGCAGGGCGGCTTCGAGCGCGGCGCCCAGGTGCTCGGCCTGTCGCAATCGGCGATTTCCCAGCGCATCAAGCTGCTCGAAGCGCGGGTCGGCCAGCCGGTGCTGGTGCGCTCGACCCGGCCGCTACCCACCGAACTGGGCCAGCGCCTGCTCAACCATGTGCAGCAGGTGCGCCTGCTGGAGGGCGACCTGCAGCGCTGGGTGCCGGGACTGGACGAAGGCGGCGCCGCCGAACGCCTGCGCCTGGCGCTGAACGCCGACAGCCTGGCCACCTGGTGGGCCGACGCCGTAGGCGGTTTCTGCGCCGAGCGCGGCGTGCTGCTGGACCTGGTGATGGAGGACCAGGAAGTCGGCCTCAAGCGCATGCGCGCCGGCGAGGTGGCCGGCTGCGTCTGCGCCAGCCCGCGGCCGGTGGCGGGCGGCCGCTGCGTGCCGCTGGGGAAGATGCGCTATCGCGGTCTGGCCAGCCCGGCGTTCGTCGCCCGGCACTTTCCCGATGGCGTGCGCGCCGAGGCGCTGGCCCGGGCGCCGGCGATCGTCTTCGGCCCGGACGACCAGCTGCAGCACCGCTACCTGGCCGAACTCGGCGTCGACGGCAGCTTCGTCCATCATCTCTGCCCCTCGTCCGAAGGCTTCGTGCGCCTCACCAGCGGCGGCCTCGGCTGGGGGCTGGTGCCCGAGCAGCAGGTGCGCGGCGAACTGGAGCGCGGGGAACTGGTGGAGCTGCTGCCGGGACGGGTGATCGACGTGCCGCTGTACTGGCACCACTGGCGCAATGGCGGCGAGCTGCTCGCCGCGCTTACCGAGCACCTGCTGAAGAATGCGGCGAAGCTGCTGGTGCCCTAGGTGTCCCGCCCGCGGATAGTGATCCTGCTGCTGCCGGGCAGTTCCTCCACGCAGCGTTCGCCGAAGAGCTGCGACGGCGTGAAGTAGCCGCCGCCACCGCGGTGATAGAGCAGTCGCCGCACCGCCAGCAGCGCGCCGTGCATCGTCACTTCGTAGCCGTTGGCGGTTTCCAGCCGCGCGCTGCGGCGTTCGCCGCGCTCGTTGCGCACCTCGCCCCAGACCCAGGTGCGCTGGTGCTCGCGGGCCGCCTCGTCGGGACCCTGGACGCGGCGCCGCACCTGTTCCTTGAGCCAGTCCTGGACCCGGTCCATCCCGAGCAGCGGATCGATCAGGCGCATGCCGAGCGCCACGCCGGCGGGGGCGGGCAGGTAGACCTCGATGTTGCCGATGCCGGTGCTGTAGTAGGCGGTCGCCACGTCGCCCCAGGGAACCGTCACCGCCGGGCGCAGGCCGCGGCCGAAGTCGATGTCGCGGCGCCTGTAGCCCAGCGGCACGTCGCGCAGCACGCCGCCCTCGCGGACCTTGCCGCCGAGCTTGAGCGCCTCCACCGAGGTCCTGGCAGTGCCCGGCGAGAGGCCGCTGGAACTGTCGAAGCCCAGCGCCAGGCGGGTCGCGTCGGGCATGGCGCGGGCCAGGCAGGCGGCGACGCAGTCGGTGGGGATGACGTCGAAGCCGACGCCCGGGCAGAGCACGACCCCTGCGGCCCGGGCCACCTCGTCGAGCCCGTGAAGCTGCTCGAACACCGCGATTTCGCCGGTGATGTCGGCATAATGCGTGGCGCTGGCCAGGCAGGCCTCCACCATGGGCGCGGCGGTGGCGGAGAACGGACCGGCGCAGTTGACCAGCACCGCCACGTCGTCCAGGGCTTCGGCGGCGCTGGCGCGGTCGTCCAGGCCGAACACCCGGCAGTCCAGCCCGAACAGGGTGCCAAGGGCGTGCACGGCGGCCGGGTCGCGCCCGCCGAGCAGCGGCGTCAGCCCCTGGCGGTGCGCTTCTTCCGCGATCAGCCGGCCGGTGTAGCCGTTGGCGCCGTAGATCATCCAGCGGGTTTTGCTCATGATGGCGGCTCTTGGCGAGGTTATCGGCTAAAGATTAGCCGCATGTGCCCGACTTTCGTCCCGGCCGCCGGAGTGGCCGGGATTTTCCATTTTCCGGGGGAACGACATGAAGATTCTGGTGACCGGTGCCAGCGGGTTCATAGGCGGGCGTTTCGCCCGCTTCGCCCTCGGCGAGGGGCTGTCGGTACGGGTCAACGGACGCCGCGCCGAGGCGCTGCAGCCGCTGGTGGAGCGCGGTGCCGAGTTCGTCGCCGGCGACCTGTCCGATCCGGCGCTGGCGCGGCGCCTGTGCGATGGCGTCGAGGCGGTGGTGCATTGCGCCGGCGCGGTGGGCTCCTGGGGCACTCGCGAATATTTCCAGCAGGCCAACGTCGGCCTCACCGAAGCGGTGGTGGACGCTTGCCTGAAGCAGCGCGTGCGGCGGCTGGTGCACCTGTCGTCGCCGTCCATCTATTTCGACGGCAGGTCGCACGTCGGCATCGGCGAAGAGCAGGTGCCGGGGAAATTCTTCGATCACTGCGGCGCGACCAGGTACCAGGCCGAGCGCGTCGCCCTCGGCGCCCAGGAATTCGGCCTGGAGGTGCTGGCGCTGCGCCCGCGCTTCGTCACCGGCGCCGGCGCCGGCGACACCAGCATCTTCCCGCGCCTGATCGCGGCGCAGCGCCAGGGCCGCCTGCGCATCGTCGGCCAGGGCCTGAACCGCGCGGATTTCACCAGCGTGCACAACCTCAACGAGGCGCTGTTCGCCGCGCTGATGGCCAATGACGCGGCGCTGGGCCAGGCCTACAACATCAGCAACGGCGAGCCGGTGCCGCTGTGGGACGCGGCCAACTACGTGTTCCGCCGCCTCGACCTGCCGCCGGTACGCAAGCATGTCGCCTACCCGCTGGCCTATGGCGCGGCGGCGCTCGGCGAAGGCATCTGCCGCCTGTTGCCGGGCAAGCCCGAGCCGAAGGTGATGCGCCTGATGGTCTCGGCGATGGCCCACGACTTCACCCTGGACATCAGCCGCGCGCGGCAATACCTCGGCTACGAGCCGACGACCAGCCTGTGGACGGCGCTGGACGAGTTCTGCGACTGGTGGAAGTTGCGCGGGCTGTGAGGGCTGGGTCGCGGGCATGGCCCGCTCCTACGCCCGGGCTGTGCGTAGGGTGGATCACGCTCCATCGATCCACCAACCGGCCCCGCCGATGGTGGATGGAAAAGCGCCATCCACCCTACGTCCTGAACGCGGATCGAGCAGGGCCGTACCGCTCTTTGTAGGAGCCAGCTTGCTGGCGATCAGCCGAGCCATCCGGCTACACCGAGTTTTCCGATAACGCCCGGATCGCCAGCAAGCTGGCTCCTACAGGTCCGGTGTCAGCGGGGCAGACCGTAGGGTGGATCACGCTCCATCGATCCACCATGGCCGCGCATGCGGCCCCGCAATGGTGGATGGAAAAGCGCCATCCACGTTCGAGCGCTGCGATACCGTGCCTCACCCCCGCAACGGCCCCGCATACTGCCGGTGACCGCCCGGATCGGGCATGAAGGAAGGTTCCTGTACCACCCGCGGCAGGGTGACGCCGCTCAGCTCGCTCAGGCGTTCGCCAAGCCGGCGGGTTTCCGTTTCGCCCGATCCGGCGCAGGCCGCGAGCATCCGGGGAATCGCATCGTCCTGCTGGAAATGGATATCCAGCGCCTGCTCTGCGCGCAGCCGCCGGCGCAGCTCGCGCATGCAGTCCAGGATCGCCTTGTTGAACTCGATCATCCGCTTTCCTCCCCCTGTGGACACCCGCCGACGAGCAGAGCAAGCGCTGTGCCATGCCGCCGCGGGCCGTGCCATTGGGGAACCACGGGGCCTGGCGGTGGTCTTTCGAAGCCCGCGCCTGCTCCGCCGCGGTGCCGCGCGCTCCATGATGGCGCGATGCCTGCCGGGGCGCGATATACTGCGCGCTGCACAGCGCACAGCGGCTTTTCTCCACAGGTTCCTTCCATGCGTAACGATACGTTAGACGAACTCGACGACGTCCCCAGCATTTCCACCGACGCGGCCGATCGCAGCGAGTTCGGCCATCATCCGCGGCGGATCGTCGAGCCCAGCGGCCGCCCGGTTCCAACGGCTCCGCGCCGCGCCAGCACCGGCCCGTTGTGGGCACTGGTCGGCGCCATGGCCATCGCCCTCGGCGGCCTGGCCTGGTGGAGCCACCAGCAACTGCTGCTGATGGAACAGCAACTGATCGCCACCCAGGAAAGCTTCGCCAAGATCAGCGAGGAAGCCGCCGGTCGCCTCGACGACATCCGCGGCAAGGTGGTGGCGAGCGAATCCTCGGTCACCACCGACCGCGAGCAGCTGCGTCTGCAGGTCAAGCAGCTGCAGGGCAGGCTCGCCGAACAGGCGCGCCAGCAGCAGGCCTCGCTGAGTCAGATCGATGGGCAGCAGGGCAAGCGCCTGGACCAGTTGAGCACCGCGCTGAAGGCCCAGCAGGAAAGCGCCGCGCAGCTGATCAGCCAGCTGGACGGCAAGCTCAAGTCGCTGGCCGACGAGCAGGGCAAGCTGAAGAGCCTGCAGAACGACATCGCCGCCGCCAGCGCGCAGATCGCCACGGCGAACAGCCAGATCGGCAGCCTGACCGCCGAGGTCGCCGCGCTGAAGAAGCAGGGCAACCAGAGCCAGGCGATCAAGAGCCTGCAGGATGACCTGCTGGTGCTGCGCAGCGAGCTCGACAACAAGCCGGCGCCGAGCAGCAACACCGCCGAATTCGACGCCTTCCGGGCGCAGACCACGCGGACCATCAATACCCTGCAGGCGCAGATCCAGAACCTGCAGGCGCAACTCGATCGGCGCTGACCGGCGCTGTGGACAAACCCCCAGGCCCTCGCGGGCCTGGGGGTTTTTCTTTGCCTGTCGTATCGATCTCCTGTTCCTCGGACCTGTAGGAGCCAGCTTGCTGGCGATCGGGACGAAAAAGCTTCGCGAGCAAGCTCGCTCCTACAAACGCGGCTTTGCCTCCATATGCCAGGAAATGCGAATCCTTCTCGCCTTGCTCCAAGTCAGCCTCTCCCGACTCCCACAGGAAAATAATCCTCGTCTGACTTGAAACGAGAGTCTTTCCGATTCCTTTCCCACCGGCGCCCGCCGCGTCGAGGAGCCCGCACGATGACCCTGCAACCCTCCAGCCGCTATCGCATCGCCGGCTATCAGGCCGGGATCGGCCCCGCCTTCCGCCAGCGCCTGTTTTCCATGGGCCTGCTGCCGGGCGCGTCGCTGCAGGTTACGCGCATCGCCCCGCTGGGCGATCCGGTGCAGATCGAAACCCGCCGGACCAGCCTGGTGCTGCGGCGCAAGGACCTGGCCCTGCTGCAACTGGCGCCGCTGGACTGAGCCGCGATGAAACCCCTCGTTCTCGGCCTGATCGGCAACCCCAACTGCGGCAAGACCACCCTGTTCAACCAGCTCACCGGCGCCCGCCAGCGCGTCGGCAACTGGGCCGGCGTCACCGTCGAGCGCAAGGAAGGCAGCTTCGCCACGCCGCGCCAGGCGGTACGCCTGATCGACCTGCCCGGCACCTACTCGCTGACCACCATTTCCGCCCAGGCCTCCATCGACGAACAGATCGCCCGCCGCTGCATCGCCAGCGGCGAGGTCGAGCTGCTGGTCAACGTGGTGGACGCCAGCAACCTCGAACGCAACCTCTATCTCACGGTGCAGCTGCGCGAGATGGGCATTCCCTGCATCGTCGCCCTGAACATGCTGGACATCGCCCGCAGCCAGGGCCTGCGCATCGACTGCGCGGCGCTGGCGAAACGCCTGGGCTGCCCGGTGGTGCCGCTGGTGTCGACCCGTGGCGAGGGCATCGACCAGTTGAAGGAAGCCATCGATGCCATCTCCCCGCAGCGCGCCCTGAGGGTGCAGTACCCGGCGCTGCTGAATGCGCAGGTGGAGCGACTGGCGCGGGCGGGCGGAAAATCCGAATGGCTGGTCATGCAGGCGCTGGAAGGCGACCTGTTCAGCCTGCAATTGCTCGACCTGCCGCCGGCGACGCTGGACCAGGCGCGGCAGATCATCCTCGACCAGTGCGGCGAGGAGCCCGAACTGCTGGTGGTGGACGCGCGCTACCGGCTGGTCGCGGAACTCTGCGCCGAGGCCAGCAACCACCACGAGGCGCAGCCGCACCGCCTGACCCAGTGGCTGGACCGCATCGTGCTCAACCGCTGGCTGGGCATCCCGATCTTCCTGCTGGTCATGTACCTGATGTTCTTCTTCGCCATCAACCTGGGCGGCGCGCTGCAGCCGATCTTCGACCAGGGCTCGGCGGCGATCTTCATCGACGGCATCCAGTGGCTGGGCATCCATTTCGGCGCGCCGGACTGGCTCACCACGCTGCTCGCCCAGGGCCTCGGCGGCGGGATCAATGCGGTGTTCCCGCTGATCCCGCAGATCGGCCTGATGTACCTGTTCCTCTCGCTGCTGGAAGACTCCGGCTACATGGCCCGCGCGGCCTTCGTCATGGACCGCCTGATGCAGGCGCTGGGGCTGCCGGGCAAGTCCTTCGTGCCGCTGATCGTCGGCTTCGGCTGCAACGTGCCGTCGATCATGGGCACCCGCACCCTGGATGCCCAGCGCGAGCGGCTGATCACCATCATGATGGCGCCGTTCATGTCCTGCGGCGCGCGGCTGGCGATCTTCGCGGTATTCGCCGGGGCCTTCTTCGGCCAGCAAGGCGCGCTGGCGATCTTCTCCCTCTATCTGCTGGGCATCGTCGTCGCCGTGCTCACCGGGCTGATGCTCAAGCACACCGTGATGCGCGGCGAGGCCACACCCTTCGTCATGGAGCTGCCGCTGTACCACGTGCCGCACCTGAAGAGCCTGCTGCTGCAGACCTGGATGCGCCTGGCCGGCTTCGTCACTCGCGCCGGCAAGGTGATCATCCTGGTCAGCCTGGTGATCGGTGGGCTGAACAGCGTGACCCTCGACGGCAAGCCAGTGCAGGGCGATATCGGCGTGTCGGCGCTGGCCAGCGTCAGCCAGCGCATCACTCCGCTGCTGACGCCGATGGGCGTGCATCCTGACAACTGGCAGGCCACCGTCGGCCTGGTGACCGGCGCGATGGCCAAGGAAGTGGTGGTCGGTACCCTGAACACCCTGTACACCGCCGAGCACATCCAGGGCGAGGCGTTCGACTACGCAGGCTTCGACCTCGCCGGGCAACTGCGCCAGGCGCTGGCGGATACCCGCGACGGCCTGCGCGACACCTTCAGCCTCGGCGTACTGGCCAACCCGGTGGCGGCGAGCATGGCCGACGGCAGCATGGATTCCGGCTCCATGGGAACCATGGCGAGCAAGTTCGGCAGCCCGCTGGCGGCCTACAGCTACCTGGTCTTCGTCCTGCTCTACGTGCCCTGCGTGACCACCATGGGCGCCATCGCCCGCGAGAGCAGCAAGCGCTGGATGGGCTTCTCCATCCTCTGGGGGCTGAACGTCGCCTATTCGCTGGCGACCCTGTGCTACCAGGGTTTCAGCTTCGCCGCGCATCCGCAGCAGAGCGGGTTGATCATCGCCGCCGTGCTGGCGTTCAACGCCGGCGTGATCCTGCT
Source organism: Pseudomonas jinjuensis (assembly GCF_900103845.1). Classification (GTDB taxonomy): domain Bacteria; phylum Pseudomonadota; class Gammaproteobacteria; order Pseudomonadales; family Pseudomonadaceae; genus Pseudomonas; species Pseudomonas jinjuensis. The sequence goes on from NZ_FNIJ01000022.1 coordinate 62,739, forward strand.
GCTGCGCCGCCTGGGGCGGAATGAAATGCAACCGCTGCCGGCGGCCATGCCCGCGCCGGCGAATGCCGGAGGCTGCCACCGATGATCGGCGTGATGGAGGTGCGCGACGCCCTGCGGGAAGGGCCGCGCGATGTGGACCAGCTCAGCCGCCTGCTGGGAGCGCCGAAAGCGTTGCTGGAGGCGATGCTGGAACGGCTGGTGGCGCTGGGGAAGGTGGAGCGGGCGGAACCGCCGGCGGCTGCGTGTGGCAGTTGTCGCGGTTGTGTAGAGGCGCGGGGATGTGCGGCGCCGATGTATCGGCTCAGCGCGCAACGCCTGATAGTCAGCTGCCTGTAGGAACGGGCCATGCCCGCGACCGAACGCATCCAGGATGCTTCTGCGTCCGACGTAGGATGGGTTAGCCGCGAAGCGGCGTAACCCATCGATTGAGTCCGATGGGTATCGCTTCGCTCAACCCATCCTACAGTCTCGGTACATGCGGCGGGTTTCACCCGCCCTACGATTCGCGAGCAAGCTCGCTCCTACGGAGGCGCACCCTGTAGGAGCGAGCTTGCTCGCGAATCCTGGGACTTACATCCGCGGATAATCCAGATACCCCACCGGCCCCTGCGCGTAGAAGGTCTCCGGGTGCGGCTCGTTCCATGCTGCGTCGGCGGCCAGGCGCGCCGGCAGGTCCGGGTTGGCGATGAAGGGAATGCCGAAGGCCACCGCGTCGGCCTTGCCGCTGGCCAGCCAGGCGTTGGCGCTGGCCTTGTCGAAGCGTTCGTTGGCGATGTACACGCCGCCGAAGATCTCCTTCAGCTTCGGCCCGATGCTGTCGTCGCCGGCCGTCTCGCGGGTGCAGATGAAGGCGATGCCGCGCTTGCCCAGCTCACGGGCGACGTAGCCGAAGGTCGCCAGCGGATCGCTGTCGCCCATGTCGTGGGAATCGCCGCGCGGCGCCAGGTGTACGCCGACGCGCTGCGGGCCCCACACGGAAATCACCGCGTCGGTCACTTCCAGCAGCAGGCGCGCGCGGTTCTCGATGGAGCCGCCGTACTGGTCGGTGCGCTGGTTGGTGCTGTCCTGCAGGAACTGGTCGAGCAGGTAGCCGTTGGCGCCGTGGATTTCCACGCCGTCGAAGCCGGCGGCCTTGGCGTTCTCCGCACCCTGGCGGTAGGCCTCGACGATGTCGGCGATCTCCTCGGTCTCCAGCGCGCGCGGAGTGACGAACTCCTTCTTCGGACGCACCAGGCTGACATGCCCCCTGGGTGCGATGGCGCTCGGCGCGACCGGCGTCTCGCCGTCCAGGTAGAGCGGGTCGGAAACGCGGCCGACGTGCCACAGCTGCAGGAAGATGCGCCCGCCGTTGGCGTGCACGGTGCTGGTGATGTTGCTCCAGCCACGGATTTGCGCGTCGTTCCAGATGCCGGGGGTATCCGGGTAGCCGACGCCCATCGGCGTCACCGCGGTCGCCTCGCTGAGGATCAGCCCGGCGGAGGCGCGCTGGGCGTAGTACTCGGCCATCAGCGCATTGGGCACGCGGCCCTCGTCGGCGCGGCAGCGTGTCAGCGGCGCCATGATGATGCGGTTGGGAAGTTCGAGGTCGCCGATGACGATGGGGTCGAAAAGCGTGGTCATGCTGGAGTCTCCGGGTAGTCGGAAAGCGAAGCGGGGATGTCGGGTTGCGCGAGCGCGGAGGCATGCCCGAAAAAATCTGCGTGGCGCTACAGCTCTTCACCCAGTCGCCGGAGGAATGCCTGGATGGTTTCCTCGTTGCGCCTGAAGAAGCTCCACTGGCCGATCTTGCGGCTGGTCACCAGGCCGGCGCGCTGCAGGGTCGCCAGGTGCGCCGAGACGGTCGACTGCGAGAGGCCGCATTTCTCGTCGAACTTGCCGGCGCACACGCCGATCTCGAACGGGTGGTCCTGCTCGACGAAATGCCGCTCGGGGTCCTGCAGCCAGCGCAGCATCTCGCGCCGCACCGGGTGGGAGAGGGCCTTGATGATTTCGTCGAGATCGATGTCGGGTTCGGTCATGTGGATATCGCCATATCGCGTTGGATCGAACTATATATCGGTCTTGGACGATACGAGATCGTTTGGGCCGATAGTGATCATCGACCGGCCTGATAATTCCGCTCCCCGCGCCGCGCTGGGGTAAGCTCAGGCGATGAACTACCTCGCCCACCTCCATCTCGGCGGTCCGCGGCCCGCCCAGCTGCTCGGCAGCCTCTACGGCGACTTCGTCAAGGGGCCGCTGGCCGGGCGCTTCCCGGCGGACATCGAGGCCGCGATCCGCGTGCACCGGCGCATCGACGCCTTCACCGACAGCCACCCGCTGATCCACGAAGCCAAGCTGCGCTTCCCGGCCGAAAGGCGGCGCCTGGCCGGGGTGCTGGTGGACGTGTTCTTCGACCACTGCCTGGCGCGCGACTGGCAGCGCTTCTCCGACGAGCCGCTGGAGCGTTTCACCCACCGCGTCTATGGCGTGCTCGGCGAGACCGGAAGCCTGCCCGGACGCCTCGCGCACATCGCCCCGCGCATGGCGGCGCAGGACTGGCTGGGCAGCTACGTGGAGTTCGAAGTGTTGCAGGATGTTATGTCCGGCATGGCGCGGCGCCTGTCCCGTCCGGCTTTGCTGGATGGCGCCTGGGACGAACTGGTGTTTCTCTACGAACCGCTGAGCGCGGATTTCCGCGCCTTCTATCCTGAATTGCAGGATTACGTGGGGGGCCTGCCCGAGGTCCGGGACGGACTTGATATATATCAAGCTTCCTGAGCGGTTCAGCGGGTGCAATGGTTTCCATTGAAGGATGCCGTAGGAGGTGCGTGATGAAATCGCTGATGGTTGCGACAGATCTTTCCGTCCGTTCGGAAAAGGCCCTGATGCGTGGAGCCGCCCTGGCGAAGCGCTTCGGTTGCCCGTGGAGCGTGCTCTACGTGGTCGACGAGGACCAGCCGGCAGCGATGGTCGAGCAGGAAGCCATCCAGGTGAAGATGCTGTTCGAGGCGCGGCTGGTCGAGCTGACCGGGCTGGGTGGCTCGGCGCCGAAGATCATCGTCGAGAGGGGCGACCCGGACCACCGGATCATCGCCGTCGCCAAGGAGAAGGGCGCCGAGCTGCTGGTCATGGGGGCGCACCGCAAGGGCATCCTGCGTGACATCTTCGTCGGCACCACGGTGGAGCGCGTGCTGCGCTCCGGGGAATTGCCGGTGCTGGTGGTCAGCCAGCTGGCCGGCAGCGAATACCGCGACCTGCTGCTGGCGCTGGACACCTCGCCGACCTCCGCCCATGCGGTACGCACCGCCGCGCGCCTCGGTCTGCTCGACGGCGCGGTGAAGCGCGCCGTGTGCGCCTTCAGCCCGATGGCGAAGGGAATGATGGAGTACTCCGGGGTGAATCCCGAGCGCATCGACGAGTTCGTCGGCACCGAGACGCGCCAGGCGGTGGACGAGCTGAAGACCTTCCTGCGTGCCGAGCAGCTGGAACCGCACATCGACGAGCAACTGGTGGCGGTCGGCCTGCCCACCAGCGTGCTGCAGCGGATGAACGACAAGCACCGCCCGGACCTGCTGGTGATGGGCACCCGCGGCCTCGGCGGCGTGCGCCGCGCGCTGATCGGCAGCGTGGCGGACTATGCGCTGCGCGAGCTGGATTGCGACGTGCTGGTGGTGCCGCCGGAGCATGAGGTCTGAGGGCGATTGCCCCAGTGCCAGACCATCCGTAGAAGCGGGCCATGCCCGCGAAACCCCGGCGCCGCCGATACGTCGTGCGCGGCTCAGGCCGCCATCTCCCTCGCCACCGCCTCGCCATTCAACCGCACCAGGATCATCTCCCGCGCCATGCGCGCCAGCTGGGTGCGGTCCCGCCCCGCGCTGTGCAGCGGCTCCAGCAGGTGAATCTCCACCGTGCCCGCCTCGGCATCCAGCAGCCGCAGCAGATGGCTGAGCAGGTCGTCGTCGCCGATGAAGGGGGCCAGCCGGTCCAGTCCGTCATCGCGCCGATAACGCAGCGCCACCGGTTGCAGCGGCACGCCGGTTTCGATGGCGCTGGTCAGCAGGCGGCCATGGAAGGTGCGCACGCTGCTGCCGTCGGTGGTGGTGCCTTCCGGGAACAGCAGCAGCGAGCGACCCTGTTCGAGATGCCGCGCCAGTTGCCCGCCGACTTCCCGGCTGTCGCCCGAGCCGCGGCGGATGAACAGGGTGCCGGCCTTTTCCGCCAGCCAGCCGGCCAGCGGCCACTGGCGCACTTCCGCCTTGGACAGGAAGGACAGCGGCTGCAGCGCGCCGAGCAGCGGGATGTCGATCCACGACACATGGTTGGCGACCCACAGCGCCGGGGTTCCCGGCAGTTCGCCGTGGACCTCGATGCGCAGCGGCAGGACGCCGGAAAGGCGGCCCAGCCACCAGCAGGCCAGGCGCTGCCGCAGCGCCATCCGGTCGTGCCGGGACAGGCGTTGCAGCAGGCCGACCAGCGCCGCCAGCAGCGCGCCGACGGCGATCACCAGCAGCAGGCGGAGTATCCGCCAGCCCCTGCGCATCACACCGCCGCCTTGAAGTGGCGGGCGTAGCGCGGACACAGCTCGTCGCGCTTGAGCAGGATGAACACGTCGGCAACCTGGAATTCCGGGTCCCAGCAGGGCTCGCCGCAGATCTTCGCGCCCAGGCGCATGTAGGCCTTGAGCAGCGGCGGCAGCTCGGCGGTGAGGTTGTCCGGCACTTCCAGCGGCGGCAGCGGCGTCTTCGGTTCGGCGCGCAGGTTCTGCCGGCACAGGTAGCGTTCGCGCAGGCGCTGCATCACCGCCTGGGCCTGCACGCCGCCGTCGCGCATGGGGATGCTGGCGCAGCCCATCAGGTAGCGGTAGCCGCCTTCGTTGAGGATTTCCGCCAGCTCGCTCCACAGCACGGCGATGGTGGCGCCGTTGCGATAGGCCGGGTCGACGCAGGTGCGGCCGATTTCCAGGATCGGCCCCTGCAGCTCGGCGAGGCCGTCGAGGGCGAATTCCTCCTCGCTGTAGAAGCGCCCCAGGCGGCGCGCGGCGCGATGGTCGAGCAGGCGGGTGGTCGCCACCAGGGCGCCGCTGTTCAGGTCGCGCACGCCGATGTGCGCGCAGTGGCGGTCGTAGTCATCCATGTCCAGGCCGAGTTCGGCGCCCTGCAGGCGGGCGTCGAACTCGCTTCTGAAGACCTGGTAGCGCAGCGCCTGGGCTTCGCGCAGGGCGCGGGAGCCGCGCAGGCGCACGGCCTTGAGGCGGCGTTCGGTCGATACGTCTCGGGTTGGGGCGATCTGGCTCATGCGCTTGCCTCCGTAGGCCGGCCAAGCGGGTTGCGGCCGGTCGGTCTTGTTGGGCAAGCTCAGGCTAGGAAGGCGCGGTGTCACCCCGGTGACGCTGGCGTGATGCTTGTATGACAACAAGACCTCGACGAGGAACCCGCGATGCCCTGGAATAGCCTGCTCGGTCCGCTGGACCGGCTGCCCGCCGGTCTTTCCCTGGAAGACTGGTACGCCGAACTGCTCAGCGCCGCCGGCACGGCCAACAGCCTGTTCCTCGCCGTGCATGGCGGGCGGCTGGCGGCGACCCCGGGGCTGGCCTTCCTCGCCGGCTACCAGGCGGCCCTGCGCGCGCTGTGGCCGGCCGCGCCGGCGAGCCTGGGGGCGCTGTGCGTGACCGAGAACAGGAGCGTGCGCCCGGCCGACCTCAGCACCCGCCTAGACGACCTGCTGCTGCACGGGTGCAAGGATTTCGTCACCGCCGGCGAGAGCGCCGCCTGGTGGCTGGTGGCCGCCCGCGACGAGGCCGACGGCGAGGCGCCGCGCCTGGCGCTGGCGGTGGTGCTGGCCGGCACGCCCAACGCGAGGCTGGAGAGCCTGCCGCCGCTGCCGCTGATGCCGGACATCCCGCATGCCCGCCTGCTGCTGGAAGGCGCCCACTGCGAGCTGCTGCCCGGCGACGGCTGGGATGCCTACTGCAAGCCGTTCCGCACCCTCGAAGACCTGCACGTGCTGGCGGCGATCACCGCCTGGCTCTACGGCGTGGCGCTGCAGTGCGGCTGGCCGCGCAGCCTGTCGCTGCGCCTGGCGGGGCTGCTCGGCGGATGCGCCGAGGTCGGCCGGCAGCCGACCAGCAAGCCGGCGACCCACCTGCTGCTCGGAGGGCTGTTCGCCCAGTTCGAGGCGCTGTCGGCGGAGCTGGATGCGGCCTTCGCCCAGGGACCGGCGGAGTGGGCGGCGCTTTGGCAGCGCGATCGTGGTGTACTGGCGATCGCCGGCAGCGCGCGGGCGAAGCGGCTGGAGAAGGCGCTGGCGGGGCTGGGACTGGAGTAAACGTAGGGCGCATGAAGCGGAACGCTTCATCCGCCAATCCGGCGATCATCCGGTGGATAACGCGGGCGTGTTATTCACCCTACGGGACAGCACGCTGTTCATATTCGGCCGTCACCATCCCAGGTGGTAATGGACAAGAGGCCCACCGATGTTCCGCCTGCTGCTCTGCGTGCTGCTGATCTTCTCCGGCCTGTCCGGCGCCGAAGACTGGCCGGTTGACGACTGGCCGCGCGACCCGGCGCCCACCGGTGCGGCACTGGCGGCGCTGGAGTCCTACGCCTTTCCGCCGCGCGACGACGACGGCCGCCTGGGCGTGCGCACCGACGCGCTGCTGGTGGTCCGCGATGGCCGCCTGGTCTACGAGCGCTACGCCGGGCCGACGCAGGTGGACACGCCGCACCTGGTCTGGTCGGTGAGCAAGAGCGTGCTGGCCTGCGTGCTCGGCGTCGCCTACGGCGAGGGGCGGTTCCATCTCGACGATCCGGCCGCGCAGCATTACCCGCCGCTCGCCCGGCATCCTGGCGTGACCCTGCGCCATCTGCTGAACTGGTCGTCCGGTCTCGCCTGGGAAGAGGACTACGAATACGCGCCGCTGACCTCCTCGGTGGTGGCGATGCTCTACACCCGCGGGCGCGACGACATGGCCGCGTTCGCCGCGGATTTCCCGCTGGATGCGCTGCCCGGCCGGCGCGTGCGCTATTCCAGCGGCGACAGCAATCTGCTCTCGGCGGCGCTGAAAGGGATGACCGGCGACGGTTACGCGGACTATCCCTGGACCGCGCTGTTCGAGCCGCTGGGCATCCGCTCGGCGGTGTGGGAACGCGATGGCGCCGGCACCTTCGTCGCCTCGTCCTACCTGTACATGAGCGCCCGCGACCTGGCGCGCGTCGGCCTGCTGATGCAGCGCGACGGGCGCTGGCAGGAGCGCCGCCTGCTGCCGCAGGACTGGCTGCGCTTCGTGCTCGCCCCCGCCGCGCACTATCAGCCCCGGGAGCATCCGCCCGGCGAGGCGGTGCCCGGCGCGCACTGGTGGCTGAACCGCGCCCAGACCGGCGCGCCGGCGCCCTGGCCGCATGCGCCGGAAAGCACCTATGCCGCCCTCGGCCACTGGGGCCAGGCGCTCTACGTGCTGCCCGACGACAGGCTGGTGATCGTCCGCTACGCCGACGACCGCGACGCCAGCTACAGCCACGACGCCTTCCTCGCCCTGGCCCGCGCCGCCTTCGCCGGGGAGGGCGGGCGATGATCCGCCGCCATCCGCTGCTCGCCGCGCTGGCGCTGCTGGTGCTGGGACTCGCCGCGCTGGGCTGGAGCCAGCGCGTCCATCTGGCCGCCTTTCCCGGGATCATCGGCGCCTATACGGCCAAGGAATACTGTTCCTGCCGCTACGTCATGGGGAACTCGGCGGACTATTGCCGGGCCTATACCAGACAGTACGTGCCGATCGACGGCTTCCGCGATGACCCGCATTCCAGACGGGTCACCGCCCGCGGTCTCGGCACGACTGCAACTGCCGCCTGGCTCGGCGTGCGCGAAGGATGCCGGCTGTTGCCCGAGGCGGATGCCTTGCCCGAATGAGGTGCGTCGCATGGATTCCCGGCGTGCCAAGGAGGAACCATGCGATATCTGTTGTGCGCACTGGCGCTGTTGTCGAGCCCCCTGGTCCTGGCCGACTGGCAGTTGGACGGGGACAGTTCACGGATCAGCTTCGTCTCGGTGAAACGCGGCGAGATGGCCGAGGTGATGCGGTTCGACCGTCTCAGCGGCCAGATCGACGACAAGGGCGAAGCGCGCATACTCATCCCCATGGAAAGCATCGATAGCGGTCTGGCGCTGCGCGACGAGCGCCTGCGGCAGAACTTCTTCGACGTAGCCAAGCATCCGCAGGCGACCATCAGCAGCCAGCTCGACCTGTCCAGCTTCGACGATCTGCAGGTCGGCCAGTCGCGGACCCAGCAGGTGGACCTGAACCTGGAACTGAACGGCCAGCAGCGCCGGCTCAAGGCCGACGTGCTGGTCAGCCGGCTGGACGAGGGCAGGGTGCAGGTGGCGATGCTGGAGCCGCTGGCCGAACTCGCCAGCCTGCCGTCCATCACGCCGGAGGTGCCGGTATTCGCGGTGCTCGGCTTCCGCCAGGTGGTCACCCAGCAGCCCTGATGCCTCCATCGGGCGGTTTGCAATGGCGCGCGGGGCCGCTATCGTTTCGCCCTGTCCGTCCCGCGCTTCAAGGAACCCCATGCGCTCGCTGTTCGCCTTCCTCGCCGCGGCCCTCTGCGCCGCATCCGCCCAGGCCGCCTGGTATCTCGACTACGAGTCGTCGCGGCTGACCTTCGTCACCAGCAAGAACGCCGACGTGGCCGAGGTGAGCCGCTTCCTGGTGATGCACGGCACGGTCGACGACAAGGGCCAGGCCAGCCTGCGCATCGAGCTGGATTCGGTGAATTCCGGCGTGCCGCTGCGCGACGAACGCATCCGCGAGCTGCTCTTCGACACCGCGCGCTTCCCCGAGGCGAAGGTCTCCGCGCGCCTCGATCTGCGGCCGATCGTCGGCCTGGCCGACGGCGTGCAGCTGGAGATGCGCCTGCCGATCGAGCTGACCCTGCACGGCAAGAGCCGCCGCTACGTCGCCGAAGTGCTGGCGACCCGCCTCGACGACCATCGCTTCCAGGTGGTGACGCTGTCCCCGCTGGTGCTGGACGCCGCCGATTTCGGCCTGGCTCCCGGAGTGGACAAGCTGCGCAAGCTGGCCGGGCTGAAGAGCATCGGCCTGTCGGTGCCGGTGGGCGCCGTGCTGATCTTCGCCTCCCGGTGAGCGGACCGATCTTTCCCTGGCGCAGCGGCAACCGCTTCGCCCTGCTCTGCGACGGAGAGAATTTCTTTCCGCGCATGCTCGCCAGCATCGCCCGCGCCGAGCGGCAGGTGGAGCTGGAACTCTATCTGGTGGAAAGCGGCAGCTGCGCCGAGGCCCTGCTGCACGCGCTGCTGGATGCCCGCGCCCGCGGCGTGCGGGTGCGCTGCCTGTTCGACGGCTTCGGCTGCCTGAAACTGGGCAACGGCTGGAGCCAGCAACTGATCGAGGCCGGCGGCGAGTTCCGCCGCTACAACCCGCTGCGCTGGAAGGCCGGCATAGGCAATCTGTTCCGCGACCATCGCAAGATCCTGGTGGTGGACGAGCAGGTCGCCTATGTCGGCGGCACCGGCGCCACCGACGAATTCTGGTCGGTGCACGACAACTGCAGCGCCTGGCGCGAAACCATGGTGGAAATGCACGGGCCGGTGGTCGCCGACTGGCAGCTGCTGTTCGAGCGGCAATGGCACGCCAGCCTCGGCAGCAAGGCCTGGCGGCCGAAGGAACCGGTGCTGCTGCGCCGCCTGCCGCCCTTTCCCAGCAGCGGCCACGGCCTGGGCCGGGTGGCCTATGCCGACGCCAGCCAGCACCGCGACATCCTGCAGTCGCTGATCCGCGCGGTGCGCGGCGCGCGCCAGCGGGTGTGGCTGGCGACGCCGTATTTCCTGCCGACCTGGAAGGTCCGCCAGGCCCTGCGCAAGGCCGCCCGCCGCGGCGTGGAAGTGCGCCTGCTGCTCACCGGCCGTCTCACCGACCATGCGCCGGTGCGCTACGCCGGCCAGCGCTACTACCCGCGCCTGCTGCGCGCCGGCATCCGCATCTACGAATACCAGCCGCGTTTCCTGCACGCGAAGATGGTCCTGGTGGACGACTGGGCCAGTGTCGGCTCGTGCAACTTCGACCACTGGAACCTGCGCTTCAACCTGGAAGCCAACGTCGAGGTGCACGACCCGGAATTCACCCTGGCTGTGGCCGAGTGCATGCTCGGGGATTTCGCCCAGAGCCAGGAGATCGACCTCGCCGCCTGGCACGCGCGGCCCTGGTGGAAGCGCCTGCGCCAGCGCCTGTGGGGCGCGCTGGACCGCTTCGTGGTGAACTTCCTCGACCGCCGCCGCCGCTGAATCCCCACCGGCTACTCTGGAGGGATGGCCCGCTCGCGGTGAGCGGACCGCCTGCCCGGAGAAGCGAGATGGCTGCGAAGAAGATCCTGATGCTGGTCGGCGACTACGCCGAGGACTACGAAACCATGGTGCCGTTCCAGGCGCTGTCGATGGTCGGCCACGTCGTCCATGCGGTGTGCCCGGAGCGGAAGGCAGGACAGACGGTGCGCACCGCCATCCACGATTTCGAGGGCGACCAGACCTACAGCGAGAAGCCCGGGCACAACTTCGCCCTGAACGCCGACTTCGCCGACGTGCGCGCCGAGGACTACGACGCGCTGCTGATCCCCGGCGGCCGAGCGCCGGAATACCTGCGCCTGAACGCCAGGGTGCTCGAACTGGTGCAGGCCTTCGACGCGGCGAAGAAACCCATCGCCACCGTCTGCCACGGCGCCCAGCTGCTGGCCGCCGCCGGCGTGCTCGAGGGCCGCTCCTGCAGCGCCTACCCGGCCTGCGGCCCGGAAGTGCGCCTGGCCGGCGGCGAGTATGTGGACATCCCGGTGGACGCGGCCCACGTCGAAGGCAACCTGGTCACCGCCCCGGCCTGGCCGGCGCACCCGGCATGGCTGGCGAAGTTCCTCGGGGTGCTGGGGACGAAGATCGAACTGTAAGTAGGGCGGGTGCAACCCGCCGATTTCCTGCGCTGAATGGCGGGTTTCACCCGCCCTACGGCGAGTTTCCTTTTGCTTTGTGCCGCGGCTGATCGCCAGCAAGCTGGTTCCTGCATGCAAAGCCGGGCGTCGGTGGGAGGTGCCCCGGCGATGCGAACTTACACTCGCCGGGAGTACCGGCATGACAGGCAAATGGCTACCATGCGCAGCGAAAAAACGTGACGGAAAGGAGACGTCGTGAAGTACGCGTGCATGTTGTTGTGCCTATTGGTACTGGCTGGTTGCAAATCCCTGGATGAACGAACCCTCGATACCGAGTACAGCGGGGCGGATGCCGGTTATGTAGTGATCGGCCTCGGGGAGTCGGCTGGAACCGAGTACGAGAAGGTTTCGCTGTTCTACAAGCGCTCGCTGCTGAATAGCGGGAATCTCGAAGAATACAGTCGGTTCGACTATCCCCCGGGGTGGCAGCCCTTGGCCAAGCCCGATTATCGGAGTGACAAGGATGAGGGAGTGGTCCTGACGGCGAAACTGGCTCCCGGCGAGTACGAGTTCGTCAATTTCAATGCCACCATCTTTCGTGCGAACCCCAATTTGTATGGGGCATACAGACCTCTCATCTATTCCGCGCCTGAGCCGTTCTCCATCACCTTCATGGTGAGCCCCGGAGTCACGACCTACCTCGGCAACTACCAGGCAGTCGCCTCGGAAGGTCAGGGCCCAACCGGGTTCATGCGGGAAGGCCCTCCCATCTTCTTGCTGGAAGATCGGGTGGAACGCGATCTGGCCATGGCGTGCAAGCGTGTGCCGGGATTGTTCAAGACGGTGGAAAACGCCAGCCCCAAGGCAGCCTGGATCAAGCGGGAATATTTCGTCGACGAGATCCCGCCGGAAATTCTCAGCAAGCAGCGTGGACGGATGAGCCTGCAGGAGATTCTCTGGGGCGGCTGATGCGCAGCCAGCGTTCATCGTTCCCACGCTTCCGCGTCCAGGCGGCGTCGCTGGATGGTGGATAACGCTGGCGCGTTATTCACCCTACAGGGACAGCGCAAACGAAAAAGCCCGACGCGAAGGTCGGGCTTTTTCATGCAGCAGCGAAGTCTTACTGCACTTCCACTGCCAGGTTCTCGGCGATCTTCTTCTGCCAGATCGCCGGGCCGGTGATGTGCACCGACTCGCCGTTGGTGTCGACCGCGACGGTCACCGGCATGTCCTTCACGTCGAACTCGTAGATCGCTTCCATGCCCAGTTCAGCGAAGGCCAGGACCTGCGACTTCTTGATCGCCTGGGCGACGAGGTAGGCAGCGCCGCCGACGGCCATCAGGTACACGGCCTTGTTGTCCTTGATCGCCTCGATGGCGATCGGGCCGCGCTCGGACTTGCCGATCATGCCCAGCAGGCCGGTGCTTTCGAGGATCTGGCGGGTGAACTTGTCCATGCGCGTGGCGGTGGTCGGGCCGGCCGGGCCAACCACTTCGTCACCGACCGGATCGACCGGGCCGACGTAGTAGATGAAGCGGCCCTTCAGGTCCACCGGCAGTTCTTCGCCCTTGTTCAGCATGTCGACCATGCGCTTGTGCGCGGCGTCGCGGCCGGTGAGCATCTTGCCGTTGAGCAGCAGGGTCTCGCCCGGCTTCCAGCTCTGCACTTCTTCCGGGGTGATCTTGTCCAGGTCGACGCGGCGCGCGGACGGGCCGGCTTCCCAGACGATATCCGGGTAGGCGTCCAGCGGCGGGGCTTCCAGGGTGGCCGGGCCGGAGCCGTCGAGCACGAAGTGTGCGTGGCGGGTGGCGGCGCAGTTGGGGATCATGCACACCGGCAGCGAGGCGGCGTGGGTCGGGTAGTCCATGATCTTGACGTCGAGCACGGTGGTCAGGCCGCCCAGGCCCTGGGCGCCGATGCCCAGCTGGTTGACCTTGTCGAACAGCTCGAGGCGCATTTCCTCGATCCTGTTCTGTGGGCCGCGGGCCTTCAGTTCGTGGATGTCGATCGGCTCCATCAGGACTTCCTTGGCCATCACCGCGGCCTTCTCGGCGGTACCGCCGATGCCGATGCCGAGCATGCCCGGCGGGCACCAGCCGGCGCCCATGGTCGGGACGGTCTTCAGCACCCAGTCGACGATGGAGTCGGACGGGTTGAGCATGGCCATCTTCGACTTGTTCTCGGAACCGCCGCCCTTGGCCGCGACGTCCACTTCCACGGTGTTGCCCGGGACGATGGAGTAGTGGATCACCGCCGGGGTGTTGTCCCTGGTGTTCTTCCGTGCACCCGCCGGGTCGGCCAGGATGGAAGCGCGCAGGACGTTCTCCGGCAGGTTGTAGGCGCGGCGCACGCCTTCGTTGATCATGTCGTCGACGCTCATGGTGGCGCCGGCCCAGCTCACGTCCATGCCCACGCGGACGAACACGGTGACGATGCCGGTGTCCTGGCAGATCGGGCGGTGGCCGGTGGCGCACATGCGCGAGTTGATCAGGATTTGCGCCATGGAGTCGCGTGCGGCCGGGGACTCTTCACGCAGGTAGGCCTCATGCATGGCCTCGATGAAGTCCACCGGGTGGTAGTAGGAAATGAACTGCAGCGCATCGGCGACGCTCTGGATCAGGTCGTCTTGCTTGATCACGGCCATGGAGCACGGTCCTCTTCAGGCGGGAAATTCAGGCTAAAAAGCTGATGGATCACGGCGCGCCGGCTCAGGCCCCGGCGCAAAACGGCGCCGTAGTATACCGCCACCACCCCGCCGGCACACCGCCCGCGCCCTGACTTTGGTCGGCAAACGCCCGATTTCCGCCTTGCGCGGCGCCGGGCGGCGGCTCTACCGTGGCCTGCAGACATTTCCCAGGAGAACGACGTGCCGGAAATCCAGGCCGGGGCGCGACAGTGGTCGGTGCCCGCCGGCGCCAACCTGCTGGACGCCTTGCGCGAGGCGGGAATCGCCGTGCCCTTCAGCTGCCGCGCCGGCAGTTGCCACGCCTGCCTGGTGCGCTGCAGCCACGGCGAGGTGCTCGATGCGCTGCCCGGGGCGCTCGACCCGGCGCGGCGCGCGGAGGGCTGGCGGCTGTCCTGCCAGTGCCGGGTGATCGAGGACCTCGCCGTCGAGGTGTTCGACCCGCTGCGCGACGGCCTGCCGGCGACGGTGGCGGAAGTGGATTGGCCGGTTGTGGATATCCTCCGCTTGCGCCTGCAGCCCCGGCGGCCGCTGCGCTATCGCGCGGGACAGCATCTGCTGCTCTGGGGCGGCGGCGTGGCGCGGCCCTATTCGCTGGCCAGCCTGCCGGAGGAGGAGGCGTGGCTGGAATTCCATCTGGATTGCCGCGCCCCCGGCGCCTTCTGCGATTTCGCCCGCCAGTTGCGCCCGGGCGACGAGCTGCGCCTGGGCGAACTGCGCGGCGGCGCCCTGCGCTACGACCCGGAATGGCAGGAGCGGCCGCTGCTGCTGATGGCCGCCGGCACCGGTCTGGCGCCGCTGTGGGGCGTGCTGCGCGAGGCCCTGCGCGGGCATCACCCGGGGCCCATCCGCCTCATTCACCTCGCCCATGATGGCGACGGGCATTACCTCGCCGCGGAACTGGCGGAGCTGGCTGCCCGGCACCCGCAGCTGGAAGTGGAGCTGGTCATCGCCGCGGCAGTGGATGACTTCCTACCCCGTTTGCGTCTTGTGCCGCGCCGAACCATCGCCTTACTCTGCGGCGGCCCCGCCAGCGTCGACCTGTTCGCCCGCCGCCTGTATCTGGCCGGCGTGCCGCGCAGCCAGTTGCTGGCCGACATCTTTCTGCCTCACGCCTGAACAAAGGAATTGCCATGAGCGAACACATCCTCGTCGAGCGCGAACAGGGCCTGCTGACCCTGCGCCTGAACCGCCTGGACAAGAAGAACGCCCTCACCGCGGCGATGTACGCCGCACTGGCCGATGCGCTGGAAGCGGCGGAACAGGACGCCGGCGTGCGCGTGGTGATGATCGCCGGCAGCGCGGACTGCTTCACCGCCGGCAACGACATCGTCGACTTCCTCGAACGCCCGCCGACCGGCCCGGAAAGCCCGGTGTTCCGCTTCATGCGCGCGCTGCTGGAGTTCAGCAAGCCGGTGGTGGCGGCGGTGGCCGGCCCGGCGGTGGGCATCGGCACCACGCTGCTGCTGCACTGCGACCTGGTCTATGTCAGCCGCGACGCCAGGCTGAAGATGCCCTTCGTCAACCTCGCCCTGTGCCCGGAATTCGGCTCCAGCTTCCTGCTGCCGCGCCTGCTCGGCCACGCCCATGCGGCCCGTCTGCTGCTGCAGGGCGAAGGCTTCGATGGCGAACAGGCGGCGGCCTGGGGCATCGCCGGCGAGGCGCTGGCCGATGGCGAGGCGACCCTCGAGCGTGCCCGCGAGACTGCGCTGGGCTTGCTGGAACTGGCGCAATCCTCGCTGGTGGACAGCAAGCGGCTGATGAAATCCGGCTATATCGAGAAACTGCGCCGGGTGGTGCGGGAAGAGGGCGATCTGTTCGTGCAGCGCCTGCCCCTGCCCGAGGCGGTGGAAGCCCTCAGCGCCTTCACCCAGCGCCGCAAGCCGGACTTCTCGCCGTTCAATTGAATTTATCAACAACACCATCATTGCCCACATAAACCATGGAAAAGCCTGTGGGTAACCTTGGGGCCGATGCGCCGGAGCCCGATGTGGCGTGGCCTCGAGCCAGCTGATCGGCTTTTGAGCGATGCCGGCGCGCGGCCCTTCAACCAGGAAAAAAACCAGAGTTTTTAACGGTTTGGCCGAGGCTACCGGGTTACGCGTGGTCCGCCTGGCGGCTCGTTTACGAAAGTTCACAGTTGCCCACACAAACTGTGGACAGAGCTGTGGGTAGTCTTGGGGCGGAACGCCGGGAAGGTGATGGCTACTGGCTTCGCAGAGGTTGGTCGGGTTTTGACCTGAGCAGGAATGATGCCCGGATCGCGAGCAAGCTCGCTCCTACAAAAAGCGTGCAGTTCTGTCTGGGGTGGATTGATGGGGGCATGGCTGCTCTTCGTAGGAGCGAGCTTGCTCGCGATGCATGACGTCGACCGACACTCCATCACCCGCCATTGGTGTAATCGGCGGGTTGCACCCGCCCTACGGGATGGGCGTAGGGTGGAAATCGCGAAGCATTTCCACCATTCCGCAACCACAAACGAAAAGACCGCCCCGAAGGACGGCCTTTTTCATCGCAGCAACCTCACACCAGCAGGTCGCCCACGTGCAGCACCTTCATGGTGTTGGTGCCGCCCTGGGTGGTGTAGCTGTCGCCCTTGGTCAGGATCACCCAGTCGCCCTTGGTCACCACGCCGCGCTGCAGCAGCGCGTCGACGGCTTCCTGGCTGACCCGCTCCGGCGGCAGCGCGGCCGGGTCGAAGGGGATGGTCTCGACGCCGCGGAACAGCGCCACGCGGGCCTGGGTCTCGCGGTGCGGGGAGTAGGCGAAGATCGGCACCGAGGAGCGGATGCGCGACATGATCAGCGGGGTATAGCCGCTTTCGGTGAGGCAGATGATCGCCTTGATGCCGGGGAAGTGGTTGGCGGTGTACATCGCCGCCAGGGCGATGCTCTCGTCGCAGCGTTCGAAGGTGTGGCCCAGGCGGTGGCTGGATTTCTTGGTGGTCGGGTGTTTCTCCGCGCCCTGGCAGATGCGCGCCATGGCCTGCACCGCTTCCACCGGGTATTCGCCGGCGGCGCTTTCGGCGGAGAGCATCACCGCGTCGGTGTAGTCGAGCACCGCGTTGGCCACGTCGGAGACTTCCGCGCGGGTCGGCATCGGGCTGTGGATCATCGACTCCATCATCTGGGTCGCGGTGATCACCGCCTTGTTGTAGCGGCGCGCGTGCAGAATGATCTTCTTCTGGATGCCTACCAGCTCGGCGTCGCCGATTTCCACGCCGAGGTCGCCACGGGCCACCATCACTGCGTCGCTGGCGCGGATCAGGCCGTCCAGCGCCTCGTCGTCGGCCACCGCCTCGGCGCGTTCGATCTTCGCCACCAGCCAGGCCGTGCCGCCGGCTTCCTGCAGCAGGCTGCGGGCGTATTCCATGTCCTTGGCGTCACGCGGGAAGGACACGGCGACGTAGTCCAGGTCCAGGCTCGCGGCCAGCTTGATGTCGGCCTTGTCCTTTTCGGTCAGGGCCGGCGCGGTGAGGCCGCCGCCGCGGCGGTTGATGCCCTTGTGGTCGGACAGCGGGCCGCCGATCAGCACCTTGCACACCAGTTCGTCCGCCTTCACTTCCTCGACGCGCATCACCACGCGGCCGTCGTCCAGCAGCAGCTCGTCGCCGACGCCGCAGTCCTTGACCAGGTCCGGATAGTCGATGCCGACCACGTCCTGGGTACCGGCGTCGCGCGGGTGGCTGGTGGAGAAGCGGAAGACGTCGCCTACCGCCAGTTCGATGCGCTTGTTGGCGAACTTGGCGATGCGGATCTTCGGACCCTGCAGGTCGCCGAGCAGGGCGACGAAGCGGCCGTGCCTGGCGGCCAGTTCGCGGACCAGTGCGGCGCGAGCGCGGTGCTCGTCGGGAGTACCGTGGGAGAAGTTGAGGCGGGCGACATCGATGCCGGCGAGGATGAGCTGTTCGAGGACTTCGGGGGCGTTGCTGGCTGGGCCGAGGGTGGCGACGATCTTGGTGCGGCGAGGTGTCATTCTGTACTCCTTGTGTAACGCTGCGCGCAGGCTACCACCCGATGATGACAGCGGCGAGCCGATGGTCGATTTATTCTCCCGGCTTGACCACCAGCAGGTCGCATTCCACCTCTTCCAGCACGCGCTCGGCGGTCTGCCCGATCAGCGCGTTGTCCAGCTGCCCGCGCGCCACCGCGCCCATCAGCAGCAGGTCGATGGCGTGGCTGCGGACGAAGGCGGGGATCACCTCCTCGGCGAAGCCTTCCTCGAAGAAGGCCGTGGCGCGGTCGATCTGCGGGTACTGGGCGAGCAGGTTGTCGAAGGCCTGGCGATGGTGCTCGCGGGTGCGCCGCGCGTAGTCGTCGAAGTTGGTCAGCAGTTCGGTATCGAAGGCCAGGGTCTGCGGCAGGGCCACGTAGCTGTGCAGGTAGTGCGCCTGCAGCCCGAGGCGCTGCTCGAATTCGCGGCTGATGCCGATCAGCCGGTGATCGAGGGCGGCCGGCTTGTCGCTCTCGTGCAGCGGGTCGAGGGCGGTGCACAGGCGCTGGCCGCTCCACTCGCCCTGGTGCACCAGCCACAGCGGCTGCGGGCAATGGCGGATCAGCTGCCAGTCGGTGTTGGTGAGGAACAGGCGCTTGAGCAGGCCGTGGCGGCTGGTGGATTTCAGCAACAGGTCGGGCCGGTGCTGTTCGACGTGGCCGATGATCTGGCGGTACAGCGGCTTGCCCCAGAGGGTGTGGCAGCTGGTGTCGATGCCGTCGTGGCGCAGCGGGCCGGCGATCCGTTCCAGCCAGGCCTGGCGCTCGGCCTGCTGGTTCTGCCGCGCCCGCTCCAGGTCGCGCTGGGCCACCAGCAGGGCGTTGTCCAGCGCCGGGCTGTAGTCGCAGGCCAGCAGCGACAGGCGCGCGCCGCTGCGCTCGGCGATCCAGCGGGCGCGGGAAAGGGCGGGCTGGTCATCGCGGGTGGGATCGATGACGACGAGCAGGTGCTGGAGTTTCATGGAGCCTGTCCTCGGGGCGGAATGCTTCATTGCAGACCAAGCCTAGACCCCGCCACTTGATCCGGGGCAGCCTTCAGCGGGAACGGACGGCGCCGATACAGTGGGCAACCAAGGAGATTTCCCATGCGCATGACGTTCGTCCTGCTCCTGCCGCTGCTGCTGGCCGGCTGCAACAGCTGGTCCGGCGGCCATCACCTGAACAATGCCTACCGCTCGTACCAGAACGGCGACTGCGACAGGGTCATGCTCGAACTGTCCCAGGCCGAGCGCAAGAGCCGCGCGCGGCCCTGGCTGCAACCGGAGATGTCGATGCTGCGCGGGCAGTGCCTGGAGCGGCAGAAGTATTTCGTCGACGCGGCACAGACCTACCGGTTCATCATCGCCCGCTATCCGACCAGCGAATACGCCTACCGGGCCAGGGCGCGCATCGAGACCCTGCGCGCCAACGGCCGGCTGCCCGGCGGCGATGGCCACCTGCTACCCTTGCCCTGACCGCCGGTCGTGCCTGGCTTGAGCGGGGCGGCCCTGCCGCTAAGCTCTAGATGACTTCATGGAGGAGGGTTCGATGCGCATCCTGTGCCTGTGCGCCTGTCTGTTTCCCCTGGTGGCGGCCGCGGAAATCTATCGCTGGACCGACGCCGAGGGCCGGGTGCACTTCGGCGAAACGCCCCCGGCCGGGGCCGAGCGCATCGAGGTGAAGCCGCAGGTGGTGGAGCGCGATGCCGCGACCCGCGAACGCGAGGCGCGCATCCAGCAGTTCTACCAGGCGCGCGAGGATGAGAAAGCCGCGGCGGCCCAGCGCGCCGCGCAGCAGCAGGCCGAGGTTTCGGCGCGCTGCCGGGAGTGGAAGGACCAACTCGCACAGCTCAGCCATGGCGGCCGCTACTATTTCAAGGCGGCCGACGGCGAACGTACTTACCTAAGCGATGCCCAGGTCGATGCCGCCCGCCGCGAGTTGAATTCGCGTCTGGCGGCGCGTTGTTCGTAGTGCGGCCTTCTTTTTCGGGGCATCGGCAAATTTGACGGATCAAGCCCATATGCGTGAGCAACGACATATCGAGCGCCATCAGTTGCCGTACTACCTGAAGGTGTTCAACTGCGTGACCGACAAGCCGATGGGGTACATCGGCAACGTGTCCCTCGACGGCCTGATGCTCATCAGCCAGCTGCCGATGCTGGTCGGCGGGCGCTTCGAAATGCGCCTGAAGATTCCCGGCCACGACGGCAAGCTGCAGTTCATCGAGTTCGCCGGCACCTGCCAGTGGTGCCGCGAGGACATCAATCCGGGGCATTACGATTCCGGCTTCAGCCTGGTGGCGCCGCCCAGCGAGTACGTGGAGCTGGTCGATGCGCTGCGCCGTTATTTCAGTTTTCGCCGTCAGGTGGAGTCGGTGTGAGCAGCGGGATGCGCTGAGCCGACCTGTACGGTGGCGGAGGGGGAACAGGGATGATTTCCGCTCCGGCTGCAGGGGGCGTCAGATCGCGCCCGCCTTCTTCCAGCCCAGATAGCGGCTGACCAGTTCCGGACCGAGCTGCCGCGGGCGCGCGTCGAGCACCGGCACGCCGTGGGCGACCAGCCGGTCGTGCAGGTCGTTGCGCGCGTTCAGGTAGTCCAGGGTGCCGCAGTAGGCGAGGGCTTCCTCGTAGCCCTGCACCGGCTCCTGGCAGAGGCGATCCAGCACTTCCTCGCGCAGGCTGGCGACCAGCACGCGGTGCTGGCGGCCGAGGCGCTTGACCGCGGCGAGCAGGTCTTCGTCGTCCTCGTCGCGCAGGTTGGTGACTATCACCACCAGCGCACGCCGGCGCTGGCGGCCGAGCAGCGCCTGCACGGCGGCGGAGAAGTCCGCCGGACGCTGGCTGGCCTGCAGGTCGTAGACGGCATTCAGCAGCGCGCCGAGCTGGGCGCTGCCCTTGGCCGGCGGCAGGTGGCGCGGGCGGTCGCTGGCGAGGGTCATCAGCCCCACCGCGTCGCCCTGGCGCAGCGCCACGTAGGCCAGCAGCAGGCTGGCGTTCAGCGCGTGGTCGAAGTGCGAGAGGTCGCCGTCCTTGCTGCGCATGCGCCGGCCGCAGTCGAGCAGGAAGAGGATCTGCTGGTCGCGCTCGTCCTGGTATTCGCGGGCGATCGGCACGCGCTTGCGCGCGGTGGCCTTCCAGTCGATCTGGCGCAGGGTATCGCCGTCGCGGAATTCGCGCAGTTGGTGGAATTCCAGCCCCAGCCCGCGACGCTGCCCGGCGCGCACGCCGATGCGGTTCAGCCAGTGGTCGACGGCCATCAGCTCGGCGCCGTAGAGGCGGGCGAAGTCGGGGTAGACGCGGGTCTCGTCGCGCCGCTCCAGGTGGCGGCGCTGCTGCCACAGGCGCAGCGGGCTGCGCAGCTGGATCTCGCAGCGCGGGAAGACGAAGTGTCCGCGCGACAGCGGGCGCACGCGGTAGGCCAGCAGGGTGCGTTCGCCGGGGCGCAGTTCGACGGCCTGCGGCAGATGCTCGAAATCCATCTCCGCGGGCAGATGGTCGAACAGGGTGACCCGCTGCGGCAGGCCGAAGCTGTGCTGCAGCTGCAGGCGCACCTCGCTCCAGCGCCCCAGCGGCAGGTTGCCGTGCAGCTGGCGCTCCAGGCGTGGCGAGGGCAGGCGGCGCAGCCAGAGGGCGTCGAGCAGGGCGAGCAGGCCCAGGGCGACCAGCAGCGCCCACCACAGGCTGTACAGCTGCGCCGGCAGCTGCCATGCGAGCGCCGCGGCGACGCCCAGCAGCAGCGCCGCCGCCAGTAGCGCGCCG
The DNA here is from genome assembly GCF_900103845.1 of Pseudomonas jinjuensis. Lineage (GTDB taxonomy): Bacteria > Pseudomonadota > Gammaproteobacteria > Pseudomonadales > Pseudomonadaceae > Pseudomonas > Pseudomonas jinjuensis. The sequence goes on from NZ_FNIJ01000022.1 coordinate 84,058, forward strand.
ACCAGCGCGAGGAGCGCGCGCGAGGGTTTCATAGGCGCGGCGCCGGCACCTGGTCGAGCAGCTGTTGCAGCACCTGGTCCACCGACAGGCCTTCGATGTCCAGCTCCGGCGACAGCCGCACGCGATGGCGCAGCACCGCCAGGGCGCTGCCCTTCACATCGTCGGGGACGACGAATTCGCCGCCGCGCAGCAGGGCGCGGGCGCGGGCGCAGCGGACCAGGGCGATCGACGCGCGCGGCCCGGCGCCCAGCGCCAGGCCCGGCCAGTTGCGCGTGGTGCGGGCGATGCGCACGGCGTAGTCGAGCACCTGGTCGTCCACCGGCAGTTCGCTGGCGATCTTCTGCAGGGCCAGTACGTCCTTGTCCTTCAGCAGCGGACGCAGGGCGGCGACGTCGAGCATGTCGCTGCGCGCCGAGCGGGTGACCTGGCGCACCAGGGTCTGTTCCTCGGATTCATCCGGGTAGTCGATGCGCAGCTTGAGCATGAAGCGGTCGAGTTCCGCCTCGGGCAGCGGGTAGGTGCCTTCCTGCTCGATGGGGTTCTGCGTGGCCAGCACCATGAACGGCTGCGGCACGTTGAGGGCGCGGCCTTCGAGGGTGACCTGGCGTTCCTGCATGACTTCCAGCAGCGCCGCCTGGGTCTTGGCCGGCGCGCGGTTGATCTCGTCGGCCAGCAGCAGGTGGGTGAACACCGGCCCCCTGCGCAGCTTGAACTGCTCGCTGGCGAGGTCGTAGACGGCGTGTCCGGTGACGTCGCTGGGCATCAGGTCAGGGGTGAACTGGATGCGCGCGAAGCCGCCGTCGAAGCAGCGGGCGAGGGCGCGCACCAGCAGGGTCTTGCCGAGGCCGGGGACGCCTTCGATGAGTACGTGGCCGCCGGCGAGCAGGGCGGTGAGCACGTCGTCGATCACCCGCACCTGGCCGATCAGGGCCTTCTGCAGTTCATGCCGCAGCGCCTGCGCCAGCTGGCTGGCGCGCTGGCGCTGGGCCGCGGGGCTGAGGGCGGCCGAGCCCGCGGCGGCGGGGGCGAGGCTCGGTTGTTCGGGCGTGTGTTCGCTCATAGGGAATTCCTGAGGCTTTGCAGGTGGGCGACCTGGCGGGTGAATTCGGCGGCGGAAAGGCGCTTCGTCGTGCAGGGACGCATGGCCTGGCCGACGGCGCTGCTGGGCATGCGCGCCAGGCGGCCGAGGACCTGCCACTGTTCGGCGACCGGCAGGCGTTCGAAACCGGGCTGGCGCTGTCGCGCCCGGCGCAGGATATCGCGTTGCAGGCGTTGCAGCAGGGCGGCGTGGCCATTCTGGCGGAGCAGGAAATCGGCGCCGGCGCGCAGGTGTTCTTCCAGTTGCCGGCGCGCACGGTCGGGCGCGGCCAGCAGCGGGCCATGCCGCAGGCCGGCGCGCCACAGCACCAGCAGCACCAGCAGGGCGAGCCCGGCCAGCGCCTCGGGGAAGTAGCGGGCGAGCAGGACGAAGAGGCTGTCGCTGTCGGCGCGGTAGACCAGGGTGACGGCGCTGTCCTGGGTCAGGTACCAGAGCAGCCAGGCGTTGTCGTAGCGGTCGAACTTGTGGTTCTGCCAGATCCAGTTGTCGGTGAGCACGGTGACCAGCCCGTCGCCCTGTTGGATCTGCAGCATGTGGGTGGCGTCGGCGCTGTTGGCCCAGGCGTAGGCGAGGTTCTTCGAGTCGAACAGGTGGTAGTCGGTATCGAAGCCGATGTAGGCCGGTGCGCGTTCGTTCTCCAGGTACAGGCGGGTCAGCGCGGGATAGTCGTTTTCCTCCGCCTCTGCCTCTGCCTGTTCGACGTCGCTGTCCGCATCCCCGGCGGGCTCCACCGGACGTTTTTCCGGACGGGGCTCGGCGGACTCCGCGTCCTCTTCGGAGGGGCCGCGGTTTGCCAGGTCTTCGCTGAGGTATTGCTGCACGCCCAGGCGGTCGAGCAGCAGGTCGCCGCTCTTGCCCTGCCTGTCGTTCCACAGGCGCTCGGCGATGACGATCAGGTGGCCGCCGCGGTCGGCCCAGGCGAGCAGGCGGTCGGTCTGCCCGGGTGTGACGTTCTCCCGGCTGCCGAGCAGGATCAGCGTCTGCCCCTGGCTCGGCAACTGGTCCAGCACCTCCAGGCCGCGGGCGGTGGAGACCTGCAGGCCGCGGCGGCGGAGGAAGCTTTCCGCGGCGAGATAGTCGTTGGCGCGGGCTTCCGGCGACGGGCCGTGTTCGACGGTTTCGCTGTACGGCTCCAGGTGGCGATAGAGCAGCCAGCCCAGCGCGACGAGCGCCAGCAGCAGGCCACCGCCCAGCAGGCGGAAGCTGGAGCGCTTCATGGCCGCACCTCGCTGCCGAACAGCTGGCGCCAGCCGTCGCACAGGCTGGCCTTGAGCCCGGCTTCCGGAGCCAGGTGGCCGTAGGCCTGCGCCTGCCAGCTCCGGGTCAGGCTGCCGGCGTACCGGTCCAGTTCGGCGCGCTGCATGGAGTGCACCCGTTCCAGCACCTCGCCTTCGGTGCTGGAGTCGCGCAGCGGCAGGTGGAAGTCATGTAGCAGGCGGCTGAGCAGGGCGCGGTAGAGCAGGCCGAGGGCGGCGCGCGGCTGTTCGTCCCACAGCCGTTCGGCGGTGCCGGCGACGTCGTCGGGCAGGCTTTCCGGCGCCAGGTCGAGACCGAACATCACCGCTGGCGGCGCAGCGGCAGGCGCCGGGGCGACGCCCAGCCGCCCGGCGAACAGCCGCAGCCAGCGCCGGTAGCGCCAGAGCAGCAGGAACACCAGGCTGAACAGGGCGGCCCAGAGCAGCACCTCGATCAGCTGGGCGGCGACCTTGAACGCCTGCCAGTGCTCCAGGGCATCGAGGAAACGCTTCAGCCGCCCGTCTTCCTGCCCGGTCTGCGGCTCATCCGCCCGGTCTGTGCCCAGGCGCCAGCGGGTCACGGTCTCGCTGTTCTTGAACGGCGGCGAGGTGAGGATTTCCAGCGCATCCTTGCGCGCCTGTTCGCTGGTGACCTTCTGCTTGAGCAGACGCGGCGCTTCCGGGCTGTTCGGGTCCGGGCTGGGGAGCGGGCAACTGTGGGTGGCGCTGTCCGCCGCCAGCGAAGGCGCGGCCGGGAACAGCGCCAGGCAGCCGGCGACCGCCAGCAGCAGGGCGTAGGCGCTGCCGAGCAGGCGCTGGCGCAGACGGCGGAACACCAGCTCGATGTCCCAGGCTTCCAGCTCGGTGCGCCGGTTCAGGTAGAGGGTGAAGCCGCAGGCGACGTAGACCGGCTCCCAGACCACCAGCACCAGGGCGTAGAACAGGTTGGACAGGTGCTCCAGCCACAGCCAGTCGCCCTCGGCGGCGCGGATCAGCGCCTGCCATTTCCAGTCGGACAGCCATTGCTGCGGCAGCAGCAGGTAGAACAGCGCCATCAGCCCCAGCCACAGCGCCGCCTCGAAATGCATGCCGGCCACGGTCAGCCAGGTGGCGCCGCTGGAGTTGCGCCGGTGCAGCACGGCCAGGCGCTGGCGGCGTTCCTTGCCGCCCAGGCCTTCGAGCTGCAGCACCGGCAGGTCGAAACTGCGCGTCGGGCTGAAGCGGCGCCACAGCAGGCTCGGCAGCAACTGCCGGCGCAGCAGTCCGGGGAAGGCGCGCAGGGCTTCGCCGAGGCTCGGCGTATCGGCGAACAGCGCGCGGGAGAGGATGTGCAGCGGCAGCCGTTCGAAGGCCGGCTTCAGCCACCAGAACAGCAGGATGGCGAGGTCCGGCTGGTTCCACAGCAGCGCGCTGAGCAGGACGAACACCGGCAGGCTGACCAGCGCCCAGGAGGCCGTCAGCAGCCCGGCATGCTGGCGCGCCAGGCGGATGCCCAGGTCCTGGGCTTCCCAGGCGTTGCGCGGGCGGATCGCCACGCTGGCATCAGTCAGGCGCATGGCGGGTCCGTCCGGCGAAGCAGAAATAGGCGGCCACCAGAATCCACAGCAGGGCTCCGACGGCGTATTTCACCTGCGGCCCGGTGCTGGTGGTCGACGACCAGTAGCCCTCGACGAAGGCGGCGACCAACAGCAGCAGGATCACCCCGCCGACCAGCCGCACGCTGCGCGCCGCCGCCTGGCGCAGGGCTTCGACGCGGGTCAGGCGGCCGGGGGCGAGCAGCGCCCAGCCGAGCTTGAGGCCGGCGGCGCCGGCGAAGGTGACGGCCGTCAGCTCGAAGGCGCCGTGGCCGATGACGAAGGGCCAGAAGGTCTGCACGTAGCCGATCTGCGTCAGATGCCCGGCCACGGCGCCGATCATCAGCCCGTTGAACAGCAGGTAGAACAGGCTGCCGAGGCAGAACAGCAGGCCGCTGGCGAAGGTCTGGAAGGCGATGCCGATATTGTTCATCACGTAGAAGGCGAACATCTGCCAGTCGTCGCCGGTGTCGCGCTGGCCGAGCGGGCCGAGGCGCGAGCTGTCCGGCGCGTACATCGATTCCATCTCGGCGACCCGCTCGGCGCTGAGCAGGCTGTAGACCAGGTCGGGGAAGTGGTAGACCAGCCCGCCCATCAGCAGCAGGCTGCCGTAGAACAGCAGGCTGGCGAGGGCGATGCTGCGCCACTCCTCGCGCACCAGGCGCGGGAAGCCGGCGACCAGGAAGCCGAGCAGGCGCGTGCCGAGCTGGCTGCGGTGGCGGTAGAACTGCTGGTGGCCGCGCATCGCCAGTTGCTGCAGCTGGTCGATCAGGTGGCTGCTGTAGCCGCGCTCCTGGGCCAGCGCCAGTTGCTGGCAGATGCGCCGGTAGTCCGCGGCGAAATCCTCGCTGGACGCGGATTCGTCACCCTTGCCGCCTTCCAGCTGCTCCAGGCGTCGGGCGAAGCGCTTCCAGCCGGCCTGGTAGCGCTGTTCGAACAGGCTCTGTTTCATGGCTGCGCCGCTCCGCCGCCGAGCAGGCCGCGGGCGATGCCGTGGAGCCGCGTCTCGGCCTGTTCCGCGGGCACCCCCAGGGTTCCGGCGAGAATCCCGGCGAGCTCCGCGCGGCGCGCGGCGGAAAGACTGGCGCTGCGCTCGGCGAAGCCCATCAGGGCGCGCTGTTCTTCCAGGTTGAGCGGCCAGGGCGGCAGTTGCGGCGGGACTTCAGGCAGGTCCGGGCGCGTCGGCGGCGGTTCGCGGTAGACCACCAGGGTGCCGGCGGCGAGGTCGCCGAGGCGCTTGAAATCGCGGTTGGCCAGGCAGCTGAGCAGGCCGAGGGTGTAGCCGAACGGCAGGATGTCGGCGAAGCGCAGCAGGTTGCGCAGCAGCGAGGCCGACCAGCCCACCGGGGTGCCGTCGTCGTGCACCACGCGCAGGCCCATCACCTGCTTGCCGGGCGAGCGGCCCTGGTTGAGCACTTCGAACAGCACCATGTACCACCAGGTGACGATGAAGGTCAGCAGCAGGCCGAGCCCGGTGCCGAGCTGGCCGAGGAAGGCCAGCAGCATGAACATCGCCAGCATCAGCAGGCCGCGGATGCCCAGGTCGATGAGGTAGGCGAGGGCGCGCGGAACGATGCCGGCCGGCCGCAGGAGGAGGTCGATTCCCTCCGGGGTTTCCACGTGATACCGGGTATCCAGCAGGACTCCGTGCGGAGGGCTGTCGAGGCGTGGAGATACGGCTGCGCTCAAGGGAGGTCGCTATCCATAGGATGAAAGTCTGATGCTATCCAGCGGGCTGCGGCGAGGCAACCGGCCAGCGCGTGGCTTCGGGCGTGGCGCACATCGCCGGAGCGGATGCGCAGCGGCCCGATGGTAGACTGCCGCGGTCACGCAACGAGGGATCGCGATGAACGCCAGCATCTTCTGGTACGACTACGAAACCACCGGCATCGATCCGCGCCGCGACCGGCCGCTGCAGGTCGCCGGCATCCGCACCGATGAGGCGCTCAACGAGATCGGCGAGCCGCTCAACCTCTACTGCCAGCCGAGCGACGACATCCTGCCGCATCCGCTGGCCTGCCTGATCACCGGCATCGGGCCGGGGCTGCTCGCCGAGCGCGGGCTGGGCGAGGCGGAATTCATGACCCGCCTGCACGCCGAACTGGCGCGCCCCGGCACCTGCGTGGCCGGCTACAACACCCTGCGCTTCGACGACGAGGTGACGCGCTACAGCCTCTACCGCAACTTCTTCGACCCCTATGCCCGCGAATGGCAGGGCGGCAACAGCCGCTGGGACCTGATCGACCTGGTGCGCACCGCCTATGCGCTGCGCCCGGAGGGCATCGTCTGGCCGCAGCAGGATGAGCAGGTGACGCTGAAGCTGGAGCGCCTCACCGCGGCCAACGGCATCGAGCATGGCCAGGCCCACGACGCGCTGTCCGACGTGCGCGCGACCATCGCCCTGGCGCGGCTGATCCGCGAGCGCCAGCCGAAGCTCTACGACTTCCTCTACCGCCTGCGCAGCAAACAGGGCGTGCTCGACCAGGTGCGCCTGCTGCAGCCGCTGGTGCATGTTTCCGGGCGCTTCTCGGCGGCCCGGCACTATCTCTCGGTGGTGCTGCCGCTGGCCTGGCATCCGCGCAACCGCAACGCGCTGATCGTCTGCGACCTGCGCGCCGACCCGGCGCCGCTGCTGGAGCTGGACGCGGAAAGCCTGCGCAGCCGCCTGTACACCCGGCGCGACGAACTGGCCGAAGGCGAGCTGCCGGTGCCGCTGAAACTGGTGCACATCAACCGCTGCCCGGTGCTGGCGCCGCTCAACGTGCTGCGCGCGCAGGATCGTGAACGGATCGGCCTGGACCTGGACGAATGCCGGCGCAACCAGGATGCGCTGGTGCAGGGCAAGTCGATCTGGCAGGACAAGCTGGCGCCGATATATGCGGAAGAAAGTTTCACCGCCAGCGAAGATCCCGAACAGCAGCTTTATGACGGATTTATTGGCGACCGTGACCGGCGCTTGTGCGAGCAGGTTCGTCTGAGCGATCCGCAGCGATTGGCCAAAGAGCAATGGCCATTCGATGATCCGCGCCTCCCGGAACTGTTGTTCCGATATCGGGCACGGAATTTTCCGGAAACTTTGACCCCACTGGAACAGGAGCAGTGGCGGAATTTCTGCCGGCAACGCCTGAGTTCCGCGGAATTCGGCGCGCCTAATACCCTGGCGAACTTCGAAGAGGCATTGGCGGCGCAGCTGGCGCAGAGCACGCCGGAAAATCGCGCTTTGCTGGAAGAATGGCGGGGACATGCGCAGCAATTGCGCCAGCGTTATTCGCTGTAACCGGCCGGAATATTTCAGCAGGAAATAAAAAACGCCAGCTTTGGCTGGCGTTTTTTATTGGCGGGGCGGAGCCGGTACTGCTGGAAAACTGCGCTGGCTTCGCTACGTCGGGAACATCGGGCTTGCAATCGTTCGTGCGGCCGGATCGCCTGCGGCCGCTCTGCCGTCCCGCTCCACCCTCTGGCGCGCCGCTCAGCCGAGCAGGGTCGCCCAGCTTTCCACTTCCTCGGCGCCCCACTTGGCTTTCCATTCCTTGAGCGTCTTGTGGTTGCCGCCCTTGGTTTCGATGGTTTCGCCGGTATGCGGGTTCTTGTACTGCTTGACCTTGCGCGCACGCTTGCTGCCGGTGGTTTTTGCGGTACGGGGCGATTTACTGAGTTTCGCGTCCGGATCGAGCAGGGCAATGATGTCGCGCAGGGACTTCGAGTAGCTGCCCATGAGAGCGCGGAGTTTCTCTTCGAACTCCAGCTCTTTTTTCAGCTTGTCGTCCTGTTCGAGGGACTTCAGGCGCTGTTGAAGTTCCTTGATGGCTTCTTCCGTAGCGCGGTATTCGTTGATGAGTGACATGTCGGGATACCTTGTCTCGCTGTTGCGCAGTGATAGTTTTTGTGTAGCAACAATAATAGTCAGCGGGAATCCCCAAGTAAACTACATGAGCAAGACTTGTCGACACTTTGCTCATTGCAAATTAATTATTCAGCGCCGTTTCGCTGCCTGAAATTTGCCGCCGGCGATTTGGATACTCGTCGGTCAGCGTGGCGGAAGGCTGAACTTTTCCCGGCCAGTCGCTAGAATGGCGGCCTTCGCGAAGTATCTGGAGTACACCCCATGCGCACTTTCCGACTGGTGATCGCCTGTCCCGACGGGGTAGGCATCGTCGCCAAGGTGAGTAATTTCCTGGCCACTTACAACGGCTGGATCACCGAGGCCAGTCATCATTCCGATAACGACAACGGCTGGTTCTTCATGCGCCATGAAATCCGCGCCGATTCCCTGCCGTTCGACCTCGACGTGTTCCGCCAGGCCTTCGCCCCGATCGCCCGCGAATTCTCCATGGAATGGCGCATCACCGATTCCGCGGTGAAGAAGCGCGTGGTGCTGATGGCCAGCCGCGAATCGCACTGCCTGGCCGACCTGCTGCACCGCTGGCACAGCGGCGAGCTGGATTGCGAGATTCCCTGCGTGATCGCCAACCACGACGACCTGCGCAGCATGGTGGAGTGGCATGGCATTCCGTACTTCCACGTGCCGGTCGACCCGAAGGACAAGCAGCCGGCCTTCGCCGAGGTTTCCCGCCTGATCGACGAGCACCGGGCCGACAACATAGTGCTGGCGCGCTACATGCAAATCCTGCCGCCGGACCTGTGCCAGAAGTACCGCCACCAGGTGATCAACATCCACCACAGCTTCCTGCCCTCGTTCATCGGCGCCAAGCCTTACCACCAGGCTTCGCTGCGCGGCGTGAAGCTGATCGGCGCCACCTGTCACTACGTGACCGAGGAACTCGACGCCGGCCCCATCATCGAGCAGGACGTGGTGCGCGTTACCCATCGCGACAACGTCGAGGAGATGGTGCGCCTCGGCAAGGACGTGGAGAAGATGGTGCTGGCCCGCGGCCTGCGCTACCACCTGGAAGACCGCGTGCTGGTGCACGACAACAAGACCGTGGTGTTCGACTGATCCTCGCGGTCGGTCGATCTCGCAGGAGGAACCGGCCATGAGCGACCCGAAATCCCCCGGCACCGCCATCCCGCCGCCGACCCTCGGCGAGGGCTGCACGGCGCGCTACGACATCGATGCGCTGGGCGAGGAGGACGGCACCGAGTTTCCCGGTGCCGCCGAGCTCTGGGAGCGGTTGCACCCGGAAGGCGCGGAAGACGATGAGCAGTGACGCAGGGCGAATGAAGCGGAACGCTTCATGCGCCGATCAGCCATGCGCCGGGGCTGCGTTTTGCGCCGTCGACGTGGTTCTGGTCGCGGGCATGGCCCGCTCCTACAAGGGCGGTGCCTTCCTGTAGGAGCAACTGTCTTGGTATCTCAGCGCATTTTTGTTCGCGAGCAAGCTCGCTCCTACGGGTGAAGCTTGGCCCCGGCCGCAGCCGGTAGGGCGGGTGCAACCCGCCGATTCTGGTGCGAAATTACCGGCGGGTTTCACCCGCCCTAGGTCCAACCGTTATTTCAGTGCGCATGGGTAAACCTGTAGGAGCGGGCCATGCCCGCGATCCGGCGGACGATGAATCGCTACCCCTGCCGCGCGCCGATCAGCTTCTTCAGCAATGGCCGCCCCGCCAGCAGGGCGAATACCGGTCCGCCGGCGACCAGGTAGAAGTAATAGGTCACCACCCGCCAGATCAGGATCGCTGCCGCCGCGGTGGGCTTGCCCACCAGCGGGCTGAGCAGCGCCGCGGAGGTCAGTTCGGTGCCGCCCGCGCCGCCGGGCAGCAGCGTGGCGAGGCCGGCGGCCAGGGACAGCAGCTGGATGAGGAAGGTCCAGGCCCAGTGCAGGTCCACCCCCAGGGCGCGCAGGGTCAGGTAGAGCACGCTGAAGCGCAGTGTCCAGTGGCAGCTGGTCAGGGTGAACACCAGCAGCAGGGTGCGCTTGGGCTGGCGCAGGCCGGCGGCCAGGGTGTCGCGGAAGTGCAGGAGCTTGCGGCTCCAGCGCAGGCGTTTGTGCGGCGCCACCTGCAGGCGGTGCAGCAGCCGGCCGTTGAAGCGGATCAGCTGGCGCTGGAAGCAGGCGAGCAGGATCACGCCGGTCAGCAGGCTGCCGAGGAACAGCGCGCTGAACGCCAGCGAACCTTCCATGTCGGGGCTTGCCGCGTGGGACAGCGCGTAGCAGAGCACGCCGATCAGCGCGCAGAGGAAGAACAGCAGGTCGCTCAACTGGTCCATGGCGAAGATCGCGCTGCTCTGCGCCGGGCGCATGCCCCGCCGCGCCAGCAGGGCCATCAGCGTCAGCGGCCCGCCGGTGCCGCCGGGGGTGGCGTAGAAGGCGAATTCGGAGGCCATGACGATGCCGACCGAATGCGCCGGGCCGATCCGGCCCGCGCGCCCGGCCAGCAGCACGCGCAGCTTCAGCGCATTGATCATCCAGCACAGCAGGATCATGCCGAGCATCAGCAGCAGGATGTCGGGCGGAAAGTGGGCGAGCTGTTCCAGCATCTGCCGGCCGCCGAGGAACAGCGGCACGGCCGATGCGGCGAGGAGTCCGCCGAGCAGCCACCAGGCACGCTTCATCGACGGGCTCCCGGTGGCGCCAGGGCGGCGCCGGTATGCAGGAAAATTGCGCTTTCCATTCAGTGTGGACCGTTGCAGCAGGCGGGTGTTCGCCGTCATTCGCCGGCGGCCCCGGCATCTGCCGGGCCGCCCGCGAGCGGGCTCATTCCGCTTCTTCGGCGCCGCCTTCTTCCTTCAGCGCCTTGTTTTCCCAGCCGTCCTCGCCGGGCAGGATGAAGTTGAGCAGGATCGCCACGATGGCGCACAGGGCGATGCCCTTCAGGCCGAAGTCGTCCGGGCCGGTGCCGGTGCCGATCAGCACGCCGCCGATGCCGAACACCAGGGTCACCGAGACGATGCACAGGTTGCGCGCCTGGGACAGGTCGACCTTGTGGCGGATCAGGGTGTTCATGCCCACCGAGGCGATGGTGCCGAACAGCAGGCAGAGGATGCCGCCCATCACCGGCACCGGGATGCTCTGCAGGATGGCGCCGAACTTGCCGACGAAGGCCAGGCTGATGGCGAAGACCGCTGCCCAGGTCATGATCTTCGGGTTGTAGTTCTTGGTCAGCATCACCGCGCCGGTGACTTCCGCGTAGGTGGTGTTCGGCGGGCCGCCGAACAGGCCGGCGGCGGAGGTGGCGATACCGTCGCCGAGCAGGGTGCGGTGCAGGCCCGGAGTCTTCAGGTAGTTCTTGCCGGTCACGCCGCCAATGGCGATCACCCCGCCGATGTGCTCGATGGCCGGCGCCAGGGCCACCGGGACGATGAACAGGATCGCCTGCAGGTTGAACTCCGGGGCGGTGAAGGCCGGCAGTTCCAGCCAGGGCGCGGCGAGGATCTTCGCGGTGTCGACCACGCCGAAGGCGAAGGACAGCGCGTAGCCCACCAGCACCCCGGAAATGATCGGCACCAGGCGCAGCATGCCGCGGGCGAACACGGCGACGATCAGGGTGGTGACCAGCGCCGGCATGGAAATCATCATCGCCGTGCCGTAGGGGATCAGCTCGGTGCCGTCGCCGGACTTGCCCATCGCCATGTTGGCGGCGATCGGCGCCATCGCCAGGCCGATGGAGATGATCACCGGGCCGATCACCACCGGCGGCAGCAGGCGGTCGATGAAGCCGGTGCCCTTGATCTTCACCGCCAGGCCGAGAAAGGTGTAGACGAAGCCCGCGGCGACCACCCCGCCCATGGTCGCGGCCAGGCCGAACTGGCCCTTGGCGAGGATGATCGGGGTGATGAAGGCGAAGCTCGACGCCAGGAACACCGGGACCTGGCGGCCGGTCACCAGCTGGAACATGAGGGTGCCGAAACCGGCGGTGAACAGTGCGACGTTCGGGTCCAGCCCGGTGATCAGCGGCATCAGCACCAGCGCGCCGAAGGCCACGAAGAGCATCTGTGCGCCGGAGATGACCTGCCGCCAGAGCGGGTCCTTGAATTCGTCGGCCATGAATCAGTTGTCCTTCTGCTTGGTGCCGAAGATCTTGTCGCCGGCATCGCCCAGGCCGGGGATGATGTAGCCGTGCTCGTTCAGGCACAGGTCGACGGACGCGGTGTAGATGGTGACGTCCGGGTGGGCGCCGGTGACCGCCTTGATGCCTTCCGGCGCGGCGACCAGCACCATGGCGCGGATATCCCTGCAGCCGGCCTTCTTCAGCAGGTCGATGGTGGCGACCATGGAGCCGCCGGTGGCCAGCATCGGGTCGATGATCAGCGCCCGCCGCTCGACGATTTCCGGTGCCAGTTTCTCCAGGTAGGTGTGCGCTTCGAGGGTTTCCTCGTTGCGCGCGACGCCCACCGCGCTGACCTTGGCGCCGGGGATCAGGCTGAGCACGCCGTCGAGCATGCCGATGCCGGCGCGCAGGATCGGCACCACGGTGATCTTCTTGCCGGCGATCTTCTCCACCTGCACCGCGCCGGCCCAGCCTTCGATCTCGTAGCTTTCCAGCGGCAGGTCCTTGGTCGCCTCGTAGGTCAGCAGGGCGCCGATTTCCTGGGCCAGCTCGCGAAAATTCTTGGTGCTGATGTCATGGCGACGCATCAGGCCGATCTTGTGACGGATCAGGGGATGACGAATCTCGAGGACGGGCATGGGATGGGGTCTCCGGCGGGCTGGAAAAAAAGTGCGGTAGCGTAATGCATCCTAGTCATGTTGGGCGATGATTGTGCTGAACATTCGTCCGCCGGCACTTGCTCCATGGCAGGCATGCCGGTAAGTTTGCGCACTTTTTCGGGAGAGCCCCCATGTCCGCCGATCTCGCGCACATCCGCCAAGTCATGGCCGAAGCCGATTGCCTGTACAACGAAGCCGAGGTGGAGGCCGCGATCGGCCGCGTCGCCGAGGCCATCAACGGCGAACTGGCCGAGAGCAACCCGGTAGTCTTCTGCGTGATGAACGGCGGCCTGATCTTCTCCGGCAAGCTGCTGCCGAAGCTGAACTTCCCGCTGGAAGCCTCCTACCTGCACGCCACCCGCTACCGCAACGAGACCACCGGCGGCGAGCTGTTCTGGAAGGCCAAGCCGGAGGTTTCCTTCATCGACCGCGATGTGCTGATCATCGACGACATTCTCGACGAGGGTCACACCCTGTCCGCGATCATCGACTTCTGCCGCCACGCCGGTGCGCGCCGCGTGCACACCGCGGTGCTGATCGACAAGGACCACGACCGCAAGGCGCGTCCGGACCTGAAGGCCGACTACGTCGGGCTGTCCTGCATCGACCGCTACATCTTCGGCTACGGCATGGACTACAAGGGCTACTGGCGCAACGCGCCGGGCATCTACGCGGTCAAGGGGCTCTGAGCAGCCCGTCGTCGCCGCTCCGCGAAGCCCGTGCTAGAGTGCCCGGCCCCACTTCGCGGAGCCTGATGATGTCCGTTCGTAGCCTGTGCGCCGTCCTGGCGCTCGCGATCTGCCTGCCCGCCGCCGCGGCGGAGGCGCCGATGCACAGCCAGTTCCTGCCGCCGGACGACGCCGGCCTGCGCGAGGGCGCGGCGGAACAGCAGCAACTGCTGCAGGTGACCGAATACAGCGTGGTGCTGGGCACCCAGCGGCAGTCCAACCAGCAGCCGATCCCGATCACCACGCCGGCGCTGCTGCGCCTGAAGGGCAAGCCGCTGAGCAAGGGCACGGACGTCCGCCAGGTACTGGTCGGTTTCGATGCCGAGGGCAAGAGCCTGAAGAAGCCGAACTACGACGAGAAGACCCGCACCCTGAGCCTGTACTACCCGCTCTCGGCTTATCCACAGCTGCTCGACCTGCTGCGCAACGGCACCGTCTACTGCCAGTTCCTCAGCTATCCCAACGGCCACATCTGGGCCGACCTGCACACCGGCGCGGTGCGTGCGCGTTGAGCCACGCCGCCCGGCGGAGTTAAACTCCCGCCTCCGTGGCGCCCGGCCTTGCCTGGGCGCATCGAGACAAGCCGTGGAGAAATGCGAGCGATGCGTAAAGACAAGAAGCAAGTGATTGGCGAGGAGATCGGCGACGAGGCGATCAAGCTGTTCCTCGATGTCGAGCCGGCCGATGACACCCCGCCGTCGCTGCACAAGCTGGTCAAGGCCTACCGCGGCCTGCGCATCGACGATTTCGAGCGTTTCGTGCGCTTCTTCGTCGAGGCCGGCTACGATCTCGGCGCGAAGAATGCCAAGGGCCAGGATTTCATCGACCTGATCCAGGGCCAGCGCCAGGCCGAGCCCTACATCGAGGTGGTCAGGGCCGCGCGCGGCTGATCGCTTCGCCGCCCGAAAAGAGCCCGCTCCGCGCGTAATGCTGTTCACTTAAGCATTTGAGTCTAAGCGGGGTCTTCCCTGAAAATCCGATGCCAGACTTCTGGCATCGGATTTTTTATGTCTTTCCAACAGCATCTGCTCGAATTGGGCGACCTGTTCAACTTCTCCGATCTGAGCACCTTCACCCAGAACATTCCGGTCGAGTGGGTGGAATCCGCGCTGCACCTTTCCTCGCAGGCCACCATCCGGCGGCGGCGGCGCCTGCCTGCCGATCAGGTGCTCTGGCTGGTACTGGGCATGGCGCTATTCCGCGATGAGCCCGTCCATGAAGTGGCCAGGCGCCTGAATATCTGCGCCCAGGGCCTGGCTTCCGACCACCTGCTGGCGAGAAGTGGTGTCAGCGAGGCCCGCAAGCGGCTAGGCGCCGATCCGGTCGAATGGTTGTTCCGCAAGACCGGCAACCAGTGGGGATGCGAACGCCATGACGGTGATACCTGGCAGGATCTGCGTGTCCTGGCGGTGGATGGCGCGCTCCTGCGCACCCCGGATACCCCCGAGCTGCGCGAGCATTTCGGCT
>NZ_FNIJ01000009.1:0-50987 GCF_900103845.1 Pseudomonas jinjuensis
CCAGACGGTGGAGCACCCATTCGGCACGCTGAAGGCCTGGATGGGTGCCACCCATTTCCTCACCCGAACGCTCGAGCGGGTGAGCACGGAGATGAGCCTGCATGTGCTCGCTTACAACTTCAAACGAGTGCTGAACCTGCTGGGCAATAGTGCGCTGATGGCCGCCATTAAGGCCTGAAACTCCATTGGCGGCCCGCTGAGCCCGTCGCACAGCATCGCGGAGCCACACTTTCCCAAGGCAGTTGAATGACTCGGATCGACACGCCCAGCGCCCATGGGGCCTCTGGGCGCTGCTAAAACAACCCAACATCCAGCTATTCATCACCCGCCGCGTTTTTACACAGCCTCGGCCGGATTCTGCCTTTCGCCAACTACCGCTATGGGTTGACTTCTGCCGGCCTGAATGGGCAGAAACCGGCCAAGTTCAAGCCGTCTCGGGCATGGCCGCCCGGACGCCGCGCCCGAGCCAGTGGCCGGACAGGTCAAAGCCGGTGTGCTTGTGCAGATTGCTGGTCCGTGAGGACACACGATCACTCCTGCACAGCCCAGCGATCTAACCAGTTCCAGCGATGCGGGAAACGCGCCTTCAGACCCAGGCGATCGACCCGCCAGAATGCCGGCCATTCGCCCTTGACCCGCGCCAGCAGGCGCAGGTTGCGGGCCGGCGGGCTGAAGGCTTCGCGCAGTTCCACGGGCACTGGAGCTGCGTCTTCCACCGTACGCACCACCTCCGCCGGTAGCCAGGTTCCATCCGGCAGACGCACCCGGAAAGGCTGGCCGGGCGTGGCGTACTCGGCGAAGCGCGGATCGAGATAAATCCAGATCTCGGCATCGCCCAGCCGCTGCAGGCGCACCAGCAAGGTTCCGGGCCCGACATTCTCGCCCTCGCCAACCAGCACTTCGCTGATGACTCCGGAGTCGGCGGCCTTCAGTTCCAGCCCCTGCAGGCGCGATTTCAGCCAGTCGCTCTCGAGTTGACGCTGACGATCCAGGCTGTCATCCACCGGCTGTGCCGCGCGCCATTCGAACTCCATCAGGTCGCGCTGACGGCGGTCACGCTCGTCCTCGGCCTGCTGCACTTCGCCACGGGTCGCGGCTCCCGCGGCGAGCAGGCCACGCAATTTCTGCAGGCGGATTTCCGCGCTGTTCAACAAACGTATCAGGGGCTCGCGCGCGCCCTCCCCGAGGGTCCGCCGTCCGGAAGTTTCGGGCGCCCCGGCCAGCAAGGCCAGGCGCGCGCGCCATTCGGGATTGTCCATCCGCAGCAGCAACTGGCCGGCCTGCACCCTGTCGCCGGCCCGGACCAGCACTTGCGCCACTTGCCCGGGCTCCCGGGCGCGCAGTTCGCTGAACGGCAGGTGCAACTGGGCCGGGGCTTCGATCACCCAGGAGCCAAGCACTTCGCGCCCGACCAGGAACAGCAGCGGGCTGGTCACCACCAGCAGGATGAGATACCAGCGCACCTTGAACGCCATGCGCTTGCCCGGCGCGTAGAGCACCTTGAGGCCTTGTTCCTGTGTGGGCTGCTGTTCCTTGGGGCTGGAGAATCGAATCTTCATGGGATGGCTCAATGCGGGTAATGGGACCAGTCCTGCCAGTCGACGCCAGAGACTCCGGCCGCCTGCAGACGCTTGCGCCAGCTCGCCACCTGCCGTTGCAGCTGGACGCGCGACGCCCCGGCCCAGGACTCCTCGGCCGGCAGTTGCGGCTCGACGCTCTGCGCCAGGCGAAAACGCAATTTCGGCCAGCGCCGGGCAATGGACTGCGCCAACTCGGCACTGCGTTCGGGGTTGCGGGTGTAGATCATCAGGCTGACCTGCCGCACGCCCCGCTGTGGCAAGGCGCAGGGCAGGCAATTCCTGCCGGATGGCTCGGCGAACCAGCGAGGATGGCTGGACAGCTCCAGCGGCCAGTAGTCGAGCCGGGCGACGGCACCCAGCGTGTCCAGCCAGTCCTGCAGGCGGCTTTCAGGCACGGGCCAGCCAAGCTGTTCGACCTCGAGGTCCAGATGCAGGGCGTCGAATCGCAATCCGCGGAGTTGGCCGAGCAGCGCCAGCAGGTCCTGTCGCCCGCTGCCCGACAGCCAGGCCGGATCGCCCAGCAGAAGGACGACCTGCATGCCCTGGGCATGGGCATCATCCAGTGCGCCCTGCAACTGCCCGCGCAGGGTCGCGATATCCGCCACCTGACTGGCGTCGAGTCCCACATAGAGACGCTGCATGCCGGCGCTGCGCAGCGCCTTCAATTCGGCACGCCGGGTGTCGGGCCGCAGCAGGGCCTGGCTCTTCCACAGGTAGACCCCCTGGCTCCAACCCGCCGCCCGGGGCGGGCTGGCCATCGGCTGCCCGCCTCCCGGCGACCGCCAGTCGAGGTTCTGCGCACCGAGCAGCGGACTCAGTGCCCGGTCGTCATCGACGAACAGGCGCAAGGCCGCCTCGCGCAACCAGGCGGCATGCCAGGCGGCGATCAGGCGAAAACCGTTGTTGTAGCGTTCCAGTTCCACGGCCAGTTCCTCGCCCGGCGAGCCGGAGACCGAACGCTCCGCGCGCAGGCGTTGCTCGCGCATGGCCACCGCCGACACGGACAGCTGGTCACGCTCGCGCTCCAGCTCGGCTACCGCCTGCCGCTGACCCTGCAGCGCCCTGTTCAGGGCCTGCAGCAACTGCTGGCGCTCGGCATTCAACTGGGCCAGGGCCGCCTGGTGGCGTGCTTCGCCCTCCCGCCCCCGGGCCTGGCCGTATGTCATCAGGTCGAAGGGGGCGGAGAAGTTCAGGCTGGCGACCAGGCCATCGCCGTTCTTGCTGGCGCCACTGCGCTCCTCGTAGCTCTGCGCAAGGCTGAAGCTGGAGTCGATGCTGTCGTACCAGGGCGACTGCCGGTTCCGTTCGGCCTGGCGCAGTTCGTCCCGGCGCTCCTGCAGGCGCGGATGACCCTCCAGGGCCTGGCGCCAGTTGGCCATGGGCTGCACACGCGCCGCCAGCGGCTCCGCCTGGGGCATCTGACCGGGGGCGATGTCCAGGCCGGATAGCTCGGCCAGGCTGGCGCGGGTGTCGTCCATCAGCAGCGCGCTCGATTCACAGCGACGCTGGAGGGCCTGCCACTGTCCGTCCAGCAGTTGCGCCTGGGACGGCAACAGCCAGGCCTCGCGCTGGCGGACAGCCAGGCGCTCGCGGGCGGACGCCGCATTCGGCAACAGTGCCCGGCACCAGCGATTTTCCTCTTCCGCCCGCCACCAGTCGGCGTAGGCGCTGCGCAAGGCCAGCCGCTGCTCGGCCCTGCGCAGCAGGCGGCGGGACTGCTGCCGCTGCTGTTCGAGTTCGACGGCGGCCACGGCCTGGACCTGCCGCCGCAAGCTGCCGAGCAGCGGGTGGCGCAAGCCCAGCGCCATGTTCCGCCCGTAGTAGTCATCGCGTATGTCGTCAGTCACCAGCTCGTGATAGTGCCCCGTGCTGGCCGAGCCGAACCATTGCCAGCCCGCTTCGGCCCCACGCTGTTCCTTGAGTGCGTCCAGGGCCCGCAGATCGGCGGCGTTGGCCTGCAGGGCGGTTCGGCGCTTTCGAGCACCCGCGACAACGGCAGCACGTCGGCCCGGGACAGGCCGGCAGCCAGTAGCAAGGTGCCCAGAAGCAGGTAACGGATCATCAGCTCAGAACCTCTTTGCCTTACGCAGCACCCACCAGGGCGCCATGCTGGTTTCTTCGTGGCCGCGGCGCAGCGCCTCGTTGAGCATGGCCACCGCGCTCCACATGCGCATGACCAGCATGAACAGCGGGAAGATGGGGACCACCAGGAGCAGCCGCAGGTCCTGGCGCGGACGTTCGGAAACCAGGGCCAGCATGGCCAGGTACAGCAGCAGGGTCATGCCCAGGTAGACCAGGTAGATGAGCAGCGCCAGGGCGAAGTAGGTCGGCCAGGGCACGACGAATGGGCCGATCAGGCAGTAGCCGAAAATGATGAAGGGCAGCACCAGCTGGAAGAAGAAGCCGGTGACCAGCGTCATCAGGAAATTGGGCCAGCCCAGCAGGCGCGGGTTGAAGCTGTGGCGATGCTTGCGAATGTAGAGGAAGTAAAGGTCGCCATCCCAGCGCAGACGCTGCTGGAGGAACTGGAGAAAGGTCACGGGGGCGTCGGTATGCCCGATGGCGCCGGGTTCGAAGGGTATGCGCAAGGGCCTGCGGCCGAAGTAGTTCTTGATCCGCAAGGTGAGGTCCAGGTCTTCCGCCGTGTGGGTATCCCACCCGCCGATCTTGTCGAGGAAGCTGCGCCGGAATGCGCCGAAGGCGCCAGACACATTGTTCACCAGGTTCCATTCGCCGAGGCCGATCTTGGCCATGTGGATCGACAGCTGGTATTCCAGCGCCTGCATCGCCGTGGTGAGCGAAGCCCAGGCGTTGCGCACCCGCAGGCTGCCCGCCACTGCCGGCACATCGGGGTCGGCGAAATGGCGGACCATCCGGCTGACCATGTCGTTGTCGAAGGAAGTGTCGCCGTCCAGCGCCATGATGACTTCGCCCGTGCAATGCGCCAGACCGGCATTGAGCGACGAGACACGACCTCCGCGCTGCCATTTGGCGATGGGCCTCAGCAGACGACGGGGATAGAGCGTCGGATCGACGCGAAAGTCCCGAACCGCCTGCATGGTCGGCTGGTTCACGGCCGCGCCGTCGACGACCGGGATCATTTCGATGTAGCCCGGGTAGGTCTGCTCGCACAGGCTGAGCAGGGTCTTCTGCACATCGAGCCCTTCGCTGTAGCAGGTGATGATGCAGGACACCCGCGGGCGGTAGCCACTCTCCCGGGGCAGCTCGAACGGCTTGCGCATGAACCAGCGCAGCACGCCGAGCAGCACCAGGAGGTTGAGCGGAACCTCCAGGAGCATGAATGCCGGCAGCAGCGTGAGCGCGGCCTGGAAGAATCCGTCGGGACGAGCGAACTCCCCGACCAGAAGCATCCACTGTTCGATGAACGCTTCCATGCTCAGCCAAGCTGCCCAGTCAGTCTGGCCAGCAGCAAGGCGGCATCTTCCTGCTCCACCTGCTCGTCCGGTGCGGTGAAGGTCGCCAGGCGCACTTCGATGCGCGTCGCCTTCTCGATGGTCAGGCGCTCGGCGCCCTTGGCCAGGCGTTGGCGCACCACTTCCAGCCCGGCGGCATCGGTATGGGGCATCAGCAGCCAGAGCACTTCTTCGCTCAGGCGGCAGCAACGATCGGTCTCGCGCACGGCCTCCTGCAGGCGCTCCACCAGACCGTCCAGCAACGCATGTCCACGCATCTCACCAAGCTGGGAAAGCAGCTCCAGCAAGTTGACGTAGCGCAACCCGAGCAGGGAGAAAGGTGGATCCCGGTGTCGCGTGGTCAGTTGCAGTTGCCAGTTGAGCAGTTCCAGGAAAGCCTGGCGCGGCAACAGGTTGAGGCTGCCGAAACTATCCATGTTCGCCGACGTGGCACTGAAGCCCTCGCGGCAGCGCAGGCGCCCGGCCTCGCCGAGGCGGAAGTGACGCACCTCACGCACACGCAACTTGCCAGGTTCATGGTTCTCCCCGCAATCCAGGCAACGAGCTTCCACTGCGGCGTCGACGAAGAAGGCCTGGCAATTGCGGCAACGGTAGTTCTCGAGGGGACGGTCATAGTCGCTGCCGATATGGCGCAGACGGGTCAGGCAGTTCGGGCAGAGCAGCAGTCCTTCCTTGAGAAAGTGCTCCTGGGGCCCGACGTGCCCGCAGGTGAAGCAGTGCAGCGATGGCTGGCGGCCGATGTCCAGGGCCTGGCACTCCGGGCAGACATCCACGTAGTTCAAACGCCCCGATCCACAGTTGGTGCACAGACGCAGCCTGTCGATCAACTCGCCCGCTTCGAGCCAGCCCTGCTGCCCCATCAGCTGCAGCCAGGAGAATTGGTTGATCTCCTCGCTATCGGCCAGGGCCTCCAGGAGCGGGTAGCGGTAGTGCTGGGGGACGGAGGCATCACGCACGGCATGAACCGCGCCGCGGGAGCGCAACCAGAGCCAGGCCAGCGCGCGCTCCTCGAAGCGCGTCGGCGCTGCCCCCCGGTTGAACAGGCTGAAGCGCTCGCGCCACAGGCGCCAGAGTGGCGTGATGGCGCCTGGATCGGCCGGCGGCGGACCGTCACCCAGGGCGATGCACCAGGAGTCCAGGTCCTGGCAGCAATAGATCAGGGCGAATCGATAGCGGGGATCCTGGCGCAGGCTGCGCAGCATTCGACCGGCCTGCGTGCCTGGCAGGTCGAGCAGCAGCACGTCGTAGGCCGGCGCCGATTCCAGGCCATCGTAATCAGGGAAATGGTCCAGTTCACTTCCGCTGTAGCGGGAAGAACCCGTGCCAACAAGTGCAACGCGGGGCGAGGCGGTAACCATGGGAACTCTGCGAGTCCTTCTCAATCTGGGCAGCCATGCCAGAACACCATCATGCGTCCGGCGGTTTTTTCGACGCCTCCATGTCAAACACCGCGAAAATACCAGTCAGTCGGCTGAAAACCGTCTACTGGAAAACCCGACAGTCTCCGCTCCAGCGGAGCCTGCAGCTTGACGCAAAGCGTCCGCGCCTCGCGTGATCGATGTCAGTGACACGCCCCGCATCCAGCCTCTGCATGCCTTGGGGTTGCCACATGCCAGCTGCCTGCCTCATCCAGAGATCACCGCGTGACGCGCTTGCCTGTGCTTGCGAGAGCAGTGCCTCGGCGTCTGCCCAGCACATTGTAGATGGCAGTCACACACATGAATCCGCAGTTGCAGCATGGGGTTGCCGGCAACCCCGGCTTGCGCTGCCGGCACCGCTGCGAAGGTGCAGTCTCCGGCTCATCGCTGCCAGAAGTGCTTGGCGATCTCCGCCTCCGCCTGCCGTCTGGTAAAGCCGATATCGTCGATCAAATGGGGAGTGGCCTTCGACATCTGCTCGAGTTTCCGGCGAAAGCGTGCGCGCTCGCTCCAGGTCGCGAGGATGCTTCGCAGAGTCGCCAGGCTGTAGTGCCGACGCGGCGCTTCCGCCGATCCCGGGTGGGTAGTATCGTTCATGGCAGCCTCCATGGGGTTCGAGGGTCCAGGGGATCTCGAGCTGCATGAGAGGAATTCTGCGGAATACGAGCGGCGTCGTACTTAAGCGCTCCCTAATAGTTCTGAAAACTTCCAAAGCGGATATGGATGCGCCGTATGCAGGGTTCACGCTTTGCCTTTGGTCCGTTCCTGCTCGATCCGGGCGCGGGAACGCTGCTTCGCGATGGTGCCCCCGTTGCCGTTGGTTACCGCGCGCTGAAGCTGCTGGCGGCACTCGTCGAGCGGCCCGGCGAAATCCTGGGCAAGGCCGAGTTGATGGACGCGGCCTGGCCGGGCACGGTCGTCGAGGAAGGCAATCTCACCGTCCAGATCGCGCTGCTGCGCAAGCTGCTTGGTCCGGCCGCCGATGGCGGTCAATGGATCGCCACGGTTCCGCGCGTCGGCTACCGCTTCACGGGGACCATCGAGCGGCTCGGCGGCGCAAAGGCGAAACCCTTGCCGCTGCCCGGCAAGCCATCGATAGCCGTGCTGCCCTTCGTGAATCTCGGCAACGATCCCGAGCAGGAATCCTTCGCGGACGGCTTGACCGAAGACCTGATCACCGACCTGTCGAGGACCGCCGGCCTGTTCGTCATCGCCCGCAACTCGGCCTTCGCCTTCAAGGGAAAGGCGATGGACGTGCGCGAGATCGCCCAGTACCTCGGCGTGCGCTACCTGCTGGAGGGCAGCGCACGACGCGCCGCGGGGCGCGTGCGGGTCAACGCCCAGCTGGTCGACGCGCTGGCTGGCGATCATCTATGGGCGGAACGCTTCGATCGCAGCCTGGAAGACATCTTTGCCGTTCAGGACGAGGTGACCGGCAAGATCGTGGAGGCGTTGCTCGGCCGGCTGCGCACACCGCCGCCACGCAAGCGACCGCGGAATATCGAGGCCTACGATCTCTGCGTGCGGGCGCGCAAGCTGATCGACGATTCGCCGCAGACGGCGCGGGAAGCGCACCTGATGCTCACGCGCGCGGTTTCGCTCGATCCGGAATACGCCGAGGCCTGGCGCTGGCTTGCCATGAACCACTGGATGAGATGGGTGCATTGGGGCGAGCCGATCGAACCGAACCGCAGCCTTGCCCTGGAACTGGCGCGCAAGGCCGTGGCGCTCGACCCCAACGATGCCGGCTGCCACTGGGTCCTGGCCTACCTGCTCGCCTATGAGCGCAGCTTCGCCGAGGCGGATGCGGAATTCGCCAGGGCGATCGAGCTGGACCCGAACGAGGCCGACATCTGGGCGACGCTATCCGACATCGCGGTCCTGGCCGGGCGCGTCGAAGAAGGCCTCGAACACATTCGCAAGGCGTTCCGGCTGAACCCGTTCCCGGCAAGCTGGTACTACCTGACGCTCGGCCAGGCGCAATATGCGGCCGGCGAATACGAAGCCGCTGTCGAGACACTGCGCAGGGACGAGACCTATCGCACCAGCTCGCGCCGTTTCCTGGCGGCAAGCCTTGCCCAACTGGGCCGGCTCGACGAGGCGCGTGCAGAGGTCGAACTGTTCCTCGTCGCCAACCCGCATTTCACGATCCGCCACTGGGCCGCGACGGAACCCTTCCGCGACGCTGCGACGCTCGAGCATTTCGTTGACGGCTATCGCAAGGCCGGTCTTCCCGCGTGACGCAGCGGCATGACCTCAGTTACACCAATTCCCGGGACACGCTTGCGCCTCCCTCTTATACCCTCGCTCACAAAGCATTCATTTCAGCGATATCACGCACCACCTGATCTGCAGAGTGGTCGAACATCGCCTGCTCCTGCGCATCCAGAGGCAACTCGATCACCCGCACAATCCCCTCCTCTGCCAGCACGCAGGGGACACCCATGGCAATATCTGTTCGCCCGTACTCGCCCTCGAGAATCGCGACCGCCGGCAAAATGCGTCTTCGCCCATTGGCGATAGCATCCACCATCTGCGCAATTGCCACGCCCGGCGCATCGCAGGCGCTTCCCAGCTTCTTCAAACCCAGAATCTCGCCGCCACCCTTACGTGTGCGCTCCACAATCCGCTCTATCTGCTCACTGGACAGGAAGTGGGACAGCGGCACCGAACCGACCGCACAGTATCGCATCAGCGGCACCATGCTATCGCCATGCCCTCCCAGCACCAGTGCCGTGATATCCCGAGCGGAAAACCCTGTCTCCTCGGCAATGAAACACTTCATGCGCGCCGTATCCAGCACCCCCGCCTGCCCGAACACCCTGTCGCGTCCCAGCCCACTGAGAGACCAGGCCCGATAGGTCAGCACGTCGACCGGGTTCGACACCACCAACACCGTCGCCGCCGGAGCATGACGATTGATATCCCGCATGATGCCGTCGAGAATTGGCAGATTGATACTCAATACATCCTGACGCGACTGACCAGGCTTGCGGGGCACACCCGCCGTAATCACCACCAGATCGGAATCCTGCAGCAATTCGGCATTGGACCCGCCGTAGACCCTGGTATCGGAACCTGACTCGACTGCCGCCTGCCAGACGTCCAGCGCCTTGCCCTGCGCCAACTCGCCCTGCACATCAATCAACACCAACTCACGGCAGAACTCTTCCCGGGCGATGATCTGAGCCGCCGCCTCGCCCACCATACCGGCACCCACGATTGATAGCTTGTTCACCTCACACCTCCCGCGGCGCACGCCACCAGCAACACGCCCGCCTTTGCAGAGAAGTATTACCCGCCAACGCAAAAAGGCCACCCGAAGGTGGCCGAAGCCGTCGCTAATGGGCCGTCCTGGCGCCAGGACATACCCCTGCCGACGCTTGCTGGGCAAGTCAGAGTTCGAAAATGGCCTGGCGCAAGGCCGGTCGAAAAGGGGACACCCATTAGCCGGCCTGTGTCGGTCAGGACCCACTGAGACCGGCCGGAACCCGCCGATCGATACCGCAAGGCGCTTCAGGCCAGCATTCGCTACGAGCCAGGCATCCAGAGCCGGCCCGCCTTTCGCGAGCCCCGGGGCTCAACCCCGGGCACGCCTCGCCCTGGGCTTCGCGGCCCCCTGCCCCGTCACGGCGCCTTCCTCGCGCAGGCGGTTCAGGACCCGTTCCGCATTGTCGGCGCACTGCAGTCCCTCGGGCCGGTTCTCGATGCCCTCGATGGCGACGAGCAGCTGCGCCTTGCTCTGCTCCAGGCGCTGCTGCATCGCCTCGATCTCGGCCACCTTGCGCTTGAGGCCGTCCAGCAACTCGTCGTGCTGCCAGGCCTTCGGTCCCACCGGCAGCAGATGGCGAATCTCCTCCAGCGAGAAGCCCGCGCGCTGGGCGCCGGTGATGATCTCCAGGATCCACGCCGCCTCGGGCGCGTAGTCGCGATAGCCGTTGGCCTTGCGCGCGACCGACTTGATCAGCCCGCTCGACTCGTAGAAGCGGATGCGCGAAGCCGTCAGGCCGCTGAGTTTCGCCAGTTCACCTATTCGCATGCCGCACCTCGGAAAAGCTTGACCTTAAAGCTTACTTCAATCTTAAGGTCGAGCCACGTCCACACGAGGTAGCCCCATGAACCTGTTCGCCCCACTTGCGCTTCCCAACGGTTCGACCCTGCCGAACCGCATCGCCAAAGCCGCCATGGAAGAGAACATGGCGGACGCCGACCAGGCGCCGTCCGAACAGCTGATGCGCCTCTACCAGGCCTGGGCCGACGGCGGCGCCGGCCTGCTCATCACCGGCAACGTCATGATCGACAGCCGCGCCATGACCGGCCCCGGCGGCGTGGTGCTGGAGGACGACGGGCAACTGGACAAGTTCAGGCGCTGGGCCCGGATCGGCCGCTCCCGGGGCGCGCAGTTCTGGCTGCAGATCAACCATCCCGGACGGCAGATGCCCGCCAACCTCGGCCAGAAGACCTGGGCGCCTTCGGCGGTGCCGCTGGAACTGGGCAGGATGTCCCGGCACTTCGACACGCCGCGGGCGATGACGCCGGAAGTCATCGCCGAGGTGATCCGGCGCTTCGCCCGTACCGCCCAGCTGGGCGAGCAGGCTGGCTTCACCGGGGTGGAGATCCACGCCGCCCATGGCTACCTGCTGAGCCAGTTCCTCTCCCCGCTCAGCAACAAGCGAACCGATGAATGGGGTGGCGCCCTGGAAAACCGGGCGCGCCTGCTGCTGGAGGTCGTCAAGGCGGTGCGTGCTGTGGTCTCGCCCGGCTTCGCGGTCGCGGTCAAGCTCAACTCCGCCGACTTCCAGCGCGGCGGCTTCAGCGCCGATGACGCCCGGCAGGTCGTGGGACTGCTCAACGGCCTGGGGGTCGACCTGGTCGAGCTGTCGGGCGGAAGCTACGAGGCCCCGGCCATGCAGGGGGAAGCGCGCGACGGCCGCACCCTCGCCCGCGAGGCCTACTTCGTGGACTTCGCCCGCGACATCCGGAATGTGGCGGAGATGCCGCTGATGGTCACCGGCGGCATCCGCCGCCTGCCGGTCGCCGAACGGGTGGTCGAGAGCGGAGTGGACGTGGTCGGTATGGGAACGGCGCTGGCCATCGACCCGAACCTGCCGTGCGACTGGCGCCAGGGCCAGGACAAGGCCCCGGAACTGCGGCCGATCACCTGGAAGAACAAGCCCCTGGCATCGCTGGCCAACATGGCCGCGGTCAAGTTCCAGCTGCGCAAACTCAGCATCGGCAGAACGCCCGACCCGAAGGTATCGCCATTGCGCGCACTGATCCTGCAGCAACTCGCGAACGCCCTGCGCACCCGCCAGTACCGGCGCAGGATGGAGCAGCTTTCGAAAGCCTGACAGCCGACAACTGGCGCCTGGAAGGGCTTCATCTTCGAGAACGCATTTGCGCGGCCCGGGGTGGAAGCAGCCACAGGGCAGGCGTCGACGAATCAGGTGCGACTCATGTGACTCGTGGAGTGCCGCGGCAAGGCGACGGAGATCGATGCCGCCAGCAATATGAACAGCGTGGAGATCCACAGGCAGGCTTCCAGTCCGTATGCCTGGAACACCCAACCGGACAGCAGCGTCCCGGACAGCCGGCCCAGGGCGTTGGACATGTAGTAGAAACCCACGTCCAGCGACACGCCGTCTTCCTTGGCATAGCTGACGATCAGGTAGCTGTGCAGCGAGGAGTTCACCGCGAACAGCACGCCGAACAGCATCAGCCCGCCCAGCAATATGACCTGGGCCGACCAGTCCACCGCAAGGCCGCCAGCGATGGCCGCTGGCACTACTGCCAGCAGGCCGGCCCAGACAAAGGCCGCGCGCCCATCCGGGACATGGCCGCGCTGCTTGCCGGTGATGGCCGGTGCGAGTGACTGGACGATGCCGTAGCCGATGATCCAGGTGGCGAGGAAGCCACCCACCAGCCAGAAGTCCCAGCCGAACGCCGTGCTCAGGTAGACCGGCAACGCCACCGCGAACCAGACGTCACGGGCGCCGAAGAGGAATAGCCGCGCGGCCGAGAGGATGTTGATCGCCCGGCTCTTGGACAGGATGTCGCGGAACTTCGGTCTGGCCCTGGCCTTGCCCAGATCCTTCTTCAGCATCACCAGGCTGCCGAGCCAGATCAGCGCCAGCACCGCCGCCATGGCGACGAGCGCACCCTTGAAGCCCAGCAGCGCCAGCAAGGCCCCACCGAGGAAGAAGCCCACCCCCTTCAGCGCGTTCTTCGAGCCGGTGAGGATGGCCACCCACTTGTACAGAGTGCCCTGCTGGCCGTCCGGCACCAGAAGCTTGATCGAGCTCTTGGCGCTCATCTTGTTGAGGTCCTTGGCGATTCCCGACAGCGCCTGCGCCCCCATCACCCAGGGGATGGTG
The DNA here is from genome assembly GCF_900103845.1 of Pseudomonas jinjuensis. Lineage (GTDB taxonomy): Bacteria > Pseudomonadota > Gammaproteobacteria > Pseudomonadales > Pseudomonadaceae > Pseudomonas > Pseudomonas jinjuensis. The sequence goes on from NZ_FNIJ01000009.1 coordinate 12,807, forward strand.
AGCCAGGCGGCCGGTACGACCAGCATCAGCAGCGCGATGACCTGCAGGCCGAGGCCGAGGTTCATGGTGCGGTTCAGCCCGATGCGCGCACCCAGGTAGCCGCCCACCAGGTTGGTGATGACGCCGAAGATTTCGTAGAACAGGAACAACGCGGCGATCTGCAGCGGCGTGTAGCCCAGGGTATGGAAGTGCAGCACCACCAGCATGCGCAAGGCGCCGTCGGTGAGGGTGAAGGCCCAGTAGTTGCCGGTGACCAGCAGGTACTGGCGGACTTCCGTGGAGAGGGCTGACAACGCATTCATGATCGCCGTTAGCTCCTGCTCAGCCGGCCAGGCCGACCAGGCGGGCCAGCTCGACGGCGCGGTTGGCATAGCCCCACTCGTTGTCGTACCAGGCGTAGAGCTTCACCTGGGTGCCATTGACCACCATGGTCGACGGCGCATCGATGATCGACGAGCGCGGATCGGTGCGGTAGTCGATGGACACCAGGGGGCGTTCCTCATAACCAAGGATGCCTTTCAGCTCGTTCTCGGCGGCTGCCTTGAGCCACTGGTTGACCTCCTCGACGCTGGTCGCGCGCTCCACTTCGAACACGCAGTCGGTCAGCGAGGCGTTGGCCAGCGGCACGCGCACGGCATGGCCATTCAGACGCCCCCGCAGTTCGGGGAAGATTTCCGCGATGGCCGTGGCGGAGCCGGTGGTGGTGGGAATCAGGCTCATGCCCGAGGCACGGGCACGGCGCAGATCCTTGTGCGGCTGGTCGAGGATGCTCTGGGTGTTGGTCAGGTCGTGGATGGTGGTGATCGAGCCGTGGCGGATGCCGAGTTTCTCATGAATCACCTTGACCACCGGTGCGAGACAGTTGGTGGTACAGGACGCTGCGGTGACGATGCGGTGCTCTTCCGCATTGAACAGGTGCTGGTTGACGCCCATGACCACGTTCAGCGCGCCCTTCTCCTTCACCGGCGCGCTGACCACCACCCGCTTCACGCCCTGGTCGAGGTACGCCTGGAGCACGGCGACGGTCTTCATCCTGCCGCTGGCCTCGATCACCAGATCGCAATCCGACCAGTCGGTGTCGGCGATGGCCTTGTTGGCGGTGACCTGGATGCGCCTGCCGCCGATCACCACGCAATCGCCCTCGGCACTGGCCTCGCGGTGCCAGCGCCCATGCACCGAGTCGAAGTTCAGCAGGTGGGCGTGGGTCGCCGCGTCACCTGCCGGGTCGTTGATGCGGACGAACTCGAACTCCGGCCAGTCCCAGGAGGCTCGTAGCGCCAGGCGACCGATCCGACCAAAACCGTTGATACCGACTTTGATGCTCATGCTCGTGTTCTCGGATGTCTGTTGAGAGAAAGGAGGAATCCCTGGCTGATCGAGTCCGCCGGTCCCGCCATCGGGGCGGACGCTCAGCAGCAGGAGGCTGCCCGTTCGGGGCGATCGCCCATGGCATCCAGGCGCTTGGCGTCGGCGTCCAACCAGAGCAGGTTGGCGTCCAGCGCAGTAATCAACACGCGGCGTACCCAGTCCGGAAGATCGGGGTGCAGACGGTAATACACCCATTGTCCCTGACGTCGATCCGCCAGCAGCCCACAGGTCCGCAGCGTCGCAAGGTGGCGGGAAATCTTCGGCTGGCTTTCATCGAGGGCGCAGGTCAGCTCGCACACGCATAACTCTTCCTCGCGCGTGATCAGGAGCATCAGGCGCACGCGGATTTCGTCGGCCAGGCATTTGAATACGGTAGTGGGAGTCATTGGGTCGGTCATGGCGGCCTCCGCATTGGAATTCGCCTGGCGGGCCGGATCACGAGCCATGGGCGAATGTCTTGGCCGCTGAATATATATGCGAAACCGCATATATGGAAATTCAAATACACGGCCGGGTGCACAAGCCCATGGCCAAGGTGCTGATGCGGGAACTGACGCCCTACAAGCTGATGTTCATCGAGGAGCCGGTGCTGTCCGAACACCTGGAAGCGATCCCCGAACTGGCGAGCATCGCCCCGGCGCCGATCGCCCTGGGCGAACGCCTGTACTCTCGCTACGACTTCAAGCGCGTGCTGAGCCAGGGCGGCGTCGACATCATCCAGCCCGACCCGTCCCACTCCGGCGGCATCACCGAAACGCGCAAGATCGCCTCCATGGCCGAAGCCTATGACGTCGCCCTGGCGCTGCACTGTCCCCTGGGGCCGATCGCCCTGGCGGCCAACCTGCAACTCGATGCGGTATGCCACAACGCTTTCATCCAGGAGCAGAGCCTGGGCATCCACTACAACGCCGCCAACGATCTGCTCGACTACCTGGCCGACCGCAGCGCCTTCGCCTACGAGGACGGCTTCGTGAAGATCCCCGGCGGCCCGGGCCTGGGCATCGAGATAGACGAAGCCTACGTCGCCGAACGAGCGGCCATCGGCCACCGTTGGCGCAATCCGCTGTGGCGTCATGCCGACGGGAGCGTCGCCGAATGGTAGGCCGGCCCGCTTTCCCATCCCACCTGCAAGGAGTTCGCTGATGTCCCGATTCGCTCAATATCCCAGCCTGATGGACCGCAGCGTCCTCATTACCGGCGGTGCCAGCGGCATTGGCGCAGCTTTCGTCGAGCACTTCGCCCGCCAGGGTGCGCGTGTCGCCTTCCTCGACCTGGATGGCGAAGAGGCCGCCCGCCTGGTCGCGGCCCTGGCCGACGCGCGCCATGTGCCGTACTACCTGCACTGCGACCTCACCGACCTCCCCGCGCTGCGCACTGCGATCGACACTGCGCGCGAGCGGATCGGCGCGATCACGGTGCTGGTCAACAACGCGGCCAACGACATCCGCCATGCCCTGAGCGACATCGACGAGACAACCTTCGAACGCAACCTGGCGGTGAACCTGCGCCACCAGGTCTTCGCCACCCAGGCGGTGATCCCGGACATGCGCCAGCAGGGTGGCGGCTCGATCATCTGCCTGGGCTCCATCTGCTGGATGAAGAAGGACGCCAACTTCCCCATCTATGCCGCTGCCAAGGCGGCGATACGCGGTTTCGTCAATGGCATGGCCCGCGAACTGGGTCGGCAGAACATCCGCATCAACACCCTGGTGCCCGGCTGGGTGATCACCGACAAGCAGGCCCGCCTCTGGCTCGACGACGCGGGCCGTGAGGAGATAGGACGCGGCCAGTGCATGCCCGGCCTCCTCCAACCGGACGAATTGGCGCGCGCGGCCCTGTTCCTCGCCGCCGACGACAGCCGCATGTGCACCGGCCAGGACTTCATCGTCGATGGTGGCTGGGTATGACCCAGCCCATGGATGTCGCGCTCGATGCCGGCAACCTCCTCGGCGAAGGCATACTCTGGTGCCCGCGCGCCCAGGCGCTGTTCTGGACCGATATCCAGCGCGCCACCCTGTTCCGCCTGCACCCCGACAGCGGCACGCTGCAGCGATGGCCAATGCCCGAGCGGCTGGCAAGCTTCGCGCTGTGCGAGGCCGATGGCTGGCTGCTGCTGGCCCTGGCGTCACGGCTTGCCTTCTTCCGCCTGGCAGACGGCAAGCTGCGGACGCTGCACCTGATCGAGCCGGACTTGCCCACCCGCTGCAACGATGGCGCCTGTGATCGCCAGGGGCGCTTCGTGTTCGGCACCCTGCACGAACCGGCCCACGGCCCTCGCCAACCCATCTGCAGCTTCTGGCGCCTGGATCGGCAGCTGGAGCTGGAACGCCTGCCCCTGCCCCCGGTCGCCATCAGCAACAGCATTGCCTTCAGCCCCGACGGCGCGACCCTCTACTACTGCGATTCCCTGTCGCTACGGATTCACTGCTGCGACTACGGCGACTCACTGGGTCCCCCGCGGCTGTTCACCGAACTCGGCAATGCCCAAGGCGAGCCGGATGGATCATGCGTCGATAGCGAAGGCTGCCTGTGGAACGCCCAGTGGGGCCTCGGCCGCGTGGTTCGCTACGCACCCGACGGCAGCCTCCGGGAAATCTGGCCGGTCCCCACTTCCCAGCCGACCCGGCCGGCATTCGGCGGGCCGGCGCTGGACACCCTCTACGTCACCAGCGCCCGTCATGGCCTGCCCGCGGATGCGCTCGTCGCCGCCCCACAGGCCGGTGCGCTGTTTCGCAGTCAACCGAACGCGCGCGGCCTGCCCGAACCGCGCTTTGCCGGTAATCCACTGGAAGATGGCTGGTGAACGGCACCGGCACCGCTGCGCGCGCCACCGTGACTGGCAATCTGGCTATCAGGACGCGGCCCGCCTCAGCGTTTCGCTGGGCAGCTCGCCAAACGCCCTGCGGTACTGATAGGCGAAGCGGGAGAAGTGCCTGAACCCCCAGCGCGCCGCGATGTCGGCGACGCGGCAGTCCGGGCGGGCCAGCAGCAGGTCGCGCATCACATTGTTCAGGCGGATATTCAGGAACCAGCGCCCCGGCGGCATCCCGGTCGAACGGTTGAAGATCAGCTCCAGTGCCCGACGGCTGTATCCGCTGCGCCGGGCGATATCGTCGAGCTCGACGTTCAGGGCATCCTCGGTCATTGCCAGCCGCTCGCAGGCCAGCACCAGCCGCGAGTGCTGCTGGGCCGTGGTCATGCGCTTGCGATTGGCCAGTCTGGCGCTGCCCAGCGCGACCACGTAGCTGTCGACCAACTCATGGAAAATGCTGGCGGCCAGCACATCCGACATCCCCTCGGGTTCCAGCATCCGGCCCATGGCGAATGCATCGTCGGTCAGCTGCGCCAGGCGCCGTCCACCGCCAGCAGGCAAGCGAATGGAAACGAAGTCCCGTTTCGGCAGGTTCAAGGGGCGGCCCATATGGGCCATCGCGGCCGATTGCAGGAGCGCTTCCGGAAGCACCAGGGAGATCCAGCGGGAACTCCCGCTGGCGTGATAGAGCAACTCCGAACCGGACGGATAGATCTGGATTTCGTCGGCATCGATCGGCGCCGTGTTGCAGCGGGTCACCTCGCCCGAGTGCGCCACCATGCCGATGCACAACAGGTCCCTGGGCATGACGCCGCATGCCGCCACCGCAAAGTCATAGCTGCCGGTTTCGAGTATCACGTTCCCCAGGGCCAGCCGCTGATGCGCCATGTACGAATGCCTGGGCGACAGGATCCGATGTTCGAAACGGGCGCCATAGACGACGTCGAAAGCCAGTGAAGGGTCCAGCGCGGACTGACTGTATCGCCGGAATGAAACATTGCCTTGCATGTACTGCTCCTCGCCGCGAATGCGTTTTTCGGCTATCGGGCCTCTGCAGTCACTCTAGACCGCACTGCATACAGGTCCAGTCGTTCAAGACGGGATCCCCGGCCTGTGAGGTCGAATCCCGATGAACAACGGCTGGTAGTTGCCGCGAGCGGTGCAGGAGCTGCCGTTTGCCATCGGCTCACCACGACCAGCACAGCATGTCCGCCCGGGTTGACGGACGGATGCTTACCGCCACTTGCCCAGGCTATCGCCCTGCCCGATGGCTTTGCGCTGGAAAACGTCGCGCAGGTGATCGACGAAGAGGGACACCTTCGCGGACAGGTTGAGACGCTCCAGATATACGGCATAGATGTCCGCGGGCGGCGTTTCATAATCGCCCAGCACCTCGACAAGACGACCATCCCGAAGGTGACTGGCGAGGTTCCATTCGGCGCGCATCAGGATGCCGTGCCCCTCCAGCGCCCAGTTCAATGCCACCTCGCCGTCATTGGTGCTGAGGCCGCCACGGACCTTGATCGATTCGCTCTGCTTGCCCCGACTGAGCCGCCATATACCGAAGGCCGCATCGTTCTGGCGCAGGACGATGCAGTTGTGCCGCATCAGGTCCTTGGGCGTTTCCGGCGCACCGAAGCATTCCAGGTAAGCAGGCGAAGCGCACAGGCGGCGTCGATTCGCGGCGATCTTGCGGGCGATCAGCCGGGAGTCGGGCAACTCGCCGAAGCGGATGGCGACGTCGATGGCATCGTCGGGCAGATTGATTGGCCGGTCGGTCAGCTGCAGTTGCACCTCGACTTCCGGATAGCGCGTGACGAAGGACGAAATGGCCGGACCGACATGAGTGCGGCCGAAGCCCAGCGGTGCGTTGACCCGCAGCAACCCCCTGGGCTCCGCGCGACTGCTGGAGATCTGGCTCTCCATTTCCTCGATCTCGCCGAGGATGCGCTGGGCATTGACCAGATAGAGCTCGCCCTCGGCCGTGAGGCTGATGCTGCGCGTGGTGCGATTGAGCAGACGCACTCCCAGTCGCTGCTCCAGCTGTGCCAGCCGCTTGGATACCGCCGGAGGCGTCAGGTTGAGCTCCCGCGCCGTGGCCGCAAGGCTGCCCAGCCTGACCAGCTGGGTGAAGAAGGCCAATTCCGACACCGGATTCATAATTAACCTCAGGGAAACAATGAAATAACTTTCATTGTATTACTCAATTCCTGGGAAACCATTAATTTCGCCTCTCAGAAATTGCCCACAAAAAACCTGGGCATTTTTTCAGCCATCGCCCGGTTCAGCCGCCCGGGTGGAACTGATCCGACTCACAACAACAATTCGGAGAAACCATGGCCAGGAAATTCCTAGGAAAGCTCTATGTCCAGGTTCTGATCGGCGTGACCATCGGCATTCTGCTCGGTGTGTCATGGCCGCAGTTCGGTGCGGACCTGAAACCGGTCGGCGATGCCTTCATCAAGCTGATCAAGATGGTCTTCGCGCCGATCATCTTCGCCACCGTGGTCCTCGGCATCGCCAGGATGGAAAACATGAAGGAACTCGGCCGGGTCGGCGTCCGCGCGCTGCTCTATTTCGAGATCCTCTCCACCTTCGCCCTGGTGCTGGGCCTGGTGGTGGTCAACTTCGTGCAGCCGGGCCAGGGCATGAACGTCGATCCGGCCACCCTCGACACCAAGGCCATCGCTACCTACACGTCAACCGCCGCCAGCGGCTCCGGCAGCTTCACCGACTTCCTGCTGCACATCATCCCGGCCAGCGTCACCGATGCCTTCGCGAAGAACGAGATCCTGCAGATCCTGCTGTTCTCGACCCTGTTCGGCATCGCCCTGTCCCACCTGGGAGCGCGCGGCAAGCCCATGGTCGATGTGCTGGAAGCCTTCTCCCACGGCATGTTCCACATCGTCGGCATGGTCATGCGCCTCGCCCCGCTGGCCGCCTGCGGCGCGATGGCCTTCACCGTCGGCAAGTACGGGCTGGGCTCGATCGTTTCGCTCGGCAAGCTGATGGCGACCATGTACCTGACCTGCTTCCTCTTCGTGGTCATCGTCCTCGGTTTCATCGCCCGCCTTTCCGGCTTCAACCTGTGGAAGTTCCTCAAGTACCTGAAGGAAGAACTGTTCACCGTGCTGGGCACCAGCTCCTCGGAATCGGTGGTGCCGCAGCTGATGAACAAGCTGGAGCACGCCGGCGTCTCCAAGCCGGTGGTGGGCCTGGTGATCCCCTCCGGGCTGACCTTCAACCCCGACGGCCAGTGCATCTACTACACCATGGCGGCCATCTTCATCGCCCAGGCCACCAACACCCCGCTCACCCTGACCGACCAGTTGATCGTGCTCGGCGTGCTGCTGCTCACCTCGAAGGGCTCGGCCGGGGTCACCGGCTCCGGCTTCATCACCCTGGCCGCCACCCTGGCCTCGCTGGACAACATCCCGGTCGCCGGCATGGTGCTGCTGCTCGGCGTCGACCGCTTCATGTCCGAAGCGCGAGCGATCACCAACACCATCGGCAACGCGGTCGGGACCGTGGCCATCGCCAAGTGGGTAGGTGCCCTCGACAAATCCCGCATGGACCAGGTGCTGAACGGCACCCACCAGCCGGAACAGAAGCAGGCGCAGGAATCACCGGCGCCACACAGCGCAGAACCGCTAACCCCAGCCACCGGTGCCTGATTCAGCAGGCACGCCAACGGACAAACAGACCCGCCTTGTGATGCAGTGAGGAGACTCAAAATGGATAACGAATCAGCCGTTCAATCGCTTACCGACGTGATGGCCAAGTTCACCGCCTATATCGGCAAGCGCCTGCCGAAGGACGTCAAGGAAAAGACCGCGAAGTTGCGCGCAGCGGAAACCAATTCCCTGGCCATCGAAATCTACGACTCGATGGCCGAGAACCAGGACTATGCGGACAAGCTCGACCGCCCGAGCTGCCAGGACACCGGGGTCATCCAGTACTTCATCTCCGCCGGCGCCCGCTTCCCGCTGCTGGGCGAGCTGGAAGGCATCCTCGAGAACGCGACCCTGGAAGCCACCAAGAAGGGGCCGCTGCGCCACAACGCCGTGGAGACCTTCGACGAGAAGAACACCGGTACCAACACCGGCTCGAAGATTCCGTGGCTGGACTGGGAAATCATCCCCGACGCCGACTACGCGCTGATCGACGTGTACATGGCCGGCGGCGGCTGCACCCTGCCGGGCTCCGCCAAGGTGCTGATGCCCGGCCAGGGCTACGAGGGCGTGACCGAATTCGTCTTCGACGTGATCACCTCGCGCGGCGTGAACGCCTGCCCGCCTCTGCTCGTGGGTGTCGGGGTTTCCACCTCGGTGGAAACCGCAGCGCGCCTGTCGAAGAAGGCGATCCTGCGTCCGGTGGACTCCTCCCATCCCAACGCGAACGCGGCGCTGATGGAAAGGCTCCTCGAGGAGGGCCTCAACGAGATCGGCATCGGCCCGCAAGGCCTCACCGGCAACAGCAGCGTGATGGGCGTGAACATCGAATCCTCGGCGCGCCACCCCTCCACCATCGGTGTCGCCGTCTCCACCGGATGCTGGGCGCACCGTCGCGGCAAGATCCGCATCAACGCCGACCTGTCCTACGACATCCTCTCCCACGAAGGAGTAGTACTGTGAGAAAAGTTCTCTCGACCCCGATCAGGGATGAAGACCTCGCTGCCCTCAACGTTGGCGATGTGGTCTACCTGACCGGCCAGCTGGTGACCTGCCGCGACGTGGCGCACCGCCGACTGATCGAGCTCAAGCGCGAATTGCCTGTCGACCTGCGCGGCGGGGCGATCTTCCACGCCGGACCCATAGTGCGGAAGAAGGACGACGGCAGCTTCGAGATGGTTTCCATCGGCCCGACCACCAGCATGCGCATGGAGAAGTTCGAACGTCAGTTCATCGAGGAAACCGGCGTCAAGCTGATCATCGGCAAGGGCGGCATGGGCCCGGAAACCACCGCCGGATGCCTTGAGAACAAGGCGGTGCACGCGGTATTCCCCGGCGGCTGCGCGGTACTGGCCGCCACCAAGGTAGAGGAAATCGAGCGCGCCGAGTGGCAGGACCTGGGCATGCCGGAAACCCTGTGGGTCAACCGCGTCCGCGAGTTCGGCCCGCTGATCATCTCCATCGACACCAGGGGCAACAACCTGTTCGAGCAGAACAAGGCGCGCTTCAACGAACGCAAGGGCGTAGTCATCGAGAAGATCAACAGCCAGGTCCGCTTCATCAAGTGACGCTGTCGGGCAGTCACGGCCGGTACGCCGTGATCGCCCCCTCTCATGCTCCTCTCGCAAAGGGGCGCCATGGACCGGTTTCCGGCGGGTTTCCGCCATCCTGCATCCGGATTACGGCGGCTTTCCTCCATTCGCCGGCCAGGAACGCCGGTCGAATGGGCGCGGCACGGGCATCACGACGGTCGGGTACGGGCCTTGCAGAGCCGAACGGTAGAAGACCCGACGAAGATTCAAGGGATAAGACCATGCAGAAAGCCTGTCACCACGACCTGCGCAACACCTTCCGAGCCTTGCTCGACAGTCCCGCCTGTTACCACACGGCATCCGTGTTCGACCCCATGTCGGCGCGGATCGCCGCTGACCTCGGCTTCGAGGTCGGCATCCTCGGCGGCTCGGTCGCCTCCCTGCAGGTGCTCGCCGCACCGGACATCGCCCTGATCACCCTCAGCGAATTCTCCGAGCAGGCCACCCGCATCGGCCGGGTCGCCCGCCTGCCGGTGATCGCCGATGCCGACCACGGCTACGGCAACGCCCTCAACGCCATGCGCACGGTGATCGAACTGGAGCGTGCCGGGGTGGCTGCGCTCACGCTGGAGGACACGCTGTTGCCGGCACAGTTCGGACGCAAATCCTACGATCTGATCAGCGTCGAAGAGGGCATCGGCAAGCTGCGCGCCGCCCAGGAAGTCCGCGACGACAAGGCCCTGGCCATCATTGCCCGCACCCACGCCGGAGTGCAGCCGCTGGCCGATGTCGTGCACCGCACTCGCGCCTACCAGGCGGCCGGCGCTGACGGCATCTGCCTGGTCGGAGTGAAGGATTTCGCCCATCTCGAAGCCATCGCCGAAAACCTGCGCGTGCCATTGATGCTGGTTACCTACGGCAACCCGGAACTGCGCGATGACCTGCGCCTGGCGGAACTGGGCGTGCGCATCGTGGTGAACGGCCATGCCGCCTATTTCGCGGCAATCAAGGCCACCTACGACAGCCTGCGCGAGCAGCGCGGGATCGCCAGCGGCAATGGCCTCAGCGTCTCGGAACTGGTCACCCGATACACCTGCCCTGACGACTACATCGCCTGGGCGCGGGAGCATATGAACGTAAGGGAGTGACGTTGCTGCATGCACCGGCCCAGCTCGGCGTTGCACTGAGCGGCATCGGTCCGGGCAAGCCGTGGCCAGCCGCAGTCGAGGGAGCGCGGCGCATGCGGCCAGCGCGAAGTCATCGCCTTGCCTGCCCCGCTCCTCGCCATGGACTTCGTTTTCCGGCTATCAGGTTTCCGCAGTCGCTCTAGACTGAACCGCACACGTGAACCGATGAGGTTCGACATCGACACTCCCTGATTGCTCCTTGCGATGCCAGTTGGCAGCGAGGACAAGCCGTCGGCCAGTGCCGATGGCTTGTCCGCCTTTTTCTTCAGGCGGGGCCGATCGATACGGATTTCCTCGTTCGCCAGGCATTCAGCCGCGGCCAGCCGAACATCCATTGGAGGGATGAGCATGACCCAGCCAACCCGTCGCCCCCGCCTCCCTGAACCTTGCACGTCCGGCCTGTTGCCCGCAGGCGCCCGGGCCTGCGGGCGCCTGCGTCAGCTTCCATGCATTGCCCCCACCACTCTGCAAGTCCGTCCACAAGGAGCAACACGATGAAGTCGAAGTATCTGCTGACCACGCTCTGCGCCGCCTCGCTCGCGCTATCCGGCTGCGCGAGCAAGTACGTGGAGCCCGAGCAATATTCCGGATTCCTCAAGAACTACGACGCGCTCAAGGCAGACAAGTCGCCGTCCGGCGCGGCGGTCATGCGCTGGATCCAGCCCGGCGTCGACGTGAACCGCTATACCAGCGTCTACGTCGAACCCAGCCAGCTCTATCCGCAGCCACAACCCACCGAGAAGATTCCGGCGAGCACCCTGCAGGGCATCACCCAGTCCTACGACCAGGCGCTGCAGACGCAATTCGCCAAGGTCCTGCCGCTGGCCAGCGGCCCCGCTCCGGGCGTGCTGGTGGTGCGTCCGGCGATCACCGCGGTCAGCGCCAGCACCAAGGGCCTGCAGCCCTACGAGGTGATTCCCATCGCCCTGGTGGCCGCTGGCGTGAGCGCCGCTACCGGTATCCGCGACCAGGACACCAGCATCGCCACCGAAGCGGCCTTCCTCGATGGCGGCAATAACCAGGTGGTGGCCCAGGTGGTGCGCAAGGGCGCCGGCGCCGAGCTGGACAGCTCCTCCCAGGTCATGAAGGCAAGCGATACCCGCGCCGTGCTCGATAGCTGGGCACGGGACATGGTCAGTTCGTACCAGCAACTCAAGGCGAAGTAAGGACCTGCCCTTCGGGATCGTCCTGCCGCTTGGCCGGCGATCCCGAAAATCCTCCGGCCCCGGCAACGGTGCGCGGCCGGATTGCACGCCGAATACGTCGAGAGGGTGCCCACCTTTTCGTCCTGGTCAGTGCCAGAAGGAGAAACCGATGCTGAACTACGTCGCCCTGGGAATCCTGATCGCCGTCGCGCTGATCCTCTTCTACGGCATCATCGCCATCCACGACATCCCCTACGAAATCGCCAGGGAGCGCAATCATCCGCACCAGGACGCCATCCACGTGGCCGGCTGGGTCAGCCTGTTCACCCTGCACGCCATCTGGCCGTTCCTGTGGATCTGGGCGACGCTCTACCGCGAGGACCGCGGCTGGGGCATGGGCGGCCCGGCGAGCGACGCGCCCCCCGCCATGGAGCAGGAGCTGGCCGCGCTGAAGGCCGAACTGCTGGAACTCAAGCGCACGCTCGGCGGCGCCGACCGGCATACCGGCGAGGGAGGCCACTGACATGGAAACCCTGCTGCTGCTGACCTACACCGCCATCTGCGTCGCCGTCTTCAAGCTGTTCAGGATTCCGAAGAACAAGTGGACCGTGCCCACCGCCGCCCTGGGCGGCGTCGTCCTGGTGGGCTGCCTGGTGTTCTTCATGAACTACAACCACCCCTACTCCGAGGTGGCCCGCAGCTACTTCATCAGCACGCCCATCTCGCCCAACGTCAGCGGCCAGGTGATCGAGGTGCCGGTGGAGCGCGACCGCGCGGTGAAGAAAGGCGACGTGCTGTTCCGCCTCGACCCGACGCCCTTCGAGAGCAGGGTCAAGTCCCTGGAGGCGCAACTGGTCTCGGCCAGGGCCGACCTCCATCGCGCCTCCACGCTGGTGCAGCGCAACGTCGGCAACCGCCGCGACCTCGACCAGGCCACCGCCCAGGTCAACGCCATCGAGGCGCAACTGATCGGCGCCCGCTACGACCTGTCCAGCACCACGGTACGCGCCCCGGCCGACGGCATCGTCTCCCAGCTGATCCTGCGCCCCGGCGTGCGCGCGACGCGTTTCGCCACCCGGCCGTCCATGGTTTTCATTCCCAACGAGGACTACTTCTACGTGGCCTGGATGCGGCAGAACAGCCAGCTGCGCCTGAAGGCCGGCGACGCCGCCGAGATCGCCTTCGACGGCCTGCCCGGCCAGGTGTTCCAGGCCAGCGTGCGGCGCGTGCTGCCGGTGATCGGCGAAGGCCAGATCCAGCCGGGCGGCAACCTGATCAGCTTCAGCCAGTCACCGCCAGCAGGGCGCGTGCCGGTGATCCTCGACATCACCGACGCGGCCTTCGAGCCGTACCGCGCCACCCTGCCCGGCGGCTCCTTCGGCCAGGCGGCGGTCTATAGCGAACACGCCGAGGAACTGGCGGTGATGCGCAAGATCCTGCTGCGCATGTCGTCCTGGCTGAACTACATCTACCCGTTCCACTGACCCCGCGCCGACCGCTCCGGTCAGGGGCAGTTGCTCGCGCCGCTGGCATTGGCCCGGGCAATCAGTTCCGCCAGCTTGCGCAGGTTGACTTGGTGGGCGTTGACCAGGGCCTCGACGCTGTTGGCCGCCGGCGTCTGCAGGCTGCTGCGGCAGGCCAGCGCCCTGGCCGCCCCCGCCCGCTGCAGGCGCCAGTTGGCGTCGAGCAGGGCGTACTGGCCGGGGACCGAGTCGAAACGCTGGACGTCCACGCGCAACGACGCCGTCGCGTTGCCGTTGGCGGGCGCGCCCAGCTGGTCCTCCAGGGCATTGCGGAACTCGTCGACGAGGCTGGCGCCCCACCACTCGGTTTCGAGAATGGCCAGGCCGCTGCCGCCCTGGCGGATCACGATCTGCGCGCGGTCGACCTGCGGCGGCATCGACACCCGTTCCACGCGGACGTTGCCGCTGACGGGGCTTCCCGGCTGCTTGGGGACCAGGGTGTGGTAATGGATGGGCGCGCTGCTGCAGCCCCAGATTGCAGGGAACAGTCCGGCCAGGAGCAGCATGGGCAGCTTCGGCATCTGAATTCTCTCCTTTGTCCAGGATCAGGGCTGCAGGTTGTTGGCGTCGGCGGCTTTCGGGCGGCCGCGGATCAGCGATTCGGGATGGCGGCCCAGATAGTCGGACAGGTCGCGCAGCGAACGCGACATGCGGTCCAGCTCATCCAGCGTGTCGCCGAGTTTTTCCCGCTGCGGCGAATCCTCGGCCAGCGCCGAGTTGGCCGTCTGCAGGGTCGTCCGCACCTCCGCCAGGGTATTGGTCACGCCAGGCAGCGTCTGGCTGTTGAACTGCTTCATGCTCTTCTGCAGCTCACGCAGGTTGCCATCCAGGTTGTTGGCGATCCGTTCGAGCGGCAGCTTGCGGATGCGCTCGACGACTTCCTGCAGCTGCTCCTCCAGCTTGGCCAGGCTGCCCGGAATGGTGGGGACGTTGATCGGCCGCGCGGTGTTGTCGAAGGCCACGGGCTTCGCGTCGGGATAGAAGTCCAGCGAGATGTACAGCTGCCCGGTAAGCAGGTTGCCGCTGCGCGCCTGCGCCCGCAGGCCGTGTTCGACGAAGCTGCCGATCAGCCGGCTGACGCTGGCATCGTCGTCCGGGGAATGGTCGCGCGCCGCGAGCAGCTTCCGATGCACCGGCCCCAGCCGCTGCGGGTGGACCACCGCATCAACCATGACCGGGAAACTCTGCTGCTGCTCGTCGTAATCCAGCCATACCGCCGTGACCTTGCCGAACTCGACCCCCATGAATTCCACCGGCGCGCCGACGGCCAGCCCGCGCATCGACTGGTCGAAACGCAGGCGCAGGTGCTGTGCCCTGCCGGAAGGCGGCGCCAGGGCCGTCTCGCGGTCGGCGAACAACTCGAACACCTGCTTGTCGGCCGCCAGCGGGCTCTCGACGGGCCGTTGCGGAGCACCGAAGGCCAGGCCGCCGACCAGCAGCGACGACAGCGACTCGGTATTGACCTTCACGCCATTGGCGCCGACGTCGACATCGATGCCGCTGGCATTCCAGAAGCGCGTGTCCTGGGTCACGAAGGCGTCGTTGGGAGCATCGACGAAGATGCCGATCTCGACGCCCTTGCCATCGGGCCTGAGCGCATAGGAAACCACCTGGCCCACGGGAATCTTGCGGTAATAGATGTTCGAACCGATGTCCAGCGAGCCCAGGTCGTCGGCCTGCAGGACGAAGTTCTTGCCCTTCTCGCCATAGGTGATCGGCGGCGGCGCCTCCAGGCCGGTGAAGCGTTTGGCCGGCGTCTTCGATTCGCCGGCATCGGCGCCGATGAAGTTGCCCGACAGCAGGGTATCCACGCCGGTGACGCCGCCGGCGCCGATGCGCGGCTTGACCACCCAGAACTGCGCGCTCTCGGTGGCGAAGGACTCGGCTTCCTTGTGCAGCTTCACCGTGGCGATCACGCTCTTCCGGTCCTTGGCCAGTTCGACTTCCTCCACCTCGCCGATCACCACGCTGCGGTACTTCACCTGGGTCTTGTGGGCGACCAGCCCTTCGCCGGTCTTGAACGAGATCTCGATGGTGGGCCCCTGCTGCATCCAGCTGCGCACGATCAGGGACGCGCCGATCAGCAGCGCGACGATGGGCACTATCCACACCAGCGAGACGTTCCAGCGCCGCGTGCGAACCTCGGCGCTGCCTGGCGAGGCCTGTTCAGGGGTGTCGTGGTCCATCGGTCGGTTCTCCATCGTCCCAGATAAGCCTTGGGTCGAAACTCATGGCGGAAAGCATGGTGAGTACCACCACCAGGCCGAAGAACAGGATGCCGGCGCGCGGCTCGATGGTACCCAGCCCGCGCAACTGCACCAGGGCGGCGACCAGCGCCACCACCATCACGTCGAGCATCGACCAGTAGCCGATCAGCTCGACGAAGCGGAACAGCTTCGAGCGCTGCGGGCGGGCCCAGGCGCTGTGGCGCTGGGCGGTGACCAGCAGCATGCCCATGGAGAGGAACTTGATCGCCGGCACGCCGATGCTGGCGATGAAGATGATCAGGGCGATATCCCACGCCCCGCTCTCCCAGAACTCCACCACCCCGCCGCCGATGGTGCTGTCGATGCCCTGCCCGAGCATCTCGGTGCGCATCACCGGCAGCAGGTTGGCGGGGACATAGAAGATCAGCGCGGCGACCAGGTAGGCCCAGGCGCGGGTGATGGCGTCGCTCTTGCGCGGATGCAGCGGCGCGCCGCAGCGCTCGCACTGGTGGGCGTTGCGGCGCACGTCGCAGGCCATTCCGCAGCCATGGCAGAGGCACAGCTTCAGCTCGGCGGCGAGCGGCGGCGTGCTCATACCTGCCCCCACAGGTCGCGGATGTCCTTGCCGGCGATGGAGATGATCAGCACGCTCAGCGCCGCCATGGCGACCAGCCCGATGCCGGGGATCACGTCCAGCAGGCCGGCCAGCTTGATCACCGCCACCATGGTGCCCAGCAGGCAGACTTCGAGCATGCTCCAGGGCCGCAGGGCTTCGAGCCAGCGCATGCAGAAGGCGAAACCCGGCGCGCGCCGGGCGCCGAGGGCGAACGTCAGGACCCAGATCAGCAGCGCCACCTGCAGGCAGGGCGCGAGGATGATCGAGAGGGCCATGACCAGCGCGATGATGGTGATGCTGCCGCTGCCGAGGATCAGCACCGCATCCCAGAGCGTCGCCGAATTGCTCAGCCCCTGCATGCTGATGGACATCACCGGATAGCTGTTGGCGAAGGCCAGCAGCAGGGCGCCGGTCACGCTCAGGGCCAGGCGCTGCTGCACGGACAGCGCGTTGTGCCGCTGCAGCACGCCGCCGCAGCGCACGCACAGGGCGCGCTGGTGGCGCTGCAACGGCTCACGCCGGTAAACCGCGTCGCAGTATTCGCAGATGATCAGCTCGCCGGGGCTGCTCATGCCGGTCTCCCTTCGGGTTGCCGGCCGGCCGTCGGACCGCAGCCGGCGACTGCCCCTTTCCGGCGCAAACAAAATGCCCTCGGCAGAGGGCATTCGTTCGCCTGGACGTCAGGACTGCTGACGGACATATCGCGCCAGTATCGAGTCCTTCTCCATCACCGCCAGCGTGTTGCGGTAGACCTCCTCGCCGGTGGCGTCCTTGCTGGCGAAGATGTCGCCGAAGTGCTGCCGGGTGACCTGGGCGAAATGGGCACGGTCGCCCGCCTCCACGCCCAGCAGGGTGGCGTAGGCATCCAGCGCCTCGCCCTGCCCCTTGGCCATGTCCTCGGCGATGCTGTCGAGCATGCCGTTCATGGCGAAGATCGAGCGGCCGCCATAGCCGAGCACGGCATCGGAGTTGCACCCGTTGGTCCCGGAGGTCAGGCCGAAGGTGGCGTTGCCCGAGGTGCCGTTGGTAGTGGTCGCCAGCAGGTGCGGGAACAGTCCGCGCTGGCCTTCGAACACCATGTTGCCCCATCCGCAGCCGTTGCCGCCCGCCTGTGCCGCGTGGGCCATCACGCTGGCGGCACTCAGGAGCCCGACCAGTACACCCTTGACGATCAGTTCGTTTCTCATGCGCTTCGTTCCTTGCTTTCTCGCTGTTTTCGCGCGCGATTGCCGTACGACACCCCTGCTGAACGACACGCGAGCCCCGTGGAACACTCTAGATCAGGCTTTCCGGTCTTACGAAATCCTCCCTTCCTGTAGTCGACGGAATTCAACCCGCCACGAACACGATGATCGGACCGCAGACCGCCAGCAGGACGTTGGAGATGGCGTAGCAGACGGTGAAGCCGATCACCGGCGTGTTGCTGCCGGACTGCTCGATGATCTTGTTCATCGAGGCGGCCTCGGTCTGCGCTCCCGCCAGCGCGCCGAACAGGATCATCGGATGCAGGCGCAGCACGTAGCGGCCGAAATAGAGCGCCACCAGCGGCGGCAGCAGGGTCACCACCACGCCCGAGATCAGCAGCGCCACGCCCTGCTCCTGCATGGCGTCGATGGCCGCCGGCCCGGCGAGCAGCCCGACCACCGCGCCGAACGCGGTCAGCCCGAACTCGGAGAAGGCCCACTGCGCCGCCGGCGGCAGGGCGCCGATCTCCGGGTGGCGGGAATTGAGCCAGCCGATCAGCAGCCCCACCAGCAGCACACCGCCGCCCACGCCCAGCTCGATGGGAATCATGCCCACGTGGGTCGACAGCATGCCGACCAGCGCCCCCAGCACCATGCCCAGGCTGTGCACGGCGATGTCGCTCTTGTAGCTGCGTTCGCGGATGCGCCCCAGCTGCGCCGCCAGCGCCTCGACGCTGGCGGTGCGCCCGGTCAGGGAGATCACGTCGCCGCGCCGCAGCACCGTGTTGGGCAGCAGCGGCAGTTCGAGACCCTGGCGGGTGATGGTCTGGATGAAGCAGCCCATCCGTTCGCTGCCGACCAGGCGCGCCTTGATCTCGTGGATGGTCCTGCCGGCCAGTTCGGCGGCAGTCAGCACCACGTCCGCCTTGCGGGTCGGGAAGGACAGCGATTCCGGGTGATCCATCTCCGGGCCGATCCACTCGGCCAGCTCGCCCACCGCCTCGCGCAGCGCATAGACCCCGGCGATGTCACCCGTCTGCAGCAACAGCGCGGGATCGCGCGGCAGTACCTGGCCGCCCCGCACCACGCGCTCGACGCTCAGCGCCGGATGCAGCCGCTCGATGTCGGCGATGGTCGCGCCGGCGGCGGCATCCGCCGCGACCCGGTGCGAACGCACCACGATGCGCGTGTAGGGGATGCTGATGGCGTCCTCGTTGATGGCGATGCCCAGTTCCAGCTCCAGCTCGCGCGCCGAGGTGCGCAGGTCCACGCCCAGCAGCCGGGGCGCGATGCTGCCGACGAAGACGATCAGGCCGATGGTGCCGAACAGGTAGGTGATGGCGTAGGCGACGGCCATGTGACTGTTGAGCTGGGCCTTGGCGGCATCGTCCAGGGGGAGCTGGGCGATGGCGCTGCTCGCCGTGCCCATGATCGCCGTGTCGGTCAGCGCGCCGGCGCCCAGGCCGGCGGTGAGCCCGGCGTCGAACTGGTAGATCGCGTTCATCAGCAGGATGGCGCCGAGCGCGGTGGCGCACAGCACCACCGAGAACAGCACCAGCTTGAGGGTGCCGCGGTTCAGGCTGCCGAAGAACTCCGGGCCGCTCTTGAAGCCCACGGCGTAGATGAACAGCACGAAGAACACCGACTTCAGCTCATGGGGCACGTCCAGGCCGATCTGGCCGATGAGCAGGCCCATCAGCAGCGCGCCGGCGACCGAACCGAGGTGGAAGCTGCCCAGCCGGACCCGGCCGATCAGCACGCCCAGCGCTATCGCCAGGAACACCGCGATCTCCGGGTTGGAGCGCAGCGCGCCGAGGACGAAATCGATCATTGCCGCTCCTCCCCGGGGTCGGGTCGTTTCGCCGGCTCGGTGAACCAGCGCTCCCTCGGCACCCACTTCTCCTGCTCCGGATCGCCCAGGTAATGCGGCGACATGATCTGCACGCCATGCTCGTTGAACACGTCCTGGATGTTGGCGTGCAGCATGCTCAGCAGCTCGGCGCGCGGCCGCGGCTCGCTCGGCACCGCCTGCGCCACCAGCCGGTACTCGGGGTAGAAATCCGACAGCGCGGTCTGGAACACCTGCGGCCTGGGATTCTCCAGCACGCCGGGCGTGCGGCGCGCCGCTTCCAGCAGCATGGCCTCGACCTGCCGCCACGGCGTGTCGTAGCCGATGGTCACCACGGTATCCACCACATAGCCCATGCCCTGCACCACGCGGGAGTAGTTCTTGGTCACCGACCCGGTGATCGTCGAGTTGGGGATGGTCAGCACTTCGCCCAGGCCGGTGCGGATGCTGGTGGTGAACATGCCCACCTCGGTGACCGTGCCTTCGTGTTCGCCGATGCGCACGAACTCCCCGGGGCGCAGGGTGCGGGTATAGGTGAGGATCAATCCCGCCGCGGCCTGCCCCACCACGCTGGATGCGCCGAGGGAAATCATCAGCCCGATCAGCACCGACAGCCCCTTGAAGGCGGCGGTCCCGGCGCCGGGCAGGTAGGGATAGGCCATGGCCAGGGCGAACAGCCAGATCGCCAGCGACGTCAGCCGCGTGGTGGGTTGCAGGGTCTCGTGGTTGAGCCAGCTGACGATGCCGGGACGCGAAAGGCGCTCCAGCAGCCGCCGGCTGAACGCGCTGGCGCCCCGGGCGATGAAGAAGATCAGCACGGCGATCACCAGCCCCGGAATGGCGCCGACTACCGCGTCGAGCAGATAGCGCGCCAGCGCCAGCAGGTACTGGTCGAGGCTTTCGCCCCACGGCCGGGTGTAGGGGAAGCGCTGCAGGACGAAGCTCAGCCACTCGTAGCTGAGCAGCAGCACCAGCAGCCAGTAGACCAGGCCCAGGATTCCCCGCAGCAGGGGGAACAGGTTGCCGATATCGACCAGCGGCGTATGGCCCACCCGCAGCGCACCGGTGTGCCTGCGCATGAGTCCGGGCAGCCAGGACAGGGCTTTCCGGCGGGCTAAGGAAATGCCGCGCAACAGTGCGAGGTAGAGCAGCGTGGCGGCGACGGAGAGACCGCCCGCGATCAGCAGGAAGCGCAGGCTGCGCGCCTGCTCCGCCTCCGTCACCACCTGGCGCAGGCGCTGGGCCGCGTCCTCGGCCGCCTGGCGCACCGAGCTGTCCGTCGGGGCGAGATCCCTCGGCGAAACGATGAACGCCCGGCGGTCACCGAGCAGCACCAGGTAGCTGTCCTGGATCGGGTCGATGCGGACCGCCGTTTCCTCCGCGCCGTCGAGCATCTCGCGGATCACTGCCTGCGCACGCGCGGCGCGGGCCTCGGGTGATTCGCCGAGTACGGTTGCGCGGAAAACCATGACGCCGCGATTGGCGATCTTCAGTTCGGCGGAGGTCTGCGTGGGCGCCACGGCCTCTTCCGCCGCGTTCGCCAGGGCGGAACATGCCGCCAGCAGCACGCAGAGCGCGACCCCGATCCACCCGCCAATCCCTTTCCCCATGGTCCACACTCCAGCCAGGTCTCATCGTTGGTCCGGCATACCCGGCCAACCGGATTCCGTGTCCCGGCATTTGCAGCCTAGACCAGTTTTTCGGGTCGATGGATGACACATCAATAGCCGAAAAACGAAGGAAAAGTGACAAACGTCGTCGATAAAACGCGTTCATGGCGTCCGTTCGTCCGTGGTGCGTAGCGCGTCTGGCGAGAGGGTCTAAGGTTGCCTGAACGGATTGACCAACCGGACGGTTTTACGTCTTCGATGACACCGATTGGCGGAAGGGAATGAGCATATGCCGCGCGTGAATGTTTTCGCTCCGGCCAGCCACGCGCTGGCGCTGGAGCCCCGCATCCTCTTCGATGGCGCAGCTGCGGCAGCCGCCGACCAGCAGCACAACGACCCGGGCCACGCGCCCGCCCCGGCCGATCGCCCGGCACCCGTAGCCGAACCCTCCAATTCCGCCAGTGCGCCCGCTCCCGCGCCCTCGGCCGCGCGCCACCTGCTGGTGCTGGACAGCCGCGTGGAAAACCGCGAGCGGCTCACCGCCGACCTGCCGGCCGACGTCAGGGCCGTGGTGGTGAACACCACCGAGGATGGCCTGGCGGCGATTTCCGCCGCGCTGGCCGAGCTGGGCAAGGTCGATTCGATCCAGATCTTCTCCCACGGCGGCGCCGGGCAGTTCACCCTCGGCAATCGCACCCTGACCGCGAGCAACCTCGACCAGGCCGCCGGCATCCTCGACGGCTGGCGCGCCGCGCTGAACGCCGGGGCGGACATCCAGCTCTACGGCTGCGACATCGGCGCCGGCACGGCGGGCCAGAAGCTGGTGAACGAACTGGCGCTGCGCACCGGCGCCGACGTCGGCGCCTCCAGCAACGACACCGGCTCCCGCGCGGCCGGCGGCGACTGGAACCTGGAAGTCCGCAGCGGCCTCATCGACCGGCCGATCGCCCTCAGCGCCGATGCCCTCGCCACCTTCGACGGCCTGCTGGCCGATGCCGGGCCGACCACCGCCCTGCCCGTCACCGCCCAGGACGTGCTGCTCGGCGACCAGTTCAGCTTCACCGTGGACTTCACCAACGTCTCGACCCAGCCCGGCTTCGCCCCCTTCGTCACGCTGTTCATGCCCGCCACCGGCAAGGACGGCGACGACGGCGTGACCTTCATCTCGGCCAACTACCTCGGGCAGAACCTGGTCAGCCACGTGGTCACCTTCGACGCCAACGGCCAGGCCATCCACCCGCTGGCCGAGGATGCCAACGGCAACCCGCTGGTGATCGATGCCGCCGACTTCGGCATGCGCGCCGGCGACCAGATGGTGGTGGTCGAACTGCCGTTCGCCAGCGTGACCCAGGACCAGCCGGTGATTTCCGTGCAGATCACCGCCAGCCTGAGCAACCTGGCCGACACCAGCTTCTCCGACGGCGCGCCGGACCTGACCATCCAGGTCAGGGGCGGCTTCGAGTTCGGCAACGACGCCCTCGACAATCCCACCCAGGACCCCAGCCTGGTCGAGGCCGTGACCCACTCCTTCATCGTCCACCCGACGGTGATCACCGCGACCCAGACGGTCAACGCTCCCGAGGGCGAAACCACCACCGGGCCGAACTACGGCCGCACCCTGACCACCACCGTCACCCCGGCGAACGGCCAGACCCTGACCAACGTGGTGGTCACCCAGCCGCTGCCGGGCAACATCCAGGTCACCGCGATAACGCCCGGCGCCGGCGGCGTCCTGACCTCCATCACCCTCGCCGACGGCCGGGTGGTCACCAACCCGGCCGAGATCAACCTGCTGATCGCCGCCGACGACGTGTTCATCAGCCAGTTCACCGTCCAGTACGCCACCCTCAGCGGCCCCACCGACACCCTGGTGCAGTTCTACGTGCCGGATGCCGATTCCAGCGGCCAGCAGATCCTCGATCCGGTCACCGGCGCACCGGTCACCATCACCATCGACGCGCCCACCGCCAGCGGCCAGTGGGTGCCGCTGGACCCGCGCGATGTCGTCCCGCCGGATACCAGCATCGACTTCAGCGCCACCGGCGAGGACACCAGCTTCGTCGCCAAGTCGATCACCCTGCGCAAGACCGCGACCCTGCAGGTGGACGTCGGCCACGTCGGCATCAGCATCGGCGACACCCTGAACTACCGGCTGGACATGGCGGTATCCGACTTCTTCGCCTACGGCAGCGACTTCTTCGGCGACGGCGAACTGGTGGTGCGCGACCTGATCGGCGACGGCCAGACCCTGACCGGCACGCCGACCCTCACCGTGACCCTGGCCGGCGTCACCCGGAACATCGCCCTGGTCACCAGCGTGGTGACCAATGCGGACGGCACCACCTCGGTCGAGTTCGACATCGCCCAGTCGCTGCGCAATGCCTTCTTCGGCATTCGCGGCTGGTTCAACGGCGACCTGGCCTTCGATGAAACCCGCGACGGCGCCGCCACCGCAGTGATCAGCTACAGCACGGTGATCGCCCAGAGCTACACGCCGCCCTCCGGCGCGCCGCACAGCGAGATCAACGAGGGCGACAGCGTCGGCAACTCGGTGGAGGTCAGCGGCACCATTCTCGAAGACCTGTTCAACCTCACCGGCGCCTCGCAGACCGACGATTCCAGCAGCACCACGACCATTCCCACCAGCACCGTCGACATCCAGCTGGTCGAGGTCAACAACGGCACGCCGCCGCCCAGCGGCGAGCTGCGCCCCGGCGACCTGGTGACCTTCCGCCTGTCCTACGACCTGGTCACCGGCGACTACGAGCAGTACCGGCTCACCGCCTACCTGCCGTTGCCGCTGTTCGATGTCACCGGCCTCACCTGGACCATCGGCGACGGCTCCGGCCAGTGGCAGATCGGCCCCGGCAACAGCAACCTCGGCCCGCTGGTCAGCGTCACCAGCGGCGCCGGCAACTCGGTGGTGTTCGACTTCGGCAGCTTCACCACCGCCGACATCGACGGCAGCCGCATCGTCGTCGAATTCACCCTGCGCGTCGGCGACCAGCCGTTCGCCGACCAGCGCTCGCTGGACGTGCTGGCGCAGTCGACCCAGCAGACCACCCTCACCGACCAGACGCTGATTTCCTCGGATGTCGCCGTCATCGTCTCCGTCGCCGAACCGGTGCTGAACATCCGCCATGGCGTGGTATCCACCAGCCACGGCACGGTGACCGGCACCACCGGCAGCTGGAGCGCGCCGGGCACCGCCGGCGTGCCCTTCAGCGGCAGCGTCACCGAACTCAACGCGGTGAACGGCGACGTCAGCGGCATCGACGGCGGCGACCTGCTGCGCCTGGCCACCGCCATCGAGAACAGCGGCGGCGGCGGCGCCTTCGACGTGGTCACCAGCATCACCCTGCCGCCGGGCCTGAGCTTCGTCGGCGGCAGCCTGGCCGCCGCCAACCTGCAGATCTACCGCGGCGACGGCACGCTCATGGTGGCCGGCGTGGACTATGCGGTGACGGGCAACACCATCACCTTCCTCGACGCCAACAATACCGCCAGCCTGCTCGCCGGCCGCGCCGGCACGGCGGCCGACGCCAGCGGCGCCAACATGGTGGTGATCGTCTACGACGTGCGGGTGGACAACGCCATCGCCGCCGCGCGCACCCTGCAGAGCAGCGCGGTCCTCAGCAACTACGCCAGCGTCGACAACGGCACCGACTTCACCCCCACCGACCTGCAGGAACTCGCCAACCAGCAGGTGGCCTCGCCGGAAGTGCGCAAGGTGTTCGCCGGCGGCACCCTCGACAATGGCGATTCCAGCGCCACCCACACCACCGGCGCCGATCTGGTGGTGGGCGAGAGCATGGTCTTCGACATCGTCGTCACCCTGCCCGAAGGCACCACCCAGACCCTGCGCCTGGACGACCTGATCCCGCCCGGCCTGCGCCTCGACCCGGCATTCAACGGCGGCCTCGGCTACCAGCTGATCACCACCGTCGCCGGCAGCGGCGCCCTCACCGGCAACTTCGCCGGCACCGTCACGGTGGGCAGCTTCGCCGCGCTGACCGGCGCCCTCGGCGACGACGGCGGCGACGTGCGCCTGACCTTCAGCGTCTCCAGCGCCAACGCCGACAACAACCTCGGCAACAACAGCTTCGTCATCCGCGTGCAACTGGTCGCCAGCAACGTGCTCGGCAACCAGGCCGGCACGGTGCTGCAGAACAACGCGCAGACACTCTTCAGCGATCCCGACGGCGATACGCCGAACGGCACCGTGGCGCTGGAGCGCACGGTGACCCTGACCGGCGGCCAGCCGACGGTGTTCATCCGCGAACCCACCCTGCAGATCAGCCAGCAGCTGGTAACGGTGCCCGACTTCAACGGTTTCGATCAGGGCGACCCGGTGGAATTCACCATCACCATCGCCAACGGCACCGCGGGCACCGACTTCAATGCCTTCGACATCAGCTTCGCCGATGTCCTGCCCCCCGAACTGGACAACCTGCAGTTCACCGTCACCTACCTGAACGGCGCCAGCAACAACGGCGGCGCGGACTTCGAGCTGGTCGGCGGGCAGCTGCGCAGCGTGGCCGGCGCCAACATCGACATCGTTCGCGGCGGCAGCATCGTGATCCGCGTGACCGGCGTGGTGAACGCCACCGCGGCCGCCGAATCGACCTTCGACAACGTGGCGACGGTGCTCTGGACCAGCCTCGACGGCAACGTCGGCGGCGATGTCGATCCGGCCGGCGAACGCACCGGCGCCGACGGCCTGCTGAACAGCGGCGTGCTCAACGACTACCAGCGCAATTCCACCCTGCTCATCCCGGTCAACCAGGCCATGCAGTTGTCGCGCGTCGGCGGCCTTCCGGACACCCCGGCGCCGACGCCCGACACCCGCGCCCCGAGCGAGCAGGTGACCATCGGCGAAGTGATCCGCTACCGCCTGGCGGTGCTGGTGCCCGAGGGCGACAACCCCAACTACCAGTTGCAGGTCGTGCTGGAAAACGGCCTGCAGTTCATCGACCCCGGCGCCAACAACCTGCGCATCGCGCTGATTTCCAACAATGGCGGGCTGACCAGCGACGCCCTCCTCGCCCTCACCGGCGGCCTGCAGATCGAAGGCAACGAAACCAATGCCGAGGCCCGTCCCATCACCGCCGACCTGAGCGGAGCCGCGCCGGTGGCGCTGCTCAACCCGGCACGCGTCACGGTGGTCACCAATCCCGATGGCAGCCAGACGGTGACCTTCGACCTCGGCAACCTGGTCAACGCCAACGACGACGTCGACCTCGAAGGCATAGTGCTGGAATTCAACGTGCGCGTGCTCAACCAGGCGGGCAACGTCGCCGGCGCCACTCTCGACGTCCAGGCCCACGAGTTCGTCGATGGCGTCGCCCGCTCCAGCAGCGACATCCGCACGGAATCCATCGTCGAGCCGAGCTTCGACGGCCTGGACAAGCAGGTCGTCAACTTCGATCCCAACCCGGCCGGCAGCACCGGCACCGCCACGGTGCAGATCGACTTCACCCAGAACGGCGGCCTGCCGGCCTTCGACACGCACCTGACGGACAGCTTCCCCGGCGGCAGCGACTACACCCTGGTCAGCCTGCAGATCGGCGGCACTACCTTCGGCCCCGGCAACCTGCCGCCCGGCGTCACCTTCAGCAACGCCGGCGGCATCACCCTGGACTTCGCGCAGATCGACCCGGGCACGCAGATTCGGGTCGTCTACCAGGTCACGGTGCCGAACGACGCCGCCATCGCCAACAGCAACGCCGTGCTGACCTGGACCAGCCTGCCGGAAGACTTCAGCGCATTCGGCGGTTCCAGCGTCGGTATCGACGGCCAGCCCGACGGCGAACGCACCGGTAGCGAGGCCGGCCCCAACACCTACATCCTCCGCGAAGGCGCCGGCCTCGGCATCATCGCCGGCACCCTGTGGAACGACACCGGCTCGGCCACCGGCAGCGCCGTCCCGGACGGCCCCGGCCTGCCCGGGCAGACCGTGACCCTGACCTGGGCCGGCGCCGACGGCGACCTCGCCACCAGCGCCGACAACCTGGTGTTCAGCACCGTCACCGACCTCGACGGCCAGTACCGCTTCGGCGTGCTGCCGGCGGGCATCTTCCGCATCGACGCGCCGGCCGGAACCATCAGCTATCCGCAGCCGCTCGGCGACCTGCGCGTACGCATCGACACCGACACCGCCAGCCCGCTCGGGCAGGTCGTCGTGACCCTCGGCGAAGGCGCCACCGGTGCCGCCGACGCCGGCTACGTGGAACAGAACGACGCGCCGGTGAACACCCTGCCCGGCACCCAGAACGGCCTGGAGGACGTGCCGCTGCCGATCGCCGGCATCTCGGTGGCCGACATCGACGCCAACCGCGATCCGAACGCCGCCGACCGCACCCTGCAGGTCACCCTCACGGTGCAGAACGGCACCCTCTCGCTGTCGGCTACGCCGCCCGGCGTCACCGTCAGCGGGGCGAACAGCGCCAGCCTGACCCTCACCGGCAACCTCGCCGATCTCAACGCCGCGCTGGCCAACCTGGTCTACCTCGGCAACCTCGATTTCAACGGCCTCGACACCCTCACGGTGCGCACCAGCGACCTGGGCAACTTCGGCGACGCCGACGGCGACGGCATCCCCGGCGAGAACCCCGAGGACGCGCTGGTCGACCAGGACAGCCTGCAGATCGTCCTGGCGCCGGTGAACGACCCGCCGATCGCCAACCCCGACCTGGCCGACGCCGTGGAAGCCGGCGGCACCTTCAACAACGTTCCGGGCGTCAACCCGCGCGGCAACCTGCTGAACAACGACACCGACGTCGACATCGCCACCAACGCCGACGTGCTGCGAGTGGTCTCCATGGGCCTGAGCGGGCAGCCGCCGACCGCCATCCTCGGCGCCGGCGCCACCGTGGTGAACGGCACCTTCGGCCACCTGCTGGTGAGCGCCAACGGCGGCTACGAGTACGTGCTGCACAACGACGATCCGCGGGTGCAGGCGCTGCGCCTGTCCGGCGAAACCCTGGTCGAGGAATTCACCTACACCATTTCCGACCTCGGCGGGCTGCAGTCCAGCTCCACCCTGACCGTCACCATCCACGGCGCCAACGACACCCCGGTGGGCGTCGACGACGAAGGCTCCGCCACCGAGGCCGGCGGCGTGCTCAACGGCACGCCGGGCAACGATGCCATCGGCAACGTGCTGGCCAACGACACCGACGTCGACAACGGCGACGCCCGCACCGTCACCGGCATCCGCAACCTGCGCGAAACCGCGCCCGGCACGCTGATCGACGTCGCCGCCGGCACCGACAGCAGCAACGGCACCGTCATCGTCGGCACCTTCGGCACCCTGACCATCGGCGCCGACGGCAGCTACCGCTACGTGGTGGACAACGACAACACCGTGGTCCAGCGGCTGGTCGCCGGCGACACCCTGGTGGAATTCTTCAGCTACCAGGTGACCGACATCGGCGGCCTCAACGATGTCGCCCAGCTGCGCATCGTCATAAACGGCGCCAACGACAACCCGCTGGCCAGCGACGACCAGGCCGCCGCCCAGGCCGCATCGACCAACGGCAACGCCCAGGAAAGCAACCCCACCGGCAACGTCATCCTCTTCCCCAGCCGGCCGGGGCCCATCGACCAGGACGGCGGCGACGGCGTGGACCTCGACGTCGACCGCACCGACCGGCCCAGCACCCAGCTCGACGTCACCGGCATCCGCGTCGGCCAGGAAACCGCCGGCGGTGCGCTGACGGGCGTGGCCGGCGGCACCACCCAGGCCGACGGCACGGTGATCGTCGGCCAGTTCGGCACCCTGCGCATCGGCGCCGACGGCTCGTTCTTCTACGACGTGGACAGCACCAACCCCGCTGTCCAGGGCCTGGGGCCGGGCGAAACACTGGACGAATTCTTCACCTACGAGATCACCGACACCGCCGGCCTCACCGACCAGGCGCAGCTGCACATCATCGTGCGCGGCGTCAACGACCCGCCGGTGGCGCAGAACGTGGTGGCCATCGCCAGGGAAAGCGGCGGAGTGGCCAACGGCACGCCGGGCATCGACCCGACCGGCGACGCCACCGCCAATTCCTTCGATCCGGACGGCGATCCGCTGACCGTCACCCTGATCCGCGCCGGCGCCGAAGGGGATGCCGGCACGGCCGTTCCGGTGGACCCGGCGGGCACCCAGGTGATCGGCCTCTATGGCACCCTGACCATCCGCCCGGACGGCACCTTCAGCTACGTGGTGGACAACACCGATCCGCAAGTCCAGGCGCTGCGCGAAGCCGGCGACCTGCTGATCGAACGCTTCACCTACACCATTTCCGATGGCGTCGCACCGGCTCCCGAAACGGACACCGGCGAGATCGTCGTGGTCATCCTCGGCCAGAACGACAACCCGGTCGCCGTCGACGATGCCGCCACCGCGGTGGAATCCGGCGGAGTGAACAACGGCCAGGCCGGCGTCGATCCGATCGGCAACGTGCTGGTCAACGACACCGACGTGGACGGCGGCGAGATTCCCGCCGACCCGATCGACTACGGCGAGACCCAGGCGGTTTCCACGGTACGTACCGGCGCCGAAGCTGGCAGCGGCGCCGCCGGCACCCTCGGCAGCGAACTGCGCGGCATCTACGGCTGGCTGACGCTCAACGCCGACGGCAGCTACAGCTACCGGCTGGACAACGCCATGGCCGAAGTCCAGGCCCTGCGCGGCAGCGCCAACACCCTGGTCGACCTGTTCAGCTACACGGTGATCGACAGCGCCGGTGCCGAGGACCGCGCCACCCTGAACATCACCATCCAGGGCGCCAACGACGCGCCGGTGGCGAACGACGACGTCGCCCTCGCCATCGAGGCCGGCGGCGCGAACAACGCCACGCCGGGCGTCAACCCGAGCGGCAACGTGCTCGGCAATGACACCGACGTGGATGCCTTCGGCGAAAGCCTGAGCGTGATCTCGCTGAGCCAGGGCGCCAGCACCGGCACCGTCGGCACGGCCTTCGCCGGCACCTACGGCACCCTCACGCTGAACGCCGACGGCAGCTACAGCTACGTGCTGGACAACGCCAACCCGGCGGTGCAGGCACTGCGCAGCGCCATCGACACCCTCACGGAAAGCTTCACCTACGGCATCCGCGACCTGGCCGGGGCGACCAGTTCCGCCGTGCTCAGCATCGTCATCTCGGGCCGCAACGACAATCCGGTCGCGGTGGACGACACGGCCATCGCCGTCGAGGCCGGCGGCACTTTCAACGCCATACCCGGCATCGACCCCAGCGGCAACCTGCTGACCAACGACACCGACGTGGACGCCAACGACGGCAAGGTGCTCACCGGCATTCGCGCGGATGGCGCCGGGGTGCCCGGCGGCTTCACGCCGGTCACCGGCAGCCAGACCATAGTCGGCCAGTTCGGCACCCTCACAGTGTCGGCCGACGGCAGCTACAGCTATCGGGTGGACAACACCCTGGCCTCCGTGCAGGCGCTCAAGCTCGGCGACAGCGTCACGGAGGTGTTCAGCTACAGCATGCGCGATTCGCTCGGCGCCACCGACACCGCGCAGTTCACCATCCAGATTCGCGGCGCCTACGACACGCCGGTCGCCATCGACGACATCGCCTTCGCGGTTGCCGACAACGGCGGCGGCAATGCCTTCAACCCGCTTGGCAACGTCCTGCTCAACGACACCGACGTCGATCTCGGCGACCAGAAGACCGGCACCGCCGCCCGGTCGGGCGGCATCCTGGTGGGCGCCCCCTTCGAGCCGATCCCGCTGGGCACCACCAATGCCGACGGTGCGGTGCTGGTCGGCCGCTACGGCACCCTGGTGATAGGCGCGAATGGCACCTACGCCTACTTCGTCGATTCCGACAACCCGGAAGTCCTGGCCCTCGCGCCATTGCAGTTCGTCGAGGACATCTTCACCTACCAGGTGACCGACCGTGGCGACCTGAGCGCCCAGGCCCAGCTGCGCATCTTCGTCTTCGGCCGCAACGACGCGCCCACCGCCAACCCCGACCAGGGCAACGCCATCGAGGCCGGCGGCCTGAACAACGCGGTGCCGGGCATCAACCCGGTCGGCAACGTGCTGGCCAACGACACCGACCTGGAAAGCGACCCGTTGACGGTGCTGGGCGTGCGCACCGGCGGCGCGGGCGATGCCGGCACCGCCGGCAGCCTGGGCACGGCGCTGCGCGGAACCTGGGGCAACCTCACGCTGAATGCCGACGGCAGCTGGAGCTACGTGCTCGACAACAGCCTGCCCGAGGTGCAGGCGCTGCGCCTCGCCAACCAGACCCTGAGCGACACCTTCACCTACACGATCGCCGACCGCTTCGGCCGCCAGTCCAGCTCGCAGCTGGTGATCGTCATCGGCGGCGCCAACGACACCCCCATCGCCCGGGACGACAGCGGCGTCGCCATCGAGGCCGGCGGCGTGAACAACGGGACGCCGGGCCAGCCCGCCAGCGGCAACGTGCTGGCCAACGACAGCGACGTGGATTCCGTCGCCAACGGCGAGACCAGGCGGGTGCTCGATGTCCGCACCGGTGCCGGCCAGACCGCCGGCGCGGGACAGGCGCTGAAGGGACTCTACGGCACGCTGGTGCTGAACGCCGACGGCAGCTACCTCTATGTGCTGGACAACGCCAACCCCACCGTGCAGGCGCTGCGCAGCGCCGGCGAGACGCTCAGCGAAGCGTTCACCTACACCATGGCCGATACCGCCGGCGCGACCTCCGTGGCACGCCTGACCATCACCATCCAGGGCGCCAACGACAACCCGCTGGCGCAGAACGACAGCAACCTCGCCAGCGACCAGACCCCGGCGCCGCAGACCAGCGGCAACGTGCTGCCCAACGACGGCGACATCGACAACGGCGATGCCCTGCAGGTGGTCGGCATCCGCACCGGCGCCGAGGCAGGCAGCGGCACCGCCGGCACGGTCGGGCAGCCGCTGGCCGGCCGCTACGGCACGCTGATCCTCAACGCCGACGGCAGCTACACCTACGTCATCGACCTGACCAATCCCGAAGTGCTGGCCGCCGCCGGGCTCGGCCAGGTGCTGCAGGATGTCTTCACCTACACCATCGCCGACCTCGCCGGCGCCACCGACCAGGCCGAACTGGTCATCACCCTGGACATCGCCGCGCCCTTCATCCCGGCGCCGGGCAACCCGCCGATGTTCAGCCAGCGCGGCGACAGCGCCTTCATCCACCTGCCGCTGCCGGATATCGACCCGGCGGTGTTCGTCGGCCCGGTGGTGGAGCGCGAGGCCAGGCTGCTCGAACTCTCCACCTGGGGCGCCAGCGGCGGCAACCTGCGCCTGGGCCTGCCGGAGGAAATCCGCAGCGAATCCATCGGCGCCGGCCTCGGCGTGGTGGAGGGCCAGTTCGTCGCCGAACAGGTCGCCAGGAGCCGCCTGGACAGCAACCTCGACCTGGCCTGGGTGCTCGGCCGGCAGGGCCGCGTGGGCCTGAGCGCCGATGGCCTGCTCAGCGATCCGTCGGTCTTCGCCAGCGACGCCGCCAGCCTGACCCGCGGCCCGGCGCAGTCCGAAGCGCCGCCGCAGGCGAGCACCGCCCCCGGCTTCAGCACCCAGCTGCGCGCCGCCGCGCAGCGCCTGCACCCCGGCTGGCTGGCGCGTAACGAATCCCAACAGGAACCCTGACTGCAAAGGTGACTATGGCCAGATATGCCCTTTCTCTCATCGGCGTCTCCGTCGCTTCCGCGCTGCTGCTCGGTGCCTGCACCTCACTGGACCCGAAGCCCTACACGGAAGAGGAAAAGCGTCATCGGCTCCTCCTCGACCAGGCGAGCATGTATTCCGAGCAGGAACCGGTGAGCACGCCGATCACCTTCTACGAGGCGGCGGCGCGCGCACTGAAATACAACCTCGACTATCGCCTCAAGCTGATGGAGAGCGCGCTGGCGGCCAACCTCAAGGACGTGACCAGCCACGAGATGCTGCCGCGGCTGGTGGCCTCGGCCGGCTACGCCGGGCGCAACAACGATTCCGGCGGCACCTCCATCGGCATCGAGGACCGCCAGGAATCCCTGCGCGCGTCCACCTCCGAGGAGCGCTACCGCGAGCTGTACAGCCTCGGCCTGAGCTGGAGCCTGCTCGACTTCGGCGTGGCCTACTATCGCAACCAGCAGCGTACCGACGAGATCCAGATGGCCGAGGAACGCCGCCGCAAGGTGGCGCAGAACGTCCTGCAGGACGTGCGCAACGCCTACTGGCGCGCGCTCGGCGCACAGAAGCTGTTGCCCGAGGTGGACAACCTGCTGCTGCGCACCCACCACGCGCTCACCGCCGCCCGCCAGGCCGAGGACCAGGGCCTGCTGCCGCGCCAGGAAATCCTCGCCTACCAGCGCGCCCTGCTGGATTCGGTGTACCTGCTCACCGTGCGCCGCCAGGACCTGGAATTCGCCCAGGCCGAGCTCTCGGCGCTGATGTCTCTGCCGCCGGGCTCGCGGATGGTCCTCGCCGACACCTCCGAACCGCCGCTGCCGCTGCTCAAGCCGGACATGGATCGGCTGGAACAGCTGTCGCTGGAAAACCGTCCGGAGATCATGGAGGAGTGGTACCGCAAGCGCGTTTCCGCCAACGACCTGAAGATCGCCAAGGCCCAGGTATGGCCGAACCTGACCCTGAGCTACGGCTTCCAGTACGACTCCAACAAGTTCCTCTACAACAGCGACTGGTGGGAAACCGGCGTGCAGGTGTCGATGAACCTGCTGCGCCTGGCGCAGCTGCCGGCCCTGAACGCCGCCCAGGAATCCCAGGAGAAGACCGACGATGCCCGCCGCGTCGCGCTGTCCATGGCGATCCTCACCCAGGTGCGGGTCGGCGCCCTGCGCTACCAGCTGGCGCGCCAGGAGGTGGAGTTCACCGACGAGAGCCTGCGTGTCGACGAGAGCCTGCTGAGCTATGCCAAGGCGGCGAAGAGCACCACCATCGGCTCCGAACTGGAGCTGATCCGCGCCGAGGGCCGCTACCTGCTGTCGCGCTACCAGCGCGAGGCGGCCTACTCCAGCGCCCAGGCGGCCTGGGGCCGGCTGTACAACTCGATCGGCCTGGACGTGCTGCCGGCAGAGATCGACAAGCACGACATCAAGAGCCTGGCCCGGGAGATCGAACGCACCCTCTCCGCCCAGGAAGGTCGCAACCTGCTCGCCAGCAACCAGGAAACCAGCAACCAGGGAATGGCCAATGCCTCATACCAGCCGTAGGTTCGTGATGTTGCCGCTGTTGCTGTCCCTCGCCACCCTGGCCGCCCAGGCCGAAGAACCCGCCCTCCCCGGCCGCGGGCTGGAAGAGCCGGGCGCCATCCGCGTACTGCTGGCGGCGGGGCTGGAAACCACCCTGTCGAGCCAGATGAACGGCACCCTCGGCGAGCTGCGCACCGCCCTCGGCCAGACGGTGAAGGACAAGGCCCTGCTCGCCGAGCTGGATTGCACCGAGGCGCAGGCCCGCGCGCGGGTCGCCGACGCCGAGCTGACCATGGCGCGGCAGAACCTCGAAGCCAAGCGCAACCTGCGCAAGCTCGACGCGGTGGGCGACCTGGAAGTGGCGATGGCCACCACCGAGGTGCGCAAGACCGAGGGCGCGCGCGCCCTGGCCCAGGCCCAGGCGAGCTACTGCAAGGTGCAGGCGCCGTTCGCCGGACGGGTCGCCAAGGTCTACGTGAAGCCCTACCAGACGGTGAACGCCGGCACCCCGCTGTTCGACCTGGTCAGCAACGGCGCGCTCAAGGTGCGACTCAACGTGCCGTCGCGCCTGCTGCCGCACCTGCAGGTCGGGCAGGCGCTGGAGGTCAGCATCCACGAGACCGGCAGGAGCTACCCGGCGCACATCAGCGCGATCAACTCGCGGGTCGACGCGGTGGCGCAGACCGTCGAGCTGGAGGCGAAGCTGGACGCCGAGCATCCCGAACTGATCGCCGGCATGACCGGCACCGCGCGGTTCCCCGATGACCGTCAGTGAACCCTCGCCCGGCGTCCAGTTCCTGGCCGGACTGGCGGCGCTGCGCGACCGCGCGCTGGAAGCCGACTCGCTGCAGGCGCTGGCCTTCTGCATGGCCAACGACCTCTACCCGCTGCTGCGCTTCCACCAGGCGCTGGTGTTCGCCCGCCGTGGCGAGGCGCTGGATTTGCTGTGCGTGTCCGGGCTGTCGCGGCCGACCGAGGATTCGCCCTACCTGGTCTGGCTGAAGCGCGCCAGCCGCTGGCTGGAGACGCAGCTCGCGGGCGACGGGCCGCAATGGCTGGCGCGGGAAAACCTCGAACCGCCGGCGGAAATCGCCGACGGCTGGGCCGAGTGGTGGCCGGCCGGCGTCTGCTGCGTGCCGCTGCAGGCGCGCGATGGCCAGCGCCTCGGCGTGCTGCTGTTCCTCCTCGACGAGCCGCCGGCCGAAGCCCTGCAGCAGCAGCTCGGCGGCATCTGGCGCACCTACGCCTACTGCTGGGAAGCGCTGGCGCACAAGCGCCGCCTGCGCTTCTGGCCGAGCCGCAAGCAGACCCTGCTGGTGCTGGCCGCCGCCCTGCTGGTGCTGCTGGTCCCGGTGCGGCAGACCGCCCTCGCCCCGGCCGAGATCGTCTCGCTGCAGGCGCAGGTGGTCAGCTCACCCATCGACGGGGTGATCGAGCACATGCTGGTGCGGCCGAACCAGGCGGTGCAGGCCGGCACGCCGCTGTTCGAGCTGGACCAGACCACCCTGCGCAACCGCGCCGAGGTGCTCGGCAGCGAAGTGGCGGTGGCCGACGCCGAGCTGCTCGCCGCCAGCCAGCGCGCCTTCGACAACCCGCAGAGCCGCAACGAGCTGACCCTGCTCGCCAGCCGCGCCGAACAGCGCCGCGCCGAACTGGCGGCGGTGCGCGCGCAGCTGCAGCGCAGCCGGGTGCTGTCGCCGCGGGACGGCGTGGCGGTGTACAGCGACCCCAACGACTGGCTGGGCAAGCCGGTGGTCACCGGCGAACGCATCATGCAGGTGGCCGACCCGGCGCGGCCGGCGATGCGCATCCAGCTCGCGGTGGCCGACGCCATCGCCCTGGAACCCGGCGCCGAGGTCACCCTGTTCCTCACCGCCTACCCGCTGCAGCCGCTCCGCGGCAAGGTGCTGGAAACCAGCTACCAGGCGCGCCCCAGCGACGAGGGCGTGGCCTCCTACCGCCTGCTGGCGAGCGTCGAGGAACACCCCGCCCACGCCCGCCTCGGCCTGCACGGCACCGCCAAGCTGTACGGCGAGCGGGTGCTGCTCGGCTACTACCTGCTGCGCCGGCCGCTGGCCAGCCTGCGCGCCTGGACGGGCTGGTGATGGACGACGGCCTCGATGTGCCGCTGCCGCCACTGCGCGAGGACCTGCGCCTCGGCGAGGCCGCGCCCGGCGCCAGCGGCGAACCGGTATGGGTGATCCAGGACAGCGTGCTCAACCGCTTCTACCGCATCGGCTGGCTGGAGTTCGAATGCCTGCTGCGCTGGGGCCAGCCGGCCCGGCGCATCTGCGAGCAGATCGGCGCGCAGACCGCGCTCAAGCCGGAGCCCGAACAGGTGCTGGAGTTCTGCGCCTTCCTCGACCGCCACCAGTTGCTGCGCCCCGGCCCGGAAGCGACCGACCGCCTGCGCCAGCGCGACCAGGGCAACGCCTGGCTGAGCTGGCGCTGGTGGCTGCACCACTACCTGTTCTTCCGCATCCCGCTGGTGCGCCCGCAGCGCTTCCTCGGCGTCCTGGCGCGCAGCCTGGACTGGCTGTTCCGGCCGTTCTTCGCGGTGCTGGTGGTGGCGCTCGGCGTGCTCGGCATCGTCCTCGTCCTGCACCAGTGGGACACCTTCAGCCACGACGTGGTCGAGTCCTTCTCCACCGAGGGCCTGCTCAGCTTCGCCCTCGCCCTGGCGGTGGCGAAGACCCTCCACGAACTCGGCCACGCGCTGGTCGCCACGCGGCTCGGGCTGCGCGTGGCGCACATGGGCATCGCCTTCGTGGTGATGTGGCCGATGCTCTACACCGACACCGGAGAAAGCTGGAAGCTGCGCAGCTCGCGGCAACGCCTGGCGATCGCCGCCGCCGGCATCCTCACCGAACTGGCGCTGGCCGGCCTCGCCGCCCTCGGCTGGGCACTGAGCGATCCCGGCGCCCTGCGCAACGCCCTGCTCTACCTGGCGACCACCAGCTGGGTGCTGTCGCTGGCGCTGAACGCCAGCCCTTTCATGCGCTTCGACGGCTACTTCATCCTCTCCGACCTGCTCGACTTCCCCAACCTGCACGAACGCTCCTCGGCGCTGGCCCGGGTCGCCATCCGCCGCGGCCTGCTCGGTTTGCGGGAGGGCTGGCCGGAGGAACAGCCGACCGAGCGCCGGCGCCTGCTGATCGGCTTCGCCATCGCCACCTGGGTCTACCGCCTGGTGCTGTTCCTCGGCATCGCCGTGGCGGTCTACCTGTTCTTCTTCAAGCTGCTGGGAATCTTCCTGTTCGCCGTGGAAATCGCCTGGTTCATCGCCTTGCCGGTGCTGCGCGAACTGCGCTATTGGTTGAACGCCCGCGCCGACATCCCGAGCAGCCGTCGACGGCTGTTCTGGGGCGTGCTGGCGCTGCTCCTGCTGCTGCTCGCCCTGCCCTGGCGCACCCAGGTGGCCGCCGTCGGCGTGGCGCGGGCGGAGCAGCAGTTCCGCGTGTTCTCGCCCTATCCGGCGCTGCTGCAGCGCATCCACCCGGCCGGCCGGGTACAGGCCGGCGAGCGGCTGGTGGTGCTCGACGAACCGGACATCGCCCTCAAGGTGCGCGGCTCCGAGGCCGGCGTCAGCGGCTACCAGGCGCGCCTGGCCGGACTGATGGCCGACCCGACCGGGCTGGCCGAACAGATCGCCACCCGGCAGAAGCTGCGGGTGCAGGAGGAAGAGGCGCGGGCCTCGCGCTCGGAGATGGCGCGGCTGAACCTGCAGGCGCCGTTCGCCGGAATCTGGCAGGACCTGCCGCCGGACTGGCAGCCCGGGCAGTGGGTCGGCAGCCGCGAGCCGCTGGGCATCCTCGTCGACCCCAGCCGCTGGCAGGTGGACGCCTACGTCAAGCAGGACGAAATCCACCGCCTGCAGACCGGCAGCGGCGTGCGCTTCTATCCCGACGGCCAGCCGCTGGCGCTGCCCGGCAAGGTCATCGCCATCGGCACCACCCGCATCGCCCGCCTGGAACACCCCATGCTCGCCGCCCGCCACGGCGGCCCGCTGAACACCAATGGCGAGGACCGCGAACTGATCCCCAATCCGCCGCTGTTCCATGTGCTGGTCCAGCTCGACGCCCCGCCGCCCTCCCTGCGCGAAACCCGCGGGCACCTGCAGATCGAGGGCGCACGGCGCAGCCTGCTGGGTGAAGGCCTGACCCGGCTGGCCGCGGTGGCACTGCGCGAGAGCGGGTTCTGAACGCAGTCCCTGCAGGAGCCAGCTTGCTGGCGAACCAAGTTCTCCCCTCAACGCCGGAATGGCCGGTGAGCGCGATGATCGCGAGCAAGCTCGC
>NZ_FNIJ01000009.1:51926-260712 GCF_900103845.1 Pseudomonas jinjuensis
CGCTCCTACAGGGTCATTCACCTCTGATCAGGCCCCGACGATCTGGAAGCCTTCCCGCTCCAGCCGCATCAGCGCCGCGCGCTTGTGCGGGAAGTCGAATTCCTTCTCCTTGCGGAAGCCCACCGACTCCATGTAGCCGATCATCCTGGCGTTGTCCGCGCGCGGTTCGGCGACCACGGTGCTGGTGCGCGGTTCGTCCAGCAGCAGGTAGCTGACCAGCGAGCGCAGCCAGCACTGCACCTTGGCCGGGCCGCGGTGGTGCTCCTCGCCCACCAGCATGTGGATGCCGCGGTCGAACTGGCCCACTTCATAGAAAGGCGCGATGCGGTCGGCCAGCGCCCAGTACACCTCGTAGTAGGCGAACGGCTCGCCGTCGAAGCAGCCGAGCAGGCTGAAGACGTGCGGGTCGTCCTTGATCCTGCGCAGGTACTCGCGGTGCGCGTCGAGGTCGCCCTGCTCCTGCCAGAAGTGCGCCACGCGCGGGTTGTTCTGCCAACGGTTGAAGCGCTCCAGGTCGGCGTCGATGTCCAGGGTGCGCAGGGAGAAGGTCAGCCCCAGCGCCGGGTCGCGGTGACGGTAGACCTCGCCGCGCGGCTTGGCCGGCAGCGCGACGGGAGTGGGTTGGATAACGGCGTTCATGACGGAATCCTCAGGCGGGCGCGGACATGGCGGCGCTGTATGAAGGAATGTTCAGCGGCTGCACGCCGTCGATCAGCTCGTGCAGTGCGTCGCTGATCTCGCCGGCGCGCACCGGCAGCACCGACAGCAGGGTGTCGCTGAGGCCGTGGGTCGACTGCGAGAAGCCCTGCACGAACACCCCGGCGTTCAGGCGCGGGTCGGACTTCAGGCGGTAGCTGCGCTCGACCTGGTAATCGCCGAGATACTCGGCCAGCGGCTCCAGCAGGGTGCGATGGGACTTGCGCTCGTAGCCGGTGGCGAGGATCACCGCGTCGTAGCGCTGCTGCTCGGTGCGGCCGCTGGCGATGTCGCGCAGGGTCAGCTGCACGCCGTCCTCCTGGGCGACGGCGCCCTCCACCATGGTCCGGCAGCGGAACGCATGGCGCTCGCGGGCGGAAACCTTCTGCCGGTAGAAGATGCCGTAGATGCGCTCGATCAGGTCGAGGTCGACCACCGAGTAGTTGGTGTTGTGGTACTCGCGGATCAGCCGTTCGCGCTCGGTTTCCGGCTGGTCGAAGACCAGGTCGGTGTATTCGGGGGAGAAGATCTGGTTGACGAAGGGGCTGTCGTCCGCCGGCTTGAGCACGGCGCTGCGCAGGATCATGTCGACCTGCACCGAGGGGAAGCTGTCGTTGAGGTCGATGAAGGCTTCCGCCGCGCTCTGCCCGCCGCCGACCAGGGCGATGCGCATCGGCTCGCCCTGCGCGCACTTGTGCTGGGCGATGCGGCGCAGGTAGTTGGCGTGGTGGAACACCCGCGGGTCGTCGCGCAGCGCCTGGAACGCCTGCGGAATGCGCGGCGTGCCGCCGGTGCTGACCACCACCGAGCGGGTGCGGCGGCGCTGCTCCTGGCCGCGGGCATCGAGGGAAATCACTTCCAGCAGGTCGACGCTGCCGTCGGCATTGCGCACCGGCTCCACGCGCTGCACCTGCTCGCCGTAGGCGCAGCGTTCGGCGAAGTGGCGGGCGACCCAGCGCAGGTAGTCGTTGTACTCCATGCGGCAGGGGTAGAAGGTGCCGAGGTTGACGAAGTCCACCAGGCGGCCGTGATGGTGCAGGTAGTTGACGAAGCTGTAGGGGCTCTGCGGATTGCGCAGCGACACCAGGTCCTTGAGGAAGGAAATCTGCAGCTCGCTCTGCGCCACCAGCGTGTCGCCGTGCCAGCGGTAGTCGGCCTGGCGGTCGAGGAACAGGCAGTCGAGCATGCTGCCGCGTGCTTCGCCCTGCTCCTGCAGGGCGATGGCCAGGGCGAGGTTGGAGGGGCCGAAGCCCACGCCGATCAGGTCGAGCGGCTGGTCCGAGGGGAGACGCTGGTTCATTGGCTTGTCCTCTGCTGGGAATGGTTTCCCCTCGCCGCGATCCGGTGTGCGGTCCGGGGAATTCATAAAGCGATGACGAAGCAGCGCGCGGGATATTTAGCCAACCCGCCGCGATGAGGAAAAAACGCCGGAGGTCAAGCGCAACCGCCCGCGCTTGCAGTAAGCTTGGCAAATTCGTACTGCCGGTCTGCCATGATGCCCAGCCGTTTTCCCGCCGATGACTCGTTGAGCGACACCGCCGCCTACTGGTGCGCGCGCCTGCATTCCGACGACTGCTCCGAAGCCGAACGCCGGGAATTCCGCCGCTGGCACGACGCCGATCCGGCGCACGCCGAGGAGTACGCGGCGATGTGCAGGATTTGGCAGCTCAGCGCCCAGTTGCCGGCGAGCACGCCCACCCCGGCACCGGCACCGCGCCAGCTGCGCCGCCGTCGCGGCAGGCAGCTCATGGCCCGCGCCGCGGTGGCGATCCTCGCCATCGGCAGCCTGTGGACCCTGAGCTGGTCCGCCGGCCTGGTGCCCGGCAGCATCCGCTACTACGCCGCCCAGCCGGAACGCCGCCAGGTGACCCTGCCGGACGACAGCCAGGTCGAGCTGAACCGGCGCACCGCGCTGTTCTACCTCGGCTACACCGACCGCCGCAGCGTCAGCCTCACCTACGGCGAGGCGTACTTCGACGTGCAGCGCAACGTTCACCGGCCCTTCGTGATCCGCACCGACAACAACGAAGTGCGCGTCACCGGCACCCACTTCAACATCTGGACCGAACCGCAGCGCACCGCCGTCACCGTCACCCAGGGCTCGGTGCTGGTCTCGCCGCTGCCGTCGAACGCCATCGCCAACCAGGCCACCCAGCTCACCCCGGGCATGCAGGCGGTATTCGCCCCCGGCAGGGCGATGCAGCTCAGCCAGGTCGACACCACCGGCATCACCGCCTGGCGCAACGGCAAGCTGATGCTCGAAGACATCAGCCTGCGCGACGCCCTGCCGCTGATAAACCGCTACCTCACCCTGCCGCTGCAACTGGCCGACGACGAGGCGGCAGAACTGCGCATCGGCGGCATCTACGACACGGCGAAGATCGAACACCTGGTCACCGCCCTGCCGCGCATCCTGCCGGTGACCCTGCAGCGGCAGGGGGATGTGATCCTGCTGTCGAGCCGGTAGAGCGGAAGTCATAATCCGGCTCCTGCGCGAGACTTGTAGGATGGGTTGAGCTTGCGATACCCATCATCGCAACTGCATGGGTATCGCTTCGCTCAACCCATCCTACGCTCCTGTAGGAGCGCACCTGGGCGCGACCGGTCGCGGGCATGGCCCGCTCCTACGGTTCCGGCAAAACCTCCGCGTCTTATCGTTCCCAATGCCACCCCGATGGCAATCTGAAATTATTTTCGCTGCAGCCCTTAATAATTCGCGTCTTCATTCGTCCTTGTAGGGAACACACTCAACGCGCCGTGCGGCCGTCGGGGCCCTGGCGGGTCTCGCGGTCGCCGCCGAGCCCGGAAGACACGACGATGAGCGCACCCCGCAGTACCCTCCGCGACCTGCTTCAGGTCCTCCGCCCGTTCTGGCCGCTCCTGCTGGTCTCCACCGTTCTCGGCGTGCTGGGGGGCCTGAGCATCACCGGCCTGCTGGCCACCATCAACCACGCGCTGCACGCCGAAGGCGGCACCAGCCAGGGCCTGCTGCTGGCCTTCGCCGGGCTGTGCCTGGTGGCGTTGCTCGGCTCGATCCTCTCCGACATCGGCACCAACCACGTCGGCCAGCACGTCATCGCCCGCCTGCGCAAGGAGCTGGGGGCGAAGATCCTCGCCGCGCCGATCGACCAGCTGGAGCGCTACCGCAGCCACCGGCTGATCCCGGTGCTGACCCACGACGTCGACACCATCAGCGACTTCGCCTTCGCCTTCGCGCCGCTGGCGGTGTCGCTCAGCGTCACCCTCGGCTGCCTCGGCTACATGATCCAGCTGTCGCTGCCGATGTTCCTCACCACCACCGTCGCCATTCTCATCGGCTCGGTGGTGCAGTACCTGGCCCGCGCCCGCGGCATCAAGGGCTTCTTCGAGGCGCGCGACCTGGAGGACGAACTGCAGGGGCACTACCGCTCGATCTCCGAGGGCGCCAAGGAACTGCGCATCAACCGCCCGCGCCGCCAGCTCCTGCATCGCGAGTGCATCGAAGGCACCGCCGAGGCCATCTGCGCCAAGCAGGTCCGCTCGATCAACCAGTTCGTCATCGCCAAGGGCTTCGGCTCCACCCTGTTCTTCATCGTCATCGGCGTCGCCCTCGGCTACCAGGCGCTGTGGCCGGCCACCAGCACCGCCACCCTCAGCGGCTTCATCCTGGTCCTGCTGTACATGAAGGGCCCGCTGGAGCACCTGCTCGGCACCCTGCCCATCGTCAGCCGCGCGCAGGTCGCCTTCCGCCGCATCGCCGAGCTGTCGGCGCAGTTCTCCTCGCCCGAACCGAACCTGCTGCAGCAGCGGCCGGAACCGGCGCCGCGCAGCATCGCCAGCATCGAGCTGCGCGACCTGCGCTTCAGCTATCCCGGCGAGGGCGGCGCTCCCGGCTTCGGCCTCGGCCCGCTGAACCTGACCCTGCGCCAGGGCGAGATCCTCTTCATCGTCGGCGAGAACGGCGCCGGCAAGACCACCCTGATCAAGCTGCTGCTCGGCCTCTACGCGCCGCAGGGCGGCAGCCTGCTGCTCGACGGCCGCGAGGTCGGCGCCGAACAGCGCGACGACTACCGCCAGCTGTTCACCACGGTGTTCTCCGACTACTTCCTGTTCGACGACCTGCTGCAGGCTGCCGACGAAATCCCGGTGGACGCCATGGCCTACCTGCAGCGCCTGGAGATCGCCCACAAGGTCAGCATCGACGACGGCCGCTTCTCCACCACCGACCTCTCCACCGGCCAGCGCAAGCGCCTGGCGCTGTTGCAGGCGTGGACCGAGAAGCGCCCGGTGCTGGTGTTCGACGAATGGGCCGCCGACCAGGACCCGGCCTTCCGCCGCATCTTCTATACCGAGCTGCTGCCCGACCTGCGCCGCCTCGGCAAGACCATCGTGGTGATCTCCCACGACGACCGCTACTTCGACGCCGCCGACACCCTGGTGCGCATCGACAACGGCCGCCTGGTCCGCCACGTGCAGCGACACGAGGTGGAGCACGCGTGATCGCACGGCTCGCCGTCCTGCCCGCCGAGCTGCGCCCCATGGGCGAGCGCCTGCACGTGCGCCCGGACAGCCCGGCGCCGTCGCTCGCCCAGTGGCTGCAGCCGCGCCGCCTCGGCGCCCTGCTGCGGCGCTACACGGCGGCGGCCTGGCCGGACGGCGACCGCTACGCCGTGGCGTCGATGTGGCACCAGGAATGCTTCGTCACGCTGCTGCCGCCGCTCTTGCTCGACCGCCTGCTGCTGGACCGCGCCCTGCCCGCCGACCTGCACGCCCTGCGCATGACCGTGCAGCGCGACGGTACCCCGGCGGAATTCCATTTCTGCGGCGAAGGCCGCGCGCTACCCGCCCAGGAAGATGGCACGCAGCGCCTCGACGGCCTGTTCGAACAACTGCTGCTGCCCTTCGTCAGCCGCTACGCCGAACTCATCGGCCTGGCGCCGCGGCTGCTCTGGGGCAACGCCGCGCTGTGCCTGGACTGGGCGCTGGAACTGGCCGCCGGCGGCCGATCCAGCCGCAGCATCGGCGAGGCCCGCGCCTACCTGGCCGACAGCCGCGGCCTGTGCCGTCCGCTGCAGGCCGCATTGAAGAGAAACTCGGCAGGCGTCGCGCAGACACGCAAGGTGTGCTGC
The DNA here is from genome assembly GCF_900103845.1 of Pseudomonas jinjuensis. GTDB lineage: Bacteria > Pseudomonadota > Gammaproteobacteria > Pseudomonadales > Pseudomonadaceae > Pseudomonas > Pseudomonas jinjuensis. The sequence goes on from NZ_FNIJ01000009.1 coordinate 57,731, forward strand.
CTGCGCGACCGCCTGGAGCTGCCGAGGTGCGCCGTCTGCCCGCTGGGCGAACGGCGCGCCTCCCCACAAGAGGACGTCGCGGCCCTGCCGTGAACGTCCCAGGAACCTAACCGACCCATGGACATGACCATCAGGAGCATCATGAACAAGCATCACCCCGACACCTCCAGGCTGCGCCTGCGGCGCTGCATCGCCGCCGCCGCGCTGGGCATCACCCTGACCGCCGCCCTGCCCGCCCAGGCCGAGCCGGTGCAGCTGAACATCCCCGCGCAGCCGCTGGCCTCGGCCCTGAGCGCGCTGGGCAGCCAGGCCAACCTGCAGATCATCTACGGCCAGGACACCGTCAAGGGGATCAGGAGCCACGGGGTATCCGGCACGATGGAGCCGGAAGAGGCGCTGCGCCGCCTGCTCGAAGGCACCAACATCCAGTACGAGCTGGACGGCAACAACGTCACCCTGACCAGCGCCGGCAACGACGCCGCGCTGGAGATGGAAGCCGCCACCATCGTCGGCCAGGCCTACAGCTCCGCCAGCCCGATGGACGGCTACGTCGCCAAGCGCGCCAGCGTCGGCTCCAAGACCGACGCCGCGCTGATCGAGACGCCCACCTCGGTCTCCGTGGTGACCCGCGACCAGATCGAGGCCCAGCAGCCGAAGACCGTCGCCCAGGCGCTGCGCTACACCCCCGGCGTCAACGCCGAACTGGCCGGCCCGCAGTTCGTCACCGACCAGCTGACCATCCGCGGCTTCCAGATGGGCACCGGACGCATGCTGCGCGACGGCACGCGTACCTTCCTGCCCGACTTCCTCGGCTGGGACGCCCCCGAGCCCTACGGCCTGGAGCGCATCGAAGTGCTGCGCGGCGCCAGCTCGGTGCTCTACGGCGTATCCGACCCGGGCGGCCAGATCAACCTGGTGAGCAAGCGCCCGACCACCACGCCGCTGCACGAGGTGCAGCTGCAGGCCGGCAACCTCGACTACAAGCAGGGCGCCTTCGACCTCAGCGACGCGCTGGATGAGGAAGGCATCTGGAGCTACCGCGTGACCGGCGTATTCCGCGAGGGCGACGCGCAGACCGACCACATCACCAACCGCCGCCAGTACATCGCCCCGGCGATCAGCTTTCGCCCGAGCAACGACACCGAGTTCACCGTGCTCGCCGAATACCAGAAGCAGACCGGCAACTTCGCCAACCCCCTGCCCGCTTCCGGCACAGTGTTCCGCGACCCGCGCGGCCGCCTGGACCGCGACACCTACGTCGGCGACACCCGCTACGACCACATGACCAACGAGAAGACCTCGCTGGGCTACGTCTTCGAGCACCGCTTCGACGACATCTGGACCGTGCGCCAGAACCTGCGCTACAGCTACTACCGGCAGGACAGTTCCGAACTCGCGGTGCTGAGCCCGCACTTCCTCGACCCGTCCCAGTACATGCGCTACTTCGACCAACGCGAAGGCGACGGCCGGCTGTTCACCGTCGACACCCAGGCGCAGGCCGACTTCGCCACCTGGGACATTCAGCACACGGCGCTCGTCGGCTTCGACTACAACAACGGCAAGTTCGACCAGCAGCAGGCGCTGGATATCGTCGCCGAGCCGTTCGACATCTTCCGGCCGGTCTATGGCCAGCCGCTGACCTTCCTCCCCTTCTCGACTGCCGACTACGAGCAGAAGCTCAGCCAGACCGGCGTCTATGCACAGGACCAGATGAAGATCGACAACTGGGTATTCGTACTCGGCGGCCGTTACGACTGGACCAGCGACCAGCGCGACGACCGCACCCCGCAGACGCAGAAGGACGAGAAGTTCAGCGGCCGCGCCGGCGTGGTCTACCTGTTCGAGAACGGCCTGGCGCCCTATGCCAGCTACAGCGAGTCGTTCCTGCCGACCATCGGCAACACCCCCGACGGTTCGCAGCTGGATCCGACCATCGGCAAGCAGTACGAGGTCGGCCTGAAGTACGAGCCGAACGACTACAACGCCATGTACACCATCGCCGCATTCGACCTGACCCGGGAAAACCTCGTCGAGTTCCTTCCCCTCGGCGGCGTGCGCCAGGACGGCGAAGTGCGTTCCAAGGGCATCGAGCTGGAAGCCAGGGCCGAAGTGCTCCAGGGTCTCAACCTGATCGGCAGCTACACCTGGAACGACGTCGAGGTCACCGAGTCGAACACCGGCACCGAAGGCAACACCCCGTTCCGCGTGCCTGAGCACATGGCTTCGCTGTGGGCCGACTACCTGGTCCAGGGCGGTGCCCTCGAAGGCCTGCGCATCGGCGGCGGCGCCCGCTACGTCGGCAGCACCTACGGCGACTCGGCGAACAGCTTCAAGGTGGACAGCTACACCGTGGTCGACGCCCTGGTCAGCTACCAGCTCGGCCGCCTCGACTCCTCGCTGGACGGCGTGGAAGTGGCGCTGAACGCCAGCAACCTGTTCGACGAGGAATACGTCGCCGGCTGCTTCAGCAACATGGGCTGCCAGTACGGCCAGCAGCGCACCGTGTTCGGGACCGTTACCTACAACTGGTGACGTCCCCCGTGGCGCGCCTCACGCGGGCGCGCCACATCCTCCCCCATGGTTCCCGGACGCTCCCGCGTCCACGGCGGATAACGCTTCGCGTTATTCGCCCTACGGGAAACTCCCTGCCACGTCATCCCTCATTTATCCTCCGCGCGCCATGCGCGCGATTCGCGGGCATGGCCCGCTCCTACGCAAACCTCACGCAGCGGACTGCATGCTTTTGTAGTTTCGTAGGATGGGTTGAGCTTGCGATACCCATCAAACCTGGCCCCGATGGGTATCGCTGCGCTCAACCCATCCTACGTTTCCATACGTACGGCCACGCCAATGGTGCCCACGGTGGATAACGCTTCGCGTTATCCACCCTACGGGTAAAGCGCCGCCGCCAGCTGCGCCGCGATCTCCCCGTGGATCTCGCCGATCCCCGGCATCACCGTCGCCATGCGCAGGAAGTCATGGGTGGTCCCCGCATACTCCCGCAGCGTCACCGCCACACCTGCCTCGCGCAACCGACCGGCATACGCCCTGCCCTCGTCGAGCAACGGATCGAACTGCGCCAATCCCACAAAGGCCGGCGCACAACCGCTCAGCTCATCGCACAGCAACGGCGAAAACCGCCAGTCCCGGCGATCCTCCACGCCGCGCTGGTACTGGCTGTAGAACCACTCCAGCGTCTCCGCCTCCAGCAGATAGCCCTCGTCGAACAACTCCGCCGAACCGCTCACCCGCGAGGCATCGGTGATCGGATAGCAGAGCAGCTGCAGCCTTGGCCGGATCGCCGGACATTCCGCACGCGCCGCCTGGATCGCCAGCACCGTGGCGATGGTCGCCCCGGCGCTGTCGCCACCGAAGGCCACGCGCTCGGTATCCAGCCCCAGCGCGGCGCCCTCCTCGCGCAGCCAGGCCAGCGCGTCCTCGGCGTCCTCCAGCGCGGTGGGGAAGCGATGCTGCGGCGCCAGCCGGTAGTCCACCGAGAGCACCGCGCAGGGCGTGCGCCAGGCCAGTTCGGCGCAGACGCCGTCGTGGGAGTCCAGGCTGCCGACGACGAAGCCGCCGCCGTGGAAGTACACCAGCAGCGGCCACTGCCGCGGCGCCTCGGCGCTGCGCGGCAGGTACAGGCGCGCTCCGACCTCCGCGCCATCGCGGGCGCGGAAGCTCAGGTCGCGGCGCTCCACCTGCTGCGGCCAGGGCCAGCGCAGGCCGGCCGAGGCCTGCTCGAAGTCGGCGCGGGCGGCGGCCGGGGCGAGTTCGTGCAGCGCCTTGCGCCCGGACTCGCGGCCGGCGTCCACCAGGTCGAGGAAGGCGGTCAGTTCAGGGTGCAAAGACATGGCGGATTTCCTTGAAATGGTCTCATACGGCATCGATCAGCTGCTCCAGTTCGGCCTGGAAGGCATCCATCAGGTCCTGCACGGTCTGCGGGCGATAGCGCTTGCGGCTGAACACGCAGCGCATCGACAGCCGGCCGTCCTGCACCTGGCCGATGATCTCCAGCCAGTTCGCCAGCGGCGCCGACGGGCTGTGGAAGTCGCCGAGGCTTTCCGACGCCGCGCCGAACATCGACTGGCCGTTGGCGGCCTGGTCGAACTGGCCGAGGTAGTTGAAGGTGATGCGCGGTTGCGGCAGCGCGGCCAGTTGCTGGCGAATCTCCGGCCGGCCGAGATGGCGCAGCACGCCGAAGCCCAGGCCGTTACGCGGAATCCGCGCCAACTGCCCGCGCACCGCACGCACCGAGTCGGCGGCATTGCCCGCGCCCGGTACGAGGCGCACCGGGAACATGCTGGTGAACCAGCCCACCGTGCGGCTCAGGTCGAGGTCGGCGAACAGGTCCTCGCGGCCGTGGCCTTCCAGCTGGATCAGCGCCGATTCGTCGCCGGTCCAGCGGCACACCACGCGGGCCAACGCCGCCAGCAGCAGGTCGTTGATCTGCGCCTGCAACAGGCCCGGCAGCTCCTTCAGCAGGCGCGTGGTGCGCGCCGCATCCAGGCTCATGCCCGCCTCGCCGGCAACATTGACCAGATTGCGCCCGCGCGGGTTGTCCAGCGGCGGTTCGGCCGGAGCCGCGCCGTCCAGCTGCGCCAGCCAGTAGGCCAGCTCGGACTCGCCCGCCTCGCTGCGGGCGAAGGCCTGCAGGCGCTCGGCCCAGTCGCGGTAGCTGCTGCCGGCCGGCGCCAGTTGCGCGCTCTCGCCGCGTACCTCGGCGGCATAGGCGGCGGCCAGGTCCTCCAGCAGCACGCGCCAGGACACCCCGTCCACCGCCAGGTGGTGGATCACCAGCAGCAGGCGTTCGCCGCCGGAAGCCAACCGGCAATGCAGCACCCGCAGCAGCGGGCCACGCTGCAGGTCGAGGCTGCGCTGGGCGCGCTGGATGGCGTCTTCCACGGCGGCGCTGTCGGCGACTTCTTCCTGCCACAGCACCGGCGTCTGCGCCGCTTCTTCCAGGCTGGCGTAGCGCTGGGTCCAGCCGCTCGCACCCGGCACGAAGCGCAGGCGCAGCGCATCGTGGCTGGCCAGCAGGGCCTGCACGGCGCGCTCCAGGGCGTCGGCCTGCAGCGGCTGCAGCACGTCGAGCAGCAGCGCCTGGTTGAAGTGGTGGCGCTCGTCCATCGGCACGTCGAACAGCCATTGCTGGATCGGCAGCAGATTGAAGGTCTCGCCGCCCGCGCCCGCCAGCGGCACCACCAGCGCGTCCTCGACGACCTCCCCGGCCTCGCCCAGCAGCTCGGCGATGGTCGGCCGGCGCAGCAGGTCGCGCAGGCGGATTTCGCGGCGCAGCGCCGGCTGATTGCGCAGGCGCGACACCACCTGCAGGCTGAGGATCGAATCGCCGCCCAGCTCGAAGAAGTTGTCCTGCACGCCGACCCGCTCGATGCCGAGCACGTCCTGCCAGATTTCCGCCAGCAGGCGTTCCTCGTCGGTGCGCGGCGCGACGTAGTCGGAATCGTCGCGGGCGTCCGGCTCCGGCAGCGCGCGGCGGTCGATCTTGCCGTTGGCGTTCAGCGGCAGCTCGTCCAGCACCAGCACCCGCGCCGGCACCATGTAGTCCGGCAGCAGCGCCTTGAGCCGCTGGCGCAGGGATTCGCCAAGTCCATCATCGGCATCGGCGGCGACATAGCCGAGCAACTGGCGCCCGGACGGCCCGTCATGGGCCACCACCACCGCGCCACGCACTTCCGGCTGCTCGCGCAGGCGCGCCTCGATCTCGCCCAGCTCGATGCGGAAGCCGCGCACCTTGACCTGATGGTCCAGTCGGCCGAGGTAGTCGAAGGTGCCGTCGGCGCGCCGGCGCACCAGGTCGCCGGTGCGATACAGGCGCCCGCCGCTGCCGAACGGATCGGCGACGAAGCGCTCAGCGGTCAGCCCCGCGCGGCCGTGGTAGCCGCGCGCCAGGCCCTCGCCGCCGATATACAGCTCGCCGGCCACGCCATCCGGCACCGGCTGCAGGTCGGCGTCCAGCACATGCGTGGTGCGCGCGCCGACCCGTGAACCGATGGGCGCGTAGGCGGCGCCGCAGGCGGTGTCGCCCTCGGCCTTCCACAGCAGCGGGGTGATCACGGTTTCGGTCGGCCCGTAGCCGTTGATGATGCAGCGCGGCCGCAGCGCCGCGCGGACCCGCTCGAAGGCCGCATCGGCCACCGCGTCGCCGCCGAAGCAGTACACACGCACCGCCGGCGCAGCACCGTCGGCCTCGGCCTGGGTCGCCAGCGCCTGCAGGTACACCGGCGGGAAGGCGGCCACGGTGACTCCATGTTCGTGCATCGCCTCCAGCGTCTGCTGCGGCGTCCACAGTTCGTCATCGCGGATCAGCAGGCTGCCGCCGAACAGCAGCGGCGTCAGCCAGCGCTCGTGGGCACCGTCGAAGGCGAACGACATGAAGTGCAGCTCGCGGTCGGCCGGCGTCATTTCATAGCGCTCGCCGATGGCCTGGCAGTGCATCGCCAGCGGCCCGTGGGACACCGCGACCGCCTTCGGCTGGCCGGTGGAACCGGAGGTGTAGATCAGGTAGGCCAGGCTGTCGGCATGCGGCCGGGGCAGCGCCGCATCGGCGGACGACGGGTCGAGGCGATCCAGCTCCAGGCGGGTGACGCCCTCCACCGCCGGCAGGCGTTCGGCCAGGCTGGAATGCCCGAGCAGCAGCGCCATGCCCGAGTCGCGCATGATGAATTCCAGGCGCTCGGCGGGATGCGCCACGTCCAGCGGCAGGTAGGCGGCGCCGGACTTGAGCACCGCCAGCAGCGCCACCGGCCAGTCCAGCGAACGCGGCAGCGCCACGCCGACCACCTTTTCCGGACCGGCGCCCTGGGCGACCAGCAGGCGCGCCAGGCGTTCGGCGCGGGCGTCCAGCTCGGCGAAGCTCAGGCTGCGTCCGCCGCTGAGCACGGCGACCTTTTCCGGCGTCTGCCGCGCCCAGCGGGCGATGCCTTCATGCACCGGCGGCAGCGACTGGCGCGGCGGCAGGCGGTTGGCCTCGGCGCGAACGCGCAGCGCCTCGCCGTCGTGCATGCCGATCTGCCCCAGCGGGCGTGCGGCGCCGGCGCAGAAGCTGTCCAGCAGATGCTCCAGATGCGCGCGGATCGCCTCCACCTCGGCCAGGCCGAAGAACTCGCGGAGGAACATGTATTCGATTTCCAGGCCGTCGCCGAGGGTGACCATCAGGTCCATGGCGAAGTTGGTCACGCCGTGGCCCTTCGCCGCCTCGAAGCGCAGCTCGCCGTCCTGCCAGTCGGCCAGCAGGCGGTCCACCGGCGCGTTCTCGAACACGATGATGCTGTCGAACAGCGCCTGCCCGCCGCGTCCGGCCCAGCGCTGGATCTGGCTGAGCGGCGTGTGCTCGTGCTCGCGGGCGGCGAGGTTGTAGTCCTGCAGCTCGCGCAGCCAGTCGCCGAGCGCCTGCTCCGGGCGCGGCGCCTGCACGATCGGCAGGGTGTTGATGAACAGCCCGAGGGTTTCCTGCGCCCCCGGCAGCGACGCCGGCCGGCCGGAAACCGTGGCGCCGAAGGCCACGCTGCGCTGGCCGGTATAGCGCTGCAGCAGGAGCAGCCAGGCGGCCTGCACCACGGTGTTCAGGGTCACCCGCTGACCACGGGCGAAGTCCTTCAGGCGCGCGGTGGCGGCGCGGTCGAGCTGCGTGTAGATGGCCTGGTGGCCGCTGTCGCTGCGCTTGCCCGGCAGCGCCTGGGCGAGCAGCGTCGGCTCTTCCAGCGGCGCCAGCTTCTCGCGCCAGAAGCGTTCGCTGACCAGCGGATCGCGGGACTGCAGCCAGTCGATGTAGTCGCGGTAGCGCCCCGCCGCCGGCAGCGCCTGGCCGAGGTAGCGGCGCAGCACCTGGCCGATCAGCAGCGACAGGCTCCAGCCGTCCAGCAGCAGGTGGTGGTAGGTCCACAGCACGCGGTAGCGGCGCTCGCCGAGACGCACCAGCAGCAGGCGCTGCAGGGGGGCGCGGGCGAGGTCGAAGGGCAATTGGCGCTGCTCGGCGGCCAGCGCCTGGAACGCCTCGCCGTCGGCCTCGCGCTCGCGCCAGTCGAGAATCTGCATCGGCACTTCGGCGTCGCGCTGGATCACCTGCATGGCATCGGCGAAGCCCTGCCAGACGAAGGCGCTGCGCAGGCTGTCGTGGCGCGCGCTGACCTCCGCCCAGGCAGCGAGGAAGCGCTCGGCATCCAGGCCGTCCGCCAGCACATCCAGCTGGTTGACGTAGAGGTCGCTGCCCGGCGCGTCCAGCGAGTGGAACAGCATGCCCTGCTGCATCGGCGACAGCGGCAGGATCGCCTCGACCTGCTCCACCGGCACCGGCAGCGCGGCCAGTGCCGCCGCATCGAGAGTAGCCAGATCGATGGCGGCGACCACGCCCTTGCCGCTTTCCGCTTCCAGCGGCTGCGCATGGGCGGCCAGGGCGCGCACGCTCTGGTGCAGGAACAGGTCGCGTGGGCTGAGTCCCAGCCCGGCATCCCGCGCCTTCGCCACCACCTGCACCGAGACGATGGAATCGCCGCCCAGCTCGAAGAAGTTGTCCTCGACGCTGACCTGTTCGACACCCAGCACCTCCTGCCAGATGCCGGCCAGCAGCGTTTCGGTCTCGCCCTGCGGCGCGACGAAGGCGCGCTCGGCCAGCTCCGGCTCCGGCAGCGCCTTGCGGTCCAGCTTGCGGTTCGGCGTCTGCGGCATCCGTTCCAGACGCATGATCAGCGCCGGGACCATATAGTCCGGCAATTTCGCCTTCAGTTTTTCCCGCAGGCGCGGCAGCAGTTCCTCGCCGCCATCCGCCACCACATAGCCGACCAGCTGGTTGCGCCGCGCGACCACCGCCGCCTCGCGCACCGCGTCGTCTTCCAGCAGGCAGGACTCGATCTCGCCCAGCTCGATGCGGAAGCCACGAATCTTCACCTGCTGGTCGATGCGGCCGAGATACTCCAGCGCGCCATCGGCACGCCGACGCACCAGATCGCCGGTGCGATACAGCCGCCCGCCGCTGCCGAAGGGATCGGCGACGAAGCGCTCGGCGGTCAGCTCCGGACGGCCGTGGTAGCCGCGCGCCAGACCTTCGCCGCCGATATACAGCTCGCCGGCGACACCGGCCGGCAGCGGCTCCAGCTGTTCGTCCAGCACATGCAGCGAGGTGTTCGCCAGCGCCTCGCCGAGCAGCACCTGCGGCTGCTCGCCATCGAGGCGATAACGCGCCGACCACACCGTGGTTTCGGTGGGGCCGTAGAGGTTCCACACATGCCCGGCGACATCGATCAGCGTCTGCGCCAGATCGCCAGGCAGCGCTTCACCGCCACACAGGACCTGTCTTCCAGCCAGCGCCGGCAGGCGCGGATGGCCGGCGAGCATGCGCCAGGTCGAGGGAGTCGCCTGGATCGCGCTGACCTGCTGGGTTTCGATCTGCGCCCACAGGCGTTGCGGATCGCGCGCGGTATCGCGATCCACCAGCACCACGCTGGCCCCGGAAATCAGCGGCAGGTACAGCTCCAGCGCGGCGATATCGAAGGACAGCGACGTCAGCGCCAGCAGACGGCCCTCGGCCGCGATCCCCGGCGCCTGCGCCATGCTGGCGAGGAAGTTGCCGAGGCCGGCACGACGCACCGCCACGCCTTTCGGCCGGCCGGTGGAGCCGGAGGTATAGATGACGTAGGCCAGATGCTCGCCGCCGGCCAGCGGCTGCGGATCGGTTTCCGGCGTATCCAGCGCCAGTTCGTCGAGGCACCAGAGTTCGGCGGTGGCGCCCAGTTCGGCCAGTTCTTCACGCAGCGAGGACTGGCTGAGCAGCAGCCGCGCGCCGCTGTCCTGCAGCATGTGGCGCAGGCGTTCGGCGGGGAATTCCGGGTCCAGCGGCACATAGGCGCCACCGGCCTTGAGCACCGCGAGCAGCGCGATCATCAGCTGCGGCGTGCGCTCCAGGCAGACGCCGACCAGCGCATCCGGCCCTACTCCGACTTCACGCAGGCGATGGGCGAGACGGTTGGCCCGGGCGTTCAGCTCGGCGTAGGTGACGGAAACGGCATCCTGGCGCAGGGCGATCGCCTGCGGATTCAGCCGCGCCAGTTCCTCGAAACGGCCGACCAGATCGAGGCTGGCTTCGTCGCCACCGCGAGCGGCGCCGGCTTCCAGTTGCGCAGAGCGTTCCTCGGCGTCGAGCAGCGCCAGCTCGCCCACAGCACGCATCGGCTCGGCAACCAAAGCCTGCAGCAGGTTGAGGAAATGCCCGGCCATGCGCTGGATGGTGGCGCCGTCGAACAGGTCGCTGGCGTAGTTGAAGGTGCAGTCGAGGCGGCCATCGGCGCGCTGGTCGACGAACAGGCCGAGGTCGACCTGCGCGCTGTCGCGGCTGTCGGCGAGGCTCTGCAGGGTCAGCCCCGGCAGTTGCTCGTGCAGCGCCACGGAGTGCCGCTGCAGGCTGAACAGCACCTGGAACAGCGGGTTGTGGCTGAGGCTGCGTTCCGGCTGCAGGGCTTCCACCAGTTGTTCGAACGGCAGGTCCTGGTGCGCCTGGGCGGCCAGCACGGTTTCCCGTACCTGTTGCAGCAGTGCAGTGAAGGACTGGCGGGTATCGATGCGCGTGCGCAGCACCTGGGTGTTGACGAACAGGCCGATCAGCCCCTCGCACTCGCCGCGCTGGCGGTTGGCGACCGGCACGCCGACACAGAGGTCGTCCTGGCGGCTGTAGCGCTGCAGCAGCAGGTTGAAGGCCGCCAGCAGCAGCATGAACGGCGTGGCCTGCCGGGCCTGCGCCAGTTGCCCCAGCGACTCGGCCAGCGGCGCCGGAATGGCGAAGCCGAGGTTGGCGCCACGCTGGCTCTGCTGCGCCGGACGCGGGCGGTCGGTGGGCAGTTCGAGAATGCGCGGGGCATCGCCGAGCTGGTCGCGCCAGAACTGCAGTTGCCGCTCGCCCTCGCCGCCGGCCAGCCATTCGTGCTGCCAGAGGGCGTAGTCGGCGAACTGGATCGGCAGTTCCGCCGGCGCCTCATCACCGGGATGGAATGCACCGGCGTAGAAGCGGCCCAGCTCGCGGATGAGGATTTCCATCGACCAGCCGTCGCTGACGATATGGTGCAGCGTCACCAGCAGCAGATGGCGCTCGTCTTCCAGACGCAGCAGGCGGGCGCGCAGCAGCGGGCCGCGGGCCAGGTCGAACGGCGTGCAGGCTTCCTCGCGGCGCAGGACTTCCGCCAGCGCCTGCGGATCGGCCTCGCCGCGCAGGTCGGTCAGCGGCAGGCCGAAGCCTTGCGCCGGCTGGATCACCTGCACCGATTCGCCATCCTGCAGCGGGAAGCAGGTGCGCAGCGCCTCGTGACGCTGCAGCAGGCGGGCGAAGGCGTTTTCCAGCGCCAACTGGTCGAGGCGGCCGTCCAGTTGCAGGGCCACCGGCATGTTGTAGGCGATGCTCTCCGGCTGCAGTTGCCAGAGGAACCACAGGCGCTTCTGCGCCGGCGACAGCGGCAGCCGTGCCGGGCGTTCGCGGCGCTGCGGCCCGGTTTTTTCGACCGCAGTCGCGCGGCCGATGGCGGCGGCCAGGCCGGCCACGCTCGGCGCATCGAACAGCGCGCGCAGCGGCAGCTCCACGGCGAACGCCTGACGCACCCGCGCGACGATGCGCACGGCCAGCAGCGAATGCCCGCCGATCTCGAAGAAATCGTCGTCGCGCCCTACCCGTTCGGCGCCCAGCACCTCGGCCCAGATCGCCGCCAGGCGGGTTTCCACCGCGCCGACCGGCGCGCTGTATTCGCGGCCCTGCCAGTCCGGCGCCGGCAGCGCCTTGCGCTCCAGCTTGCCGTTGGGGCTGAGCGGCATGCGCTCCAGATGAATCAGTCGCGCCGGCACCATGTAGTCCGGCAACTGGCCGCGCAGGGTTTCGCGCAACTCGTCGCACCAGCCGCGCGGGTCGGCCACCGCTTCGTTCGCGGTGACATAGCCGACCAGTTGCGCGCCGGTCGGCGACGCCAGCGCCACCACCACCGCTTCGCGCACCTGCGGCTGCTCGAGAAGACGCGCCTCGATCTCGCCCAGCTCGATGCGCAGGCCGCGCAATTTCACCTGATGGTCGATGCGTCCGGCGTAGTCGATCACCCCGTCGGCACGCCAGCGCGCCAGGTCGCCGGTGCGGTACATGCGCTCGCCCGGCGCGCCGAACGGATCGGCGACGAAGCGCTCGGCGGTCAGTCCGGGACGGCCGAGGTAGCCGCGCGCCAGGTTGATCCCGGCGATGTACAGCTCGCCGGCCACGCCCACCGGCACCGGCTGCAGCTCGCCGTCGAGGATCAGCAGGCGGGTGTTGGCGATCGGCCGGCCGATGGGCACCGCATGCCGGCCCGGCTCGTCGACGCAGGTCCAGTGGCTGACGTCGATGGCCGCCTCGGTGGGGCCATAGAGGTTGTACAGCGCAGCGGGATGCTGCTGGAGGAACTGCTGCTGCAGCTCATGGGGCAGCGCCTCGCCGCTGCACAGCACGCGGCGCAGGCTGGCGCAGGCCGGCAGCTCGCCGGCGGCGATGAACGCCTGCAGCATCGATGGCACGAAATGCAGGGTGGTGATGCCCTGCTCGATGATGGTCTCGCGCAGGCGCGCCGGATCGCGGTGCGCGCCGGGCTCGGCCATGACCAGCGCGGCGCCGGTCATCAGCGGCCAGAAGAACTCCCACACCGAGACGTCGAAGCTGAACGGGGTCTTCTGCAGCACGCGGTCGCTGCCATCCAGCAGATAGGCATCCTGCATCCACTGCAGGCGGTTGAGCAGGCCGGCGTGGCTGTTGCCGACGCCCTTGGGCCGGCCGGTGGAGCCGGAGGTGTAGATGCAGTAGGCGAGGCTCTGCGGCGGGTAGTCGATGGCCGGCGCGCCGTCCGGCTGGGCGTCGGTGTCGCTCCAGTCGCGGTCCAGGCACCAGACCTTGGCGCTGCCTTGCGGCAGGCGATCGAGCAGCGCCTGCTGGGTCAGCAGCAGCGGCACCTCGCTGTCTTCCAGCATGAAGGCGAGGCGCTCGGCCGGGTAGTCCGGGTCCAGCGGCAGGTAGGCGCCGCCGGCCTTGAGGATCGCCAGCAGGGCGATGGCCAGCTCCGCCGAACGCTCGGCGAACACGCCGACGCGCACGTCGCAGCCGACGCCCTGCCCGCGCAGCCAGTGCGCCAGGCGGTTGGCCCGCGCCTCCAGTTCGGCATAGCTGAAGCGCCGTTCGCCATGGGCCAGCGCCAGGGCGTCCGGGGTGCGCGCGGCCTGGCGGCGGATCAGCTCGGGCAGTGGCGGCAGGTGCGAGTAGTCCCGGGCGGTGGCGTTCCAGCCGTCGAGCAGTTGTTGGCGCTGTTCGGCTTCCAGCAATGGCAACTGGTCCAGCGCCTGCTCCGGCGAGTCGACCAGCGACTGCAGCAGGCGCAGGAACATTCCGCCCAGGCGCTCGACGCTGGCGCGCTCGAACAGGTCGGTGGCGTAGCCGAAGGCGCCGAGCAGGCGGCCGTCGGCGCAGTCGCAGGTGTCCAGCGTCAGGTCGAACTGGCTGCTGCGGCGGCCGGCGGGCAGCGTCTCGACGCGCAGGCCCGGCAGGTCCAGCGCGCTCAGGTCGTCGCCGCGATCATGGTTGAACAGCACCTGGAACAGCGGGTTGTGGCTGAGGCTGCGCTGCGGCTGCAGGGCTTCCACCAGCTGTTCGAACGGCAGGTCCTGGTTGGCCTGGGCGTCCAGCAGGCTTTCGCGGGTGGCGGCGAGCAGCGCGGCGAACGGCAGGCGTCCGTCGATCTCGCTGCGCAGCACCTGGGTGTTGACGAAGAAGCCGATCAGGCTCTCGGTTTCCTGCTGCTGGCGGCCGGCGATGGGCACGCCGATGCGCAGGTCGCGCTGGCCGCTGCAGCGGTAGAGCAAGGCGCCGAAGGCGGCGAGCAGCAGCATGTACAGCGAGCAGCCGGAAGCGCGGGCGATCTCCCGCAGCTCGGCGGCGAGCGGCGCCGGTACGGCGAATTCCAGGCTGTCGCCACGGAAGCTCTGCTGCGCCGGACGCGGGCGGTCGGCGGGCAGTTCCAGCAGCGGATGCTCGCTGCCGAGATGCGCCTTCCAGTAGCCCAGCTGGCGCTCGCCCTCGCCGCTTTCCAGCCACTGGCGCTGCCAGATGGCGAAGTCGGCGTACTGGATCGGCAGCGCCGGCAATTCGGCCGGAACGCCGCCGAGCCAGGCGCGGTAGCAGATGGCGAACTCGTCGAGCAGCAGCTTCAGCGAGGCGCCGTCGCCGACTATGTGGTGCAGGGTCAGCGCCAGCGCGTGTTCATTCTCGCCGAGCTGGATCAGACGGACGCGCAGCAGCGGAGCGGATGCCAGGTCGAACGGCCGCGCCGCTTCCTGCGCCAGGCATTCGCCGAGGCGCGCTTCCCGCTCGGCGGCCGGCAGATGGTCGAGGCGCTGTTCCTCCAGCGCCAGCGGCAGGGACGCCAGGATGCGCTGGCGCACCGTTTCGCCGTCGTCCTCGAACTGCGTGCGCAGCGAGGCATGGCGCTGCTGCAGTTGCTCGAAGGCGCGACGCAGGGCGCTGCGGTCCAGCGCGCCATGCAGGCGCAGGGCGCCGGAGATGTTGTAGGCGGCGCTGTCCGGCGCCAGCTTCCAGAGGAACCACAGGCGCTGCTGGTTGTAGGACAGCGGCGCGCCATCGGCATGCTCGCCGGCGCGCAGCTCGGGCAGGCCGGCGCGGCGTTCCAGGGCGTCGATCGCCGCCGCCAGTTCGCGCAGGCGCGGCGTATCGAACAGCTGGCGCACCGGCAGTTCGACGCCGAGGCGCTTCTTCACCCGCGCCACCACCTGCACCGCCAGCAGCGAATGGCCGCCGGCCTCGAAGAAGTGTTCCTGCGCGCTCACCTGCGGCAGGCCGAGCACCTCGCTCCAGATTTCCGCCAGCAGGCGTTCGCTGGCGCTGGCCGGTTCCTCGAAGGCGCCGGCCTGCCAGAGCGGTTCCGGCAGCTGCGCGCGGTCGAGCTTGCCGTTGGCGTTGCGCGGCAACTGGGCGAGCACCACGATGCGCGCCGGCACCATGTAGTCCGGCAACTGCTGGCGCAGGGTTTCGCGCAGTTCCTCGTCGAGCCGCGGATCGTCGCCGGCGACGTAGCCGACCAGCTGCTTGCCGGTGGCGGTCTCGCGCGCCACCACCAGCGCCTCGCGCACCCGCGCATCGGCACGCAAGCGCGCCTCGATCTCGCCCAGCTCGATGCGGAAGCCGCGCACCTTGACCTGATGGTCGATGCGCCCGAGGTAGTCGATGGTGCCGTCGGCGCGCTGGCGCACCAGGTCGCCGGTGCGGTACAGGCGCCCGCCCGGCGTGCCGAACGGATCGGCGACGAAGCGCTCGGCGCTCAGTCCCGGCCGGCCCAGATAGCCACGCGCCAGCCCTTCGCCGCCGAGATACAGCTCGCCGCAGACGCCGGTCGGCACCGGGTTCAGGTCGCCATCCAGCACCCAGGTGCTGCGCGCGCCGACCCGCGAGCCGATGGGCGCATAGGCCGCGCCGCAGCAGTCCTCGGCGGCGGCCTTCCAGATCATCGGCGTGACCACGGTCTCGGTCGGGCCATAGCCGTTGATGATGTAGCGCGGGCGCAGCACCCGGCGCACGTGCTCGAAGCTGGCCTGCGGCACGGCATCGCCGCCGAAGCAGATGACCCGCAGCGGCGCGGCGCCGGCCTGCCCTTCGGCGTGCTCGGCGATCTGCTGCAGATAGGCCGGCGGGAACGCCGCCACGGTGACGCCGTAGTGCTGCAGCGCGGCGAAGGTCTGTTCCGGGGTCCACAGGGCGTCGTCGCGCAGCACCAGGCTGGCGCCGTGGGTCAGCGCGGTCAGCCAGCGTTCGTGGGCGCCGTCGAAGGCGAAGGACATGAAGTGCAGCTCGCGGTCGGCCGGCTCCATCTCGTAGCGCGCGCCGATCTCGCGGCAGTGCATCGCCAGCGGCCCGTGCGCCACGGCGACGCCCTTGGGCAGGCCGGTGGAGCCGGAGGTGTAGATCAGGTAGGCGAGGTTGTGCGCATGCAGCGCCACATCCGGCGCCACGGCTGGTTCGGCAGCGAGGTCGAGGCGATCCGGCTCGATGGCCTGCACGCCTTCCGGCAGCTGCGGCCGGCGCGCGTCGCGGCTGTCGCAGAGCAGCCAGGCGAGGCCGGCGTCCTGCATCTGGTAGCGCAGGCGTTCGGCGGGATAGTCGAGGTCCAGCGGCACGTAGGCGCCACCGGCCTTGAGCACCGCCAGCAGCGACACCAGCAAGTCGGGCGAACGCGGCAGGGCCACGCCGACGCGGCTTTCCGGGCCGACGCCGAGTTTCGCCAGGTGCTGGGCGAGACGGTTGGCGCGCTCGTCCAGCCCGGCGAAGCTCAGCACCTCGTCACCACAGAACAGCGCCGGGGCGTCCGGCGTTTCCACCGCCCACTGGGCGATGCGCTGCTGCACGGTCAGTTCCGCCACGGGCTCGGTGGGCAGCGCGTTCCATTCGCGCAGCTGGTTCCAGGCGGAGGGTTCGAGCAGGTCGAAATCGCAGATGCGCGTCTGCGGCGCCGCGCCGATGCACGCCAGCAGCGCCTCGAAGTGCGCGCGCCAGCGGCGGATGCTGGCGTCGTCGAACAGTTCGCTGGCGTAGCTGATCTCGCAGAACAGGCGGCCGGCGGAGTCCTCGGCGGTGTCCAGGGCGAGGTCGCAGTCCACCGCGCGCACCAGCGGCGGCAGGGATTCCATGCGCAGGCCGTCGAGGGCCTGCAGCGCGGCGCTGTCGTACCACTGGTGGTTGTAGATCACCTGGAACAGCGGGTTGTGGCCGAGGCTGCGCGCCGGGGCCAGCGCCTCCACCAGCCGTTCGAAGGGCAGCTCCGGGTTGGACTGGGCGGCCAGCGCGGTCTGGCGCACGGCGGCGAGCAGGTCGGCGAAGCGCTGGCGACCGTCGATCTCGCTGCGCAGCACCTGGGTGTTGACGAAGAAGCCGATCAGCCGCTCGCTCTCGGCATTTCCGCGACCGGCCACCGGTACGCCGACGCGCAGGTCGCGCTGGCCGGTGTAGCGGTACAGCTGCACCTTGAAGGCCGCCAGCAGCAGCATGAACAGCGTGGCGCCGTGGGCTTGGGCGACCTGGCGCAGGCGCGCGGCCAGTGCAGCGTCGATCTCGAAGCCGAGCACCGCGCCACGCCCGCTCGGGCGCACCGGACGCGGGCGGTCCAGCGGCAGTTCCAGCGACGGCATGTCGCCGCCGAGCTGGCGCAGCCAGTATTCCAGCTGGCGCTCGCCCTCCCCGGCCGCCAGCAGCTTTTCCTGCCAGGCGGCGCAGTCGACGTACTGCGCCGGCAGTGGCTCCAGCTGCGCCTCTACGCCACGGCAGTGCGCCGCGTAGAGGCGGTTGAATTCTCCGACCAGCAGGTTCATCGACCAGCCATCGGCGGCGATGTGGTGCAGGCCGAGCAGCAGCAGGTGCTCGTCGTCAGCCAGACGCAGCAGCGACACGCGCAGCAGCGGGCCGGCGGCGAGATCGAAGGGCGTGGTGGCCGCCTCGATCTGTCGCTGGCGGGAAATTGCCTCGCGTTCGGCTTCAGGCAACCCGGAGATATCCTCGAACGCGACCGTGAGTTCGGCCGACTCGTCGATCAGCAGATACGGCTGGCCGTCGCTTTCCTCATAGCGGCAGCGCAGGTTCTCGTGGCGCGCGAGGATGTCGCGGAAGGCGCGCCGGAGGGCATCGCGATCCAGCGCGCCGGTCAGGCGCACGGCGCGCTGCAGGTTGTAGGCGCTGGACTCTGGGTCGAGCTTCCAGATGAACCACTGGCGGCGCTGCGCCGCCGAGGGTTGCAGGCGTTCGCCGCGCGGCAGGCGCGGCACCGGCAGGCGGCGCAGGTTGACCCCGGCCTCGGCCAGCTTGGCGAGGAACAGCCGCTGCTTGTCCTCCGGCAGTTGCGCCAGCCGCGCGCCGATGGCCTGCAGTTCGCGCGCCTGCGCCGGTGCCTGGGGATCGAGGACGCTATTCATTCAGCCTGCTCCAGTTCTTGCAAAAGGTCGTTCATGAAATCCAGTTCCAGCGCCTCGTCGCCCGCCGGCTGCTTCGCGCCATCCAGCTGGGCGGCGAGCGCGGCGACGCTCGGGTGCTCGAAGAGGCTGCGCAGCGGCAGGTCGACGGCGAACTCGTCGCGGATGCGCGAAGCCAGCCGGGTCAGCAGCAGCGAATGGCCGCCCAGTTCGAAGAAGTCGTCGGTCGCGCCGACCCGCTCGACACCCAGCACCTCGCTCCACAGCGCGGCCAGCCTGCGTTCGCTGTCGGTGGAGGGTTCGACATGGGCGCGCGCCTGCCAGTCCGGCGCCGGCAGCGCCTTGCGGTCGAGCTTGCCGTTGGGGGTCTGCGGCATGCGCGCCAACACCACGATCTGCGCCGGCACCATGTAGTCCGGCAGGCTCGCCTGCAGCGCCTGGCGCAGTTGCTGCTCCAGACCGTCCACGGCATCCGCCTCGGCATAGCCGACCAGCACCGGCCCGGCCGGCCCCGGACGCGCGACCACGGCCGCTTCGCGCACGCCGTCGCAGCGGCGCAGGCAGGCTTCGATCTCGCCCAGTTCGATGCGGTAGCCGCGGATCTTCACCTGCTGGTCGATGCGACCGATGTACTCCAGTTCGGCACCACGGCGGCGCACCAGGTCACCCGTGCGATACAGCCGGCCGCCGCTGCCGAACGGATCGGCGACGAAGCGCTCGGCGGTCAGCTCGGGACGGCCGTAGTAGCCGCGCGCCAGACCGACGCCACCGATGTACAGCTCGCCGGCGACGCCATCCGGCAGCGGCTGCAGGCTCTCGTCGAGCACGTGCAGCGATGTGCCGGCCAGCGCCTCGCCGAGCGACACGCGCGGTTGCCCGGCCTGCAGGCGCTGGCGTGCCGACCAGATGGTGGTTTCCGTGGGGCCGTAGAGGTTCCACAGCTCGCCGGCCACTTCCAGCAGGCGCGCGGCGAGATCGGCCGCCAGCGCCTCGCCGCCGCACAACGCACGCACACCGCGCAGCCCGGCGAAGCGCGGATGCTCGGCAAGCATGCGCCAGGTGGACGGGGTGGCCTGCACGCTGTCGACTTCGCGTTCGGCGATGCACTCCAGCAGGCGGCCGGAATCGCGGGCAGTGGTGCGGTCCACCAGCACCACGCTGGCGCCCGAGATCAGCGGCAGGTACAGCTCCAGCGCGGCGATATCGAAGGACAGCGAGGTCAGCGCCAGCATGCGCCGGCCGGCCTCGATGCCGGGC
The DNA here is from genome assembly GCF_900103845.1 of Pseudomonas jinjuensis. Lineage (GTDB taxonomy): Bacteria > Pseudomonadota > Gammaproteobacteria > Pseudomonadales > Pseudomonadaceae > Pseudomonas > Pseudomonas jinjuensis. Next base: position 76,958 of record NZ_FNIJ01000009.1, read on the forward strand.
GCCCCGGCCATGCTCAGGAGGAAGTTGGCCAGCGCCGCGTGCCGCACCGCGACGCCCTTGGGCCGGCCGGTGGAGCCGGAGGTGTAGATGACATAGGCCAACTGCTCCGGATCGAGCGGCGGCAGCGCCTCGCTGGTCGGCAGGTCTGCCGGCAGGTGATCCAGGCACCAGCGCTGCTCGCCCTCGCGGGCCGGCGGCAGCTGTTCCAGCAGCGCGCTGTGGGTCAGCAGCAGCGGCGCGCGGCTGTCCTCCAGCATGTGGCGCAGGCGCTCGGCGGGGAATTCCGGGTCCAGCGGCACATAGGCGCCGCCGGCCTTGAGCACCGCCAGCAGGGCCACCGGCAGGTTGCGGTCGCGCTCCAGGCACACCGCCACCAGCACGTCCGCACCGACCCCGGCGGCGCGCAGGCGCCGGGCCAGTTGCTCGGAACGGGCATCCAGTTCGGCGTAGGCGTAGCTGCCTTCGCCATCGATCACCGCGATGGCCTGCGGCGTGCGGCGGACCTGCTCGGCGAACAGCGCCGGCAGGGTCGAGCCTTCGCCCAGGGTCGCGGACTGGCGGCCGTGGACCAGTGCCTCGTCGCGCTGGATTTCGCTCAGCAACGGCAGCTCGCCGAGACGCCGCGCCGGATCGCCGGCCATGCCGGCGAGCAGCGTGCACAGTTGTCCGCCAAGGGCCTGCAGCGCCTCTTTTTCGAACGCATCGCGGCGGCCGGCGAGCGCCAGCTGCAGGGATTCGCCCGGGTGCACGGTGAGGGTCAGCGGATAGTGCGTGGCCTCGACCTGGCGCACCGCGTCGATGCGCAGCTCGGCGATGGCGCGATGGCGCAGGGCGGCATCCACCGGGTAGTTCTCGAACACCAGCAGGCTGTCGAACAGCGCCTGCCCGGCGCTGCCGGCCCAGCGCTGCACATCGTAGAGCGGCACGTGGGCCTGCTCCTGCAGCGCCAGGGTCTCGCCCTGCAGGCCGCGCAGCCAGTCGCCGAGCGGCTGGTGCGGCGCCGGCGCGGAAATCAGCGGCAGGGTATTGATGGACAGGCCGAGCATGCCGGCGCTGCCGGGCAGGTCCGCCGGGCGGCCGGCCATGGTCGCGCCGCAGCAGACCGTGCGCTGTCCGCTGTGGCGCTGCAGGAGCAGCAGCCAGGCGCCCTGCACCAGGGTGTTGAGGGTCAGGCGCTGGGCGCGGGCGAAGTCCTGCAGGCGGCGGGTGGCGGTCGCGTCGAGGGCGATTTCGACCAGCTCCTGCCCTTCTCCTTCGGTATTGCGCTCGGTTGCGAGGTAGGTCGGCGCGTCCAGTTCGGCCAGACGCGCTTTCCAGAACGCCTCGCCCTGCGCCGGGTCCTGCCGGCGCAGCCAGGCGATGTAGTCGCCATAGCGGCCGGCGGCTTGCGTCGGCTCCTCGCCGACATAGAGTGCGAGCCATTCCTCGATCAGCCGCGAACTGCTCCAGCCGTCCAGCAGCAGGTGGTGCCAGGTCCAGACCAGCCGGTACTTGCGCTCGCCGAGGCGCAGCAGGGCCACGCGCTGCAGCGGCGGGCAGTCGAGCAGGAACGGCGCGTTGCGCTGGGCATCGGCGAAGGCCTGCAGCCCGGCGCTATCGCGCTCGCGCCAGTCCTGTTCTTCCCAGGCCAGCGGCAGTTGGCGGTAGACCAGTTGCAGCGGCGCCTCCAGACCTTCCCAGGCAAAGCCGGTGCGCAGGATGGCATGGCGGGCGATGAGGCGTTCCCAGGCGCCGCGCAGGCGCTGCGGGTCGAGATCGTCGAGGTCGAAGGCCAGCTGGTTGACGTAGACGCCGTCCTGCCCGGCATTCAGGCCGTGATAGAGCAGGCCCTCCTGCATCGGCGACAGCGGGTAGACATCCTCGATGGCCTCGCGCGGTGCCGGCAGGCGGTCCCACTTCTCGGCATCGAGCTGGAATATCTCGGCTTGCTGGATGTGCTGAGGCTGTCGCACGACTTTCGCCAGGCGGCGCACATCCTGCTGCTCGAAGATATCCCGCGGGCTGATCTCCAGCCCCGCCTGGCGGGCGCGGGCGACCACCTGCACGGAGACGATGGAGTCGCCGCCCAGCTCGAAGAAGTTGTCCTCGACGCTGACCCGTTCGATACCCAGCACGTCCTGCCAGATACCGGCCAGCAGCGTTTCCGTCTCGCCCTGCGGCGCGACGAACGCTCGCTCGGCCAGCTCCGGTTCCGGCAGTGCCTTGCGGTCCAGCTTGCGGTTCGGCGTCTGCGGCATTTTCTCCAGACGCATGATCAGCGCCGGAACCATATAGTCCGGCAATTTCGCCTTGAGCCTTTCGCGCAGGCGCGGCAGCAGTTCCTCGCCACCGTCCGCCACCACATAGCCGACCAGCTGGTTGCGCCGGGCGACCACCGCCGCCTCGCGCACGGCATCGTCTTCCAGCAGGCAGGATTCGATCTCGCCCAGCTCGATACGGAAGCCACGAATCTTCACCTGCTGGTCGATGCGGCCGAGATATTCCAGCGCGCCATCGGCGCGCCGACGGACCAGATCGCCGGTGCGATACAGCCGCCCACCGCCGCCGAACGGATCGGCGACGAAGCGCTCGGCGGTCAGCTCGGGACGGCCGTGGTAGCCGCGCGCCAGACCTTCGCCGCCGATATACAGCTCACCGGCGACACCGGCCGGCAGCGGTTCCAGCTGTTCGTCCAATTTGCCAACAGCGGCTGCTCGCCATCGAGGCGATAACGCGCCGACCACACCGTGGTTTCGGTGGGGCCGTAGAGGTTCCAGACATGCCCGGCGACCTCGATCAGCGTTTGCGCCAGATCGGCAGGCAGCGCTTCGCCACCGCACAGGACCTGTCTTCCAGCCAGCGCCGGCAGACGCGGATGGCTTGCGAGCATGCGCCAGGTGGATGGGGTCGCCTGGATCGCGCTGACCTGCTGGGCTTCGATCTGCGCCCACAGGCGCTGCGGATCACGCGCGGTATCGCGGTCCACCAGCACCACGCTGGCCCCCGAGATCAGCGGCAGGTACAGCTCCAGCGCGGCGATATCGAAGGACAGCGAAGTCACCGCCAGCAAACGACCTTCGGCGCCGATGCCCGGTGCCTGCGCCATGCTGGCGAGGAAGTTGCCGAGACCGGCACGGCGCACCGCCACGCCCTTGGGACGGCCGGTGGAGCCGGAGGTATAGATGACGTAGGCCAGATGCTCGCCGCCGGCCAGCGGTTGCGGATCGGTTTCCGGGGTATCCAGCGCCAGTTCGTCGAGGCACCAGAGTTCGGCGGTGGCGCCCAGTTCGGCCAGCTCTTCACGCAGCGAGGACTGGCTGAGCAGCAGCCGCGCGCCGCTGTCCTGCAGCATGTGGCGCAGGCGTTCGGCGGGGAATTCCGGGTCCAGCGGCACGTAGGCGCCGCCGGCTTTCAATACGGCGAGCAGAGCGACCATGAGTTGCGGCGTGCGCTCCAGGCACACGCCGACCAGCGCATCCGGCCCGACGCCGGCTGCGCGCAAGCGATGAGCAAGGCGGTTGGCTGCAGCATTCAGTTCGGCATAGCTGACGGTCACGGCTTCCTGGCGCAAAGCTACCGACTGCGGATTCAGCCGCGCCAGTTCCTCGAAGCGGCTGACCAGATCGAGGCTGGCCTCGTCACCGCCACGCGCGGCGCCCGCTTCAAGTTGCGCGGCACGCTCCTCGGCGCCGAGCAGCGGCAGTTCGCCGAGGCGCCGTGCCGGGTCTTCCGCCAGCGCCAGCAGCAGGCGTTGCAGGTGGCCGTCCAGGCGGGCGATGGCCGCCGCGTCGAAGCGCGAGTGGTCGTAGCTGTAGCAGAACTCCAGCGCCTCGCCCTGGTTGACCAGCAGCATCAGCGCATAGTTGCCCTGCTCGCGGCTGTGCAGGTTGGAGAAGCGCGGGCCACCCGCCTCGCCCTGCAGCAGGCCGGCTTCCATCGGGTAGTTCTCGAAGACGAGGATCTGGTCGAACAGCGACTGGCCGCCCTGCCCGTTCCAGCGCTGGATGTCGTACAGCGCGGTGTGTTCGTGCTCGCGCACGGCGAGGCCGGTGGCCTGCACCTCGTCCAGCCAGTCGCCGACACTCTGCTCCGGACGCGGGCTGGCGGCCAGCGGGATGGTGTTGATGAACAGGCCGAGCTGGCTTTCGATGCCCGGCAGTTCCGCCGGGCGCCCGGCGACGGTGGCGCCGAAGGCCACGCAGCGCTGGCCGGTGTAGCGCTGCAGCAGGAGCAGCCAGGCCGCCTGCAGCAGGCTGCTGAGGGTCAGCTTGCGGGCGCGGGCGAAGCTGCGCAGTTGCGCGCTGACGGCCAGCGGCAGGCTGCTGCGCTGCTCGGCATGGCCGCTGCCCGGTTGCTCCAGGGCGATGGCGTCGGCCAGGCGGGTCGGCTGCTGCAGGTCGGCCAGGTGGCGGCGCCAGAATGTCTCGCTGGCAGCCTGGTCACGGGCCTGCAGCCAGGCGATGTAGTCGCGGTAGCTGCCGGCGCTGGCCGGCACGGCGCGGCCGGAATAGTGCTGCAGCACCTCGGCGAACAGCTGCGCCTGGCTCCAGCCGTCCAGCAGCAGGTGGTGGCAGGTCCAGACCAGATGGTGGCCGGCGGCAGTGCGCACCAGCAGCAGGCGCAGCAGCGGCGCCTCGCTCAGATCGAACGGCCGGCGCTCGGCGGCAGCCAGGGCGTCGAGATCGTCGCCAGCGCATTCGCGCAGCTCCAGCGTCGCCTTGCGCAGCACGGCCTGCAGCGGCACGCCGCCGGCCGGAGAGAGGAACACGCTGCGCAGCGCCGCATGGCGTTCCAGCGCGGCCTGCCAGGCGGCGCGGAAGCGCTCGACGTCGAGATCTTCGACATCCATGCGCACCTGGTTGATGTAGCTGCCGTCGTCCGGCTGGTAGAGGCTGTGGAACAGCATGCCCTGCTGCATCGGCGACAGCGGGTAGAGATCGGCGATCTGCGCCAGCGGCAATCCCAGCGCATCGAGTCGGGCCTGGTCGAGGCGCGCCAGGGGGAAGTCGGACGGCGTGGCGCTGCCTTCGGCGGCGAGGCAATGGGTGACCAGCGCCAGCAGTTCGTCGCGATAGCAGTCGACCAGTCGCTGCAGGCGCCCGGCGTCGAGCTGCTTCGCGCTGAAGGTCCAGCCGAGATGCAGGCAGCCGTCCTCGACCATGCCGTCGATGCACAGCCAGTTGTTCAGCGGCGCGGCGGCATCGCAGCTGGCGCCGGCGGATTCGCTGGCGCGCTGGAACAGGGCTCCGGCGAAGCTGCGGTCGAACTGGCCGAGGTAGTTGAAGGTGATGCGCGGCGCGGGCAGCGCCGCCAGTTCGACCTGGATGGCTTGCGGCGCGAGGTGGCGCAGCAGGCCGAAGCCGAGGCCGTTGTCCGGCACCTGGCGCAGCTGTTCCTTGACGCTGCACAGCGCCGCGCCGGAGTCGCCGGCGGCGCTGAGGCGCAGCGGATAGACGCTGGTGAACCAGCCCATGCTGCGGCTGAGGTCGAGGCCGGCGAGCTGTTCCTCGCGGCCGTGGCCTTCCAGTTCCACCAGCAGTTCCGCCTGGCCGCTCCAGCGCTTCCAGGCGCGGGCCAGGGCACAGAGCAGCAGGTCGTTGACCTGGGTGCGGTAGGCCGCCGGCGCCTCGCGCAGCAGCTGGCGGGTGCTGTCGGCATCCAGCTGCAGGTCGAGGGTGATGGCATCGCCGGCCAGCGCCGGGCAGTCGATCCGCGCGCCGGGGAATTCGGCCTCGCGCTCGCCGAGCTGGGTGCGCCACCAGGGCAGTTGCGCGGTCAGTTCGTCGGTCTGCGCGTGGCGTTCGAGGAAGGCGGTCCACTCGGCGAAGGATGCGCTGCGCGCCGGCAGTGCCTCATCACGCAGGGCGCGTTGCAGATCTTCCAGCAGCACGCGCCAGGACACGCCGTCCACCACCAGGTGATGGATCGCCAGCAGCAGGCGCTGGCTGCCGTCGGCCATGTCCACCAGCGCGGCGCAGAGCAGCGGGCCGTTGGCGAGGTCGAGGCCGCGCTGCGCGTCGTCGACTATCACCTCCAGCTCCTGCGCATTGGCCGCGCGGAAATGCCGGGGTTCGATGGCCTGCACCTCGCCATACAGGGCATGCCACTGGCCGGCAGCGTCCTGGCTGAAGCGCAGGCGCAGGGCGTCGTGATGCTCGGCCACGGTGTTCAGCGCGCGGGCCAGCAGGTCCATGTCCAGCGTCTCGGTCGGTTGCAGCAGCAGCGCCTGGTTCCAGTGCTGGCGCTGCGGGATTTCGCTGGCGAAGAAGCGCCGCTGGAACGGCGTCAGCGCCATTTCGCCCTGGGCCGGGCCGCGTTCGTCCTGTACGGCAGCGGTCTTGGCGACGGCGGCCAGCTCGCGCAGGGTCTGCTGGCGGAACAGGTCGCGCGGGCCGATCTGCAGGCCGGCCTGGCGGGCGCGGCTGGCGACCTGGATGGCGATGATGGAATCGCCGCCCAGCTCGAAGAAGTTGTCGTCGGCGCCGATTTCGGCGATGCCCAGCACCTCGCTCCAGATGCGCGCCAGGCTTTCTTCCACGGCACCGCTCGGCGTCACGTGGCTGCGCGGCGCCTGGGCCGGCTGCGGCAGCGCCTTGCGGTCGAGCTTGCCGTTGGCGTTCAGCGGCATGCGTTCGAGCACGACGATCTGCGCCGGCACCATGTACTCCGGCAGGTCCGCCGCCAGGGCCGCGCGCAGGCGCGCCGGCAACTCGGCGTCGTCTGCTGCTACCACATAGGCCAGCAGTTGCTGGGCGCCGCTGGATGTGGTGCCAACCACCACCACCGCTTCGCCGACTTCCGGCTGTTCCAGCAGGCGCGCCTCGATCTCGCCCAGTTCGATGCGCAGGCCGCGAATCTTCACCTGGTGGTCGATGCGGCCGAGGTATTCGATGGAGCCGTCATTCCGCCAGCGCGCCAGGTCGCCGGTGCGATACAGGCGCCCGCCTTGGCCGAAGGGATCGGCGACGAAGCGCTCGGCGGTCAGCCCCGGCCGGCCGAGATAGCCGCGCGCCAGGCCGACGCCACCGATGTACAGCTCGCCCGGCAGGCCCTGGGCGACCGGCTGCAGCTGGGCGTCCAGCACGTACAGCCGCAGGTTGGCGATGGGCCGGCCGATGGGCACGCTGCTGAGCCCCGGCTGGTCTACGCACGCCCAGTGGCTGACGTCGATGGCCGCCTCGGTGGGGCCGTAGAGGTTGTGCAGGCCGGCACCGCTCTGTTCGAGGAAGCGCCGCTGCAGGTCCACCGGCAGCGCCTCGCCGCTGCACATCACCAGGCGCAGCGCCGGGCAGTCGGCGAAGCTCTCGGCGGCGATGAAGGCCTGCAGCATGGAGGGCACGAAGTGCAGCACGCTGATGCGCTCTTCACAGAGGATCGCCTTCAGCTGCGCCGGATTGCGATGGGCGCCGGGCGCGGCCATCACCAGGGTGGCGCCGGTCATCAGCGGCCAGAAGAACTCCCACACCGAGACGTCGAAACCGAACGGGGTCTTCTGCAGCACGCGGTCGCTGCCGTCGATGCGGAACTGCGCCTGCATCCACTGCAGGCGGTTGCACAGCGCGGCGTGGCTGTTGCCGGCGCCCTTCGGCCGGCCGGTGGTGCCGGAGGTGTAGATGCAGTAGGCGAGGTTGTCCGGCTGGCTGAGATTGATCAGATCGGACGCGTCTTCCTCGGCGAAGCGCGCGGCGTCGCGGTCCAGGCAGAGCACCGGCACCTCGCTGCCTTCGATATGGCCGAGCAGGTGCTGCTGGGTCAGCAGCAGGCGCGCGCCGCAGTCCTCCAGCATGTAGGCCAGGCGCTGGCCGGGGTGGTCCGGGTCGAGCGGCACGTAGGCGCCGCCGGCCTTGAGCACCGCCAGCAGGGCCACGACCATTTCCCGCGAGCGCTCGGCGAGCACGCCGACCAGGGATTCCGGACCGACGCCAAGACTGCGCAGGTAGCGCGCCAGGCGGTTGGCCTCGGCATTCAATTCGGCATAGCCGAGGGTCTGGCCGGCGCAGACCAGCGCCGGCGCATCGGGCGTCGCGGCGGCCTGCGCCTCGATCAGCTGGTGCATGCAGCGCGGGCCGTCATAAGCGGTGGCGGTGGCGTTCCAGCCGTGCACCACCTGCAGGAATTCTTCGGCGCCGAGCAGCGCCAGGTCGCCGATGGGGGCATCCGGGCGCTCGGCGCAATCGGCCAGCAGGGCGAGGAAATGCGCGCGCAGGCGCTGGATGCGTTCGCCGTCGAACAGGTCGGTGGCGTAGGTGAAGGCGCCGCGCAGGCGGCCCTCTTCGTCTTCCTCGGTGTCCAGCGACAGGTCGAACTTGGCGACAGCAGCCGGCGCCACCAGCAGTTCGGCCTGCAGGCCGGGCATGCCGTCGAGCTGCGCCGGGCCGCGCCATTCGTGGTTGAACATCACCTGGAACAGCGGGTTGCGGCTCAGGCTGCGCTCGATGCCGAGGGCGTCGACCAGTTCGTCGAACGGCAGGTCCTGGCAATCCTGCGCCGCCACCGACGCGCGGCGCACCTGCTCCAGCAGCGCGCGGAACGGCAGGCGGCCGTCGACTTCGCTGCGCAGCACCTGGGTGTTGACGAAGAAGCCGATCAGCCCCTGCACCTCGCGGCGCTGGCGGTTGGCGACCGGCACGCCGACCAGCAGTTCGGCCTGGCCGCTGTAGCGATGCAGCAGCGCCTTGAAAGCCGCCAGCAGCAGCATGAACAGGCTGGCGCCGGATTCGGCGGCGACTGTGCGCAGGCGCGCGGCCAGCTCGGGCGAAAGTTCGAAGCCGAGACTGGCGCCGCGGAAGCTCATTTCCGCCGGACGCGGGCGGTCGGCGGGCAGCTCCAGCAGCGCCGGGCTGTCGCCGAGGGCGCTGCGCCAGTAGGCCAGCTGCCGCTCGCCCTCCCCGGCCTCCAGCCAGTTGCGCTGCCACAGCGCGTAGTCGGCGTACTGCACCGGCAACGGCGGCAGTTCCGGCTGGCGGCGCTCGACGCGCGCGGCGTAGAACTGCGCCAGCTCGCCGAGCAGCACCTGCATCGACCAGCCGTCCGAGACGATGTGGTGTAGCGCCAGCAGCAGCGCATGACGCTGGCGGCCGAGGCGCAGCAGGCGCATGCGCAACAGCGAACCTTCATGCAGGTCGAACGGCTGGCGCGCGGCGGCGTCCAGCTCGGCCTGCAGGAACAGCTGCGGATCGTCGGCCTGGCTCAGGTCCAGGCTGGTCCAGGGCAGCGGCGCCGGCGCCTGGATTTCCTGCAGCAGCTCACCGTCCTGTTCGACGAAGCGGGTGCGCAGCGACTCGTGACGCGCCACCAGGTCTTCCAAGGCGCCGCGCAGGGCGGACCGGTCCAGCTCGCCGTCGAGACGCAGCGCGCCGGTCTGGTTGTAGGCGCAGCTGTCGCGGTCGAGCTGCCACAGCGCCCACAGGCGGCGCTGGGCATGGGAGGCGGCGACACGAGTCTGCCCTTCCGGGCGCGGCGGGATCGGCAGGCTTTCCAGGGACAGCCCCTGGGCCTTGAGCTTGTCGCCGAGCAGGCGGCGCGCGGCGGGATCGAGTTCGGCGAAACGGCGGGCCAGGGCGAGCAGGCGGTCCTGAGCGGTCATTGGGCTTCCACCTCGGCGAACAGGTTTTCCAGGGAATCGAGGCTGGCGCCGCTGCTCTGTCCTTGCAGTTCGGCGACCTTTTCGGCGAAGCGCTCCAGCGTCTCGCCCTCGAAGAACAGCCGCAGCGGCAGGTCGAGGCCGAGGCGTTCCTGCAGGCTGGCGCGCAGGCGGGTGGCGAGCAGCGAGTGGCCGCCGAGTTCGAAGAAGTTGTCCTGCAGGCCGACCCGTTCGACGCCGAGGGCCTCCTGCCAGACCTGCGCCAGGGTGCGTTCCAGCTCGCTGCGCGGCGCAACGTAGGCGCGCTCGGCCAGCGCCTCGCCGGCCAGCGCCTCGCCGGCCAGCGCGCGGCGGTCGACCTTGCCGTTGGGCATCAGCGGCAGGCGCACCAGGCGGCGCAGCGCAGACGGCAGCATGTGCACCGGCAGGCGCTGGGCGAGCTGCGCCTGCAGACGGGCCTCCAGCCCCTCCTCTTCCGCCGCAACGACGAAGGCCACCAGTTGGCTGCCGGCGGCGCCTTCGCGCACCACCACCGCCGCCTCGATCACGCCCGCGCATTCCAGCAGCGCGGCCTCGACCTCGCCCGGCTCGATGCGGAAGCCACGGATCTTCACCTGGGAATCGGCGCGGCCGATGAATTCCAGCAGGCCGTCCGGACGCCAGCGCGCCAGGTCGCCGGTGCGGTAGATGCGCTCGCCATCGGCGGCGGCGAGGAAGCGTTCGGCGGTCAGCCCGGGACGGCCGAGATAGCCGCGGGCGATGCCGGGGCCGGCGACGTACAGCTCGCCCTCAGCGCCGCTGGCGACCGGCTGCAGTTCGCCGTCCAGCAGGCGCACGCGCATGCCCGGCGCCGGGCGGCCGATGCTCACCGGGCCGCCGTCGGCGTTCCAGGCGCTGCACCAGACGCTGCCTTCGGTGGGGCCGTACTCGTTGCTCAGCAGCACGCCGGGCAGGCGCTCGGCGTGGTGCGCCAGCAGCGCCGGCTGGCAGGCTTCGCCGGCCACCACCACGCAGTCGAGGCGCTGGTCGCCGAGCTGTTCCAGCACTTCCGCATGCAGGCCGGGCAGCGCGAGGTAGTGGGAGATGTCCGCCGCGCCGATCAGTTCGGCGATGGCGCGCGGGTCTTTCGCCTGCTCTTCCGACGGCAGCTGCAGGCAGCCGCCCTGGCCGAGGGTCCAGAACAGCCCGGCCACCGAGCTGTCGAAGGACAGCGACGACAGCAGCAGGAAGCCGCGCACCGGCGCGCGGTAATGGGCGTGGCGCGCCAGGGTCGAGGCCACCGCGTTGGCGTGGCTGACACCGACCCCCTTGGGCTGGCCGGTGGAGCCGGAGGTATAGATGAGGTAGGCGAGATCGCTGCCGTGCTGCTCGACCGTCGGCGCCTCGGCGGCGCCCTGCCAGAGCGGCGAGTCCTCGGCCAGCGACAGTTGCGCCACGCCATGCGGAATGACCAGCGCGGCGTCCGGCTGGCGCAGGGTCAGCAGGCAGCGCACGCCGGCATCGGCGAGCATGAAACCGAGGCGGTCGGCGGGATAGGCCGGATCCAGCGGCAGGTAGGCGCCGCCGGCCTTGAGGATGCCGACGATGGCCGCCAGCGCCTGGGGCGAACGCTCGGCATACACGCCGACCGGCTGGTCGCGACCGACGCCCTGGCTGCGCAGTGCGTTGGCGATCCGGTTGGCGCGGCGCTCCAGTTCCGCGTAGCTCCAGGCCACCTCGCCCTGGCGCACGGCGATGCGCTCGGCGCCAGCGGCGACCTGCGCTTCGAACAGCTGCTGCAGGCGCGGCGCGGCCGGCAGCGGCAGCTCCGCGCCCTGCTCGAAGGCGGCGATGCGCGCGCGTTCGGCCTCGCCCAGCATGCCGATGCGGGCCGGGGGCTGGTCGAGATCGGCCAGGGCGTTGCCGGCGAACACCTGGAACTGCTCCAGCCACAGCGCCGCGCACCCGGCGTCGATGCGCTCGGCGCGCCAGTCGAGGCGCAGGCGCTCGGCGCCCTCGCGGGTCAGTTGCAGCAGCGGCAGGCCGGCGGGGTCCAGGCGCAGTTCCAGCCAGTCGGCGTCGGCTTGGGGTTCCACGGCGCAGGCGTAGTCGGCGACCACTCCGCTGGCGCCGGCCAGCTCGGCTTCGTCCAGGCATTCCAGCCAGGAGCGCGCCTCGTCGAAGCGGGCGCGGAAGCTGTCCAGCGACTGGCGCAGGCTGGCGTCGGCGGCGATGTCCAGGTTCAGCGGCAGGCAGCGCTGGAAGCGGCCGAGGATGCCCTGCACCTGTTCGCTGCGGCCATCCACCCAGACGCCGAGGGCGATGCGCGGCTGGTCGGCGATGCGGGTGAGGAAGGCGCCCCAGAGGAAGGCCAGCAGTTGCCCGGCCGGCACGTCCTGTGCGTCGAGTTGCGCCAGCAGTTCGCCGTTTTCCACGGACAGGCTGGCCGGTTCCGCGGCGCCCTCGCCGGCGCGTTCGAACGGCAGGCGCTGGCGCGGCGGCATGCTGCTCACCTGCGCGCGCCAGTAGTCGGCGCCGCGCACACCGAGGTCTTCGGCGCGCAGTTCGCCCTGCCAGGAGGCGTAGTCGATGTACTGCAGCACGTCCTCGTCCAGCGCCGGCAGCACGTGGTCGTAGCCGTCGCGCAGGTCGCTGGCCAGCCGCGCCAGCGCCACGCCGTCGAGGCTCGCCAGCGGTGCGCCGAGGAGGACGACGAAGGACTCGCCCCGGTCGATGGCGACCGCCTGCAGCGGCGCGGCGTCCGGTTGTGCAAGAGCGTCGCGCAGGCGCTGTTCGCCGCCCTCTTCGCCCGCCACGCTGAGCGCCGCCGGCGCATCGCCGACCACCTGCACCGGCCGGTGCAGGCCGTCCAGCCGCAGGTAGCGGGTGCGCAGCACTTCGTTGCGCGCCAGCAGGCCGTCGAGGATGCGGCGCAGGCGCGCCTCGTCCAGCCGGCCGGCGATGGCGATGCGGGCGATGGCGGCCAGCGGCCGGCCGAGGGATTCCTGCAGGGCGAGCACGGCGGCCTGCTGCGCGGAGAGGGGGAAGGCTTCCTGGTGGGCGGACAGTTGCATGGGCATGAACCTCAATCGAGTGCCAGGTCGGCGCTTTTCTGGGCGATCGCCATCGCGGTGAGAATCCTGCGCGGGCCGGTGAATGCGTTGCGCGCGTGCAGCGCGAGGATGTTGTCGAGCAGCACGACGTCGCCGCGCTGCCAGGGGAACTCGACCATCACGTCCCGGTAGGCCTGCTGCAGGTGGCCGATCACTTCGGCGGGGATCGGCTCGCCGTCGCCGTAGAAGGTGTTCTGCGGCAGGTCTTCAGGGGCGAATTCGGCGATCAGCGCGGCGCGCAGGGTTTCCGGCAGGGTCAGGGCGTTGAAGAAGGTGCCGTGGTTGAACCACACCTCCTCGCCGGTGCGCAGGTGGCGGACGATGGCCGGGCCGATCTGGCGGGTACGCAGGCGGTTGCCGGGCTTCCATTGCGGCTGGATGCCGATCCTCGCGCAGTAGGCCTCGACCTCGGCGCGGTCCTCGCTCTGGAACACCGTCTGCCAGGGCAGGCCCATGCCGTCGCCGTAGTTGCGCACGTACATGATCCTGCGCCGGCGGAATTCCTCGCGCACTGCCGGGTCGATCCGGCGCAGCAGCTCGCGGGTGTCGCCCAGCGGGGTCTCGCCGCCGGTCGGCGACGGGGTGTCGCAATAGAAGTACAGGTGCAGCGGGAACACCGGCGAATAGGAGTGCTCGTTGTGCGGGAAGATGCGCTCGTCGCTGGGGTAGTCGGTGGAGCTGTAGATGTTGAACTGGCGGGTGACCTGGGTGCGCGGCGAGGCGCGGAACAGGTATTCCAGCGCGCCGCCGGAGATCGCCTGCACGCAGCGGTCGAAGCCGTCGATGCCGGCCGCCTCGAAACCGCGGAAGAGGATGGCGCCGTGTTCCAGCAGGCGCGCCTCGATCAGCTCGCGGTTGGCCGTGGCCCATTCGATCAGGTCGACGCCGGGCAGGCGCGCCCGGCAGATCAGCGGCAGACTCTGACCGTCGAACAGCGGCTGCATGGAAACCCGCTCGGCGCTGCCGCCGGCGACACCCCTGCGGGCCCGCCCGAGGGTGGGCAGGCTGTTGCTCGATTGGCTCATTGGACCCCCTGCATGCTTTGCGAATCGGTGCCACGGCGGCGCATCGGCCGCTGGCCGGCGAGCTGCGCCTGGCGCTGGCGGTTGGCTTCGGCCTCGGCTTCGCGGCGGACCTGCGCCGCCGCGGCGATCAGTTCGGCCTGACTGCCCCGGGGCGCGGCCAGCCAGCGCGCCAGCACCGCCTGCAGCTGGGCGAACAGCTGGGTGATCTCGCCCGGCTGGAACAGCCCCTGGGGCGTCTCGAAGCGCGCCTGCAGGCGCCCGGCGCTGTTGTAGAAGCCGAGGATCAGGTCCATCTCGGCGACCTGCCGGGCACCGTCGAAATGCTCGGCGCGCAGGTCGCGCAGGCGCGGCAGCGGCGGCTCGCCTTCCTGGTAGTTGAGCTTGATGCTGAAGAACGGCGAGCGGCCGGCGCGGCGCGGCGGGCGCAGTTCCTCCACCAGCCGGTCGAACGGCAGGTCCTGGTGGTCGGCGGCGTCGATCACCACGCGCCGGCACTGGTCGAGCAGCGCGTCGGCGCCCTCCTCCGCGCGCAGTTCCACCTGCAGCACCAGTTGGTTGATGAAGAAGCCGACCAGGGATTCGGCCAGCGGATGGGTGCGGTTGGCGATGTCGCTGCCGAGGCGGATGCGCTTCTGCCCGCTGTGCTCGGCGAGGACCACGGCGAAGGCGCCGAGCAGCAGCATGAACGGCGTGGCCCCCTGTTCGGCGGCGAAGGCGCGCAGCGCGGTGGTCTGCGCGGCGGGGAAGTCGAAGGTCGCGCACTGCGCCAGCGCGCCGTGCGCACGGGGGCGCTGCGGGTGCAGTTCGAACCAGGCCTGCTCGCCGGCCAGGGCGTCGCGCCAGTAGTCGAGCTGGCGCTGCTGGTCGGCGGCGAGCAACTGGCGCTGCCAGCGGGCGAAGTCGCCATAGCCGACTTCCAGCGCCGGCAGCGGCTGGTCCTGCCCGGACAGGCGCGCGACGTAGCGGCGCTCCAGCTCGCCGAGGAGGATGTTCATCGACCAGCCGTCCACGGCGATGTGGTGGATGGTCAGCAGCAGGATGTGCTCGCGCTCGTCCAGGCGCAGCAGGCGCACGCGCTGCAGCGGTCCGTGCTGCAGGTCGAACGGCAGCCGCGCCTCGACGGCGGCCTGCTCGCGGGCGGCGGCTTCGCGCTGCTCGATGGGCAGGTCGGTGAGTTCGGCGACGGCGAAGTCCAGCGCCATGTCCTGGTGCACCACCGGGCGCACGGCGTCCGCATCCTGGCGGAAGCTGGTGCGCAGCACCGCGTGGCGCGCCTGCAGATCGGCGAAGGCGCCGCGCAACGCGGCGATGTCCAGCGGGCCGCGCAGGCGCACCGCCAGCGGCACGTTGTACACCGCGCCCTGCGGGTCGAGCTGCCAGGCGAACCAGAGGCGCTGCTGGGCGTGGGACAGCACGGGCTCGGCCTGCGGATCGGCGGCCAGCGGCAGGTTGCGCGCCGGCTGCTGCATTGCCTCGCGCACCGCCGCGGCGAAGCCGGCCAGGTCGGCCGCCTCGAACAGCGCGGCCAGCGACAGCGACACACCGAGCCGTTCGCGCAGGCGGGCGAGCACCTGCACCGCGCCGATGGAGTTGCCGCCGAGGGCGAAGAAACGGTCTTCGCGGTACAGCCCGGCGATGCCCAGCACTTCGCTCCAGGTCTGCGCGACCAGTTGCTCGGTGTCGTCGCGCGGGAGCTCGCCGCTGCGCGTGGCCAGTTCGCCGGCACGCTGCAGGTGGAAGCAGGCCAGTTCGCCGCGCTCCAGCAGGATGCGGCAGGCCGAGCGCTGCAGCTTGCCGCTGGAGGTGCGCGGCAGTTCGCCGGGTTCGAGCAGGGCGATCCAGGCGGTGCCCTGCTGGCAGGTGTCGAACACGACGCGATCGATTTCCGCGCAGAGCTGGGCGGCGTCGATCTTCTTGTGCGTGGCGCGGCCGATTTCCACGGCGATGCCGATGCCCTCGGCGCCCTGGTGCTCGACGGCGAAGGCGATCACCCGGCCCTTGCGCGCGCCTTCCACCGAGTATTCGACGGCGCGTTCGAGGTCCTGCGGATAGAGGTTCTGGCCGCGGACGATGATCACGTCCTTCAGCCGGCCGGTGATGAACAGGCGGCGCTCGCTGAGGAAGCCGAGGTCGCCGGTGCGCAGCCAGGTGCGGCCGTCGCGCTGGACGAAGGCTTTCGCGGTGGCTTCGGGATTGCGCCAGTAGCCCTGGGCGACGCTGTCGCCGCTGGTCCAGATCTCGCCGATGCGGTTGTCCGGCTGGATCATGCCGGTGACCGGGTCGACCACCCGCAGGAGCATGCCGTCCTGCTCGATGCCGCTGCTCACCAGCAGGCTGCCGGTGCCTGGTTGCGCGAGGTTCTCGCCGAGGGCGTGGCTGTCGAAGCTGGCGGCGACGAAGGGCTCGGCGGCGGGCGTGCCGGTGACGAACAGGGTGGCCTCGGCCAGCCCGTAGCACGGCATGAGCATGCGCCGCTGGAAGCCGGCGGGGGCGAAGCGCTGCTCGAAGGCCGCCAGGCTGTCGTGGCGGATCGGCTCGGAGCCGGAGTAGATGACGCGCAGGCAGCTCAGGTCGAGGTTCGCCAGCGCCGCGTCGCCGGTGCGTTCGGCGGCCAGGCGGAAGGCGAAGTCCGGGCCGCCGGTGTGGCTGGCGCGGTAGCGGCTCACCGCCTCCATCCAGCGCGCCGGGCGTTCGATGAAGCTGCGCGGCGACATCAGGATCAGCGTTGCGCCGGCGTAGATGGCCTGCAGCAGGCAGCCGATCAGGCCCATGTCGTGGTAGAGCGGCAGCCAGCTGACGAACACCTCGCGTTCGTGCAGATCGAAGCCGGTCAGCATCATTTCCTCGTTGGCCACCAGGTTGCGGTGGCTGACCTGCACGCCCTTGGGCGTGGCGGTGGAGCCGGAGGTGTACTGCAGGAAGGCCACGGATTCCGCTTCCGGGCGGCGGCCGTGCCATTCACCGTCACCAGACAGGTCCTGCTCGTCGACGGCGAGGATGGTCGGCAGCGCGACCTCGAAAGCCTCCGGCAGCGAGCCGGCCAGCTGCGAATCGGTGAGGATCAGCGCCGGCTGCGCGTCGCCGAGGATGGCGCGCACGCGGTTCAATTCCTGCGGGCGCAGCGATTCGGGCGGCAGCGCCGGCACGGCGATGATCCCGGCGTAGAGGCAGGCGTAGAAGCCGACCACGTACTCCAGGCCGCTGTGCAACAGCAGCAGCGCGCGCTCGCCCGGCTCGGCGTGGCGCGCCAGCACCACCGCCAGGCCGCGGGCGCGGCGATCCAGTTCGGCGTAGTCGAGGGTTTCGCACTGCTGCTCGCCGTCGACCAGGAAACGCACGGCGGGGCGTTCGCCGTGGCTGGCCGCCCGCGCGATCAGGGCGTCGACCAGGGAGGCATGGGAATAGGTCATCTCGCACCTTGCATGGAATGGTTGGGGTCCGTGGGCGCTCAGCCGACGCGGGCGACCGGCCGGGCGGAAGTCGCGCTCAGGCAGGCGGCCATGCGCTCCAGCAGCGCGCTCTCGCAGGAATGGATGAAGAAGTGGTCGCCGGGGAACATCTCCAGGCTGAACTCCGCCGCCGCGTGCTCGCGCCAGGCCAGCAGCTGCTCGCGGCTGGCGCGGTCGCCGGTGCCGGCGAAGACGTGCAGCGGGCAATCCAGCGGCGCGCTGGGCTGCGGGCGGTAGCGGCCGCAGAGGAGGAAGTCGGCGCGCAGGATGGGCAGGGTCAGGCGCATCAGCTCGGCGTCTTCCAGCACCGCCGCCGGGGTGCCCTGCAGGTCGCGCAGTTCGGCGAGCAGCTGTTCGTCGCTGCGCGGTTCGCGGAAACGCAGGTAGTCGCGCTGACCCGGCGCGGAGCCGCCGGACACCAGCAGCGCGCGCGGCCCCGGCAGCCCGCGCGCGCGGATGGCGCAAGCCAGCTCGTAGGCAAGCAGCGAACCCATGCTGTGGCCGAACAGCGCGTAGGGGCGATGCAGCGACCCGCGCAGCTCGTGGGCCAGCTGCGCGGCCAGCCCGACCAGATCGCCGGCCAGCGGTTCACCGCTGCGGCTGCCGCGCCCGGGGAGTTCCAGCGGACGCACCTCCAGCCAGCCCGGCACCCTGCGCCGCCAGCGCGCATAGCACATGGCGCTGGCGCCGGCGTAGGGCAGGCAGAACAGGGTCAGCGGCTGCATGCTCAATGGCTGGCCTGCCCTTCCATGTGCTTGCGCAGGCTCAGCGGGCGCATGTCGGTCCAGACTTCCTCGACGAAGGCCAGGCATTCCTGCTTGGAGCCGCTCTTGCCGGCTTCGCGCCAGCCGGCGGGGACTTCCTTGTAGTCCGGCCAGAGCGAGTACTGCTCTTCGTCGTTTACCAGAACCTTGAAATTCGCATCTTCGCGGTCGAACGCCATTTGCTCAGTCTCCATTGCCGATCTGTCATGGCCGTGTGGCGGCCTTGTCGTATTGCTAGTAATCGACGAATGGGAATGATTTTTCTTTAGCACGAAGATTGGCGGAGGATACCGCCGAGGGGGCTCAAGGGCGCGGGGTTCGCGGGCTTCATCGATAGCGGCGGATGACGCTGGCGCGTCATGCGCCCTACGAAAACGCCCTGCCGAACCTGTAGGAGCAACTGTCTTGGTATCTCAACGCATTTTGTTCGCGAGCAAGCTCGCTCCTACAGGTCGGGGCCAGGTTTGACGATTGTAGGAGCGGGCCATGCCCGCGACGCTCTTTTACCGCTCCCACTCACCTGCATCCAGTCAGCGGCGGATGACGCTGGCGTCTCATGCGCCCTACGGAAATGCCCCCGCCGAACCTGTAGGAGCGAGGGGGACGCCCAGTCCTTGCTCGCGATCCGGAAGTTACCGGCACCACCCAAGCAGCCGCTTGGCACATCGATCGCCAGCAAGCTGGCTCCTACGAAGAGCAGCACCCCGCCGCCCTGCGTCCGGATGAGCCCTACATGTCTGAAAACGACCTCCACTCCCCCCCTTCGCAAAAGCTTCACCGCGACATCATTGAAAATGATTCTTAATTAAAATAAATTCCCACCTCCAGCCGGTACTACTTCCCACTCACAAGTCAGGTGCCTCATGCAAAAGCTCGGAGCAGCCGGGGGTGGTTCCCCATTGCTTGATGTGTTCTTCGACCAGCGCCACCGCCTGATCAGCCTCGCCACCCGGATCACCGGATGCCGTAGCCATGCCGAAGACATCGTGCACGATGCCTACCTGAAGCTCGACGTATCGAGCCTTTCCAGCACCATCCGCTCGCAGGCGTCCTACCTGACCCGCGTGGTGCGCAACCTGTCGATCGACCATTACCGTCGTCGCTCGCTGGAGCAGCGGCTGATGTGCGAGGAAGAGGAAAGCGCCGAGGCCACCGTCAGCGCCACCGGCACGCCGGAGGAGCAGGTTTCCGACCAGCAGCAGCTGGAGCGCATCGCCGGTGCGCTGGCCGAACTGCCGGAGCGCACCCGCTATGTGTTCGAGATGTGCCGCATCCACGGCATGAAGCAGAAGGACATCGCCGAGTCGCTGGGCGTCTCGCCGACGCTGGTGAATTTCATGATCCAGGAAGCCCTGCTGCACTGCCGCAAGACCCTGCGCGACTAGATATTCACGCCCCTTCGACGGGAATGACGATGCCCCTCAGGTGGTGGCCGGCGGCGATTCGCCGGTGAGGCCCGGCGACTGGGAAGGAATCGGCCCGCACTTGAACACCAGGCTGTCGCGCTGGTGCTTGAACATGTCGTCGGTGTAGGACTTGCCGACGCGGTAGAAGGAACCGCTGAGCGACATCTGGGTCAGGTCCTGGTAGTCGGGGTTGACCAGCAGTACCCGGCTGTTGCGCTTGGCGCAGAACCACTGGGCCTTGTGCAGCGCGTACTCGCCGGCCTTGGGTGCCCCGCCGATGACCGGCAGCGCCGCCGCGGACACCACGTACATGCCGTTCTCCACCGGCCAGACATCGCTCACCGAGGCGCAACCGACGAGCAGCAGCGGGCTCAGCAATCCCAGAATCAGCTTCATGATCTCTCCTTGCCGGCGGCGCCCGCCACGTGGTTGCACAACGTCCGATGACCTCACAGGAATCCGCCTTAAGAATAGTCTGTCAGCCGCTGCCTGCTGGCCCTTTCACATCCCATGGAAAGGACTGCTAGGCTTTGCCCGACAGCCCGCGGAGGCAGCATGAACGACTCCCCCCAGGAACACCCCGCAGACGTTTTCGCCTACCTGAAACTGCTGCACCAGCACGGCGGTTCCGACATGTTCTTCAGCGTCGGCGCGACGCCGCTGATCAAGGTCGAAGGCCACAACCAGCAGGTCGGCGAGCATGCGCTGACTTCCGCCGAGGCCAAGCGCCTGGCCTACCAGCTGATGACCGAGAAGCAGATCGGCGAGTTCGAGCGCGACCTGGAGATGAACCTGGCGATCAGCGTGCCGGACAGCGGGCGCTAC
This sequence comes from Pseudomonas jinjuensis, assembly GCF_900103845.1. Lineage (GTDB taxonomy): Bacteria > Pseudomonadota > Gammaproteobacteria > Pseudomonadales > Pseudomonadaceae > Pseudomonas > Pseudomonas jinjuensis. The sequence goes on from NZ_FNIJ01000009.1 coordinate 97,081, forward strand.
CGGATCAACATCTATTACCAGCGCGGCGAAGTGGCGATGGTGGCGCGCCTGATCAAGCACGTGATTCCCGACTTCGCCACCCTCGGCCTGCCCAGGGTGCTGGAGAAGCTGGCGCTGCAGGACCGCGGCCTGGTGCTGGTGGTGGGCGCGGCCGGCTCCGGCAAGTCGACCACCCTGGCGGCGATGCTCGACTACCGCAACCGCCGGCGCAGCGGACACATCGTCTGCGTCGAGGACCCGATCGAGTTCCTCCACGGGCACAAGCGCTCGATCATCGATCAGCGCGAAGTCGGCCTGGACACCCACAGCTTTTCCGACGCCCTGCGCAACGTGCTGCGCGAGGCGCCGGACGTGATCATGCTCGGCGAGATCCGCGACCTGGAAACCATGCAGCACGCCCTGCACTATGCGGAAACCGGGCACCTGTGCATCGCCACCCTGCACGGCACCAGCACCCGCCACGCCATCGAGCGCGCCGCCCGCTTCTTCCCCGACGAAGCGCGCCACCAGGTGCTCGCCGACCTGGCGCAGAACATCCTGGCGGTGATCGGCCAGCGGCTGGTGCCGGGCACGGCACAAAAGCGCGTGGTCGCGGTCGAAGTGGTCCTGGGCACGCCGCACATCCGCGGGCTGATCCAGCGCGACGAACTGGGGGAGATCAAGGGCGCGACCGAACGGGCGCTGGAACAGGGCATGCAGAGTTTCGACCAGAGCCTGTTCTCGCTGTTCGAAAGCGGCCGTGTCGCCCTCGCCGACGCACTGAAATTCGCCGATTCGCGCACCGACCTGAGCCTGAAGATCAAGCTGGAACACGGTTCGGTCGCGTCGGATGCGGAGTTGAAGATGTTGCGTGACAATTGAATGTCATGGCCAGTTGCCTGCATCGCTGTGATCCCGGTTATGCTTCGCCCCACTCAACGGCGCCAACCGACTGCGAGAAGCCTGGCGCGCAACCCGTCATCGAGGAAGTTTATGGGCATCCACCGCCTGAGTACCCTGATCGCACTGAGCCTGCCTCTCCTGCTGGCCGGCTGCGCCACGTCCAGCAACTGCGATTCCCCCAGCGAGCGCTGCCAGGCGCAGCGCCTGCTGTACCAGAACGACATGCTGCAGGCGCGGATGCTGATCTCCTCCGGCCAGCAGGAGAACTTCGACCTCGCCAATGCCCTGCTGGATCGCGCCATGCCCCTCGACCGGCGCGGCGAGGCATCCTTCTACAAGGCGCTGCTGCTGATCCGGCAGGGCGGGCCGACGGACGAGGTGCTGGACCTGCTGGAGCGCTCCGCCAAGGCCGGCCAGCCTTACGCCACCGTGCTGCTGTTCAGGATCTACAGCGAGCCCTACCTGATCCCGCATGCCGACCGCAACAGGGCGGAACGCTATCGCATGGCCTACGCCCAGCTGCCCGTGGCGATCAGCGGCTATCCCTCCTTCGACAAGGCCCGCACCCTGGTCGACGGCCTGCTCGCCGGGCAGCCGGCGATGGACAGTTCGTCGGCCGGCCGCTGACGGTTCAGGCGTTGTCGGGCGGCGCCTGCTTCGCGCCGGCGAAGGTCTTCTGCCCGGCATCCTTGCCGTGCGGCAGGTGGTGCTCGATCACCGCGTTCATCTCGGCGCCGAGCAGCAGCACGGCGGATGACAGGTAGAAGTACAGCAGCAGGACGATGATCGCCCCGACGCTGCCGTACATGGCGTTGTAGTCGGCGAAGTTCTTCACGTAGTAGCCGAACGCCAGCGACGCGCCGACCCAGGCTCCGCCGGCGAGCACCGAGCCGGGGGTGATGAAGCAGAATTTCTGCTGCACGTCGGGAGTGACGTAGTAGGTCACGGCGATGGTCATCATCAGCAGCAGGATCGCCACCGGCCAGCGCAGCCAGGCCCAGACGATCACCACGTAGCGCTCCAGCCCGAACTGCCCGGCCAGCCAGCCCATCACCTGCGGCCCCATCACCATCAGCGCGGCGGCGAGCAGCAGCATGCCGACGATGCACAGCATGTAGAACACCGACAGCGGCATGCGCTTCCACACCGGGCGCGCCTCGCGCACGTCGTAGGCGGCGTTCAGCGCGCTCATCAGCGAGCGCACGGCGCCGGACGCCGACCACAGGGCGACGATGATACCGATGGAAAGCAGGCCGCCCTGGCGCTGCTGCAGCTGGTCGATCACCGGGTTCACCTGGTCCAGCGCCTGCGCCGGCAGCGCGTAGCTGGCCTGCTCGCGCAGCCAGTCGAAGAATTCCGGCAGGTGCAGGAAACCCAGCAGGGCGATGAGGAACAGCAGGAAGGGAAACAGCGAGAACAGCCCCTGGTAGGCCAGCGCGGCGGCGTAGGTGGGCATCTCGTCGTCGAAGAATTCCTTCACCGTGAGCTTCAGCAGTGTCCAGGGCCCCAGGCTCAGCCCCCGCATATCCATGAAACGCATTCCCGACTTCCTCCATCAACGGCTGCGATCGCCCACAGCTTGGGACCAGGCCAGTAACGCCGAAGTTGCAGAAAAACCCTAGCTTAAAGCGGTATGGGGGCAGCGCAGAGACGCGGATTGGCCTATATATCCGAAAAGCCCGCCATTACCGCAGGCATGACCGTATCCCTCCAGCCATAGGACACCTCCATGCCGAGCGACGCGACGCCCAGGAAGATCACGCCCAAACGCATCCTCATCTTCGCCGGCCTGGCGCTTCCGGTGGCCCTGGCCGGCTATCTCTACTCGGCGCGGGCCGGGCAGTCGACCGATCCGGACACCTTCCTCAGGCAATCGGCAGAGTACTTCGACCAGCAGACCCGCGACCACCTGCCCCAGCAGGTGGACAAGGTGACCACGCTGAAGAGCGTGCAGCTGAGCCTGGACGACAGGACGCTGTACTACCGCTACGCGATCTCCAGCGTAAGCTCGACGCAGCTCGACGCCGCCGGCAAGGCCAAGCTGGAGGACGGCCTGCGCTCGCGCCTGGTGGCTTCCACCTGCCAGCAGCAGGAACTGCTGGAGCGCTTCCGCCGCTACCGCGTGCGCATCAGCCACCAGTACACCGGCAACGACGGCAAGCTGCTGGCCAAGGTCGACATCGACCCGCAGACCCTGCGCTGCCGGGGCTGAGCCGCTTCGATGAGCCGCGCCGATTATCACCGCCAGCATGCCGCCCGGGCCCGTGCCGAGGCGGAACGCCTGCTGGCGCCGCGCGAGGCCATGGGCGGACGCTGGCTGCAGTGGGTGGCCGGCGAGCTGTACCGGCTCGGCCCGCCGGAATACGCGGCGATGGTGCGGCGGGAGCTGGAGCAGCTCTCGTCACGCTGAACGGCGCATCCGGAACTATGCTGTAAGCCATGCAACGTGGAGCTGGCGCAGCTCGGGAGGTGGGAATGGCGCAGAAAACCCTGGCGCGCAGGGATGCCGCATCCATCCACCCGCATTCGAGGTCACGATCATGAGCAAGAGTCAGGACTCGCACAAAGAGGCGAAGAAAAAGCCGCTGAAGACCGCCCAGGAAAAACGCATGGCGAAACGCCAGAAGAAAACCGGCGCGGCGCTGCTCGGCAGTCATTCGACCTAAGCCATCCACCCAGCGGATAACCCGGCCCGGGTTATCCGCTCCTCTCGTCAGTCATCCGCCGCTGGATCGAGCCCCGGGAACAGCACCTCGGTAAAACCGAACTTGCCGAAATCGCTGATGCGCGACGGGTAGAGCCGGCCGATCAGGTGATCGCACTCGTGCTGCACCACCCGCGCATGGAAGCCCTCGGCCTGGCGGTCGATCGGCTGGCCCTGCGGATCGAAACCCTGGTAGCGGATGCGCCGGTAGCGGTTCACCGCACCGCGCAGGCCGGGCACCGACAGGCAGCCTTCCCAGCCCTCCTCCAGTTCCTCGCCGAGCGGCGTGATCAGCGGATTGAGCAGGATCGTCCGCGGCACCGCCGGGGCATCCGGGTAGCGCTCGCTGTGCTCGAAGCCGAAGATCACCAGCTGCAGGTCGACGCCGATCTGCGGCGCGGCCAGGCCGACGCCGCCGGCGTGGCGCATGGTGTCGAACATGTCGTCGATCAGCGCCTGCAGTTCGGCGCTGCCGAACATTTCGCGGGGCACCGGCGGTGCGATGCGCAGCAGGCGTTCATCGCCCATCTTCAGGATTTCGCGGATCATGCCGGCCTCTTCGCTGCTGGGTTGGAGCTGGAATGCTGGTTCAGCGCATGCCGCCGCGCAAGTGCTTCAGCGCAGTTCGATGCGGTCGTCGAGGATGGTGATCAGGCCCTGCTTGTACAACCCGCCGATGGCCTTCTTGAAGTTGCCCTTGCTGACGCCGAACTGCTGGCTGATCTGCTCCGGCGGGCTCTTGTCGCTGATCGCCAGGCTGCCGCCGGCGGCGCGCAGTTCGGCGAGGATCTTCTCGGAGAGGTCGTCGCGCGCGGCCTGGCCGACCGGCTGCAGGCTCAGGCTGATCTTGCCGTCCGCGCGCACTTCCTTGATGTAGCCCTTCTCGCGCATGCCGCCGCGCAGGAACTTGAACATCTCGTTCTTGTGGATCAGGCCCCAGTGCTTGCCGTCGATGATGGCCTTGAAGCCGAGGTCGGTGCGCTCCACCACCAGCAGGTCGACTTCCTCGCCGCTGCGGTAGTTCGCCGGGGTGTTGTCGAGGTAGCGGTCGAGGCGCGCGGTGGCGGTGATGCGGCGGGTGCGTTCGTCGAGGTAGACGTAGACCACGCAGTAGTCGCCGACCTGCAGCGGGCGCTTCTCTTCCGAGTGCGGCAGCAGCAGGTCCTTGGGCAGGCCCCAGTCGAGGAACAGGCCGACGCGGTTGACCTCGACCACCTTCAGGCTGGCGAAACCGCCGACCTGCACCCTGGGCTTCTGGGTGGTGGCGATCACCCGGTCCTCGCTGTCGAGGTAGACGAAGACGTTCAGCCAGTCGCCCTCTTCCGTCGGCTCGTCCTTGGGCACGTAGCGCTTGGGCAGGAGAATCTCGCCGTGCGGACCGCCGTCCAGGTACAGCCCGAAGTCGGTGTGCTTGACCACCTGCAGTGAATTGAAACGCCCGATGACCGCCATGTTCGTCTACCTCGTTGAAGAGGGCGGGGATTCTACTCCTTGCGGCGACGTTGCGCCCGTTACGGCGACAGGCTAGTCCTGTCATGCCCGCGACCGGCCGCCATGTCGCGGGCATGGCCCTACAAAAGCGTCATGCCATTGCGCAGCCTGGATGACGCTTTTCTGCCTGGACGCTGGAATGTGAGAACGATGATGCGCACGGACCTGTAGGAGCGGGCCATGCCCGCGACCAAGGCACATGGCACCCCGCCAGTTTCACCCCGCCACCGCCTGCCCGAACTGCAGCTCCGCCAGCCGCGCATACAGCGGGCTGCTGCGCACCAGCTCGGCGTGGGTACCCTGCGCCACCAGCCGGCCGTGGTCGATCACCGCGATGCGGTCGGCGTTCAGCACCGTGGCCAGGCGGTGGGCGATGACCAGCGTGGTGCGGCCGCTCATCAATCCCGGCAGGGCCTGCTGGATCAGGTGTTCGCTTTCCGCATCCAGCGCGCTGGTGGCCTCGTCGAGCAGCAGGATCGGCGCGTCCACCAGCAGGGCGCGGGCGATGGCCAGGCGCTGGCGCTGCCCGCCGGACAGGCCGAGGCCGCTTTCGCCGATATGCGTGCGATAGCCCTGCGGCAGCCGCAGGATGAATTCGTGGGCATGCGCCGCGCGGGCCGCCGCCTCGACTTCGGCGTCGCTCGCCCCGGGGCGGCCGTAGCGGATGTTTTCCTCCACCGTGCCGAAGAACAGCGCCGGGTTCTGCGCCACCAGCGCGAAGCAGCGGCGCAGGTCGCGCGGGTCGAGGCGCTCGATGGGCAGGCCGTCGATGCGGATGCCGCCCTGCTGCGGGTCGAAGAAGCGCAGCAGCAGGTCGAACAGCGTCGACTTGCCGGCGCCGGACGGCCCCACCAGCGCGACCGTCTCGCCGGGTTCGACGACCAGGTCGATGCCATCGATGGCCCAGTGTTCCGGCCGCGACGGATAGGCGAAGCGCAGGCCGTGCATCTCGATCCGCCCGCGAACCTGCGCCGGCAGCCGCAGCAGGTCCCCGTGCGGGGCATGGATGAGGTTGCGCGCCCGCAGCAGCTCGGCGATGCGCTCGCCGGCGCCGGCGGCGCGCTGCAGTTCGCCGATCACCTCGCTGAGAGTGCCGAATGCCATGCCGACGATCAGGCTGTAGAACACGAAGGCCGCCAGCTCGCCGCCGCTGATGCGCCCGGCGATCACGTCCAGGCCGCCGACCCAGAGCATCACCCCCACCGCGCCGAGCACCAGCAGGATCACCACGCTGACCAGCCAGGCGCGCTGGGCGATGCGCCGGCAGGCGACGGCGAAGGCGCCTTCCACGGTCAGGGCGAAGCGTTCGCGGTCCTGCGCCTGGTGGTTGTAGGCCTGCACCGTCTTGATCTGGCCCAGCGATTCGCCGACATAGCTGCCGACGTCGGCGATGCGGTCCTGACTCTGCCGCGACAGGCTGCGCACGCGCCGGCCGAACAGCAGGATCGGCGCGATCACCAGCGGCAGCGCGGCGATGACGATGCTGCTCAGCTTGGGATTGGTGACGAACATCAGGATCACCCCGCCCACCAGCATCAGCGCGTTACGCAGCGCCATCGACAGCGACGAGCCGATCACCGTCTGCAGCAGGGTGGTGTCGGCGGTCAGGCGCGACTGGATTTCCGAGCTGCGGTTGTCCTCGTAGAAGCCGGGATGCAGCTCGATCAGGTGGTCGAACACGCGCTTGCGGATATCCGCCACGCAGCGCTCGCCGATCCACGACACCAGGTAGAAGCGGCAGAAGGTGCCGACGGCGAGGCCCAGCACCAGCACGAAGAACAGCAGGATCGAATGGTTGAGCAGGTCCGCCGACTGGGTCAGCAGGCCCTGGTCGACCAGCAGGCGGATGCCCTGCCCCAGCGACAGGGTGATGGCGGCGGTGAACAGCAGGGCGACCAGCGCACCCAGCGCCCGCCAGCGGTAGGGAGCGAGAAAGGTGCGGGCCAGGCGCAGGGCGGTGCGCAGGCGGGGCGACAGGAAGACCATGGAAGGCTCGCGGGGAAACGGCTGTTGCGGCGAGAGTAGCACCTGCCACGCGGACGGCCGAATCGCCCGGCATTGATCCACGACATGACCGCCCATTCCTTTTCCGGCCCGGAGGCTGCTCGTTTCGTGTACAATGGTCGGCCGTCCGAAGGAGAAAATCATGGCAGTCATGCGTTCCAAACCCGTCGTCACCCGCCAGAAATCTGCCCCGAAGCCGGCTCCCGCCGTCGAAACCCGTGAATCGCTGGAGGCTCAGGTCGCAGCCTTCCTCAACTCCGGTGGAGAGATTCAGCAGATCGCCAAGGGTGTCAGCGGCCAGCAGCAGGGCGCGGTAAGCCGTCACATCGTGATCAGCAAGAAGTAATCCGCACTCCACGCCCTCTGCGTGGATTCGAGCCTGCCGACTCCCGGCAGGCTTCCGTTTTTTCCCCTCCTCCCCCTCTTTATCCCCTGGAAGCACCACGAAAGTTGCTTCGATTCCTTGCACTCGCGCAGAGTCCGCCGATAGTTAGGACTGGCTTACCGCATGGCGAACAAGGAGACTCCGCATGCTGCCCCCTTCGGAAAAGTTGCTGTCGCGCAATCTGCTGGATGTGCTGATTCGCGCCGGACTGATCCTCCTGCTGGCACTGTTCTGCTTCCGCATCTTCCACCCCTTCCTCGACCTGATGCTGTGGGCGGTGATCCTGGCGATCACCCTGTACCCCCTGCAGCAGATCTTCTGCCGCTGGTTCGGCGGCAGCGAGGTGAGCGCGTCGACGCTGATCATCCTGATCGGCCTGGTGATCCTGCTGGTGCCGGTGGCGGTGCTGGGCACCTCCATCGCCGAATCGGTGGGCGACGCGGTGCATGCGGTGCAGAACCGGACCCTGAAGATTCCCCTGCCGCCGGACGCCATCCTCGGCTGGCCGCTGATCGGCCAGCCGCTGCACAAGCTCTGGGAACGCCTCGCCACCGACTTCATGGGCGTGCTGCACCAGGTGACGCCACACCTGCAGGGCGTCGCCAGGCAGCTGCTGGCGCAGGTGGCCGGGGTCGGCATGGGCCTGCTGCAGTTCCTCGGCGCCTTCCTCATCGCCGGCGTCATCATGGCCTACGGCAAGCCCGGCAGCGTCACGGCGGTGGATATTTCCACGCGCATTTCCAGCCCCGAACGCGGCCCGGAACTGGCCTCCCTGTGCACCTCCACCATCCGCGCCGTGGCCCAGGGCGTGGTCGGCATCGCCTTCATCCAGACCGTGCTGCTGGGGGTAGGCTTCATCGTCATGGGCATCCCCGGCGCCGGCCTGCTGGCCCTCGGCGTGCTGCTGCTGGGCATCATGCAGCTGCCGGTGGTGCTGATCACCCTGCCGGCGATCATCTACGTGTTCGTCGCCGACTATTCGATGCCGCTGGCCATCGTCTTCACGATCTGGACAGCGATCGGCGGGCTGATCGACAACGTGCTCAAGCCGCTGATGCTCGGTCGCGGCGTCGAGGTACCGATGCCGGTGATCCTCATCGGCGCGCTGGGCGGCATGCTCAGCAACGGTATCCTCGGCCTGTTCGTCGGTCCGGTGGTGCTGGCGCTCGGCTTCAAGCTGTTCATGTCCTGGGTGCGCGACCGCGAGCCGGTGGCACCGTGAGGCTGCGAGGGCGATTACAATGGTCGCCCTCTTCTCTTCCGGCTGCCTGACATGACCGATCCCGTCCGCCTTTCCAAACGCCTCGCCGAACTGCTGCCCTGCTCGCGCCGCGAGGCCGAACTCTACATTGAGGGCGGCTGGATCACGGTCGACGGCAAGCGCGTGGAAGAACCGCAGTACCGTGTCACCGACCAGCGCATCGAACTGCTGCCCGGCGCGACGCCAACGACCATCGAGCCGGTCACTCTGCTCCTGCACAAGCCGGTGGATATCGCTGAAGCAGGGACGCTGCGGCTGCTCGACCCGGCGCATCTCTGGGCAGAGGACCGCTCCGGGCTGCGGCCGCTGCGCAAGCACTTCGCCCGCCTGCAGGCGACCATCCCGCTGGAGACCGGGGCCAGCGGCCTGCTGGTCTTTACCCAGAGCCATGGCGTGCTGCGCAAGCTGATAGAGGACGCGGCGCAGATCGAACACGAGTACGTGGTGGAAGTCTCCGGCAACCTCGCCGAGAACGGACTGCGCCGGCTCTGTCATGGTCTGGTCTGGCAGGGCCGGCCGTTACCGCCGCTGAAGGTCAGCTGGCAGAGCGAAAACCGCCTGCGCTTCGCCGGCAAGCAGTTCCGCCCCGGGCAGATCGCCTATATGTGCCAGGCAGTCGGCCTGCAGGTATTGGCGATCCGGCGCATTCGCCTGGGCGGGGTTTCCATGGCGAAACTCCCGGTCGGCGAATGGCGCTATCTGTTGCCGAACGAACGCTTCTAGCTTTCCTTTTCCTTGAACTGATCCCCGGCGAACAGGGTTTCCAGGTCCGCCCGCGCCTCGCGGGTGGTCTGCACCACCGCCTGGTCGTCGTCATAGACCGCGTACTGGGCCATCAGCACTTCGTCGTCGTGCTGGATGAAGCGGCGGATGCGCGCCTGCACCTGGCCCTCGCTGAGGCCGATGCCCTGCAGGATCATCCGGCTCATCTCCAGGCTGGAGTGGAAGGTCTCGCGCACCGGCCGGGCGTCCATGTCCAGCAGGTGGTAGACGTGCTGGCGGTTGCGCGCGCGGGCGATGATCTTCAGGTGCGGGTAGAGCTTGCGCACCAGTCGCGTGGTTTCCATGTTGGTTTCCGGGTCGTTGGTGGCGACCACGAAGAACTCGGCCTTCTCCGCCTTCACCGCGCGCAGGATTTCCGGACGCAGCGGATTGCCGTAGAAGATCGGCAGGTTGCCGTAGCTGCGGGTCAGCTCGATGGCGTCCACCGAGGTGTCGAGGGCGACGAAGGGCACGCCCTGGGCGCGCAGTATCCGCGCGATGACCTGCCCCATGCGGCCCATGCCGGCGATCACCACGCGCGGCTCGTCGACCTCGACGTACTGGAAGTCGGTGGTCGGTTCCGGCTGGGCCGGCGCCGGCGCGTTCTTCGCCATCCGCGCGAAGGCCACCACCATCAGCGGTGTCAGCGCCATAGACAAGGTGATGCACAGCACCAGCTTGCCGTGCAGGTCGGCATCCAGGATGGCCTCGGCCAGCGCCAGCTTGAACACCACGAAGGCGAATTCGCCGCCCGCCGCCAGCACCAGCCCGAGGCGCACCGCGCCGCCCTTGTCCAGCCCGCCGGCAATACGGCCGATCCAGTACAGCAGCGGCAGCTTGATCAGCAACAGCAGCAGGGTCAGGCCGATCACGCTGAACGGTGAACTGAGCAGCAGGCCGAGGTCGGCGCTCATGCCCACGCCGATGAAGAACAGCCCGAGCAGCAGCCCCTTGAACGGCTCGATCTGCGATTCCAGCTCGTGGCGGTACTCCGAATCGGCCAGCAGCAGGCCGGCGAGGAAGGCGCCAAGCCCCGGGGACACGCCGGCCTGCTCCATCAGCCAGGCGGTCCCTACCACCACCAGCAGCGCGGTGGCGGTGGAGAGGTCGGTCTGGCCGGTCTTCGCCACGGTGCGAAACACCGGGCGCAACAGGAAGCGTCCGCCGACCACCACCACGGCGATGCTGCCGACGATCTCGAAGAGATGGGCCAGATCGCCGCCGGGAGCCTCCTCGTTGGCGTGGGCGCCAAGCAGCGGAATCATGGCGATCAGCGGAATCGCCGCGATGTCCTGGAACAGCAGGATGGCGAAGGCCAGGCGGCCGTGAGGGGCGGTCAGCTGCTTGCGCTCGGCGAGGATCTGCAGGCCGAAGGCCGTGGACGACAGCGCCAGGCCGCCGCCAAGGACGATGGCGATCTTCCCGGACTGGCCGAAGAGCAGCGACACCGCGCCGATCACCAGGGCGGTCAGCAGCACCTGCAGCATGCCGACGCCGAACACCGACTTGCGCATCACCCACAGGCGTTTCGGCGACAGCTCCAGGCCGATGATGAACAGCAGCAGCACCACGCCCAGTTCGGAAAGCCGGGAGACGCTTTCCGGGTCCTCGACCAGGCGCAGCACCGACGGGCCGATCAGCACGCCGGCCAGCAGGTAGCCGAGCACCGCGCCCAGTTGCAGGCGCTTGGCGAGGGGCACCATGAACACCGCGGCGAGCAGGAACACCACCGCCGAAGTCAGGTAGCTGGCTCCATGTTCCATGCTCAGCGTCCCCCCTGGGTCGGCGTGGCGATGCGGATGTCGGGGAGGATTCGACTCATCGGTCTTCCTTGGCTGGTGGAGGAAGCGGGCTCAGACCGCAAGGGAAATCCCCTGGTTCAGCAGATGCCGCTGGAAATGTCCGGCCAGCGCGTCGACCTGTTCCCAGGGCCGCGCGTGATGCTCTTCCAGCGCCACGTGGCTACCCGGGCGGCAGCGGTCGTCCAGCGCGCAGGCCTGGTAGAAAGCATTGACCACCTCGACCATTTCGTCGCGCTGGTTCTCCATCAGGATCGCGCCGTGGGCCAGCACCACATAGCGCCCGTCGCCCTGTCGCCGGCGCCAGCGCTGGGCGGTGCCGACCAGCTTGCGGCCGCCGATGTTGACGTTGTAGCGGCCATCGCAAAAGGCCCCGTCCACTTCGCCGAGGCCGGACTCCAGGCCGAGCGCCGCCAGCCAGTCGCAGATCGGCTGGCAGAGGCGCAGGTAGGCGGTCTCGATGCGCGTCTGTTCGTTGTCGCTGACAGGAATGGCGTAGGCCAGCGCCACGTTGAGCACCGCCGGGGACTGCGGCACCGGCTCGCCGCCGGTATCGCGCAGGGCGATCGGCCAGCCCTTGTCACGGCACAGCCGCTCGGCCTCGGCGAAGCCTTCCAGCCGGCTGAGGCGGCGCGGCATCACCAGGGCCCGGCATTCCGGGCGCCAGAACAGCAGGCGGCCATCGCTGCGCCCGCCGAACACCTCATCCAGCGCGGCGCGCTCGGCATCCAGACCGGCGTCGGCCGCCAGTCGCAGAACCCTTTCGCTCATTTCCTCGGCTCCTTCAAGGTTGCAGGAGACGGACTATGCCCGCCGCATGGCTTGCGGGCAATGCGACTGATCGGTGATGGGGGGCGTTAACGTGTGGTGTGCATGATGGATGTGGGGCTGACGTAGGGTGGATCACGCTTCATCGATCCACCATGGCCGCGCACGCGGTCCCGCAATGGTGGATGAAAAAAACCTCATCCACCCCTACGCCCCTACGCCCCTACGCCCCGGGATCAGTCCGCCGCATGCCGGCGGGTGAGCCCCGGCGGGATACCGCTGCTGTCGGTCGCCGTCCACGGCCCCTGCGGGCTGACGCTCCAGAACCAGCCGTGGTTCCAGTGGTAGTAGGTGCGCTGGCGGTAGTACAGCTCGTTGGCGCCCTGGATCACGTAGACGCCCAGGCTGGCGTCCCAGCGGCCCTTGCCGCCCGGCGGAGGAGCGAACTGCGGAGGATGGCTGGACTTCGCGGGGGCGGAAGGCTGCGGGGTGATGGTGGTCTTCGGCGGCGCCTTCACCGGAGGAGGGATCACCTCCGGCCTGCTCGGCGGCGGCACCGGCGGCTGGGGTTCCGGCTGCGGCGGCTGCACCACGCAGCCGCCAAGTGCCAACAGGGCGCCAAGCGCCAGGATTCTTGCCTTCATGCTCTCCCCTCTTGCGTCAGCGCTGGTCCGGGCTGTCGATGGTCACCGCCTGCTCTCCAGCGCTGGCTGTAGACAACGGCTGGCTGCGTCCGATCCATTCGCCGGCAGTGGCATTGCCGGAGCGGGAGATCCGGGCGACGAGCTGCACCTGGGGGAAGTTGGAGAGCTTCAGCTGCGGCATCATCGCATCGGCGTCGCTGAGCGCCACTTCGCTGGGCAGGTCGGCGACCTTGATGCGCTTGACCGCCAGCGGCATGGGCGGGCCGCTGACCGCGCGGGCGAAGACGAAGACCGAATCGTCGGGCTTGACCTGGGCTTTCAGCGCGTCGGCGATGTCGACCCGCACGGTCAGCGTCACGCCGCTGGCCGGAGCCGGCTGGCTGCTGGCGGGCGGGGTTTCGCCGCGATCGGCCATGCGCTGGCGGGCGCGCTCGATGCCGCCCTGGAGCGCCGAGCGCGACGGATCGTCCGCCGGCAGCACCGCCACCAGACGCTCCCAGTACTTCACCGCACCGGCGTAGTCGCTGTCCTCGAAGGCGGCGATGCCGAGCAGGCCGAGGGTGGTGACTTCCTGAGGATCGCCTTTCAAGGCCTCGTCGGCCAGCGAACGCACCTGGTCGGTCATCTTCTTGCCGCCGGCGAAGTACAGCGCCTGCGCCCACTGGCCGAGCACTTCCGGCTGGCGGTTGCTCAGCCGCGCGGCCTGCTCGAAGGCCCTGGCGGCGTCCTCGACGCGCTCCTGGGTCATGTAGGTGCGACCGAGGAAATACCAGCCCTCGGCGGAATCCGGCTGGGCCTTCACCGCCCGTTCCAGGCGCGCGGTCATCTCTTCCATGGAATGCGGCGCAGTGGCGAATTCGCGGGCCAGCTCGACCTTGTCGCTGGCGCCCCAGTGCATATAGAGCGCCAGGCCGAGCACCGGCAGCAGCACGGCGGCGATCAGCGGCGCGGCGCGGCCGAGGCGGGAGCGGCGATCCTCGTCGCCGCCCTCGGTATCGGCCAGTAGTTCGCGGGCGGCTTCGGCGCGGCCGGCGGCCAGTTGGGCATCGTCGAGGGTGCCGGCGTCATGCTGGGCGTCCAGCTCGGCGAGGCGCTCCTGGTACAGGGCGACGTTGAGAGCGGTGCGGTCTTCCTCGGCCTGGGCGCGGCGGCCGCGCAGCAGCGGAATCAGCAGGAAAGCCAGGGCGACCAGCAGCAGAAGGCCGGCGGCGAGCCAGAAGTCGATCATTTGTCTTGGTTATCCTGCGCTTGATTCTTCAACAATGCGGCGAGGCGCGCCTGTTCCTCGGCGGACAGGCTGCCGGAAGCGGCGCCGGCAGGACGCCTGCGGCGCACCACGATGGCGCCGATGACGATCACGCCGAGCAGCAGCAGCGCGGCCGGGCCGAACCAGAGCAGCCAGGTGCGCGAGGTGATCGCCGGCCGGTAGCGGACGAACTCGCCGTAGCGGGCGACCATGTACTCGACGATCTGCTGGTTGCTCTTGCCCTGCTGCAGCTGCTCGAAGATCTGCTTGCGCAGGTCGGCGGCGATCGGCGCGTTGGAATCGGCGATGTCCTGGTTCTGGCACTTCGGGCAGCGCAGTTCGGTGGTCAGCTCGCGGAAGCGCTCGCGCTGGGCGTCGTTGGCGAACTCGTAGGTATCGATGGCCGCATGGGCGAGACCGCCCAGCGCAAGGCTCAGGACGAAGGTGGCGAGCAGGCGCTTCATTTGCCGTTGGCCTCGTCGACCAGCCCCTGGTAGATCGGCGCCAGTTGCTCGCGCCAGACCTTCTCGTCCACCGCACCGACCAGCTTGTGGCGGATGATGCCGTCCTTGTCGATGATGTAGGTCTCCGGCGCGCCGTACACGCCGAGGTCGAGGCCGAGGGTGCCCTGCTCGTCGCGGATGCTCAGCTGGTAGGGGTTGTGCAGTTCGTTCAGCCACTTCTGCGCGGCGGCGTTGTCGTCCTTGTAGTTGATCCCGTGGATCACCACGCCCTGCCTGGCCAGCTCGGTCAGCACCGGATGCTCGAAGCGGCAGGTCGGGCACCAGGTGCCCCAGACGTTGACCAGCGCCGGGCGGCCCTTGAGGTCGGCCTCGGTCAGGGTCTTCTGCGGATCGCCGACGCTGGGCAGGGAGAATGCCGGGAACGGCTTGCCGATCAGCGCCGACGGCAGTTCGCTGGGGTCGAGCCAGAGGCCGCGGAAAAGGAATACCGCGACGACCAGGAAAATCGCCAGCGGCAACAGCAGGATCGCACGCTTCACACTCAGGCCCCCTGTCCGACGAGGCCGAGGGCCTCGCGTACACGTGTTTTCACTTTCACCCGGTAGCGCCGGTCGAGCGCCGCCAGCAGTCCGCCGAAGGCCATCAGCAGGCCGCCCAGCCAGATGAAGCGGACGAACGGCTTGATGTGCACGCGCACCGCCCAGGCACCGTTTTCCAGCGGCTCGCCGAGGGCGACGTAGAGGTCCTGGGTCAGGCTGCCGTAGATGCCGGCCTCGGTCATCATCGAGCTCTGCACGGTGTACAGGCGCTTCTCCGGATGCAGCACGGTGACTTCCTCACCGTCGCGGGTCACGCGGACGGTGCCCTTGTCCGAGGTGAAGTTCGGGCCTTCGAAATGCTTCGTGCCCTCGAAGCGGAACTGGTAGCCGGCCAGCTCCACCGACTCGCCCGGCGCCATGCGCAGGTCGCGCTGGGCGCTGAACTGGCTGGTCAGCACCACGCCGATGGCGCACACCGCGATGCCCAGGTGCGCCAGCTGCATGCCCCAGTAGCTGCGGTTCAGGCTCGCCGCGCCGGCGACCACACCCTTGTGGCGGACCTTGTCGAAGAAGTCGCGCACGCCGGCCAGCACCACCCAGGCGGCGAGCAGGAACACCACCAGCACTTCCCAGTGGAAGTTGCCATAGAGGAAGGCGGCGGCCACGCCGAGGACCGCGGTGCCGATCAGCACCGGCGTCAGCATGCCGCGCAGCCAGCGGGTCGGGGTGTCCTTCCAGCGCACCAGCACACCGACCGCGACCGCCAGCATCAGCGCCGCCATCAGCGGCACGAACAGAGCGTTGAAGTACGGCGGGCCGACCGACAGCTTGGCGCCGGAGATGGCGTCCAGCACCAGCGGGTAGAGGGTGCCGAGGAGGATCATCGAGGCGGTCACCACCAGCACCACGTTGTTCAGCAGCAGCAGGGTCTCGCGCGACCACAGGGCGAAGCCGACCTGGCTCTTGACCACCGGCGCGCGCAGGGCGAACAGGGTCAGCGAGCCGCCGACCACCAGCAGCAGGAAGGCGAGGATGAACACGCCGCGCTCCGGGTCGGAGGCGAAGGCGTGCACCGAGGTCAGTACGCCGGAACGCACGAGGAAGGTGCCGAGCAGGCTGAGGGAGAAGGCGGCGATGGCCAGCAGCACGGTCCAGCTCTTGAACACGCCGCGCTTCTCGGTCACCGCCAGCGAATGGATCAGCGCGGTGCCGACCAGCCAGGGCATGAACGAGGCGTTTTCCACCGGGTCCCAGAACCACCAGCCGCCCCAGCCGAGTTCGTAGTAGGCCCACCAGGAGCCGAGCACGATGCCGATGCCGAGGAAGGTCCAGGCCACCAGGGTCCACGGCCGCGACCAGCGCGCCCAGGCGGCGTCGAGGCGGCCGCCGAGCAGCGCGGCGATGGCGAAGGCGAAGGCCACCGAGAAGCCGACGTAGCCCATGTAGAGCATCGGCGGGTGGAAGATCAGGCCCGGGTCCTGCAGCAGCGGGTTGAGGTCGTTGCCGTCGGCCGGCGCCTGCGGCAGCAGGCGGCTGAACGGGTTGGAGGTGACGATCAGGAACAGCAGGAAGCCGGTGCTGATCATGCCCATCACCGCCAGCACGCGGGACAGCATCACTTCCGGCAACTGGCGGGAGAAGATCGACACGGCGAAGGTCCAGCCGCCGAGGATCAGCGCCCAGAGCAGCAGCGAGCCCTCGTGGGCGCCCCACACGGCGCTGAGCTTGTAGTACCAGGGCAGCGCGCTGTTGGAGTTGCTCGCCACGTAGGCGACGGAGAAATCATCGTGGAGGAAGGCCCAGGCCAGGCAGGCGAAGGCGAACACCAGGAAGGCGAACTGCCCCCAGGCCGCCGGGCGCGCCAGGCTCATCCATTGACGGTCGCCGCGCCAGGCGCCGACCAGCGGGAAGCTGGACATCACCAGCGCCATGCACAGCGCGAGGATCAGCGAGAGGTGGCCGAGTTCGGGAATCATGCTCAGTTGCTCCCCTGCGCCGTGGTGTTCTGGCCGGCTTCGTACTCGCCCATCTTGCCGCTCTCCTTGAGCGCCTTGGTCACTTCCGGCGGCATGTATTTCTCGTCGTGCTTGGCCAGCACCTCGTCGGCGGTCAGCACGCCGTTGGCGTCCAGCCTGCCGAGGGCGACGATGCCCTGCCCTTCGCGGAACAGGTCAGGCAGGATGCCGCGGTACTTCACCGTGACTTCCCTGGCGAAGTCGGTGACCACGAACTCGACGTCCAGCGAGTCGGCCGAGCGCTTCAGCGAGCCCTTCTCGACCATGCCGCCGGCGCGGATGCGGGTGTCCTGCGGCGCCTCGCCGTTGGCGATCTGGGTCGGCGTGTAGAACAGGTTGATGTTCTGCTGCAGCGCGGAAAGCGCCAGGGCCACGGCGACGCCGACACCGGCGACGATGGCGAGAACGATGTACAGGCGCTTCTTGCGGACCGGATTCACTTGTTGGCCTCCCGGCGCAGACGACGCGCCTCTTCTTGCAGGTAACGCCGGCGCGCCAGCATCGGCGCCGCCACGTTGATTGCCAGCACCGCCAGGCTGATGGCGTATGCCGACCATACATAGGGCCCGTGATGGCCCATGGCGATGAACTCGCCGAACGACTGGAAACTCATAGCGCGCGCTCCACTTCCGCCTTCACCCAGGACGCGCGCGATTCGCGCTTGAGCACCTCCAGGCGCATGCGCATCAGCAGTACCGCGGCGAAGAAGCAGTAGAAGCCGAGCACCATCAGCAGCAGCGGAATCCACATATCCGGCGGCATCGGCGGCTTTTCGGTGAGGGTGAAGGTGGCCGGCTGGTGCAGGGTGTTCCACCACTCCACCGAGTACTTGATGATCGGGATGTTCACCACGCCGACGATGGCCAGCACCGCGCAGGCCTTGGCCGCGCTGTCGCGGTTGGTGATGGCCTGGCCGAGGGCGATGACGCCGAAATAGAGGAACAGCAGGATCAGCATCGAGGTCAGGCGCGCGTCCCACACCCACCAGGTGCCCCAGGTCGGCTTGCCCCAGATGGCGCCGGTGACCAGCGCGACGAAGGTCATCCAGGCGCCGATGGGCGCGGCGCACTGCACGGCGACGTCGGCGATCTTCATCTTCCAGATCAGGCCGATGGCGCCGGCCACCGCCAGCATCACGTAGCAGGACTGGGCGAGGAACGCCGCCGGCACGTGGATGTAGATGATGCGGAAGCTGTCGCCCTGCTGGTAGTCCGGCGGCGCGAAGGCCAGCCCCCAGACGATGCCGATGGCCATCAGCAGCACGGCGGCGATGGCGAACCAGGGCAGCCAGCGTCCGCTGATCTCGTAGAACCACTTGGGCGACCCAAGCTTGTGAAACCAAGTCCAGTTCATCATCAGGCTCTGTGTATCAGGGCTCTTCACACTGCCGTCGGTCCCGCTTCCCGGTCCGGCGGTCGTTCATTCACCGACGCTGATCTTCAGCCCGGCGGCTATGGCGAATGGCGTCAGCGTCAATGCTAACGCCGTGAGACTGCTCAGCCAGAGCAGGTGCCCGGCGGTCGGCAGTCCTTGCAGCGAAGCCTGCAGGGCGCCGCTGCCGAGAATCAGTACCGGTATGTACAGCGGCAGTATCAGCAGCGCCAGCAGCAGGCCGCCACGCTTCAGGCCGACGGTCAGCGCCGCGCCGACCGCGCCGAGCAGGCTCAGGATCGGGGTGCCCAGCAGCAGCGAAAGCAGCAGCACCGGCAGGCAGCGGCCCGGCAGGCCGAGCATCAGGGCGAACAGCGGGGCCAGCAGGACCAGCGCCAGCCCGGAAATCAGCCAGTGTGCCAGCACCTTGGCCAGGACCAGAAGAGGCAGGGGGTGCGGCGAAAGGACCCACTGCTCCAGTGAACCATCTTCGAAGTCGCTGCGGAACAGGCCGTCCAGCGACAGCAGCACCGCCAGCAGCGCGGCGACCCACACCAGCCCCGGCGAGAGGGTCTGCAGCAACTGGGTTTCCGGCCCCACCGCCAGCGGGAACAGGGCGATGACGATGGCGAAGAACACCAGCGGGTTGGCCAGTTCGGCCGGGCGGCGGAACAGCAGGCGCGCCTCGCGGGACAGCAGCAGGGTGAAGACGTTACTCATGCACGCGCTCCGGCGCCTGGCGGGCGGCTTCGCGGCCGTGCTGGCCGAGATCCAGCGCGCGATAGCCGGCGGGCATGCGCTGCAGCGTGTGGTGGGTGGTCAGCACCACCAGGCCGCCACGCTCGCAGTGCTGCGCCAGATGCTCCTCGAGCTGCGCCACGCCCTGCTTGTCGAGGGCGGTGAAGGGTTCGTCGAGGATCCACAGCGGCGGCGCATCCAGATACAGCCGGGCCAGGGCGACGCGGCGCTGCTGGCCGGCGGACAGGGTATGGCAGGGAACGTCCTCGAACCCGCGCAGGCCGACCGCCGCCAGCGCCTGCCAGATCGCCTCGCGATTGGCCGGACGATGCAGGGCGCAGAGCCAGGCGAGATTTTCCTCGGCGGTGAGCAGGCCCTTGATGCCGGCGGCATGGCCGATCCACAGGAGAATCCGCGCCAGTTCGCCGCGCTGCTCCTGCAGCGGCTTGCCGTTCAGCCGCACCAGGCCGGCGGTCGGCTGCATCAGCCCGCAGAGCAGGCGCAGCAGGCTGGTCTTGCCACTGCCATTGGGGCCGACCACCTGCAGCATCTCCCCCGCCGCCAGACGCAGGTCGAGGCGCTCGAAGAGCATGCGCCAGTCCCGCTCGCAGGCGAGAGCAACGGTTTCGAGAAGCGGCGAGGTCAAGGTATCGGAACCCATTGGGCAAGCTGACGAATCGTATTCAAGTCGGCGGGGTACAGGCCGCTATATATAAGGTGCTAATGGGCGGCCGCCCGCTGGACGGTGCGGCATTATACACGGCCAGTCCCGGCCCCGAAGTCAGCTTTTCAACAGGTTGTTGCCGCATGCCGAGCGAGATTGGCGCCATCCGCCCGCTCCCTTCCCTTCCCCCGCCCCGCAGCCAGGCGAGCGCGGTGGAAGTGCCGTTGCAGCTGCTCCGCAGCCTCGGCGACCTTTTGCCGCCCGGCTCCAGCGCCACGGCCGAGGTGCTGGGGGTCAAGGCCGCCCAGGCGAGCTTCCAGCTGCTGCTGCGCCTGACCCTGGCGGACGGCCGGCAGACCATCGCCACCGCCGAGAGTCCGCAGCCGCTGGCCCAGGGCAGCCAGCTGAACATCGCCGCGCTGTCGCCCACCCGCCTCGCCGCCAGCCTGCTGGCGCAGCGCAGCGAAGCACCGTTGACGCAGATCGACCTCGACCAGCTTCCACCCGGCACCCTGCTGCAGGGCAAGGTGCTGTCCAGCGAACGGATCGAATCGCAGCCGGCGCAGCAGCCGCTCTACCGCGTGCTGCTGCGGGTGCTCGACAGCCCGCTGGCCGAGCGCGTGCTCAGCCTGGAATCGGCGCGCCCGCTGTCGGTCGGCAGCCTGCTCAGCGCCCAGGTCCAGGCCAGCCAGGCGCTGTTGTTCCTGCCACCTTCGGCGCGCATGGAACGGCTGGAGATAGGCCGCCAGCTCGCCACCCAGCAGGGTCGCCAGGCCGCGCTGCCGGCGCTGTTCGACGCCCTGCGCGGTCTCGACCAGGCCGATGGACTGCCGTCCGGACTGCGCCAGGCCGTCGACAGCCTGCTCGCCGGCCTCCCCGACGCCCGCCAGCTCGCCGATCCGCGCGGCCTGGCGCAAGCCCTGCTGCACAGCGGCGGCTTCCTCGAGTCCGGGCTGCTGCATGGCGCGCCCGGACAGCACGACTTCAAGGCCAACCTGCTGCGCCTGATCGCCACCCTGCTGCCGAGCCAGGCCACGATCAATCCTGCCCTGCTCGCCAGCCTGGGCGACGGCAATCGCCTGCCCGCCCTGCTCCGCGGCACCCTCGGCCAGATCGGTGGACGTGGCGAGGAAGCGGCCTTCCCCCTCTCCAGCCGGCTGCTGGCCGGCCTGCAGGAAAGCGGCGACCTGGAAACCCTGCTCAAGCTGGCCGCCGCCGCCGTGGCGCGACTGCAGACCCACCAGTTGAGCAGCCTGGCGCAGAGCGACCGGCTGCCGGACGGCACCCTGCTGACCACCTGGCAGACGGAAATCCCCATGCGCCAGCAAAGCTCCGTGACCCCGCTGCAGGTGCGCATCCAGCAGGAAGACCGCAGCGCCGCGCAGGAACAGCAGGGCGAGATGATCTGGCACGTCGAACTGGCCTTCGACCTGGACAGCCTCGGACCGCTGCAGGTGCAGGCCAGCCTCGCCCGCGGCGCGGTGTCCAGCCAGCTGTGGGCGGAACGGGAAAGCACCGCCAGCCTCATCGACCATGAGCTGGACAACCTGCGCCAGCGTCTCTGCGACGCCGGCCTCAGCGTGAACCAGCTGTCCTGCCGCCAGGGCAAGCCGCCACGCGGCGAACGCACGGCGGTGGAACAGCGCTGGGTGGACGAACAGGCATGACCCTGCGCCAGGCCATCGCGCTCAACTACGACGGGCAGAACGCCCCGACCCTTTCCGCCAAGGGCGACGACGAACTGGCCGAGGCCATCCTCGCCATCGCCCGCGACTGCGAGGTGCCGATCTACGAGAACGCCGAACTGGTGCGCCTGCTGGCGCGGCTGGAACTGGGCGAGGCGATTCCCGAGGCGCTGTACCGCAGCATCGCCGAGATCATCGCCTTCGCCTGGTACCTGAAAGGCAAGAGCCCGGCGCCGTCCTCCACCGGGCCGTCCGACAGCGACTGAGCGCATTCCCCGGACATTTGGCCAGTGCGGAAAAACTATCCCGGTCAGACCCACCCCGCCCGTGCCAGACCGAAAACCTCGGAGCTGCGCCGATGAAACCGCCCTGCTCCGTCCCACGACGACGCACTCTCCCCCGACTCGCGCTGTTCTGTAGCCTGCCGGCAGGCACCCCGGAGCTGCAGGCCACCTGCAACATCCATGACCCGCAATCCGGCGACGGCGTGCTCTGCGACACCAGCACCCCGGCCATCTACCCGTTGCGGGTGCGCGTATCGACAGCCAGAGCAGCGTGCTGAGCCAGGGCGCGGGCAACGACAGCTTCCACCTCTCCGGCGGCCTGCTCGGCAGCCTGGTGCAGCTGGGCGATGGCGACGACAGCGCCGCCCTGAGCAATGCCGGTGCCGCCAATCTGGCCGCCCTGAGCTGTTTCGACGGCGGCGCCGGCAGCGATCGCCTGCTGCTTGTCAGTACGCAACTGGATGGCGTCGCCCGCACAACCTGGAAAACATCGCCGTCACCCAGGGCAGCCGGCTCGATCTGGACAGCGACTACAGCGGCAGCGGCCGCCTGCTGCTGCAGAGCGTGCTGGGCGTCGCCGCATCGGCGGAATTCGGCTATCCCTTCGCGCGGCGCGGCAACCTGGAGATCGAGCCCCAGGCGCAACTGGTCTGGCAGCATCTGGATTTCGAATCGACCCGCGACCGTTTTTCCAGCATCGATTTCGAGGATTCCAATCCGCTCAGCGCGCGCCTGGGTGTGTCGCTGCGGACGCCTTCGGCGCAGGTGCGGCCCTATCTGAAGATCGATTTCTGGCAGGACTTCGGCGGGGATGATTCAGTGCGTTTCGGCAGCAGCGCGCCGGTGGAAACCCGGCGCCGCTCCAGTACGGCGGAACTGGCCGGCGGCGTGACGGTGGACCTGCATTCGGCGCTCAGCCTCTACGCCACCGCCAGCCATGCGGAAAACCTCGACAGCAACCACGCTCAGGCGCTGACCGGCGTCATCGGCATGCGCTTGTCCTGGTGACTGGCGGAGTGCGGCTCTTCCGGAATCGCCTCGTCCCCGGGGATGCGACTGGTCACTTCGCGCAGCTGCTTCAGGGTGAAAGGCTTGTCCAGCACCTGCAGCAACGGCACCCGGCTGCCGCATGCCCACTGGAACAGCCGGGCCTTGTCCTGTTCGTTGAAGCTGCCGGTCAGCAGGAACTGGCCGATCGAATGGTTTTCGCTGAGCCGCCGCAGGGTGGCGAGCTCGACGACGCCGGGAATGAAATCGTCGTAGATGAACAGCGCATAGGGATTCTTCTTCAGCAGTACCTTGCGCACTTCTTCCAGGTTCTGGCACAGGCTCAGGTGGAAGAAATTCAGGCGATTGAGCAGAACGCTGTAGTTCAGCAGACGGCCGGGGTGGGAACACAGCACCAGCACTCTGGGTCGATTGGGCGACATTTGGGGAGACCTTCATGGATTAGCGACAATGTCGGACAATCTAGAAGGTCATCCGCCCTGCCCCCATCAGACAAATCTGAACAACAAGTCAGAAAAAACCTTCAACATCCGTGAAGCGGAGTGTTTCATCAGCCTAACAGGTGCGATCTAGAGCGCCTCCGACCCGATCAGAGGTCGTTGCCAGCGAGACGCCGGATGCTAGATTTTTGGCAATAGCGTCTTGCCATCTCCGGACACCCGATCGTGCCGATGCCCGCCCTTGGCTCTCGCAGTGACGCAGCGACGGCAGCGGCAGCTCGCCCTGCTCAGTCATTGGTTGATTCCCTGGGGCTGAGCTTTGCCGGGGCATGGAGCGCGCAGGCATGGCGGAAACACCGCGATCATTCGCTTCCTGGCTCCAGGGCGGGGTCGAGTTTTGCCTCGGCGCGCTTCGCTGGCTCGGCCATGGAATACATGGTCTCCTGCATCACCTGCCTGCCGCGCTGGTCGTCGCCTCGCTGGTGACAATCGGCCATCACCAGTTCCATATGCTGGATGCGATCGACAGCTACGCATTCCTTGCCATTGGCAACCGCAGCGCTTTCGCCACCTCAAGGGAGCAGAGCGCCACAACTGCGGTGGTATCCATCGGACCGGCCAGCCATGAAAAGTACTATCGCGGACGCTCTCCGCTGAATCGCTGCGAGCTGCTGAACGATCTGCAAGCGCTTTACGTCGGACCTGAGGGGCGCAGCCCGAAAGTCATGGTCATCGACCTGGATCTCTCGCCATCTACCCTGCTAAGCCACATTCCGCTCGACAAGCGTCGTGTAAGTAAAGAACAAAGGAATTTGTTGAGTGGGGAACGCAAAGAAGCAGTTTGCGAAGAAGAACTGTACCGCTTGCTTGAAAGCAGGCAATGCGTCACCAAGACGGTGTTGATGACCCCCTTTCCCAGCGAAGACAGCGGCGCAACAGCCATCACACAACAATGGCAGAAACGTATGGAAGACAAAGGGATAGCATTCGGCGACCCGACCCTTTCCATACGTTACGGACTCATCAGCAAAATCGCCTGCAATGAAAAAGGACTGGCTGCCACCGCCTTCCGCACGCTCTCACCAAATGCCTCCATCAATAATTGCCTGGCAAAAGCCGACGCAGGCGGTCAGCTTTGGATCAGCCCCCGTCAATATATCGCCCTGCTGCCCAGCTTTGATGTCGAGGAGATTCTGGGCCGGCACCTCTGGCTCAAAGTCAACGACAAGGACACGAAAGAAGAGAACAACGATAAAAAGATCAGAATCGGACACTTATCCTACGAGAAGCAGGTGGTGTTCTTCGGAGCTTCTTACGGAGAAGACGATCTGTATCTGACACCGCTGGGCCCCCTGTATGGGCTCGACATACATGCAGCGGCATTTCTTTCCCTGCTGGAGCCGGCCAGCGATTTCTCCCATCTGGTCGCCTTTCTCCTGGAAGTCGCCATCGGCCTGTTCTTCGGGCTGGTCATCGCCTTCTGCTGGCATTGGTACTACTCGCTGCGTTTCAGCAGTAGCGATGGCAAGAAGCGCTCCGCGCCTCTGCTGGTGGTCGGGCTGGGTATCTGCCTGTGCGTGCTGGTGGGAGGCGTCACCTTGCTTTCCTACTACCTGCTCGGCCTTAGCGACCTCTGGCTATCACCGATTCCCATCGCCCTGGGGATGCTGATCGAGAGTTTCTTCACCGGCGCGGTGCACGGCGCGGTGAAGGAAGGACTGCAGTTGCGTCGTGAGTTGGCGCAGGAACTGAAACTGGCGTTCGCGGGCGGCCCGGACCAGTTGCAGGCGGCGATCGATCAGGAAGAACGGAAATATTCCCACCCAGCCCACCATCACCAGGGACTGAGCTTCCTTGGCCTGGAACCGTTGGATTCTTTCAAGGAAAAGCGATGGCCAGCCCTATTGCAGTGGCTGGGGCGCCTGATCTTCTTCCTCCTTCTGGGCTGGGCCCTGCTCACCCTTTTCCATTAGAGGAGACGAACGATGTCCCTGACTCCCATCCATGCCTGCGCCACCGTGCTGCTACTGGTCGCTGGAAACTCCTATGGCGAATGCCGCGGCCTGAGCGATCTGCAGTCTTCATCCCCTGCCAGCAATGAACTGTTCAGAGCAGTCAATGCAGATAAAGCCCCGCCCACCGACTGCGGCACGCTCACCTCCGTCTGGGGCAGCCTGATGAACACCGGCCGGACCGGCGGCCGCAAGCTCGAAGAAGACCGCCCCTACAACCCCTCCCAGGCCCAGGCCAACTACGCCCAGGCGCAGGCCGACCCCGACGTGCGCCAGCGCCTGGACCAGGTCGGCAAGGAAGTGAGCGACGGCAACCTGCGCCTGCTCTACCAGGCGGCGATTCTCGACGAGGAAGGCTATTACGGCGCGCGGGACATGCTCGTGCGCCAGTTGCGCCAACAACTCAAGTGACAGGCCCGCGCCTGTCCGGGGAGGCTTCATGACCCTGTGTCCATCATCCATCCGCTGGTCGCTGGCGCTCGGCGCGCTGCTGGCCGGGTGCAGCGGATCGCCGATTCCGAATCCGCTGGCGACGGCAGGCGACGACGTGCATGTGAAGGAAATCACCCACCTCTCGCCGCGCGCGTCGGTGGTGCTCGACAAGAACTGCCCGGACCTGGTGCAGCCCTACCGGCTCTCCGACAACGTCGCCTCGATGACCATGTTCAGCGTCAAGGAAGGCCTCAAGGGCGTCAGCAGCCAGCTGACCAGCATGCTCGGCGGAGCCAAACCCACGGCGGCCGTCGACGGCGGCAAGCTGTCCGACTCGACCAAGCAGGCCGCCAAGCAGCTCAACTGGCTGCCGATGTCCGCCGAGGAGCTCTACGCCGAGCGCCAGCACGCCAAGCGCACCGACCTGCTGTCGCGCACCAGCAAGCTCGGCAGGAAGTACTACCCGACGGCGGACAAGATGCTCAGCGACATCCTCGCCAGCATCCGCGAGCCCTACGACTACCGCTTCAAGCTGTTCATCGTGAAGACCGACGGGCGCAACGCCCTGGCCCTGCCCGGCGGCTACCTGTACCTCGACCAGGGCCTGCTGGACACCCCCGAGCACCAGGCCAAGGGCTACTTCGCCCTGGCCCACGAGATCGGCCACGTGCTGCAGCGCCACGAGACCAAGGAGATGCAGAGCCTGGTGGTGGACTCCTTCACGGTGAAGGAAGAGCTGGTGGACACCATGCAGTCGGCCAAGGGCAACCCGGCCGCCGTGGTCGACCGCATCAGGCTGGAAAAGGGCCAGTTCACCCAGCACCACGTCGACCAGGAGCTGCAGGCCGACTCCTGCGCGGTGAAGATGCTCGGCCGCGTCTATCCCGACAGCCAGGCGCTGGCCAGGTCGATCGACGCCTTCGTCAGGGACCTGCCGCAGGTGCAGCCGCTGGGCGGAGCCACGGCAAGCGGCGCCGGCGCGCTGCCGGAGAACGTCTACGACATCGTCAACTCGCCGATGATGCGCCACCCCAACACCCGCGAGCGCACCGACAACCTGCAGACGATCTACCGCGAGGTGACCAGCACCACCACGGCAGCGCAGTGAACGGGATCAGCTGCCGGTGCGCGCCTGGTGCAGGCGGGTCACCAGTTCCGCCTCGGCGCGGGAGATGCCGCAGCTCTGGCTGAGATCGGCGGCGGTGGCGCCGAGCTGGACCAGCCGCTGTGCCTGGCTGAACGACAGGCTGGACGGGTCGCGCTGCTCCAGGCGGGTCAGGCGGTCGGGCAGCGGCGCGAGTTGCTCGCGCAATTCGCCCAGCTGCTCGCCGAGGCGCACGCTGACCTGCTGGTAGGTCTCGGCGCGCTTGCCGGCGTCCTTCAGCCGTTGCTCCAGCTCCGCCAGCTGTCCGCCCTGCTGCGCGAGCAGCGCGGACTGGCGGCGCTGGTCGCGCAGCAGGAAGGCGATGCTCACCGCCAGCGCGACGCAGGCCACGCCGAGAACCACCAGCGCGATCAGCATTTCAGATGGCCTCCAGTTCCGACCACTCTTCCTCGCTGAGCATCTTTTCCAGCTCGACCAGGATCAGCAGTTCGCCGTTCTTGTTGCACACGCCCTGGATGAACTTGGCCGACTCGTCGTTGCCGACGTTCGGCGCGGTCTCGATCTCCGACTGGCGCAGGTAGATGACCTCGGCGACGCTGTCGACCAGGATGCCGACCACCTGGCGATCCGCCTCGATGATGACGATCCGCGTGTTGTCGGTGACCGCCGCCGGGACCAGGCCGAAGCGCTGGCGGGTGTCGATCACCGTCACCACGTTGCCGCGCAGGTTGATGATGCCCAGCACGTAGGACGGCGCGCCCGGTACCGGCGCGATCTCGCTGTAGCGCAGCACTTCCTGCACCTGCATCACGTTGATGCCGTAGGTCTCGTTGTCCAGGCGGAAGGTCACCCACTGCAGGATCGGATCCTCGGCACCTTGCGCTGCTACTTTGCTCATATCCCCTCGCCTCTTCTGCAGCCGCGACCGCGCGGCGTTTCTGTCTGTTCGTCGGTTCCGGCGCTCAGGGCCTGCCGGAACCGGGTTTGCCGCCGTCGAGCATCCCGGCCAGCGCCGAGACGTCGAGCAACGCACACATCTGGTCGATCACCGTGCCGGCCAGCCATGGCCGCTGCTGACGGCGGCCGCGCCACTTGACCTCGGCCGGGTCGAGGCGCAGCGAGCGGCTGACCTGGTGCACCGCCAGCCCCCACTCGTAGCCCTGCACGGAAATCACGTATTTCAGGCCCTGCCGGTAGTCGTCGCGATAGCGCTCGGGCATCACCCAGCGCGCGGTGTCCAGCACCTTCAGGCTGCCGCCGTCGCGGCCCGGCAGCAGGCCGAGGAACCAGTCCGGCTGGCCGATCAGCGGGGTCAGCTCGCGGCCTTCCAGCGAATGGATCGAGCCGAGGCACACCAGCGGCACCGCCAGGGTCAGCCCGGCGACGTCGAACAGCAGGCACTCGAACGGCTCGCCGGCCCACTGCGGGCGGCCGTCGTCGAGCAGCGCCAGCGGCGCCGGGGGCAGTTCCGCGGCGCCCGGGCGGCGCAGTTCGATGGCGTCCGGCAGCAGCGGGACCACGGGCTTCTGCTCGCGCAGGCGGGCATCGCGGATCTGCTCCTCCAGCACCGCGGCCTGGAACTCGTCCGCGCTGACGCTGCTTTCCGGCTCGGCGCAGGTGGCCTCCTGCAGCAGCGCGTCGAGGTACGACTGCAGGGCGATCTGCGGGCGGGTGGCGGTAGCGGAATGGCTCATGACGGAAATCCGCACGGTTGGCTTGGCCGCTGTATCGGCAGGAGGCGGCCCGGACTTGAATCCATGCTCAGGCCACCTGCGCTGCCGGCTGTCGGCTCAGCAGATGCTGCAGCAGCGCGCGATAGGCGATCACCCCGCGGCTGTTGGAATCGAAGCGCGACGGCACCAGGCCGTTGCGGCTGGCGTCGCGCAGGCGCGTGTCGATCGGGATGAAGGCCGGCCAGAGGTTGTCCGGATAGCTGTCGCGCAGTACCCGCAGGGTGCCGATGGAGGCCTGGGTGCGGCGGTCGAACAGGGTCGGCACGATGCTGAACGGCAGCGCCTGGCGCCGCGAGCGGTTGATCATCTGCAGGGTGGCGAGCATCCGCTCCAGCCCCTTCAGCGCGAGGAACTCGGTCTGTACCGGGACCACCAGGTGCTGGCTGGCCGCCAGCGCGTTGACCATCAGCACGCCGAGCAGCGGCGGGCTGTCGATGATCGCGTGGTCGAAGTCGTTCCACAGCTGCGCCAGGCTCTTCGAGAGCACCAGGCCGAGGCCGTTCTGCCCGGGCGCCTGGCGCTCCAGCGTCGCCAGCGCGGTGCTCGAGGGCAGCAGGCTGAGGTTCTCGTGGCTGGTCGACAGCAGCAGCCGGCGCGGCAGGCCGTCCGGCACCTGGCCCTGGTGCTGGAACAGGTCGAACAGGCTGTGTTCCAGGCCGTCCGGATCGTAGCCGAAATAGCTGGTCATCGAGCCGTGCGGGTCGAGGTCGACCACCAGCACGCGCTTGCCGGCATCGGCCAGCAGGCCGGCCAGGGCAATGGTCGATGTGGTCTTGCCAACGCCACCTTTCTGGTTGGCAACCGCCCAGACTTTCATGATGCGTGTCCCCCGGCCATCAGCCGCCCGACGAAGAATTGACGGCTCCCCCAGTGGAAACCGTGCCGGCAGAAGCAGGTGCAGATTGCGTGCCAGCATCGCGCGGCGTGGTGCCACTACCGGGGTTGCGCACCTCCAGGTTGCGCGACACCACCAGCACCACCCGGCGGTTGCGCGCGCGGCCCTCGGCGTCGGCGTTGTCCGCCACCGGCTGGAATTCGCCGTAGCCCACCGCCGCCAGCCGGCCGGGATCGACGCCGTCCTGCGCCAGCAGGCGGACGATGCTGGCGGCGCGGGCGGCGGACAGCTCCCAGTTGGTCGGGTAGCGCGCGTTGTGGATCGGCACGTTGTCGGTGAAGCCCTCTACCCGCACCGGGTTGGCGTAGGGCGCCAGAATCCCGGCGACCTTCTCGATGATGGCGAAGGCCGCCTGGTTGGGGATCGCCTCGCCGCTGGAGAACAGCATGGCCGAATTGAGGGTGATCTCGATCCACTGCTCGTTGCCGCGCACGCTGAGCTGGTCGCTGGCGATCAGGTCGCCGAACGCCGCGCGCACGCTGTCGGCGATCCGCTGCAGCGGGTCGGCATCGGCCGTGCCGGACTGCACCTGCGGCAACTGCTCCTGCTGCGTGGTGCGCGGGCGTTCCGCGCCGATGGGGATCGCCCGCATGGCCTGCTCCGGCTGGTTGAACACGCCGGTCAGGGTCTCGGAAAGAATCTTGTACTTGCCTTCGTTGATCGAGGAGATCGAGTACATCACCACGAAGAAGGCGAACAGCAGGGTGATGAAGTCCGCGTAGGAGACCAGCCAGCGTTCCTGGTTCTCGTGTTCCACCCGCTGCCGACGACGTGCCATGGCGCCCCCGTCAGCCGCTGAAGCCCTGCAGCTTCAGTTCGATGGAACGCGGGTTCTCGCCCTCGGCGATGGACAGCAGGCCCTCCATCAGCATCTCCCGGTAGCTGGAGTGGCGCAGCACGATGCTCTTCAGCTTGTTGCCCACCGGCAGCAGCAGCAGGTTGGCCAGGCCGACGCCGTAGATGGTGGCGACGAAGGCCACGGCGATGCCACCGCCGAGCTGGCTGGGATCGGCGAGGTTGCCCATCACCTGGATCAGGCCCATCACCGCGCCGATGATGCCGATGGTCGGCGCGTAGCCGCCCATGGCCTCGAACACCTTCGCCGCCTGCAGGTCGCGCTCCTCCTGGTTGAACAGGTCGACCTCGAGGATGCTGCGGATGGATTCCGGCTCGACGCCATCCACCAGCAGCTGCAGGCCCTTGCGCGCGTAGGGATCGATCTCGCTGTCGGCCACCGCCTCCAGCCCCAGCAGGCCTTCCTTGCGCGCGGTCATCGACCAGCCGACCACGCGGTGGATGCCGCCCTCCAGGTCGATGCGCGGCGGGAAGAGCATCCAGCCGAGCATGACCACGGCGCGCTTGAGCACCTGCAGCGGCGTCTGCACCAGCGCCGCCGCCAGGGTTCCGCCGAGGACGATCAGCGCCGCCGGGCCGTTGGCCAGGGCGCCGACGTTGCCGCCTTCGAGGAAGTTGCCGCCGACTATCGCCACCAGGGCGAGGATCAGGCCGACGAGGCTCAGCACATCCATCAGTCGCGCGGCCCCGCGCAGGCTTCGACCAGATGCCGCGGCATGTCGTCGAGGCCGTACACCGCGTCGGCCAGCCCGGCCTTCACCACCGCCAGCGGCATGCCGTAGATCACGCAGCTGGCCTCGTCCTGGGCCCACACCTGGCTGCCGCTCTGGCGCAGCATGCGCGCGCCCTCGCGGCCGTCGGCGCCCATGCCGGTGAGCACCAGCGCCAGCACCTTGTCGCCGTAGGCCTTGGCCGCCGAGCCGAAGGTCACGTCGACGCAGGGCTTGTAGTTCAGGCGCTCATCACCCGGAAGGATGCGGATCGCGCCGCGGGAGTCCACCATCATCTGCTTGCCGCCCGGCGCCAGCAGCGCCAGGCCGGGGCGCAGCAGGTCGCCCTCCTCGGCTTCCCTGACGCTGATCCGGCAGAGCTTGTCCAGACGCTCGGCGAAGGCGCGGGTGAAGGCCGCCGGCATGTGCTGGACCAGCAGCAGCGGCGCCGGGAAGTTCGCCGGCAGCTGCGAGAGCACGCGCTGCAGCGCCACCGGCCCGCCGGTGGAAGTGCCGATGGCCACCAGCCGGTAGGCCTTGCGCTTCGGCGCGGCCGAGGCCGGGGGCAGCGCACTCGGCGCCGGGCGCACACCGGCGACCGGTGTTTGTGCGGCCGGCGCGCTGGCCAGGCCGCCATAGTGGCGGCGGTTGCTGCGGGCGATGCTGTGGACCTTCTCGCAGAGCAGCTGGCGGACCTTTTCCGGGTTGCGCGAGACTTCGTCGAAGTTCTTCGGCAGGTAGTCCACCGCGCCGGCATCCAGCGCATCGAGGGTGACGCGGGCGCCCTCGTGGGTCAGCGAGGAGAACATCAGCACCGGCGTCGGGCAGCGCTGCATGATGTGGCGCACCGCGGTGATACCGTCCATGGTCGGCATCTCGTAGTCCATGGTGATCACGTCGGGCCGCAGCGCCAGCGCCTGGTCGATGGCCTCGCGGCCGTTGGTGGCGGTGCCCACCACCTGGATCTGCGGATCGGCGGCGAGGATTTCCGAGACGCGCCGGCGGAAGAACCCGGAATCGTCCACCACCAGGACTTTGACAACCATAAGAACTCCTTGAAGCGGATGCGCGCGGGCCGGGAGGCCCGCGCGTTCGATCAGCCGCGCCGCGCGTAGCGCTTGAGCATGCCGGGAACGTCGAGGATCAGGGCGATGCGCCCGTCGCCGGTGATGGTGGCGCCGGCCATGCCGGGCGTGCCCTGGAGCATCTTGCCCAGCGGCTTGATCACCACTTCCTCCTGGCCGACCAGCTGGTCGACGACGAAGCCGATGCGCTGGTTGCCCACCGCGATGATCACCACGTGGCCCTCGCCGGGGTTCTCGCAGGCGGCCTCGGGCACCAGCCAGCGCTTGATATGGAACAGCGGCAGCGCCTTGTCGCGGACGATCACCACTTCCTGGCCGTCGACCACGTTGGTGCGCGACAGGTCGAGGTGGAAGATCTCGCTGACGTTGACCAGCGGGAAGGCGAACGCCTGGTTCTCCAGCATCACCATCAGGGTCGGCATGATCGCCAGGGTCAGCGGCACCTTGATGATGATCTTCGAGCCCTGGCCCTTGGCCGAGTGGATGTTGATGATGCCGTTGAGCTGGGCGATGCGGGTCTTCACCACGTCCATGCCGACGCCGCGGCCGGAGACGTCGGAAATCTCCGTCTTGGTCGAGAAGCCGGGGGCGAAGATCAGGTTGTAGCAGTCGGATTCGCTCAGGCGCTCGGCGGCGTCGCGATCCAGCAGGCCCTTCTCCACCGCCTTGGCGCGCAGCACGTCGGGGTCCATGCCACGGCCGTCGTCGGAGATCGACAGGAGGATGTGGTCGCCCTCCTGCTCGGCCGACAGCAGCACCTGGCCGACCCGCGGCTTGCCCGCCGCCTCGCGTTCCGCGGGGCTTTCGATGCCATGGTCGACGGCGTTGCGCACCAGGTGCACCAGCGGGTCGGCCAGCGCCTCGACCAGGTTCTTGTCGAGATCGGTGTCCTCGCCCACCAGCTCCAGGCTGATTTCCTTCTTCAGGCTGCGCGCCAGGTCGCGGACCAGCCGCGGGAAGCGGCCGAAGACCTTCTTGATCGGCTGCATGCGCGTCTTCATCACCGACGTCTGCAGGTCGGCGGTGACCACGTCGAGGTTGGCCACGGCCTTGGCCATGGCTTCGTCCTCGCTGTTCAGGCCGAGGCGCACCAGGCGGTTACGCACCAGCACCAGCTCGCCGACCATGTTCATGATCTCGTCGAGCCGCGCGGTATCCACGCGCACCGTGGTTTCCGCCTCGTGGCCCTTCTCCGCCGCAGGTTTCGGGGGCTCGGCTGCACGCGCCGGTTTCCCGGCGGCGCTGGCCGCCGCTGCCGGCTTCGGCGCGGCGGGGGCGGCGGGAGCGCCGCCGAACTTGCCCTTGCCGTGCAACTGGTCGAGCAGCGCCTCGAACTCGTCCTCGCTGATGTGCTCGCTGTCCGCCGCGGCGGCTGGCGGTACCGGCGCGGCAGGCTGGACCGGGGCGGCGGGCGGGGTTTCCACGGCGCCGGTGAACTTGCCCTTGCCGTGCAGCTGGTCGAGCAGCGCCTCGAATTCGTCGTCGGTGATCTCGTCGTCGTCCGCCGCAGGCGCTGCGGACTGCGCCGCGGCGGCCGGGGCCGGAGCGGACGGCGCGCCGCCGAACTTGCCCTTGCCGTGCAACTGGTCGAGCAGCGCCTCGAACTCGGCGTCGCTGATCTCGTCGTCGCTGATCTCGTCATCGCCATCGGCCGGGGCCGGCGCAGCGGTCGCAGCGGCGGGATGCGCGGCGGGCGGTTCGAGGGCGTCGAGCAACTGTTCGAACTCGTCGTCGGTGATGTCGGCGTAGCCGGCGCTTTCCGCCTTCTCCACCATTTCCTGGATCACCGGCGGCAGCTCGGCGCCTTCCGGCTCTGCGAGGCGCGACAGCGCCTCCAGCAGCTCCGGGGATGCCGGCACCGGATCGCGCTGGTCGCGCACCTGGTCGAACATCTCGTTGATGCTGTCCAGCGCCTGCAGGACCACGTCCATCAGCTCGGCGCCGACCTTGCGCTCGCCCTTGCGCAGAATGTCGAAGACGTTTTCCGCGATGTGGCAGCAATCCACCAGCGCATGCAGCTGGAGGAAGCCCGCCCCACCCTTCACGGTATGGAAACCTCGGAAGATCGCGTTGAGCAGGTCCATGTCATCTGGACGGCTTTCCAGCTCGACCAGCTGTTCGGACAGTTGCTCGAGTATCTCGCCGGCCTCCACCAGGAAGTCCTGGAGGATTTCTTCATCGGCGTCGAAGCTCATTCGGTGCTCCCCAAATAGGGTCGTTCGGTGTCGGTTCCGGGCCGGCCGGAAGCGCCCATCGACGACTCAGAAACCAAGGCTGGACAGCAGGTCGTCGACGTCGTCCTGGCCGGACACCACGTCTTCTCTCTTATCGGCAGCGACCTGCGGACCTTCACCCTGGGATGCTCGTTGTTTGGCGACTTCTTCGCGCATCTGCGCGTGGTCGTGTTCGATGCCCACGAAGCGGTCGACCTGGCCGGCCATGCAGACCAGCTTCACCAGGTCGCTCTCGACGTTGGTGACCAGCCGCGTGACGCGCTTGATCACCTGGCCGGTGAGGTCCTGGAAGTCCTGGGCGAGAAGGATGTCGTTGAGGTTGGCCGACAGCGCGCGGTTGTCCTCGACGCTGCGCTGGAGGAAGCGCTCCATGCGCGCGGCCAGCTGGCGGAAGTCTTCCGCGCCCAGCTCGCGGCGGCGCAGGCGCTGCCATTCCTCGTACAGCGCGCCGGCCTCGTTGCCCAGGTCGGCGAGCAGCGGGGTGCTCTGCTCCACCAGGTCCATGGTGCGGTTGGCCGCGTTCTCGGTCATCTGCACCACGTAGGACAGGCGGTCGGTGGCGTCGGCGATCTCCGAGACTTCCTGCGCGTACGGCGAGCGCGGGTCGACCTGGAAGTTGACGATGGCGTTGTGCAGTTCGCGGGTGAGCTTGCCGACTTCCCGGTACAGGCCGCTGTCGCGGACCCGGTTGAGTTCGGTGATGAGCTGGGCCGCATCCTTGAGTTCGCCGCGTTCCAGGCTGGCGAGCAGTTCCTGCGCGTGTTGTTTGAGGGTCGATTCGTAATCGCCCACGGCTTCGTTGACCAGTTCCATTGACGCCCCCAAGGCCCGTATCAGGCGCCGACCCGTTCGAAGATTTTCTCGATCTTTTCCTTCAGGACCTGCGCGGTGAAGGGCTTGACCACATAGCCGTTCACCCCGGCCTGGGCCGCCTCGATGATCTGCTCGCGCTTGGCCTCGGCGGTCACCATCAGCACCGGCAGGTGCTGCAGGCGGGCGTCGGCGCGCACCGTGCGGAGCAGGTCGATGCCGGTCATGCCGGGCATGTTCCAGTCGGTGATGAGGAAATCGAAGTTGCCGCTCTGCAGCATCGGCAGCGCGCTGGTGCCGTCGTCGGCCTCGGCGGTGTTGGTGAACCCGAGGTCGCGCAGGAGGTTCTTGATGATGCGCCTCATCGTGGAAAAGTCGTCCACGATGAGAATTTTCATGTTCTTGTCCAAACCCGCCTCCATCCATTTCCGGACACGCCCCCGGACGTGTCCCTCGATCTTCGTCGCCCGGCGCGTGCCGGGCCTGTTCGTTCGTTCCGTCGGCGGATTCGCCGGACCGACGGAACAGCGGGAGGACAAATCCTCCCGCCGCTATTCGCTGGCCACGCCCCGCCCGTTCGTCAGGGCGCGCGCCATTCCGCCAGGCGCGCGCGCAAGCGGGCGGCGCACTGGCTGTGCAGCTGGCAGACCCGCGATTCGCTGACTCCCAGCACCTCGCCGATCTCCTTGAGGTTGAGTTCCTCGTCGTAGTACAGCGCCAGCACCAGCCGCTCGCGCTCCGGCAGCTTGCTGATGGCATCCGCCAGCGCCGCCTGGAAGCGCTCGTCCTCCAGTCCGTGGGACGGCTCGTTGTCCAGTTGCGAGCTGTCCTCGCGCATTCCGCCGCCCTGCTCGCCGTCCTGCAGCAGGTCGTCGAAGCTGTACAGCCGGCTGCCCTGGGTGTCGCTGAGGATCGCGTAGTAATCGTCGAGACTCATATTGAGTTCGGCAGCGACCTCCTGATCTTTAGCGTCACGTCCGGTTCGCGCTTCCACCGTGCGGATCGCATCGCTCACCAGGCGCGTGTTGCGGTGCACCGAACGCGGCGCCCAGTCGCCCTTGCGCACCTCGTCGAGCATCGCGCCGCGGATGCGGATGCCGGCGTAGGTCTCGAAGCTGGCGCCCTTGCCGGCGTCGTACTTCTTCGCCGCTTCCAGCAGGCCGATCATCCCGGCCTGCATCAGGTCCTCGACCTGCACGCTGGCCGGCAGGCGGCCGAGCAGGTGGTAGGCGATACGCTTGACCAGCGGCGCGTGGCGCTGGATCAGCTGCTCCTGGGCGCTCTGCGCCTGGGCCTTGCCGTACATGCGGGCTCCGGCTGTCATCATGCGCTGGGTCCTGAACCGGGGCTCTGCACGAGCCGTTCGACGAAGAATTCCAGGTGGCCGCGCGGGTTCGCCGGCAGCGGCCAGCTGTCGACCTTCTGCGCGATGGCGCGGAACGCCAGCGACGCCTTGCTGCGCGGGAACGCCTCGTACACCGCGCGCTGCTTCTGCACCGCCTTGCGCACCATCTCGTCGTAGGGAATGGCGCCGACGTACTGCAGCGCCACGTCGAGGAAGCGGTCGGTGACCTTGGTCAGCTTGGCGAACAGGTTGCGGCCCTCCTGCGGGCTGTGGGCCATGTTCGCCAGCACGCGGAAGCGGGTCATGCCGTAGTCGCGGTTGAGCAGCTTGATCAGCGCGTAGGCGTCGGTGATCGAGGTCGGCTCGTCGCACACCACCAGCAGCACCTCCTGCGCGGCGCGGACGAAGCTGATCACCGAGTCGCCGATGCCGGCGGCGGTGTCCACCACCAGCACGTCGACGTTCTCGCTGATGTCGCTGAAGGCCTGGATCAGGCCGGCGTGCTGCATGGGCGTCAGGTGCACCATGCTCTGCGTGCCGGACGCCGCCGGCACGATGCGGATGCCGCCCGGCCCCTGCAGCAGCACGTCGCGCAGCTCGCACTCGCCTTCGATGACGTCGGCCAGCGTGTGCTGCGGCGTCAGGCCGAGCAGGACGTCGACGTTGGCCAGGCCGAGGTCGGCGTCCAGCAGCAGGACGCGCCGGCCCAGTTCGGCCAGCGCCAGGGACAGGTTCACCGACACGTTGGTCTTGCCGACGCCACCCTTGCCACCGGTGACTGCGATTACCTGAACGGGATGCATGCTACCCATATGTCTTACCTTGTCTGGTCATTCGCGGATCTGTCTTCCAGGCATCCGCATCGTCCGGCCAACCCTGGCCACCCGGCCCGCACCTGGCGGGCCCTCTTCGAAATCTTCAGCCGGCGCGCCGCACCAGCCCGGAGAACACCCCGGCCATGGTGTCCTCGCAGGGCTCCTCGGCCGTCTGCAGGCTCACCGCGCGGCTGACCAGCTGGTGGCTGCGCGCC
Organism: Pseudomonas jinjuensis; assembly: GCF_900103845.1. Classification (GTDB taxonomy): domain Bacteria; phylum Pseudomonadota; class Gammaproteobacteria; order Pseudomonadales; family Pseudomonadaceae; genus Pseudomonas; species Pseudomonas jinjuensis. Next base: position 134,481 of record NZ_FNIJ01000009.1, read on the forward strand.
ACCTGCAGGTCGTCCGGAATCCTCGGCCCGTCGGCCAGGTAGGCCACCGGCAGGCGCTGGCTGATCGCCAGGGCCAGCGAGTCGCCGAGATTACCCGCTTCGTCCAGCTTGGTCAGGATGCAACCGGCCAGCCCGCATTCGCGGTAGGCATGCCAGGCGGACTTCAGCACCTGGCTCTGGCTGGTCGTCGCCAGCACCAGGTAGTTGCGCACCCTGAGGCTCTGCGCGGCCAGCGCACCGAGCTGCATGCGCAGCGCCGGATCGCTGGCGGTCAGGCCGGCGGTGTCGATCAGCACCAGGCGCTTGCGCGCCAGCGGGGCCAGGGCCTGGACCAGCGACTGGCCGGGATCGACCAGTGTCACCGAGACGTCGAGGATGCGCCCGAGGGTCTTGATCTGCTCCTGCGCGCCGAGACGGTAGCTGTCCATGCTCACCAGCGCCAGGCTCTGCGCGCCGTACTTCAGCACGTAGCTGGCGGCCAGCTTGGCCAGGGTGGTGGTCTTGCCCATGCCGGCCGGACCGACCAGCGCGACCACCCCGCCCTGCTCCAGCAGGTCGTCTTCCGGGGTTTCCACCGCGCGCGCCAGGTGCGCCAGCAGCATGCGCCAGGCCTGCTTCGGGTCGGCGATGCCGGCCACCTGTTCCAGCAGCTGGCGGCTCAGGTCCGCCGGCAGGCCCATGCGCTGCAGGCGGCGCCAGAGGTTGGCCTGCCTCGGCCGCTGCTGCTGCATCTGGCCCCAGGCGATGGAGCCGAGCTGCACTTCGATCAGTTCGCGCAGGCCGTTGAGTTCGTTGCGCATGGCTTCCAGCGTCTGCTCGCCACCGGCTGCCGGTGCGGCGAGCGGAGCCGGCATCGCCTCGGGCTGCGCGCCGTACAATTGACGGTCCTTCGCCGGGGCCTCGACCTTGCGGGTCGGTGCCTCCAGCTCGGCCCGAGCCTCGGCTATGCGCGCCTGGGTCTTGCGCAGCTCGCTTTCCAGCGCGGGATTCGGCCGGCTCGGCGCCGCCGGCGGCTGGTAGTCCAGCGCCGCGGTCAGCTCGACGCCGCCGGCAACCCGGCGGTTGCCGATGATCGCGGCATCCGCGCCCAGCTCGTCACGAACCAGTTTCATGGCCTGACGCATATCGGCGGCGAAGAAGCGTTTTACCTGCATGACCCGTCCCTTTAATTCTGTGCCGCTTAGTTCTGGCCAACGGTGGCGACGATGGTGACCTGCTTGTTGTCCGGTATTTCCTGGTAGGCCAGCACGTGCATGCCCGGCACCGCCATCCGCCCGAAGCGCGACATCATCGCGCGGATGGGGCCTGCCACCAGGAGGATCGCCGGCTTGCCGAGCATTTCCTGGCGCTGCGCCGACTCGACCAGCGAGCGTTGCAGCTTCTCGGCCATGCCCGGCTCCAGCAACATGCCGTCTTCCGAACCCTGTCCGGCCTTCTGCAGGCTATTCAGCAAGATCTGTTCCAACCTCGGTTCGAGGGTGATCACAGGCAGCTCCGGCTCAAGCCCCACAACGCTTTGCACGATTGCGCGGGCCAGCGAGACCCGCACCGCCGCGACCATGGCGGCGGGATCTTGACTCCTGGCGGCGGTGTTGGCGATGGCCTCGGCGATGGTGCGGATGTCGCGCACCGGCACCTGCTCCTGCAGCAGCGCCTGCAGCACCTTGAGCAGGGTCGACAGGGAAACCAGCCCGGGCACCAGCTCCTCGGCCAGCTTCGGCGAACTCTTCGCCAGCAGTTGCAGCAGTTGCTGGACTTCCTCGTGGCCGAGCAGCTCGTGGGCGTGCTTGCTCAGCACCTGGCTGAGGTGGGTGGCGACCACGGTGCTGGCGTCGACCACGGTGTAGCCCAGCGATTGCGCCTGGTCGCGCTGGCCGGCGTCGATCCACACCGCCTCCAGGCCGAACGCCGGGTCCTTGCCGGCGATGCCGTTGAGCGTGCCGAACACCTGGCCGGGGTTGATCGCCAGTTCGCGGTCCGGATAGATCTCCGCCTCGGCCACGCTGACGCCCATCAGCGTCAGGCGGTAGGAGTTGGGCAGCAGGTCGAGGTTGTCGCGGATGTGCACCGACGGCATGAGGAAACCGAGGTCCTGGGACAGCTTCTTGCGCACGCCCTTGATCCGCGCCAGCAGCTGCCCGCCCTGGTTGCGGTCCACCAGCGGGATCAGCCGGTAGCCGACTTCCAGGCCGACCATGTCCACCGGGGTGACGTCGTCCCAGCCCAGCTCCTTCACTTCCTGGGCGCGCTGCGCCGGCAACTGGTCCTGCTGCTGGCGGGTTTCCTGCTCCACCTGCACGGCAGCCTGCTGCTGGCGCTTCCAGATCAGCCAGGCGCCGCCGGCGGCCAGCGCGCCGAGGCCGACGAAGGACACGTGCGGCATGCCCGGCACCAGGCCCATGGCGATGAGGATCGCGGCGGAAATCGCCAGCGCCTTGGGCGAGGCGAACATCTGCCGGTTGACCTGCTGGCCCATGTCCTCGGAACTGGACACGCGGGTCACCATGATCGCCGCGGCAGTGGACAGCAGCAGCGACGGCAGCTGCGCCACCAGGCCGTCGCCGATGGTCAGCAGCGCGTAGACCTTGCCCGCCTCGGCGAACGGCATGCCGTGCTGGGCCATGCCGATGGCGACACCGCCGAGCAGGTTGATGAAGAGGATCAGCAGGCCGGCCACGGCGTCGCCGCGGACGAACTTGCTGGCACCGTCCATGGAGCCGTAGAAGTCGGCCTCCTGGGCCACCTCGCTGCGGCGCTTCTTGGCTTCCGCCTGCTCGATCAGGCCGGCGTTGAGGTCGGCATCGATGGCCATCTGCTTGCCGGGCATGGCGTCGAGGGTGAAGCGCGCGCTGACTTCCGAGATCCGCCCGGCACCCTTGGTGACCACCACGAAGTTGATGATCATGAGGATCGCGAACACCACCACGCCGACCACGTAGTTGCCGCCGATCACCACCTCGCCGAACGCCTGGATCACCTTGCCCGCCGCGGCGTGGCCGTCGTGGCCGTGGAGCAGCACCACGCGCGTCGAGGCGACGTTCAGCGCCAGGCGCAGCAGCGTGGCGACCAGCAGGATGGTCGGGAACACGGCGAAATCCAGCGGCCGCAGCGCGTACACGCAGACCAGCAGGACGACGATGGACAGGGCGATGTTGAAGGTGAACAGCACGTCCAGCAGGAACGGCGGGATCGGCAGGGTCATCATGGCGAGCATCGCCAGCAGCAGCAGCGGCACCCCGAGACTGCCCCGGCCCAGCCCTGCCAGATTGCTGCGCATCTGCCCGATCAGTTGCGTGCGGTCCACCTTGACTCCCTGCTACCCAGGCGGACGAAAAAGCCCGCGAGATCAAAATCTTGACGCCGAATTGGCGCTGGGAGGGGGAAGTGCAGGAAGTGGGCCAACTTGGATAGGCGCGAACGCGATGGGCGGCTCAACAGCAGATGGTCGGCAGGCAGAGCGTTGCCCCCTAGCGCCGTTCGAAGATGTCTACGAAATCAGGGTCGATTCACTTCGCGAGTGGTGCTTCGGCACCTACTTCATGGGATACGATGATTTGCAACTGGACGATCCTCACCGGAGTAATGACCATGTCCCATGGGTATCTTTACTTGCTGGTCCACAGTGACGGCGATGTGTTCAAGGTTGGTATCAGCACGGAGCCTACCAGCCGTCTCTACAAACACACCCGCCAAGACTTTGTTGTCGCTGAGGGGACGCTCTACAAGCTGCCGAATATCGACGCCGCCCGTCACATCGAGTTGCTAATTCTGCGCTCGCTACCAAGCGCACGCGGCAAGGGTGCGAGTCGTATCACTGATGGCCATACGGAATGTTTTCGTATTGGCTACCTACGCTTAGTGAGAAACCTCCTTTACGCTGCGCTGGAGTCACCGTTGGGTGAGGGCTATCAGGTGTGCGATATCGAAGGCCACAGCAAAGTCCCGTCCAGAATGAATGGTTGGGACATTCCGGAGGTGCGAGCAGCACGCTTGGATAGTCCCCAATGCAGGGTCAATGGCGTGACATACAAGAGCTTCCGAAATGCGTGGATTGAACTATTCGGCGAAGCAACCCCAGGTCGCAAAACTGCGCGGATTAAGTGGAAGGAGGCTGGTCAGTTGGAGATTCGTGGTCTGTTGTTCGAAAGGGTCTAAAGAAGCCCTGCAAGCGAAAAGGAGCAAAAGGGGCAGATTTATTTTCCTACTCTAGTAGTAGAAAGATAAATTTGTCCCTTTTTCGTGTCCTTGGAGGGGAAGGCATGGGCCAACTTGGATCGGCGCGAAAGTGATGGGCGGCTCAACAGCAGGCAGGCATGAGGGTGGGCAGACAGAGCTAACGAAACTGAACAAATCCTTCCTCTTTTCTCACTTTCAACTCTCGATATAGCTGGCCAATCGTATTACATCGCTCACTTTTTCTAGCCTGACAGTGAACTCGCCAGCGTTGGTTTGCCTTGCGCTCGAAAGTTGACCCAGGATTTCATCCCTTGAGTACTTTGGGAGTCGCAGGCAAGGCTTCCTGAAGTAGAACAGCAGCCACTTCTGGTTAGGGATAAATGCAAAATCCCAATCATTACCGCGCAAGAATCGAAAATCCTTGATGTGCCCATGCGAGGCAGGGAAGAAGTCATAGCCTCTCAGAGTTGATGCCCATCCAACCATGAACAAGAACGCGCGCTTAGCTTCCGGGCTACGCACGATCTCGTAATACTCTTGGTAAAGCCCACTGTTCTCTGCTCCACGAATCATCTCGTCACCTCACGTTCCTGGAAAGCGACAAGTATGGTCTGCGAAAACGGGGGCATATTCAGTTTCTTGCTGGACTCCCCCAAACCTGGCTCTGGTCCTGGCTGGCTGCAAACTGCCGCGAACGGCTACAACTGGCCAGCCAGTACGGAGCGGCTGTTATCGTCCCCAGTAGGCAGTCCGTATTCCGCAAAATGGATCATGGTGGAAAACGCTTCGCGGTTTTCCACCCTACCCGGCTGCGCCCACCTGGCTATTCGTTTTCGCTGGGGACCGCTCGGGACTGAGGTACCATGCTGCGCCGAAACCTCCGTCGAATCCCTTGGCCGCTTATGTCCTCCAATGCGCTGTACACCGACCTGTCCACTTACTACGACCTGATGTGCGCCGACATCGACTACCGGGCGCAGAGCCACAGCGTGCGCCGGCTGCACCAGTTGTTCGGCAATCAGGGGCGCAGGCACCTGGATCTCGGCTGTGGCACCGGGCCGCACGTGCGCCATTTCCTCGACTTCGGCTACCGCAGTGCCGGCCTGGACATCAATCAGCCGATGCTGGATATCGCCCAGCTGCGCTGCCCCGAGGCGCAGTTCAGCCGGCAGGACATGGCGAGCTTCCGGGTGGACGAGCCAGTGGATCTGATCACCTGCTTCCTCTACTCGATCCACTACAACGCCGGGCTGGAGCAGTTGCGCGCGTGCCTGGCCAGCGTGCACGGGGCGCTCGAGGATAACGGTGTGTTCTGCTTCAACGCGGTGGACAAGCGGCAGATCGACAACCGCTCATTCGTGCGCCATAGCGTGGAGCACGAGGGCAGCCACTTCACCTTTGGTTCCGGCTGGTACTACAGCGGCGAGGGCGAGCGGCAGGCGCTGCGCCTCAGTATCGAGAAGACCACGGCGGGGGTGACCCAGGTCTGGGAGGACGAACATGCCATGGTCGCCCTGAGTTTCACCGAGCTGCAGCAGCTGTTGCAGCCGCACTTCGAGGTGCAGGTCTTCGAGCATGACTACGAACGCATCACTCCCTGGGGCGGAACGTCCGGGAATGCATTGTTTGTCTGCGTGAAGCGCTAGGAACCTGCCGAGCGCTTTTCCACCCTGCCCGGCCTCAGTGGAGCATCCACGGCGGCGTCGGCTCTTCCTTCTCGAGCGGAGCATCCTGCTCGGCCCGCGCTGCCTGGCGGCGGGTTTCGTCGGCCAGGGCGGCCTTGATTTCGCGCATCACGGCGTCGAGGTCGGCGGCGTCCTCGGGTTCGGCGAATTCGCCGGTGAGTTGCGTGGTGGGGGTCAGTTCGCCCGCCTCGTAGAGCGCCCACATTTCCTTGGCGTAGCGGGTGAACTGCAGCTCGGGGGCGAATTGGCCGAAGTAGGCGGCCATGTTGCCGACGTCGCGTTCGAGCATGCGCAGCGCATGGTTGTTGCCGGCGGCGTCCACGGCCTGCGGCAGGTCGATGATCACCGGACCATAGGGATCGAGCAGGACGTTGAATTCGGACAGGTCGCCGTGGATCAGGCCGGCGCAGAGCATCTTGACGATCTCGCCGATCATGAATGCATGGAATTCACGGGCATCCTCGGGCGTCAGGTCGACGTCGTTCAGGCGCGGTGCGGCGTCGCCCATACCGTCGCCGACCAGTTCCATCAGCAGCACGCCATCGAGGAAATCGTAGGGTTTCGGAACCCTCACGCCGGCATTCGCCAGGCGGAACAGCGCGGCGACTTCGGCGTTCTGCCAGTTGTCCTCGCGTTCGCGGCGGCCGTATTTCGAGCCCTTGGCCATGGCCCGGGCGTCCCGGCTGTTGCGCACCTTGCGGCCTTCCTGGTACTCGGCGGCCTGGCGGAAGCCACGCTTGTTGGCCTCTTTGTAGACCTTGGCGCAGCGCAGCTCGCTGCCGCAGCGCACCACATAGACGGAGGCTTCCTTGCCGCTCATCAGCGGGCGCAGGACTTCATCGATCAGGCCATCTTCCAGCAATGGCTCAAGGCGTTTCGGGGTTTTCATGCGGGTGTAGCGGCCGGCACCAGGAGAATGGAAACAAAGGGGGGACGTTATACGGCATGCCGCCGCATACGGCTATCCATGACGCGACGGGCTGCGTCGCAGTCCTGCGCAAATTTTCGCCAGCGAGCGGGCATCTACAGGTCCGGCAGAGGACTCAACCGTAGGGTGGAAATCGCGAAGCATTTCCACCAGGGTCCGGGGGCGGGATGGTGGACAAGCGGAGCGTTGCCCACCCTGCACACTGCTTTTCGCAGGAGCCAGCTTGCTGGCGATCCAATCTCGCCCACCACTGATCGCCAGCAAGCTGGCTCCTACAGGTCCGACAGAGGTCTCAACCGTAGGGTGGAGATCGCGAAGCATTTCCACCAGGGGCCGGGGGCGGGATGAGGCTTTTTTCATCCACCCCGTGCGGGCCGCATGCGCGGCCATGGTGGATCGATGGAGCTGATCCACCCTACGCCAGTTCCTACTGATCCCTGCGCAGATCTTCCGGAATCGTCGGCTCGCCCAGCGGGTCGGGGCGCTTGCCCTTCCCTGCCCTGAACTGCCTGAGCTGGTACACGTAGGCCAGCACCTGCGCCACGGCGAGGTACAGGCCGGCCGGAATCTCCTGGTCCAGCTCGGTGGAATAGAACACCGCCCGCGCCAGCGCCGGGGACTCCAGCACCGTCACCTTGTGCTCGTTGGCGATCTCGCGGATCTTCAGGGCGATCTGGTCGCCACCCTTGGCCAGCAGCCTGGGCGCGCCGGCGGCGTCGGGGTCGTACTTGAGGGCGACGGCGAAGTGGGTCGGGTTGGTGATCACCACGTCGGCGTTCGGCACCGCCTGCATCATCCGCCGCTGCGCCATCTCGCGCTGCATCTGGCGGACCTTGGCCTTCACCTCCGGCTTGCCTTCGCTGTCCTTGTATTCGTCGCGGACTTCCTGCTTGGTCATCATCAGCTTCTTGCGGTTGTCCCACAGCTGGTAGGGCACATCCACGGCGGCGATCAGCAGCAGGCTGACCGCCAGCCACAGCGCGCTCCAGCCCGCCACTTTCGCGCTATGGACGATGGCCTGTTCCAGAGGCTCGTGGGCCATGGACAGCAGGTCGTCCCTGTCCGACTGCAGCACCAGCAGCGCCACCAGCAGCACCACGACGAACTTCACCAGCGCCTTGAACAGCTCCAGCAGGGATTTCGCCGAGAACATCCGCTTCAGCCCGGCCAGCGGGTTCAGGCGCTCGAACTTCGGCGCCAGCGCCTCGCTGGAGAACAGCCAGCCGCCCAGCGCAATCGGGCCGACCAGCGCGGCCAGGAGCAGCAGCGCGAGGACCGGCCAGGCGCCGGAAGCCGCCAGTTTCCCGCCGGCGGCGAGCAGCTGGAGCATGCTGTCGGTGTTCATCACCGTCTCGCGGGACAGCTGGAAGCTGCCGCGCATCAGCCGCAGCAGGGCGTCGGCCAGCGCCGCGCCAAAGATCAGCAGGCCGCCGGCGCCGGCGACCAGCACCGCCAGGGTGTTGAGTTCGCGGGATCGCGGCAGCTGGCCCTTCTCTCGCGCCTCTCGCCGCCGCTTCTCCGTGGGTTCCTCTGTGCGGTCCTCGGCACTGTGGTCGTTCTCGGCCATCCGCCTACCTCGCCCGGGCCAGTTCGCGCAGCAGTTGCAGGGCCTCGCCGGCCAGTACCTGGTACTGCGCGAGGATGTCGGCGGTGCCGATCCAGAGGATCACCAGGCCCATAACCAGGGTCAGCGGGAAGCCGATGGAGAAGATGTTCAGCTGCGGCGCGGCGCGGGTCATGGCGCCGAACGCCAGGTTGACCACCAAGAGCGCGGTGATCGCCGGCAGCGCCAGCAGCAGGCCGGCGCCGATCGCCCAGCCGAGCTTGCCGGCCACTTCCCACAGGTGCGCGCCGGCCAGCCCCTCGCCCACCGGCAGGGTGACGAAGCTTTCGGCGATCACCTCGAACACCACCAAATGGCCGTTCATGGCGAGGAACAGCAGGGTCACCAGCATGGTGAAGAACTGCCCGAGCACCGGCACCGAGATGCCGTTGGCCGGGTCGACCATGGAGGCGAAGCCGAGGCCCATCTGCATGGAGATGATCTGCCCGGCGATGACGAAGGCGTGGAACATCAGCTGCAGGACGAAGCCGAGCATGGCGCCGACGAGGATTTCGCCGCCGATGATCAGCAGCGCGCGCAGGCTCAGCGGGTCCACCTGCGGCATCGGCGGCAGGCTGGGCACCAGCACCACGCAGATCGCCAGCGCCAGGTACAGGCGCACGCGCACCGGCACCAGCTGGGTGCCGATGATCGGCATGGTCATCAGCAGCGCGGCGATGCGGAACAGCGGCCAGAGGAAACTGCCGATCCAGCCGCCGATCTGCGCGTTGCTCAGTTCCAGCATCAGCCGATCAGCGTCGGGATATTGGCGATCAGCGTCTGGGTGTATTCCATCAGCTGGCGGATCAGCCACGGGCCCAGGACGATCAGGGTGAGCAGCACCACGATCAGGCGCGGCAGGAAGCTCAGGGTCTGTTCGTTGATCTGCGTGGCGGCCTGGAACATCGCCACCAGCAGGCCGACCAGCAGGCTCGGCACGATGAGGATGCCGACGATCATGGCGGTCAGCCAGAGCGCTTCGCGGAACAGGTCTACGGCGATTTCGGGGGTCATGTCTGGTCCTGCGCAATCAATGTAGGAGCGAGCTCGCTCGCGAACACAGGCAATGGAAAAGCTTCGCGAGCAAGCTCGCTCCTACGAAAAGCGAACATCGTCATACGGTTCCGAAACTGCCCGCCAGCGTCCCGATGATCAGCGCCCAGCCGTCCACCAGCACGAACAGCATGATCTTGAACGGCAGCGAGATGATCAGCGGCGACAGCATCATCATGCCCATCGCCATCAGCACGCTGGACACCACCAGGTCGATGATCAGGAACGGGATGAAGATCATGAAGCCGATCTGGAACGCGGTCTTCAGCTCGGAGGTGACGAAGGCCGGGACCAGGATGGTCAGCGGCGTGGCGTCCGCGCTGGCGATGTCGGTGCGCTTGGACAGGCGCACGAACAGGTCGAGGTCGGACTGCCGGGTCTGCGCCAGCATGAATTCCTTCAGCGGCACCTCGGCGCGGCTGAGCGCTTCCTGCGCCGGGATCTGCTCATTGAGATAGGGCTGCAGCGCCTGGCCGTTGATCCTGTCGAACACCGGCGCCATGACGAACAGGGTGAGGAACAGCGCCATGCCGACCAGCACCTGGTTCGACGGAGTGGTCTGCAGGCCCAGCGCCTGACGCAGGATGGAGAAGACGATGATGATCCGCGTGAAGCTGGTCATCAGCATGACGAACGCCGGGATGAAGCTCAGCGCGGTCATGATCAGCAGGATCTGCAGGCTGACCGAGTATTCCTGCTGGCCCTGCGGGTTGGTGGTCACGGTGATCGCCGAAATCTGCAGCGGGTCGGCGGCGAAGGCCTGGGGCAATCCGAGCAGAAACAGGCCGAGCGCCAGCGGCGCCCAGCGCAGCAGGGCGCACCGCGCGGAAGCTAAGGTCATTGCGGGCGGCCCTTGTCCTTGTTCAGCAGTTCCAGCAGGCCACGGGCGAAATCGGGGCTGGCGGGTTCGGAATCGGCCAGGTGCACCGGCTCCTGCATCACGTGCAGCGGCGTGATGCGGCCGGGGGTGAGGCCGAGGAGGATCTGCTCCTTGCCCACCTGCACCAGCACCAGGCGGTCGCGCGGACCGAGGGGCTGGGTGGAGAGCACGCGGATCACCTGGTTGCCGCGCGGGGTGACCTGCTGCACCCGGCGCAACAGCCAGGCGAGCAGGAAGATCAGCGCGACCACCAGCACCAGGCCGAACAGCAGCTGCATCAGCTGCGTGCCAGCGCTGCCGGTGATCATCCCCGGCGTGGTGGTGGCGTGGACGATGGCCGGCGCAGGGGTTTCCTCGGCGATGGCGAGCGCCGGCAGCAAGGCGAGGAAGGCGATCAGGCGGTTCATGTCAGCGCAGCTTCTTGATGCGTTCGCTGGGGCTGATCACGTCGGTGAGGCGGATGCCGAACTTCTCGTTCACCACCACCACCTCGCCGTGGGCGATCAGGGTGCCGTTGACCAGCACGTCGAGCGGCTCTCCGGCCAGGCGGTCGAGTTCGATCACCGAGCCCTGGTTGAGCTGCAGCAGGTTGCGGATGCTGATCTCGGAGCGGCCGACCTCCATGGAGATGGTCACCGGAATATCCAGGATCACGTCCAGGTTCGGCCCTTCCAGGCCGGCGATGGTCGGCGCCTTGGGCGCCATGCCGAACTCCTCCATCGGCGCACGGGGCGCGCGCGGCGGGCTCTTCGGCGGGGTCATCAGCGCGTCGATGCCGCTCTGGTCGATGTCGCCCGATTCGGAAAGCGCGGCGGCCCATTCGTCGGCCAGCGCCTGCTCCTCGGGGGTCACGTTGTTCTGGTCTGCCATGGGTTAGTCCTCTGGTTGATGCGCTCAACGCGGGCGTTCGAGCGGATCGATAATCTGCAGCGCCAGGTTGCCCTTGTGCGAACCCAGCTTGACCTTGAAGGAAGGCACGCCGTTGGCGCGCATGATCATGTGTTCCGGCAGCTCCACCGGGATCACGTCGCCCGGCTGCATGTGCAGGATGTCGCGCAGCTTGAGCTGCCGGCGCACCACGGTGGCGTCCAGCGGCACGCGCACGTCGAGGATGTCCTCGCGCAGGGCGTTGATCCAGCGCTCGTCCTGGTCGTCGACGTCGGACTTGAAGCCGGCGTCGAGCAGTTCGCGGACCGGCTCGATCATCGAGTACGGCAGGGTGATGTGCAGGTCGCCGCCGCCGCCGTCCAGCTCGATGTGGAAGGTCGAGACCACCACCACTTCGCTGGGGCTGACGATGTTCGCCATGGCCGGGTTGACCTCCGAGTTGACGTACTCGAAGGCGATCGGCATCACCGCGCTCCAGGCTTCGGCGAGGTCGACGAAGGCCTGCTCGACCACCATGCGCACCACGCGCAGCTCGGTGGGCGTGAATTCGCGGCCCTCGATCTTGGCGTGGCGGCCGTCGCCGCCGAAGAAGTTGTCGACCAGCTTGAACACCAGCTTGGCGTCGAGGATGAACAGCGCGGTGCCGCGCAGCGGCTTCATCTTCACCAGGTTGAGGCTGGTCGGCACGTACAGCGAGTGCACGTACTCGCCGAACTTCATCACCTGCACCCCGCCCACCGCCACGTCCGCCGAGCGGCGCAGCAGGTTGAACATGCTGATGCGGGTATAGCGGGCGAAGCGCTCGTTGATCATCTCCAGGGTCGGCATGCGACCGCGGACGATGCGGTCCTGGCTGGTCAGGTCGTAGGACTTGACCGTACCGGGCTCCAGTTCCTCTTCGGGCTCCACCAGGCCATCGTCGACGCCGTGCAGCAGCGCGTCGATTTCATCCTGGGAAAGCAGATCCTGCACGGCCATGCGGCACCTACTGCAATACGAAGTTGGTGAAAAATACCTGTTCCACGACCACCTTGCCGGTGGCCTTCTTCGCCACCTCCTGGACCTTGGCGGTGGCCATCTGACGGAGCATTTCCTTGCCCACCGGCGTGGTCAGCGAATCGAAATTCTGACCGGAAAACAGCATCACCAGTTGATTGCGGACCAGCGGCATCTGCTCGCGCAGCGCATCCAGCTGCGCCTGGTCGCGGCCCATCAGCGCCAGCGACACCTGCATGTAGCGCGGCCGCCCTCCCTGACTGAAATTGACCACGAAAGCCGGCGCCAGTTGCTCATAAAGCGCCGGTTTCCTGCCATTCCCGGCCTGCTCGGCGCTGCTCTCGGCGGCCGTTTCGTCCTTGTCCTGCTTGCTCAGGAAGAACCAGGTCCCACCCACCGACAGGCCGATAGCCAGCAGGAACGCCACGCCCAGCAGGAGCGGCAGCTTGATCTTGCTCAGCCGTCCGGCCATGGGGGAAGGAGTCTGCTGATCTTTTCTAGCCATGCCAAGAATCCGTCATTAATCCGGCGCGAAAGGGGTTATGGAGGGAGTGGAGCAAGGGGTGTGCCAGCTTGCGCGATGCGGTCGAACTCCCCGTAGGGTGAAAAACGCGAAGCGTTTTCCACCAATCAATCGCAAGGCTCAACCAGATGGCCGAAAACTCACCCTGCAAATGCGCCATGCATCTTATCGCCACTCGCCAAAATGCACTCCACCTTCTTCCTCACCATTGCCACCCCAATCCATCGGATAAATCCCGTCCCGGACAGCGCGGTGGAAACTGGAAAAGGGCCAGTCCCGCACGCACCGGACATATCCGTGCTTCACAGGATTGAAATGGATGTAGTCGAGATGCCGGCGGTAATCGTCCGCGTCCCGGATCAGGTGCTCCCAGTAACGCCGCTGCCAGATGCCACGCTCGCCGCGCGCGAAGTTGGTGGCGCTTCTTGCTTCGGTATTCGGCAGACGCCTGGAGAAAACGGACTTTATGATCTTCCAGCGAGTGGAGAAATTGCCGTCGCCTTCGGGCAGCGTCCACAGGCAATGCATGTGTTCGGGCAGGACCACCCAGGCGTCGATATGAAAGGGATAGTGAGCCTTTGCAAGTCGAACCGAATGGCGAAGCAGATCGATATGGCGGACAAGCAGATCGCTGGAACGGTCACCCAGGTTGACCGTGAAGAAATAGGTCGCTCCAGTGACACGGGCGCGCCGGTAGTTGGACATGGCTCCTCCTGAGCGTACGCGGCGGCATCCAGCCGTCGGTGGTGGACGAAAAAAGCCTCGTCCACCCTACAGGTCCCGAACCATGGCGTGAGAAATCACATGGCGTTTTTCGCGGCGCAGGGAGAAAAACGCGAAGCGTTTTCCACCAATGCCTCAAGCGAAATAATCCACCAACCCCCTTCCCATCCGCCCCGGCTGGCTCCTCACCTCCATCACCCCACCCCGCACCGGCTCTTCACCCTCCTCGACCACGCGCCCGGAACCACCACGCCCCTCGCCCTGCTGTCCCTGCCACCCGCGCGACAGCGACTGGTCGGAAACGTTGACGTCCAGGCTGGTCATCCCCTGCTGGCCGAACATGTCGCGCAGGCGGTGCAGCTGGCTTTCCACGGCGTCGCGGACGCCGGCGTTGGCGCTGGCGAAGGTGATCTGGGTCTGGTCGGGGCTCATGTGGATGCGGACTTCCAGGCGACCAAGGTCGGCGGGTTCCATCTGGATGTCGGCGGACTTCAGGTTCTGGCTGGACATCCACATCACCCGGTCGACCAGCGCCTCGCTCATGCCGCCGTGCTGCAGCGGCACGGGTTGGCCGGGCAGCAGCGGGTTCACCGGCCGCTGGCTCAGCGCCGAGGGGGAATTCAGTGCCTGGGTCAGGCTGTCGAGGCGGGCAGCGAAGGTTTCGCTGCGGCCTTCCAGCTTGGTATCGGCGGCCTTTTCCGGCAGGCGGAACAGGCTGGCGGCCAGTTGCAGCTCGCCCTCGCCGCCCTCGCCTTCGGCCACCTGCGGCTGCGCGGCATTCAGTTGCAGCGCGGAGAGGTCCAGCTTGCCGCGCGCGTTGCCGTCCTGCTGGAGCTGGAGGTTCTGCCCGCCCTCCAGATCGAGGGCATTGGCCTGGTTGAGGTTTTCCAGGTCGCTGTCGCCGTTCTGCGGGAACATGCCGAGGTTCGCCAGCACCTGCGATGCCTGCTCCGGCGCCACGGCCTGCGCGCCGGCCTGGTCCTGGGCGGTGCTGTCGGTGGTTTCCGCCTTGTCCTCGCTGGCGGCCGGCAAGTCCTTGCCGTCATCGGCAACCTTTGGCTGCTCAGAAGCGGCGGTGCGGTCGGCTGCGGCGGGTTCGGGCTGGGTGTCGCGCGGGCGTTCGCGAGCGGCGCGGGAGGCATGCGCGGGGCGCTCGGGGGCGGCCGGGCGGTTCTCCCTGGCATAGACGTCGGCGAAGCTGGAGCCCTTGTCCTGCGCGGCATGCGCCGTGTTGTGAGGCGGCCGGGACAGCGCCGCGGCGGGCTTGCCGGAAGGGGCCGTGGTCAAGAGCAGGTCCGGGGCGACAGCCATCGGGGTTCTCCGTTCGATAAGGTGATGTGAACGGAGATAGCAAGGCGCAGGCCAGGTTTTCAGGCCGCCCGGCCAAGCAGCCGCAGGACGGTGGCGAATTCCGCCTCGATCTCGGCGAACAGCTCCCCGGCGCGCGTCATGTCCCGCTGCACGGCGCTGGCTTCGAGTTGGCTGCACAGCTCGACCAGCCGCAGCGCACCCATGTTGCTGCAACTGCCACGGAAGCTGTGGGTTTCCTGGCGCAGCGCGACGATGTCGCCGCGCGCCACGGCCTGGCGGATGCTGCGCAGGCGCTCCCGCGAGTCGTCGGCGAAGGTGTCCAGCAGCAGCGGGTATTCGTCTTCCATGACCTCCTGGAGAGCGCTCTGTACCGCGTCATCGAGATGCACATCAGACATTCGCTGGTTCCCGGTGTGACTGCTCATTCCCTGATTATGCCGAAGCCTCCCAGAAGAACTCCACGGACACCGACTTGCCGTCCGCCGACCACTGGCAGCTATCCGCCAGTTGCCGCACCAGGGTCAGGCCGCGGCCGCAGAAGCGGTCGACCTGGCACTGGGCCTGCAGGGCGCCGTCGACGTCGAAGCCGCCGCCGCTGTCCTCCATGCGGATCAGCAGGCGGCCGCCGCCATCGGCATGGGGCGAAAGATCGAGATGGAAGCGCACGTAGCCGTCCTGCAGCTGTGCCAGGCGGGTGGCGCGCTGTTCGTAGTATCGGGCGAAGCCCTGGGCGTCGCGCTTGAGCGAGGAATCCAGGCCCATCACGCCGTGCTCCAGGGCGTTGGAGTAGAGCTCGGCGAGCACGCTGTAGAGGGCGCCGCCCCTGGGCCGCAGGGCCTGAACTTCCATCAGCAGCTGCAGCAGGAACGGCAGCGGGTTGAAGTGCTTGAGGGTCGGCGCGCGGAACTCGAAGCTCGCCGACCAGTCCAGCGGGTTGCTCAGGCCGCTGTCGGAGAACGCCAGCGGCGGGCGCTGCACGCTGGCCTGGGGTACCAGGGCGACTTCCAGCATGCTCAGGTCGTCCTGCGCCGCGCCGCCGCGGAAGCGCGACAGTGCCGCCTGGATGTCGTCGAACAGCCGCGATGCATCCTGCTGCCCCTCGAACACCGCGCGCAGGCGCCCCTCGCCGAACATCTCGCCGGCGGCATTGGCGGCCTCCAGCACGCCGTCGGAGAACAGGAAGACGCGGTCGCCCTCGCTCATCGAGTGCACTTCGTAGCGATCGTCGAAGGACGCCGCGTCGAGGATGCCCAGCGGCAGGTGACGCGATACCAGCGGCACCAGCTCGCCGCTGGCACGCCGATACAGGAAGCCATCCGGCAGCCCGCCGGTCCACACCTCCACCAGGCCGCGGTGGAAGCTCAGGTTGAGCATGCTCGCGCAGCAGAACACGCCCACCGGCAGGATGCGCTTCAGCTTGGCGTTCATCTCGCGGAGGATGTCCGGCATCGGGTAGCCCTTGGCCGTCATCCCGTAGAACACCTCGGCCAGCGGCATGGCGCCGATCGCCGCCGGCAGGCCGTGGCCGGTGAAGTCGCCGAGCAGCACGTGCATGCCGCCGGACGGCTTGAACGCCGCCAGCAGCAGGTCGCCGTTGAACACCGCGAAGGGCGATTGCAGGTAGCGGATGTTCGCCGCGTCGAGGCAGCCGGAGTGCGCCACCTTGTCGAACACCGCCTTGGCCACGCGCTGCTCGTTGAGCAGGTGCTCGTTGTGCCGGGCGATCAGGTCGCGCTGCTCCAGCACCTCGCGCTGCAGGTGATGCAGGCGCGCCATGGCGCGGATCTTGGCCTCGATCACCACGCGGTTGTAGGGCTTGATGAGGAAGTCGTCGCCGCCGGCCGCGAGCCCCTGCCCCAGCTCGCCGGTGGCGCTGAGCGAGGTGAGGAAGATGATCGGCACCAGCTCCTCGCCGGCCCGCGCACGAATCCGCCGCGCCGCCTCGAAGCCGTCCATCACCGGCATCATCACATTCATCAGCACCAGCTGCGGGCGCTCCTGGGAGAACTGGGCGAGCGCCTCCAGGCCGTTGGACGCGGTGACCACCCGGTGCCCCTGGCGGCTGACGATGGTGGACAGCAGCAGGCGATCCGCCGCGTTGTCTTCCGCGATCAGTACCGTCAGGTAATCGGCCATGGCTGCGCCCCGGCTAGCTGATGCTGAACAGCTGCTCGAAGTTGGAGATGGAGAGGATCTTGCGCACGTCCGGGTTGCAGTGGATCAGGCTGATCTGCGCCTGCTCGCCGCCGGCGTGGTCGCGCAGCAGCAGGAGCATGCCCAGCGCGGAACTGTCCAGGTAGGTGGCACCCTTGAGGTCCACCACGTAGCGCTTCGGCGTGATCTCGACGCGCTCGTAGGCGTCGCGGAATTCCTGGTGCGCGCCGAAATCGAAACGTCCCTCTATGACGATGCTCAGCTCCTGCCCGTCGCTGGAGGGAACGGAAGTGATGGCCATCGGACTTCTCCTCATGCTGGGGATGCGCCAGTGCGCCGATGAAGATGTAGCAGCTTGCCCGGGGAGGGGCAACCGGGGGCGGAGGAAAGGGCTGGCTCGCGCTGGGGGTGCGCGCGCCATGCGCGCGATTCGCGGGCATGGCCCGCTTGTACAGTTGGCATCGGCAATCGTTCCCAGGCTCCCGTGCGGGGCCATAGCCGTGCTCTTTTGTAGGAGCGAGCTTGCTCGCGAATGGCGGGGCCGAGGTTCGCGAGCAAGCTCGCTCCTACGGGACGGGGTTATGTCACTGCCGCTGCGTCACGGCGTATGCCGCACTCGCTGGGAGAGTTCGTCGAGCTGCTTCTGCTCACGCTTGTCTTCCGCCCTTCGCGCTTCCTCGCGGTAGCGTTCGACCAGTTTGCGCAGGCCTTCGACGCGGGCGTATTTCTCCTGCCAGGCGTTGCGCGCCTTGTCGACCACGCCGCGGTGCCAGTCGACGCTGCGGCCCTGCTGTTCGACGGCGCCTTCCAACTGGCCGAGGAAGCGCTGGTAGTCGATCAGCCATTGGCCACTGACGCCCTGGCGGCCGCGTTCGAGCCACTGCTGCTGGTAGTCGAGGCGGTAGCGTTCGAGGTCGGCGAGCTGGCGCTGCGCCTGCAGCAGTTGCGCCTGGACCTGGCCGAGCTGGCGTGCGGCCTCGCGTTCGGCCTTGACAGCCATGTCCACCACCGGAGCGAGGCGTTCGGCGCGGCGGGTCATCGATTACCCTGCATGACCATCATCCGCCGAGCACGCCGTCCAGCAGCTGCGCGCTTTCCTCCAGGCTCTGGCTTTCGCCCAGGCCCTGGCGGAGGAACTGGCGCATCGCCGGGAAGCGCGCGATGGCCAGGTCGGTCTCGGCGTCGCCGCCGGCCACGTAGGCGCCGACGCTGATCAGGTCGCGGCTCTGCTGGTAGCGCGACCACAGCTGCTTGAAGCGCTGGGCGCTGGAAAGCTGTTCCGCGCTGACCACCTGCGGCATCACCCGGCTGATGGACGCCTCGATGTCGATCGCCGGGTAGTGCCCCTCCTCCGCCAGCCGCCGCGACAGCACAAAGTGGCCGTCGAGGATGCCGCGCGCGGCGTCGGCGATCGGGTCCTGCTGGTCGTCGCCCTCGCTGAGCACGGTATAGAAGGCGGTGATCGAGCCGCCGCCCTTCTCGCCGTTGCCGGCGCGCTCCACCAGGCGCGGCAGCTTGGCGAACACCGAGGGCGGATAGCCCTTGGTCGCCGGCGGTTCGCCGATGGCCAGGGCGATCTCGCGCTGGGCCTGGGCGAAGCGGGTCAGCGAGTCCATCAGCAGCAGGACGTTCCTGCCCTTGTCGCGGAAGTATTCGGCGATGCGCGTGCAGTAGGTGGCGGCGCGCAGGCGCATCAGCGGTGCGTCGTCCGCCGGCGAGGCCACCACCACGGAGCGCTTCAGGCCTTCCTCGCCGAGGATGTGCTCGATGAATTCCTTCACCTCGCGGCCCCGTTCGCCGATCAGCCCGACGACGATGACGTCGGCCTTGGTGAACCGGGTCATCATCCCGAGCAGCACGCTCTTGCCCACGCCGGTGCCGGCGAACAGGCCGAGGCGCTGGCCGCGGCCGACGGTGAGCAGCGAGTTGATCGAGCGGATGCCGACATCCATCGGCTCGTGGATCGGATCGCGCGCCAGCGGGTTGATCAGCGGGCCGTCGATCGGCACCCAGTCCTCGGCGCGCATCCCGCCCTTGCCGTCGAGGGCACGGCCGAGGCCGTCGAGCACGCGGCCGAGCATGGACTTGCCCATCGGCAGGCGGCCGCTGTCCGGCAGCGGCACCACCCGCGCGCCGGGGGCGATGCCGTTGAGGCTGCCGACCGGCATGAGGAAGATGCGCCCGGCGGAGAAGCCCATCACCTCGGCCTCGACCTGCACCGGGTGATAACTGCCGTCGTTGATCACCAGGCAGCGGCTGCCCATCGCCGCCTGCAGGCCCTCGGCCTCCAGGGTCAGGCCGACCATGCGCAGCAGGCGCCCTTCCACCACCGGCTGGGACGGCACGTCCACCGCGCGGGTGTAGCCCTCCAGGCGGCGGGCGAAGCTGACCCGCTCAAGGCGCATCGGCCGTCTCCAGCTCGATACCGAGGTCCGCCTGCAGCGGGTGGGTGGCCTGTTCGCGCTGCTGCTCGAACAGTTGCTTGGTGGCCTGCGCCAGGCGCGTCTCGATGCTGGCGTCGACGTGGGAATGTTCGGTCTCGATGCGGCAGCCGCCGGGCAGCAGGGCATCGTCCTCGAGGATGCGCCAGGTCTCCTCGTGGCGGTCGCGCAGCGCCTTGATCAGGTCGAAATCCTGCGGATTGACGTGGATGCGGATGTTGTCGGCGCCCATCGGCAGCAGCTTCAGTGCCTCGCGCAGGACCTGGCGGACATGGCTGGAATCCTGGCCGAGTTCGCGCTGGATGACCTGGCGGACGACGTGCTGGACCAGGTTGACCAGCGCCTGCTCGATCAGCTGGTCCTGTTCGGCGATCGGCTCGAACAGCTGGCTCATCAGGGTTTCCAGGCCGTGCAGGCGCTGCTGCAGGATGGCGTCGGCTTCCTGGCGCGCCTTCAGCTGGCCGGCGTGGAAGCCGTCCTTCTCGCCGGTGGCGAAGCCCTCGTTGTAGGCGTCCTGGCGGATCGCCTCCAGCTCTTCCAGCGTCAGCGGCTTGACGTCCTCCACCGGGACTTCCTCGACCTGGACGGCTTCCTCCGCCGCTTCCGGCTCGGGCTCCGGCTCGGGCAGCTCGACCACCGGGTCGAAGCTGGGCAGCGACCAGAGGTCGAAGCCGCGGCCATCACGGGCGCGGATCAGTTCGCCGGCATCGCTCTCGCGGGTGTCGTCCATTTAGATCATCTCCTCGCCGCCCTTGCCGCCAAGGGCGATCTCGCCGGAATCGGCCATGCGCCGGGCGATGGTGAGGATTTCCTTCTGCGCGCCCTCCACTTCGCTGACGCGCACCGGGCCGCGCGCTTCGAGGTCGTCGCGCAGCAGCTCGGCGGCACGCTTGGACATGTTGCGGAAGACCTTCTCGCGCACCGGCTCGTCGGCGCCCTTCAGCGCCAGCACCAGCACGTCGGAGGAGACTTCCCGCAGCAGCGCCTGGATGCCGCGGTCGTCGACGTCGGCGAGGTTGTCGAAGACGAACATCAGGTCCTCGATCTGCACCGACAGGTCGGAATCCGCCTGCCGGATGGAGTCCATCAGCGCGCCCTCCACCGAGCTGTCCAGGTAGTTCATGATGTCCGCCGCGCGCTTCACGCCGCCCAGGGTGGTGCGGGTGGAGTTGTTGTTGCCGGCGAACTGCTTCTCGAGGATCTGGTTGAGTTCCTTCAGCGCCGACGGCTGCACGGTGTTCAGCGCCGACACGCGCATGACGATGTCCAGGCGCACCTTGTGCTCGAAGTGGCCGAGCACCTCGGCGGCCTGGTCGGGATCGAGATAGGCGACCACGATGGCCTGGATCTGCGGGTGCTCGTAGCGGATCACGTCGGCCACCGCGCGCGGCTCCATCCATTTCAGGCTGTCCAGGCCGCTGGTGTTGCCGCCGAGGAGGATGCGGTCGATCAGGTTGTTCGCCTTGTCCTCGCCGAGGGCCTGGGTGAGCATCTTGCGGATGTAGCTGTCGGCGCCGACGCCGAGGCTGGTCTGGTCGCCGACGGTGGCGACGAACTCGCCCATCACCTGCTCGACCTGCTCGCGCTGCACGTTGCGCATCTGCGCCATGGCCACGCCGACGCGCTGCACTTCCTTCGGCCCGAGATGGCGCAGCACCTGCGCGGCATCGGTCTCGCCGAGGGACAGCAAAAGGATGGCGGCCTTGTCGACCTTGTTCAGCTTGGCGGTCACGCGGGTATCACTCATCGGAATTGATCCACTCCTTCACCACCTGGGCGACGCGGCCCGGGTCCTGGGCCACCAGGTTCTTGATCGCGTTGAGCTGGCCTTCGTAGCTGTCGGTCGGGCTCGGCAGCAGGATGCTCTGCGGCCCGCCGAGGCTGACGCGGTCTTCCGCCAGGTCGCTGTCCAGCGCCGACAGCTCGCCGATGCCCGGCTCGACCGGCACCAGCTCCTTGCTCTTGCTGCCGCTGAGGTTGCTCAGCACCGGGCGCAGCACGCCGAGCACCAGCACCAGCAGGAAGGCCAGGCCGAGGCCCTGCTTGACCACGTCCCAGAACCACGGCTGCGAATAGAACGGCGGCGCGACGATCTCCTCGCCCTGCTCCGCGGCGAACGGCGCGTTGATCACGCTGACGCTGTCGCCGCGGCTGGCGTCGTAGCCCACCGCGTCCTGCACCAGGCGGGTGAAGCGCGCCAGTTCCTCGGCGTTCCACGGCAGGTGGCTGACCTCGCCGGTCTTCGGATTGACGATGGTCTTGTCGTCCAGCACCACCGCGACGGAAAGCCGGCGCAGGCGGCCCTGCTGCTGGCGGGTGTAGCTGACCGAGCGGTCCAGCTCGTAGTTGCGGGTGTTCTGCGCGCGCTTGTCGGTGGGATACGGCGCCAGCTCCGGCTTGCCGGTCTTCGGATCGATGATGGGCTGGCCACTGGCGTCCTTCAGCGGCTGGCCGGGGGCGACGAAGTCGGCAGCCTGGCGGTTGCCGGTCTGCTGCGGCGCGCTGGCCGGGCCGGGCGGCTGGTTGGACAGCGCGCCGGGAATACCCTGCGGGCCGGAAGCGGTCTGCCGCTCCTCGCTGTTGCTCTGCTCGCTGCGCAGCGCCGGCTGGTCCGGGTTGTAGGTTTCGGAGGTGGACTCCACGGCGCTGAAGTCGACGTCGGCGGAGACTTCCGCCTTGTAGCGGCCGTTGCCCAGCACCGGCTGCAGGATGCTGTGCACGCGCTGGGTGAACAGGCCTTCCATGCGCCGGGTGTAGTCGAACTGCTTGCCGGCCATGCTCAGCTCGGCCAGCTCCTGCTGGTCGGAGAGCAGGTTGCCCTTCTGGTCGACCACCGTGACCTGGCCTTTCTCCAGCTCCGGCACGCTGGTCGCCACCAGGTTGACGATCGCCAGCACCTGGCTCGGTTCCAGGGTGCGGCCGGCATACAGCTCGACCAGTACCGAGGCGCTGGGCTTGCGTTCGTCGCGAACGAACACCGAGCTCTTCGGGATTGCCAGGTGCACCCGCGCCGCCTTGACGTTGTTCAGGCTGGCCACGGTGCGCGCCAGCTCGCCTTCCAGGCCGCGGCGGTAGTTGGTGGCTTCCATGAACTGGCTGGTGCCGAGGGCCTGTTCCTTGTCGAGGATCTCGAAGCCGACGTTGTTGTCGGTGGGCGCCACGCCGGCGCCGGCGACCTTCATGCGCGCGCGGCCGAGATCGTCGGCCCTGACCAGCAGCGCGCCGGAATTCGGTTCGACCTTGTAGGGGATGTCGGCAACGGTCAGCGCCTCGACCACGCGGTTGGCGTCGACACCGTTGAGGCTGCCATAGAGCGGCTTGTAGTCCGGCTGCTGCGACCAGAGCACGATGCCGAAACCGACGGCGATGCTCGCCGCCAGCCCGACCAGCAGGCCGACCTGGCGCAGCATCGGCAGGTCCGCGAGGTTCTCGAGGAACGCCAGTCCGACCAGCGGCTTCTTCGGCAGGTCCGCGCCCAGTTTGGCGGGTACCCGGCTGTCTACGGCTTCAGCCATGAATCACTCGTCCCCGCCGCTCACACCGGCATCTGCATGATGTCCTGGTAGGCCTGTACCAGTTTGTTGCGCACCTGGGTCATGGCCTGGAAGGAAACGCTGGCCTTCTGCGAGGCGATCATCACGTCGGTCAGGTCGACGCCGCCCTGGCCCATCTCGAAGGCGCTGGCCATGTCGCTGGCGGTCTGCTGGGTGGCGCTGACCTTGTTCACCGCCTGGCCGAGCAGGTCCTGGAAGCTGGGCATGCCCTGCACCTGCTCCGTTTGCTGCGGCCGTGCCTTGGCCATGGCTTCCATCTGCATGGAGCGCATTTCCAGCAACAGACGATTGAACTCGACACCCTGACTCATCACCTTCCCTCCGACTGACCGCGGCTTTTTTGACGCCGCGCGGGTTTTGCCGGGGTGATCTGCAACAAGGGTGCCAGGTTGGTGAACTCGTCGAACTGGTGCGGCGATGGGCTTTTCGTAGGAGCCAGCTTGCTGGCGATCATCGGTGTATGCCGGGTACGCCAACGCCACCGGATCGCCCGGCTTCGCCAGCAAGCTGGCTCCTACAGGTTCGGTGCGTGCGTACCTCTCGGATGGTGGATAACGCTTTCGGCGTTATTCACCCTACGGGCTGTCCGCGGGCGTAGGGTGGATGGCGCTTTTCCATCCACCACCCCAGGGGCCGCCTGCGCAGCCATGGTGGATCGATGGAGCGTGATCCACCCTACACACGACGATTCATTGGTTCCCCGCGTTCGCGGGGACGACGAATGACATCCAATAAAAAGGCCGCGCCAATCCCCTGGCGCGGCCCATTCCCCGCCCTGTTCTCTAGTTCTTCGCCTGCGCCCCCCTGCCATCGCCCTTGCGGTACGTCGGCAGCGCCACGGACGGCGCGTAGGTCACGCCATCCCAGGTCGGCAACGGCGTCGGCATCAGCTGGACCTGGCCGGGATATTCCGAGTCCCAGCGCAGCAGCATGGACGTGTCCTCATGCTGGGTGTTGTGGCAGTGCTCCATGTAGGTCCCGGCGAACTCGCGGAAGCGCAGCGCCACCTCGACGACTTCGCTGCTGTCGAAATCACCGCCCACCCGGTAGACGTCCTTGCGCGACCAGCGCTCCCATGCCGGCGGCGTCCTGCCGTCGCGGCTGAGGATGATGCCTTCCTCGAAGTGAATGTGGACCGGATGTTCCCAGCCGTTGCCGCCGTTCTCGATGCGCCAGATCTCCAGGGTGCCCGGGGTGGTCGGCGCGCCGCCCGGCGTCGGTCCGCTGGCCAGCTGGATCGCTGCGGAAATGCGCCGCGGGTCCATGTTGAAGCCGTCGCCGCCGTCGGTCTTGATGGTCCAGGGCTGCTCGTCGGTACCATCGGAGCGGCCGAAGATGAAGGTGCGGTGCCGCGCCTGGGCGAGCAGCGCCTTGTCGGCCGGGCTGTTGCGGTCCAGGTGCAGGGGGATCATCTTCTTGCCTTCCGGCTTGGCCGGCTTGCCCCTGGTCGCCGGTTTGGCCGGCTCGTATTCCTCGGGGTTCATCGCCAGGTCCTGGCCGTCGTAGGACTGCACGCGCAGCTGGAAGAAGATGCCGACGCCCGGATCACCCTTGTCCCACTTGGTCTTTTCCGGCCGGTCGGCGTCCTTGAGTACCGGCTTGTAGTCCCCGGACAGCACTTCATCCAGCGGAATGGCCTCCTTGGTGCCCTTGCCGGTGTCATGCTCCATCAGGTTGACGAAGTAGATCCTGTCGCCCGGCTTGAGGCCGTTCTTGCCGAAGTTGACGATGATGTCGAAGCGCTCGGCAATGCCCTGCACCGGCAGGATGCCGAAGTTGTCCTTCAGGTCGCCGTTGCCGTTCAGGTCCATGGTTCCGTCGAAGGGAACCGCGTGTTCCATGATGTTGCCGTCGTTGGCGATCAGGTGGAACGGCACGCGGTCGTAGGACACCTTCGAACTCTCGCCCTTGAACTCGCCGCCCTTGCCCTGCACTTCCTTGACGATGGCCAGCTTGAAGTAGCGCGACACCGAGCCGTTGAGGATGCGGAAGCGGTAGCTGCGCGCGCGCACGTCCATGTAGGGCTTGTATTGCCAGTTGACCAGGAGTTGGTCGCCGAGGAAGCCATCGGTGTTGAACGGGTTGAACCACAGCTGGCCGTTGCGATCCCAGGCCTTGTCCGCGATCAGCAGGTTGACGTCGTAGTCGCGGTTGCCCCAGCTCCGCGCGGTGCCGCTGGGGAAGCGCAGGTTGGGGTCGCTGGCGTCCATCAGCGGCCCCTCGTAGCCGCGGTCGATGGCGCTGTAGTAGTTCATCATCGCGGCATTGCCCTTGTAGACGTTCTGCGCGGTGAAATCGAGCATGTGGTCGTGGTACCAGTGGGTGCTCATGGTTTCCCGCCAGTCGCCGCGGATGTTGATGCGGCCGTTCATGCACTGCTTCAGCCCCGGGTTCGCATCGTTCACGTACAGCGTCTCGCCCGGCTCGCAGGGGAAGGCCGCGCGCGGGTCGCTCGCCGTGGTGTTGATGCTGTCGTAACCGGCCAGTTGCAACGGCCAGCGGTAGTCGTAGTACTGCCCCGGGAAGAAGAAGGCGTTGGTGAAGCCATCGCTCTCGGCCGGGCTGTGACCGTTGTGCTCGTGGGTGGTGATGGTGTGGATGCCGAAGCCCATGTTGGCGCTCGGATCGATCGGCAGCGCGTTGTAGTGGCGCATCACGATCGGCTGGCCGTAGCGCACCATCAGCAGTTTGGGCGGAAAGGTACCGTCGAAGGTCCACAGGCTCTTGTGATCCTGCACCGGCATGTCCGGGTGGAAGCGCACGCCGATACCCCTGGTCGAGCCCTGGACCCGGTATCCCGGAACCTTGGCGCTGCCCTGGAAGGCGAATGTGCTGTAGTACAGGCCGCCAGGCCCGAACTCGCCGTCCAGGTAATGGTGCAACTGGTAGCTGTCGCGCGGTCCGTTGTTGACCCGCGCCCCTGCCTGCACCGTCTTGAACTCGCCCTGCGGGAAGAACTCGTTGTAGCGCTGGTGCGCCCAGCCCCGTCCCGGCGGCCGGCCCTCGGCCGGGGAGTACAGGGCGCGCTTGAGGAAGCCGCTCACCTGTGGGGACCAGGGGTTGCGGTCGCGGTCGTTGGAGAACTCCGCCGGTAGCGGGTACAGCCCCGGATGGCTGAGGAAGGCGTCCAGCTCGGCGCTCGCCGGCGAGCTGCGGGCGACGACGGGGTCCTGTTCCGGCGCGCTGCCCGGCTTGGGCACCGGGAAGCCGCCCGGATAGGGCTCGGGGTTGGCTTCGAAGGGCTCCGGACCGAACTCCTCGAACCGCAGCAGCGACTGGGTGAAGGGCTTGGCGCCGAACAGCGGGCTCGGCTTGCCGTTGGTGGGTATCTTGAAGGAGGTCTGCGATCTGGGTGGCAGGGCGTTTTCCGCCAGTGGGGTCCTGCGACTGCCAGCTACGCCGCCGGCCTGCTCGAAGGCGCCGAGGTTGGCCAATTCCGCGCCTTCCAGCAGATAGGCCCTGGAATCCTTCGGCGGGTCGGTGTAGGCGGAGGGATCGCCGGGTGGTGGAGGTCCGAAATATTCCAGTGAAGCGGCTGCCACCGCCGCCGATAGCCCCAGCAGAAGGAACACGCCGGGGAGGTTGCTGGATTTCCTGCTTCGAGTGGATGGAGTGTTTTTTTCTGCCCTGGTCGTGCCTGTATTGGCCTCTTGGATGCTCATGCGGCTTCTCCATTGTTATTCCCCCCTTCGGAACACCTCCTTTTGTGGAATAACCCTGGTTTGCCTCGATCCATCTCATGCCGAAGCGCTTCAGCACTCGCGCCGGGCCGCCACTTCGCCCGATCTCCCCGTACTTTGACGTTTCCAGCTCATGATGCCGTTATTCGTACTTACTTTTTGTTTTATATGGAAATTCGCAAGGCAAAGAGTCTTGGCCGCGTTCTTTGTGACCCAAATTCAGTCAGCACTTTGACTTTTATACCGATCAATGCATTTTGCAATCTCAAGTAGTCAAGTTATTGTTAATGGAAGATGGCAAACTAATAGCACTGCGCTATTAAGTTTTTCAAAAGATTTCCAAAAGAGCGTCAAAATGGCTCTAGCCGGGCGCCTGGGACGAGTGGGTCATATGACCCGCTGAAAATGTAACGCCAATAAAATGACGAATCCGCGTTTTTTGCCGGCATTGGATTCTTTAACGGGGAGTGTTCGGAACGAAAAATTCTGACGGGCAAAGCTGCCGGACCGCGTCCCTGCGGTCCGGCTGGCTGGGGATCGATCAGTTCCCCGCCTGCGGCCCCTTGCCGTCGCCCTTGCGGAAGGTCGGCAGCGCCACGGACGGCGCATAGGTCACGCCATCCCAGGTCGGCAGCGGCGCCGGCATCAGCTGGACCTGGCCGGGATACTCGGCGTCCCAGCGCAGCAGCATGGAGGTGTCTTCATGCTGGGTGTTGTGGCAGTGCTCCATGTAGGTCCCGGCGAATTCGCGGAAACGCAGCGCCACTTCGACGACTTCGCTGCTGTCGAACAAGCCGCCGATCCGGTACACGTCCTTGCGTGCCCAGCGCTCCCATACCGGCGGCATCTTGCCGTCGCGGCTGAGGATGATGCCTTCCTCGAAGTGCACGTGCACCGGGTGCTCCCAGCCGTCCCCGCCATTCTCGATGCGCCAGATTTCCAGGGTGCCCGGGGTGGTCGGCGCGCCGCCCTTGGTCGGTCCGCTGGCCAGCTGGATCGCTGCGGTGAGGCGCCGCGGGTCCATCTGGTAGCCGTCTCCGCCGTCGGTCTTGATGGTCCAGGGCTGCTCGTCGGTGCCGTTGGAGCGGCCGAAGATGAAGGTGCGGTGCCGCGCCTGGGCGAGCAGCGCCTTGTCGGCCAGGCTGTCGCGATCCAGGTGCAGGGGGATCATCTTCTTGCCTTCCGGCTTGGCCGGCTGCCCATTGACCGCCGGTTTGGCCGGCTCGTAGTCCACCGGGTTCATCGCCAGGTCCTGGCCGCCGTAGGAGTACACGCGCATCTGCATGAAGATGCCGACGCCCGGGTCGCCATTTTCCCACTTGGCCTTGTCCGGCTTGTCGGCGTCCTTGATCACCGGCTTGTACTTGCCGGACAGCACGTCGGCCAGCGGGATCACCTGCTTGGTGCCCCTGCCGGTGTCATGCTCCATCAGGTTGACGAAGTAGATCTTGTCGCCCGCCTTGAGGCCGTTCTTGCCGAAGTTGACGATGATGTCGTAGCGCTCGGCGATGCCCTGTACCGGAAGGATGCCGAAGTTGTCCTTGAGGTCGCCGTCGCCGTTGAGGTCCATGGTTCCGTCGAAGGGAATCGCGTGCTCCATGATGTTGCCGTCGTTGCCGATCATGTGGAACGGCACGCGGCTGTAGGAAACCGTCGTGCTCGGTCCCTTGAACTCGCCACCGGTACCCTTCACTTCCTTGACGATGGCCAGCTTGAAGTAGCGCGATACCGAACCATTGAGGATGCGGAAGCGGTAGCTCCTCGCGCGCACGTCCATGTAGGGCTTGTATTGCCAGTTGACGAGGAGCTGGTCGCCGAGGAAACCGTCGGTGTTGAAGGGGTTGAACCACAGTTGGCCGTTCTTGTCCCAGGCCTTGTCCGCGATCAGCAGGTTGACGTCGTAGTCGCGGTTGCCCCAGCTCCGCGCGGTGCCGCTGGGGAAGCGCAGGTTGGGGTCGTACTGGTCCATCAGCGGCCCCTCGTAGCCGCGGTCGATGGCGCTGTAGTAGTTCATCATCGCGGCGTTGCCCTTGTAGACGTTCTGCGCGGTGAAATCGAGCATGTGGTCGTGGTACCAGTGGGTGCTCATGGTCTCGCGCCAGTCGCCGCGGATGTTGATCCGCCCGTTCATGCACTGCTTCAGGCCGGGATTCGCGTCGTTCACGTACAGCGTCTCGCCCGGTTCGCAGGGGAAGGCCGCGCGCGGGTCGCTCGCCGTGGTGTTGATGCTGTCGTAGCCCGCCAGCTGCAGCGGCCAGCGATAGTCGTAGTACTGCCCCGGGAAGAAGAAGGCATTGGTATAGCCATCGCTCTCGGCCGGATTGTGGCCGTTGTGCTCGTGGGTGGAGATGGTGTGGATGCCGAAGCCCATGTTCGCCGCCGGATCGATGGGCAGCGCGTTGTAGTGGCGCATCACGATCGGCTGGCCGTAGCGCACCATCAGCAGCTTCGGCGGCAAGGTGCCATCGAAGGTCCACAGGCTCTTGTGGTTCTGCACCGGCATTTCCGGGTGGAAGCGTACGCCGATGCCCTTGGTCGAGCCCTGGACCCGGTATCCCGGAACCTTGAGGCTGCCCTGGTAGGTGAGCGTGGAATAGTACAGGCCACCCGGCCCGAACTCGCCGCCGGCATAGCCGTGCAGCTGGTAGCTGTCGCGCGGTCCGTTGTTGACCCGCGCCCCTGCCTGCACGGTCTTGAACTCACCCTGCGGATAGAACTCGTTGTAGCGCTGGTGCGCCCAGCCCCGTCCCGGCGGCCGCCCTTCGGCGGGGGAATAGACGATGCGCTTGAGGAAAGCGCTCACCTGCGGGGACCAGGGGTTGCGATCGCGGTCGTTGGCGTATTCGGTGGGCAGCGGGTACAACCCCGGATGGCTGAGGAAGGCGTCCAGCTCCACGCCCCGCGGGGAGCTGCGGGCGACGATGGGGTCCTGCTCCGGCGCATAGCCCGGCTTGGGCAGCGGGAAGATGCCCGGATAGGGTTCGGGATTGGGCTCGAAGGGCTCCGGACCGAACTCCTCGAACAGCAGCAGCGACTGGGTGAACGGCTGGGCGCCGAACAGCGGGCTCGGCTTGCCGTTGGTGGGAATCTTGAAGGAGGTCTGCGCATTCGGCGGGAGGACGTTTTCCTTCAGCGGCGTCTTGCGGTTGCCCTCCACCCCGCCGGCCTGCACGAAAGCCCCGGCGTTGGCCAGGTCCGCGCCCTGGAGAAGGACAGCCGCCGGGTCCTTCGGCGCGTCGGTGTAGGCCGAAGGGTCTCCGGGTGGCGGAGACCCGAAGTAATCCAGCGAGGCGGCGGCCACCGCCACGGAAAGCCCCAGCAACAGGAATGCGCCGGGTACGATCCTGGATTCCCTGTTTTTCGAACGGGTGGTTGTTTCTGCCCTAGCCCTGCCTTTGGTGGCTTTTAGCGTTCTCATACGGCATCTCCATTGTTATTCCCCCGCGGAATACTTCCTTCTTGCGGAATAACCCTGGTTTGCCTCGATCCATTTCATGCCATAGCGCCCGGCACTCGTGGCCGGGCACTCACCCCCGTCAATTCCCCAATACCTTGACGGTTTTGGCTAATAATGTGGTTATGAAATCCACATCTTTGTTTTATATGGAAAAACGCAAGGCAAAAAGAGCTCAGGCCGCATTCTCTGCGGCTCATCATTGTCAGTAATTTGACTTTTGTACCTGTAATCGTATTTTTCAAATGAAAAAAGTCAAATTATTGTTAATCGCAACCAGCACCCCAATAGCAAAGTGCAATTAGATTTCTTGCGGATTCTTCCAATCGGATAGCGAAACGGCTCTAGAAAGGTGCCTGAGGGAGACGGGTCGAATCAGGCGCTGAAAAGACAACGTCAACAAAATGACGATCTTGTCGATTCTGCTGTCATTCGACTCTTTGCGAGGGAAGGCTCAGAACGAAAAATTCTGACCTCGAAAGGGGCAGCCGGGCCGCGCCCTTGCGGACTGCGGCCCGGCCGGTCGGAGGGATGGATCAGTTCTTCGCCTGCACCTGCGGCCCCTTGCCGTCGCCGCGGTGGTAGGTCGGCAGGGCTGCGGAGGCTGCGTAGGTCACGCCATCCCAGGTCGGCAGCGGGGTCGGCATCAGCTGGACCTGGCCGGGATGCTCGACGTCCCAGCGCAGCAGCATGGAATTGTCCTCGTGCTGGGTGTTGTGGCAGTGCTCCATGTAGGTTCCGGCGAATT
Source organism: Pseudomonas jinjuensis (assembly GCF_900103845.1). Classification (GTDB taxonomy): domain Bacteria; phylum Pseudomonadota; class Gammaproteobacteria; order Pseudomonadales; family Pseudomonadaceae; genus Pseudomonas; species Pseudomonas jinjuensis. The sequence goes on from NZ_FNIJ01000009.1 coordinate 165,278, forward strand.
CGCGGAAGTGGATCGCCATCTCCACCTGCTCACCGCTTTCCGGATTGCCATCGCCAATGCGATACACGTCCTTGCGCGCGCCCTGCTCCCACACCGGCGGCGCCTTGCCGCCGCGGCTGAGGATGATGCCTTCCTCGAAATGCACGTGTACCGGGTGCTCCCAGCCGTTGCCGCCGTTGACGATGTTCCAGATCTCCAGGGTGCCCGGGGTGGTCGGCGCGCCGGCTGGCGTCGGTCCGCTGGCCAGTTGCGGGGCCGCCGAGATGCGCCGCGGGTCCATGTTGAAGCCGTCGCCGCCGTCGGTCTTGATCGTCCAGGGCTGCTCGTCGGTACCGTTGGAACGGCCGAAGAGGAAGGTGCGGTGGCGGGCCTGGGCGAGCAGCGCCTTGTCGGCCGGGTCGTTGCGGTGCAGGGTGAGCGGAATCATCAGCTTGCCTTCCGGCTTGGCCGGGTGCCCACCGATCGCCGGCTTGGCCGGCTCGTAGTCCGCCGGATTCATCGCCAGGTCCTGGCCACCGTAGGGCTGCACGCGCAGTTGCAGGAAAATGCCGACGCCCGGGTCACCCTTGTCCCACTTGGTCTTTTCCGGCCGGTCGGCATCCTTCAGCACCGGCTTGTACTTGCCGGACAGCACGTCGGCCAGGGAGATCGCCTCCTTGGTGCCCTTGCCGGTGTCGTGCTCTTCCAGGTTGACGAAGTAGACCCTGTCGCCCGGCTTGATGCCGTTCTTGCCGAAGTTGACGACGATGTCGTAGCGCTCGGCGATGCCCTGCACCGGCAGGATGCCGAAGTTGTCCTTCAGGTCGCCGTTGCCGTTCAGGTCCATGCTGCCGTCGAAGGGCACGGCGTGCTCCATGATGTTGCCGTCGTTGGCGATCATGTGGAACGGCACGCGGTCGTAGGAGATCTTCGAACTCGGCCCCTTCAATTCGCCGCCGCTGCCCTGCACCTCACGCACCAGGGCCAGTTTGATGTAGCGCGACACCGAACCATTGAGGATGCGGAAGCGGTAGCTCCTCGCACGCACGTCCATGTACGGCTTGTACTGCCAGTTGACCAGCACCTGGTCGCCAAGGAAGCCGTCGGTATTGAAGGGGTTGAACCACAGCTGACCATTCTTATCCCAGGCCTTGTCCGCGATCAGCAGGTTGACGTCGTAGTCGCGGTTGCCCCAGTTCCGCGCGGTGCCGCTGGGGAAGCGCAGGTTGGGGTCGTACTGGTCCATCAGCGGCCCCTCGTAGCCGCGGTCGATGGCGCTGTAGTAGTTCATCATCGCGGCGTTGCCCTTGTAGACGTTCTGCGCGGTGAAATCGAGCATGTGGTCGTGGTACCAGTGGGTGCTCATGGTCTCGCGCCAGTCGCCGCGAATGTTGATGCGGCCGTTCATGCACTGCTTGAGGCCAGGGTTCGCATCGTTCACGTACAGCGTCTCGCCCGGCTCGCAGGGGAAGGCCGCGCGCGGGTCGCTCGCCGTGGTGTTGATGCTGTCGTAGCCGGCCAGCTGCAGCGGCCAGCGATAGTCGTAGTACTGCCCCGGGAAGAAGAACGCATTGGCGTAGCCGTCGCTCTCCGCCGGGCTGTGGCCGTTGTGCTCGTGGGTGGTGATGGTGTGCAGGCCGAAGCCCATGTTCGCCGCCGGGTCGATCGGCAGCGCATTGTAGTGACGCATCACGATCGGCTGGCCGTAGCGCACCATCAGCAGTTTGGGCGGGAAGGTACCGTCGAAGGTCCACAGGCTCTTGTGATCCTGCACCGGCATGTCCGGGTGGAAGCGCACGCCGATGCCCCGGGTGGTGCCATGAATGTCGATGGCCGCCACCTTGCTGTCGCCATTGAAGTGGAAGGTGCTGTAGTACAACCCGCCGGGCGCGAATTCACCGCCGGTGTAGCCATGCTGCTGGTAGCGGTCGCGCGCGCCACCGTTGACCCGCACCCCCGCCTGCACGGTCTTGAACTCCTCCTGCGGGAAGAACTCGTTGTAGCGCTGGTGCGCCCAGCCCCGTCCCGGCGGTCGTCCCTCGGCCGGGGAGTACACGGCGCGCTTGAGGAAGGCGCTCACCTGGGCGGACCAGGGGTTGCGGTCGCGGTCGTTGGAAAACTCGGTGGGCGCGGGATACAGGCCGGAGAAGTCGAGGAATGCATCGAGATCGGCAGCCGACGGACCGCTGCGGGCGACGATGGGGTCCTGCTCCGGAGCCTTGCCCGGCTTGGGCACCGGGAAGCCACCCGGATAGGGATCGGGATTGCTCTGATAGGCCTCCGGGCCGAATTCCTCGAACAGCAGCAGCGACTGGGTGAACGGCTGGGCGCCGAACAGCGGGCTCGGCTTGCCGTTGGTGGGGATGTTGAAGGAGGTCTGCGCATTCGGCGGCAGGACGTTTTCCTTCAGCGGTGTCTTGCGGTTGCCCTCCACCCCGCCGGCCTGGACGAAAGCCCCGGCGTTGGCTTCCTCCACGCCCTCCAGGAGGTAGGCTTTCGGGTCTTTCGACGGATCGGTGAAAGCGGAAGGGTCACCGGGTGGCGGCGGCCCGAAATAGTCCAGCGAGGCCGCGGCGGTGGCTATCGACAGGCCCAGCAGAAGCAGCGTGCCGGGCACCTTGGGGGATTTGCAGCCGGATGCGGCCCGGCCGGCGAGTTGTGTCAAACGCGAAACGAGTCTTGTTGTCCTGGTCCTTGCGGAGCCGGTTTTCGGCGTTTTCATGGGACATCTCCATCGATATCCCCCCTTTCAAAAGGTCTTTCTCCAGGGTCTGCCTGACCCCTGCGCCCGCCGGGTGTTTCAAGGATTGCAGCGATTTTCTGGCGGATACCGCCATGACGCGTTTTGCATCCGCTAACCATGCATCCACGAAGCATTTCCTGACACGGCGCATTTTGAAATCTTTAGAAACAATTTTAGTGTCGGCGAATTGACTTTTACTCCGACCACTGCAAATTGCAATCGCAAAGCGCCAAAAAATTGTTAATCAGGCGGGAAGGATTGATAGCACGGTGCTATTTAATTGATGGCACGGAACGGGCGGCATGGAATTGCGGCGAGCCCTGAAAACGGCCCGTCATAAAAATGACGACATGTAGGGCGAGTGAAACCCGCCATTTCGGTGCCGATATCCGGCGGGCAGGGAAAAAGCGCTCAACTGGCGTACAGATACGCCTCCACATCCATCCCCGCATCGCGCATCTGCGCCAGCTTGTAGCGCAGCGTGCGCGGGCTGATGCCCAGTCGCTCGGCGGCTTCCTTGCGGCGGCCGCGCTCGCTGCGCAGGGTATCGATGATCATCTGGAACTCGCGCCGCTTCAGGTCCTCGCCCAGCGCGCCGGCTGCCTCGGCGGGTGCGGACGGGGTCGGCGCCGGCTGGGCGAAGACCGGCGGAGCGGCGAACACCGCGTGGCCGATCGGCGCCGTCAGGCACAGGTCGAGCGGCTCGATCTGCCCGCCCTGCTGCAGGATCAGCGCGCGCTGGATGGCGTTGTCCAGCTCGCGCACGTTGCCCGGCCAGGCATGCGCCAGCAGCGCGGCGCGGGCATCGCTGGAGAGGCCCACCGGCGGATGGTTCATCTTGCGCACGTGCTTGGCCAGCAGGCGCTCGGCCAGCGGCAGGATGTCCGCGGGGCGCTCGCGCAGCGGTTTCCAGGCCAGCGGGAAGACCGAGACGCGGTAGTAGAGGTCCTCGCGGAAACGCCCCGCCGCCACTTCGCCGAGCAGGTCGCGGTTGCTGGTGGCCAGCACGCGGATGTCCAGGCTCAGCGGCTTGCGCGCGCCGACCCGTTCCACCTCCCGCTCCTGCAGCACGCGCAGCAGCTTGGCCTGCAGGGCGAGGGGCATCTCGGAAATCTCGTCGAGAAGGATGGTGCCGCCGTCGGCCAGCTCGAACTTGCCCGGCTGGGCGGCGACGGCGCCGGTGAAGGCACCCTTCTCGTGGCCGAACAGGGTCGCTTCGAGCATGTTGTCGGGGATCGCCGCGCAGTTGATGGCGATGAACGGCCCGCTGGCGCGCGGCGACTGCTGGTGGATGTAGCGCGCCAGCACCTCCTTGCCGGTGCCGGATTCGCCGGAGATCAGCACGGTGGAATCGCTGCGCGCGACCCGCGCGGCCAGCTCCAGCAGTTGCCGGCTGGCCGGCTCCAGCGCCACCGGGCCGTCGCCCTCGCCCGCCGTCGCGCGGCCCAGGGCGTGGCGAGCCACCAGTTCCAGCAGCGCCTTCGATTCGAAGGGCTTGACCAGGTAGTCGGCGGCGCCCTGGCGCATCGCTTCCACCGCACGATCCACCGCGCCGTAGGCGGTCATCAGCAGCACCGGCAGCTGCGGATGGCGCGCGCGGATCAGGCCGAGCAACTGGTGGCCGTCCATGCCCGGCATGTTCACGTCGCTGATCACCAGGTCGAACGCCTCGCGCTCCAGCGCCGGCAGCGCCGCCTCGGCGCAGTCCACCGCGACGAACTCGTGGCCGCCGAGCAGCAGCGTATCGGACAGCGCTTCGCGCAGGGCGCGGTCGTCTTCGACCAGCAGGACTTTGGCGGACATGGCGTTCATTCCTTGTTCGGGGAAGCGGGTGCGGCGATCAGCGGCAGGATGAGGGTGGCGCAGGTGCCGCGGCCCGGCCGCGAGCGCAGGCGCAGCTCGCCCTGGTGGGCCCTGGCGACGGCCTTGACCACGGCCAGGCCGAGACCGGTGCCGGTGTTGCGGGTGGTGAAGAAGGGTTCGCCGAGGCGCGCCAGGGTGGCGGCGTCCATGCCCGGGCCGTCGTCGGCGATGGACAGGCGCAGGCTGTCGTCGCGGCGATACAGGTGGACCTTCAGGCGCACCTCGCGGCCGGCGGCCTGGATGGCGTTCTCGATCAGGTTGAGCAGGCTGCCGACCAGGGTGTCGCGGTTGCACAGCAGCTCGCCGCCGCGCACGTCGCACTGCCAGCGAATCTGCAGCCCTTCGACGTGGGCTTCGGCGGCCGCGCGCAGGCTGGCGAGCAGCTGCGGCGGGCTCAGCCGATCCGGCAGCGGCAGCTCGCCGCGGGCGAACACCAGCATGTCGCGGACCTGGTTCTCCAGCTCGTGCAGGCGATCCTTGAGCCGGCCGGCGAAGCGCTGCTGCTGTTCCAGCGGCAACTGCTGCTCGCTCAGGTGGCTGGCGTAGAGCATGGCGGCGGACAGCGGCGTGCGGATCTGGTGGGCCAGCGAGGCGACCATCCGCCCCAGCGCGGACAGGCGCTCGTGACGGGCCAACTGGTCCTGCAGGCGACGGGTTTCGGTGAGGTCGTTGAGCAGCACCAGTTGCCCCGGCTCGCCGCTCAGGGAACGGGTGGCGATGGACAGGCGGCGGCCATCGCGCAGGGAAATCTCGTGACCGTCATCCTCGCGCGGCGCGAAGCAGCGGGCGATCACCTGGCGCCAGAGCATGCCCACCAGCGGCTGGCCGAGCAGCCCGCGCGCCGCCGGATTGGCCTCACGCACCACGCCCTGGCCATCGATGACGATGACGCCGCCGGGCAGCAGGTCGAGCAGGCTCTGCAGGCGGTTGGCCAGGCGCTCCTTTTCCGCCAGCTCCTGCATGCGCTGCGCGCTGACCAGCGCCAGCTGCCCCTTCAGCTCGGAGACGCGGGCCTCCAGCAGGCTGTAGGACTCGTTGAGCTGGCTGGACATCTGGCTGAACAGGGTCAGGGCCTGTTCCAGGCCGGCGCGGCTGCTCTCCTCCACCGCGTTCGGCGGCGTGGGCAGGGACTGGCTGTTGGCGGCTTGCATCATGCGGCTCTCTCTTCCTTCCGACGTCATCGAACTGTCGGTCGGAGGAGGCATAGCAAGGGGCGTGCCGGAAATTTCCCAGGAGCGCGTGGGATTTGTTCGGTGGATAGCCCGCGACATCGGCGGCGCCGGGATTTCGCGGGCATGGCCCGCTCCTACATGGGATTCGCGAGCAAGCTCGCTCCTACGAAGAGCGGGAACGTACCTGTAGGAGCCAGCTTGCTGGCGATCCAGGTTCCATCCAGCGCCGGCGTGCCATGGTTCCCACGCTCCTGCGTGGGAACCCATCCGGGGACGCTCCTGCGTCCCTTCGACGCGGGAGCGTCGAGAGCGGCATTCCCACGCGGGAGCGTGGGAACGATGGATTTTCGTGGCGGGGCGTCAATCCTCCGCCACTTCCTCCTCGCGGCGGGTCATGCCGTACTTGCGCATCTTCTCCACCAGGGTGGTGCGGCGGATGCGCAGGCGTTCGGCGGCGCGGGCGACCACGCCGTTGGCGTCGTCCAGCGCCTGCTGGATCAGGCCCTGTTCGAGGTTCGCCAGGTAATCCTTGAGGTCGAGGCCTTCCACCGGCAGCAGCGCCGGCGAATCCAGGCCCGGCAGGCCGCCGTTGATCACCGCGCGCTCCTCCAGGGATTCGCGCAGGCCGCTGACCAGTTGCTCGTCCTCGTCGTCGACGTGGCGGAATTTCTTCGGCAGCTCGCCGACACCGATCACCCCGTAGGGATGCATGATCGCCAGGCGCTCCACCAGGTTCGCCAGTTCGCGCACGTTGCCCGGCCAGTCGTGGCGGCACAGCGACATGATGGCGGCGGAGTTGAAGCGGATCGAACCGCGCTTCTCGTGCTCCATCCGCGAGATCAGTTCGTTCATCAGCAGCGGGATGTCTTCCACCCGCTCGCGCAGCGGCGCCATCTCGATGGGGAAGACGTTCAGGCGGTAGTACAGGTCCTCGCGGAAGCCGCCCTCCTCGATCATCCTCTCCAGGTTCTTGTGGGTGGCGGCGATGATGCGCACGTCGACGTTCTGCGTCTTGTTGCTGCCGACCCGCTCGAAGGTGCGTTCCTGCAGCACGCGCAGCAGCTTGACCTGCATCTGCAGCGGCATGTCGCCGATCTCGTCGAGGAACAGGGTGCCGCCGTTGGCCAGTTCGAAGCGCCCGGCGCGGCTGGTGATGGCGCCGGTGAAGGCGCCCTTCTCGTGGCCGAACAGTTCGCTTTCCAGCAGCTCCGCCGGGATCGCCCCGCAGTTCACCGGCACGAACGGCGCGTCGCGGCGCTTGGAGTGGTAGTGCAGGTTGCGCGCCACCACTTCCTTGCCGGTGCCGGACTCGCCGAGGATCAGCACGCTGGCGTCGGTATCGGCGACCTGCTGCATCATCTGCCGCACCTGCTGGATGGCGCGGCTGGTGCCGACCAGGCTGCGGAACAGGTTGGTCTCGCGCTGGCGGCCGCGCTCGCGGGCCTGGTCGTACATCTCGCGATAGACCTGGGCGCGGTGCAGGGAATCGAGCAGCTTGTTGTAGCTCGGCGGCATTTCCACGCTGGCGAGGATGCGCCGACGCACGTCCTCCGGCCATTCCGGCTGCGCCGTCTCGTCGAGCAGCAGCACCGGCAGGAATTCGTCCCAGGCCGCCAGTTGCTTGAGCAGCTCCAGCGCCCCGCCCTTGCTCTCCACCTCGCCGAGCAGGACGCAGAGCACCGCGCGGCTGCCGTCGGCCAGTTCGGCCGTGGTCTCGCGCCACTGCCGGCTGGAACAGGCCAGGTGATCTTCGCCCAGGAAATTGAGGATTACCGAGAGCTCGCGGCGACGCTCGGGGTTGTCATCGATCAGCAGAATCTTGGTTTCGCGCCACATCTTGATCTTTCTTCCTGGAGTCTGGAGGCCGGCCAACGGCGGGAAGAGACAATGCCGGCGACAAGACAACCTCCATACTCGCCAGCATTTAGCCAGTATTAAAGTAAAGAACCCCGAGGGAGTCAAATAAATGGCGTGTTTTTTTTGATGCTATGACCGACGCCGTCCCCTGGCGGGTTGGGCTTTAAGATACGCGAACTGCGGTCCGAAAACTTCCGAATCAACCGAATAATTGGTAGACCTTGGCGCCCTGGCGCGACTGGTTCAGCTGGCGCAGCTCATCGGCGATGCGCTGGCGCTCCGCCTGGCAGATGCCCACCAACTCGCGGTACAGCTCCTGCAGCTCGCCCAGGCGCGTGCGCAATTCCCCGGTATCGTCCCCGGCCTGCGCCATCGCCTCCTCCACCGCCTGCCGGCAGCGCAGGTCCAGCTCCCCGATCGCAGCCCAGTCCCGGCTGTCCAGGGCCGCGCGCAAGGCGCTGCCGGTCTCTTCGAGGAACTGCACGGACGAACTCATCGACTTCTCCTGGGTCACGCGGCGTGGGCGATGCCGTCCCAACCGGACTTGATTTCACGCAGCAGGCCGGCGACTTCGTCCAGCTTCGCGGGGTCGTTTTCGCGGTTGGCTTCGACGAGGCGCATCACCATGTATTCGTAAAGGCTTTCGAGATTGCGCGAGAGTTCGCCACCCACTTCGTGGTCCAGCGGCTCGCGCAGGCCGTTGATAATGGAAATGGCCTTGCCGATCAACTCCCCTTTCTCGGCAATCGATTGCCGCTCGATGGCGCCGCGGGCCTGGGCGATGCGTTCCAGTCCGCCTTGCATGAGCATCTGGATCAGGCGGTGCGGGCTGGCCTCGAACACTTCGCTCTGGATGCCGACCCGCTGGTATTGCTGCATGGCGCGCATGGCGTACATGGAATGAATCTCCTCGTTGATTCCTGATACCTCCTGTATCGGCAACGAGTCCGCCATCTTTACCGATTTTTCCCCATCAATCCTTCTGGCTGACGAAGCCCGGCATGTTGTCGAACAGCGAGGTCAGGCTGTCGCTGGTGTTCTTCAACTGGCCGACCAGGGCGTCCATGGCGTTGAACTGCTTGTACAGGCGCTCGCTGAGCGCGGTCATCCGTGCGGTCAGGTCCTCCTTCTGCTTGTCGACCTTGTCCAGGGTCGCCTGCAGAGCGTCGGTGCGCAGTTCGAGAATGCCATCGCCATCGGTATAGGCCTTGAGCTTGTTGCCCAAACGCGTCGCCAGCCCATCGTCACCGGTGAAATAGCCGGCAATGCCGTCGAAATTGCTGGTAACCGCCTTGCCCAGCTTGTCCGAGTCGACCTTCAGAGTGCCATCCTGCTGGGTGGTCACGCCGAGGTCGGCGAGGCCGCGGATCACACCGTCGCCCTGCACGGAAACCAGTTCGTTGCGGATGGTGTTGACCAGCGAACGCACCGAGCTGTCGCCGACCAGATCGCCAGTCACCGGAGCATCAGTCTCGTTGACCACGGTAACCTTGGTAGCGGAGTTGATGTAGTTGATCAGCACGTTGTAGGCATCGACGAACTTCTGCACGTTGCCCTTCACGCCGGCCTGGTCCTGGGCCACGGTCAGCGTACTGCTGCCGGTCGCCTTGAGGTCGATGCTTACGCCGCTGATGCGGTTGCCGATGGTGTTGGAATCGGACGTGACGCTCAGGCCATCGATCTTCAGCTTGGCGCTCTGCGCCGTGGTGAGGACCTTGCCCGCCTCGTCGTATGCCTTCAGCGCGGCCTGGTAATCGGCGTCGTCGACGCCATCGGGATAGTCCGCGGAGTCGGGGGCGACCGCATTGCCGCTGAACGCCAGCTTGCTCAGCGAGGTGGTGCCGTCTTCATCGCCGGCACCGGTGACATCCACGCTGATGTCGTTGCCGTCACCCTGCTTGGCGCCGGTCAGCACCAGGCGCGAGCCATGGTCGTCGGTGACGATATTGGCGCTGACGCCTGCCGCGGCCTTGTTGATCGCATCGCGGATGCCGGACAGGGTGTTGTTGGTCGAGTCGATCTTCAGTTCGAGGATCTGCTCGCTGCCGACCTTGATCGACAGCGTGCCGCTGGAGAGCTTCTTGTCATCGCCCGACGGCACCGCCGCCAGCGCCACCTTGCTGGGGCTGGCGAGCTGGGAGACTTCCAGCTGGTAGGTGCCGGACGGCGCGCTCTGGCTGGCCGTGGCGGTGAATACCTTGGTGTCGGAAGAAGTCGCCGTGCGGGCGAGGAACTGCGACGGGCTGTTGAGCGCCACCAGAGCGCTCTGGAAGGTGCTGATCGCGCCCTTCAGCTGCCCGAGGGCGGTGAGCTGGGTGGTGGTGGTCTTCTCCAGCTTGGCGAGCTGGTTCTGCTTCGGCGCCTGCTCGGCACCGACGATGGCCGTGACCATGCTGTCGATGTCCATGCCCGAGCCGATACCGGTAATGCCAGCCATTGCGCTCCTCCGTCAAAGAATCGTCTGGATCGGTGATTTCCAACCGATGAGACAAGAACCATGCCAGCTACGCATGCGCCTCGAACATCAGGCTGCGCAGCTCCTTCAATCGCTCCGCCAGGCGCAGGGCTTCCTCCGAGGGAATCTGCCGCACCAGGTCGCCGGAATCGCGGTCGATCACCTTGATCACCACCTGGCCGCTGGCTTCGTCGACGCTGAAATCGAGATTGCGCTGCAGGCTCTGCACGAAGGAGGAAATGCTCGTGACCGCCGAATCCAGGCGATCCCGTGAAATCGATGCGTCCTCCTGCCGGGGCAAGGAGGATTGCCGGGAGCTGTCGCCGGCCAGGCTACGAGTGCCGGGCAACGACGAAGACGTGGAAGCGATTTTCGAAATATCCATGTCCTTCCCTCACACGAGCAAAAAAGGAGGAAGGGCATGGCCCTTCCTCCTGACGCTTATCGCGAGCTTCCTGCCTTACTGCAGCAGGGAGAGAACCGCCTGCGGCAGCTGCTTGGCCTGGGCGAGGATCGCGGTGCCGGCCTGTTGCAGCACCTGGTTCTTCGACAGGTTGGCGGTTTCCGAGGCGTAGTCGGTGTCCTTGATCCGGCTGCGGGCAGCGGAGGCGTTTTCCGAGATGTTCTGCAGGTTGTTGATGGTGTTCTCGAAGCGGTTCTGCACCGCACCGAGGTCGGCGCGCTGGGAGTCGATACCGGCCAGGGCGTTGTCGATCACGGCGATGGCGCGCTGGGCGCCGTCGGCGGAGGAGATGTCGACTTCGCTGACGGAGTTCTTGGTGGCGCTGGCGGAACCGAAGAGTTCGTGGCCGCCGGGGACGCCGGTGATGGTCACGTCGTCACCAGTAGAATTGCCGCCGCTCACCGCAGTGTTAGTAGTGGTATAGGTGTCATCATTCTTCAACTTATTGAAGGTGAGAGTTACGCTGCCTTGGCTAGAAGAGGCGGTACCATTAGCAATTATCCCCCCAACAGTTCCAAACGTGATATCACCGCCGTTGGCCGATCGAATAGTGTTCTTAGAGGTATCTATAATCAAAGCACCAGTTTTATCCTGCTCTTTGATGGCCGCAAGTAAATCATCCGTGCCAGTGAAAGCTTTATCCCCGGTATAACTAGACAAATCAATTGTCAGTTCGCCATAAGCAGCATTAGCAACTTTAATCTCGGTCAAAGTGAACTTTGCGGGATCCTTAGTTACATCAGGAGTACCACCCTGAACATAGGCAACATCTGACAGTTTCACTTCGTTGAAGTGCTGGACGGCGTTCGTGGTCGGAGCGGATATCGCATAGCTCTCCGGCGAGTTGAGCTGCACATAGCCCACCACCGTTTTGCCCTCAGTATCAGCCACCGCGGTTTTTGGACCAAAGTTGCCGGAAGCATCCTGCACTTGCACACTTACGCCGACCTGATTGTTGGTGCTCTTGCCGAAAGAAACGTTCTCGCCGGTGGAAGATTCGATGGTCAGCTTACCGTCAGTGGACAGGTTGGCCTTCAGGCCCAGCTTGGCGGCGTTGGAATTGAGCTGCTGCGCCAGGTTCTCGGTGGAGGTGACGCCCACCAGGTTGACGGTGGCGGCGTTCTCGCCGCTGCCGACCTTGATGGTGAAATCGGCGGACTGGCCAGCTGTAGCATTCACTTCGGCAGTGAACACTGTGCGCGCGGTGGCGGTCAGTCCCGGCAGCGCGCCGTTGAACTTGCCGGCCAGGGTCTTGGCGCTGTCATCAGCAGCAACGTGCACGGAGGTGGAAACGCCACCACCCACTACAGACAGATTCCGATCGGTGAAGGCGGCGCTGGCATCAGCAACGACGCTGGCGGTACGGGTCGACAGGTTGTCTGCAGTCGGCACGCCGCTGGTGGCCGCAGCATTGGTCTTGCTACCAGTCTGGTAGGAACCGATAGCACTGGCCGAAGCGTTCTTCACGGTAACGTCGATGGTTTCGTAGGCGTTGGAACCAACCTGGAAGCTGGAGGTACCGAAGGAGCCATCCATCAGCTTGCGGCCACCGAAGGTGGTGGTTTCGGCGATACGGGTCAGTTCGCTCTGCAGCGCGGAAACTTCCTTCTGCAGGGAAGCGCGGTCGGCGTCGCTGTTGGAGCCGTTGGCGGACTGGATAGCCAGGTCGCGCATGCGCTGCAGCAGGTTGGTGGACTGCTGCAGGGCGCCTTCAGCGGTCTGCGACAGGGAGATGCCGTCGTTGGCGTTGCGTACCGCCACGCCCAGGCCGCTGATCTGGTTGGTCAGACGGTTGGAAATCTGCAGGCCTGCGGCATCGTCCTTGGCGCTGTTGATGCGCGAACCGGTGGACAGACGCTCCAGCGAAGTGCTCAGCGCGCTGGAAGTGGTGGACAGGTTGCGCTGGGTGTTCAGGGAGGCAATGTTCGTGTTGACGGTAAGGGCCATGGCGGTCTCCTTCAGAGGTCCTGTTTGATGCCTGAGCTCGCGATATCTCGGCCTGCTTGCTCAGGTATCCCAAGAATTCGCATTCATCCTTCTTATCGGCGCCGGTTCGTGGATCTTTAGCGAAATTGCTTGCTTTTTTCTTTCGCTGTCGGTGGGCGGCCGATTCAACATGCCCGCGACCCGGAGTGGCGTCGTGAGCGGTACATCCACGCTATCGACCGAAGTGGCCGGGGCTTTAATCCGAAAGTGCGTTGCAAATCCTGGAAACCGAACCTGTAGGAGCCAGCTTGCTGGCGATCATCCGTGTCCGCCGGCCGCTCAGGTGTTGGCGGTAACCTCCGGGATCGCCAGCAAGCTGGCTCCTACAAGGCCGTGCCGCATGCACCCTACCCGGCCGATACCGATCTTTCCCGTACCTGTAGCGCGCCATGCGCGCGACACCGTCGCAGGTCGCGGGCATGGCCCGCTCCTACAACGTCACCCACCCTTATCGTTCCCATGCTCCTGCGTGGGTATGCAGCCCCCGACGCTCCCGCGTCGATAGGGTCGTCACATTCCGGGATGGCTCCCCTCAACCGAGATAGTTGAACAGGCTCAGCCCCCGCACCTTCACGTAGCTCTGCTGCGCCGCCTGCAGCACGGTCGACTGCAGCGACAGGCGCGACAGCGCTTCGGCGTAGTCCAGGTCCTGCAGGTCGGAAATCACGCCGGTGTTCACCAGGGTCACGTCGTCGATGAAGGTTTCCGTCGACTCGATGGTGTTCAGCCGCGCACCGATCTGCCCGCGCACCTTGAGCACCTGGTTGTTCGCCGCGTCGAGGTTGGACAGGGCGATGGCGGTGGCATCGCGCACCGTGTAGTTGCCACTCTGGTCATTGGGAATGGCGCTCAGCGCCTTGCGCAGGTCGGCCACGCTGTCCAGCAGGCCGCGCTTTTCGTTGGCCGGGTCGCGTCGGATGCTGAAGTCGTCGCCCGCCTTCACCTCGCCATCGATCTGCACCTTCACCCCGCCATAGCGGATGAAGTCGCTGGTCTGGCTGTTGTCGTCGATGGAACCACTGCCCAACGCCGCATAGCTCGCCGGCAACCCCGGATCGTTGAGGTCGTAAACCTCGTAGTTCCGGTCATCGAGAAAACGGATGCCGATGCCATCGCCCGCCGCCGGCGGGTTGCTCGACGGGAACTCGCCGTCGTAGGCCAGCTTGTCCTCCACCAGCCCCAGCGAAATCCGCCCCGTGCCGCTATTGCCTGCCGCCGCCCCGGTGGTCACCCGGTTGGCGTTGAACACGTTCTCGAACAGTTTCTTGCCGCTGTCGCTGATCGGCAGCAGGGTGCTGCTGGCGATCTGCACCTGGCGCTGGCTGTCGTCGCCCTGGTAGCTGTAGGTACCGTCGGCGTTGCGGATGAAGGGCTGGGTGTCGCCCTGGGAGCCGGAGAACAGGTACTTGCCGTTGGCGTCCCGGCTGTTCAGCAGGTTCAGCAGTTCGTCTTCGCGCTGCGACAGTTCGCTGGCCAGCGCCTGCTTGTCGGTGGAGTCCTGGGCGCCGTTGCCGGCCTGCACGGCGATCTCGCGGATGCGCTGCAGCACGTTGCCCACCGAGGTGAGGATGGCCTCCTCGCTGTTCAGGCTGTTCTTCGCCGCGGTGAGGTTGGTCTTGTACTGGCCGTTGAGCGCCTGCTCCTGGCTGAGCTGCAGCAGGCGCACCGAGGCCACCGGGTCGTCGGCCGGGGTGAGGATGCGCTTGCCGGTGCTGATCTGCTCCTGGGTGCGGGTGACGCTGGAGTAGTTGCGCTGCAGGCCGGCGACCGAGTTGTTGTAGGCCTGGATGGTCGAGATACGCATGTCTCAGTCCTTAGCGGAAGCTGCCCAGCAGGGTGTCGAACAGCGAGCGGGCGATCTGGATCACCTGCGCCGATGCGTTGTAGTACTGCTGGAACTGGATCAGGTTGGCCGCCTCTTCGTCGAGGCTCACGCCGGACAGCGAGTCGCGGCTGTCCTGGGCCTGCTTGAGCACCGTGGCGCTGGCGTCGGAGTTGTTGCGCACCTGTGCGGTCAGGGTGCCGATGCGCTCCACCAGCCCGCCATATGCAGAGTTGAAGTTGCTGCCGTTGCTGCCGCCCACCGTGGCCTTGCTCTGCAGGGCGGAGAGCGCCAGGGCGTTGCTGTTGTCGGAGACGCCCTTGCTGTTGAACGCCAGGCTGAAGCTGTCGCCGGTCTGCGGCACGCCGCTGAGGGTGAATTCGTAGCTGTAGCTGTTGCCGGTCCCCGGGTCGGTGTAGTCCAGGCGCAGGGTGTTGGTCTGGTCCGGCACCAGAATGCCTGGAGTCGGCGAGACGTAACTGAGCGACGCGCCCGCCGGCAGGCTGCCGGTGAACGTATTGCCGGCGGCGTCGAAACTCAGCGAGAGACCGCTGCCGAACAGGTTCTGCAAGTCGCCGACCACCACTGGCGACGGCCCGCCGATCAGCTGCGGCTGCCCGATGCTGCCGTTGCCGCGGTTGTTGGTGGCGGTCTCGCCGCGCGCGGTACCGGCGAACGCCAGTTGCTCGGCCTTGAGCTGGGTGTTGCGGATATCGCCGGCGCCGTTGCGGGTCGGTTGCAGGGTGAAGCGGTCGCCCGCCGCGGGCAGCGCATCCAGGGTCACTTCGAAGCCCTGCCCCTCGCCCTTCGAGTCGGCGAAGCTCAAGGTGTACGGGCCGGTTCCCGACACCGTCACATCGATCTTCTCGCCATCGCTCATGCGTCGCGCGGTGAAGCCGGTGCCGTCGTAATCCAGCCGATAGTCGCTGGGATTCAGCTTGCCGGTGTCGGTGATCGACAGGCCGGCCTTCACCACGCCCGTATTGCCGCTCCGCTCCAGCACCCGCAGCGCGGTCAGGTCCGGATCGTTGATATCGACGAACAGCTTGCCGCCCGCCTGGCCGGCCAGGTCCAGCCCCTGCCCCAGCTGGCGGTTGATCGCATCGGTGAAGGTCAGGGCGATCTGCCCGAGCTTGTTGTAGGCGTTGTCCAGCGCGGTGTCGCGGTAGGCCAGCAGGCCGCCCATCTGGCCGCCGGAAATCTGCGGGGTGATGGTCTGGGTGACGCTGCCGCTGACCAGTTGCACCTGATGGCGGCCGGGGTCGTCCGTGCCCGGCACCACCTGCAGGGTCGAGACCTTGTTGCCCACCACCAGCGGCTGGCCGGTGCCGATGAACAGGCTGAGGGAGTTGTCGTCCTGCTGCACCACCTGCACGCCGACCAGTTCGGAGAGCTGGCGCACCGCCTCTTCGCGGGCGTCCAGCAGGTCGTTCGGCGCCACGCCGGTAGCCACCGTCTTGAGGATCGCCTCGTTGTAGCCGGCCACAGTCGAAGCCAGCGCGTTGACCTGGCTGGCCAGCGAGCCGAGCTGCTGGTTGATCAGGCCGTTCTGCTTGTCGAGCTGGTCGTACAGCGTGTTGAAGGATTTCGACAGCCCCTGCGCCTCGGCCAGCAGCCCCTCGCGGCCCTCGCTGGCGGACGGATTGGAAGCGGCGGTCTGCAGCGCGGCGAAGAATTTCTGCAGCGCCGGGCTGATGCCGGTGGTGGTGTCGGAGAGCAGCGCGTCGAGCTGTTCGATCTGCCCCTTGAAGGCATCCAGCTCGTTGCTCTGGCTGGTGGCCGTGCGCACCTGGCCGGTGAGGAAGTCGCTGGCCAGCCGGCGCACGTCGGCCACCTGGCTGCCGGTGCCGACGTAGCCGAAGCCGGCGAACTGCGGAATGCTGGTTTCCTGCACCGCCTGCTGGCGCGAATAGCCGGGCGTGTTGACGTTGGCGATGTTGTGCCCGGTGCTGGTCAGGGATGTCTGGGTCGAACGCAGACCCGACAGGGCGATGGACAACAAGCTCATGGTCTTTCCTTAGATTTTCCGGGTCGGCCCATCGGCCATGGCGACGGTCTCGTACACCCGCATCTGCCGGGCGATCTGGTTGACCTTGCGCGCGTACTGCGGATCGGTGGCGTAGCCGGCCTGCTGCAGTTCCTTCATGAACTGCTCGGGCCGGGTGGCGGAGTCGAGGGCGTCCTGGTAGCGGTCGTTGTTCTGCAGGAAGCTGACGTAGTCGTGGAAGCTCTGCTCGAACGAGTCGTAGGCGCGGAACGCGGCGACCTCGCGGACCTTGCGGCCGTTCTCGTATTCGCTGGTCAGCGCCTTGGCGGAGTCGCCCTGCCAGCTGCCGCCGGCCTTGATGCCGAACAGGTTGTGGCCGCTGCTGCCGTCGCGGCGGACGATCAGCGACTTGCCCCAGCCGGTTTCCAGCGCGGCCTGGGCGACCAGGTAGCGCGGGTCGACGCCGATGCGCTTGGCGGCGCGTTCGGCCATCGGCAGCATGGTGGCGATGAATTCGTCGCGGGAGGCGAACAGGCGCTGGCCCGGCTTCAGGTTCTTCTTCCCCTCGACTGCCGCGGCGACCCGGTCGTACTTGCCGGAAGCGCGCCAGTCGTCCCGCGCCAGCGGCTTGCCCTCCCCTGCGCCGGCGACACCCGGAGCGATGCCGGCGACCTGGCGGTCCTTGAGCTTGCCGGGCAGCGCCAGGCGGCGGGCGTTCAGCGCCTGGCGGTCGTCGCGCAGCGGCTGCGGCGATTCGGCCTTCGCCAGCGGCCTGTCGCCGATCTGGGCGAACGGATTGCCGCCGTTGGACTTCACCCCGCTCATCTGCTGCATCTGCCGCACCAGCACGTCGGCCATGCCGATGCCGTGGCCGTCGCGGGACAGCGACAGCGACAGCTGCTGGTCGTGCATGTCCTGGTACTGCTTGCTGGTCTCGCTGTTGAGGTAGTTGTCCTTGGCGAACACCTCGTTGGCCGAGCGCATCGACTTCATCATTTCGTTCATGAACAGCGCTTCGAATTCCTGGGCGACCTTGCGGATGTTGCCCTCGCTGTTGCGGTCGCCGGTCTTCAACTGGTTCAGCCGGTTGAGATCGGTGTAGGCGCCGCTGTCGGCGGAAAGGCGGGCGTTGAACAGGCGTGCGTCCATGGCGACCTCAGATCACGATCAGCTCGGCCTGCAGCGCGCCGGCCTGTTTCAGGGCTTCGAGGATCGCCATCAGGTCGCCGGGCGCCGCGCCGACCTGGTTCACCGCGCGGACGATCTCGTCCAGCGTGGTCCCCGGGCCGAACTTGAACATCGGCTTGGCTTCCTGCTCGGCATTCACCCGCGAACGCGGGACCACGGCGGTCTGGCCGTTGGAGAACGGGCCGGGCTGGCTGACGATGGGGTCTTCGGTGATGGTCACGGTGAGGCTGCCGTGGGTCACGGCGGCCGGCGACACGCGCACGTTCTGGCCGATGACGATGGTGCCGGTGCGCGAGTTGATGATGACCCTGGCCACCGCCTCGCCGGACTGCACCTCGAGGTTTTCCAGCACCGACATGTAGTCGACCCGCTGGCCCGGATCGAGCGGCGCGCTGACCCGCACCGAGCCGCCGTCGATGGCCTGGGCCACACCCGGGCCGAGCAGGTCGTTGATGCGGTCGACGATGTGCTTGGCGGTGGTGAAATCCGGACGGTTGAGGTTGAGGGTCAGGCTGTTGCCCTGGTCGAAGCCGCTCGGCACCGCGCGCTCCACCGTGGCGCCGGACGGCACGCGGCCGGCGGACGGCACGTTGACGGTGATTTTCGAACCGTCGCGGCCCTCGGCATCGAAGCCGCCGACGACGAGGTTGCCCTGGGCGATGGCGTAGGTCTGGCCGTCGATACCCTTCAGCTGGGTCATCAGCAGGCTGCCGCCGCGCAGGCTCTTGGCGTTGCCGATGGAGGAAACGGTGATGTCGATGGCCTGGCCGGGCTTGGCGAACGGCGGCAGGTCGGCGTGCACGGAGACCGCGGCGACGTTCTTCAGCTGCACGTTGCCGACGTTCGCCGGCACCTTGATGCCGAACTGCGCCAGCATGTTGTTGAAGGTCTGCAGGGTGAACGGCGTCTGCGTGGTCTGGTCGCCGGTGCCGTTGAGGCCGACCACCAGGCCGTAGCCGATCAGCTGGTTGTTGCGCACGCCCTGGATGGTGGCGATGTCCTTGAGGCGTTCGGCCTGGGCGGGCAGGCACAGCAATGCACAGAGCAGAATCATGTAGGAGCGGGCCATGCCCGCGACCCTGCCAACACGGAAAATTTCGCGGGCATGGCCCGCTCCTACAGTGATCATCGTCCGCACCACCCTGCTCAGAACGGCCACATCGGGCTCAGGAAGAACCGGTCGAGCCAGCCCGGCTGGCTCGCGTCGGCGAAGGCGCCGGTGCCGGAATAGGTGATGCGCGCGTCGGCCACGCGGTTCGAGGGCACGGTGTTGTCGGTGGCGATGTCGTCGGCGCGGACCAGGCCGGCGATGCGCACCAGCTCGTTGCCGGTGTTCAGGGTCATCCACTTCTCGCCGCGCACGGCGAGGATGCCGTTGGGCATGACCTCGGCCACGGTGACGGTGATCGAGCCGGTCAGGCTGTTGCTCTGCGCCGCCTGGCTGTCGCCCTTGGCGTCGCGCGAGCCGGCGTACTGGGCATCCAGCGTCAGGTTGCCGCCGGTGACCGGATTCTTGGTCGACACCCCGCCGCCGAACAGCGAGGTCAGGCTCATGTTGGTCTTGCTGTCCTTCTGGATGTCGGAGTTGGCCTTCTTGCTGGCCTGGGTCTTCTCGTTGAGCGTGATGGTGATGATGTCGCCCACGCGGAAGGCCTTGCGGTCGCTGAAGTAGTTGTTGTCAAAGCCGGCCTGGTAGATCGCGCCGTTGTTCTGCGCCGCCGGCAACGGCGTGCGCGGCAGCACCGGGGCGTAGTACGGGTCGTCCGCTTTCGGCGGCGGACTGACGCACCCGGCCAGGGCGGCCACGGCCAGCAGCGGAAGGATCAGGAAACGGCGCATACAACTACCTCTCAGGGAGCCGCTGGGGCTCCGTCACGCATCAAAGATTTTGAGTCACGAACGACAACATCTGGTCCGCCGTCGAAATGACCTTGGAGTTCATCTCGTAGGCGCGCTGGGTGGTGATCATGTTCACCATCTCCTCCACCACGCTGACGTTGGAGTTCTCCAGGGTGTTCTGCTGCACGGTGCCGAGGCCGTTCAGACCCGGGGTGCCGACCTGCGGCGCGCCGCTGGAGGCGGTTTCGAGGAACAGGTTGTTGCCCATCGCCTGCAGGCCGGCCGGGTTGATGAAGTCGGCGGTCTGCAGGTTGCCGATGATCTGCGGCTGCGGGTTGCCGGCGGTGGTCACGGAGACGGTGCCGTCCTGGCCAACGGTGAAGGTCTGGGTTTCCGCCGGCACCACCACGGCCGGCTCCAGCGCGTAGCCGTTGGAGGTGACGATCTGCCCGTCGGAGTTCAGGTGGAAGCTGCCGTCGCGGCTGTAGGCGACTGTGCCGTCCGGCATCAGCACCTGGAAGAAGCCGCGGCCGTTCACCGCCAGGTCCAGCGGGTTGTCGGTGGTCTGCAGGCTGCCGGCGGTGAAGTTCTTCTGCGTGCCGACCACGCGCACACCGGTGCCGAGCTGCAGGCCGGAGGGCAGCTGGCTGTCCTGGCTGGACTGGGCGCCGGGCTGGCGGTTGATCTGGTACAGCAGGTCCTGGAATTCGGCGCGGTCGCGCTTGAACCCGGTGGTGGACACGTTGGCCAGGTTGTTGGAAATGGTGGTCAGGTTCATGTCCTGGGCCGCTAGACCCGTCTTGCTGACCCACAGTGCCGGAAGCATGTCGTTCTCCTGGCGGCGCCGTCATTCCGGCGCCGCGAACTGGTTGATTAGCTGAATTGCAAGACCCGGGCCGCAGCCGCCGCGTCGTCCTCGGCGGTGCGCATCATCTTCACGTGCAGCTCGAACTGGCGGGACAGGGCGAGGATCGCGGTCATCTCTTCCACCGCGTTGACGTTGCTCGATTCGAGGAAGCCGGACTGCAGCCGCGCGTTGGCGTCGGCCTGTGGCGGCAGCTGGCCGGGCTCGACTTTCGTGCGGACCAGGCCGTCGGCGCCCTTCTCCAGCTGCTTCGGATTCAGGGTGACCAGCTTGATGCGGTCGACCTCGGCCATGACGCTGGGGTTGTCGCCGAGGCCGCGGATGCTCAGGGTGCCGTCCTCGCCGATCTCGACCTTCTGCTGCGGCGGCACGGCGATCGGCCCGCCATTGCCGAGCACCGGCAAACCGTCGCCGGTGCGCAGCTGGCCGAGGGCGTCGATTTCCAGGCTGCCGGTGCGCACGTAGGCTTCACCGCCGTCCGGCGCCTGCACGGCGATCCAGGCGTCGCCCTTGGCGGCGACGTCGAGGTCGCGGCCGGTCTGCTGCAGGCTGCCGGCGGAGAAGTCGGTGCCGGGCCGCTCGCTCATCGCATAGGCCCGCGCCGGGAAGCCGTCGCCGAACACCTGCATCGAACGCGCCTGTTCAAAATCCCGGCGGAATCCGCTGGTGGAGATGTTCGCCAGGTTGTTGGCGTGAGCGCGCATGGCCAGGGTGTTCTGGCTCGCTCCACTCATCGACACGTACAGCATCTTGTCCACGGCAATCCTCCGGCGTTTTTCAAATTCCGAAGGGGCTTCAGCAAGGGCTGTGCCAGAAACCGGGAGGCGGCGTATCTATTTGTTTTCGTTCAAATAAAAAGGCTCCCGAGGGAGCCTTGTGAAGTGCCGGCGGCGAAATGCTGCCGCTGGCGGCAAGGGGGTTGCCGCCTGTTTTCTATCGCGGGCATGGCCCGCTCCTACACGGTTTATTGGATCCCCGCGTTCGCGAGGATGACGGGTGTGAGGTGAGGCTTCATCCCTCTCCGTCTTTCCCGCGAACGCGGGAATCCAATAGAAAACCTACGCCTCATCACCGCAGATTGATGATGGTGTCGGAGATGGTGCTCTCGGTCTGGATGGTCTTGGCGTTCGCCTGGTAGTTGCGCTGGGCGACGATCAGGTTGACCAGTTGCGCGGTCAGGTCGACGTTGGATTCCTCCAGCGCGCCGGAGCTGACCGAGCCGAGGGTGCCGGAGGTCGGCGTGCCGATCACCGCCTCGCCGGAAGCCAAAGTCTGCTTCCAGCCGGTGTTGCCGACCGGGGTCAGGCCCTGGGAATTGGCGAAGCTGGCGAGGATCACCTGGCCGATGGGCTTGGATTCGCCGTTGGTGTAGGTGGCGTAGATCTGCCCGTCCTGGGCGATGGACAGGCCGGACATCTGGCCGGTGCCGTAGCCGTCCTGGGTCACCGCGGTGACGGCGAAGGCGGTGTTGGTCTGGCTGGTCTTGCTCATGTCGAAGCGGATGCCGTCGGCGGACGGAACGGCGCCGTTCGAGCCCCAGGTCACCGGGTTGCTGTCGGGGTCGGTGATGGTCGCCGGCACCCAGTTGCCGAGGGTCAGCGCGCCGTTGGCGTCCAGGCCGAAGGCCGGGATGGTGCTGGTGGGGTCGGCGGGATCGGCCAGGTTGACCGGCGCGATGGAAGTCAGCTGCCCGGCGCCATTGAACTGCAGCGAGGTACGCAGCGGCGAGGTGCTGGCCGGATCGGTCGGTGCGCGGCCGTCGACCAGCGTGTACATGCTCCAGCCGTTGCTCTCGTCCTTGACGAAGTAGTTCGTCATGGTGTGCGAGTTGCCCTGGGAGTCGTAGATGTCCACCGAGGTCGACCAGTTGTAGCTGCCGGCGTCGGTGGCGTCGAACGGGACGATGCTCGGCGGCTTGGCGGTGGAGTTCAGGCTCAGGGTCGAGGTGATCGCCGAGGTCGGGTTGGGCAGCTGGTTGGTGGTGTCGACGCGCAGGTCGCCGATCACCCCGTTGACGATGGTGCCGCTGCCATTCACGCCGTAGCCCTGCAGGCGGTTGCCGGAGTTGTCGACGATGAAGCCGGAGGCGTCGGTGCGGAACACGCCGGCGCGGGTGTACATGCGCGCGCCGTTGTCGCTGACCATGAAGAAGCCGTTGCCGTTGATCGCCAGGTCCAGGCTGTTGCCGGTGCTGCTGATGTTGCCCTGGGTGAACTGCTGGGCGATGTTCTGCGTGACCACGCCGCTGCCCACCGAGTTGCGGCCGTTGCCGAACATGGAAATGGCGTAGAGGTCGCCGAACTCGGTGCGCGACGACTTGAAGCCGGTGGTGCCGACGTTGGCGATGTTGTTGCCGGTGACGTTGAGGTCGGTGCTGGCGGCGTTCAGACCACTCAGGGCGGTATTGAAGGACATGGATCTGCTCCTTTATGGATTCACTTGCCGATGGTCTGGACGCTGGAGGCCCGCACCCCGCCGATGCCGGCGAGGTTGAGGATCATGCCTTCGCCGCTCTGCCCGAGGGTCACGCTGTTGACCGTGGCCGGCAGGTAGGTGGCGAGATCGACGGAGGTGCCGTCGAAGCTGGCCGAAGCCTTGAACTTGTAGATGCCGCCGGAAACGAAGTTGCCGTCCTCGTCCTTGCCGTCCCAGCTGAAGTCGGCGCTGCCGGCCTTCTGCGTGCCGAGGTCGAGGGTGCGCACCAGTTCGCCGGATTCGTCGTAGATCTTCACCGTCACGCCATCGCCGGAGGCCGGCATGGCGAAGCTGCCGTCGAGCGACTCGCCGGACTCCAGCTGCGCCTTGTCGGACGCGACTATCACCGAGCGGCCGACCAGCGACGAGGCCTGCAGCGCCTGGGACGACTGGAACGCGGAGTAGAAGGAGCCGAGGGTGCCGTCGAGGTTCTGCATGCTTTCCAGGCTGCTGAACTGCGCCAGCTGCGAGACGAAGGCGGTGTTGTCCTGCGGCTCCAGCGGGTTCTGGTTGTTCATCTGGGTGACCAGCAACTGCAGGAAGGAGTCCTTGCCGAGGTTGTTGCTGCCGGCGCTCGCATCGGCGCCGCGCGAGGTGCCGTTCAGGTTCGCCAGGATCGCACTGGACGTGCTGCTATCTACGTTCATCGAGGTTCCTTACTGACCCAGGGTCAGGACCTTCTGCATCATCTGCTTGGCGGTGTTCATCATTTCCGCGTTGGTCTGGAAGGCGCGGCTGGCGGAGATCATGTCGGTCATTTCCTCCACCACGTTGACGTTCGGGTAGTACACGTAGCCCTCGGCATTGGCCGCCGGATGGTTCGGCTCGTAGCGCGGCACCAGCGGGCTCTGGTCCTCGACCACGCCGAGCACCTGCACGCCGCTGCCGGCCTGGTCGCCCTCGGCGAACAGCGAGCCCTGCCCGCCCTGCGCCTGCTGGAACATGGTGGCGAACACCGGATGGCGGGAGCGGTAGGTCTGGTCGACGCTGGAGGAAACCGTCTCGGCGTTGGCGATGTTGCTGGCGGTGGTGTTCAGCCGGGTGGTCTGGGCGCTCATGCCGGTGCCGGCGATGTTGAAGACATTGGCTAGCGACATGGCGATCACTCCCCGCGCAGGGCGCTCATCAGGCCCTTGAACTTGTTGTTGAGGAAGGTGAAGGAAGCCTGGAAGTGCACCGAGTTCTCGGCGTACTTGGCCTGCTCGACCTGGGCATCGACGCTGTTCTGGTCCAGCGACGCCTGCATCGGGATGCGGTACTGCAGGACGTCGTCGCCCGCGCCGAAACCTTCCGCGGCGATGTGCCGGGCGCTGGTGCGGGTGGCGGCGAAGGCGCCGTGCTGCGTCTTCTCGGCCTGGGCGGCGAGCACGCTGGCGAAGTCCAGGTCGCGCGCCTTGTAGTTCGGGGTGTCGGCGTTGGCCAGGTTGTTGGCCAGCACCTCGGCCCGCTGCGAACGGAACGCGAGGGCCTGCTGGTGGATGCCGAGGGCTTTGTCGAAGCTGATGCTCATGGTCACGAACCTTTGCCGGTATGGGCCTGCCATCACTTCAGCAAGGTGCGTGCCAGATCATTCAGCCTTTATGAATCAGGGAGTTGGGCGATTCTGCCGGCGGCAGGCGGCAAGGGTTTTCCGCCTGGCGGCAAAGCGAAGCGGCAAGCGTAGGGTGGATCACGCTCCACCCTACGTTTCTGTCTTGGCATCTCGGCGCATTTTGTTCGCGAGCAAGGACTGGGCGTCCCCCTCGGTCCTGCGAAGAGCGGGAACGTGCCTGTAGGAGCGGGCCATGCCCGCGACCGGCCCCGCCGCCGCCGTCACTTCGCCCGGTAAACGATCCCCGGATTGCACTGCACCATCTGGTAATGCTCCGGCAATCCGTTCAGCGCCTCGGAGGCGCCGAGGAACAGGTAGCCGCCCGGCTTCAGCGCCGCGTGCATGCGCAGCAGGATGTCGCGCTTGGCTTCCACCGAGAAGTAGATCAGCACGTTGCGGCAGAAGATCAGGTCGAACTTGCCCAGCAGCGCGTAGCTGTCCAGCAGGTTCAGCGCGCGGAATTCGACGCGGCTGCGGATTGCCGGCTTCACCGTCCAGCGTCCCGGCGAGCGCTCCTCGAAGTAGCGCTGCTGGCGTTCCGGCGCCAGGCCTCGGCCCATCGCCAGGTTGTCGTACTCGCCGGACTTGCATGCCACCAGCATCGAGCCGGACAGGTCGGTGGCGACGATCTGCGCCCCGCCGCGCAGCTGGCCGAGATTGCTGCGCTCGAATTCGTCGATCGCCATCGACAGCGAATAGGGCTCCTGGCCGGACGAACAGGCCGCCGACCAGATGCGCAGGCGCTGGCCGGGGTTGGCCTTGATCAGCTCGGGCAGGATGCGGCTCTTCAGCACCTCGAACGGATAGGTGTCGCGAAACCACAGGGTCTCGTTGGTGGTCATGGCGTCCACCACCTGCTCGCGCAGCGCGGCGCCGCCCGGCGCCTGGACCTTCTGCAGCAGTTCGCCGAGCGAACGGATGCCGACCTGCTCCATCAGCCGGTTGAGCCGGCTGGACACCAGGTACTGCTTGTTGGCGCCCAGCACGATCCCGCAGGTCTTCTCCAGGAAGGCCCGGAACAGCTCGTATTCGGAGGGGGTCGCGGTCAAGGAAATCGCCTCTTTGCGCTGGGGGAATGGCGTGCAGGGCGCGCCGCCGGTCAGGCCCGGCAGGGGCCTGACGGCGCGCGTGACGCCGGCGATCGGTTCAATGTCCATCCACGGCCCTGATGCGCTCGCTCACCCGTGCCGCCAGGTCGTCCGGATTGAACTTGGCGAGGAAGTCGTTGGCGCCGACCTTCTTCACCATGGCCTGGTTGAACACGCCGGACAGCGAAGTATGCAGGAGAATGTGCAGGTCCTGCAGCCGCGTGTCGTGACGGATTTCCGCCGTGAGGGTGTAGCCGTCCATCTCCGGCATCTCGATGTCCGAGATCACCATCAGCAGTTCCTGCCCCGGCCGCCCGCCGGCATCCACCATCTGCCGCAGGTAGTCCAGCGCCTGGCGGCCGTCGCCGAGGGCGAAGGCTTCCACGCCCACGGTGTCCAGGCAGCGCAGCAGCTGCTTGCGCGCCACCGAGGAGTCGTCCACCACCAGCACGCGCTTGCCCGGCGCGCGGCTCTGCACCTCGGGGTCGAGCACGCCGTCGGAAATCTTCTCGGAAGTCGGCGCCACTTCGGCGAGGACCTTCTCCACGTCGATGATTTCCACCATCCGCCCGTCCACCCGCGTCACCGCCGTCAGGTAGTGGTCGCGGCCGGTACCGCTGGGCGGCGGCAGGACTTCCTCCCAGTTCAGGTTGACGATGCGCTCCACCGACTGCACCAGGAAGCCCTGCACCTTGGTGTTGTACTCGGTGATGATCACGAAGCTGTTGGCGAGATCGCGCAGCCCCGGGCGCCCGGTCGCCATCGACAGGTCGAGGATCGGGATGGTGCCGCCGCGGATGTTCGCCACCCCGCGCACCACCTGGTTGGACTTTGGCATCACCGTCAGCCGCGGGCACTGCAGCACCTCGCGCACCTTGAACACGTTGATCCCGTAAAGCTGGCTGCCATCCAGACGGAACAGCAGCAATTCGAGGCGATTCTGCCCGACCAGCTGGGTTCGCCGGTCGACCGAATCCATGACTCCGGCCATTGCACCTCCCCGCAGTGCCGCCTCGACTGCCGGGCGGCACGACCATTGCTTGAACCGTTGCATGAGACAGGCAACGACATTTTTCCGACGCCGACGCGAAACGCGCCGGACGCTCGCCGGAGCACTCGGCATCGCGGCCGCCCTCCTGCTTGGCGACAGCCAGGCCAGGGGCTTTACCGCGCCCGAGGTACTTATCGGCTCCGCCCAGGGATTTCTTGAGTTCAAGGTGGAAGAACACTTGCGCGCCAGCGGCATCGACGCCCGCTACGAGATCGAGATCGGCCGCATCGACCCGCGCCTGCGCCTCGCCGAGTGCGACCAGCCGCTGAACCAGGCGCTGGAAAGCCCGGCGCAACCGGTCGGCCGGGTCACGCTGCGGGTGCGCTGCGACGGCAGTTCGCCGTGGACGGTGTTCGTCCCGGCGCAGGTGCGGCTGTTCCGCGAGGTGCTGGTGACCACCCGCCCACTGAAGCGCGGCCGGGTGGTGGAAGCCGGCGACATCGCCCAGGTGGAGCGCGACACCGGCCTGCTCACCCAGGGCTATCTCACCGACCCCGAACAGGCGCTCGGGCAGAAACTCCGCCGCGCCACGCCGGGCGAGCAGGTCCTCGCCCCGGTATTCCTCGAACAGGCCGAGGCGGTGCGCAGGGGCGACGCGGTGATGATCCGCGCCCGCAGCAGCAGGGTGAACGTGGTGATGCCCGGCGAGGCGCTGGCCGACGGCGTGCCCGGCCAGCAGATCCGCGTGCGCAACCTGCAGTCGCAGCGGGTGGTGAAGGCGCGGGTGGTGGAACCGGGAACCGTGGAAGTCGGCTTGTAGCGATTTGTCGCAAGGCTCCCTAAACTGTGCGCGAATGCGCAAGATTTTGAGTTAAAGGTTTTCCCTTTCCGGCCGACAACCGGGTCAAGCGTGCAAAACCCCAGAGGTTCATACCATGGTCATCGACTTCAACCGGCTGAATCCCGCCGGCACACCAGTCAGCACCGGGCGCAGCGGCAGCGTGCAGAATGATCGCAACGAAGCCGCCGCCCCCGAGGCGACCGGCGCCACTGCCGCCAGCGGCAAGAGCGGCGAATCCGTGCAGCTCAGCGATACCGCGCAGCAGCTGCAGAAAGCCAGCGAACAGCTGAAGGAGCTGCCGGTGGTCGACAAGGAAAAGGTCGAGCGCATCAAGCAGGCCATCGCCGACGGCAGCTACCAGGTCGACGCCGAGCGCGTCGCCAGCAAGCTGCTCGATTTCGAATCCAAGCGCTGACCTTCAGGTCGCCTGAGCCGAGCCCGCGATGTCCGACTCGATCCTGCTCCAGCTGTTCATCGACGATATCGACGCCGCCAACCGGCTGCTGCAGTCGCTCGATGAGGAATTCCAGGCGCTGGAACAGCGCGACCTGCCCCGTCTGCAGCAACTGCTGGACGGCAAGCTGCCACTGGTGCAGCAGCTGGAGCGCAACGCCCGTCTGCGTGGAGACATCCTCCAGCAGGGCGGCCTGAGCCTGGATCGCGCCGGCCTCGCCCGACTGGTCGCACAGGGTGCCGCCAGCGAGCTGCTGGAGCGCAGCGACGAACTGGCCGCGCGGCTCGAACAGTGCCAGCAGGCCAACCTGCGCAACGGCCGGGTGATCCGCGCCGGACAGGTATCCACCGGACGCCTGCTGGACATCCTCCGCGGCCAGGACACCCCGAGTCTCTACGACCGTCACGGCGGCGCCACCAGCGGAACCCGCCAGCGCCCGCTCAGCCAGGCCTGAAATACCGATCCGGTCCACGAACAAAAGCACTAAGGATGGAGAGTTTTCGATCGTGTCCAGTCCCTTCGCCCGGGAAAACGGCCCGCAGCCGCCCAGGACCCTGACGGCCCCCGTGGAAATCCACGCCTGCCTGCAGATGCTGATGGATAGCCACGATCCCCTGGTGATCGCCTTCGCCGATCGCCAGCAGCGTTTCCAGAGCTATGTCGTCGAAGTGGACCGCGCGGCGAACCGCATCGCCCTCGACGAACTGATGCCCAACGACGGCGAACGCTACCTGCAGAATGCCGAACCCTTCCGCATCGAGGCATCCCACGAAGGCATCCGCATCGCCTGGGAATGCCGCCAGGCGGTGACCTTCGATGAGCTGGACAAGCACCGCTGCTACTGGCTGCCGCTGCCGGAGGAAATGCTCTACCACCAGCGCCGCAACGCCTACCGGGCGAAGCTGAAGCAGAGCGAGCCGGTCAGCGTCGAACTCGGCGGGGAAAAGCTCAAGGCGGGACTGCAAGGCAAGCTGCTGGACATCTCCGCCACCGGCTGCAAGCTGCGCTTCGAACGCGACATCGGCAACCGCCTGCAGCCAGGCGAGGTCTACGAGCGCTGCACCCTGCGCCTGCCCTTCGGGACGATCACCGTGGGCGTCGAGGTGCGCTACGTGAAGTACGACGAGAAACTAGACGCCAGCTTCGCCGGCCTGCGCTTCCACCGCATCGCCGGGCTGGAACAGCGCCAGGTGGAACGCTTCGTCTACCAGCTGCAGCGCGAGGCGCGGCGGTTCGAGAAGGAAGAGCTGTTCTAGGCGCTGCGCCGTAGGAGGGAGGAGTCCATTTCATTGCCCTACCCGGACCTGTAGGAGCGCGCCATGCGCGCGACATCGGCAGCGCCGGCGTTTCGCGGGCATGGCCCGCTCCTACACAAAAAACCGCTTCCACCATGGTTCCCCCGGACTCACGCCGGCCTGCTCTCCTCTTCCGCCTCCGGCACCGGCGCCTCGCTGCCCTTCATCTGCTCCGCCACCGCCTGGTTGCCGACCCGCGGATCGAGCGCTGCCACGAACGGTGAGCTGGCCATGCTGTCCGGCGTCGGCACGTGGTGCAGCGGCGCCTCGTCGACCCGGTGCAGGCCGGTGACCTTCTCCGGCCGCACGCGCCAGATCACCAGCAGCGCGCAGGCACCGGCGAAGGCGTAGAGCATGTTCGGCCCGAACGCCTTCATCAGCGCGCTCGCCGCCAGCGGCCCGATGCAGGCGCCGACGCCGAAGGTGACCAGCAGCATGGCGGTCAGCGAGACGCGCCGGTCCGCCTCGATATGGTCATTGGAGAAGGCCACCGCCAGCGGATACAGGCTGAACTGCACCAGGCACACGGCGAAGCCCAGCGGCAGCATGGCCTCCATCGGCAGCGACGGCAGCACCGCCAGCGGCAGGCTGGCGAGCAGCAGCAGGATGCCGGCGCTGCGGATCAGCACGGCGCGGTCGTGGCGGTCCGACAGCCAGCCCAGCGGCCACTGCACCAGCAGGCCGGCGAAGATGCAGCTGCCCATGAAGATCCCCACTTCCTTGGTGCTCAGCCCCTGGGCCGCCGCATACAGCGGCGCCAGGCCGTAGAACGAGCCGATCACCAGGCCGGAGACCAGCACCGTGGTCAGCGACTGCGGCACCCGTTCGAGGAAGAAGCGCGGTTCCAGCGGCGCCGGGTGCAACGGCGCCGGGTGGACCTTGTGGGTGATCGCCACCGGCACCAGGCACAGCGAGAAGCACATGGCGATCAGCATCGCCAGCTCCGGCCCCAGCCCCGGATGCACCACCAGCACCAGTTGGCCGAGCACCAGGCCGAGGTAGGACGCCACCATGTAGCCGGCGAACACCGTGCCGCGGCGGCTGGCGTCGGCCTGCTCGTTGAGCCAGCTCTCGATGACCATGTACTGGCACATCATGCCGAGGCCGATCAGCATGCGCAGCACCAGCCACACCGGCAGCCAGGATATGAGGCCGATGCCCAGCACCGCGGCGGTGACCATGCCGGCGCAGGCGACGTAGGCGCGGATGTGGCCGACCCGGGCGATCAGCCGGTGGCCGATCTTGCCGCCCAGCACCAGGCCGAGGTAGTAGGCGGCCATCAGCCCGCCGACCCAGAGGCCGTCGACCTTCTGCTCCGCCAGGAGCAATGCCAGGTAGGTACTCAGCAGACCGGAACCGGTCAGCATCATCAGGGTGGCGAAGTACAGCGCACGGAAGGAGGTGAATATCCGGCTCATCGGACCTCCTTGGTCCAGACGGGTGGAACGGCGAAACGGCGGCCGCAACCACGGCACCTGTGGTTTCACCTTAGAGGCAAGCGGGTCGCGCGTCGAGTGCCATGCCGGGGCAGAAGCAGAGCGGGTCGCGCGGAGGAAAGAACGATGTCGGAAAAGCGTCGCCGCGCCCTGCGGCACGGCGACGCTGCGTGGCGATCAGGCCTGGGCGGCGAGCACGCGACGCTCCCACGGGGTGATCTCGTCGTAGAAGCTCGCCAGCTCCATGGACTTGGTCGCCGCGTAGCCCTCGACGAACTCGACGCCGAAGATCTCCCGCGCCAGCTTGCTGCGCTTCAGGCGCTGCAGGGCGTCGTACATGGTGCAGGGCAGCGTCAGCGCGTCCGGCACCTCGATCTCGCCCTGGATCGCCTCGCTCGGCTCCAGTTCGTTCTCGATGCCGTGCAGGCCGGCCGCCAGGCTGGCGGCGATGGACAGGTAGGGGTTGGCGTCGGCGCCCGGCAGGCGGTTCTCCACGCGCCGCGCGGACGGGCCGCTGGCCGGGATGCGCAGGCCGGCGGCACGGTTGTCGTGCGACCAGCAGGCATTGTTCGGCGAGGCGTAGGGATTGCACAGGCGCAGGAAGGAGTTCACGTGCGGCGCGAACAGCAGGGTGAAATCCGCCAGGCAGGCCTGCAGGCCGCCGATGAAGTGGCGGAAGGCCGGTGTAGCCTCGCCATTGGCGTCACTGAAGATGTTGTTGCCGGCGGCGTCGACGATGCTCTGGTGGATGTGCATCGAGTTGCCCGGAGTCTTCGCCAGCGGCTTGGCCATGCACACCACTACCAGGCCATGCTTGAGCGCGACTTCCTTGAGCAGGTGCTTGAAGAGGAAGGTCTGGTCGGCCAGCAGCACCGGGTCGCCGTGCAGGAAGTTGATCTCGAACTGGCTGGTGCCCATCTCGTGCATGAAGGTGTCGCGCTCCAGGCCGACGGCATCCATGCAACGGTAGACGTCTGCCCAGAACGGGCGCAGGCCGTTGTTCGACGACACGCTGAAGGCCGAATGGCCCAGTTCGCGACGGCCATCCAGGCCGACGGGGGCCTCGAAGTCCCGGGTCGGGTCGCCGTTCGGGGCGAACACGAAGAATTCCAGCTCGGTGGCGACCACCGGCGTCCAGCCGTGGGCGGCGTATTTCGCGACCACCTGCCTGAGCAGGCCGCGGGTGGACAGCCCGGATGGCGAGCCGTCCAGCTCCTGCGCGTCGCAGATGGCCAGGGCGCGCGGGGTGTCGCTCCAGGGCAGGCGGTGAATCTGGGTGGGATCGGCGACCAGGGCCAGGTCACCGTCGTCGGCTCCGTAGAAGCGCGAGGGCGGGTAGCCGCCCATGATGCACTGCAACAGCACGCCGCGCGCCAGCTGCAGGCGGCGCCCGGAGAGGAAGCCCTCGCCGGTCATCACTTTGCCTCGCGGCACTCCGTTGAGGTCGGGAGTGACGCATTCGATCTCTTCGACTCCAGCCAGCCGTTCGGCGATCTGGCTGCGCCCATCGGTAGTCATGACTCTTATCCTTGTAGGTACGGCGCCGCGCACGGTGGCGGCGCGTACAAAATACGCATCATGTGTTCAGTATTTCAAGCACGGGATGCGCCAAGGGAGTGCGGAGGGACCGAGCGGTTGTGCGTGCCGTAGGGTGGATCGGCTCCATCGATCCACCGTCCAGCCCCGCAATGGTGGATGAAAAAAGCCTCATCCACCCTACGTCGTCCCGGCTGCCATGGTTGTAGGAGCAACTGTCTTGGTATCTCCGCGTATTTTGTTCGCGAGCAAGGACTGGGCGTCCCCCTCGGTCCTACGAAGAGCGGGAACGTACCTGTAGGAGCGGGCCATGCCCGCGACCGGTCGCGCCCAGGTGCGCTCCTACAGGGAGAGGCCGTGCCACTGGGATGGCCACGACACCGAAGACCTCACTGCTTCGCCACCGCCTCCGACTTGCCGTCATAACGCTTGCGCCACTCGGCCAGGATGCTGTCGCGGTTCTGCGAGGCCCAGGCGAAGTCGTTCTTGATCAGGCGCTGTTCGTAGTCCGCCGGCAGCTCGGTCTGCGGCTTGGCGATGCCCGGCTGGGCCAGCACGGCGAAGTTTTCCTTGTACAACTCCATGGCCGCCGGGCTGGCGGAGAAGTCGGCGAGCTTCTTCGCCGCGTCCATGTTCGGCGTGCCCTTGATGATGCCGGTGGCCTCGATTTCCCAGCCCAGGCCTTCCTTCGGCAGGACGATGTCCAGCGGCGCGCCCTGGCGCTTCAGCTGCACGGCCGGGTATTCGAAGGAGATGCCGATCGGGAACTCGCCGGCGGCGGCCAGCTTGCACGGCTTGGAACCGGAGTGGACGTACTGGCCGATGTTCTCGTGCAGCGCGTCCATGTAGGCCCAGCCCTGCTTCTCGCCGAAGGTCTGCAGCCAGGCGCTGACGTCGAGGAAGCCGGTGCCGGACGATGCCGGGTTGGGCATGACGATCTTGCCCTTGTATTCCGGCCTGGTCAGGTCCTGCCAACTGATCGGTTTCTCCAGCCCCTGCCTCTCGGCCTCGATGCTGTTGAAGCAGATGGTCGCAGCCCACACGTCCATGCCGACCCAGGCCGGCGGATTGGCCTGGTCGCGGTAGTTCTTGCCGATGGCGTCCAGGTGCTTCGGCGCGTATGTCTCCAGCATGCCCTGCTGGTCGAGGATCGCCAGGCTGGAAGCGGCCAGGCCCCAGACCACGTCGGCCTGCGGACGATCCTTCTCGGCCAGCAGCTTGGCGGTGACGATGCCGGTGGAGTCGCGCACCCACTTGATCCTGATGTCCGGGTTCTCGGCCTCGAAAGCCTTCTTGTAGGTGGTGAGCTGCTCGGCCTCGAGGGCGGTGTAGACGGTCAGTTCGGTGGCGGCGCTGGCGTGCAGGCTGAAACCGGCGAGCACGGCAGTGGCGAGGGCAAGGCGTTTGAACATGCTGTTGACTCCAGGTCGGTAGATTCAGGCGCGCGCCGGGTCGGCCCGGCGCCAGGCTTGGGAACGGCGCAGCAGGCCCCGCGAGGCGCCGGCAAGCGCCAGGGATACGGCGGCGGAAGTGAGCAGGATCAGCGTCGACATGGCGGCGGCGCCGCCGACGTTGCCGGCGTCGTCCATGTTCAGCACGGCGACGGCGGCGAGGATGCTGTCCGGGCTGTAGAGGAAGATCGCCGCGGATACCGTGGTCATCGCCGAGACGAACAGGTAGCGGACGATGTCCAGCAGCGCCGGCAGGCAGATCGGTACGGTCACCCGCAGGTAGTGGCGCCACAGCGGCATCTTCAGCGACAGCGCGGCGGCCTCGAACTCGCCGTCGAGCTGGCGCAGCGCGGCGGTGGCGGTCATCTGCGCGGTAGTGAGGAAGTGCGCGATGCTGCACACCACCAGCAGGGCCATGCTGCCGTAGAGCATGTGCAGCGGGTTGTCCGGCAGGTTGAAGAAGAATACGTAGCCAAGGCCGAGAACCAGGCCGGGCACCGCCATCGGCACGAAGCTGAGCATGCGCAGCAGCTGGTTCAGCCAGACCTGCTCGCGGGTCTTCTCGATCAGGTAGGCGCCGGTGAAGATCAGCAGGCTGCCGAACAGCGCGGTGCAGGTCGCCAGGGTCAGGCTGTTGCGATAGGCCAGCCAGCCGCCGCCGGCGGTGTCCTCGAAGGCGTAGTGGCGCAGCGACAGCGACATGTTGTACGGCCAGAAGGTCACCAGCGAGGAATACACCGCCATGCCCAGCACCAGCAGGAGCACGGCGCTGATGGCGATCACCACGGCGAGGAAGATGGCATCGCGGCGCGGGCAGGGTTTCGGATGGTAGACCTGCGCACGGCCGCTCATGGCATCGCGCTGGCGGCGGCGCAGCCAGGCGTCCACGGCGAAGCTCAGCAGCGCCGGCAGCAGCAGGATCATGCCGATCTGCGCGCCACGGCCGAACTGCTGCTGGCCGACCACCGCCTTGTAGGCCTCCAGCGCCAGCACCTGGTAGTCGCCACCGACCACCACGGGCACGCCGAAATCGGTGATGACCAGGGTGAACACCAGGCAGAAGGCGGCGAACACGCCGTGCCGCGACGACGGCCAGGTGATGCTGCGGAACGCCTTCCAGGGGCTGGCGCCCATGCTGGAAGCGGCGTCGAACAGGCGCGCATCGGCCAGCGACAACGCCGACAGCAGGATCATCAGCGCATGCGGGAAGGTGTAGATGGCCTCGCCGAGGACGATGCCCCAGAAGCCGTAGATGTTGTCCGGAATCAGCTCGCGCAGCAGGCCCTGGTTGCCGAACAGGTAGATCAGCGCGATGCCCGGGAGCATCGACGGCGCCAGCAGCGGCAGCAGGGATATGCCGCGCCACAGCCCCTTGGCCGGTATCAGCGTGCGCTGCAGCGCATAGGCGAACAGGTAGGCCAGCGGCACGACGATGGCGGCGACGCTGAAGGAAACCTTCAGGCTGTTGCCCAGCAGCCAATGGAAGTTGGCGCTGGCGAGCAACTCACCGGCCGCGACCAGGCCACCGCCCTGCCCCGCCTCGCCGCTGAAGCCGCGCCAGAAGATCGCCAGCAACGGCAGCAGCACGGCGCCGCAGAGGAAGAGCAGCAGCAGCCATTTGCCGCCGCTCACGAACAGCCGGTCACCCAGCGAGCCTTGCGGTTTTCCTGGCGCCAGGGCGCGGTCCATCCTGATTACACGTTCCATCTCAGGCAAACACCTGCAGGCTGCGCGGCGGCAGGGCCACCCAGATTTCCGGGCTGCCCAGTTGCGGCATGTCTTCCGGCGCCAGTTCGGCGAGCAGCGCATGGCCCGGCAGTTCGGCCAGCTCGAAACTCATCCGGCAACGGTTGCCGAGGCAGGTGATCTCGCGGACCTGGGCGCGGAACAGGTTGTCCTGGTGCACCGCCGGGTTCACGCCGATCGCCTCGGGACGGCAGAACAGCCGGCCGGACTGCTGCGCGGCGGCGCTCGACAGGCGCACCTCCAGCCCGCCGACGCGGACATGGCCATCGTTGCCGCGCTCGAACGGCAGCCAGTTGCCCTGGCCGACGAACTCGGCGACGAAGGGCGTGGCCGGGCAGCCGTAGATTTCCTCGGCGGTGCCGTACTGCTCGACGCAACCGTGGTTCATCACCGCGATGCGGTCGGCCATCAGCATGGCCTCGTCCTGGTTGTGGGT
This sequence comes from Pseudomonas jinjuensis, assembly GCF_900103845.1. Taxonomy (GTDB): domain Bacteria; phylum Pseudomonadota; class Gammaproteobacteria; order Pseudomonadales; family Pseudomonadaceae; genus Pseudomonas; species Pseudomonas jinjuensis. The sequence continues at coordinate 200,837 of NZ_FNIJ01000009.1, forward strand.
GACCATCACGGTGGTGATGCCGAGGCTCTTCTGCAGCTGGCGCAGCTCGCCGCAAAGGTGCTCGCGCACCCGCGCATCCAGGGCCGACATCGGCTCGTCGAGCAGCAGCAGCGACGGCGACGGCGCCAGCGCGCGGGCCATGGCGACGCGCTGCTGCTGGCCGCCGGAAAGCTGGCCGGGGTATTTCTTCTCGCTGCCGGACAGGCCGACCAGCTCAAGCATTTCCGCTACCCGGCGGCGGCTTTCCTCACGGCTCGCGCCGGCCAGACCGTAGGCGATGTTCTGCTCGACGCTGAGGTTGGGGAACAACGCGTAGGACTGGAACAGGATGCCGTAGTCGCGGGCCTGGGGCGGCAGGCCGGAGACGTCGCGGCCGCCGATGTAGATGCTCCCCGCATCCTGCTTCTCCAGCCCGGCGATGCAGCGCAGCAGCGTGGTCTTGCCGCAGCCGGACGGGCCGAGCAGGCAGACCAGCTCGCCGCCCTGCACATCCAGGGAAACGCCGTCGAGGGCGGTGAAGTGGCCGAAGCCCTTGCGGATATCCCGCACCTGCAGCGGCGCGGCGGAAACGGAGCGATTCATGGCGGAACCTCGTGAGCGGGGACGCACGCCGCGCGGGGCGGCATGACTCGACGGGGTTCATGCTAGGGAGGGAATGCGAAGGCTATGTTGCGGTGGGGGAAATTGTGCCGATAGATGTATTGGCAGATTTGCGTAGGGGAATGGTGGCGGATAACGCTGGCGCGTTATGCCCTACGGGATGCCCTTACGCACCGCTCCGCGCCAGCGCCATGAACGCACTGGGCAATCGCGCCTGGCGGCGGTCCTTCAGGCAGTACAGGTACTCGTCCATCAGCGGCGCATCCTGTATTTCCAGCACGCGCAGCTCGGGGTTGTCCGGCACTTCCTGGCGGGAAATGATGCTGACGCCGAGGTTACGGATTACCGCCTCGCGGATCGATTCGCGGCTGCCGATCTCCAGCATCGACGCCGGCGCCACGCCGTTCTCGTGCAGCATCGCTTCGGTGAGCTGGCGGGTGGTGGAACCGGCCTCGCGCATCAGCAGGCAATGCTGGCGCAGGTCGTCCAGCGTCACCCGCTGGCGGGCGGCAAGGGGATGGCTGCGGTGCACCGCCAGCACCAGCGGATCGCTGCCCAGCACCATGCGCGTCAGGCGGTTGTCGTCCTCCTGCTGCGAGGAGGCGGCGAGATCGACCCGGCATTCGTAGAGCGCATCCAGTACCTGCTGCGAGTTGCCGATCTCCACCGACACCTCGATCTGCGGATGGCATTCGCGGAACTGCTTGATCAGTCCCAGCACGTAGTACGGCGAGGTGGCGCCGATGCGCAGGGAGCCCTGCATCTGCCCGCAGTTGCGCAGGAAGAACTCGATGTCCGCTTCCTGCTGCAGCAGCGCCTGGGCCATCGGCAGCAGGCGCGCGCCCTCGTCGCTCAGGGTCAGGCGGCGGCCGCCGCGATAGAACAGCTCCACCGCGTACTGGCTTTCCAGGTTGCGAATCTGCGTGGTCACGGTCGGCTGGCTGAGCCCCAGCTTCTTCGCCGCCTGGGTGATGCTGCCCAGCTTGGCGACCATGTAGAAGGCCTTCAGCTCGGCACTCAGCATGCGCGGATTCCGTCGTCGAGATTCATCGTTGCCCTCCCCTCGCCTTCATGGCACCTCGCAGGATAATCCGCCGGCACGAACAGGGGAGAAATGAAAAAGCCCCCAGGCATTTCTGCCTGAGGGCTTCGTATATGGCGCAGCGGACGGGACTCGAACCCGCGACCCCCGGCGTGACAGGCCGGTATTCTAACCGACTGAACTACCGCTGCGCGTCGGTTTGGACTTGCGTCCGGTACAACTCTTTTCCATCCATCGCGTTCGGAGCGCTATCCGCTCTACGAACCGGTTCGGGGCAGAACCGATGGAGGGGGAATAAATGGCGCAGCGGACGGGACTCGAACCCGCGACCCCCGGCGTGACAGGCCGGTATTCTAACCGACTGAACTACCGCTGCGCGTAACTTGCGAGAGTGGTGGGTGATGACGGGATCGAACCGCCGACCCTCTGCTTGTAAGGCAGATGCTCTCCCAGCTGAGCTAATCACCCTTCGTCTCGAAGTGGGGCGCATTCTACCGACGGCAGATTGCAAGTCAATGCCTGCATTGAAATTTTTTTGAATTTTCAATGTGGTACGAGCATTCGGCCGGTGCGGGCAAAGAAAAAGGCAGCCTCGGCTGCCTTTCCTGCATCAATCCAGATAGACCATCTTCCGCGTCATTCCGCCGTCGATGATGAACTCCTGGCCGGTGACGAACCCGGAGTTGTCGCCGATCAGCCAGGACACCGCGGAAGCGACATCCTCCACCGTGCCGACGCGGCCGGCCGGATGCTGGTAGTGATCGGCCTCGCCCAGCGGGTCCGCCTCGCGCTCGTGTAGGTCGCGCGCATCGATCCAGCCCGGCGACACCACGTTCACCCGGATATCCGGACCGAGGCTGACCGCCAGCGCGTGGGTCAGCGCCACCAGCCCGCCCTTGCTCGCCGCATAGGCTTCGCTATCGGCCTCGGACTGGTGCGCGCGGGTGGAAGCGATGTTGACGATGCTGCCGTTGTGCGCGCGCAGGTACGGCGCGCAGTGCTTGGCCAGCAGCATCGGCCCGGTCAGGTTGACCCCGAGCACGCGGTTCCACTCGTTCAGCGGCAGGCTTTCCAGCGGCTTGCTGTGCGGGTTGGCGATGGCCGCGTTGCACACCACGGCGTCGAGCCGGCCGAAATGCCCGAGCACCTCGGCGACCGCCACGGCCACCTGGTTCTCGTAGGCGACGTCCATGCTGATGAACCAGGCCCGCTCGCCGAGCGCCTGGGCGACCTTGTTGCCGCGCTCGCGGTCGTTGTCGACCAGCACCACCTGCCAGCCCTCGGCGATCAGCCAGGCGCTGATGCCCAGGCCGATGCCACGGGCCGCGCCGGTGACCAGCGCGACCTTGCCGTTGCCGACGATGCCCAGGCCGTTCACAGCGCCGCCAGGCCTCGTGCCAGGTCCTTCTTCAGGTCCTCGAGGTCTTCCAGGCCCACCGCGACGCGGATCAGGTTGTCGCGGATGCCGGCGCTCTTCCGTTCCTGCGGCGTCAGGCGGCCGTGGGAGGTGGTCGCCGGATGGGCGATGGTGGTCTTGGTGTCACCCAGGTTGGTGGTGATGGAGATCATCCGGGTGGCGTCGATGAAGCGCCAGGCAGCCGCCTTGTCGCCCTTCACCTCGAAGCTGACCACCGCGCCGAAGCCCTTCTGCTGACGCTTGGCCAGCTCGTGCTGCGGATGGCTCGGCAGGCCTGCGTAGTAAACGCGCTCGATGCCCGGCTGCTGCTCCAGCCACTCGGCGATGGCCTGTGCGCCGGCGCAATGCGCCTGCATGCGCACGCGCAGGGTTTCCAGGCCCTTGAGGAAGATCCAGGCGTTGAACGGCGCCAGGGTCGGACCGGCGGTACGCAGGAAGCCGACCACCGCTTCCATCTGCGCGCGCCGTCCGACGACCACGCCGCCCATGCTGCGGCCCTGGCCGTCGATGTACTTGGTGGCGGAGTGGATCACCACGTCGGCACCGAGCTTCAGCGGCTGCTGCAGCACCGGGGTGCAGAAGCAGTTGTCCACCGCCAGCAGCGCGCCACGGGCGTGGGCGATCTCGGCCAGTGCGGCGATGTCGACCAGCTCGGCCAGCGGATTGGACGGCGACTCGACGAACAGCAGTTTGGTGTTCGGCTTGCAGGCCGCTTCCCAGCCCTTCAGGTCGCTGAGCGCCGGGTAGTCCACCTCGATGCCGAAACGCTTGAAGTACTTCTCGAACAGGCTGATGGTCGAGCCGAACACGCTGCGCGACACCAGCACGTGGTCGCCGGCGCTGCACAGGCTCATCACCAGCGAAAGGATCGCCGACATGCCGGTGGAAGTCGCCACTGCCTGTTCGGCGCCTTCCAGCGCGGCCATGCGCTCCTCGAAGGTGCGCACGGTCGGGTTGGTGTAGCGCGAATAGACGTTGCCCGGCACTTCGCCGGCGAAACGCGCGGCGGCGTCGGCGGCGCTGCGGAACACGTAGCTGGAAGTGGGGAACAGCGCCTCGCTGTGCTCGGCCTCCGGCGTGCGCCGTTGCCCGGCGCGCACCGCCAGGGTATCGAAAGCCGCGCCTTCGAGGTCGCCGTCGAGGCGACCGGCATCCCAATCCTGTGCCATGCCCTGCTCTCCTTTTTAGTCGTTATAGAGATCGATGATGGCGCTGACCGCCTGGGACTTGGCCTTGGCCAAGTCGTTGCGCGCCTGCTCGATCCTGTTCAGGTAGGCCGCATCCACGTCGCCGGTGACGTACTGGCCGTCGAACACCGCGCAGTCGAAGTGCTCGATCTTGATCTTGCCGCCGCCGACCGCGTCGATCAGGTCCGGCAGGTCCTGGTAGACCAGCCAGTCGGCGCCGATCAGCTCGCAGACCTGCTCGGTGCTGCGGTCGTGGGCGATCAGTTCGTGGACGCTCGGCATGTCGATGCCGTAGACGTTCGGATAGCGCACCGCCGGGGCCGCGGAGCAGAAGTAGACCTTCTTCGCACCGGCCTCGCGGGCCATCTGGATGATCTGCTTGCAGGTGGTGCCGCGGACGATGGAGTCGTCCACCAGCATCACGTTCTTGCCGCGGAATTCCAGCTCGATGGCGTTGAGCTTCTGGCGCACGGACTTCTTCCGCGCGGCCTGGCCCGGCATGATGAAGGTGCGGCCGATGTAGCGGTTCTTGACGAAGCCTTCGCGGAACTTCACGCCCAGGCGGTTGGCCAGTTCCAGCGCGGAGGTGCGGCTGGTGTCCGGGATCGGGATGACCACGTCGATGTCGTGATCCGGGCGTTCGCGGAGGATCTTGTCGGCCAGCTTCTCGCCCATGCGCAGGCGCGCCTTGTACACCGAGATGCCGTCGATGATGGAGTCCGGACGCGCCAGGTAGACGTGTTCGAAGATGCACGGGGAATACTTCGGATTGCCCGCGCACTGGCGGGTGTAGAGCTTGCCTTCCTCGGTGATGTACACCGCTTCGCCCGGCGCCAGGTCGCGGATCAGGGTGAAGCCGAGGACGTCCAAGGCCACGCTTTCCGAGGCGATCATGTACTCGACGCCATTTTCGGTGTGGCGCTGGCCGAAGACGATCGGGCGGATCGCGTTGGGATCGCGGAAGCCGACGATGCCGTAGCCGGTGATCATCGCTACTACCGCGTAGCCGCCGACGCAGCGCGCGTGCACGCCGGCGACTGCGGCGAAGACGTCTTCCTCGGTGGGCTGCAGCTTGTTGCGCACCGCCAGCTCATGGGCGAAGACGTTGAGCAGCACTTCCGAGTCGGAATTGGTGTTCACGTGGCGCAGGTCGGATTCGTAGATTTCCTTGGCCAACTGCTCGACGTTGGTCAGGTTGCCGTTGTGCGCCAGGGTGATGCCGTACGGCGAGTTGACGTAGAACGGCTGGGCCTCGGCGGAGCTGGAGCTGCCCGCGGTCGGGTAGCGCACATGGCCGATGCCGACCTTGCCGATCAGGCGCTGCATGTGGCGCTGCTGGAACACGTCACGGACCAGGCCGTTGTCCTTGCGCAGGTACAACCTGTCGTCCTGGCAGGTCACGATGCCGGCAGCGTCCTGGCCGCGATGCTGAAGAACGGTGAGCGCATCATAAAGCGCCTGGTTGACGTTCGATTTGCCCACGATACCGACGATGCCACACATGCGACGCAACCCCTGTTTGGTTTCAGGCTAAACAACTACTGATTCATTCCACGCCCCGAGAGGCATGACGTCGGGCAGTCTCCGCCGCCCTCACCTGCCCCTCACTGGGCCGGCAACAAATTTTCCGTTCCGCCGGGCGGAAGCAGGCCGCCACCGGAGAACCAGTGGCCGGCGAAGCCGAGGATGAAATTCTTCGACCAGTCGGCGACCATCAGGAAATGCGGCAACAGCACCGACTGCTGCCACCACGGGTCCTGCTGCACCGGCGCCAGGCTGAGCAGGCCGACCAGCAGTACCACCAGCAGCACGCCACGCGCGCCGCCGAACACCATGCCGAGAACGCGGTCGGTGCCGGACATCCCGGTGACCCGCACCAGTTCGCCGATCAGGAAATTGACGAGCGCCCCCACCAGCAGGGTGGCGACGAAGAGAAGCGCACAGGCCGCGATGACGCGCGCCGACGGCAACTGGATATAAGGCGCCAGATGCTGGGACAGCGCACCGCCGAACATCCAGGCGATACCGGCCGCCACGATCCAGGTGACCAGCGACAGGGCTTCCTTGACGAAGCCGCGGCTCAAGCTGATCAGGCTGGAAACGACGATGATGCCGATCATCGTCCAATCGACCCAGGTAAATGCCACGTTGCGGCCCAGAAGCGGAAAAGGCCCCGCATTTTAGCAGAGCCTTCGGATTAGCGGAGCCCCTTGTCGCCATGGGGCCGATTGAATTCAGCCGCGCTCGGGCTGGAAGCGCACCACGAAGCCGTTCAGCTTCTGCTGCTTGCCCAGCTGATCACGCAGGCGATCCGCCTCCGCGCGTTCGATGACCGGCCCGACGAAGACCCGGTTCATGCCGTCGAAGGTGCGGATGTAGGCGTTGTAGCCCTTGCTGCGCAGCGACTTCTGCAGTTCCTCGGCACGCGCCCGGTTGGACAGGCTGGCCAGTTGCACCGACCAGCTGACCGGCAGGTTGTTGGCATCCAGCCGCTGGGCCGGCGCGCTCGGCGCAGCGCTGGGCTGGGCCGGAGTCGCCGCCTTTGGCTGTTGCGCCGGGGCCGGACTGGGAGTGGCCACGGCCGGCTGGGTCGGCGTGGCCTGCTGGACCGGAGTGGTCGGCTGGCCCGCCTGCGGCGCAGCCGCTGGCAGACTGGTGATCGGCATGGACGGCGCCGCCTGCGCCGCATCGCCTTCCGCCGTCACCACGGGCTCTCCGACATCGTCGGCCTGCGGCTCGGGCACCTCGGTAGGCTGCACTTCCACCGTCGGCATGGCCGGCGGCTTGGGCATGGCCGGAGCCTCCACCACCACGTGACGAATTTCGTCTTCGCGAGAGAACAGCATCGGCAGGAAGATCACCGCCAGCGCCAGCAGCACCAGAGCGCCGACGATGCGCTGCTTCAGCCCCTTGTCGAACAAGGCCATCGATTACCCCCCTTGACTAGCCGCTTATTGGCTTGCGCGGTCGAGCCAGTCCAGGGCATCCGCCACGCAATAGAACGAACCGAAAACCAGGATCTCGTCGTCCGCCGTCGCCTTTTCGCACTGCGCATCAAGCGCGGCGGCGATATCGGCATGGACAGCGACAGGCGCGCCGTGGTTCGTCAGCGCCGCCTGCAACTCCCCGGCCATCCGCGAACGCGACGTCGGCAACGGGGCGACAGCCCAATCCTGCACCAAGCCGAGCAATGGTGCCAGTACGCCATCGAGATCCTTGTCCGCCAGCAGGCCGAAAACCGCCAGGCGCCGTCCCTTGGGCGGCCGCGACGCGAGGCGGCCGGCCAGGTATTCGGCAGCGTGCGGGTTGTGCCCGACGTCGAGCAGCAGGTGGCGCGGCTGTCCGTGATGAAGCGCGACGCGCCGGTCGAGACGCCCGGCCACCCGCGCCCGTTGCAGGGCCGCAGCCATCCGCCGCTCGTCCCAGGGCAGGCCGAGCAACGCATATGCCTGCAGCGCCAGGGCGGCGTTCTCCATGGGCAGGTCCAGCAGCGGCAGGTCGTGCAGGGTCAGCGGCGCTCCATCGGCGCCACGGCCATGCCAGTACCAGGCCTCTTCACCGATCGCCAGGTCGAAATCACGGCCGCGCAGGTGCAGGGGCGCAGCGAGCTCGCGCGCCTGCTCCAGCAACGGCTGTGGCGGATCGAGGTCGCCACACACGGCCGGCTTGCCGCTGCGGAAGATTCCGGCCTTCTCGAAGGCCACGCTTTCCCGCGTATCGCCCAGCCAATCGGCGTGATCCAGGCCGATGCTGGTCACCACCGCGACATCCGCATCGATCAGGTTGACCGCATCCAGGCGGCCACCCAGGCCGACTTCGAGAACGACGGCATCGAGCCCGGCGCGTTCGAACAGCCAGAAAGCCGCGAGGGTGCCCATTTCGAAATAGGTCAGGGAGATTTCACCGCGCGCCGCCTCGACCGCGGCAAAGGCGTCGCAGAGCGCCTGATCGGAAGCCTCACGCCCCTCGATCAGCACACGCTCGTTGTAGCGCAGCAGGTGCGGCGAGCTGTAGACGCCGACCTTGAGCCCCTGCTCGCCGAGCAGTTCGGCGAGCAGGGCGCAGGTGGAGCCCTTGCCGTTGGTGCCGGTGACCGTCACCACGCGCGGGGCAGGCCGCCCCAGACCGAGCCGGAGAGCCACCTCGCGGCAGCGGTCCAGACCCATGTCGATCGCGGTGGGATGGAGTTGTTCGAGATAGCTCAGCCAGTCGGCAAGGGTACGTTGGCTCATCCTGCTAGTGCGGCGCTCGGGGTGTTGGTGAATTTGGCCAGCAGCCTGGCCAGCCGCGGACGCATTTCGGAACGGTGGATGATCAGGTCGATGGCGCCATGTTCGAGCAGGAACTCGCTGCGCTGGAAGCCTTCCGGCAGTTTCTCGCGAACGGTCTGCTCGATCACGCGCGGACCGGCGAAGCCGACCAGGGAGCGCGGTTCGCCGACGATCACGTCGCCGAGCATCGCCAGGCTGGCGGAAACGCCGCCGTAGACCGGATCGGTGAGCACGGAGATGAACGGAATGCCTTCCTCGCGCAGGCGCGCCAGGGCGGCGGAAGTCTTGGCCATCTGCATCAGGGAGATCAGCGCTTCCTGCATGCGCGCGCCGCCCGAAGCGGAGAAGCAGACCAGCGGGCAGCGCTTTTCCAGCGCGACGTTGGCGGCACGCACGAAACGCGCGCCGACCACGGCGCCCATGGAACCGCCCATGAAGTTGAACTCGAAGACGCAGGCCACCACCGGCAGGCCTTCCAGCTTGCCGCTCATGGCGATCAGCGCGTCCTTCTCGCCGGTATCCCTCTGCGCGGCGGTCAGGCGGTCCTTGTACTTCTTGCTGTCGCGGAACTTCAGGCGATCCACCGGCTCCAGATCGGCGCCGATCTCTTCCCTGCCCTCTTCATCCAGGAACATGTCCAGGCGCGCACGGGCGCCGACGCGCATGTGGTGATCGCACTTCGGGCAGACCTCGAGGGTCTTTTCCAGTTCGGGACGATAGAGGACCGCTTCGCAGGCGGGGCACTTGTGCCACAGGCCTTCCGGCACCGAGCTTTTCTTCACCTCGGAACGCATGATGGAAGGGATCAGCTTGTCTACCAGCCAGTTGCTCATGCTCTCGTTCTCCAGTACAGGGGCAGGACACGTTCAAGGACCAGGGGCCCAGGCGTACGTCCATGAGCAGATTCGTCGTCGCGGTTCCGGCAATCTCGCCAAAACCCTCTGAATAAAAGCGCCGCCACGGGCGTCGCCTCGGATACTTCGTTGAAAACGGCCCTGGTCACGCAAGGGAGCCGTGGGCCGACGCCGTCCAGCGGCGATTGGCTAGTGGACGGCGGCAGCCAGTTCGCCGTCACATGCATGTGCATTGTCTATGCCACGGACCGGCACTGGCGGACGAACGCGCGGATCTTCTCGGCGTCCTTGATGCCCTTGCTCACCTCGACGCCACCGCTGACATCCACCGCGTAGGGATGCACCTGGGCGATCGCCGCCGCCACATTGCCGGCATCCAGCCCCCCGGCGAGAATGATCGGCCGCGATGGAGACGCCGGAATCAGGGACCAGTCGAAGGCCTGACCGGTTCCACCGGGCACGCCCTCGACATAGGTATCCAGCAGGATTCCGGCCGCCGCGGGATACTCCGCGATGCGCCCGGCGATATCGTCGCCCGGCTTCACCCGCAGCGCCTTCAGGTACGGCCGGTGGTAGCCGGAGCAGGCGTCCGGCGACTCGTCGCCGTGGAACTGCAGGACATCCAGCGGAACCGCATCGAGGATTTCGTTCAGCTCGCAACGGCTGGCGTTGACGAACAGCCCCACCGTGGTGACGAAAGGCGGCAGAGCGGCGACGATGGCACGCGCCTGGTGCAGCGATACCGCCCTCGGGCTCTTCGGATAGAACACCAGCCCGATGGCGTCGGCACCGGCCTCGGCCGCGGCCAGAGCATCCTCTACACGGGTAATACCGCAGATTTTGATGCGAACAGCTGACAAGATGCAGGGACCTTTCAGGAATCAGGAAATCCGCCGATAGTAGCAAATGACCGGCGCAGCGTCAGCCAAGGGTATCCGGCAAACTTGACAGGAAATGTGGCCCCAGATATCGCTCCGGCAGTTCGAATTCCCCGGGATACTCGACCCGCACCAGATAGAGGCCATAGGGATGCGCCGTCACCCCGCCGGAACGCCGGTCGCGCGCCTCCAGCACTTCCCGCGCCCAATCCACCGGTCTTTCGCCCGCACCGATGGTCATCAGCACGCCGGCGAAATTGCGCACCATGTGATGCAGGAAGGCATTGGCGCGGATATCCAGGACGATGAAGCGGCCATGCTCGATCACCTGCAGATGATGGACCGTCTTCACCGGCGATTTGGCCTGGCACTGTACTGCACGGAACGAGGTGAAATCGTGGGTGCCCACCAGTGCCGTGGCCGCCGCGCGCATGCGCTCGACGTCCAGGGGACGGTGGTTCCAGGTCACTTCCTCGGCCATGTGCGCAGGCCGGATCGGATCGTTGTAGATCACATAGCGATAGCGCCGCGCCACGGCGGAAAAGCGCGCGTGAAAATGCGCCGGCATGACTTTCGCCCAGGTCACGCTGATGTCAGCCGGCAGGTTGGCGTTGCCGCCCATCACCCAGGCCTTCAGCGGCCGTTCGACCGCGGTATCGAAGTGCACCACCTGCCCGCTGCCGTGCACGGCAGCGTCGGTCCGGCCGGCGCAGATCACCGACACCGGCTCCGCCGCCACTTTGGACAGCGCACGCTCCAGAGCCGCCTGCACGGAAGGCACGCCGGCTTCCTGGCGCTGCCAGCCGCGGTAGCGCGCGCCCTTGTATTCGATGCCCAGGGCAATCCTGGAAACGCCAGCGGCAGCCATTTCACTGGCTGCCGCTGCGGGTACTACTGTTTCATTCATCTATATGGAGCCTTCCGGCTCAGGCGATACGCCCGAGCAGTTCACGAGCTTCCTGCTGCTGATCGTCGTTACCTTCGGCGATGACTTCGTCGAGGATGTCCCGCGCCCCTTCCGCATCGCCCATGTCGATGTAGGCACGCGCCAGGTCCAGCTTGGTGGCCGCCTCATCGGCGCCGGAGAGGAAGTCGAAATCATCGTCTTCGTCTTCCAGCGACGACTCCGCCTGCGCCCCCTCCCCTGCGGAGAACTCAGCCTGCGGCGCATCGAGACCTTCCGCCGGCTCACTCAGGTCCACGCCCAGCTCATCCAGCTGCGCTGCGAAACTGTCGCGCTCCGCCGCCGGCTCGATGTCGCCCGCCAGCGAAAGATCGAAGTCCTCGGGCAGTTCGTCCGCCGACGGGATGGCGGCCTCCGCCTCGGGACCGAAGACGAACGCCTCGTCGGAGGCCAGCAATGTCGCCGCATCGTCGCCCAGATCGAGGAGGAAGTCATCTTCGCTGCCAGCGGTAGCGGCATCGGTGCTGGCGGTTTCGCTGCCCAGGTCCAGGGAGAACTCGTCCAGATCGTCGCCGGCAACCAGCGGCTCCGGCCTGGAGGACACATCGGCTGGCAGCTCCAGATCGAAGGAGAACTCCTCGTCGGTCTTCGGCAGCTCCTTTTCGGTCTCGAAGTCGGCGCCCAGGTCGAATTCTTCAAGACCCAGGCTATCGCTTTCCGCAGCCACCGGCTTGTCCGACTCCGGCTGGTCGAACTCCAGATCGTCCAGCGCCAGATTGAAGGCATCGTCCAGACCGGTATCGGCTGCCGGCGGCTGGATGACAGGCTCGACAAGTTCGGCCTCGTCCAGTTGCAGATCATCCAGGCTGAAGCTGTCCAGGTCATCGCTGCTCGCCGCGACGGCTGCAGCCGCGGCCAGGCCGCCACCGACGGCGGCCAGAGTGGCCATGCCCGGATAGCGGGACTTCAGTTGCTCGACCTCGGAATCGACACCGCCCATTTCGCGCAGGTCGTTTTCCTGCCGGGCAAAGCCTTCGCGGTCGCCGATCTCGGCATAGACCTCCATCAGCTTGAGGCGCAGGTCGGTACGCTCCGGTTCGTCGTAGATCGCTCCCTGCAATAGTTCCGCAGCCTGGTTGAAGCGGCCGTAGGCGATGTAGATGTCTGCCTCGCCAAGGGCATCGGTGGTCTGGCTGGCGCGCTCCGCCGCTACAGGCTGCGCGGCTGCCGGCTGCTCGCTGGCAGCGGAAACCTCCCAGCCTTCCAGATTGCCGTTGCCCAGGTTGAGGTCGTCATCCTGCGCCGGCTCGCTCGTCGCCGCGCGTTCCTGCGCCTGCTCCGACTGTTTCGCCGCATTACGCCGCGACAGCACCATCAGCAGGACGAGCAGCACCAGCAGGGTGCTGCCGGCGATAGCGCCCAGCCAGACCGGATTGGCGAGAATCTCGTCCAGCAGACCGTTTTCCGTCGGCTCGGTTGCGGCCGGGGCGGGTTTGGCAGCCGGTGTTTCGGCTGCCGGGGCCTTGGCCGGTTCCTGTGCGCCGGCAGCCGGTTGCGCGGCGGGCGCCTCGGCAGCCGGAGCCGCTGCCGACTCGGGCGCGCCCGGCACGGATGCTTCTCCGGCGGGCGCTTGCGCTGCCGCCTGGGCCGGCTCCGCTTGCGCAGGCGCATCAGCGGAAGATGCCGGAGCCTGGCCGCCCTCGCCCAGGTCCGCCTGGAGCTTCGCCAGTTGGGCGTCCTTCAGTTGGATGAGCTTCTGCAATTTGTCCAACTGGCTCTGCAGGTCCTTCATGCGGTCCTGCAGTTCGTCATTCTCGCGACGGGTGGTATCGAGGCTTTCCTGGGTGATCGCCAGTTCGTCGGCTATCGCCTTGCCGCGCTGGCTGCCCTTTTCGGCGCCGCCCTGCTTGGCGTTGCCGGGCTCGCCGGAAACCAGGCGCAGGCTGTCCTGAACCTGAGTCTCGGCCGGCGCCGCGCCAGCGCTGGCGCGCTGCGTCGCATCGAGCTGGCGCGCACCGCCAACCGGCAGGTTGCGGCCTTCGCGCCATGCGGCATTCTGTTCCGCCACCTGGGCCAGCGCCTGGTTCTGCGAACGGGTCCTGACCTGCTGCTCGTCCGGCAGGCGCAGCACCTGGCCGCTCTTCAGGCGGTTGATGTTGCCGCCGAGGAAGGCATCGGGATTGAGGTCCTGGATGGCCAGCATGGTCTGGTGCACGGTCACGCGGCCGTCCGGACGGGCGCGGGAAGCGATCTCCCACAGCGTGTCGCGCGGTCCCACGCGGTACTGGCCGCCGGCCAGGGCTGGTTGCGACTGGCTGGGCGCACTGCTCGGGACAGGCGGCGCGGGGCGCGGCGCTACCGCAGCCGGACGCGGAGCCGGAGCTGGCGCAGGCATTGCGACCGGAGCGCGCGGCACCGCAGCGGCAACCTGCGGGGAATAGAGCGGCGGGTCGAGCAGCACGGTGTATTCGCGGAGCAGGCGCCCGCTGGGCCAGAGCACCTCCACCAGGAAATTCAGGTAGGGTTCCTGCACGGGCCGATCGGAGGTGACGCGAATGACGCTGCGGCCATTCGGCTTGATCACCGGCGTGAAGCGCAGGCCGGTCAGGAAGTACTGGCGGTCGACGCCAGCCCTGTTGAACTCCTCGGGAGAAGCGAGCTTGGAAACCACCTCGCCCGAAGAAAGGTCGCGCACTTCCAGCAGGTCGATCTCGGCATCCAGCGGCTGGTTGAGCGCCGAATTCAGGTGGATGTCTCCCAACCCCAGCGCGTGCGCCATGCCAGTGGTCAGTGCCGAAGCAGCCGCGATCGCCTGCACCAGTTTACGAAGCCGGACCATAGTTTAATCCCTAGTTCTAATAGCTTTTTCTGGGTTCGCGAGATGAGATTCGGAAAGCTGAAACACACGATATCTGCCGCCCATGCGGAAATATCCTCCCCTTTTCAGCCCCCGGCCAAGCCAGCGTCGTCAAGCTAGAATGCTTCTCCAAATCGTCGATAAGTATCTTTTACGAATAGTGTTTTATCAATGATTCGGCCAAGGCCACGGCATTCGACACGACACCTTTTCGCACGTTATCAGAAGCAATCCACAAATTGAGTTCGCATGGATCGTCGATCCCGTGGCGAACACGGCCGACATAGAGAACATCCTGCCCGATCGCGTCGCCGACCACGGTGGGATAGTCATCTTCCAGCAGTTCTATGCCCGGCGCCGATTCCAGCGCGGCGCGCACCGCTTCCAGGGATATCGGCGCGGACGCGCGCAAGTTGAGGCTCAGCGCATCGCCGAAGAATACCGGCGCCAGCACGCAACTGGCGCTCACCCGCTGCTGCAGCTCCGGCAGCAGGCGTTCCAGTTCGCGCACCAGGCGCCGCTCGATCTGCGCATGCCCCTGCGCGTCGACCGCGCCCACCTGCCCCAGCACATTGAAGGCGTACTGCCGGTCGAGCAGACGCGGCTCGACGGGGCGCGCATTGAGCAGTTCGGCGGTCTGCCGCGCAAGCTCCTGCACACCTTCGCGGCCGAGTGCGGATGCCGACAGGCAGGCGGTGACGGTGATCCGCTCCACCGCTACCAGGGATCGCAGCGCAGCCAGCACCTCGGCCACTTCGGCGGCCGGGGCGCAAGGAATGGCGAACATCGCGGGCTGGTCGATATCCGCAACGGCCGGATCGACCGCCATCTGCACCAGCCGCGCCTCATCGCCCGGGAATGCCCCGCTCAGGTCGATGACGCTGCAGCCCGCCGCCTGCGCGCGCACGGCATGTTCCCGGACGACGCTTTCGGCAGTGGCGAAGAAGGCCAGCCTGACGCTGGAAAAATCGAACCCGGAGAGGTCGCGGACACGCAGGCTGCGTCCTCGAAACGGCAACGACTTGCCGGTGGATTCGCCGCTGCCCAGCAGATGGAGGTCGGCGATGGGGAATTCGCGCTCTTCGAGCAGTTCGAGCAGGGCTTCGCCAAGAATGCCGGTGGCGCCCACCACGGCGATGTCGACAGCTTCAGACATGCGGATCTCGTGTAATCGGAAAACGACTTGGCACTTTACTGCGCGCCCTTCCCGCAGGCAATTGACCGCCCTGCCGATGTACCGCCGCGAAGCAGAAACAAAGACGCCGGCGCGAAGGCCGGCGTCTTGGAGAAGAGCGGATCAGCGCTCCAGCAGGATGCGCAGCATGCGCCGCAGCGGTTCCGCCGCGCCCCACAGCAACTGGTCGCCGACGGTGAAGGCGCCGAGGTACTGCGAGCCCATGTTCAGCTTGCGCAGACGGCCGACCGGTACACTCAGGGTGCCGGTCACGGCAGCCGGAGTCAGTTCGCGCATGCTGATGTCGCGCTGGTTCGGGATCAGCTTGACCCAGGGGTTGTGCTGGCTGATCAGACCTTCGATGTCGGTCAGCGGCACGTCCTTGTTCAGCTTGATGGTCAGCGCCTGGCTGTGGCAGCGCATGGCGCCGATGCGCACGCAGATTCCATCGACCGGGATCGGGCTCTTGAAGCGGCCGAGGATCTTGTTGGTTTCCGCCTGGCCTTTCCACTCTTCGCGGCTCTGGCCGTTCGGCAGTTCCTTGTCGATCCACGGGATCAGGCTGCCGGCCAGCGGCACGCCGAAATGCTCGGACGGCATGGCTTCGCTGCGGATGGCCTCGGCGACCTTGCGGTCGATGTCGAGGATGGCACTGGACGGATTGGCCAGGTCATCGGCCACGGAGGCATTGATGGCACCCATCTGCTTGATCAGCTCGCGCATGTTCTGCGCGCCGGCGCCGGAAGCGGCCTGGTAGGTCATGGCGCTCATCCACTCGACCAGACCGGCTTCGAACAGGCCGCCCAGCGCCATCAGCATCAGGCTGACGGTGCAGTTGCCGCCGATGTAGTTCTTCGCGCCGGCATCCAGCGACTGGTCGATGACCTTGCGGTTCACCGGGTCGAGGACGATCACCGCGTCGTCCTGCATGCGCAGGCTGGAAGCGGCGTCGATCCAGTAGCCCTGCCAGCCGGCTTCACGCAGCCTGGGGAAGACTTCGTTGGTGTAGTCGCCGCCCTGGCAGGTCAGGATCACGTCCAGGGTCTTCAGCTCGTCGATGCTGTAGGCGTCTTTCAGCGGGGCCGTTTCCTTGCCAACCGCCGGGCCTTCGCCGCCGACGTTGGAAGTGGTGAAGAACACCGGCTCGATCAGGTCGAAGTCCCGCTCTTCCAGCATACGCTGCATGAGTACGGAGCCCACCATTCCACGCCAACCGATCAGACCTACACGCTTCATCGCTACTACACCTTCGAATAAGTAGTGGACCGCCGCCCCTGCCCGTTCTTTCGGATGCCAGGGGCGGGCGAACCGGAGAGATTACAGATTCCGCAGCGCGGCGACTACAGCATCGCCCATCTCGCGGGTACCGACTTTCCTGCTGCCTTCCGACCAGATGTCTCCGGTGCGCAGCCCCTGGTCCAGCACCTGGCTGACCGCTTTCTCGATGGCATCGGCGGCGGCGCCCTGGTTGAAGCTGTAGCGCAGCATCATCGATACGGAAAGGATGGTCGCCAGCGGGTTGGCGATGCCCTGGCCCGCGATGTCCGGAGCCGAACCATGGCACGGTTCGTACATGCCCTTGTTGTTCGAATCCAGGGATGCAGAAGGCAGCATGCCGATGGAACCGGTGAGCATGGAAGCCTCATCCGACAGAATGTCACCGAACATGTTGTCGGTCACCATCACGTCGAACTGCTTGGGCGCACGCACCAGTTGCATGGCGGCGTTGTCGACGTACATGTGGCTCAGCTCGACGTCCGGGTAGTCCTTGCCGACTTCCTCGGCCACTTCGCGCCACAGCTGGCTGGAAGCGAGGACGTTGGCCTTGTCCACCGAGCACAGCTTCTTGCCGCGCACGCGGGCCATGTCGAAGCCGACGCGGACGATGCGGCGGATTTCGCTCTCGCTGTACGGCAGGGTGTCGTAAGCCTGGCGCTCGCCGTTCTCCAGCACGCGCTGCTCGCGGGGCTGGCCGAAGTAGATGCCGCCGGTCAGCTCGCGGACGATGAGGATGTCCAGGCCGGCGACGATTTCCGGCTTCAGGCTGGAGGCGCCGGCCAGTTGCGGGTAGAGGATGGCCGGACGCAGGTTGCCGAACAGGCCCAGCTGCGAACGGATCTTCAGCAGGCCGCGCTCCGGACGGATGTCACGTTCCAGCTTGTCCCACTTCGGCCCGCCCACGGCGCCGAGCAGCACGGCGTCGGCCTGGCGCGCACGCTCCAAGGTCTCGTCGGCCAGCGGCACGCCGTGCTTGTCGATGGCCGCGCCACCGATCACGTCGTGGGTCAGCTCGAAGCCGAGGCCGAACTTGTCGTTGGCCAGCTCCAGCACCTTGACCGCTTCGGCCATGATTTCCGGACCGATACCGTCGCCGGGGAGAACCAGAATCTGTTTGCTCATCAATTTTTCCTTCGGAAAAGGTTAAAGGCTGCCGGCTCTTGCTTGTCGCCTGCAGCCTGTCGCTTGCAGCCGCTAGTTTGTGGCCCAGATCACCAGCACATCGGTGCTGAAGGAGCCGTCGTCGGCAATCTCGAAATACTCGCGGACTTCCTCGCCCACGGAAACCTGCAGGGCGCGAATGGCGTCGCGCATCACCTGCGGCGTGCGCATGCGCTCGACCCAGGACTGGAACTCCAGGCGCAGGCGCTGGCGCTGGCAGGCGGTGACCGCCAGCCCCGCCTCGCCGAGCAGGCGCGTCCACTCCGAGGGCGAATAATCGCGCACATGGCTGGTGTCGCGCAGCACCTCGACCGTCTGCAGATAGGTATCCAGCAGCGGCAGACCCGGCGCGGCCACGTCGATGAACGCCGCCACGCCGCCCGGCTTGAGCACCCGGCGGACTTCCCGCAGCGCCTGGCCGACATCGCGCCAGTGGTGCGCGGAATAGCGACTGAAGACGAAATCGAACTCGCCATCGGCGAACGGAAGCTGCTCAGCGGCGCCACGCTCGGTGCGGATATTGTCCAGACCGCGCTCGGCGGTGGCCGCAGCCACCACGTCGAGCATTTCGGCGGACAGGTCGTAGGCCACCACCTCTCCCGCCAGCGGCGCCACATTGAAGCTCACATGACCGGCACCACAGCCCAGGTCCAGCACCTTCGCAGCGGTCGTGCCCGACAGGCGCTCGCGCAGCTGGGCGAATTCCTCGCCCTGGGCGTGCACGGCACTGCTCAGGTAGGCGGCAGCCTGGGCGCCGAACTGGCGCTGGACTACCTGCTCGTGGCGAACGTCGGTCATGGTGAGTTCCTTGTGAAATGCACGGGGTCCGAAATATCAGGCGTCGCGGAACAGCCAGGGCTGGCGCTGCCTGTAGCCGGCCTCGAAGTCACGGATGGCGTCGGCGTCCTGCAGGGTCAGGCCGATGTCGTCCAGGCCATTGAGCAGGCAGTGCTTGCGGAACGCGTCCACTTCGAAGCTGTACTGCTTGCCGTCCGGACGGGTCACGGTCTGCGCGGCGAGGTCGACGGTCAGTTGGTAACCCTCGGTGGCTTCGCACTGCTGGAACAGTTCGTCGACTTCATCGTCCTTCAGGATGATCGGCAGCAGGCCGTTCTTGAAGCTGTTGTTGAAGAAGATGTCGGCGAAGCTCGGCGCGATCACGGTGCGGAAACCGTACTCGTCCAGCGCCCACGGCGCGTGCTCGCGGGACGAACCGCAGCCGAAGTTCTCGCGGGCCAGCAGCACGCTGGCGCCCTGGTAACGCGGGAAGTTCAGGACGAAGTCCTGGTTCACCGGACGCTTCGAGTTGTTCTGGTTCGGCTGGCCGACGTCCAGATAGCGCCACTCGTCGAACAGGTTCGGGCCGAAGCCGGTGCGCTTGATCGACTTGAGGAATTGCTTGGGGATGATCTGGTCGGTATCGACGTTGGCACGATCCAGCGGCGCGACGAGACCGGTGTGTTGGGTAAAGGCTTTCATGGTCGGTCTCCTCAGGCCTGCATCAATTCGCGTACGTCGATGAATCGACCGGTAACGGCGGCCGCGGCAGCCATCGCCGGGCTGACCAGGTGGGTGCGCCCGCCGGCGCCCTGGCGGCCTTCGAAGTTGCGGTTGGAGGTGGACGCGCAATGCTCGCCGCTCTCCAGGCGGTCCGGGTTCATCGCCAGGCACATGGAGCAGCCCGGTTCACGCCATTCGAAACCGGCCTCGATGAAGATCTTGTCCAGGCCTTCCTGCTCGGCCTGCGCCTTCACCAGCCCCGAGCCCGGCACGACCAGCGCCTGTTTCACGCTGGAAGCGACCTTGCGCCCCTTGGCCACAGCGGCTGCGGCGCGCAGGTCTTCGATGCGCGAGTTGGTGCAGGAGCCGATGAACACGCGATCCAGCTGGATATCGGTGATCGCCTGGTTGGCCTTCAGGCCCATGTACTTCAGGGCGCGGACGATGGAGTCGCGCTTGACCGGGTCGGCTTCGACGGCCGGGTCCGGCACGTTCTGGTCGACGGCCAGGACCATTTCCGGCGAGGTGCCCCAGCTGACCTGCGGCTTGATGTCTTCGGCACGCAGCTCGACGATGGTGTCGAAATGCGCATCGGCATCGGAAACCAGGTCTTTCCAGGCAGCCACTGCCTTGTCCCAGTCGGCGCCCTTCGGCGCGAACGGGCGGCCTTCGACGTAGGCGATGGTCTTCTCGTCGCACGCCACCATGCCGACGCGGGCACCGGCTTCGATGGACATGTTGCAGATGGTCATGCGGCCTTCCATGGACAGGTCGCGGATGGCGCTGCCGGCGAACTCCAGCGCGTGGCCGTTGCCGCCCGCGGTGCCGATCTTGCCGATCACGGCGAGGACGATGTCCTTGGCGGTGACGCCGAACGGCAGGGTGCCTTCCACGCGGACCTGCATGTTCTTCATCTTCTTCGCCACCAGGCACTGGGTCGCCAGCACGTGCTCGACCTCGGAGGTGCCGATGCCGTGGGCCAGCGCGCCGAAGGCGCCGTGGGTGGAGGTGTGCGAGTCGCCGCAGACCACGGTCATGCCCGGCAGGGTCGCGCCCTGCTCCGGGCCGACCACGTGGACGATGCCCTGGCGCACGTCGTTCATCTTGAATTCGAGGATGCCGAAGTCATCGCAGTTCTCGTCCAGGGTCTTGACCTGGATGCGCGAGACTTCGTCGGCGATGGCTTCCAAGCCACCCTTGCGCTCGGCCTGGGTGGTCGGCACGTTGTGGTCCGGGGTGGCGATGTTGGCATCGATGCGCCACGGCTTGCGCCCGGCCAGGCGCAGGCCTTCGAAGGCCTGCGGCGAGGTCACTTCGTGGAGGATGTGGCGGTCGATGTAGATCAGCGACGAACCATCGTCACGGCGCTTGACCTCATGCATTTCCCAGAGTTTGTCGTACAGCGTCTTGCCGGCCATCAGAGAATTCCTCATCAGCGTCTTTCTATGCCCGTAGGGCTTGTGGGGATGATGCTATGGCCTCGCACCGAATAACTCAAATTCATATTTTTTATTCAAAGCATTCCCATGAGGAATGCAGTGAGTTATAAGTTTGGGCCACCGCGAAACCTCCATTTTTACCGACGTTCGCTGCCTGGAGCCCTGACATGGATCTGACCAGCCTCAACACCTTCCTCGCCATCGCCGAGTCCGGCAGCTTTTCCGAAGCCGGAGAGCGCCTGCACCTGACCCAGCCGGCGGTGAGCAAGCGTATCGCGGCGCTGGAAAGCCAGCTGGGCGTGCGTCTGTTCGACCGGGTCGGCCGCGAGGTGAGCCTGACCGAGGCCGGCCGCGCCCTGCTGCCACGGGCCTACCAGATCCTCAATGTGCTGGACGACACCCGCCGCGCCCTGGCCAACCTCAGTGGCGAGATCAGCGGCCGGCTGGTGCTCGCCACCAGCCACCACATCGGCCTGCATCGCCTGCCGCCGCTGCTGCGCGCCTTCACCCGCGCGCATCCGCAGGTGGCGCTGGACATCCAGTTCCTCGACTCGGAAGTGGCTTATGAAGAGATCCTGCACGGCCGCGCCGAACTGGCGGTGATCACCCTGGCTCCGGAAACCGCCGAGCCGGTGCGCGCGGTGCCGGTGTGGGACGACACGCTGGACTTCGTCGCCGCGCCGGAACATCCGCTGTCCCGCCAGGGACCGGTGTTCCTTGCCGACGTGGCCAAGCACCCGGCGGTCTTCCCCGGCGGCAACACCTTCACCCACCACATCGTCCGCCGCATGTTCGAGGCCGAGGGCCTGACGCCGAACATCGGCATGAGCACCAACTACATGGAGACCATCAAGATGATGGTTTCCATCGGTCTCGCCTGGAGCGTGCTGCCGCGCACCATGCTCGACGACCAGGTGGTGCGCCTGCCGCTGCAGGACATCCAGCTCAGCCGCCAGCTCGGCTACATCATGCATACCGAGCGCACCATGTCGAACGCCGCGCGGGCCTTCATGGCGCTGCTCGATGCGCAGGCGGTGGGAATGGAACCGCTGGTCTACTAAGCAACGCCGAACCTGTAGGAGCCAGCTTGCTGGCGATCATTCGAGTCAGCCGGCACCTCATTGCCGGCTGAAATCCTGGATCGCCAGCAAGCTGGCTCCTACAAGAAATTCCTGAGCAGGGAAACGACAAGGGCGCCCGCAGGCGCCCTTGTCTTGGCAGTGGCTTGTCAGCCTTCCAGCGCCGGGCGCTGGCCGTTGATGGCGATCCGCTTGGGCTTGGCTTCTTCCGGAACGATACGCTCCAGGTCGACGTTCAGCAGGCCGCTGTCCAGCGATGCGCCCCTGACCTCGATATGGTCGGCGAGGCGGAACGACAGCTTGAAGCCGCGCTGGGCGATGCCCTGGTGCAGGTAGGTGACGTTGTCGGAAGACTTCTCGCGCCGACCACCACTGACGGTCAGCACGCCACGTTCGACCTGCAGTTCCAGATCCTCCTCCCGCAGGCCGGCGACGGCGATGACGATGCGATAGTGATCGTCACCATGCTTCTCGACGTTGTAGGGCGGATAGGAGCTGCCGGCCTCGTTGCGCAGGGCAGACTCGAAGAGATCGTTGAAACGGTCGAAACCAACGGATTGACGGAACAGAGGGGCGAGAGAAAAAGCGTTGCTCATGGCGAATCTCCTGAATAATCAGCAAGGTTTCTGGAGCCTGTGCGCAGGACTCCGGTGTGGGACCCGACTTCGGCATTCCCACGCACTTACAGATAAGGACTACGAAACGCTTTTCAAGACTGCCGTTCGTCGAGGAGGAATCCCTTCATGAAAGTCATGCTGATCACCGGCGCCAGCCGGGGCATCGGTGCCGCCACCGCGCTGCTCGCCGCCGAACGCGGCTATGCGGTGGGCATCAACTACCACCGCCAGCGCGAAGCCGCCGAGGCCCTGGCGCAACGGATCGAGGCCGCCGGCGGACGTGCCGTGGCGATCGGCGCGGACGTTTCCAGCGAAGAAGATGTGCTGCGCATGTTCCGCGAACTGGACCAGTCCCTCGGCCGGCTCGACGTGCTGGTCAACAACGCCGGCATTCTGGAACAGCAGATGCGCCTGGAGAACATGGATGCCGCGCGCCTGCAGCGGGTCTTCGCGATCAACGTCACCGGCAGCTTCCTCTGCGCCCGCGAGGCGGTGAAGCGCATGTCGATCCGCCACGGCGGCAAGGGCGGCAGCATCGTCAACGTCTCCTCCATGGCCTCGCGCCTGGGCTCGCCCAACGAGTACGTCGACTACGCGGCGGCGAAAGGCGCCATCGACAGCATGACCATCGGCCTGTCGAAGGAAGTGGCCGCCGAGGGCATCCGCGTCAATGCGGTGCGGCCGGGGCTGATCGACACCGAGATCCACGCCAGCGGCGGCGAACCGGGCCGGGTCGAACGGCTGAAGTCGGCGATTCCGCTGGGGCGCGGCGGCGAACCGGAAGAAGTGGCGCGGGCGATCCTGTTCCTCGCCTCGGACGAGTCCAGCTACAGCAGCGGGACCTTCATCGATGTGAGCGGCGGGCGGTAATCGCGTAGCGAGTCGCCCCCAGGAATGCGCAGGGTGGATGGCGCTTTTCCATCCACCATTCCAGCCCCGGCACGTGGGAATGGTGGATCGATAGAGCTGATCCACCCTACGGTCCGTGTCGCCGACGAGTTGTGCAAGGTGGGTGAGACCCGCCCCGCCGTAGGAGCGGGCCATACCCGCGACCCTACCCAATCAGGCCGCCAGCTCCCCGAGCGCCTCCCCCAGCAGCAACCGGTCCAGCCGCTCGCAATCGCTCTCGCGGCGGGCCACGGCGAACAGTTCGAGCGCTTCCGGATAGCTGCGGGTGAGCATGCCCAGCCACTGCTTCAGCCGCCCCGGGGCATAGCGCGGCGCCAGCTTGCGCCGGGCCTGGCGCCAGAAATCGTCGAGCAGCAGGCGGACTTCGGTCCAGGGCATTTCCGCGACCTCGCGACCGTCGCGCCAGGCGGCGATCTGCCGGGCCAGGTCCGGGCGGGACACCAGGCCGCGGCCGAGCATGATGTCCTCCACCCCGCTGATCTCCCGGCAGCGCAGGTAATCGGCCAGGGTCCAGACCTCGCCATTGGCGAACACCGGCACCGGCACCGCCTCGGCGACCCGCGCCACCCATTCCCAGTGCGCCGGCGGCTTGTAGCCGTCGACCTTGGTCCGCGCGTGCACCACCACGTGCGCCGCCCCACCATCGGCCAGGGCGCGGGCGCAATCCAGGGAGCCGTCCGGACTGTCGTAGCCCAGGCGCATCTTGGCGCTCAGCGGGATCGCCTGCGGCACGGCACGGCGCACCGTCTCGACGATCCGGTGCATCAGCTCCGGCTCCTTGAGCAGCACGGCGCCGCCGCGGGAGCGGTTCACCGTCTTGGCCGGGCAGCCGAAATTCAGGTCGATCACCGGCGCGCCCAGTTCGCAGGCGAGCGCGGCGTTTTCCGCCAGGCACTGCGGATCGGAACCGAGCAGTTGCACGCGCATCGGCGTCCCCGCACAGGTACGGCTTCCCCGCTCCAGCTCGGGCGCGAGCTGGAGGAAGGCCGACGGCGGCAACAGCCGGTCGTTGATGCGGATGAATTCGGTAACGCACCAGTCGATGCCGCCGACACGGGTCAGCACATCGCGAAGAATGTCGTCTACCAGCCCCTCCATGGGAGCCAGGGCGATTTGCACGGAAGCCGGACCTCGAAACTGTGAAGGCCGCGGATTGTAGGAAAAGCGTCGCCCGGAGCAAAGCGCCAGGCGACGGAGATCAGAGCGCCTCGACCGGAGCCGGCAACAGCGCCCGGCCGTAACCTTCGACGAACTCCGCCGGCATGCGCTTCGGCTTGCCGCTGGAGAGTTCGATGCAGACGAAGGTGGTCTGCGCGCGCAGCAGGGTCGCGGCATCGCTCGGGCGGACCAGCTGGAAATGCCGCTTCATCCGCAGGCGCTGGTCGGATTCGACGATCCAGGTGCCCATCTGCAATTCCTCGCCCTCGTAGGCGGCGAGGAGATAGTCGACCTCATGGCGAACCACGGCCATGGCGCGGTCCAGGCGGCGGTACTCGGCCAGGTCGAGCCCCAGGCGCTGCGAGTGGCGCCATGCGCAGCGCTCCAGCCAGCTCACGTAGACGGCGTTGTTGGCGTGGCCGAGGCCGTCGATGTCTTCGGCCTTGACCTCGATATCGATCACGAACGGATCGGGCAAATCCCAACTCATGCGTAGTACTCCAGGCTTCCGGCCGGGTCCGCCGGCCGGACGATTCATTCGGCGAGTGAATCGGTGACGGTTGCAGGCTGCCCAGTTTACAGGGCAGGCGCCGGACGTCACGGCCTGAGATGTGTTTTTCCGAGGGTTGTCAGCAAGCCAGCGCCAGCCGGGCCGAGCGCTCTTCCACGCGCTCCAGCAGTTCCAGCACCGCATCGGCCAGCGCCGGCTCGGCGAGCACGGCGTGGTGGCCGCCTTTCGGCAGGCGCAGCAGGCGGCTGTCGTCCCAGGCGGCGTGGATTTCGCCGGAGTCCTCCACCGGCACCACCCGGTCATCCTCGGCGTGGACCACCAGCCCGGGCATATCCAGCTGATAGTGCGCCACGTCGATCTGCGCGGCCGCCATGCCGACATCCCGCTCGACCCGGCGAATGAAACGCGAGCGAGCTGCCGGCGGCAGTCCGACGAAGCGGGCGAAGCGGCGCAGCACGGAAATCACCCTGCTCGGCGAGGCGACCGTCACCAGCGCCTCGGTACGCAGACCGAGCTGGGTCGCCAGCAGAGCGCTGGAGCCGCCCATGGAATGGCCGATCACGGCGCGCAGCGGCGGCAGTTCGTCGGCGGCCTCCAGCAGCGCGCGGGCGAACAGCACCACGTTGGCTTCCTCGCCGGGAGAACGGCCGTGGGCCGGGCCGTCCAGCGACACCACCGAATAGCCGGCGCCGACCAGTTTCTCGATCAGCGCGGCGAACTGCGTCGGCCGCCCTTCCCAGCCGTGCATCAGCAGCACCGCGGGGCCGGAACCCCAGCGCAAGGCCGACAGGCCGAAACGCAGGGTGACCCGCTCGGCACTGGCCAGCAACGGCAGCTCCCAGTCACGCGGCGGATATTCCTGGGGCGTCACGAACATCCTGTGCATCCGCCCGGCGACCCATTCCGGAGCGATACGCCCCACGACGCCATTGATTCCCCGAACCCAGGCCAAGCTGCTCATGCCAGCACCTCCTCAGATCACCGCCTTCTTCGCGGCACGCAGGACACGGTCGGACAGGTCGCCCGGGCCAAGCGCCCGGGCAAGAGCCAGTCCACCCACCATCAGAGCCATATCGGCCAGCACGGCATCCGCCTCTTCGGGACGCCCCGCCAACTCCGCAGTCATCAGCTCCATGTGCTCGACCAGGGCCTGGCGGAAGCCTTCCGGCAGGTTCGCCACCTCGGCCAGGGAACTGGGAATCGGGCAACCTTCGTCCTCGCTGTCGCGGTGCTTGCGCGACAGGTAGAACGCAGCGACCAGCGCCCGCCGCTCGGCGGAGGACAAGGCCGGATCGAGGTTCTTCAGCAGCGCCCGGCGTGTACAGAGCAATTGCCGGAAGGCCTCCAGCATGAGGGCGTCCTTGCTCTCGAAGTGGGCATAGAAACCACCGACGGTCAGCCCCGCCGCGCCCATCACCTCGCCAACGCTGGGCTCGACGGGCCCGTGCTTGAGCAGTGCCGAGGATGCGGCATCGAGGATGCGTTCACGGGTCTGGGCCTTCTTGTCGCTCATGGTTTTCCTGTCGCTCACGGTTGCCTTCCTGCCAAAAATATTATGATAGAAATATTATTCTCATAATAAAAATCGGCAAGCGCTGAGTGCGACCATTGGTCGGAGGATTTTCGGGGAGCGGAAAAACAAAAGGGCCACTCGAAGAACGAGTGGCCCTATAGGCCCCGCAGAGCGGGAAAATTGGCGTCCCCTAGGGGACTCGAACCCCTGTTACCGCCGTGAAAGGGCGGTGTCCTAGGCCACTAGACGAAGGGGACGGAACCTTCGAAGAAATCCACGAACGTGGATTCTGGCAATTTGGTGGAGCTAGACGGGATCGAACCGTCGACCTCTTGCATGCCATGCAAGCGCTCTCCCAGCTGAGCTATAGCCCCAGAACAACTCTGGCTGACGATGCATGAACATCGTCGCTGGAATAGTGGCGTCCCCTAGGGGACTCGAACCCCTGTTACCGCCGTGAAAGGGCGGTGTCCTAGGCCACTAGACGAAGGGGACGCAAAACCTTCGATTTTCAGCCCTGGCAATTTCCTGGAAAATCACCAGAGATTACTGGGAATTTGGTGGAGCTAGACGGGATCGAACCGTCGACCTCTTGCATGCCATGCAAGCGCTCTCCCAGCTGAGCTATAGCCCCGTCGGTTAGGACGGGCGGCATCTTATGATCGGGCAGGCACCCTGTCAACATTATTTTTTCTTAAAGCCCAAAAAATTTTCCGCAAGAACAACCACTTACCCCGCCCCATCATGAAAACGGCCCGCACAGGGCGGGCCGTTTATCGTCTGGCTGGGGAAATCGGCTCAGCCGGGAATGGCGTCGCGAATCTTCTCCCACTCCTTGGCTTCCTTCTTCGACGCGCCGCCGAGCAGCTCCAGGGCCTGGCGCAGGCGATAGCGCGACAGGTCAGCGCCGAGGATCTCCATGGCGTCCAGCACCGACACCGAACTGGCCTGGCCGGTGATGGCCGGGAACATCAGCGGCATCACGTCACGCAGCTTGAGGCCCAGGTGCTCGGCCACCGCCTGGATGCAGCCAGTAATCTTCTCTTTTTCCCACTGGCGCAGCGCCTCCAGCTTCCATAGCAGCAGCTGCAGGACCTGGCGCACCTGGGTGGCGTCGAGCTTCTTGTGCTCGAACAGGCTGGCGTCCAGCTGCACTCCACCGCTGAAGAAGAAACCGGCGAGCGGCGCGATCTGGCTGAAGTTCTCCACCCTGCCCTGCACGTGCGGGGCGATCTTCATCAGGTATTCGGGATTCAGCGCCCACTTCTGCACTTCCCGGGCGAAGTCTTCCACCGCCAGTTCGCGGATCCACTGCCCGTTCAGCCAGGACAGCTTCTCCAGGTCGAAGATCGGCCCACCGAGGGAAACCCGCGACAGGTCGAAGTTCTCGATCATCTCGGCGAGGGTGAACTTCTCGCGCTCATCGGGCATCGACCAGCCCATGCGGCCGAGATAGTTCAGCAGCGCCTGCGGCAGGTAGCCCATGCGCTCGTAAAAGGTGATGGAGGTGGGGTTCTTGCGCTTGGACAGCTTGCTCTTGTCCGGATTGCGCAGCAGCGGCATGTAGCACAGCACCGGCTGCTCCCAGCCGAAGTACTCGTAGAGCTTGATCAGCTTCGGCGCCGACGGTAGCCACTCCTCGCCGCGCAGGACGTGGGTGATGCCCATCAGGTGGTCGTCCACCACGTTGGCGAGGAAGTAGGTCGGCAGGCCGTCGGCCTTCATCAGCACCTGCATGTCCATGCGATCCCACGGGATCTCGACGTCGCCGCGCAGCATGTCCGGCACCACGCAGACGCCCTCGGTCGGCACCTTCATGCGCACGACATGGGATTCGCCCGCAGCGATGCGGCTGGCCGCCTCTTCCTTCGACAGGTGCATGCACAGGCCGTCGTAGCGGGGGGTTTCCTTGCGCGCCTGCTGTTCGGCGCGCACCGCATCCAGGCGCTCCGGGGTGCAGAAGCAGGGGAAGGCGTGGCCCTTCTCGACCAGTTCGTCGGAGTACTTCTTATAGATGGCGCCGCGCTCGCTCTGCCGATACGGGCCATGCGGGCCGCCGACGTCCGGGCCTTCGTCCCATTCGATGCCGAGCCAGCGCAGGGCGTCGAAGATCTGCTGTTCGGACTCGCGGGTGGAGCGCAGTTGGTCGGTGTCCTCGATGCGCAGGATGAACTGGCCGCCGTGCTGGCGGGCGAAGCAGAGGTTGAACAGCGCGATGTAGGCGGTGCCGACGTGCGGGTCGCCGGTGGGAGACGGCGCGATACGGGTGCGAACGGTGGTCATGAAGGCTCTCGTGCAAAGCGAAAGAAACAGCGCGGCCGATGACCGCGCTCATGGGCGCGATGTTATCAGGCGGGCCGCCCCCGGCTCCAGCCACTGGCCTTCCGTCACCGGCAGGCAACCGATGAGGAAGTCGAGGAAGGCCTTCACTTTCATCGCCTGGAAACGCCTCGAAGGATAGACCGCATAGATTTCCCCGGCCGGCAGCTGCACCTCCGGCAACAGCCGTACCAGCCGCCCCGCCTCGACCCAGGCGTCGACGATCAGCTCGGGCAGCGCGGCGATTCCCGCCCCCGCCAGCACCGCCTCGCGGGCGAAGGTCACGTTGTTGCAGGACAGCACCCGCTGGCAGGGCACCTGCTCATCCGCCAGCGGCCAGTAGCGCTGGGAATCCTGCTGCAGCAGCACGCCGCGATGCCGCTCCAGGTCCCCCGGCCGTTCCGGCCGGCCATGCAGGCGGATGTATTCGGGACTGGCGCACAGGCAGCGCTTGCTGATCAGCAGCCGGCGGGCGATCAGGGTGGAATCCTCCGGCTGGCCGACCATGATGGCGATGTCCACGCCCTCCTCCAGCGGATCGACGATCCGCGAGGTCAGCTCCACTTCCGCGCTGATCTGCGGATACAGGCGCATGAAATCGCCGAGCACCCCGGCCAGGTAGACCTGCCCGAACTCGATCGGCGAAGTGATGCGCAACTGGCCGGACGGCGCCTGCTGCAACTGCATCACCGCCTGCTCGGCCTCGGCGAAGTCGAGCATGATCTGCCGGCAGCGGTCGTAGTACGCCTGCCCCACTTCGGTCAGGCGCAGCTTGCGCGTGGTGCGATTGAGCAGGCGCACCCCCAGGCGCTCCTCCAGCAGGGCGATGCGCCGGCTCACCGTCGATTTCTGCATGCCCATACTTTGCGCGGCCTGGGTAAAGCTGTGGCATTCCACGACCCGGGTGAAGATCAGCGCATCATCCAGCCCCATCATTGTTCCCTGTATGCAACAAAGTTTCCGAAGTGTAGCGGCTAGGGGCCACTGAGGAACACTGGTAGATTGGCAAGAATTTGCTCAACCAAACGCTCGTTTTCCCATGCCCACACAACTCAAGCGTCGCCTTTCCATTTTCCTCGTGCTGCTGTGCCTGGTAGCCGCCACCCTGCTCGGCCGCTGGTATTTCATCGGCCGCTTCGTCGAGACCACCGACAACGCCTACGTGCAGGGCGAAATCACCCGTATCGCCAGCCAGCTCGGCGCACGCATCGAGGAGGTGCTGGTGCATGACAACCAGCATGTGGAGAAGGGCCAGTTGCTGGTCCGCCTGGAAGCCAGCGATTTCCAGCTCGCCCTGGACCGCGCCAAGGCGAGCCTTGCCACCCGCGAGGCAGAACTGGCCCAGGCGCGCAGCAAGCTGAAAGGCCAGGCGAGCACGATCGCCGCCAGCGCAGCCGATCTGAATGCCAGCCAGGCCACCTTCGGCCGCGCCCAGATCGACCTGAACCGCGCCCAGGCCCTACGCAAGCCCGGCTACGTCTCCGAAGAGCGCGTCACCACCCTCACCGCCGACTCCCGCGTCGCCCGCTCCCAGGTGGCCAAGGCCGAGGCCGACCTGCGCGCCCAGCAGGTCCAGCGCGACACCCTGGGCGCCGACATCCAGCGCCTGGAAGCACAGATCGCCAGCGCCCGCACCGAGGTCGCCCAGGCCGAGATCAACCTGGCCCGCACGGAAATCCGAGCACCGGTAAGCGGCCTGGTCGGCCAGCGCAGCGCGCGGGTCGGCCAGTACGTGCAGAACGGCCAGGGACTGCTGTCGCTGGTGCCGGACGAAGGCATCTGGGTCCAGGCCAACTTCAAGGAAACCCAGGTCGGCCGCATGCGGCCGGGGCAGAAGGCGCGCCTGGTGCTGGACGCCTTCCCCGACCAGCCCATCGAAGGCGCCGTGGAAAGCCTGTTCGCCGCCTCCGGCGCACAGTTCAGCCTGCTGCCGCCGGACAACGCCACCGGCAACTTCACCAAGGTGGTGCAGCGCATTCCGGTGAAGATCACCTTCGCCGGCGACAACCCGCTGCAAGGCCTGATCCGCCCCGGCATGTCGGTGGAGGCCGAGGTCGAGTTCCGTGAGCACTGATGTCCTCGTCCGGCCGACGGAGTCCGCCAGCCGCCGCGACTGGATCGCCGTGCTCAGCGTCATGCTCGGCGCGTTCATGGCGATCCTCGACATCCAGATCACCAATTCCTCGCTGAAGGACATCCAGGGCGCGCTCTCTGCCACCCTGGAGGAAGGCTCGTGGATTTCCACTTCCTACCTGGTGGCGGAAGTCATCATGATCCCGCTGACCACCTGGCTGGTGCAGCTGCTCTCGGCGCGGCGCCTGGCGGTGGTGATCTCCATCGGCTTCCTGATTTCCTCGCTGCTCTGCTCGCTGGCCTGGAACCTGGAAAGCATGATCGTGTTCCGCGCCCTGCAGGGCTTCACCGGCGGTGCGCTGATCCCCCTGGCCTTCACCCTGTCGCTGCTCAAGCTGCCGGACCACCAGCGCGCCAAGGGCATGGCGCTGTTCGCCATCACCGCCACCTTCGCCCCCTCCATCGGCCCGACCCTGGGCGGCTGGCTGACCGAGAACTGGGGCTGGGAATACATCTTCTATATCAACGTGCCGCCGGGGCTGGTGATGATCGCCGGCCTGCTCTACGGCCTGGAGAAGAAGGCGCCGCACTGGGAACTGCTCAAGCGCACCGACTATGCCGGCATCGTCACCATGGCCGTCGGCCTGGGCTGCCTGCAGGTGTTCCTCGAGGAAGGCCATCGCAAGGACTGGCTGGAATCCAGCCTGATCCTCAGCCTCGGCAGCATCGCCAGCATCAGCCTGATCCTGTTCGTGATCCTGCAGCTGTCGCGGCCCAGCCCGCTGATCAACCTGCGCATCCTCGGCAATCGCAACTTCGGCCTGGCCGGGATTGCCAGCGTCGGCATGGGCATGGGCCTGTATGGCTCGATCTTCGTGCTGCCGCTCTACCTTGCGCAGATCCAGGGCTACAACGCCATGCAGATCGGCGAAGTGATCATGTGGATGGGCTTCCCCCAGTTGCTGCTGATCCCGCTGGTGCCGCGGCTGATGAAGGTGGTGCCGCCGCGCTTCCTCTGCGCCATCGGCTTCTGCCTGTTCGCCTCGGCCAGCTTCTTCTCCGGGGTGCTCAACCCGGACTTCGCCGGGCCGCAGTTCAGCCACATACAGCTGGTCCGCGCCATGGGCCAGCCGCTGATCATGATCACCGTGTCGCTGATCGCCACCGCCTACATCCTGCCGCAGGACGCCGGCTCCGCCTCGGGGCTGTTCAACATCCTGCGCAACCTCGGCGGCGCGATCGGCATCGCCCTGCTCTCGACCCTGCTGGATAGCCGCGCCAAGGTCTATTACGACTACCTGCGCGAATCCGTGGTGCCGAGCAACGGCGCGGTGGACGAGCGCCTGGCGCAGCTCACCGCCCAGCTCGGCAGCCAGCAGGCGGCGCTGGGCAAGCTGAGCGAGATCGTGCACCAGCAGGCGTCGATCATGGCCTACAACGATGCCTTCCACGTCATCGGCATCTTCCTCATGGTCGGCATGTTCGCCATCCTGCTGACCAAGCCGCTGCCGCCGGGCATGGGTACTTCGGCGGCCGCGGAAGCGCACTGACGGGCAAGGATCAGCCGAACTCGACCAGCCTTTCCCGCAACTTGTGGATCTCGTCGCGCACCGCCGCGGCGGATTCGAACTCCAGGTCGCGGGCCAGCTTGTACATGCGCTCTTCCAACTGGTGGATGCGTTTGCCGATCTCGGCCGGCGTGCGCAGCTGTTCCGCCTCGTAGCGACCGCTCTCCTCCGCCACCTTGGCCACGCCACGGCGCTTGCCGCGACCGCCGGGCACGGTGGCGCCTTCGAGGATGTCCTTGATGTCCTTCTTCACGCCCTTCGGCACGATGCCGTGGGCCTCGTTGAAGGCAATCTGCTTGGCGCGACGCCGTTCGGTCTCGCCGATCGCCCGCTGCATCGAGCCGGTGACGTTGTCGGCATAGAGGATCGCCTTGCCGTTCAGGTTGCGCGCGGCGCGGCCGATGGTCTGGATCAGCGAGCGCTCGGAACGCAGGAAACCTTCCTTGTCCGCGTCCAGCACCGCCACCAGCGACACCTCGGGCATGTCCAGGCCCTCGCGCAACAGGTTGATGCCCACCAGCACGTCGAAGGCGCCGATACGCAGGTCGCGGATGATTTCCACCCGTTCCACCGTCTCGATATCCGAGTGCAGGTAGCGCACTCGCACGTCGTGATCGCCCAGGTAGTCGGTGAGATCCTCGGCCATGCGCTTGGTCAGGGTGGTGACCAGCACGCGTTCGTCGCTGGCCACGCGCAGGCGGATTTCCGAGAGCAGGTCGTCGACCTGGGTGAGCGCCGGGCGCACCTCGATTTCCGGGTCGACCAGGCCGGTGGGACGCACCACCTGCTCGATCACCCGCCCGGCGTGCTGCGCTTCATAAGGGCCGGGCGTCGCGGAAACGAAGATGGTCTGCGGGCTGATCGCCTCCCATTCCTCGAAGCGCAGCGGCCGGTTGTCCAGCGCCGAGGGCAGGCGGAAGCCGTACTCCACCAGGGTTTCCTTGCGCGAACGGTCGCCCTTGTACATGGCGCCGACCTGCGGAACGCTGACGTGGGATTCGTCGATCACCAGCAGCGAGTTGGCCGGCAGGTAGTCGTAGAGGGTCGGAGGCGGCTCGCCCGGAGCGCGCCCGGACAGGTAGCGCGAGTAGTTCTCGATGCCGTTGCAGTAGCCCAGCTCGAGGATCATCTCCAGGTCGAAGCGGGTGCGCTGCTCCAGGCGCTGCGCCTCGACCAGCTTGTTGTTGTTGCGCAGGTACTCCAGGCGCTCCTTCAGTTCTTCCCGGATCTGGTCCACCGCGTTCATCAGGGTTTCCCGCGGGGTGACGTAGTGGCTCTTCGGATAGAAGGTGAAGCGCGGCAGCTTGCGCAGCACCTCGCCGGTGAGCGGATCGAAGGCGGCGATGTTCTCCACCTCGTCGTCGAACAGCTCGACGCGGATCGCTTCCATCTCGGATTCGGCCGGGAAGATGTCGATCACGTCGCCGCGCACGCGGAAGCTGGCGCGGGCGAAATCCATGTCGTTGCGGGTGTACTGCAGGCTGGTCAGGCGGCGCAGCAGCTCGCGCTGGTCCATGCGGTCGCCGCGATCGAGGTGCAGCACCATCTTCAGGTAGGAAGCCGGATCGCCAAGGCCGTAGATCGACGACACGGTGCAGACGATGATCGCGTCCTCGCGCTCCAGCAGGGCCTTGGTCGCCGACAGGCGCATCTGCTCGATGTGGTCGTTGATCGAGGCGTCCTTCTCGATATAGGTGTCGGAGGACGGCACGTAGGCTTCCGGCTGGTAGTAGTCGTAATAGGAGACGAAGTACTCCACCGCGTTGTGCGGGAAGAAGGTCTTGAACTCCCCGTACAGCTGCGCGGCCAGCGTCTTGTTCGGCGCCAGCACCATGGTCGGGCGCTGCACCTGGGCGATCACGTTGGCGATGCTGAAGGTCTTGCCGGAACCGGTCACGCCGAGCAGCGTCTGGTGCGACAGGCCGGCTTCCAGGCCCTCCACCATCTGCCGGATGGCCTCGGGCTGATCGCCCGCCGGCTTGAATTTCGAGTCCAACTGGAATGTCGACATGGGTACCTCGCTCGGGGGCTGTGACGCTGAAGGGCAAGCGGCGTCAAAACCGGGTGAATGCTCCTCGCTGCATTCACCCGGGACCGATATAATACCGACCCGCCGACGCAACCCCCAGCGCCCGTCGCGAAGGGTTGCACTTGCAACCACATCCTTGCCTTTAGAGCTGCCGACAAATGAGTCTGTTCTCCGCCGTCGAAATGGCCCCCCGCGACCCCATCCTGGGACTGAACGAAGCGTTCAATGCCGATACCCGTCCCGGAAAGATCAACCTGGGGGTTGGCGTGTACTACAACGAGGAAGGCCGCCTTCCTCTGCTGCGCGCCGTACAGGCCGCCGAGCAGGCCCGCATCGAGGCGCACGCGCCGCGCGGCTACCTGCCGATCGAAGGTATCGCCGCCTATGACCAGGGCGTGCAGAAGCTGCTGTTCGGCGCAGATTCCGAACTGCTGGCCGAAGGCCGCGTGGTGACCACCCAGGCCGTCGGCGGGACCGGCGCGCTGAAGACCGGCGCCGACTTCCTCAAGCGCCTGCTGCCGGACGCCGTGGTCGCCATCAGCGACCCGAGCTGGGAAAACCACCGCGCGCTGTTCGAAGCCGCCGGCTTCCCGGTGCAGAACTACCGCTACTACGACGCCGCCACCCAGGGCGTGAACCGCAGCGGCATGCTGGAAGACCTGAAGGCCCTGCCGGCCCGCTCCGTCGTCGTGCTGCACGCCTGCTGCCACAACCCGACCGGCGTCGACCTGAGCCTGGAAGACTGGCAACAGGTTCTCGACGTGCTGAAGTCCAAGGAACACGTGCCGTTCCTCGACATCGCCTACCAGGGCTTCGGCGACGGGATCGACGAGGACGCCGAAGCGGTGCGCCTGTTCGCCAAGTCCGGGCTGAACTTCTTCGTATCCAGCTCGTTCTCCAAGTCCTTCTCGCTGTACGGCGAGCGCGTCGGCGCACTGTCCATCGTCACCGACAGCCGCGAGGAATCCGCCCGCGTCCTGTCGCAGGTGAAGCGCGTCATCCGCACCAACTACTCCAACCCACCGACCCACGGCGCCAGCGTGGTCGCCGCCGTGCTCAACAGCCCCGAGCTGCGCGGCCTGTGGGAAGAGGAACTGGGCGAGATGCGCAACCGCATCCGCGCCATGCGCGAAGCCATGGTCGCCCAACTGGCCGCCTTCGGCGCCAAGCGCGACTTCGGCTTCGTCGCCCGGCAGCGCGGCATGTTCTCCTACTCCGGCCTGACCGCCGAGCAGGTGGAGCGCCTGAAGAACGAATTCGGCATCTATGCCGTCGGCACCGGCCGTATCTGCGTTGCTGCGCTGAACAACAGCAACATCGAAACGGTCACCCGCGCCATCGTCCAGGTGCTCTGACAAAAGGATCGGGAAGTCGAGCTGGAAAGCTTGACTTCCCCTTTTTAATCAGTAGGATACGCACCGTTGTTCCGCGATAGCTCAGTCGGTAGAGCAAATGACTGTTAATCATTGGGTCCCTGGTTCGAGTCCAGGTCGCGGAGCCAGATTCGAAAGCCCTCGGCACATGCCGGGGGCTTTTTCGTTTGGGCAGCTGGACTCTCACCAGGGACTGCGTCCCTGGTTATTCGGCCCTACGGGCCTCACCCCTCGGGGCCGCGCTGAAGCGCGTTCGGCTGACGCCGTCGAGTCCAGGTCGCGGAGCCAGATTCGAAAGCCCTCGGCACATGCCGGGGGCTTTTTCGTTTGGGCGGCTGGACTCTCACCAGGGACTGCGTCCCTGGTTATTCGGCCCTACGGGCCTCACCCCTTCGGGGCCGCGCTGAAGCCCGTTCGGCTGACGCCGTCGAGTCCAGTAGCGTAGGGTGGATGACGCTTTTTCATCCACCATTCAGGCTTCGGCACGCGGGAATGGTGGATCGATGGAGCGTGATCCACCCTACGCGCGCTGCTCGTCGCTTACAGGCTCCTGCGTCCAAAGGCAGACACAAAAAAGCCGGTCATCCCGACCGGCCTTTTAGTACTCGTTCACCCGCCTCAGGCGATCTTCGCCAGCAGCTCGCGCGCCTCGGCGCTTTCCTCGGAGTCGCCGTTCTCGATGATCCGCTTGAGGATGACGTAGGCCTCGTCGAGGTTGCCCTCGTCGATGCAGCGGCGGGCGCGGTCGAGTTCGACGAGGAGTTCGTCGTGCTGGGAAGGCACTTCTTCCAGATCGCCGAGCAGATCGCTTTCCACCAGTTCGTCCTGCCGCCGGAACACGCCGGCCTGTTCGCTGCCCGGATCGAATTCGGTCACTTCCGGGAGTTCGAACAGATTGCTGGTGAAGTCTTCCGGCTCGGCCAGCCGTGCCGGGCTCTTGCGGCACAGCGGATTCTCCAGCGGGTTGTCCAGGTCGAGGCTATCCCAGTCGAGATCCCAGGAGACGTCGTCCAGCTCTTCCGCAACCTTTTCCGGCGGCCTGCCCTGGCTGGCGACAGCGGGCTCGTCGAGTTCCAGATCATCCCAGTCGGTCAATGGCTCGGGAGCCGTTTCCGCCTCCTCCACTTTCTCCACCCGGGGCTTTTCCACCGCAGCGGGGGCCTTCACTTCGGTCGCCGCCTTCTGCAGGACCGGATAGCGCGCCACGATCTGCTCCACTTCCCGGCGATCGCCGCCCAGTTCCAGATATTCGCTCTCCTGCTCATGGAAGCCGGATACGTCGCCCAGTTCCGCCAGCACGGTCATCAGCTTGACGCGCATGTCGAGGCGCTGCGGGCTCTGCGCGATGGACTCGCTCAGCATGTCGCGGGCGTGGCCGAAGCGACCGTAGGCGATGTAGATGTTGGCGCCCTCCAGGCCATCGGCGCTGGCCGTGGGCAGCCTGATCACAGTCGCATCGGCGACAGGCGCGGCAGCCGGGGCAGCCGGGGCACGGACGGGCGCAACGGCCGGCAAGGTCTCCACGACGGGCAACTGGAGCTGGAGACGGGTCTGCACGGGCTCTTCCCGCACCGGCTCAGGCTCCCTGACCTGCTGCGCCAGCGGAGCGCCATCCGGTTCGCCCTGGCGCCGGTGACGGGCCAGGAGCAGTCCGCCGAGCAGGGCCAGCAGGCCCCCGACGGTCAGCCAGCGCCAGCCGATCGGCGGCTCCGCGGCGGCTTCGGCCACCGCCGGCTTCGCCGCAGCCTCCACGGGGGCGGCACTCGGCGTCACCGCAGGCGCAGCGGCCTGGGCCTTCGCAGCTGCGGCCGCGTCAGCCTGACGCCGCTGCACTTCGGCCTGCAGCGTCTGAATCTGCTGGTCGCGCGCTTCCAGCGCCTTCTGCAGGGCATCCAGCTGCTGCGCCATGCTGTCCAGGCGTTCGTTCAGCTCTGTGCGCTCCGCGGAAAGCCCGGTCAGCTCGGCCTTCACCTGGGCATCCGCTGCCGGAACCGCGGGCGCCGCTGCTACCTCGGCGGGCCGGGCTGCCACGGGCGGGGCGACGGCCGGGACAGCCTGCGGCGGCGCAGCCGGCGCCTGGCGGCCAGCGGGCAGTACCAGGGTCTGCCCT
This sequence comes from Pseudomonas jinjuensis, assembly GCF_900103845.1. Taxonomy (GTDB): domain Bacteria; phylum Pseudomonadota; class Gammaproteobacteria; order Pseudomonadales; family Pseudomonadaceae; genus Pseudomonas; species Pseudomonas jinjuensis. The sequence goes on from NZ_FNIJ01000009.1 coordinate 238,658, forward strand.
ACCCTCAGCCGGTGGGCATCGCCGCCGATGAATGCCTGCGGGTTGAGCTGGTAGATGTCCGCCATCAGCTGCTTGTGCTGCGCGCCGCTGGCGCCAAGCCGCGAGGCGATCCTCCACAGCGTATCGTTGCGCACGGTGAGGTAGCGCCCTTCGCTCGCGACGGCAGGTTCGCCCTGCACGGCGGGATGGAACGCTGCCGGCCGCTCCCGGACAGGCTGCGGTGAAGCGATCCTGTAGGGTTCGCTGGCGACGGAACGGGTCGCCACCGGAGCATATTCCGGCGGATCGAAGAGCAGCGTGTATTCGCGCATCAGCCGGCCGTTCGGGCGCTCCACTTCCAGCAGGAAGTTCAGGTAGGGCTCGCGCACCGGCTGGGTCGAGGTCACCCGGATGTAACCCCGGCCACCGCGGATGACCGGGGTGAAGCGCAGGTCATTGAGGAACAGGAAGCGCTCCACGCCCGCCTGCTGGAACGAGGCTTCGCTCGCCAGCCTGGCGATCAGTTCGTCAGTGCTCAGGTTGCCCACCTGCAGCAGCTCGATGTCGGCGCTCAGCGGCTGGTTCAGCGCGGAATGCAGGGTGACGTCGCCGAGGCCGAGGGAATATGCGTGGCCGGATACGGCCAGTGTGAGGGCGGCAAGCGCCAGAGGAATTCGCTTTTTCTTGTTCATGACCCCCAACCCTCTTGTCCCGGATTCGCAGGCTTCCCGGCACTACTGGCGAAGGCCTGTGCCGGTACCACTCAATCATTGGATTTTCCGACCGCAACCCCCACGAGCGTGAAAGCCCGTTGCTATCACGGCATAGGTGGGAAAGGCCGTGCGGTCAAGAAAACTCGTCAAAAAACCAACGAACCCTCCAGGAAACCCGACGAGTTGCGGGCCTCACAAGAGGGTCGACGGAAAAATGACGTGCTACCGGCATAATGTGAAGGGGTTCTCAATTTTTCTCAAGATTGGCGAGGATGCGCGCGAGAATCTTTTGACATAACGCAACCTCCTCTTCGGGGATTCCCTGCAGGACATCGTTGCGCACGTTGGCGGCGATGTTTTCGATGTCGGCGATCAGCACATCGGCCTTGGGCGTCAGGCAGATGTGCTTGGCGCGCCGGTCCTCCGCCACCGCCTGGCGGCGCACCAGCCCCTGGGACTCCAGGCCGTCCAGCAGACGCGCCAGGGTCGGCCCCTCGACGCCCACCGACTGGGCCAGTTCGCGCTGGGTGGGGGAACGGGCATTGCGCGCGAGGTGCAGCAGGACCAGCCAGCGCGCCTGGGACAGGCCGAGATGGCTGAGACGGCGGTCGAGTTCCGCCCGCCAGGCCCGCGAGGCCTGGGCAAGCTGGGTTCCGAAGTAGTGCTTGTCGTTGTCTGGCATTGTGGAAGCGACTTCAGGCTAATTGATTTAGCTAATTATTAGCGTGCTAATCAAGGCCGCACAATGTCAATTTGTCGCAGACTGTATCGTGAGATAACCGTTCGTCAGACTTCGAGCTCGGCTTGCAGGGCCGCCCGCACGCAGTGCAACACCCCCGCCGGCACCCTGCCGTCGAAGCGTTCGGCGAGTTCGGCCACCGGCGGCAGCTCGCCGTCACCTTCGAGGAAGGCGTCCTGTATCTCGCCCATCAGCTCTTCCGGCAGGTCCAGCGCCTGCTCCAGGCTCAGCTGCTGGCGGCCGATGGCCTCGGCCAGCAGGCTGTAGACGTTCTTCTCGGTGCAGTCGAGCTGGCGGGCGATCTGTGCCGGGGTCATGCCGGCGCGGGCCAGGGTCACCAGTTCATGGCGCAGGTCGACGGCCGGGGCCGGGGCGTCGGGCGCCGCTTCGGACTCGGTGAGCACGTCGAGGAAGGCCTGGCCGTAGCGTTCCAGCTTGCGCGCGCCGACGCCACTGACCTGGGCCATCGCGGTGAGCGTGGTGGGCTGGCTGCGCAGCATTTCCAGCAGGGTCGCGTCGGGGAAGATCACGTAGGGCGGCACCGAGTGCTCCTGGGCCAACTTGCGCCGCAGGGTGCGCAGGGCCTCCCACATCTCGCGCTCTTCCTGGCGCACCAGTTGGCTGGCCGGACTGGCGCCGCCAGTGGAAGACGACGACTTGCTGCGCTGCGGCTTGGGATCGCGGCGCAGGGCCAGCGTCTCTTCGCCGCGCAGCAGCGGGCGGCAGGCCTCGGTCAGGCGCAGGCCGTTGAAGCCGTCGATGTCCACATCGGCGAAACCACGGGCGACCAGTTGCCGGAACAGGGTGCGCCATTCGTCCTCGGCACGGGACTTGCCGATGCCGAATACCGCCAGGTGCTGGTGGCCGGCACTGCGGACCTTCTCGGTTTCCTTGCCCAGCAGCACGTCCACCAGATGGCCGACGCCATAGCGCTGGCCGCTGCGATAGATCGCCGACAGCGCCTGGCGCGCCGGCTCGGTGGCGTCCCAGGTTTCGACGCCATCCACGCAGACGTCGCAATGGCCGCAGGGATTGGCCAGTTCCTCGTCGAAATAGGCCAGCAGCGCCTGGCGCCGGCAGCGGGTTTCCTCGCACAGCGCGAGCATGGCCTCCAGCTTGTGCCGCTCGACGCGCTTGTGGCGCTCGTCGCCCTCGGAGTTCTGCATCATCTGCCGCAGCAGCAGCACGTCCTGCAGGCCGTAGGCCATCCAGGCATCCGCCGGCAGGCCGTCGCGGCCGGCACGGCCGGTTTCCTGGTAATAGGCTTCCAGGCTTTTCGGCAGGTCGAGGTGGGCGACGAAGCGCACGTTGGGCTTGTCGATGCCCATGCCGAAGGCGATGGTCGCCACCATGATCAGGCCTTCCTCGTTGAGGAAGCGCTTCTGGTTGAAGGCGCGCAGATCGTTGGACAGCCCCGCGTGGTACGGCAGCGCCGGATAGCCCTGGTTGCTGAGGAACTCGGCGACCTCCTCGACCTTCTTGCGCGACAGGCAGTAGACGATGCCCGCGTCGCCCCGCCGCTCGGCGAGGAAGCCGAGCAGCTGCTTGCGCGGCTGCTCCTTGGGCACGATGCGGTAGAAGATGTTCGGCCGGTCGAAGCTGGAGAGGTATTGCTCGGCGTTCTGCAGGTGCAGGCGCTGGATCATCTCATCGCGGGTGCGCATGTCCGCGGTGGCGGTCAGGGCGATGCGCGGCACGTCCGGGAACTGCTCGGCGAGCTGGCCGAGTTGCAGGTATTCCGGGCGGAAGTCGTGGCCCCATTGCGACACGCAGTGCGCCTCGTCGATGGCGAACAGGCTGACCCGCAGGCGCTGCAGGAAGGCCAGCATGCGCGGCTGCACCAGGCGCTCGGGGGCGAGATAGAGCAGCTTGATCTCGCCGCGGCGCAGGCGGTCGGCGATGTCGCGCTGCTCTTCCGGGCTCTGCGTGGAGTTCAGCGCCACCGCCGGCACGCCCAGCTCGTCGAGGGTGGCGACCTGGTCGTCCATCAGCGCGATCAGCGGCGAAACCACCACCGTCAGGCCGTCGCGCAGCAGCGCCGGGACCTGGAAGCACAGCGACTTACCGCCGCCGGTGGGCATCAGCACCAGGGCATCGCCGCCGCCGGCCACCCGCTCGATGATCCGCGCCTGATTGCCACGGAAGGCGTCGTAACCGAATACGTCTTTGAGGATGCGCTGGGCCTGGTCGAGCATGGGGGACTCCGAATCGAAGCCGCGCATTATACGCAAGGTGCTCCATTCGTTTGTCGCATGTCATCGCAAAGCGCGTCGCCAGGGCTCCGGCCTTTTGCCCGCGGGCCCCGGAGGGACTACAATTCAGGCCCGCATCCCCTCCGAGGTAGTAGCCGATGTCCTTCCACGAACAGCTGTCCCGCCTGCAAGCCTTCCTCGATGCAGACGATCTGCACGAAGAAGCCTTGGACTACGTGGCGGCACACGGTTACCTGACCGCCCTGGCGATCTGCCCGGACGAAGTTCCGGAGCGCGAGTGGATCGACGCCCTGTTCGCCGAGCCGCCGCACTATCGCAGCGACGAGGAACGTGCGGAGATCGAGAGCACCCTGGTGCTGCTCAAGGGCCACATCACCCGCATGCTCGCCAGCGACGAGGAAGTGGAGCTTCCCTGCGACCCGGAACTCGGCCCGGACCCGGACGATTCCGACATCCGCGGCTGGTGCATCGGCTTCATGGAAGGCGTGTTCCTCCGCGAGGCGGTGTGGTTCGAGCAGGCCGAGGAGGAAGTCAGCGAGCTGCTGCTGCCGATCATGGTCGGTTCGGGGCTGTTCGACGAACAGCCGGAGTTCGAGGAAATCGCCCGCGACCGCCATCTGGTCGACGACATGGTGGCGCAGATCCCCGAGCTGCTGACCAACCTGTTCCTGCTCTGCCAGGCCCCGGAAGAGAAACCCGCCCTGCTCAAGCCACGCCATCACTAAGTGGAAATCCGCCGTCCCACCCAGGTCTGGGTGCGCTACTGTCTGCTCGGCGTCGGCTGGCTCAGCGTCGTCCTCGGCGTGATCGGCATCTTCCTGCCAATCCTGCCGACCACGCCATTCCTGCTGCTCGCGGCTGCGTGCTTCATGCGCAGCTCGCAGCGTTTCTACGACTGGCTGGTCGGCCACCCCAGGCTCGGCCCGTGGATTCGCGACTACCTCGACGGCGAAGGCATTCCGCTGAAGGGCAAGGTCTATACCCTGCTGCTGATGTGGACCAGCATCGGCTTCTCCTGCTACCTCATCCGCCGCCCGCTGGCCTGGGCGTTCATGCTGACCAGCGCGACGCTGGTGTCGATCTACATCCTGCGCTTGAAGACCCGCGAGATTCGCTGAGGCCCCTACACGGTCGTGCTCTTCGTAGGAGCGAGCTTGCTCGCGAATGGTCTCGTAGGACGCGGGAGCGTGGGAACGATGAAGATTCGCCCTACGCGCAAAGCCCACCTGTAGGAGCGGGCCATGCCCGCGACCCTCCGCCATTGTCGCGCGCATGGCGCGCTTGTATGGCGTCCGTGCACCGCATGAACGCCTCGTTCGCGAGCAAGCTCGCTCCTACGGGGTCGGTTCCTCCACCGGCGCCTGCTGTCCCCGATGGAACACCCGGTCCAGCGCCAGGTACACCACCGGCGTGCTGAACAGCGTCAGCATCTGGCTCACCAGCAGTCCGCCGAATACCGCGATGCCCAGCGGCTGGCGCAGTTCCGAGCCGGTGCCGAAGCCGATCATCAGCGGAATCGCCCCGAGCATGGCCGCCAGGGTGGTCATCATGATCGGCCGGAAGCGCGCCAGGCAGGCCTCGCGGATCGCCTCGGGCGGCGCCAGACCGCGCTGGCGCTGGGCGGCCAGGGCGAAGTCGATCATCAGGATGCCGTTCTTCTTGACGATGCCGATCAGCAGCACGATGCCGATCAGCGCCATCACCGAGAATTCCTGCCCCCAGGCCCAGAGCATCAGCACCGCGCCGATCCCCGCCGAAGGCAGCGTGGACAGGATGGTCAGCGGGTGCACGAAGCTCTCGTAGAGCACGCCGAGGATGATGTACACCGCCACCAGCGCGGCGAGGATCAGCAGCGGCTGGGTCGCCAGCGCGCTCTGGAAGGCCCGCGCGGTGCCCTGGAAGGTGCCCATGATGCTGGACGGCATGCCGATCTCCTGCTGCACCCGTTCCACCAGCTTCACCGCCTCGCCCAGCGGCATGCCTGTGGCCAGGTTGAACGACAGGTTCACCGCCGGCAGCATGCCGTTGTGGTTGATCAGCAGCGGCCCGGAGCGCGCCGGCGTGACCCGGGCGATGGCCGACAGCGGGACCATCTCGCCGGTCAGCGGCGAACGCAGGTGGAACCACTCCAGGCTCTCCGCCCGCCCGCGCTGGCGCGGGTCCAGTTCGAGGATCACCTTGTACTGGCTGACCTCGGTCTGGTACTCGCCGACCTGGCGCTGGCCAAAGGCGTCGTAGAGGGTCTGGCTGACATCCTCGGCGTTCAGGCCGAAGCGCGCCGCCGCCACCCGGTCGATGTCCAGCGCGGTGACGCTGGCGCCCACCTGCAGGTCGTTGGAAACGTCGCGCAGGCCCGGCTCGTCCTTCAGCCGCTCGGTCAGGCGCTGCGCCCACAGCGCCAGCCGGGTGCTGTCGTTGCTGCGCAGGGCGTACTGGTAGAGGGTGCGCACCGGGCCGGTGCTGAGGTTGATGTCCTGCCCCGCGCGCAGGTAGAGGACGATGCCCGGCACCCTGGCCAGTTGCGGGCGCAGCCGGTCGATGAACTCGCCCACCGAGGCGTCGCGGTCGCGGCGGTCCTTGAGGACGATCCAGAAGCGCCCGTTGGCCAGGGTCTGGCTGCCGCCGGTGACGCCGATGGCGTGGTTGTAGCTGAGCACCGCCGGATCGCGGGCGACGATTTCCGCCAGTTGCCGGTGCTTCTCCTGCATGTCCGAGTAGGACACGTCCTCGGCGGCCTGGCTGGTGCCGAACACGAACGCCGTGTCCTGCAGCGGGAAGAAGCCCTTGGGGATGCCGACGTAGCCCGCCACCGCGAGCGCCACGGTGAGGCCGAAGCCGACCAGCACCAGCCGCTGGTGGCCCAGCGACCAGTCCAGCGCACGCTCGTAGCCGGCCAGCAGCCAGCCGTTCAGGCCGCGCCGGTCATGGCCGGGCGGGCTGCCCATGAAGCGCGAGGCGAGCATCGGCGCCAGGGTCAGCGCCGCCAGCACCGAGATCAGGATCGCCACCGTCACGCTGAGGGCGAACTCGCGGAACAGCCGGCCGACGATGCCGCCCATGAACAGCAGCGGAATGAACGCGGCGATCAGCGAGAAGCTGATGGAAATCACCGTGAAGCCGATTTCCGCCGCGCCCTGCAGCGCCGCCTCCAGCCGCGACTGGCCGCGCTCCAGGTGGCGATGGATGTTCTCCACCACCACGATGGCGTCGTCGACGATGAAGCCGACCGCGATGATCAGCGCCACCAGGGTCAGGTTGTTGAGGGTGAAGCCGAGCAGGTACATCGCCGCGAAACTGGCGGAGAGCGATACCGCCAGCACCGTGGCGACGATCAGGGTGGCGGACAGCTGGCGGAGGAACAGCCCCATCACCAGGATCACCAGGGCGATGCTGACCAGCAGGGTCAGCTCCACCTCGTGCAGCGAGGCGCGGATGGTCCGCGTGCGGTCGTTGAGCACGTCCACCTCGACGCTCGCCGGGAGCATCTCGCGCAGGCGCGGCAGGGCCGCCTGGATGGCGTCGGACACCTCGACGATGTTCGCCCCCGGCTGGCGCAGCACCACCAGCGCCACGCCCGGCTGGCCGTTGGGCCAGGACTTCACGTAGTCGTCCTCGGGAGCGGAGACGATGCGCGCCACGTCCCGGAGGAACACCGGCGCGCCCTCGCGATAGGCGACCACCAGATGGTCGTACTCGGCCGGGCTGAACAGCTGGTCGTTGGCCGCCAGGGTGGACACCCTGCCCTCGCCGAACAGCGCGCCCTTGGCCAGGTTGATGCTCGCCGCCTGCAGCGACTGGCGCAGGTCGGCGAGGGTCAGGCGGTAGGCGGCGAGCTTCTCCGGCTGCGCCTGGATGCGGATCGCCGGACGCTGCAGGCCGGCCAGGAAGATCTGCCCCACGCCGCGGATCTGGCTGAGCTGGCGGGCCAGCAACACCTCCGCGTAATCGCTCAGCTCGATCAGCGGCATCATCCTGGAGTTGACCCGCAGGATCATCACCGGGCTCTCCGCCGGGTTGATCTTGCGCCAGGTCGGCAGGTTCGGCATGTCCGCCGGCAGGCGTCCGGCGGCGGCGTTGATCGCGGCCTGGACTTCCTGGGCGGCGACGTCGATGTCCTTCTCCAGGTCGAACTGCAGGGTCAGGTTGGTGGAGCCGAGGGCGCTGGTGGAGACCATCTCGCTGATCCCGGGGATGGCGCTGAACTGCACCTCCAGCGGCGTCGCCACCGACGAGGCCATGGTTTCCGGGCTGGCCCCGGGCAGCAGGGCGTTGATCTGGATGGTCGGGAAATCCACCTGCGGCAGCGGCGCCACGCCAAGGCGGAGAAAGGCCAGCAGGCCCAGCAGCAGCGAGGCGATGGTGAGCAGCACGGTGGCGATCGGATGGCGCACGCACCAGCCGGACATGCCGATCCGCGCGTTCACGGCTGCGGCCTCTGCCCGGCCAGCGCCTGCGGCCCGCCGACGACCTCGACCCGTGCACCCGGCGTCAACCGCGAATGGCCGTCCAGCACCACCTGGTCGCCCGCCGCCAGGCCCTCGACCACGCTGAGACCATCGACTTCCTGCACCACCCGCACCGGCACCGCCTCGACCCGGTCATCCTCCAGGCGATAGACGAAATTGCCCTCCAGCCCCCGGCGCACCGCCTTGCTCGGCAGCACCAGGCGGCCGCTGAGGATGCCGGCCTGCAGGCTGACGGCGACGAACTGCCCCGGCCACAGCCGCGATTCGGCGTTGTCGAACAGCGCACGCACGCGGATGGTGCCGGTGGAACTGGCGACCTGGTTGTCCAGGCTCTGCAGCCGCCCCTCCGCCAGCAACTGGCCGCCGTCGCGGGTGTAGGCGCTCACCGGCGTGGCGCCGCCAATCAGCGGATGCAGCAGCGGCAGGTTTTCCTGCGGCAGGGAGAACACCACCGAGATCGGCGAAATCTGCGTCACGCTGAACAGCCCGGTGGCGTCGCCGACCCGCAGCAGGTTGCCGGGATCGACGTTGCGGATGCCCACCCGGCCGTTCACCGGCGAGGTGATGCGCGTATAGGACAGGCGCACCCGCTCGGCGTCGATCAGCGCCTGGTTGGATTTCAGCGTGGCGCGCAGCTGGGCGGCCTGGGCTTCCTGCTGGTCGAGTGTCTGCTTGGACACGGCACGGTCGGCATACAGCAGGCGGTAGCGCCGCAGGTCCTGCTCGACTATGCGCAGCTGCGCCTCGCTGTTCAGGCGCGACGCCTCGGCCTGGGCGATGGCGGCGGAAATCGCACGGTCGTCGATGGTCGCCAGCAGTTCGCCCTGTTTGACCAGTTCCCCCTCCTCCACCAGCACCCGGGTCAGCACGCCATCCACCTGGGTGCGCACCACCACGTTGTGCAGCGAGGTGACGGTGCCTATGCCGGACAACCGCTGGGCGACGTCCTGCCGCTCCACCCGCGCCAGCACCACCGGCACGCCGGGCGCCACCGCGGATGCCTGGGGCCGCGCCGGCTCACGCGCCAGCAGCCAGAAGGCCGTAGCTCCGACCACCGCCAGAAGCACCGCCAACGCCAGCCATCCCGCCTTGCCGATCCGCACACTGCGCATCCGTCCGACCTCGCCGAGTCCTTTTCCTGCACGCCGCAACCGAAAAAGTATTCCCCTTTATAGGCCGATCGACGCTGGCCGCGGATATTCCTGACATACAAACCTGTCAGTTTTCGTTTCAACCCCAACTGGCGCACCGCCCGAGCCTCCCTTAGGCTTCAGGAAGTCCCCGCGGAGCCCTGGCGATGCAGCCATTACAAGGAGCGTGCCGACTGTATCCCGCGCCGCCACGCGCCTGGGCGGCGCTGCTGCTGCCGTTGTTCCTCGCCGCGTTCGGCGGCGTGCTGGCCAACTGGAAATTCGACGAAATCCTCGCCCGGGCCGAACGCACCTACGGCAACCTCGGCGACGCCCGCCAGCGCATCGCCGACTGGGGGCGCCTGCTCGACGCCAGCCGCGACCTCGACGAAAGCGCCCGGCTGCAGGCGGTGAACGCCTTCTTCAACCGCAGCCTGCTGTTCGCCAGCGACCGCCAGGTCTGGGGCCAGGAGGAATACTGGGCGACGCCGCTGGAGACGCTGTACAAGGGCGCCGGCGACTGCGAGGACTATTCCATCGCCAAGTACGTGACCCTGCGCCAGCTCGGCGTCTCCAGCGACCGGCTGCGCATCACCTACGTCAAGGCACTGCGGCAGAACCAGGCGCACATGGTGCTGGCCTACTACCCCACGCCCAGCGCCGATCCACTGGTACTGGACAACCTCGATCCGGAAATCCGTCCCGCCTCGCAGCGCAGCGACCTGCTGCCGGTCTACGCCTTCAACACCGAGGGGGTCTGGCTGCCCGGCCCCGGCGGCGGGCGGCGCAGCGGCAACAGCAAGCAGCTGTCGCGCTGGCAGGATCTGCTGGCCCACATGCGCGCCGAGGGCCTGCCCCTCGAGCAGGCGCGCTAGGAGCGCCCCATGTCCCTGATCAAACAGCTGTTCCTCGCCATCTGCCTGTTCCTCGTGGCGGCCTTCGCCGGCAGTTTCGTCAGCAGCGTGGAAAGCTCCCGCGAGCAGTCGATCAGCCAGTTGCGCTCCCACGCCCAGGACGCCGCCACCGCGCTCGGCCTGTCGCTGACGCCCTACGTCGACGACCCGGCGATGACCGAGCTGATGGTCAGCTCGATCTTCGACAGCGGCTACTTCGCCAGCATCCGCGTGGTGCGCATCGCCGACAGCAGCGTGCTGGTGGAACGCCACAGCGACGGCGGCGACGACCGGGTGCCGGACTGGTTCGCCAGGCTGGTCGACCTGCGCACCCAGGGCGGCGACGCGCTGATCATGCGCGGCTGGGAGCAGGCGGCGCGGGTCGAGGTGGCCAGCCATCCGCGCTTCGCCCTGCAGCGGCTGTGGGATGGCGCCCTCGGCAGCCTGGCCTGGCTGCTCGGCTGCGGCGTTCTCAGCGCCCTGCTCGGCGGCTGGCTGCTGCGCACCCAGCTGCGCCCGCTGGAACAGATGGAACAGCAGGCCCGCGCAATCAGCCGCCGCGAATTCTTCACCCTGGCGAAGGAGCCGCGCACGCCGGAACTGCGCCGCGTGGTGCAGGCCATGAACCAGATGGTCGACAAGCTCAAGGCGCTGTTCGCCGAGCAGGCCGCGCACAGCGAGCGGCTGCGCGAGGAGGCCTATCACGACGCCCTCTCCGGCCTGGCCAACCGGCGCCTGTTCGACGCCCGCCTGGACGCGCAACTGCTGCCCTCGGAACAGAACGCCGCCGGCTATCTCCTGCTGCTGCGCCTGCACGATCTCGGCGGGCTCAACCAGCGTTTCGGCGGCCGGCATGTCGACGCGCTGATCCGCGAGGTCGCCGAAGTTCTCCGGCAAGCCCAGCAGCAGCGCGGCACGCCCGAGTGGCTGGCAGCGCGCAGCCGCGGCGGCGAATTCACCCTGCTCGCCCCCGGCCTGCAGGCAGCCGAGGCGGAGGCGCTGGCGGAGGACCTCTGCGCGCAGCTGGACAACCTGCAGCGCACCGGCGCCAGCGACCGCACACCGCCGGCGCACCTCGGCCTCGCAGCCTTCCGTCCCGGCGAAACCCGGGAAGCCATCCTCGACCGCGCCGACCAGGCGCTGGCCCAGGCCGAGAGCCTGGCGGAACGCCCCTGGCGATGGCTGGACAACGGCGCCGGCCAGCCCGCCCTGGACAGCCACGCCTGGCACGCCCGCCTCGACGACGCCCTGCAGCACGGCAAGCTGCAGCTGTGGCTGCAGCCGGTGCGCGAATGCGCCGTCGATGGCGCGCTGCTGCAGCGCAAGGCGCTCGCCCGTCTGCCCGGGGAGAACGGCGAAACCCTCGGCGCCGGACAGTTCCTGCCGTGGATCGGGCGCTTCGGCTGGGCCGCGCGGCTGGACCTGGCGATGCTCGAGCTCTGCCTCGCCCATCTCGCCCGGCAACCCGAGCCGCTGGCGCTGAGCCTGTCCGCCGCCAGCGTGCGCACGCCGCAGCACCTGGAACGCCTGCTCGGCCTGCTCAGGGCCCGCCCGCAACTGGCGCGCCTGCTCACCCTGGAACTGGACGAGCACCATCTGCCGCCACCCGCCGAACTGGAAGGCCTGGCCCGCGCGGTGCACGACACCGGCGCCGGCCTCGCCCTGCAGCATTTCGGCGGGCGCTTCAGCCTGATCGGCAACCTCACCCGCCTCGGCCTGGCCTACCTGAAGATCGACGGCAGCTATATTCGCTGCATCGACCAGGAAGACGACAAGCGCCTGTTCATCGAGGCGGTGTTCCGCGCCAGCAACAGCATCGACCTGCCGCTGATCGCCGAGATGGTGGAAAGCGAGGGCGAACTGCGCGTGCTGCGCGAGATGGGCATCCACGGCGCCATGGGGCGGGTCATAGGCCCGCCGCAACCGCCGGATGCGACCTGACCAATCACCCCGACAGACCCAGGAGTTCCCATGTCCCTGCAAGGCAAGACCCTGTTCATCACCGGCGCCAGCCGCGGCATCGGCCGCGAGATCGCCCTGCGCGCGGCGCGCGACGGCGCCAACGTGGTCATCGCGGCGAAGAGCGCCGAGCCGCATCCCAAGCTGCCCGGCACCATCCACAGCGTCGCCGCGGAAGTCGAGGCCGCCGGCGGCAAGGCCCTCGCCCTGCAGCTGGATGTGCGCGACGAGAACGCCGTCGCCGCCGCCATGGCCCAGGCCGCGGCATGCTTCGGCGGAATCGACGCACTGGTGAACAACGCCGGGGCGATCAGGCTGGTCGGCGTCGAGCAGCTCAAGCCGTCGCGCTTCGACCTGATGCACCAGATCAACACCCGCGCCGTGCTGGTCTGCAGCCAGGCCGCGCTGCCCTACCTGAAGCAGAGCGGCAACGGCCACATCCTCAGCCTGTCGCCGCCGATCAACCTGGCGAGCAAGTGGTTCGCCCAGTACGGCCCCTACACCGTGACCAAGTACGGCATGAGCATGCTCACCCTGGGCATGCACGAGGAATTCGCCAAGTACGGGATCAGTGTCAACTCGCTGTGGCCGCGAACCATCATCGCCACCGCTGCCATCGAGTTCGAGGTGGGCGGCAGCGCCATGCTCAGGCAGGCCCGCACCCCGGCGATCATGGCCGACGCCGCCCACGCCATCCTCTGCAGCGGCGGGCGCAGCATCAGCGGGCGGCTGCTGATCGACGAGGAAGTGCTGCGGGAACAGGGGCAGAGCGAATTCGAGCAGTACCGGGTCGATCCGACGGCGGGGCCGTTGTTGCCCGATCTGTATCTCGATTGAATGCAATGGGCCGAGGTCCCGTAGGGTGGATCAGTTCCACCGATCCACCACGGCCGCGCATGCGGCCCCGCAAGGGTGGATGAAAAAAACCTCATCCACCCTACGTTTCTGGCGTTGCGGCTCTGTGTAGGGCGCATGACGCGCCAGCGTCATCCGCCGCAACCCCGGCACGTACCCGATCGGCGGATGAAGCGTTCCGCTTCATTCGCCCTACGCCAGACTTCGGCTACTAGCGGCGGAACTCGAACTGCAGTTCGGCCCCGTCCACCGTCTCCCAGTAGTCGTCGTCCTGGCCCGCGCGGTCCTTGTGCAGGAGCTTGCCGTTGAGCTGGAACGGGCTCTCGCTCGACCTGTCGATGAACATCGGCGGCAGCAGGCGCTTTTCCGGCACGCTGTCGGGCGCCTTGTCCGGGAACAGGTCGGCCATCAGCTCATGGGGCAGGCGCAGGTCCACCGGCGGTTGCGGCACCGGGGTCGCATGGGGCTTGCGGGGCGTGCGCGCGGCCAGCGGGGCGGCGGGCTGCGTCGCCTTTTCCTTGCTGGCGGGCGGCTCGGTCGCTGCCTGCGGCTTCGCCGGCGCGGCCACGGGAGCGGTCGAAGCCTGAGCGGCGGCTGGAGGAACGCCGGGCTCCGGCAGCGCCGGTGTACTGACCGGCCTGGGCGGCGGCGATGGTGCCTGCGCCTCGTCGCCACAGGCGCTGAGGAGGAGCGGCAGGCACAGCAGGATGGCGAGGCGACGGAGCATCATGGGCGGGCTGCAGGAAAAATCGCGCAATCGTGGCGCGAGTCGTGACACAACACAAGAGCCCTCCGGCGGCGGGGATCATCCGCCGATCGGATCCTTTCCAGCGTAACGGAGCGGCCTGCGGGGCAGGCCGCAATGGATCAAGGTTTCTCCTGCAGCCGGCGCAGCTCGGCGTCTATGTCCAGCCGCGGATAACGCCGCTGCAGCTCTTCCCGCAGCTGTTGCGCGGCATCGTCGCGGCCGTCCCGGTACAGCCCCTGCAAGCGCAGCAGGCTGGCCCGCGGCTCGGGCGCGGCGGCATCGGCCTTGGCGGCAGCCTGGGCCGGCGGTTCCTGGCGCAATGCAGGGACCCCCTGGGAACGGGCCTCGGCGCGGCGCTTGCCCAGCTCCGCCGCGGATTCGGCCTCGGTGCTCTGCGCTTCCTCCTCGAACAGATGCGTGTCGCCGATGGGCGCCGACGGCGCCAGGGCGGGCGCGGACCTGAGCGTCGGAGCATCGCTGGATGCCGGGGCGATCGCCGGGATCGCGGCGGGCGGGGCGTGCTCGAAGGTGCGCTGGGTCAGGCTCAGGCCGACGGCGAGGACCGCCACGCTGGCCAGCGCCACGCCCCAGCGATGCTGGTGGCCGGAGGCGGACAGCCAGTGCAGCAGGCGTTCGCGCCAGCCCGGACGCCGGTTCGATTGCGCGGCGGCTTTCGCGGCCGCCAGGATGCGCGCGTCGAGCTCGGCTGGCGGCTGTTCGTCGCTGTGCCGGCGGTAATGCTCGAGCAGCGCTTCGTCGTGCGGGTCGCGTTTCATGGATTCACCTCCATGGCGGCGGCCGGATCGGCCAGCAAGCGCCGCAGTTTCTGCAGGGCATAACGCAGACGGCTCTTCACCGTCTCGGCGGGCGTGCGGGTCAGTTCGGCGATCTCGCTCAGTTCCAGTTCGCCGTGGGCGCGCAGCAGGAACACTTCGCGCTGCTCGCCGGGCAGGGCCTCCAGCGCATCGCGTAGGCGCTGGCGGTCCTGGCTGAGGGCCAGTTGCCGCTCGGGCTCCTCGCCCTGCCCCGGCAGGGCATCGCCGTGCAGCTGTTCGTCGAATTCCTCGTGCAGCCCCTGCTGGCGGCCGTGCTTGCGCCAGTGGTCGATCAGGCGGTTGCGGGCGATCTGGTAGAGCCAGGTCTTGAAGCTCGCCCGCCCCGGCTCGCTGTCGCTGCGGATCAGGCTCAGCCAGGTTTCCTGGAACACTTCCTCGGCCTGCGCCTGGTCGCCGCACAGGCCGCAGAGGAAGCGGAACAGGCCGAGGCGATGGCGCGCGTAGAGCACGCCGAAGGCCTCGGCATCGCCTTGTCGGTAACGCCGCAGCAGGGCGGCGTCCTCATCCATGCCAACGCTGTTCACATCACTCCGTCCGTGCCTGGGTGGGAATCGGGGTCTGCAGGCTCTGCGCCAACTCGGCGAGCTGGACGAACTCAGCGCGCAGTCCGAACGGATCGTCGCCGCGCGCCGCCCGCGCCAGTTGCACAGTATCGCGCACACTGAAGGCGCCAGTGTAACGGCCGCCACGCAGCTGTTCGGCGAAAGCCGCCACCGCAGCGGCGAAGCGCAGATCGTCGCTGGCCTCGGCCAGGCTGGCGCGCTGCTCGGCGGCATGGATCGGCCGCTCGATCAACTTGCTCGCGCCGCCCTCCGGGGCCTGGTAGCGCACCCGCAGCAGCGCCAGTTCGTCGCTCTTGCCCTCGCTGCCCGGCTGCGCCGGCTGGTAGCGCAGGTCGTCCAGCCAGCCCTTGGCGCCGCGCGGGACGATTTCATAGAGCGCGGTGATCGTGTGCCCGGCGCCGATCTCGCCGGCATCGACCTGGTCGTTGTTGAAGTCCTCGCGCTTGAGCGCGCGGTTCTCGTAGCCGAGCAGGCGGTATTCGCTGACCGTCGCCGGGTTGAACTCCAGCTGGATCTTGACATTCTTCGCCAGCACCGCGAGGGTCGAGCTCAACTGTTCCACCAGCACCTTGCGCGCCTCGCGCAGGTTGTCGATGTAGGCGTAGTTGCCGTCGCCGGCATCGGCCAGTTGCTCCATCAGCCGCTCGTTGTAGTTGTCCACGCCGAAGCCGAGGGTGGTCAGGGAGACGCCGCTGCGGCGCTTCTCCGCAGCCATCTGCCTGAGGGTCTCGAAATCACTGATGCCGACGTTGAAGTCGCCGTCGGTGGCCAGCAGGATGCGGTTGATGCCGCCCTCGATGAAGCCCTTCTGCGCCATCTGGTAGGCCAGCTCGATGCCCGAGGCGCCGGCGGTGGCGCCGCCTGCGCTGAGCTGGTCGATGGCGGCGCGGATCTTCACCTTGTCGCGCCCGGAGGTCGGCTCCAGCACCACCCGCGATTCGCCGGCATAGACCACCAGGGCGACGCGGTCCTGCTCGCGCAACTGGTCCACCAGCAGCTTGAGGGTACTCTTCACCAGCGGCAGGCCCTCGCGGCGGTCCATCGATCCGGAAACGTCCACCAGGAACACCAGGTTGGCCGGCGCCAGCTGCGCGACGCTGCGCTCGGACGCCTTGATGCCGATGCGCAGCAGGCGCGTCTGCGGGTTCCACGGCGACGGCGCCAGCTCGGTGGTGATGCCGAACGGCGAATCATCGGCCGGCAGCGCGTAGTCGTAGGGGAAGTAGTTGACCATCTCCTCCAGCCGCACCGCGCCTTCCGGCGGCAGACGGCCTTCGTTGAGGATGCGCCGGACATTGGCGTAGCTGCCGGTGTCGACGTCGATGCTGAAGGTCGAAACCGGCGCCTCGGCCACGGCGTGCACGGGATTCTGCGGCAGGTTCCGGTACTGCTCGCGGGGCACGTCGCGGTAGCCGCCCGGCAGCGGTTCAGGTGTCACCGGCAACGCGTAGCTCTCCAGCATGGACGCGGCAGCCGGCACGGCGCGACGGGCCTCGGCCTTGGCGGCGACATCGGCAACCACGGCTGGGGTCACCACCGGCGCCTGGGCGGCGGTTTCCGGCTGTTGCTGGGTGGATTGGCCGCAGCCGCCGACGGCCAGCAGCAAGCCGATGGCGAAACCCTGGGCGATGGGACAAAGGGAGGTGACGGGAAGCGACATGGCGGCGGCCTCGGTGAAGGAGTCACACCTTCAGACGAGGCCGTCAGCCAAAACGGGTCAAACCGCTTTTCGTAGGAGCGAGCTTGCTCGCGAACGAACCCCGCAGCGGAGCCTGTTCGCGAGCAGGCTCGCTCCAACAAGAGCATCTCCCGGCCGAACGGCATCAGGCCGCGATCTGCTCCTCCTGGCAGAGCTGGCAGGCCAGCATGCCGAGGGTCATGATCGCCCGCTCGGCCTCGCGATTCCACGGGATGCCGCAGGTCAGGCGCAGGCAGTTGTTGAACTGCTCGGTGTTACTGAAGATCAGCCCCGGCGCGATGCTGATGCCCTGCTCCAGCGCGCGCACGTGCAGCTCCTTGGTATTCACCTTGGCCGGCAGGCTGACCCAGAGGATGAAGCCGCCCTTCGGCCGGGTCATCTGCGTGCCATCCGGGAAGTACTGCTGCACCGCCAGCTGGAAGGCGGTCATGTTCTTCCGGTACTCCTGGCGGATGTAGCGCAGGTGGCGGTCGTAGCCGCCGTTCTCCAGGTAGGCCGCCACGCCCATCTGCGTCACCGTGCAGGCCGAGTGGGTGGTGAAGGTCTGCAGGCGGCGGATTTCCTCCTGGTAGCGCTCGGCGATGATCCAGCCGATGCGCACCCCGGGGGAGATGGTCTTGGAGAAGCTCGAGCAGTACACCACCCTGCCCTCGCGGTCGTGGGCCTTGAGCGCCTTGGTCTGGCCCTGGTCGAACATCAGCTCGCCGTAGATGTCGTCCTCGATCACGCCGATGTTGTGCTCGGAAGTCAGCTTCAGCAGCTGCTTCTGGCGTTCCTCGGGAATGGTCCCGCCCAGCGGATTGCTCAGCCGCGCGGTCAACACCAGCGCCTTGATCGGCCACTGGTTGGCGGCCAGCTGCAGGGCCTCCAGGCTGATGCCGGTCAGCGGGTCGCTGGGAATCTCGATCACCTTGAGGCCGAGGATGTCGGCCAGTTGCAGCAGGCCGTAGTAGCTCGGCGACTCGGTGGCGATCAGGTCGCCGGGACGGGTCATCACCCGCAGCGCCATGTGGATCGCATCCACGCAGCCGTGGGTGATGGTCACCTGGGTCGGGTCGACCACCACGCCGGCATCGCGCATGCGGATCGCCACCTGGCGGCGCAGCGGCTCGTAGCCGGGGCTGAACATGTAGCTGAAGGCGCGCGGGCTGGAGAAGCGGGTGACCTTGGCCAGTTGCTGGTGCAGCGCGCGCACCGGCAGGTAGTCGACATGCGGCACCGCCGCGCCGAGCGGGAACACGCCTTCCCGGCGCGCTTCGGCCAGCACCTGGTTGATGATGCTGCTGCGGGTGACCAGTCCCGGCCGCTCGACCCGCGCGATGTCCGGCGTCGAGGCGGTCAGCGCCGGCGTGCGGTGCACGTAGAAGCCGGATTGCGGACGGGCGCGGATCAGCCCCTGGTCCTCGAGGGTCGCATAGGCTTGCAGAACAGTTGCGTGACTGACGTTGAGCTGGGTGCTCAGCTTGCGCACCGAGGGCACGCGCTCACCCGGCTGGTAGACGCCACGGCGGATGTCTTCGGCAAGTTGCTGGGCGATGCGTTGATATAGCAGCAGATTGGTCACGACAGCCGTCCCCCGGTCATTGAACCGAAACAGTATCGAAAAAGTGGAAACTGTTCCAGAACAGTAGCAGGGATTCTCCGTCGTACAGTTCCTGCCGACGGAATGCCGGTCTCCCAGGCACGAAAAAGCCCCGAACCTTGCGGTCCGGGGCTTCGTAACGTCAGCAAGAAGTGGGGCGGGAAGTATCAGCGCATGCTGCCGAGCTGCCCCTTGTCGTCGGAAAACACGATCTCGACCCGGCGATTCTGCGCACGTCCCAGGGACGAGGCGTTGTCCGCCACCGGATAGCCTTCGCCATAGCCCTGGACCTGGATGCGCCGGCTCTCGATGCCGAGGTCGATCAGCGCGTCGGCCACCGCCTGGGCGCGGTCGCGGGACAGTTGCAGGTTTTCCTGCGCATTGCCGGCACTGTCCGTGTAGCCCTCGATGCGGATCACCCGCCGCGGATTGAGCTGGAGGAACTGCACCAGCTTGAGCACGGTGCGGTTCGCCGCCGGCTTGAGGTAAGCCTCGCCGCTGTCGAACAGCACGTCGCCGAGGGTCAGCACCAGGCCGCGCTCGGTTTCGTTGGTCGCCAGGCTGACCATCTGTTCTTCCAGCCAGCGGCTCTGCTGCTGCACGCTGAGCAGGCGCGCCTCGCGCATGGCCAGCTGCAGCCGCTCGCGCTCCATCTGCAGCTTCGCCAGGCGCTCCTGGTTGAGCGCGAGGTTGCTGTGCTCGCGGGCGATCTCGCTGTAACGCTGGCTGAGATAGGCGTACTGCAGCACGTCGCCACCGCTGCCCCAGTAGCTGGACAGACGCTCGGCGCGCCCCAGCGATTCGCCGGCGCGGATCACGTCCTTGGGCGCGCTGCGCAGCACGTTGGAATCCTCCTTGACCGACTGGAACTGGGAGCGTGCCTGTTCCAGCGCCTGCTCGCTCTGCTGCGAGGCGGCGCAACCGGCCAGTGCCAGAGGTGCGAGCAGGGCCACCAGGCGCAGCATCATCGGAGCGGACTTCATTGCACCTCTCCCAGCTGCTTGCGCAGGCGATTGATGCTCTTGCTCTGTTCGGCGAGCTGTTCGGCGCTCTTGCGGGTCAGCACCTTCGCTTCGGCCAGGCGGGCGTCCAGTTCGGCCTGCTCGGCGAGTTGCCGGGCCTGCTTGTTCTCCTCTGCGGAGAGCGCAGCCTGGGCCGCCTGGTACTTGTCTTCGGCCAGCTTCAGCTCGGCCAGCTCATCGGTCGCACCGACTGCCCTGGCCTGTTCCAGGGCCTGCTCGGCCAGGCGCATCTGCTCGCCCGGCAGCGGGTCGTTCGTCGCGCAGCCCGCCAGGGTCAGCACGGCGAGACCGGCGACCATCATCCATCGATCGATCACGAATCTGTTGTCCTACTGGGTGGGAATGCCGCCCGGCTGCAACTGCTGGGCCTTCCAGCGCGCCAGGTTGTCCTCGAGCAAGCGCTGCGGGACGCCTGCGGCGGTCAATTCTGTCATTTTTTTCGCCAGCTGTCCGCGCAGCCAGGGCGTGTTGCAGGCGGAGTCATGCGCCAGCGCGAGGTACAGACCATCGCTGGCGACCGGCGGTTCCAGCACCTGCACGTCGTTCAGCATGCCCAGGGTGTCGAGCGCCGCCAGGGCCGGGTAATAGGGATGGATCAGGTAGTCGGAGCGGCCGAGCAGCAGTTGCTGGAAGGCCTGCGCCAGGCTCGGCACACGCTCCAGGGTCAGTTGCCGGGAGAAGGCGTCGAAGCCGGGGCCGAGATTCTGGCTGGTCAGGGCCACGCCCTTGCGGCCGATCAGGTCCTCCGGCCGGGTGGTGGGAAAAGCGGCATCCTTGCGCACCCATATGGAGCTGCCTGCGGCAAGGAACGCCGGATGCACGTAGTCCATGCGCTCCAGGCGGTCGGTAGTGAGGAAGGCGCCGCTGAACAGGTCGAAGCGGCCGCTGCGCGCCTCGTCCTCGGCATGCAGCCGAGACCCGGCGTAGAGCACGCGGATTTCCACGCCGATGGCCTTGCCGATGCGTTCCAGCAGGTCGGCCTCGGCACCGATCAGGCGTTCCGGATGGGCCGGGTCGCGCCAGAGGTAGGGCGGATCGTCCGGGCTGCCGGTGGCGACCAGGCTCTCGCACTTGCCGGCCGCCTGTGCGCAGAACGGCAGCGCCAGGCAAGCCAGCAGGAGCAGCGGGCGAAGCGGGAGAAAAGCGTCGGGCATCGGATTGCCTCGTTCAGCGGATGGGCCGGACAGGCCGGAAACGCGCCATACTAGCGCACGGCCGCGCCGGGTGTATCCCCGCGCCGCGCCCGGCTCGCCCTCACGACAAGGACACTTCATGAAGAAAGCCCTGCTCGGCCTGATCCTGCTGCTCGCCGCTGCCGCCGGCATCCTGTATTTCTCCCCCGCCACCCTCCTCGCCGGCACGCAACTGATCGAGCGCGCCCGCGCCGGCCTCGCCGAGAAGACCCAGCAGGTCGACGATCTGGACATCCACTATTACGAGGGCGGCCCGCAGGATGGACAGGTCGTGCTGCTGGTGCATGGCTTCGGCGCCGACAAGGACAACTGGCCGCGCTTCGCCCGCCACCTGACCGACCGCTACCGGGTGATCGCGGTGGACCTGCCCGGCTTCGGCGACAGCAGCCGGCCGGACAACATCAGCTACGACGTCGGCTCCCAGGCCGAGCGGCTGGTGGACTTCGCCCGCGCCCTGGGCATCGGCAGGATGCACCTGGTCGGCAATTCCATGGGCGGGCAGATCGTCGCCGTGCTCGCCGCGCGGCATCCGGAGCAGGTGCTGTCCCTGGCGCTGTTCGACAACGCCGGCATCGACGCGCCGCGCAAGAGCGAGTTCATCCAGCGCATGGAGAAAGGCGAAAACCCGCTGATCCTGAGCAGGGCCGAGGATTTCCCGGCGTTGCTGGAGTTCGTCTTCGTCCAGCCTCCGGCGCTACCCGAGCGGCTGCAGCACTATCTCGGCGAACGCGCCGTGGAGCGCAGCGCGTTCAACCGCAAGGTGCTCGGCCAGTTGCTCGAACGCTATATCCCGCTGGAGCCGGAACTGCCGCGGATCACCGCACCGACCCTGCTGCTGTGGGGCGATCGCGACCGCCTGCTGGACGTTTCCAGCGTCGAGGTGATGAAGCCGCTGCTGCGCCGGCCGAGCGTGGTGATCATGCGCGATGTCGGCCACGTGCCGATGATCGAGCGCCCGGACGAGACCGCCCGGCATTACCTGGCCTTCCTCGACAGCCAGAGCCACTGAAAATGAAAAAGCCCGCATTGCGCGGGCTTTTTCCTGGGCGGGAGTGGCTCAGATAGCCGCTTCCAGCTCCGGAATGATCTGGAACAGATCACCGACCAGGCCGTAGTCGGCGACTTGGAAGATCGGAGCCTCTTCGTCCTTGTTGATCGCGACGATGACTTTCGAGTCCTTCATGCCGGCCAGGTGCTGGATGGCACCGGAGATGCCGACCGCGATGTACAGCTGCGGCGCGACGATCTTGCCGGTCTGGCCGACCTGCATGTCGTTCGGCACGAAGCCGGCGTCGACCGCGGCGCGGGACGCACCGACAGCGGCACCGAGCTTGTCCGCCAGGGAGTACAGCAGCTTGAAGTTGTCGCCGTTCTGCATGCCGCGGCCACCGGAGACCACGATCTTGGCGGCGGTCAGTTCCGGACGGTCGGACTTGGCCAGCTCTTCGCCGACGAAGGCGGACTT
>NZ_FNIJ01000003.1 GCF_900103845.1 Pseudomonas jinjuensis
CAGCACACCGAACCTGTAGGAGCCAGCTTGCTGGCGATCCGAGGTACCAGCCGGCAACGCTGTGCACAGGGAAACCAATTGATCGCCAGCAAGCTGGCTCCTACGAAAACAGAGCCGTACCCCGACCGGTAGAAGCGCGCCATGCGCGCGATTCGCGGGCATGGCCCGCTCCTACACGGCCCATTGGATCCCCGCGTTCGCGAGGACGACGGGGTTGGGAGTCGCACGGAGTTACCCGAGAAATCCGTCATTACTCGCTGCGCTCGCCCTTCGGGCCGCACTGAAGTGCGTTCAGCGCAAGCGCTGTCCCGCGAACGCGGGAAATCAGAAGACAGTTGCTCCTGCAGAACCACGTCCACGGCACCCCGGCGCGGCCGTTCAGACCCTGCTCTTCGGTCCCGGCACCGAGCCTTGCCGCAGGCCGATGCCGTGGCGCAGGAAGAACTCCTCCACCCCCTCGGTGGCATCGGTGTACAGGCGGGTCCCCGG
Organism: Pseudomonas jinjuensis; assembly: GCF_900103845.1. Lineage (GTDB taxonomy): Bacteria > Pseudomonadota > Gammaproteobacteria > Pseudomonadales > Pseudomonadaceae > Pseudomonas > Pseudomonas jinjuensis. The sequence goes on from NZ_FNIJ01000003.1 coordinate 490, forward strand.
ATGGTCGGCGATGAAGCGCGCCAGCAGCGCCTTGCCGATACCGTGCCCCTGGTAGTCCGGCAGCACGGCCAGTTCCGCCAGCCAGGTGGTCTGCGGATTGTCGCTTTCCGCACGGAGCAGGCCGACGACTCGCTCGCCGTCCAGGGCCAGCAGCGAGTAGCTCGAGTCCTCATAGAGATCGCGCAGATCCAGCGCCGAGCCGGGATGTCCCCAGCGAACCGCGCGGTGCACGGCGGCGATGTCGGCGCACTGGGCGTCGCTGAGCGTCGGGTTGAGCAGCAAGGTGAATTGCGGGTTGTCCATGAACTTCACTCCTTGCCCCTGGGTTCAACCTCAGAATGCTGACTCTCTCACATTACCCGATTGATTTGCGGCAGCTGCCGCTCAGTTGCCCCAGGCGTGCAGCTCCAGCAGCCAGCCGGGAATGCGCCGCTCCAGGTAGTAGTCCGGATGGCGCGGTGAGCCGCCGATGAAGCCGACGTGTCCGCCCCTGGCCAGCAGTTCCAGCCGGGTGGAAGCCGACAGCTCTTCGCGGCGCGGCACGCTCTCGGCGTGGATGAAGGGGTCGTCGCTGGAATGCACGATCAGCGTCGGCACGCGGATGCCGCCCAGGTAGTAGTAGCTGGACGCACGCCGGTAGTAGTCGTGGGCGTCGGCGAAGCCGTGCAGCGGTGCGGTCACCCGGCCGTCGAAGTCCCAGAAGGTGTGCACGCCGTCGAGGTTGCCGAGGCCCTGCAGCACCTGCAGGTATTCGAGGCTGCCGCGCTCGGCGAAGGCCTGCTGCTTGGTCTTCACGTAGGCCACCAGTTCGCGCATGAAGTGCGCCTGGTAGATGCGCGAGAAGCCGATGCCGATGCGGTCGGCGCACTGGTCCAGGCGGAACGGCACCGACACCGCCGCCGCGCCGCGCAGCGGGCAGTCCGCGCCGGTTTCGCCGAGGTACTTGAGCAGCACGTTGCCGCCCAGCGAATAGCCCACCGCATACAGCGGCGCCATCGGCCGCTGCGCGCGCAGGTGGGCGATCACCGCCGCCAGGTCCTCGCTGACGCCGGAGTGGTAGCCACGCGGCAGATGGTTCGGCTCGCCGGAGCAGCCGCGCCAGTTCAGCGCCACGCTGGCCCAGCCGCGCGCCGCCAGCGCCTGCTGCAGGCCGAGGATGTAGTGCGAGCCGGACGACCCGGTCAGCCCGTGCAGCGCCAGCACCAGCGGCGTCCCCGCCTCGTGCGGGCCGTTCCAGTCGAGGTCGATGAAATCGCCATCCTCCAGCCACAAGCGCTCGCGCTGCCGCTGCAACGCCGGGGTGTTGCGCATGAACGAGCTGTAGAGCGTCTGCAGATGCGGACCGGGGAGCCACCAGGCGGGGACGAAGGGAGCGGATTCGCGGGACATGTCGGGTCGGAAGGACGTCTGGGAGAGAGTGCGCAGGGCATGGAAAACCCCTGCCCTGCCCGTCAATTCTGGCACGCGCGATTAATCTGCGCACAGCGGATAAGCCCTGCATTGGCGGGATAGTCCCGGCCTCCGCCGCCTCCCTAGAGTCTGTCTGCCATTGCCGTCGGCCTGGACGGTCGTGGCTGACAAACGAGGTCTCAGATGAAGGCTTATCTGCAATGCCTGTCGCATACGCCGCTGGTCGGTCATTTCGACCCGGCGCCCGCCGTGCTGGCCGAGGTCGGCGCGGTGATCGGCTCGGCCCGCGAGCGAATCGCGCGCTTCGATCCGGAACTGGTGATCCTGTTCTCGCCGGACCATTACAACGGTTTCTTCTATGACGTGATGCCGTCGTTCTGCATCGGCATGGCGGCCCACGCCATCGGCGACTTCGGCACCGCGGCCGGGGTCATCGACGTGCCGCAGGCGCTGGCCGAGCGCTGCGCCGAGGCGGTGCTGGCCGACGGCATCGATGCCGCCGTGTCCTACCGCATGCAGGTCGACCACGGCTTCGCCCAGCCGCTGGAAGAACTGCTCGGCGGCCTGCGGCGCTACCCGGTGATCCCGATCTTCATCAACTCGGTGGCCCCGCCGCTGCCCGGCTTCCAGCGCGCCCGCCTGCTCGGCGAAGCGGTCGGCCGCTTCGCCCGCTCGACCGGCAAGCGCGTGCTGCTGCTCGGTTCCGGCGGGCTGTCGCACCAGCCGCCGGTGCCGGAGCTGGCCAAGGTCGAGGGGCTGATGGCCGACCGCCTGAAAGGCAGCGGCCGCCACCTGCCGGCCGACGAGCGCCAGGCGCGCCAGCAGCGGGTGATCGATGCCGCCCGGCGCTTCGTCGAGGAGCCGGATTCGCTGCATCCGCTCAATCCCGAGTGGGACCGGCAGTTCCTCGACACCCTCGCCGCAGGCCGCCTGGCCGAACTGGACGGCCTCGGCAATGCCGAGCTGTCGGCCATCGCCGGCAAGTCGACCCACGAGGTGAAGACCTGGGTCGCCGCCTTCGCCGCGCTGTCCGCCTTCGGCCCCTACCAGGCCACCGACCGCTACTACCGGCCGATCCCCGAGTGGATCGCCGGATACGGCGCGCTCAGTGCGCAGCCGCTCGCCTGAACCAGCCAGGAGAAACCGCGATGACCGCGTTCACCGAATCCGCCAGCAGCCGCTTCGTCCGAGTCGAGGAAGACGGCGTGGAGCTGAACATCCACTACAACGACTGCGATCCGGGCAGCGCCAGCGAAACCGTGGTGATGCTGCACGGCTCCGGCCCCGGCGCCAGCGGCTGGGCCAACTTCAGCCGCAATATCGAACCGCTGGTGGCAGCGGGCTACCGGGTGATCCTCATGGACTGCCCGGGCTGGAGCCGGAGCGACCCGATCGTCTGCAGCGGTTCGCGCTCCGAGCTCAACGCCCGCATCCTCAACGGCCTGGTCGATGCGCTGGATCTCGACCGCGTGCACATCCTCGGCAACTCCATGGGCGGCCACAGCGCCGTGGCCTTCGCCCTCGATCATCCGCGGCGGGTCGGCAAGCTGGTGCTGATGGGCGGCGGCACCGGCGGCGCCAGTCCCTTCGTGCCGATGCCCACCGAGGGCATCAAGCTGCTCAACGGCCTGTACCGCGAGCCGACCATCGACAACCTGAAGAAGATGATGAACGTCTTCGTCTTCGACCCCAGCGACCTCACCGAGGAGCTGTTCCAGGCCCGCCTGGACAACATGCTCAACCGCCGCGACCACCTGGAAAACTTCGTCGCCAGTCTGGCGGCCAATCCCAGGCAGTTCCCCGACTTCGGCCCGCGCCTGGGCGAGATCGCCGCGCCGACCCTGGTGATCTGGGGCCGCAACGACCGCTTCGTGCCCATGGACGTCGGCCTGCGCCTGGTCGCCGCCATCCCCGATTCCGAACTGCACGTGTTCAACAACTGCGGCCACTGGGCGCAGTGGGAGCACGCCGACAGGTTCAACCGCCTGGTGCTGGATTTCCTGCGCCACTGAGCCGAGGTGAAGCATGAGCGTTACCCAACAGACTCTCGAAGAAATCGCTGCCGGCCTGCGTCATGCCGAAGCCCAGGGTGAGGCAGTCGCCCCGCTGCGCGAACTGATCGGCGAAGGCAATGGCGAAGCCGCCTATGCCATCCAGCGCCTCAACGTCGCCCACGGCATGGCCGCCGGCCGTCGCGTGGTCGGCCGCAAGATCGGCCTGACCAATCCCAGGGTGCAGGCGCAGCTCGGCGTCGACCAGCCGGACTTCGGCACCCTGTTCGCCGACATGGGCTACGGCGACAACGAAGTCGTCCCCATCGGCCGGGTGCTGCAGCCGAAGATCGAGGCGGAGATCGCGCTGATCCTCGACCGCGACCTGCCCCGCGCCGACACCAGCTTCGCCGACGTGCTGGCCGCCACCGGCTGGGTGCTGCCGGCGCTGGAAATCGTCGGCAGCCGCGTCGCCGGCTGGAACATCCGCTTCGTCGACACCGTGGCCGACAACGCCTCCAGCGGCTGCTACGTGCTCGGCGGCCCGGCGCGCCGCATCGACGGCCTCGACCTGCGCGGCGCCGCCATGCGCATGACCCGCAACGGCGAGGAAGCCTCCAGCGGCAGCGGCGCCGAATGCCTCGGCCACCCGCTGAATGCCGCCGTGTGGCTGGCGCGCACCATGGCCCGCCTGGGCGAGCCGCTCAAGGCCGGCGACCTCATCCTCACCGGCGCCCTCGGGCCGATGGTCGCGGTGGCCGCCGGCGACCATTTCGAAGCCGAGATCGACGGCATTGGCCAGGTCGCCGTGACCTTCGGATAGAGCTAATAAGAGCCGAAAAAAGCGCTGGAGGCTGGAAGGCTGGACGAAAAAGCACCGACCTTCGCCCTCGCAGGGACCGCTTGTCGTTCAGCCTCCAGCCTTCCAGCGCTCTTCATCGAATGCTTTTTTAGAGGTAACCCATGAGCAAGAAACGCAAAGTCGCCATCATCGGCTCCGGCAATATCGGCACCGACCTGATGATCAAGATCCTGCGCAATGCGCAGCATCTGGAAATGGGCGCCATGGTCGGTATCGACCCGGCGTCCGACGGTCTGGCGCGCGCAGCACGACTGGGCGTCGCCACCACCCATGAAGGCGTCGAGGGCCTGACCCGCCTGCCGATCTTCGACGAGATCGACTTCGTCTTCGATGCCACCTCGGCCTCCGCCCATGTGCAGAACGACGCCTTGCTGCGGGGCCACAAGCCCGGTCTGCGCATGATCGACCTGACCCCGGCCGCGATCGGTCCGTATTGCGTGCCGGTGGTCAACCTGGAGCAGCATCTCGGGGCGGCCAACGTGAACATGGTCACCTGTGGCGGCCAGGCCACCATCCCGATGGTGGCGGCGGTGTCGCGGGTGGCGAAGGTCCACTACGCCGAGATCATCGCCTCCATTGCCTCGAAATCCGCCGGCCCGGGCACCCGCGCCAATATCGACGAGTTCACCGAGACCACCTCGAAGGCCATCGAAGTGATCGGCGGTGCGGCCAGGGGCAAGGCGATCATCGTCATGAATCCGGCCGAACCGCCGCTGATCATGCGCGACACGGTGTTCGTGCTGTCCGAAGCGGTCGATCAGGCAAAAGTGGAAGCCTCCATCGAGGAGATGGCCGCCGCCGTGCAGGCCTATGTGCCCGGCTACCGGCTGAAGCAGAAGGTGCAATTCGACGAAGTCCGCGACCTGAACATCCCCGGCCACGGCCGCTTCTCCGGCCTGAAGACCTCGGTGTTCCTCGAAGTGGAAGGCGCCGCCCATTACCTGCCGGCCTACGCCGGCAACCTCGACATCATGACCTCCGCCGCGCTGGCCACCGCCGAGCGCATGGCCCAGTCGATGGGAGCCCCGGCATGAAAAAGCTCTATATCTCCGACGTGACCCTGCGCGACGGTAGCCACGCGATCCGCCACCAGTACAGCCTCGACGACACCCGCGCCATCGCCCGTGCGCTGGACAAGGCCAGGGTGGACAGCATCGAGGTCGCCCACGGCGACGGCCTGCAGGGCTCGTCGTTCAACTATGGCTTCGGCAAGCACAGCGACCTGGAATACATCGAGGCGGTGGCCGGCGAGATCAGCCACGCCAGGATCGCCACCCTGCTGCTGCCCGGCATCGGCACGGTGCACGACCTGAAGAATGCCTACGAGGCCGGCGCGCGGATCGTGCGCATCGCCACCCACTGCACCGAGGCGGACGTCTCCAGGCAGCACATCGAGTACGCCCGCGAGCTGGGCATGGACACCGTCGGCTTCCTGATGATGAGCCACATGATTCCGGCGGAAGAACTGGCCCGACAGGGCAAGCTGATGGAGAGCTACGGCGCGCAGTGCATCTACATGGCCGACTCCGGTGGCGCCATGAACATGCAGGACATCCGCGAGCGCATGCGCGCCTTCAAGGCGATCCTGAATCCCGAAACCCAGACCGGCATGCACGCGCACCACAATCTCAGCCTCGGCGTGGCCAACTCCATCGCCGCGGTGGAGGAAGGCTGCGACCGCATCGACGCCAGCCTCGCCGGCATGGGTGCCGGTGCCGGCAACGCGCCGCTGGAAGTGTTCATCGCCGCCGCCGAACGTCTCGGCTGGAACCACGGCACCGACCTCTACACCCTGATGGACGCCGCCGACGACATCGTCCGCCCGCTGCAGGACCGCCCGGTGCGGGTCGACCGCGAAACCCTCGGCCTAGGCTATGCCGGCGTCTATTCGAGCTTCCTCCGTCACGCCGAGATCGCCGCGGCGAAGTACGGCCTGAAGACCCTCGACATCCTCGTCGAGCTTGGCCGGCGCCGGATGGTCGGCGGCCAGGAGGACATGATCGTCGACGTGGCGCTGGACCTGCTGAAGTCGAAGGCCTGATATGGAGCGCCCGGCCCCGGGCGCAAATGACGGCGGGCCAGGGGCATTGGTCCGCCGCTGGCCCGCAGCGTGCAAGGAGCTTTCATGCTGGCCAACCTGTCCCTGAAGAACAAACTGCTGCTGACCATCCTGCCCCTGACCCTGCTCATCTACCTGGCGACCGTGCTGCTGGTCTACCAGTCGAGCAAGGCATCCACCGAGGCGCTGGCGGAGGTGGCCGTCACCGCCATCGTCCGCCAGCAGGCGGCGGAGATCGCCGCCTATTTCGATGGCGCCCTGCATGCCGCGCGGATCACCGCCGACATGCTCGCCCACGAACTCGGCGATGACCGCCTCGATACCGGTCCGCTGCTCGAATCGCTATTGCGCAGCAGCCCGAAGGCCAGCGCCGTCTGGTGGCGACCCGCGTCCGCCACCGGGGCGCAGCCGGCATTCTGGCTGCGCGACGACAAGGGCCTGCGCCCGGCGCCGGCCGCGCAGCGTGATGCCCTGCTGGCGGCGCTGGGCGAAGGCAGCGGCGATCGGGAAAGCATCTCGCCGCCGCGTTCCCTGCCGCTTGCCGGCAAGTCGAAATCGGTGATCGCCCTGTGGCTGCCGGTGCGCCGGGATGGCCGGGTGGTGGGCCGCCTGGGCATCGGCCTGGATGCGGCGCAACTGCAGGAGCGAGTGGGGCAGTTGCGTCCGCTGGGGGTCGGCGCTGTCGCACTGACCGCCCACGACACGACGCTCGTCGCCCATCCCGACCCCACCCGCGTGGGGCGCAAGGAGGCGGAGACCGAGGCGGACTTCCTCGGCGAGCACCTGCAGAGCATGACCGACGCGGTGCGCAACGGCACCTCCCTGACCCTGCGTTTCATCTCCCCGGCAATGGGCGAGGAAGTGTTCATGCTCGCGGTGCCCGTCGCCATCGGCGATACCGCCACGCCCTGGTCGTTCGGCGCGGCCCTGCCCAGCGCCGCCGTGCTGGGCGCGGTGAAGGCGCTGGCGCTGAAGCTGCTATTGCTCGGCAGCCTCGCCATGCTCCTCGCCGGCGGCCTGATCCTGCTGCTCGGCCGGGCCATGGCGCGGCCGCTGGAAGCGGTGGTGCTGGCGATGCGGCAACTGGCGGCGGGCGAGGCGGACCTCGGCTCGCGCCTGCCGGTGCGCGGCCGCGACGAACTGGCCGTGCTGTCGGGCGAGTTCAACCGCTTCCTCGGCGCCATGGCCGAGCTGGTGCTGGAGATCAAGAACACCGGCCAGGCCCTGCAGCAGTCGGCCGCCGAACTGCAGCAGGAAAGCCAAAGCTCGGGGCGCGGCGTGGACGCCCAGCGCGACGAGGTCGGGCAGACCGCGTCGGCGATGCAGGAAATGGCCGCCACCGTCGAGGAGGTCGCCGGCAACGCCGACCAGGCCGCGCTGGCGACCCGCGAGGGCGACCTGGCGGCGGCGCAGGGGCAGGCCCTCGTCGGCAGCCTGGCGGCGGCCATCGCCGAGGACGCGCAGGCGCTGGAGCGGATTTCCACGCTGGCCGGCCAGCTGGACCAGGCCAGCCAGGAAATCGGTTCGGTGGTGGCGGTGATCCGCGGCATCGCCGAGCAGACCAACCTGCTGGCGCTGAATGCGGCCATCGAGTCGGCGCGGGCCGGCGAGCAGGGGCGCGGCTTCGCCGTGGTCGCCGACGAGGTGCGCGCGCTGGCCCGGCGCACCCATGCCTCCACCGAGGAGGTGTACCGCAGCGTGGCGATGATCCAGGAACGCACGCGCACCGTGGTGGGCATGGTGGAGAAGGGCCGTGGCACGGCGCAGGCCAATGTCGCCAGCGCGCAGCAGGCCAGCGAGGCGCTGCTGCGCATCACCCGGATGATCGGCGAGGTGCGCGACATGAGCCAGCAGATCGCCACCGCCACCGGGCAGCAGGCGGCCACCAGCGAGCAGCTTTCGCGCAGCCTGGTGAGCATCGCCGACTCCGCCGAGAACGCCTCGCGCAGCGCCGAGCAGGTGCACCGGCGCAGCCTCGACCTGCGCGCGCTGGCCGGGCGGCTGAACGGGCTGGTGAGTCGCTTCAGGCTGTAGGTCCAGGGTTCGCGAGCAAGCTCGCTCCTACAGGGGCAGCCGAGCTGGCTCGCGAACGATTCACTCCCGCCAGCGCATGACCCGGGTCATTAATCTGCGCACAGCGGATAAGCCCTGCAGTGCCGGGATAGTCCCGCCGGAAGCCCCTTCATAGAGTTGAGCTGCCTAGTCGTCAGCCCTTGGACGACATCAGCGTGCGGACTCAACGCCATGACAAAACTCATGAATATCGAAGCATCCCCACCCCCTCCGGTCGCTGCGCAGCCGGGTGTCGCCCGCCGGGCGCTGAACGGGCTGACGGTGGTGCTGCCGTGGACCATCATCGGCGGCCTGCTCTGGGCCGGCCTGTTCATCAAGCCGCAGCCGGTCGGCAGCAGCGTCACCCCGCCGGCCCTGGAGCGCCGCGACCAGTTCTACGGCCTGGCCCAGCTGCCGGGTGGCGCGGTGCTGGCCGCCGGCTCCTACGGCAAGGTCCTGGCGATCGGCGACGACGGCCGGATCGCCCGCCTGAATACCCCCACCGACAAGACCCTGCAGGACATCGCCGTATGGGATGCCCGGCATGCGGTGGCGGTCGGCAACGGCGGCGTGGTGCTGTACAGCGCCGACGCCGGCCAGCACTGGAGCGCAGCCGCCGACGTGCCGCGCTCGGAAATCGCCAACAAGCTCAACCGCGTGCGCGTCGGCAGGGACGGCCTGGCCATCGCCACCGGCGAGATGGGCGCCCTGCTCGCCTCCCATGACTACGGCAAGAGCTGGCAGCGCCTGCGCGAAGAGGAAGACGTGGCCTGGAACGACGTCGCCCTGCTGGAAGGCGGCCGTCTTGTCGTGGTCGGCGAGTTCGGCCGCATCCTGCTGAGCGACGACATGGGCGCGAACTGGGAGGAAATCCCCGCGCCGGTGCCCGGCTCGCTGATGTCGCTGAGCTTCCGCGATGCCGCCAACGGCGTCGCCGTCGGTGTCGAGGGCACCCTGCTGGTCACCAGCGATGGCGGCCGCAACTGGACGCAGGTTCAGGCAGGCACCAGCGACCACCTGTTCAACGTGCTGTGGAGCGCCGAGCGCAACCAGTGGCTCGCCTTCGGCGCGCTCGGCCGCTGGGTGAGCGGCACGCCGTCCGCCGACGGCATCGCCTGGCGCAGCGGCAACGTCGACCCGCGCGACCTCGCCTGGCACACCGGCGCGCTGGCCAGCGGCAAACAGGTCTGGCTGGCCGGCGACGGCATCGGCCGCTGGGACGGCCAGCGCTGGTCGCCGCTGAAACCCTGACCCCTGCCTTCGCCCCTTCATTCGAGACGACAACATGATCGAACGCATAGCCGCTTTCTGTATCCGCCGGCGCGCCTGGGTAGCGGGCATCCTGTTTGCGCTGACCCTGGTCCTCAGCTGGTTCGCCCTGCACATCGAGGTGCGCACGGTCTTCGAGGACATGCTCCCGTCGCGCCACGAGTACGTGAAGACCCACGAGAAGTTCAAGGACACCTTCGGCGGCTCGAACATGGTCACCATCATGTTCGAGGTGGACGACGGCGACATCTTCCAGACCTCCGTGCTGGACAAGGTGCGCCAGGTGACCCTGGGCCTGCGCGAGGTTTCCGCGGTCAACCAGTACCAGATCACCTCGCTGGCCTCGAAGAAGCTCAAGGAAGTCCGCGCCTCCACCGAGGGCATCGAGAGCCGCCCGCTGATGTGGCCGGATATCCCCGCCAACGCCCAGGCCATGGACGAGCTCAAGCAGGCCGTGCTGCGCAACCCGCTGGTCTATGGGCCCTACGTGTCCAAGGACCTGCAGGCGACGCTGATCACCGTCGACTTCATCGACAACCAGGTCGACTACGGCAAGGTGTTCGAGCAGGTCCGCGGGCTGATCGCCAGGGTCGACGACGGCAGCGTGAAGATCCGCGTGGTCGGCGACCCGATGCTGTACGGCTGGGTCAACCACCACGTGCCGGAAACCCTGCATCTGGTGCTGGCCGCCATCGCCGTCACCCTGGTCCTGCTGTTCCTCCTGCTGCGCACCTGGCGCGGCGTGTGCCTGCCGCTGCTGGCCGGCGCGGTCAGCGCGATCTGGGCGCTGGGCATCTGCCAGCTGCTGGGGATCAACTTCGAACCGCTGGTAATCGTGGTGGCGATGCTCATCACCTCGCGGGCGGTGTCGCACTCGGTGCAGATCGTCAATCGCTTCGACGACGAACTGGAGCTGCTGCCGCCCGGCGCCGACGTCTCGCGCCAGGCCGCCCACGTGGCGCTGGCCGACCTGTTCCGTCCCGGCATGCTCGGGGTGATCGCCGATGCCGCGTGCATGGCGGTGGTCGCTCTCAGCCCGATCCCGATGCTGCAGAAGCTCACCGTGCTGTCGGTGGTGTGGGTGTCGACGCTGACCGTCAGCGCGGTGATTCTCACTCCGGTCATGCTCTCCTGGATTCGCCGTCCGCACGGCACCGCGCATCCGCTGGACTGCCTGCCGGCGCTGCGCAGGGTGCTCGACCTGGCCGTGCGCGTCACCCTCTCGCGCGGCCGCTACGTGGTGCTCGGCGGCAGCCTGCTGGTGGTGATCGGCGCCGGCCTGTACGCGCTGAACCTGAAGATCGGCGACGCCAATCCGGGCTCGCCGATCCTCTGGCCGGAGTCGCAGTACAACCGTGACTCCGCCGCGATCAACGGTCGCTTCGAAGGCGTCGACCGCATGTTCATCGTGCTCGGCGACGACAACCAGCCGAACCTGGTGAAGACCAACGAGGCGCTGCACGCGATGAACCGCTTCCAGCGCTTCATCGAGGCGCAGCCGGAAATCGGCGGTTCGCTGTCCCTGGCCGACGTGCTGCCGCAGGTCAACAGCAGCCTGCGCGAAGGCAACCCGCGCTACCTGGAGCTGAGCGACAGCGACGCGATCAACGGCAGCCTCGCCGCCATGCTCGACTCGGTGTCCGAACCGGGCGACATGGACCGCTTCACCGACACCAAGTACGCCAACGGCTCGGTGACCCTGATGTTCCGCGACCGCCAGGGCGAGACCATCCGCACCGCCGTCGCCCGCATCAAGGAATTCATCGCCGCCAACCCGCTGTCCACCGGCCACTGGCAGCTCGCCGGCGGCGTGATCGGGGTGATGGCCGCGGTCAACGAGATCATCCTCTCCAGCCAGATCGAGGCCATCGCCCTCGCCCTGCTGGTGCTCGCCGTGCTCTGCACCGCGGTCTACCGCTCCGCGGTGGCCGGCATGCTGTTCATGGTCCCGGTGATCATCTCCAACATGCTGACCTTCGCCTTCATGAGCTGGAAGGGCATCGGCATGAACATCAACACCGTGCCGGTGGCCGCCCTCGGCATCGGCCTGGGCGTGGATTACGCCTTCTACATCGCCGACCGCATCAAGGAAGAAATCGCCGCCGGCAGCAGCCCGGAACATGCGGTGTACCAGGCCCTGCACTCCGCCGGCATGGGCGTGATCGTCACCGCCAGCGTGCTGATCCTCGCCACCCTGCTGTGGTGGCTGTCGTCCCTGCGCTTCCAGGCCGAGATGGGCCTGCTGATGGCCATCTGGCTGAGCGTCTCGGCGATCTCCGCGCTGTTCGTCATGCCTTCCCTGATCTACGTGTTCCGCCCGCGCTTCATCTTCGGCGAGCGGAGCGCGCAACCCGCGCAAGACGCCGCGCCGGCCCCGCTGGGCCTGGCCTGAGGCGGACGATGAAAGACAACAACAAGAACCGCCAACGGTTCCTCGCTGCCACTCACCCGAGGGGAAACATCGTGAAGCACTGCACTTCCACGGCGCGCCTGCGCGCCCCGCTCAACAAGATCGCCCTGGCGGTCGCCCTGTCCTCCGCCGCCACGCCGCTGCTGGCGGACGACGACTTCAAGTTCGACGGCTATCTGCGCGAGGAGCTGTCCTGGAACACCGAGAACTGGCAGGACACCAGGGACTACGACGACCGCGGCAAGCTCTCCATGGCGCGCACCACCGCGCAGCTCAACTTCGACTGGAAGGCCGCCGAAAACGTCTCGGTGGTGGCCAAGCTGCGCGGCGTGAAGGAGATCAAGACCAACTTCCTCGACCACCTGGAGAAGCTCGGCGCGAACAACTACCACGAGGCCGACGGCCGCGGCGACATCATGGAGCTCTATGACCGCGCCGAGATCCGCGAGCTGTACGTCGACTTCCCGGTGGGCGAGCGCACCTCGTTCCGCATCGGCAAGCAGCAGATCGCCTGGGGCGAAACCGACTTCTTCGCCGCCAACGACCTGGTGCACGGCTTCGACTACACCTGGCGCAGCTTCCTGCAGCCGGCCAACGAGGAACTGCGCAAGACCAACAACATCATCAAGATGAACATCGACGTGCCGGAAGCCCAGGGCGGCCTGGAAGTCTTCCTGCGTCCGGGCCTGGATGCCAAGGACGACATCGGCACCGAGCTGGACATCTACGGCGGACGCTGGTCGAGCCAGCCCTACGCCGGCGTCGATTTCCGCAACATCGACCCGTACAACTTCGAGAACGACGAGGGCGACTACCGCGACGTCACCGGCGGCATCCGCTGGAGCGGCATGGCCGGCGACTACAACTACTCGCTGTCGTACCTGCGCACCTTCTACAACTCGCCGATCCTCAACGCCTCCGACGACCTGCGCCTGATCGGCCGGCCGGACCTGCCGTCCGGCGCGGAAACCCAGGGCACCAGCAAGACCCGCGGCGTGGCCGGCGAGGTCATCTACCCCATCGTCGACATCTTCGGCCTCACCGGCAGCACCTATTCCGACTGGGCCGACGCGGTGTTCAGCACCGAGATCGCCTACATCAAGGACGCGCCGTACCAGTTCCAGGCGCAGGTGCCGACGCTGATCAGCCAATTGGTCGCGCCGGGCTTCGACGGCTTCACCCGCAAGGACGTGCTCGCCTCGATGCTGCGCATAGACAAGAACTTCGCCTTCACCCAGTCGCTGCTGGGCACCGAGAAGCCGATGTTCTTCTCCGTGCAGATCTTCGACAAATGGGTGCAGAACTTCGACGACGACGACCAGCTGCTCTACAGCGTCGGCTGGGGCGGCAAGGTCAAGGAACACACCACCCTGGCGACCACCATCTTCGACCTCAGCTACGCCAGCGGCCGCATCCACCCGCAGCTGGTGCTGGGCACCGACCTGACCAACAAGGGCGGTTTCGCCGTGCCCTCGGTGACCTTCGAGCTCAGCAGCAAGGTGCGCTGGAAGATCGAGTACGACGCCTTCTGGGATGACGAATGGCGCGACGGCGACAAGTGCACCCCGGGCAACGCCGCGACCTGCGACAGCACCACCCTGTTCGGCTACTTCCACAACCGCGACCAGATCTACACCAGCCTGACCTATCTCTTCTGAGCCACACCGGAGACTTCGCCATGAACCTATCCCGCTTCGCCCTGCGCCAGGCCCTGGCAGCCAGCCTCATCGCCGCAGCCGGCGCCGCCGGTGCCGCCGAGGTGCCGGCAGGCACCGTGATTTCCGCCGCCAACATCGACCAGATCAGGAACGACACCTTCGAAGGCCACAGCATCGCCAGCCTGCTCACCGAGAAGATGGAATGGCGCATCCGCAACAACGGCTGGAAGCTGCCGCTGGTCAAGTCCCAGGAAGTGAAGATCGACCCGCGCTGGGTCGCCGCCTCGCAGGCCAACGCCGGCAAGACCACGATCAACAAGGAAGCCTGCCGGGTGGACGGCTGGAGCGCCGGCGAGCCGTTCCCCAACGTCGACCTGAAGGACCCGCAGGTCGCCGAGAAGCTGATGTGGAACTGGCACCTCGGCCAGCTGGTCGGCGACGTGTCCCAGGTGCCGAAATTCACCCAGCTGCTGATCGACGGCAAGAAGGGCATCCACGCCGACCCGGTGGCCGAGTTCAGCCGCTACACCATGAAGGGCCGCCTGAACGGCAACGCCGTCGAGGGCGACGGCAGCGAGCGCGGCCGCCAGCTCCTGTACTTCAAGGCGCCGTCGGACATGAAGGGCCTCGGCACCTACACGCAGATGTACGACTCGGAGAAGGTCAACGACGTGTGGGCCTACATCCCTGCGGTGCGCCGCGTGCGCCGGCTGTCCGGCGGCGCGTGGATGGACCCGGTGGGCTCCTCCGACCAGCTGCAGGACGACCTCGACGCCTTCAACGCCCGTCCCTGCTGGTATCCGGAATACAAGCTGGCCGGCAAGCGCTGGGTGCTCGCCGCGGCGAACAGCAAGACCGGCCTGTGGAACCCGGACGGCAAGACCTTCGCCGAGAAATACCCGGTGCTGGACGACCAGCCGCCGTACTGGAACCTGAACAACAACGGCTTCGAGCCGCGCGAGGTCTACGTGATCGAGGCGATCACGCCGTCCGTGCACCCGTACAGCAAGAAGGTGCTGTACATGGACGTGAAGTACCCGCGCTTCTACTACGCCGAAGCCTATGACCGCAAAGGCGAGTTCTGGAAATTCCTGGAGTTCCACTCCTACTCCAACATCGCCGACGGCGACGTGCGCACCACCGCCAGCGCGGTCATCGACTTCCAGCGCAACCACGCCACGCTGTCGCTGATCGACACGGCGAGCTGGAAGACCAACTTCGACGCCAAGGCCAGCAACTTCTCCCTGCAGACCCTGCAGGCGGCCGGCCGCTGATCCCCACCCTCACAGGCGGCCGCGACGGCCGCCGCATTCAACCAGCACGGCCGGGCGGCGCACTGCCGCCAAGGCCCGAGGACAACGACAATGGAAATGATGAAGGCCGCGCGCCTGCACGAGATCGGCGGGCGCTTCAGCGTCGAGGACGTGCCGCGTCCCCAGCCCGGCGCCCACGACGTACTGGTCAGGGTCGAGGCCAGCGGAGTGATCCCCAACCTGAAGAACGTCACCACCCATTTCCCCGAGTGGTACCCCTTCCTGCCGCTGCCGGCGCTGCCGGCGATCTTCGGCCTGGACTCGGCCGGCACCGTCGCCGCCGTCGGTTCGGCGGTGACTTCGTTCAAGCCCGGCGACCGCGTCTACGTGAACCCCGGCATCGGCTGCGGCGAGTGCCGCTTCTGCAAGCAGGGCGAGAACACCCGCTGCGACGCCTACACCTTCATGGGCTACTTCGGTTTCGGCCCCGGTTCCCAGGCGATCTTCGAAAAATATCCCTATGCCGGATATGGCCAGTACCTGACCGCGCCGGCCACCAACCTGGTGCGTCTGCCGGACAACCTCAGCGCTGCCCAGGCGACCCGCTTCGGCTACCTCGGCACGGCCTGGTCGGCGATCCGCAAGGCGGCGCTGCGGCCGGGGCAGAGCATCCTCATTCTCGGTGCGTCGGGCACCCTCGGCGTCGGCGCGGCGCTGCTGGCGCTGGCCTCCGGCGCCTCGCGGGTGCTGGTCGCGGCGCGTGACCAGAACGCGCTGGAACGCCTGAAGGAACTGGCGCCGCAGCGCGTCGAGACGATCCGCATCGGTTCCCGCACGATCCACGAGCAGGTGCTGGAAATGCTCCCCGGCGGCGTCGACGCCATGCTCGACACCCTCGGCGCGAAGGCTCCGGCGGAGCTGTCGGTGGATGCCATGAAGGGCGTCGTGCGCGGCGGCCGCATCGTGCAGATCGGCGGCGTCGCCGGGCCGATCCCGATCGACCCGCACCCGTTCATGTGCGCCCAGCTGCAGTACCTCGGCTCGCTGTGGTTCACCACCACCGAGGGCGACGAGATGGCCGCCATGATCGAGTCGGGCATCCTCGACCTGTCCCTGCTGGAAGAGCGGGCCTATCCGCTGGAACGCCTGAACGAAGCGCTGGAGGACATCCAGACCCAGGCCAGCGGCTTCAGCAACTTCCATATCGTCCACCAGTGACCGGTGTGCGCCACGCCCGGCCGTGGCGCCCCACCGTCCAGCCTTGCAGGTGACCTGAACCATGACCGCACAACGAATCGTCACCGGCCACGACAGCCAGGGACTCTCGCAGATCGTCAGCGCCGGCCCGGTTCCCGGCAACGAGGAATTCACCCACTCGCCGGGCTTCTCCGCCGCGCTGGTCTGGCAGACCGAAGCCGAGCCGCTGCTTTCCGCTGCCGGGTCGCAGCAACCGGCAAGCTCGGTACTGCCCGGCGTCGGCGGCACCAGCGCCATGCTGGTGACCTTCCCGCCGCAGGACCAGCCACTGCCGGTGGACTTCGATCCGGCCGCCGCCGCTGCGGAAATGTGCGCCCGGCTTCCGGGCCTCGGCGAACTCTTCGAAGCGGACAATCCCGGCTTCCACCGCACCGACACCATCGACTACGGCGTGGTGCTGGAAGGCGAGCTTTGCCTGGAACTCGACGAGGGCCGCAGCACCCGTTTGCGCCAGGGCGATGTGGTGGTGCAGATGGGTACGCGCCACGCCTGGCGTAACACCGGTAACACTCCGGCGCGGATGCTCTTCGTGATGGTCGGCGCGTCACGTGGCTAGCGCCGGGAAAGGGAAGTGAACGTCATGCGCCGCCGGGCTGGAACCGGCATTCCAGAGCGGTGCGCGACAGTCCGCCCGCCGCACTCCGCCGTCCGGCAGTTTTCCGCCGGTTGCGCAGGGCGGCGGGCATGCTTCTTGCTCTTTTTCCAGAAGTCGGAAAATTCCCAGCAGATAACAAGAAATTGCAGTAGTTCCAATGTCTTGCGCAGGTCGACAAACCGTTCCCCCGCTCCATGCTGAAGCACCCGCCTCCTCGCAGTGCACCCGCTCCAGCCGGAAGCACACCGGGTAACGGCACCTCACCGACCTTGCTCGCGAAAACAACTAAATGGCCCCGGCGGCCCATCGCCGAGGACCGCATAAACCGTGAGATTGCCTGTCCGGTCCCCGTGACCGGGCAGTGGAGGGTGCAACATGGACCGCTTGAACTTTTCCCCCGCAGTGCCGCCCGACGTGGTGCTGTCCCGCTACGAGCTGTGCCGTACGCATGACCTCGAGGAAGCGCGCCAGTGGGGCGAGCGGATCTTCTGCGAGAACCGCCTGCGCAGCGTCGACGCCAAGGGCTCGGTGCTCACCCGCATCTACTACAAGCGCCTGGGCGCTGTCGGCATCGGCCGCATGAGCTATGGCGGCGACGTCACCATCGAACCCGGCGACCTCGATTCCTTCGCCCTGGTGCAGATGCCCATCTGCGGCCAGGAGCTGATCGACTGGCGCAACCAGCGCGTCGATTCCCGGCCCGGCATGGGCTCCATCCTCAACATCCACGGGGCGTCGAAGATTCAGCACCGCTCCGGCACCGAGAAGCTGATCATCCGCGTCGACAGCGCCCTGCTCGAACGCCACTGCCAGCAGCACCTGGGGCGCACCCTGCGCAAGACCGTGGAGTTCCAGCCGGCCATGCCGCTGGATACGCCGCAGGGACGCAACTGGATGCGCACGGTCGGCTGGGTCTACGACAGCATTTCCGCCGATGACGGCGACCTGCCGCCGATGCTCGCGAGTCAGTTCGAGAGCGCGCTGGTGACCATGCTGCTGGCCTGCCAGCCGCACAACTACAGCGCCGAGATGCTGGCCGACTCCGGCCCCACCATCGCGCCGTCGTTCGTCAAGAAGGTGGAGCGCTACATCGACGAGCACGCCCACGAGCCGATCACCATCGTCGACATGGCCGAGCACGCCGGCGTCAGCAGCCGCTCGCTGTTCAGCGGCTTCCGCCGCTACCGCAACACCTCGCCGATGCTCTACCTGAAGGAAGTGCGCCTGCGCCACGTCCACGAGGAACTGCAGCGGCAGAGCGTTGCCACCACCACCGTCACCGCGGTGGCCTTCCGCTGGGGCTTCAGCCACCTCGGCCACTTCACCACCGACTACAAGCGCCGCTTCGGCGAAAGCCCGTCGGAGACGCTGGCGCGCTGAGCTTCAGCCGTTCTTCAGGACAGGGATGTCCACCCCTCTCTGCGTGATGCTCCCGGTGCGGAACCGGTCGCGGGCATGGCCCGTTCCTACGTCTTCGGCAAGATATCCGGGATACGGATGCTGCACCTTGTGTGTAGGAGCCAGCTTGCTGGCGATCCGGTTTTCCTTCAGCGCCGGTGTGGCCGGATAGTGCGGCTTTCGCCAGCAAGCTGGCTCCTACGAAGAACAGTGCCGAGTCGCATCATTCGCCCTACCGGCAGTCGGTGTTCCTTGTAGGAGCGAGCTTGCTCGCGAACAAAATGCGTTGAGATACCAAGACAGTTGCCCCTACGACAAACGCTCCCGCATTTTCTGCACTGGCGGGATAACCCCCTCGGTCCCGGGAGCGTCAGCCCCGACCCGGATTCCTAGGATGACTCACACGAACACCGCACGGAGCGGTGCCTGTCCTGTCAGCCTACCGGGAGAGCCCCCATGTCCGACCAGCCCATCATCCGCCGTCGCCAGGTCAAGACCGGCATCAGCGATGCCCGCGTCAACAACGCCAAGACCCAGAGCCAGTACCAGCCCTACAAGGACGCCGCCTGGGGCTTCATCAACCACTGGTATCCGGCGCTGTTCACCCACGAGTTGGCCGAGGACCAGGTCGAGGGCATCCAGATCTGCGGCGTGCCGATCGTGCTGCGCCGCGTCAACGGCAAGGTCTACGCGCTCAAGGACCAGTGCCTGCACCGTGGCGTGCGTCTGTCCGAGAAGCCGATGTGCTTCAACAAGAGCACCATTTCCTGCTGGTACCACGGCTTCACCTTCGACCTGGAAAAAGGCGACCTGGTGACCATCGTCGCCAACCCGGACGACAAGCTGATCGGCACCACCGGCCTCACCACCTACCCGGTGCATGAAATCAACGGCATGATCTTCGTCTTCGTCCGCGAGGACGACTTCCCCGACGCGGACGTGCCACCGCTGACCGACGACCTGCCGTTCCGCTTCCCGGAAAACAGCGAGCGCTTCCCGCATCCGCTGTGGCCGGCCTCGCCGAGCGTCGCCGATGACAACGCCGTGGTCCACGGCATGCACCGCACCGGCTACGGCAACTGGCGGATCGCCTGCGAGAACGGTTTCGACAACGCGCACATCCTGGTGCACAAGGACAACGCCATCGTCCATGCCAAGGACTGGGTGCTGCCGCTGGGCATCCTGCCGACCTCCGATGACTGCATCAGCGTGGTCGAGGACGAGAACGGCCCGAAAGGCCTGATGCAGTGGCTGTTCACCGACAAGTGGCAGCCGATCCTGGAGAACGGTCCCCTGGGCCTGAAGGTGGAAGGCCTGAATGGCCGCTACTACCGTACCTCGGTGGTGCTGCCGGGCGTGCTGATGGTGGAGAACTGGCCGGAAGAGCACGTGGTGCAATACGAGTGGTACGTGCCGATCACCGACGACACCCACGAGTACTGGGAAATCCTGGTGCGCGTGTGCAACACCGACGAAGAGCGCACCAAGTTCAAGTACCGCTACGACTACATGTACAAGCCGCTGTGCCTGCATGGCTTCAACGACTGCGACCTGTACGCCCGCGAAGCCATGCAGAACTTCTACTCCGACGGCACCGGCTGGGACAACGAGCAACTGGTGGCCACCGACGTGTCGCCGATCACCTGGCGCAAGATGGCCTCGCGCTGGAACCGCGGCATCGCCAAGCCGGGTCGCGGCGTGGCGGGAGCCCTGAAGAACACCAGCCTGATCTTCAAGGACACCGCCGATGGGCATCGCCCCGGCTACAAGGTCCGGCAGATCGTGGAAGAGTGACGTCCCCGGCGGTCCGGCTCTTCCGCCGGACCGCCCCCGCCAAGGAAATTCCCCATGCTCGACGAAATCGAATCCACCAGCCGGTGGGTGACGGTCGATGGCGTGCGCCTGCACTACCGCGAGGTCGCCGGACCGGATGACAGCCTGCCGGTGATCTTCACCCACGGCGGCGGCCCCGGCAGCACCGGCTGGAGCAACTTCCGCCTGAGCGCCGCGGCCTTCGCCGAACGCCAGCGCTGCTACTTCCTCGACTTCCCGCAATTCGGCCAGTCCGACATGGTCCCGGTGGACGGCCCGGTGTTCAGCTGGCATGCGCGCAAGCTGCTCGGCTTCATGGATGCGCTGGGCATTCGCCGGGCACATCTGGTCAACCAGTCGTTCGGCGGCTGCGTGGCGATCCGCTTCGCCGCCGAGCATCCCGAGCGGATCGGCCGCCTGCTGCTGATCGCCTCGCAGCCGGTGGAACGCGGTGTCATGCAACCGCTGCTGCTGTTCAGCAAGCACGCCGCGCACATCATGTCCGACTACTTCCTCGCCGACGGCGGGCCGAGCCGGGAGAAGATGGCGGCGCTGATCCGCCGCTACGAGCTGCACGACGACGACCGCCTCGACGACGAGAACCTGCGCCTGCGTTTCGAGGCCAGCGCCAATCCCGGCTTCCTCGACCTGCTGCATACGCCCGGCGCCTTCGGCGAGTGGGAGAACCTGCTGCCGATGTTTTCCCGCGTGCAGGTACCTACCCTGATCCTCTGGGGGCTGCACGACTGGTTCGGCGGCATCGACGTGCCGATGCTGATGCTCAACCAGTTCGCCGACGCCCGCCTGCACGTCATGGGCAACGCCGCGCATCACCTGCAGAGCGAATGCCCGGACGAATTCAACGCGGTCGCGCTGACCTTCATCGGGGGCCATGAATGAGCGATTCCGAACTGCACTACCTGGACATGTACGACCTGTCGCTGCTGATCCGCAGCCGCCGGGTCTCGCCGGTGGAAGTCACCGAGGCCATGCTGGCGCGCATCGACCGCCTCGACGGCGAGCTGCACAGCTACGCCCGCGTCACCCCCGAGCTGGCGCTGCAGCAGGCCCGCGAAGCCGAGCGCGAACTGATGCGCGGCGAGTGCCGCAGCCCGCTGCACGGCATCCCCATCGCCTACAAGGACCTGCTGTGGACCGCCGGCGTGCCGACCGCCGCCGGCATGCCGATCCACCGCGACTTCGTCCCGCAGGAAGACGCCACCGTGGTCGCCCGCCTGCGCGAAGCCGGCGCGGTGATGCTCGGCAAGCTGCAGATGACCGAAGGCGCCTTCGCCATCCACCACCCGGACATCACCCCGCCGAACAACCCGTGGAACGCCGGACACTGGGCCGGCGCGTCCTCCAGCGGCAGCGGCGTGGCCACCGCCGCCGGGCTCTGCTATGCGTCGCTGGGCAGCGATACCGGCGGCTCGATCCGCTTCCCCTGCGCCGCCAGCGGCCTCACCGGGCTCAAGCCGACCTGGGGCCGGGTCAGCCGTTACGGCGCCTTCGAGCTGGCCGCCAGCCTCGACCATATCGGCCCGATCACCCGCAGCGCGCGGGATGCGCTGTTCATGCTGTCGACCATCGCCGGCCACGACCCCAAGGACCCGACTTCTCTGCCCAGCGTGTGCCTGGAGATTCCCGGCATCGAGGATTCCTTCCGCGGCCTGCGCGTCGGCATCGACGAGGCCTGGCTGAGCGACGGCGTCGACCCGGTGATCCAGCAGGCGCTGCAACAGGTGATGGCGGTCATCCGCGACGGCGGCGGCGTGCTGCAGCGCGTGCGCGTGCCGGACACCCGCGCGGTGAGCGCCAACTGGGAAATCCACTGCGGCGTGCAGACCGCCGTGGCCCACGCGCAGACCTATCCACAACGCGCGGCGGAATACGGCCCGGCATTGAGCCGCCTGATCGACGGCGGCCGCGCGCTGTCCGGCATGGACTACCAGCGCGTGCTGCTCGACGCGCAGCGCTTCACCGGCGAGCTGGAGACCGTGCTGAAGGACGTCGACCTGCTGCTCGCCCCGGTGCAACCGTACGCCGCGCCGACCCACGAGCAACTGGCCAACCTGGCCCAGGACCCGGACGCCAACCGCCGGCTGATCCAGTTCACCTCGCCGTTCAACGTCAGCGGCCACCCCTGTCTCAGCCTGCCCTGCGGCTTCACCGACGAAGGCCTGCCGATCGGCTGCCAGTTCATCGCCGGCAAGGGCGGCGAAGGCACCCTCTGCCGCGCCGGCATGGCGCTGCAGAAGGTGACGGACTGGCACAGGGTTAGGCCGAGCGGGTTCTGATCCGCAGGGTAGATGACACGCATCCTGTAGGAGCGCGCCATGCGCGCGACATATCGGCTGCACAGGGCTGTCGCGGGCATGGCCCGCTCCTACAGCGGGTGGGACGCTCTTGTAGGAGCGGGCCATGCCCGCGACCAAACCTGCCTACAACGCAATCCTCCCTTTCCTCTATCCGCGTCCCTGCCACGGCCATGACATTCGGCCTCCCATCTGTGGAGACCATTCATGACCCATCTTCCCCATCCCCCCGGCCATGCCGCACTGCGCAAAGGCCGTGTTTCCCTCGCTGGCGGAATCTATCTGGTCACGACAACCACCCTTGGCCGGAATCCGCTATTCGGCGATTTCGCCACCGCCTGCGCCGCCGCTCGCTGCTTCGAAGATCCATCCGTACTGGGCACCAACCACCTGCTGGCCTGGGTATTGATGCCCGATCACGCTCACTGGCTGATCCAATTGGGTGCCGGAGAGCCGCTTGGCATCACCGTTGGCCGACTGAAATCCGCCAGCTCGCGCCGGGTGAATCAGCTTCTGGGAAAACAAGGTCCCCTGTGGGCCAACGCCTTCCATGACCGCGCATTGCGGCGGGATGAGGATCTGCAGGCGATAGCCCGCTACATCGTCGCGAATCCCTTGCGCGCGGGGTTGGTGCGGCGGGTGGGGGCTTACCCGTTCTGGAATGCGGTCTGGTTGTGACCCCTTTGGGGTCGCGGGCATGGCCCGCTCCTACAAGAGCCCCATGCCCGCGACCCAGGTTTACCCACGCACAAGATCCTGCACTCCCGGGATAACCCCGTAACCCACGGGAGCGCCCGGCGCGAATGCCGTTCCTAAGATCGGGCCATGACTCCAGCCCAGCGCTGGTAATTGAAGTCCAGCCATGGAGCCGAACGCGCATGAACGACTCTCCGCACCAAGTCACCGTCAACTTCTCCGATGGCGTCAGCCGCAGCTTCAGCGTCGCCGCCGAGACCAGCATTCTCGACGCCGCCATCGAGGCGGAAGTCCCCCTGCTCTACCAGTGCCGCTCCGGCAGCTGTTCCAGTTGCATCGCCCAGCTCAGCGAGGGCGAGGCGCATACCCGCCCCGGGGCCAGCTCGACCCTGCTGGCCAGCGAATACGCCGCCGGCCAGCGTCTGCTGTGCCTGTGCCAGGCGCAGTCGGACTGCACCTTCGACCTGCCCTATGGCAGCGAGGTCGGTTCCAGCGCCGCCCGCGAGGTGCACGCCTTCATCGATTCGGTCGAGCGCATCGCCAGCAATGTGATGCGCCTGACCCTGGAGCTGGCCGAGGGCGAGTGGCTGGAGTTCCGTCCCGGCCAGTTCATGCAGATCCACGTGCCGGGCTTCGGCGTGTTGCGCAGCTACTCGCCGTCGAGCACCGCGGCGAGCCTGCCGAAACTGGAATTCCTCATCCGCCTGTTGCCGGGCGGCGCCATGTCCAGCTTCCTCGAAGAGAAGGCCAAGGCCGACGACGTGCTGACCCTCAGCGGCCCCTACGGCGCCTTCTTCCTCCGTGAGGAGAAGAAGCGCGCGCCGCACATCTTCGTCGCCGGCGGCACCGGCCTCGCGCCGATCCTCTCGATGATCGACAGCCTGCGCCAGGGCAGCGGGCGCAAGCCGCCGATGCTGCTGAGCTTCGGCTGCGCCAATCCGGATGCGCTGTTCAGCCTCGAAGACATCGAGCTGCGCCAGCAGTGGCTGCCGACCCTCGAAGCGCGCATCTGCGTCGACCGCGATCCCACCGAAGGGCTGCACCACGGCAGCCCGGTCAGCGCCCTGCGCGAGGGCGATGTGACCAGCCCGGACACCGTCGCCTACCTGTGCGGCCCGCAGCCGATGATCGACGCCGCCACCGCACGCCTGATCGAGCTGGGCGTCGACCCCGCCAACATCTTTGCCGAACAGTTCGTCGCTTCCAAATAAGGACTCCCGCATGCAACCCACGACTCCCGTGCCGTTCTCCGCCGACCAGATGAAGTGGTACGAACAGGCCTGCGCGAAAATCGATCCGCAGCGCCTGCAGAACCTGCTGTTCGCCCTCACCGATATCCACAGCCCGACCGGTTCCGCCCGCGCCGCCAGCGAATTCATGGCCGGCCACCTGAAGCGCATCGGCATGTCGGCGCGCTACATGCCGATGAGCTTCACCAGCGGCAACGTGCTCGGCGAATTCCGCGGCAGCGGCGGCGGCGCCAGCGTGATGCTGTACGCGCCGATCGACACCCACCTGGAGTGCGACGAGGAAGAGCAGATCCTCACCGGGGACGCCGGCGAGGCGGACATGCTGCCCATGGCGCAGATGGTCGACGACTGGGTGTTCGGCCTCGGCGCGTCGAACCCCAAGGGCATGATCGCCACCCTCACCGAGGTCGCCACCGCGCTGATCGAGGCCGAGGTGCCGCTGGTGGGCGACCTGCTGGTCGGCCTGGCGGACGGCGGCATGCCTGTGGATATCTCCGCGCGCCAGCACTCCGGCATGTCCAACGGCGTGCTGCACCTGCTCAACCGCGGCGCCGCGCCGGACTTCGCCATCATCATGAAGCCGTGGAACTGGGTGTACCACGAGGAGCCGGGCATGGCCTGGTTCAAGCTGCGCGTGCACGGCAGCCTCGGCTACGCCGGCGTGCCGCGCGACACCCCCGGCTTCCGCAGTTCGGTGGTGCCGGCGGCGACGGTGATCCAGGAACTGGAGCAGTGGATCATCGACTACTCCGAGCGCAACAAGTCCGGAGTGGTTCATCCCCACGGCTGGATCGCCGGGGTGCGCGGCGGCGATGTGGAGCGCCCGGCCTTCCCTTCGGCGGTCACGGAAATCTTCTTCGACGTGCGGGTCAACCCGCGCACCAGCCCGGCCGAGGTGAAGGCGCAGTTCGCCGCCTTCGTCCGCGAACTGCAGGCGCAGCGTCCGGAACTCGATCTCGACTGGGAGATGTACGGCTCGGTGCCCGGCGGCACCACCGACCCGCAGAACTGGATCATCCAGTCGGCCAAGCGCGGCTGGGAGCACATCGAGCAGCGCCCGCACGGCATGCCCGACCTGCTCGGCGGCCAGACCGACGGCGCCGCGCTGCGCCGCTACGGCATCCCCACCGCGCGCATCGGCTGGCCATGGCCGGCGACGGGTGCGCCGCTGCCGGTGGCCGAGGGCCTCGGCGGCATGGGCGCGACCTACATCCCGGACCTGCTGCCCTGCGCGCGGAAGATCATGTACGCGCTGATCGACACCCTGACCCGCCCGCGCGGCGAGCTCGGCCTCTGACCCAAGGAGATCGTCCCATGAGCAAGCGCGTGAAGATGATCTTCCCGGTGCCGATGAGCGAGGCGACCCGGCCGCTGGTGGAATCCCAGCTGCCGGCCGAGCTGCAGCGGCCGGATATCGAGGTGAGCTTCGTCGGCGCCGGCCGCGTCTCGACCCTGGCCGACAGCTACTACGACATGGCCGTGATGGAACAGGCGGTGATCGAGGCGGGCGTCCGCGCGGAGGAGGAAGGGTTCGATGCGCTGTGCATCAATACCGTCAGCGACTCCGGCCTCGCCGCGCTGCGCTCGCGGCTGTCGATCCCGGTGCTGGCGCCGGGGCAGAGTTCGTTCCTCATGGCCTCTGCGCTGGGACAGAAGTTCAGCATCCTGACCATGTGGCCGCGCTGGTATCCGCTGTACCGCAAGACGCTGAAGGAGTACGGCCTGGAGTCGCGGCTGGCGTCGATCCGCTCGATCGACGTGCGCCCGGATACCGCGGCCCTGCTGCA
The DNA here is from genome assembly GCF_900103845.1 of Pseudomonas jinjuensis. Taxonomy (GTDB): domain Bacteria; phylum Pseudomonadota; class Gammaproteobacteria; order Pseudomonadales; family Pseudomonadaceae; genus Pseudomonas; species Pseudomonas jinjuensis. The sequence goes on from NZ_FNIJ01000003.1 coordinate 26,564, forward strand.
GGGCAAGGAAGAGGTGGTGTTCGGCAAGCTGCTGGAAGCCGCGCGGCTGGCCATCGAGGAGGACGGCGCCGACGTGATCGTCCTCGGCTCCACCACCATGCACCAGTCCCATGCGTATCTCGCCGAGCACCTGCCGGTGCCCGTGCTCAATCCCGGGGTGATCGCCTACAAGCTGTGCGAGGTACTCCTCGACCTCGGCCTCGCCCACAGCAAGCTCGCCTATCCGAGTCCTGAACTGATCAAGGACGAGGCATTCGTCAGGAGCCCCGCATGAAACTCTTCGATTCCGCCGCCCAGCCCGTGCCTTCCGACCTGACCATCGGCGAGGCCATGGCGGCCTTCCGCGACGGCGTGCTGACCAGCACCGAGCTGGTCTGCGCCTGCCTGGACCGCGCCGAGGAAGGCCGCGAGCTGAACGTCTACGTGACCCTGAACGGCGATGGCGCGCTGGCCGAAGCCAGGGCCGCCGACGCCGCGCGCCGCGCCGGCCGGCCGCTGAAGCCGCTTTCCGGCATCCCCATCGTGGTCAAGGACAACATCCACGCCGCCGGCCTGCCCTGCACCGCCGGCACCCCGGCGCTGGCCGGCTTCGTCCCGCGGCAGGATGCGCCGACGCTGCAGAAACTGCGCGATGCCGGCGCCATCCTGCTGGGCAAGACCAACATGCACGAGCTGGCCTTCGGCGCCACCGGCTACAATGGCGCCTTCAACACCGGCAGCCGCCCCGGCGTGCGCAACGCCTACGACAGCGAGCGGATCGCCGGCGGTTCGTCTTCCGGCAGCGCCGCCGCCCTTGGCGCGCGCATGGCGCTGGCGGCGCTGGGCACCGATACCGGCGGCTCGATGCGCATTCCCTGCGCGCTGAACGGCTGTTCCTCGCTGCGCCCGAGCGCCGGCCGCTATTCCAGCAAAGGCGTGATCCCCATCGCCCGCAGCCGCGACACGGTCGGCCCGATGGCCCTGTGCATGGCCGACGTCGCCCTGCTCGACGCCGTGATCAGCGACGAGCACGGCCTGCCGCCGGTGACCCTGGACGGCCTGCGCCTGGGCATCGCCGAGGAATTCTGGCGCAACCTCGACGAGGACACCCGCGAGGTCGCCGAGGCCGCCCTGGCGAAGCTTTCCCGCGCCGGCGCGACCCTGGTCGAACTGCCCGAGGCGCGCCTGCAGGAGCTGAACCAGCCGGTCGGCTTCCCGGTGGTGATCCACGAGGCCTACGACTCGATGGTCGCCTACCTGCGCGACGAGGGACCGGGCATCGCCATCGAGGAACTCGCCCGCGATATCCACAGCCCGGACGTGCGCGCCATCTACGAGCAGTGGGTGCTGCCACGGAAGATTCCCGGCGCCGACGGGCTGGTCGACGTCGCCCCGCTGTACCAGGCGGCGCAGGACGCCGGCCGTCCGGCCTTGAAGGAGCACTACCAGGACCTGTTCGAACGGCATCACCTGGACGCCCTGCTGTTCCCCACCACGCCGATCGTCGCGCCGCCGGCCAACGACGAGGTCAACCTGCCGGCCTGTTTCGAGCGCCTGATCCAGAACACCGAGCCGGCCGCCAGCGCCGGGCTGCCGGGCATCCAGATGCCCATCGGCCTGGGCCGCCGCACGGGTCTGCCGGTGGGGCTGGAGCTGGACGGCGCATTCGGCGCCGACCGCCGCCTGCTGGCCATCGGTATCGCCCTCGAAGCGGTGCTCGGCCGCATCCCGCCGGCCTGATGCCCGGCGCCCGTTTCCCTGTCCCGGAGAAAAGAACGATGAGTCTGGAAAACAAGGTAGTCCTCGTCACCGGAGGCGGCAGCGGCATGGGCCGCGACGCCTGCCTGGCCCTGGCAAGGGCCGGCGCCCGCGTGGTGCTGGGCAACCGCAACGCGCAGGCCGGCGCCGACGTGGTCGAGGAGATCGTCGCCCTCGGCGGCTCGGCCCAGTTCCGCGTGACCGACGTTTCCCGCCCGGCCGACTGCGCGGCGCTGGTCGAACTGGCCATGCAGCGCTACGGGCGGCTCGACGGCGCCTTCAACAACGCCGGCCTGCAGCGCGAGTTCAACGATGTGCACGAAACGCCGGACGCGGACTTCTCCGACGTCATCGACATCAACCTCAAGGGCGTGCTGTACATGATGAAGTACGAGGCCGCCGCGATGCTGCAGAGCGGTGGCGGCTCGATCGTCAACAACGCCTCGATCTTCGGCCTCAAGGCCATGCCGAAGACCGCCTACTACGTCGCCGCCAAGCACGGCATCGTCGGCGCCACCCGCGCCGCGGCGCTGGACTACGCGACGCGCAACATCCGCGTGAACGCCATCTGCCCCGGCCCGATCAAGACGCCGAGCTTCGACCGCGTCACCGGCGGCGACGAGCACATGTACGACGACGGCGTGCCCATGCACCGCATCGGCCGCCCCCATGAAGTCAGCGCCGCGCTGCTGTGGCTGCTTTCCGGACACGCCTCCTACGTCACCGGCACCACCCTCTCGGTGGACGGCGGCATGTCGGCGGAATGAGGACGACGGCAATGATCAATGCATTGAGCTACGTGGTGGCGCATACGCCGCACATGCAGCAGTGGCTGGAGATGGCCGGCAAGCATATCGGCCTGCAGGTGGAGGTGGTCGAGCCGGACGTCTGCGCGCGACTGCGCATGGACGGCAAGGTCCAGCGGCTGCTGGTGCAGGCCTGCGACGGCGAGGCGTCGATGGCCATGGGCTTCGAGGTGGGCTCTGCCGAGGAGTTGGAGGAAGTCCGGCGGGCGCTGCAGCAGGCCGGCTACCCGACCATCGGCGGCACGGCGAAGGAAATCGCCCTGCGCGGCGTCGCCGGCATGTGCCATTTCCGCGATCCGGACGGCATGCGCATCGAGGTGGCCTGGGGCCTCGCCGACGCCGAGACGCCCTTCGTGCCCGGTCGTCCGCTCGGCGGCTTCCGCACCGGCGAGCTGGGCATCGGCCACGTCGCCCTGATCACCGCGCATTTCGACGAGCTGTGCCGGCTGTACAAGGAGGTGCTCGGCTTCCGCGTCAGCGACCGCGCCAGCGCGCCGTTCCGCGTCGAGTTCCTGCACGTCAACCCGCGCCACCACACCATCGGCATCGCCCACACCGGCGGGCCGGCCAAGGTCTATCACCTGATGCTCGAATACAACGACTTCGACGACCTCGGCCGCGCCTATGACATGGCGCTGGAGAACCCCGAGAGCATCGGCGTCACCCTCGGCCGGCACATCAACGACCACGTCACTTCCTTCTACCTGAAGAACCCGGACGGCTGGATGTTCGAGCTGGGCTGGGCCGGGCGCACCATCGGCCCCGACTGGCAGGTCGAGGAACTGCAGGGCATGAGCCTGTGGGGCCACGACCGCACCTGGCTGCCGGACGCCAAGCGCGAGGAAGCCCGGCAGATTCTCAAGCGACTCGCCGACCAGGGCATGCGCGCCCCCGTCGTGACCACCACCCAGACCGCGAAGGCCAATCAATGAATGCGACCACGACTCCGGCCCTGCCGGAAATCGCCAACCGCCTGCAGATCGGCGACTGCAGCATCAACTACCACGACCAGGGCAGCGGCGAGCCGATCCTGCTGATCCACGGCTCCGGCCCCGGCGTCACCGCCTGGGCCAACTGGCGCGGGGTGATCCCGCAGCTTTCGCAGAAGGCGCGGGTCATCGCGCCGGACATGCTCGGCTTCGGCTACACCCAGTGCCCTTCCGAACGGAAACTCGATCCCGATGCCTGGGTCGGACAACTGATCGGCCTGCTCGACGCCCTCGACATTCCCTCGGTGTCGGTGGTCGGCAACTCCTTCGGCGGCGCCATCGCCCTGGCGCTCGCTCACCGTCATCCGCAGCGCGTGCGCCGGCTGGTGCTGATGGGCGCGGTTGGGGTGTCCTTCCCGATCTCCGCCGGACTGGAGAAGGTCTGGGGCTACCAGCCGTCGCTGGAGGCGATGCGCGAGCTGATGGGCGTGTTCGCCTACGACCAGTCGCTGATCAACGACGACCTGGTGCGCATGCGCTACGAGGCGAGCATCCGCGACGACGTGCAGACGCGCTTCGCCCGGCTGTTCCCCGAACCGCGCCAGCAGGGCGTGGAAATGCTCGCGCTGCCGGAGGACGCGCTGCGCGCCCTGCCGCACGAGACGCTGATCGTCCACGGCCGCGACGACCAGGTCATCCCGCTGGAGGTGTCCGAACGCCTGCTGCGACTGATTCCCCATGCCCAGCTGCACGCATTCGGCGAATGCGGCCACTGGGTACAGATCGAGAAGGCCGCCGCCTTCACCCGTCTTCTGCTCGATTTTCTCTGCCCGGAGGTAACGCAATGAACAAGGACAGCATCCAGGGTCGCTGGAACATTCTTTCCTGGGAACAGCTCTACGACGACGGCCGCGTCGTCCACCCCATGGGCACCGAGCTGGAAGGCTTCATCGAGTACGGGCCGCACGGCATGTTCTGCGTGATGGCGCGCAAGGACCGCGAGCAGTTCAGCAGCGGCGGCCAGTGGTCGGCGAACGCCGCGGAAAAGGCCGCCGCCTACGATGGCTACCTGACCTACGCGGGCGGCTACGAAGTGGACGGCGACAACATCCTGCACCACGTCCGGCACAGCCTGTTCCCCAACTGGGTGGGCGGCACCCAGCACCGCGTCGCGCAGCTGGACGGCGACGTGCTGGCGCTCACCGCGCGCCTGGAGGAAGGCACCCCCGAGGCGCGCACCGCCCGATTGCTCTGGCGCCGCAGCGTTGGGTAAATGCTCGCGGGCATGGCCCGCTCCTACAGGGTCCGGTTCTGCGGAGGGCTGTAGGCGCACGCCCGGAATACAACGTCGCCGATTTATTGGATCCCCGCGTTCGCGGGGAAGACGGAGTTGAGAACCGCACGGAGTTATCCGAAAACCCCGTCATTCCCGCGAACGCGGGAAACCAGAAGACAGTTGCTCCTACGGTTTAGCCCTGACGCGACTTCTGTAGAAGCGGGCCATGCCCTCGAAACAAAACCCTACCCTTCGCGCTGCCACAGTGCGTAGTGCACCGAACCGGCCTTCTTCTCGCGGTGCAGGCGCCAGTTGGCGGGCAGGCCGAGGCTGGAGGGGGCGGCCTCGCTCTCGGTGTAGATCCAGGCGTCCGGCGCCAGCCAGCCGCGTTCTTCCAGCAGGCGGCAGGTGTTCTGCAGCAGGTCCTGGTGGAACGGCGGGTCGAGGAAGACCAGGTCGAACGGCCGGACGCTCTGAGTTTCCAGGTAGCGCAGGGCGTCGCCCGACTGGATCTGCCCGTTGCTGCACTGGAGCGTCTGCAGATGGCCGCGCAGGGCGGCCACCGCTTCGCTGTTCATGTCCAGCGCCAGGGCTTCGCCGGCGCCGCGGGACAGCGCTTCGAGGAACAGCGCGCCGCTGCCGGCGAAGGGATCGAGCACCCGCGCGCCGGGCACGTAGGCGGCCAGCCAGTTGAACAGGGTTTCGCGCACGCGGTCCGGGGTCGGGCGCAGGCCCGGGCCCTCGGGGAAGGCGAAGCGCCGGCTGCGCCATTCGCCGCCGATGATGCGCAGCTGGCCCTGTCCGCCGTGCGCGCGCTGCGGGGCGCGGGGTGCGCCGTTGGCTCGTCTGTTCATCAGTGCTCCGGTACGCCGCTGGGTTGTTCGACAGGCTTGTCGCTGGGCGCCGGCAGGGGTTCCTGCCTGACCGTCGGGCCGGCGGTGACGATGACGAAGGCGTCGGGATCAAGGTGCCGGTTCATCGCCGCGCGCACGTCTTCCACGCTGAGGTTCTGCACCTTGCCGAGGAAGCTTTCCAGATAGTCCAGCGGCAGGTTGTAGAAGCCGATGGCGCCGAGCTGGCCGACGATGTCGGCGTTGCTCGCGGTGCTCAGCGGGAAGCTGCCGGCCAGTTCGCGCTTGGCGTCGTCCAGTTCCTTCCGGGTCGGGCCGGTCTTCAGGTAGTCGCGGACGATGTCCTGCACCAGCTTCAGCGTGCCCTCGCTGACTTCGGCGCGGGTCTGCAGGCCGATGGTGAACGGGCCGCGCGCCTGCATGCCGGTGAAGCCGGAGCCGACGCCGTAGGTCAGCCCGCGCTTCTCGCGTACCTGATCCATCAGCCGGGTGCCGAAGCCGCCACCGCCGAGGATCTGGTTGCCGAGGTAGAGCGCCGGCCAGTCCGGGTCGTTACGCACGATGCCGAGCTGCGCCAGCATCAGGTGGGTCTGCTTGGACGGGAACTCGATATGGGTGACGCCGGCCTTCGGCTGCTCGGGCGCAGCGGGCGCCGGCAGCGCCGGGCCCTTCGGCAGGGACGCGGAAACCTGCGCGGCGATGGCTTCGGCCTCGGCGCGGTCGAGGTCGCCGACCAGGGCGATGACCGTGTTGCCGGCGGCGTAGGCCTTCTGGTGGAAGGCGCGCAGCTGCTCCACGCCGATCTTCGCCACCGACTTCTCGTCGCCGTCGCTGGAATGGGCGTAGGGATGCTCGCCATAGAGGCGCTTGAACAGCTCGATGCCGGCCAGCTTGCCGGGGTTCTGCTTCTGGTACTCGAAGGCGGCCAGCACCTGGTTGCGGATGCGGGTCAGGGCTTCCTCGGGGAAGGTCGGCTGGCCGATCACCTGGTCGAACAGCGCGAGCGCCGCCGTGCGCTTGTCCTCGTCGCTCAGGCTGCGCAGGCTGGCGATGGCCATGTCGCGGTAGGAGCCGTTGCCGAAGTCGGCACCGAGTCCCTCGAAGCCGCTGGCGATGGCGACGGAGTCCTTGCCGGGCACGCCCTCGTTGAGCATGGCGTTGGTCAGCATGGCCAGGCCGGGGGCGTCGCCGTCCTGGCTGCTGCCGGCGGCGAAGGTCAGGCGCAGGTCGAACATCGGCAGCTCATGGGTCTCGACGAACAGCACGCGGGCGCCTTCGGCTGTGCGCCATTGCTGGATGTCCAGCTTGCGGTGGCCGATCGCCTTGTCGGCGACTTCCGCCAGCGATTGCAGGCCGGGACGGGCCGCTTCGCCGGCGGGCTGCGCGGCTGCCGGCGCGGCGGAGGTTTCGGCGGCAGGCCGGCCGACGAACGCCAGCAGGCCGCCCACCAGCAGGACGACGGCCAGGCCGATCAGGCCGTAACGCAGGCCGTTGCGCTCACTCATGATTGGGCTCCTTGTCGGCGGTGGCTTGCGGCAGGACGTGGGCGACCGTCAGGCGCGAGCGGGTGAAGTAGGTGCGCGCGGCCTTCTGGATGTCCTCGGCGGTGACCGCCTGCAGGGCGTCGAGATCCTCGTCGGCGAGTTTCCAGGACAGGCCGACGCTTTCCAGCTGGCCGATGTTGCTGGCCTGGGCGGCGATGGAGTCGCGCTCGTAGACCAGTCCGGCGATCACCTGGGCGCGCACGCGCTCCAGTTCCTCGGCGCTGGGCGGGTTGGTCTTCAGTTCGTTGAGCTGCGCCCACAGCGCCTTTTCCACTTCCGCCAGGGTCTTGCCCTTCTGCACGTTCGGCGTGGCGCTGAGGATGAACAGGCTGTCGCCGCGGTTGAAGGCGTCGTAGGAGGCGGACGCGCCGCTCACCAGCTCCTCGCCGCGCTCCAGACGCACCGCCAGGCGCGCGCTGTAGCCGCCGTCGAGCAGCGCGGAGATCAGCCGCAGGGCGTGGATTTCGCGTGGGTTCTTCGTACTGCCGAGGCTCGGCACGTTGAAGCCCATGATCAGGCTCGGCAGCTGGGTGCGCACGTGCAGGGTGAGGCGGCGTTCGCCGGGCTCGGCCAGTTCCAGCGGCTTGCGCGCCGAGGGCAGGTCGCGCCGGGGAATCTCGCCGAACCAGCGCTGGGCGAGGGCCTTCACCTCCTCCGGCTGGACGTCGCCGACCACCACCAGGGTAGCGTTGTTCGGCGCGTACCAGGCCTGGTACCAGCGGCGCAGGTCGTCGATGCTCATGCGCTGCAGGTCGGCCATCCAGCCGATGGTCGGCGTGTGGTAGCCGCTGGCGGGGAAGGCGGCGGCGCGGAAGCGCTCGAAGGCCAGGGCGCTGGGCTTGTCGTCGGTGCGCAGGCGGCGCTCCTCCTTGATCACCTCGATCTCGCTGGCGAACTCGTTGGCCGGCAGGGTCAGGTGCGCCATGCGGTCGGCCTCCAGCTCGAAGGCCACGGGCAGGCGGTCGCGGGCCAGCACCTGGTAATAGGCGGTGTAGTCGTCGGTGGTGAAGGCGTTCTCCTCGGCGCCGAGATCGCGCAGCACGCGGGAGGCTTCCCCCGGGCCGAGCTTGCGGCTGCCCTTGAACATCATGTGTTCGAGGGCGTGGGACAGGCCGGTGAGCCCGGGCGTCTCGTAGCTGGAGCCGACCCGGTACCAGAGCTGGGAGACTACCACCGGCGCGCGATGGTCTTCGCGGACCACCACCTTGAGGCCGTTGTCGAGGGTGAATTCGTGGGTCGGCTGGGGTTCTGCCGCCAGCGCGATGAGCGGCAGGCAGAGGCTGCCGAGCAGCAGGCCGGCGCGGCGGCGTGCGGAAATCTTCATGGTCGTCTGAACCTAAAGGAATGTCCGAATGGTCTCAGGAGGCGGCGGGCAGCCTCTTAACCCCGGTGGGCGAGGAGATGCTAGGATACCCATCCGTTTTCCGGGCGACCACGCTCCGAAGCCGCGAAAGCTTCCGCACTGGTTACATCATGTTGGAAACCGGCCCCTCCGCCGCCTTCCAGCTGAGCTTCCGGTTGCCCGGTCCGTGGCGTCCTCCAGAGATACGATCCATTCATGTTTGGTTCCAACGACGACAAGAAAGCCCCGCAGGGCGGGGAAAAGAAAGGTCTGTTCGGCTGGCTGAAGAAGAAGCCGGCCGCCGAGACCCCGGCCGCCGCGCCACAGCCCGCTCCCGAGCAACCCGCCGCGCCGGCCGATGCCGCACCGGTGGTGCAGCAGCCGGCTCCTTCGCCGGTCATCGAGCCGGTGACTCCGCAGGCCGCTGCCGAAGCCGCTACGGCTCCAGAGCCGACGCCGCTCCCGGTCGAGCCGGTCGAGGTAGCGCCTGCCGCAGCCAGCGAGCCGGCCGGCAGCCCGATTCCCGAAATCCAGGTCGAAGCCGCGCCCATCGCCGAACCGGTCGTGCAGTCCGCGGCGGAACCGGCGGCCAAGTCCGGCTTCTTCGCCCGCTTCATGCCGGGCCGCCAGGAAGCGCCGCAGCCCGCCCCGACCGGCGAGCCGCAGCCTGCAGAGCCCGTGGTTTCCGAGCCCGCGGCCGCTGAACCGGCCCCTGCGCCGGTCGAACCTGCCGCGCCTGCCCCCGTCGCCAGTGCGCCGGTCGAGCAGCCCGCCGCTCCTGCGCTTGTGGCAACCGTCCCGGCAGCAGCGTCCAGCGCCGAACCGGCCAAGCTCGGCTTCTTCGCCCGCCTCAAGCAGGGCCTGTCGAAGACCAGTGCCAGCATCGGCGAGGGCATGGCCAGCCTGTTCCTCGGCCGCAAGGCGATCGACGACGAGCTGTTCGACGAGATCGAGACGCGCCTGCTGACCGCCGACGTCGGCGTCGAGGCGACCAGCGTGATCATCCAGAACCTGACCCAGCGCGTGGCGCGCAAGCAGCTGGCCGACAGCGGCGCGCTGTACAAGGCGCTGCAGGAAGAGCTGGCCGGCCTGCTGCGGCCGGTGGAAAAGCCGCTGCAGATCGAAAAGCGCGATCCCTACGTGATCCTGGTGGTCGGCGTGAACGGCGTCGGCAAGACCACCACCATCGGCAAGCTGGCGAAGAAGCTGCAGCTGGAAGGCAGGAAGGTCATGCTCGCCGCCGGCGACACCTTCCGCGCCGCCGCCGTCGAGCAGCTGCAGGTGTGGGGCGAGCGCAACAACATCGCGGTGATCGCCCAGCACACCGGCGCCGACTCCGCCTCGGTGATCTTCGACGCGGTGCAGGCGGCCAAGGCCCGCGGCGCCGACGTGCTGATCGCCGATACCGCCGGTCGCCTGCACACCAAGGACAACCTGATGGAAGAGCTGAAGAAGGTGCGCCGGGTGATCGGCAAGCTGGATGAGACGGCTCCCCACGAGGTCCTGCTGGTGCTGGACGCCGGCACCGGGCAGAACGCGATCAACCAGGCCAGGCAGTTCAACAACGCAGTGGAACTCACCGGCCTGGCCCTGACCAAACTGGATGGCACCGCCAAGGGCGGGGTGATCTTCGCCCTGGCCAAGCAGTTCGGCCTGCCGATCCGCTACATCGGCGTCGGCGAAGGCATCGACGATCTGCGCACCTTCGAGGCCGACGCCTTCGTCCAGGCGCTTTTCGCAGAGCGGGAGCACGCATGATTCGATTCGAGCAGGTCGGCAAACGCTATTCCAATGGCCATGTCGGCCTGCACGACATTTCGTTCCGCGTGCACCGCGGCGAGATCATGTTCGTCACCGGCCACTCCGGCGCCGGCAAGAGCACCCTGCTGCGCCTGATCCTGGCGATGGAGCGGCCGACCTCCGGCAAGCTGCTGCTCGGCGGCCAGGACGTCAGCCGCATCTCCACCGCGCAGATTCCGTTCCTGCGCCGGCAGATCGGCGTGGTGTTCCAGAATCACCAGTTGCTGAACGATCGCAACGTGTTCGACAACGTTGCCCTGCCGATGCAGATTCTCGGCCTGCCCAAGGCGGAGATCGCCTACCGCGTCGAAGCGGCGCTGGACCGGGTCAACCTCAAGGAAAAGGCCGAGGACCTGCCGTCCGATCTGTCCACCGGCCAGCAGCAGCGCGTCGGCATCGCCCGCGCGGTGGTGCACCGCCCTGCCCTGCTGCTCGCCGACGAACCGACCGGCAACCTCGACCCGCGCCTGGCCTCGGAAATCATGGCGGTGTTCGAGGACATCAACCGCCTCGGCACCACCGTGCTGGTCGCCAGCCACGACCTGGCGCTGATCGCACGCATGCGCCACCGGATGATCACCCTGCAGCGCGGGCGCATCATCGCCGACCGCGAGGAGGAAGCCTGATGGGCGCCAACGAACTGCCCCACGGCCCGGAAGAGGGCACCCCGCAGCGCCCGGTGCGCCAGGTGGAGGAAAACGACGCCGAGGATCTCAGCGGCGGCCTCAGCGCCTATGCGGAGAGCCACCGCGCCAGCCTGCTGGACAGCCTCAGGCGCCTGTTCAGCCATCCCTTCGGCAGCTTCTTCACCTGCCTGGTGATGGGCATCACCCTGAGCCTGCCGATGGGCCTGTCGCTGCTGCTGCACAACGTCGAACGCCTCGGCGGCTCCTGGCAGCGCGCGGCGCAGATTTCCCTGTTCCTCGACCTCAAGGCCGGCGAGGCCCAGGGCCAGGACCTGCGTGAGCAGATCGAGGGCATGCCGGACGTGATCGAGGCGCAGCTGATCGGCCGCGACGAGGCGCTGCAGGAGCTGCAGCAGCAGTCCGGCCTCGGCGAGGCGCTGCGCGACCTGCCGGAGAATCCGCTGCCGATGGTGATCTCGGTGACGCCCAAACAGGTCGACAAGGACCAGCTGGACGCCCTGCGCCAGCGCCTGGCGGAAATGCCCGGCGTGCAGCAGGCGCAGCTCGACCTGCAGTGGGTGGAGCGCCTGTCGGCGATCCTCAAGCTCGGCGACCGCTTCGTCTTCGGCCTGACCATCCTGCTGGTGCTGACCCTGCTGCTGGTGATCGGCAATACCATTCGTCTGCATATCGAGAACCGGCGCAGCGAAATCGAGGTGATCAAGCTGGTCGGCGGGACGGACGGCTACGTGCGCCGCCCCTTCCTCTATATGGGCGCGCTCTACGGCCTGGGCGCCGGCGTGCTGTCCTGGGCGCTGCTGGCCTTCGGCCTGGACTGGCTGAACGGCGCGGTGGTCAACCTCGCGGGCCTCTACGGCAGCGATTTCGCCCTGGCCGGCGTACCGCTGGAAGACGGCCTTTCGCTGACCATCGGCGCCGTGCTGCTGGGCTGGATCGGCGCCTGGCTGGCGGTGGCGCGGCATCTGCGGGAGCTGGCGCCGCGCTGATTTTTCCGGCTTCTTTTTCTGACCGCTCAGACAGGTGTAAAGGAACTTTTACACCCACTTGCAGTCAGATTTCGCAGTGCTACACTGCGCCAGTTTCGTGAGTCGGAGGATTCGCATGTCCACTTCCCTGCAACCTGTTTATGCCCTGGTTCCCGGTGCCAACCTGGAATCCTACGTGCACTCGGTGAACAGCATCCCGCTGTTGTCGCCGGAGCAGGAGCGCGAACTGGCCGAACGTCTCTTCTACCAACAGGATCTGGAAGCGGCGCGGCAGATGGTACTGGCGCACCTGCGCTTCGTCGTGCACATCGCCCGGAGCTACTCCGGTTACGGCCTGGCACAGGCCGACCTGATCCAGGAAGGCAACGTCGGCCTGATGAAGGCCGTGAAGCGCTTCAACCCCGAGATGGGCGTGCGCCTGGTTTCCTTCGCCGTGCACTGGATCAAGGCGGAAATCCACGAGTTCATCCTGCGCAACTGGCGCATCGTCAAGGTCGCCACCACCAAGGCGCAGCGCAAGCTGTTCTTCAACCTGCGCAGCCAGAAGAAGCGTCTGGCCTGGCTGAGCAACGAGGAAGTGCATCGCGTGGCGGAAAGCCTCGGCGTCGAGCCGCGCGAAGTGCTGGAGATGGAAAGCCGCCTGAGCGGCCAGGACATGGCCTTCGACCCGGCCGCCGATGCCGACGACGACAGCGCCTACCAGTCCCCGGCGCACTACCTGGAAGACCATCGCTACGACCCGGCGCGCCAGCTGGAGGAAGCGGACTGGAGCGACAGTTCCAGCGCCAGCCTGCACGAGGCACTGGAAGGCCTCGACGAGCGCAGCCGCGACATCCTCTACCAGCGCTGGCTGGCCGAGGAAAAGGCCACGCTGCATGACCTGGCCGCCAAGTACAACGTCTCCGCCGAGCGCATCCGCCAGCTGGAGAAGAACGCGATGAACAAGCTCAAGGGCCGCATCGAGGCCTGACGGGCCGCACGCGAGCCGCTAGGATAGACAGCCGCGCTTTCGAGCGCGGCTTTTTTCTGTCCGCCTCTTTTCCGCTGGAGATCCGCATGCCGCGCCTTCGCCCAGGCCATGGCCTGTTCTTTCTCGCAATCGCCGCACTGGCCTTCGCCTTCGGGCTGTGGGTCAGCCGCCCGTCGGCGCCGCTCAAGCCGCCGGCCTGGCTGGCCGACTGGCAGGGCGCGGTGCTGACGCCGCTGGCCGACGACCATCTCACCCTCGGCCAGCTGCATGAGAAACAGAAAGGCGAGCTGTGGCTGACCCGCGACGAGCAGGGCCCGGAACTGGCCTACCGGGCGCATGTCGTCACCGACGACGGCCCCTGGCGGCTGGAAGCCGAGCTGGCCCTGAGCGACGCGGAACGCGCCAGCCTGGAGAAGGCCACCGACATCGCCCCGGGCAGCCCGGCGCAGGCGCTCAGCGAACAGCTGCTCGACCAGCTGGCGGCCAAGCCGGTCGCCGCCATCGCCCTGGCGCCCCAGGAAGATCTCGCCATCGGCCGCCTCGGCGCGGCATACGGCCAGCCGCGGGTGACCCTGCAGACCGAAGAGGGCGAAGCCTGGATCTACCCCGACCGGGGCCTGACGCTGATGCACAAGGACGGCATCCTGCAATGGCTGCGAGTGGTGCCGAGCAGGACCTTCCTGAAGACGCCGCCGACCGGCGAAAAGCCCTAGAGCCTTTGCAGGTAACCGTCGCCGAGCTGCCACATCTGCTGGCGAATCCAGGCCGAGCGCTGGCGCACGTAGGGGCTGGGACGCGCCGCACTCCACTCGCGCGGGTTCGGCAGCACCGCGGCGAGCAGGCTGGCCTGCTGGCGTGACAGGCGCCGGGCGTCGACGCCGAAGTGATGGCGCGCGGCGGCCTGGGCGCCGAACACGCCGCTGTCCCATTCCACGCTGTTCAGGTAGACCTCGAGAATCCGCTGCTTCGACCACAGCGTCTCGATCAGCACGGTGAACCACGCCTCGAAGCCCTTGCGCAGCCAACTGCGGCCCGGCCAGAGGAACAGGTTCTTCGCCACCTGCTGGCTGATGGTGCTGGCCCCGCGGATGCTGCGGCCGCGCTCGTTGTGCTTCAGCGCCTGCTCGATCGCCGGCAGGTCGAAGCCGTGATGTTCGGGGAATTTCTGGTCTTCGCCGGCGATCACGGCGATCTTCAGGCTGTTCGGCAGGTCGTCCCAGGACACCCAGTCGCGCTGCAGGTCGATCGGTTCGCCATCGATCCAGGATTCCACCTTGCGCTCGACCATCAGCATGCTGCCGGGCGGCGGCACCCAGCGGAACACCAGGACCAGTGCGGCGCTGCCGGCGACGAACCAGAGCAGGATCTTGAGCAGGCGGCGGGGCAGGTTGCGCATGAGGCTATGCCAGGAAGGATCGGGCGGGCCATTATAACGGGACTGTCCCGACTGAATGGATTCTTCATATGCTGCGTACCTTCCTCATGCTAGCCGCATTCTTCGGCTTCACCGGCGTCGGCCTCGGCGCCTTCGCCGCCCACGCCCTGAAGGCCCGGCTGAGCCCGGAACACCTGGCGGTATTCCAGACCGGCGTGCACTACCAGCAGATCCATGCCCTGGCGCTGCTCGGCGTGGCGCTGCTGTCCACCCACGTCAGCGGCTCGCTGGTGGGCGCGGCGGGCTGGTTCTTCACCGCCGGCATCCTGCTGTTCTCCGGCAGCCTCTACCTGCTCACGCTGACCGGCACCCCGGCGCTGGGCATGATCACCCCGATCGGCGGCGTGGCCTTCCTCGCCGGCTGGCTGCTGCTGTTCCTCGTCGCCTTCCGCCTGGCCTGACCCGGACGTCAGAAAGGCCGCCGGGTGGCGGCCTTGTGCCTTGGTCATCGCGGCAGATCGGGCTAGAATGCCGTCCCCTCCAGTACACGATCCGTCCGCCAATGCGTATCCAGTTGAATGGCGAAGCCTATGAGCTGCCCGACGGCCAGACCGTCGCGAACCTGCTTGAACGTCTCGAACTGACCGGCCGCCGCGTCGCGGTCGAACTCAACCAGGACATCGTGCCGCGCAGCCAGCACAGCGCTACCGCCCTGCGTGACGGCGACCAGGTGGAAGTCGTGCACGCCATCGGTGGCGGCTAGAACGCTCTCGCCCGCCCGTAATTTCCAGGCCCCGCCCAGCCTTATCCTTTCCGAGGAGTGATCCGATGAGCCAAGCTCCATCCACCCTGCCTGCCGACAAGCCCTTCACCCTGGCCGGGCGCACCTACGCGTCGCGCCTGCTGGTCGGCACCGGCAAGTACAAGGATCTCGACGAGACCCGCCGCGCCATCGAGGCGTCCGGTGCGGAGATCGTCACCGTGGCGGTGCGCCGCACCAACATCGGCCAGAACCCCGGCGAGCCGAACCTGCTCGACGTGATCCCGCCGGATCGCTACACCATCCTGCCGAACACCGCCGGCTGCTACGACGCCGTCGAGGCCGTGCGCACCTGCCGCCTGGCCCGCGAGCTGCTGGATGGCCACAACCTGGTCAAGCTGGAAGTGCTGGCCGACCAGAAGACCCTGTTCCCCAACGTGGTCGAAACCCTCAAGGCCGCCGAAGTGCTGGTCAAGGACGGCTTCGACGTCATGGTGTACACCAGCGACGACCCGATCATCGCCCGCCAGCTCGCCGAGATCGGCTGCATCGCGGTGATGCCGCTGGCCGGCCTGATCGGCTCCGGCATGGGCATCTGCAACCCGTGGAACCTGCGCATCATCCTCGAGGAAGCCACGGTCCCGGTGCTGGTCGACGCCGGCGTGGGCACCGCTTCCGACGCCACCATCGCCATGGAGCTGGGCTGCGAGGCCGTGCTGATGAACACCGCCATCGCCCACGCGCAGAACCCGGTGATGATGGCCGAGGCGATGAAGCACGCGATCGTCGCCGGCCGCCTGGCCTACCTGGCCGGCCGCATGCCGCGCAAGCTGTACGCCAGCGCCTCGTCGCCGCTGGAAGGCCTGATCGGCTGATACTCCCTTTCCATCTCTGACGACGGGCCGGATGCCTGAGGTGTCCGGCCCGTCGCATTTACAGTTCCAAGGTCCAGACATGAGCGATACCCAGGAAATCCAGGCAGCCACCGACGACGCGCGGCCGATGCGCACCATCAAGAGCTTCGTGATGCGCGCCGGGCGCATGACCGAAGGCCAGCAGCGCGGCCTCGACCAGGGCTGGCCGAAGTTCGGCCTGGAGCTCGCCGACGGCCTGCAGGATTTCGACCAGGTATTCGGCCGCCAGGCGCCGCGCACCTTCGAGATCGGCTTCGGCATGGGCCACGCGACCCTGGAGATGGCCGCCGCCGCGCCGGAGCAGGACTTCATCGGCGTGGAAGTGCATCGCCCGGGCGTCGGCGCGCTGCTCAACGGCATGCTGACGCAGAACCTGAGCAACATCCGCGTCTACAGCTGCGACGCCATCGAAGTGCTGAAGGAGTGCGTGGCCGACGCCAGCCTCGATCGCGTGCTGCTGTTCTTCCCCGATCCCTGGCACAAGTCGCGCCACCACAAGCGCCGCATCGTCCAGCCGTCCTGGGCCGAGCTGGTGCGGCAGAAGCTCAAGGTCGGCAGCGTGCTGCACATGGCCACCGACTGGGAACAGTACGCCGAGCACATGCTGGAAGTGATGAACGCGGCGCCCGGCTACCGCAACCTGTCCGCCGACAACACCTACGTGCCGCGCCCGGAAGAGCGCCCGTCGACCAAGTTCGAGCGCCGCGGCGAGCGGCTGGGGCATGGGGTGTGGGACCTGAAGTTCCAGCGCGTCGAGTGACCCGTTCTTCGTAGGGCGAATGACGCGTTCCGCTTCATTCGCCGCTTCTCAATCGATCAACTCCGCCCCCAGCACCGTGGTATCCGGCAGGCGCACCGGCGCCGGGCTGATCTGCAGGTACTTGATGCTGTTGCGCGGAATGATCAGCAGGTCGCCGTCCACCTCGATGCTGATGGAGGTCGACTCCATCTGCTTGCGGATGCCGCGGGCGACCTCGGCGGGATCGTCGCTCTGCTGGGGAAAGCGCAGCGCCAGGCGCTGGCCGTCGAGGAAGTGCAGGTAGAGGTGCTTGATCGCTTTCATGGTCCCTCCGCGGGCTCAGGGCCTGTTGACGTTTCGTTCCGAACCGGAACGAAGCGTCAACAGACCCTATGGGGCCGACCGCCGAGGGAGCCGACAGATCAGCTGCGGTCGGCGATCATGCCTATCACGAAGAACACTAGCAGCAGCACCGGCGCCAGGGTGTAGTTGTTGAAGTAGCCCAGCCCCTTGGCGAGCCACGGCGTGACGTAGACCATCGCCAGGCCGTAGCCGACGGCGCAGACGAGCACGAACAGCAGGGTGCGGAAGACGAAGTTGAGGCTGCCGATGCGCTGCTGCACCCAGGCGTTGAGCAGCGGGCCGAACAGCACCAGCAGGGTGGCCATGAGCGCCAGGGCGATCTCGGAAAGATGGCCGCGGCTCCAGCGCGAGGCGGTAGCGATCAGGTCGAGCGCAAAGTCCATGTAGGCTCCTTGGATGTCGTCGGGCATCGGGAGTTTACATGGCTCGTCGCGGGTGCGAAGCGGAGTGGCGGAAAAACCCTGCCGGGGGCTCTGGCACG
The DNA here is from genome assembly GCF_900103845.1 of Pseudomonas jinjuensis. Classification (GTDB taxonomy): domain Bacteria; phylum Pseudomonadota; class Gammaproteobacteria; order Pseudomonadales; family Pseudomonadaceae; genus Pseudomonas; species Pseudomonas jinjuensis. Next base: position 44,084 of record NZ_FNIJ01000003.1, read on the forward strand.
GGGCCATCCGCGCCATCAGAAAGCAATCACCGGAACACGAAAAAAGGCCCTGGAAACGGGCCTCGGAATAAGCCTCAGACAAGCCGATTTCGAATAAGTTCCGCAACAAAATCAATAACTTGCATATTTTAGTGAAAGTCGTGCTATTCGTCGGCAGACGCTTGTCAGCCGCCTCGTCCAACTCCAGCATCGCCGCCAACACCACCACAGAGAGAACCTCTCTATGAAGTACTCCTCGATGCTCCTGCTTACCTTCGCGCTGGCCGGCGGCAATGCCTTCGCGGATGGCGACACCCGTGCCGGCGTCGGCGGCGCCCTGGGCGGGGTATTGGGTTCGGTCGTCGGCCAGGCGGTCGGCGGCAGCACCGGTGCCGCCATTGGCAGCGGCGTAGGCGGCGCAGCAGGCGGCGCGGTCGCCGCACGGCGCGGCAACAAGACCGAAGCGGCCATCGGCGGCGGTCTCGGCGCAGCGGGCGGCCAGGTCATCGGCAACAAGGTCGGCGGCACCACCGGCGGCCTGATCGGCGCAGCCCTGGGCGGCGGCGCTGGCGGCGCGCTGGGCAACCACTATGCCGACAACAACCGTGACGATGACGACGACTACCGCCGCGCGGGCTACCGCGATGGCTATCGTGATGGTCGCCGCAACGGCTGGCACGACAATGGCCGCCACCGTGGCCACTACAAGCACAAGTGGCACCGCAAGCATCGCCATTGGGACTGATCGACGGTCCGCAATTCAGCGAAAAGCTTGATCCACATCCATGAACAGCCGGACTTCGATTGTCCGGCTGTTTTGCGTCCGACAGAATTTCCCCGCTCCTTTTTCCACTTTTCGAGGTACGCATGATGCGTAAGCCCCTGTCAGCTCTTGCTTTCACCATTCTCGCGTCGCAGTACGCCGTCGCCGGCGAGACCACCACTACCGCCGTCGGCGGCGGCGTGGGCGGTGCGCTGGGCAGCGTGGTCGGCCAGGCCATCGGCGGCAGCACCGGCGCGGCGATCGGTGCGGGTGTCGGCGGCGCGGCCGGCGGAGCGATGACCGCGAAGGACGGCAAGAAGACCGAAGCCGCCCTCGGCGGCGGTCTCGGCGCGGCGGGCGGCCAGGTGATCGGCAACAAGGTCGGCGGTTCCACCGGCGGCGCAATCGGCGCCGGCCTGGGCGGCGCCGCGGGCAGCGCCATCGGCAACAATCTGGCCGATGACAACGACCACCACGACAACGGCAACCGCAAGGCCAACTACAAGCGCAAACACAAGCACAAGCATCGCGACTGATTGCCGGTGCAGAAGCAGAAAGCCCGCCATTTCGGCGGGCTTTTGCATTTCAGGGGTATCCATCGCGGGCATGGCCCGCTCCTACGGGGAGCACGTAGGAGCCACTGTCTTCTGGTTTACTCGCTGCGCTCGCCCTTCGGGCCGCACTGAAGTGCGTTCAGCGCAAGCGCTGTCCCGCGTTCGCGGAATGACGTAGTGAGATGAAACATCACCTCACAACCGTCATCCGCGCGAACGCGGGGATCCAATAAGCCGTGCAGGAGCGGGCCATGCCCGCGACCCCGGAATCAGACGGCGACCGGCGCCTTGATGTGCGGATGCGACTGGTAGCCGACCAGCTCGAAATCGTCGAAGCGGAAGTCGAACAGGTCCTTCACCGCCGGGTTGAGCTTCATGGTCGGCAGCGGCAGCGGCTCGCGGGTCAGTTGCAGGTCGGCCTGCTCCAGGTGGTTGGTATAGAGGTGGCAGTCGCCGCCGGTCCAGATGAACTCGCCCGGCTGCAGGCCGGCGACCTGCGCCACCATCAGGGTCAGCAGCGCGTAGCTGGCGATGTTGAACGGCACGCCGAGGAAGATGTCCGCCGAGCGCTGGTAGAGCTGGCAGCTGAGCCGGCCGTCGGCGACGTAGAACTGGAACAGCGCGTGGCACGGCGGCAGGGCCATCTCGTCGATCAGCGCCGGGTTCCACGCCGAGACGATCAGCCGGCGCGAATCCGGGTTGTTCTTCAGCATGCTCATCAGGTTGGCGATCTGGTCGATGTGGCGGCCATCCGGCGCCGGCCAGGAGCGCCACTGGTAGCCGTACACCGGGCCGAGGTCGCCGTTCTCGTCGGCCCACTCGTCCCAGATCGAGACGCCGTTTTCCTTCAGGTAGGCGATGTTGGTCGACCCCTGGAGGAACCACAGCAGCTCGTGGACGATCGATTTCAGGTGGCACTTCTTGGTGGTCACCAGCGGGAAACCCTGCGCCAGGTCGAAGCGCATCTGCTGGCCGAACACGCTGTAGGTGCCGGTGCCGGTGCGGTCGCTCTTGAAGGTGCCGTGCTCGCGCACGTGGCGCATCAGGTCGAGGTACTGTTTCATCGGAAGCTCGTGTCGGGAGGCATCCGCGCGGCCGTGGGGCATGGCCGGCGGCGGATGTCCTGCGCTGCAGAATCTGGATAAACGGCAATACTAATGGCTCGCGGCCCGGCGTCGCCAGCCTGGCCGACGGAGAGAGTCGAACCTTTCCCCGGCGCCGCGTCTCGAAGCAGAAGAACACCGCCGCCCTGTCATTCGCCCGTCGAACGCGAGGTCTCCATGGACGACCAGCCTCCAGTGCCCGCCTTCGCCCTGTCCCGCCGCCGGTTGCTGGCCGCCGCCTGCGTCGCCGCGGCCGCCGGGCTGCTGCCGTGCCCGGCGATGGCCGCGGTGACGGCACAGGCGGAGATCGAGCTGGCGATCTTCATGCGCCTGTCGCAGCGCCTCACCGGCCGCAGCAACCTCGACAAGCGCATCGGCCAGCGCCTCTACCGCACCCTCGCGCAGCGCGACACCGCGCTCAGCCAGAGCCTCGGCGAGCTGCAGGCGCGCCTCGGCGACGACCCGGCGAGCTGGACCGAGCGCCAGCAGTGGCTGGCCCGGCAGATCCTGCGCGGCTGGTACCTCGGCGTGATCGGCGACGGCCCCGGCGCCGACGTGGTGATCTACGAGAAGGCGCTGATGTTCGTCGCCCTGGACGACGTGGCGGTGCCGCGCAGCTACTGCCCGAACCGCCCCGGCTTCTGGGCCGCGCAGCCGGTCGAACGGGGAGTCTGAGATGCCCGCCACGCAGCGCGCCGACTACGTGGTGGTGGGCTCCGGGGTGGCCGGGGCGCTGGTCGCCCACCGCCTGGCGCTGGCCGGGCGCGACGTGCTGATCCTCGAAGCCGGCCCGCGCCTGGCGCGCTGGCAACTGGTCGAGCGCTTCCGCAACCTGCCGGACAAGTTCCTCAACCCCTCGCCCTACCCCTCCGCCGCCCACGCGCCGCATCCGCAGTACCAGCCGGACAACCACTACCTGGTCCAGGCCGGCGAGCAGCCCTGCAATGCGCAGTACATCCGCGCCGTGGGCGGCACCACCTGGAACTGGCTGGGCGCGGCCTGGCGCTTCCTTCCCGCCGACTTCCGCCTGCGCACGCTGTACGGCGTCGGCCGCGACTGGCCGCTCGACTATGCCGAACTGGAGCCCTGGTACCAGCGCGCCGAAGAGGAACTCGGCGTCTGGGGCCCGGCCGACGAGGAGCTCGGCTCGCCGCGCAGCGCGCCCTACCCGATGCAGCCGCTGCCGCTGTCGTGGAACGAACAGCGCGTGCGCGACCTGCTCAACGGCAACGGCTACCGCATGGTCACCGAGCCGGCGGCGCGCAACAGCCGCCCCTATGACGAGCGCCCGACCTGCTGCGGCAACAACAACTGCATGCCGGTCTGCCCGATCGGCGCCATGTACGGCGGCATCGTCCACGTGCACAAGGCCGAGCGGGCCGGCGCGCGGATCATCGAGAACGCCGTGGTGCATCGCCTGGAAAAGGGCGGGAAGAACCGCATCGTCGCCGCCCTGTACAAGGACCCGCAGGGCGCCGAGGTGCGCGTCGAGGGCAAGGTCTTCGTGCTCGCCGCCAACGCCATCGAAACGCCCAAACTGATGCTCATGTCCGGCGTCGGCAACAGCTCGGACATGCTCGGCCGCAACCTGATGACCCACCCCGGCACCGCGCTGCGCCTGCAGGCGCGGGAAAAGCTCTGGCCGGGCCGCGGGCCGCAGGCGATGACCGCGCTGGCGGACTTCCGCGACGGCGACTTCCGCCGCGAGCGCGGGGCGAAGAAGCTGCAGCTGTCCAACCTGTCGCGCATCGACCAGGCCACCGCCGAGCTGATCCGCTCCGGGCCGCTGCTGCTCGGCCGCGATCTCGAAGCGCGGATTCGCGACCGCGCCGCGCGCTTCGTCCAGTTCGACAGCCTGCACGAAACCCTGCCGCGCCCGGAAAACCGCATCGTCCCCAGCGCCAGCCAGCGCGACGACCTCGGCCTGCCGCGCCCGGAAATCACCTGGGCGCCGGACGACTACCTGCGCCAGAGCGCCGCGCACACCCGCGAGGTCTATGCCGACATCGCCAGGCTGCTCGGCGGCAGCGACGTGCAGTTCAGCGACGACTTCAACGACGGCGGCGACATCGCCGGCACCGCGCTGATGGGCGACGACCCGCGCGACGCCGTGGTGGATGGCGACTGCCGCAGCTACGACCATCCCAACCTGTTCCTCGCCGGCGGCGCGGTGCTGCCGAGCATCGGCTCGGTCAACTGCACCCTGACCATCGCCGCCCTGGCCCTGCGCCTGGCCGGGCTGCTGCAGCGGGAGACCTGAGCATGTGGCGCCCGCTGCTCGCCGCCCTCGTCCTGCTCTGTGCCCCTCCGGCGCAGGCCGAGCCGGCGCGCTACCCGGCGCCACGGGAGCTGCTGCAGCGCGGCGAATACCTGGCCCGCGCCGGCGACTGCGCCAGCTGCCACAGCGCCCCCGGCGGCCGGCCATTCGCCGGCGGCGTCGCGCTGGACACGCCGCTGGGCACCCTCTACTCCACCAACATCACCCCCGATCCGAAGACCGGCATCGGCAGCTACAGCTACGACGACTTCGCCCGCGCGCTGCGCCAGGGCGTGACCAAGGGCGGCGATCACCTCTACCCGGCGATGCCCTACACCGCCTACGCGCGGATCACCGACGAGGACATGCATGCGCTGTACGCCTGGTTCGTCCTCGGCGGCGTGGAACCGGTGGCGCAGCCCAACCGCGACAACGACATCGCCTGGCCGCTGGACATGCGCTGGCCGCTGGCGTTCTGGAAGCTGCTGTTCCACGACGACCGCGTCTACCGGCCGAACCCCAGGCAGAGCGCCGCCTGGAACCGCGGCGCCTACCTGGTCCAGGGCCTGGCGCACTGCGGCACCTGCCATACGCCGCGCGGCCTGGCCTTCCAGGAGCGCGCGCTGGACGAGCGGCAGGCCGGCTACCTGTCCGGCGCCGCGCTGGGCGGCTGGTACGCCTACAACATCACCCCCGACACCCGCAGCGGCATCGGCGGCTGGAGCGACGCCGAGCTGGTGCGGCACCTCAGGACCGGCCGCGTCCCCGGCAAGGCCCAGGCCGCCGGGCCGATGGGCGACGCGGTGGAGCACAGCTACCAGTACCTGACGGAGGCCGACCTCAAGGCGATGGCCAGCTACCTGCGCAGCGTCAGGCCGGTCACGGACGGCGAACGCAAGGCGCGCTTCCAGTGGGGCAAGCCGGCCGAGGATGTGGTCGCCCTGCGCGGCGCGGAACTCGACGACCAGGCGCGGCTGGACGGCGCCCGCCTGTACCTCGGCAACTGCGCCAGCTGCCACGGCGCCAGCGGCGAGGGCGTGAAGGACGGCTACTTCCCCATGCTGCCGAAGAACAGCACGGTCGGCGCCCTGCAGGCCGACAACCTGGTGCGGGTGGTGCTCGACGGCGTGCAGCGCAAGGCCGGCAAGGACGAGGTGTTCATGCCCGGCTACGCCGGTATCCTCGACGACGGGCAGATCGCCGCGCTGGTGAACTACCTCACCCGGCAGTTCGGCAATCCGGAGGTGAAGGTGGACAGCGCGCGGGTGGCGGCGATTCGGCAGCCTTGAGCGCAGGCGCTCGGCACTGCACGGACCTGTAGGAGCGAGCTTGCTCGCGATCGTCGACCACGCCGATCGCCGACAAGCTGGCTCCTACACAAGAGCGGCAAATCTCCACCCTCACTCTTTGGAACTAGAAACCACCCTACCCATTTGGCGGGTTCCATCCATTGCGCGGGACCGCTAGAGTCTGCCGCTACTAAAAAAACAGCCGCCGTCCAGGAGTCGCCCCATGAGCACCCGCGAGCAGATCCTCGAACTCGAGCGCAGCGTCGATGCCGCCGTGCTCGGCCAGCGCGACGCGGTGCGGCAGATCATCCTCGGCCTGCTGGCCAACGGGCACCTGCTGCTGGAAGGCCTGCCGGGACTGGCCAAGACCCGCACGGTGAAGGCGCTGTCGCGGCACCTGGACGCCGACATGAGCCGCATCCAGTTCACCCCCGACCTGCTGCCCTCGGACATCACCGGCGCCGAGATCCTCCAGCAGATCGACGGCCACCAGCAGATCCATTTCCAGCCCGGCCCGCTGTTCGGCAACCTGATCCTCGCCGACGAGATCAACCGCGCCCCGGCCAAGGTCCAGGCGGCGCTGCTGGAAGCCATGGAGGAACGCCAGATCACCGTGGCCGGGCACAGCTACCGGATGCCCGAGCTGTTCCTCGTGCTGGCCACGCAGAACCCCATCGAGCAGGAAGGCACCTACCCGCTGCCGGAAGCGCAGATGGACCGCTTCCTGATGAAGGTGCTGATCGACTATCCGCAGCCCGAGCACGAGGCCGAAGTCCTGCGCCTGCTGCGCGCCGAGGAACAGGGCGCGCTGGAAAGCAGTCCGGCGCCGGCGCCCGAGCCGATTCCGCAGGCGGCGATCTTCGCCGCGCGCCGCGAGGTCAGCGCCATCCATGTGTCCCCGGCCATCGACCGCTACCTGGTCGACCTGGTCAACGCCACCCGCAAGCCCGCCGCCTATGACGCCGACCTGGCGCGCTGGCTGCTGGTCGGCGCCAGTCCGCGCGGGGCGATCGGCCTCGACCGCGCCGCCCGCGCCCACGCCTGGCTGGCCGGGCAGGACTACGTCGGTCCCGACGACGTGCGCGCCGTGCTGCACCCGGTGCTGCGCCATCGCCTGCAGTTGTCCTACGACGCGGTGGCCGACGGCGTGAGCGCCGACCGCATCATCGACCGCCTGCTCGACTGCGTCGCCATCCCGGCCTGAGTCCCGGCAGATGCCAATAGAAGCCGACGGCCTCGTCTACGCCAGCCTCGCCCAACTGATGGCGCTGGAGGCGCACAGCCGCGGCCTGAGTTTCGCCACCCGCCGGCCGCGGGCGAGCATCCTCGCCGGCCGCCACGCCTCGCTGCTGCGCGGGCGCGGGCTGAACTTCGAGGAGCTGCGCCGCTACCAGCCCGGCGACGACCTGCGCCATCTCGACTGGCGCGCCTCGCTGCGCTACGGCAAGCCCTTCGTGCGCGCCTTCAGCGAGGAGCGCGACCGGCCGACGCAGATCATCGTCGACCAGCGCATGGACATGTTCTTCGGCTCCCGGCGCGCCTTCAAATCCACCTGCGCCGCCGAGCTGGCCGCCCTCGCCGCCTGGATCGCCTACCACGGCGGCGACCGCGTCGGCGGACTGGTGTTCGGCGACCGCAACATCGAACGCATCGCCCCGCTGCGCAGCCGCACCCGGGTGGAAGCGCTGCTGGCCGCCATCGTCCGCCAGAACAACGCCCTCGAAGCCCGCGCGCCGCAGGTCGAGGACGCCCACCAGCAGCTCGACAAGGCGCTGCTGCACTGCCTGTCGCTGGGCTGCCACGGCCAGACCATCGTCATCGTCAGCGACTTCGCCGGCGCCGCCACGCGCACCCAGCAGTTGCTGCGCCAGCTCGCCGTGCACAACGACGTGATCGCCCTGCAGATCTACGACCCGCTGGCGCTGGACCTGCCCCGCCGCGGCCGGCCGCGGGTGACCCAGGGCGAGCTGCAGCTGGAACTCGCCGTCGAACGCCGCCGCGTGCACCAGCCGCTCAGCGAATTCGCCAGCGGGCGGGTGCGCGAAGTGGGCGAACTGCTGCGCCGCAGCCAGGTGCCGCTGCTGCTCTTCGAAACCGACCAGCCGGCGCTGCAGCAGCTGCGCCGCGAACTCGGCAAGCTGGCCGGGATACCGCGATGAAAGAGCCGTCCCTCGACCAGCTGCGCGAACTGCCGCTGCCTGCGCCGCCGTCCTGGCTGCCGCAGACCTGGGGCTGGGCCGCGCTGGGCGGACTGCTGGCGCTCGCCGCGCTGGCCTGGGCCGGCCTCGCCTGGCACCGCTGGCAGCGCGACCGCTACCGCCGCGAGGCGCTGGCGCAGCTGGCCGCGCTGCAACAGGCGTTCGCCGTCGATCCGCAGGCGCTGCGCGAGCTGCCCGGCCTGCTCAAGCGCGCCGCCCTGTCGATCGCCCCGCGCGAGGAGGTCGCCACCCTGCGCGGCGACCGCTGGCAGGCCTTCCTGCAACAACGCTGCGCCACGCCGCTGCCGGAGGATTTCGCCGCGCGCCTGGCGCGCCTGGCCTACGCGCCCGACGCGCAGCTGCCGCAGCAGGATGCCGGCGAGCTGTTCGCCATCGCCCGCCAATGGCTGGAGACCCACCATGTGGCAGCTTGACTACCCCTGGCTGCTGCTCCTGCTGCCCTTGCCGCTGCTCGGCTACCGCTGGCTGCCGGCCTACCGCGAGGCGCGCAGCGCGATCCGCGTGCCGTTCTTCGCCGCCATCAGTCGCGCCATCGGCGGCAAGCCGGAGCGCGACGGCCTGCGCGGCAGCCGCAGCCAGCTGTTGCTCAACCTGCTGGTCTGGGGGTTGGTACTGATGGCCTGCGCGCGGCCGGTGTGGATCGAGAAACCCATCGAGAAGCGCCAGCCGGTGCGCGACATCCTGCTCGCCATCGACATCTCGCAGTCCATGGAAACCCGCGACTTCACCAGCGCCGCCGGAGAAAGGTCCGACCGCCTGAATGCGGTGAAGGGCGTGGTGCACGACTTCATCCGCCGGCGCAAGGACGACCGCCTCGGCCTGGTCGTGTTCGGCAGCAACGCCTTCCCGCAGGCGCCGCTGACCCTCGACCACGGCAGCCTCGGCCTGCTGCTGGACGAGGTCGGCATCGGCATGGCCGGGCCGAACACCGCCATCGGCGACGCCATCGGCCTGTCGGTCAAGCTGCTCGACCAGGCCAGGGAAAAGGACAAGCTGGTGATCCTGCTCACCGACGGCAACGACACCGGCAGCGTCATCCCCCCGCAGCAGGCCGCCGAACTGGCGCACCGCCACGGGGTGACCATCCACACCATCGGCATCGGCGACGTGCAGGCCGAGGGCGAGGCGAAGGTCGACCTCGACAGCCTGCGGCAGATCGCCGGCACCACTGGCGGCGAGTTCTTCCGCGCCGAGGACCGCCAGGAGCTGGAACAGGTCTACGCCCGCCTCGACGCCATGACCGCCCACGAGGTGCAGACCCTCGCCCACCAGCCGCGCCGCGAGCTGTTCTGGCTGCCGCTGGGCGCCGCCCTCGGCCTGCTCGCGCTGTACCACCTGGGCGCGCTCGGCGTGGCCCGGCTGCGCATGCGCCGGACAGCGGAGGCCTGATGCAGATCGATCTCGCCGCCTTCCACTTCCTGCGCCCGGCCTGGCTGCTGCTGGTCCTCCTCGCCGTCGCCCTGCCGCTGCTCTGGCGGCGCCTGCGGGACCCGGCGCGCAACAGCATGATCGCCCCCGCCCTGCTGCGTCACCTGCTGGTGGAGCCGCAGGATTCCGCGCGGGTGCGCCCGGTGCATCTGCTCGCCGCCCTGCTCGCCCTCGGCGCGCTGGCCGCCGCCGGGCCGACCTGGGAGCAGGACCGCCCGACCTTCCTCGACGACCGTGCGCCGCTGATCCTCGCCCTCGACCTGTCGCCGTCGATGGACGCCGCCGACGTGCCGCCGAGCCGGCTGGAAGCCGCGCGCAACAAGTTCCACCAGTTGCTCCAGCGCCGCAGCGGCAGCCGCATCGCCCTGCTCGCCTACGCCGGCAGCGCGCACCTGGTGCTGCCGCCCACCGACGACCCGGCGCTGCTCGACAGCTTCCTGCAGGTGCTCGCCACCGGCATGGTGCCGCGCCCGGGCAAGAACGCCCTGGCCGCCATCGAACAGGCGAAACGCCTGCTGGCGGCGGAAGGCACGCCCGGCACCCTGGTGCTGGCCACCGACGGTGCCGATACCGGCCAGCTCGACGCGGTCGAACAGGCCGTGAAGGGCAGCGACCTGCAGGTGCTGGTCCTCGCCGTCGGCAACCAGGACGGCGGCATGCTGCGCGACGGCCACGGCCAGCCGCGCCTGGATGCCGACGGCAAGCCGGTGCTCGGCCGCTTCGATGCCGACGCGCTGAAACATCTGGCCGACGCCGCCGACGCGCCGCTGGGCAGCCTGACGCTGAACGACGACGACCTCGACTGGATCGAACTGCACGCCCAGCGGCACTTCCAGGCCAGCCAGGGCGAGCAGGCGGAAATCCACTGGAAGGACGCCGGCTACTGGCTGTGCTGGCCGCTGCTGGCGCTGGCCTTCCTCGCCGTGCGCCGCGGCTGGAGCGTGAGCTGGCTGCCGGCGCTGCTGCTCGGCCTGTTCCTGCAACTGGCTCCGGGCCAGGACGCCAACGCCGGGGCGCTGGCCGATGCCTTCTTCAGCCGCGACCAGCAGGGCCGCTGGGCCTTCGAGCACGAGCGTTATCCACAGGCCGCGGAGCTGTTCGAGGAACCCTACTGGAAGGGCCGCGCCGCCTACGCGGCCGCCGACTACCAGGCCGCGCTGGCCGCCTTCGCCAGTCTGGACAGCGCCGAGGGCTGGTTCTACCTGGGCAACACCTGGATGCGCCTGTCGAAGTTCGATGCCGCCGCCGACGCCTACCGCCAGGCCCTGCAGCGCCAGCCGGGAATGGCCGAGGCGCAGGCCAACCTGGAACTGGCCATCGCCCTGGAGAAGATCGCCGACGAGCAGCGCGAAGTGACGCCGGGCGACGAGCCGGACAAGATCGAGTTCGACAACAGGAAGGGCAAGGGCAAGGACGTGCGCATGGATCCGAAGCAGGCGGCCTCCGAGGACGCCTGGCTGGAGAACCTCAGCACCTCGCCGGCGCAGTTCCTCAGGCGCAAATTCGCTATCCAGGATGCCCTCGCCCAGCCGCCACAGGAGGCCAGGCCATGAGGCGCCTGCTGCTGGCGCTCTGCTGCCTGTGCCCGCTGCTTGCCTTCGCCGCGCCGAAGGTGCTGGTGGAAAGCCGCCTGCTGCCCGGCGCCGAGGTGGCCGTGGGGCAGACCCTCGACCTGCAGGTCGACGTGCTGGTGGACACCTGGTTCGTCAAGGCGCCGCAGCTGCCGCCGCTGGAGATCGCCGGCGCGCTGGTCAGTCCGCCGGCCAGCGCCACCCAGCACCTGACCCTGCAGCGCGACGGCGCCACGCTGTTCGGCCTGCGCTACGACTACCGCATCACCCCGGTCCGCGCCCAGGGCTTCATTGTCCCGGCGCTGGCGGTCAGCGTCTTCGCCGGCGAGGCCAACGCGCCGGTCCAGCTGCGCAGCCAGCCGCTGCGCTTCAGCGCCAGCGCCCCGGCCGACGGCCAGGACCTGTTGATCGCCGACGGCGTGCGCCTGAGCCAGCGGATCGAAGGCTCGAACACGACGCTGCAGGTCGGCGACAGCGTCACCCGCAGCCTCACCCTGCAGGCCGACGGCGCCCCGGCGATGCTGCTGCCGGCGCTGCCGCTGGCCGAGATCGAGGGTCTGCGGCGCTATCCGAAGAGCCCGCAGGTCAGCGACATCCCCAGCCCGAACGGGCGCGGCGCGGTGGTCGGCGGCCAGCGCATCGACAGCGCCAGCTACGTGATCGAGCGCCCCGGCCACTACAGCCTGCCGGCCATCGAACTGCGCTGGCGGGATGCGGCCAGCGGCGAGGAGCGCAGCGCCCGCCTGCCGGCGCAGGAGTTCGAAGCCAGCGCCGGTAGCCGCGCCAGCGGGCCCTTCTCCATCGACGAGGAACTGCGCCGGCTCGGCCACGGCGCGCGGATCACCCTGTCCCGCCACGCCCCGGCGCTGCTGGCGACCTTCTGCCTCGGCGGCGCCCTGCTCTACTGGGGTCTGGCCTGGTGGCGCCCGGCATGGCGCGGCCTGGGGCGCATGCAGCGTGCATGGCGGAAGGCCTGGCAGGCTTCCGCCGCGCATGCCTGGCTGCGCATTCCGGCGCAGCTGCGCAGCTCTCCCGCGCGGCTCGACGCCCTCTACCTGTGGGCCCGCCGCGCCTTCCCCGGCGCCAGCCCGCGGCTGCTCGGCCAGCCGCTGCCCGCCACCCTGCGCCAGCGCCTGCTGGCACTGCTGGACGCCTGCTACGGCCGCGACGGCAAGCGCGAGGAAGCGCTCGCCGCCCTGCGTCGCGAGCTGCCGGCACTGCGCCGCCAGGCACGCCGCAAGCTCCGGGAAGCCGCGCCCGACGCCCTCGCCCCGCTCAATCCCGAGCCCCAGGCTCCACCCCGCCGCTCGTAAAAATACGCGGTCACTCGGCCATTCGAACTATCGCCACCCGCCGCAGGTGGTGCGTAACGTCTGCACACAATTGCAAGCTGGTGAAAACCAGCCGGATATGCCGCTGCCCGCGAACAGCCGTTCCGGGTGCCAAGAAGAACAACAGAGAACCAAGGAGTCAGTCACATGCGTACCTTCAACCGCCGGCTGGCGGGGCTCGCACTCGGTGCTGCCACGCTGCTCGGCGCTTCAATAACTGTCGCAGCCGACAAGCCGAACATCCTGGTGATCTTCGGCGACGATATCGGCCAGACCAACATCAGCGCCTACTCCATGGGCGTGGTCGGCTATCGCACGCCGAACATCGATCGCATCGCCAAAGAGGGCATGCTGTTCACCGACTACTACGGCGAAAACAGCTGCACCGCCGGCCGCTCCACCTTCATCACCGGCCAGGCCTCGCTGCGTACCGGCCTGACCAAGGTCGGCATTCCCGGCGCGCCGGTCGGCATCCAGGACCGCGACATCACCATGGCCCAGGCGCTCAAGGGCCAGGGCTACGCCACCGGGCAGTTCGGCAAGAACCACCTCGGCGACCGCGACCAGTTCCTGCCGACCAACCATGGCTTCGACGAGTTCTTCGGCAACCTCTACCACCTCAACGCCGAGGAAGAGCCGGAAGCCGCCTACTGGCCGCAGGATCCCAACGATCCCTTCGTCAAGCACTTCTCGCCGCGCGGGGTGATCCACTCCTACGCCGACGGCAGGATCGAGGACACCGGCGCGCTGACCAGGAAGCGCATGGAAACCATCGACGACGAGACCACCGCCGCCGCCCAGGTCTTCATCGAGAAGCAGGTCAAGGCGGACAAGCCGTTCTTCGTCTGGATGAACACCACCCGCATGCACCTGTTCACCCACGTGCGCAAGGAGCATCAGGGCCAGAGCGGCATGCGCGGCAACGAGTACGCCGACGGCATGCTCGAGCACGACGGCGACGTCGGCAAGCTGCTGAAGACCCTCGACGACCTCAAGGTCAGCGACAACACCATCGTCGTCTACACCACCGACAATGGCCCGAACCGCTTCACCTGGCCGGACGCGGCGACCTCGCCGTTCCGCAACGAGAAGAACTCCAACTGGGAAGGCGCCTTCCGCGTGCCGGCGATGGTCCGCTGGCCCGGCCACATCAAGGCGGGCGAAGTCTCCAACGAGATGTTCTCCGGCCTCGACTGGTTCCCCACCATCATGGCCGCCGTCGGCGTACCGGACGTGAAGGAGAAGCTGCTCAAGGGCTGGGCGCCGGTCGCCGGCGGCAAGACCTTCAAGGTGCACCTGGACGGCTACAACCAGCTCGACTACCTGACCGGCAAGGCCAAGCAGGGCGCGCGCAACGAGTTCTACTACTTCAACGACGACGGCGACCTGGTCGCCATGCGCTTCGGCGACTGGAAGGCGGTGTTCTGCGAGCAGCGCAAGCCGGGCGGCTTCGAGGTATGGAGCGAACCCTTCGTCTGCCTGCGCATACCCAAGCTGTTCAACCTGCGCATGGACCCGTTCGAAACCGCCGACATCGTCTCCGACCAGTACAACGACTGGCTGGTCAGGAACGCCTACCTGATAGGCATGGCTACCATGAAGTCCTCGCAGTTCCTGCAGACCTTCGTCGAGTGGCCGCCGAGCCAGCGCCCGGCCAGCTTCACCATCGACCAGGTGCGCAAGGCCGTCGATGCGAAGATCGCCGAGAAGATGAAGCAGCAACAGGCTGCACAGCAGCACTGAGGCTGATCGTTCCCTCTCCCCGCGCGGGGAGGGGGAATACCCCCACGAAATCCTCCCCGCCCCACCCGCCACGCGGTTTGACATCCCCCCGGCAGTCACCGAAGCTGCTCGCTCCGTGAAATCCGCCGCCTATCCACATGCCCGATAACAACAACGCCCCCAATCCGCTGGTGCGCCGCATCGCCTTCGGCCTCGCCTGCTTCCTGCTGGTCGCCGCCGCCGGCGCCTGGTGGTATGTGCAGAGCAGCACCCCGCAGCCGCAACTGGCGCCACGTCCGCAGCCGCAGCAGGCCAAGCCCGCCGCCCCGGCGAAGGTGGAAGCGCCGGCCAGCCTGGTCGCCGAGCAGCAGTGCCAGGGCTGCCACCAGGACCAGTTCAAGGACTGGCAGCGCTCGCACCACCAGAAGGCCATGCAGGAAGCCAGCGCCGATACCGTGCTCGGCGACTTCAACGAGGCGACCTTCAAGGGCACGGTGGAGACCACCCGCTTCTTCCGGAAGGACGGCGCATTCTGGGTCAACACCCCCGGCGCCGACGGCAAGCCGGCGGACTTCAGGGTCGCCTACACCTTCGGCATCGAGCCGCTGCAGCAGTACCTGCTGGAATACCCCGGCGGCCGCCTGCAGGCCCTCGGCGTGGCCTGGGATACGCAGAAGAAGCGCTGGTTCGAGCTGATGCCCGGCGAGCGCATCGACCACAAGGACGAGCTGCACTGGACCCGTCCGACGCAGAACGCCAACTTCATGTGCGTCGAGTGCCACACCACCGGCTTCAAGCGCAATTTCGACGCGCAGAAGGACAGCTTCGCCAGCCAGTGGCATGCGCTTGGCGTCGGCTGCCAGTCCTGCCACGGCCCGGCGTCGAAGCACCTGGAATGGGCGGCCAAGCCCGACCGCAATGCCGCGAAAGGCTTCGACGTGCCGCTCAAGGGCAGCGACAAGGTCACCCTGGTGGAAACCTGCGGCCGCTGCCACGCGCGCCGCGCGCCGCTGGCCGACGGCTTCGAGCAGAAGCACCGGCTGATGGACGACTACCTGCCGAGCAACCTCACCCGCGAGCTGTACCAGATCGACGGCAAGATCAAGGACGAGGTGTTCGAATACGGCTCCTTCACCCAGAGCAAGATGTTCGCCAAGGGCGTGAAGTGCACCGACTGCCACAACCCGCACAGCGGCGAGCTGAAGGCACAGGGCAACGGCGTCTGCCTGCAGTGCCACAACACCGCCGGCAAGCCGACGCGCCCCGGCATCGACGGCGCCGGGCTGAAGGCGAAGAACTACGACTCGCCGGAGCACCATCATCACCAGCCGGGCAGCCCGGGCGCGCAGTGCACCTCCTGCCACATGCCGGGCAAGTTCTACATGGTCAACGACTACCGTCACGACCACGGCTTCACCCTGCCCAACCCGGCCCATGCACAGCGCATCGGCGCGCCCGACGCCTGCCTGACCTGTCACCAGGACACCCCGGCGAGCAAGGTCGCCAAGCAGTTCCGCCAGTGGTTCGCCGAGCGGATACCGGAACGCCCGGCGCCGTCGAGCAACCCGGCGCCGCGCTACGACGACAGCCTGTGGAAGGCCCGTGAAGGCAAGCCCGGTGCCTCCCGCGCGCTGCACCTGGCGCTGGAATCCAGGGACCTGCCGGCGATCCGCCGCGCCACCCTGCTCGCCGAGCTGCCGGCCTACCCCAGCCAGCGCTCCATGGAGCTGGCCGCCATCGCCCTGAACAACGCCGACCCGCAGGTACGCCACGCCGCCGTCGAGGCGCTCGGCATGCTCGCCCCGCCGCAGCAGCAGCTCAGCCTGCTGGTGCCGCGCCTGGGCGATCCGGTGCGCGCGGTGCGCATCGCCGCCGCCTGGCAGCTGGCGCAACTGCCGCCGCAGCTGCGCGCCAGCATCGACTCGCTGCTCGGCAAGGGGCTGGAGGAGTACGAGCAGGTGCAGCTGAGCCTGGCCGAGCGCGCCGAGGCCAATCTCAACCGCGCCCTGCTGTACCAGGCGACCGGCCGCGCCAACGAAGTGGAATCCGCCCTGCGCGCCGCGCTGAAGCGCGATCCCGGCTTCCTCCCGGCGATCGTCAGCCTGTCGCAGTGGCTGGAGAACAACTACCGCGCCGACGAGGCCCGGCAGATCCTCGACGACGCCATCCGCCGCTATCCGCAGGCCGGCCTGCTGCAGCACGCCCGCGGCCTGAGCCTGGTGCGCAAGGGCGAGCGCGAGGCGGCGCTGAAGGCGTTCAGGGACGCCGTGCGCCTCAGCCCGGACGACGCCCAGTTCCGCTTCGTGCTGGCCATCGCCCTGCACGACAGCGGCCAGCCGGACGCGGCCAACCAGGAGCTGGAGCAACTCCTGCAGCGCCACCCGGCCAACCGCGGCGCGCGCCTGACCCTGGTGGACTACCTGCGCGAGGGCGGACAGATGCAGAAGGTGCAGATGCTGATGGCCGAGCTGGAGCAGCAGAATCCGGATGATCCGGCGTTGCGGCGGGAGTAAGGTTTTCGCCGGTACCCCTGCGGCGGATAACGCTGGCGCGTTATTCGCCCTACGCGCTACCGGCTGCACGAACCTGTAGGAGCGGGCCATGCCCGCGACATCGCAATGGGTCGCGGGCATGGCCCGTTCCTACAAATGGCACGCGGCAGAAAGCCTTCAGTCGAGCAGCGCCACCTGCACGTCGCGCGCCCCCTCGTAGGGGTTGCGCCCGTGCCAGACCTGCAGGTTGTCGAGGATCATGATGTCGCCGGGCTGCCAGTCCCAGCAGTAGGTGACTTCGTCGAGGGCCCGCATGAAGACCTCGATCTCCGCCGTTTCCAGTCTCTGGCCATTGCCGAGGTAGGTACCTGACGGATGCTTCTGCGCCTTGCGCACCGCTTCGTGCAGTTCGGCGTTCTCGCCTTCCGGCCGATAGGCATCGTGGAACACGTGCACCAGCGAGCGGTAGAGCTTCCTGCCGGTCCGCGGATGGGTGACGAAGGGTTCGAGCAGGTTGAACACGGTCAGCGTGCCGTTGTCGTTCCACAGCGGCTGCAGTCCGCGCTCGGCGCAGAGCCTTTCCACCTCGTCGGGATCGTCGGTGCCGAAACCGATGTTCCAGCCGATCGTCTCCATGACCTCCACCGAGCGCTCCATGCCGTCGCTCTTCGCGCCGTAGTTGCGGGTCAGGCGCACGCCCAGGCGTTCGATCTTCTCCACCAGTTCCGCCGGCAATGCATCGACCAGGTTGCGCACGTCGCCGATCACGGTTTCGCCGCCACGGGTGGCCGGCTGGCGGCAGAAGAAGGCGATGCGCTTCGGATAGTCGCGCATGTAGGCCATCTCCGAATGCAGCGGCAGCTTCACCGGCGCCGCCAGGCGGGTCGCTTCCATCACCCGCCCGCTGATCTGCGTGCGCGGCGCCACGCCGCCGGCATAGCCGGTCTCGAAGGTCGGGAAGAGTTCCACCAGGCGGGCGAAGTCGGCGGTTTCCCGGGTCGGGAAGCCGCGCAGGACGACGCCGCCGTGCTCGACGATCAATTGGTCCAGCAGCGGCCGGCAACGTTCCGCCCAGGCCCGGAAGCGCTGCGCATCCTGCAGCGCCGCACCGCGCGGCTGGATGAACAGCGGCGGCCTGCCGGGACGCAGGACGTGGCACTGCACGTCCGCGCCCAGCTCCGCCGCCTCAACGGGCCAGATACCCGGGTTCATGTCGTTCATACGCTGTCTCCTTGTTGTTCTTGTCGGACTGTATGGGGAAATCAGTTGCGGAAGGACGGATCGCTGCGATCCAGTTCGCGCAGCACCGCGGCCCACTCCTGGCGGCCGCGGTTCTTCAGTTGGCCGAACAGCGACTTGCTGGTTTCCAGCGCCTCGCGGCTCGGCATGATCAGCTCGCCGGCGGCCATGGCGTCGACCTGGATGCGGCAGGCGCATTCCAGCCAGTAGATGTTGAAGAAGGCCTCGGCGGCGGTGGCGCCGCACACCATCAGGCCGTGGTTGCGCATGATCAGCGCGTCGTGGCTGCCGAGGTCGGCGAGCAGCCGCTCCTGCTGGGCGAGGTCCACCACCGGGCCGGTGAAGTCGTGGTAGCCGACCCGGTCGTGGAACATGTGCGAATGCTGGGAGATCGGCAGCAGCCCGCAGGCCATGGCGGATACCGCCGAGCCGGCGCGCGAATGGGTGTGCAGGACGACATGCGCATCCGGACGGGCGGCGTGCACCGCGGTGTGGATGACGTAGGCGGCGGGATTGATGCTGAAGCCGTCGTCGGGCTTGTACAGCAGGGTGCCGTCGAGGTGGATCTTGTACAGGCCGGAAGCGGTGATTTCCTTGTACAGCATGCCGAACGGGTTGAGCAGGATGTGCTCGGGTTCGCCCGGTACCCGCGCGGTGATGTGGTTGTAGATCAGGTCGGTCATGCCGTACGCGTAGATCGCGCGGTACAGCGCGGCCAGTTCGACGCGCATCTCCCATTCGGCCTGGGAAATCTCGCCCTCGACCACCTTCGTCTCGATCCGATGCATCTTCGCCATCATTTCTCTTCTCCTTGGAATATCCGTGCCCAGTTATAGAGAAATGCCACGGCGATCGACGATGACCTGAACGGCCAATTCGGTTGACAGTTTTGGTCATGCCTTCCTAGATTCGGAACTTTCGTCCCAGCCAGATGACCCCGCGTAATGGACAACGCCAGCGTCTCGATGCACTACGTCCGTGCCATCGCCGCCCTCCTGCTCGAACGCTCCATCGATCCCGCCCCGCTGCTCGACAGCCTGGGCATCGATGCCGGGCAGCTCCACCACGCATGCGCGCGCATGCCGACGACCAGCTTCGTCGCCCTGTGGGACCAGGCCTCGCGACTGCTCGATGACGAGTTCATGGGCCAGGACAGGCGGCGCATGAAGATCGGCAGCAGCGAGATGCTCTGCCACCTGCTGATCCACTGCGCCACCCTCGGCGAGGCGCTGCAGCGCATGGCGCAGTTCTTCAACCTGCAGCTGGACGACTTCCATTGCGTGCTGGAAAGCGACGGCCCGCATGCGCGCCTGATCGTCACCGAGCGCCCCGGCGCGCGGACACCGCGCGTGCTCGGCCATGAGGTCCTGCTGCTGCGCCAGTACGCCATCGCCTGCTGGCTGGCGGGGCGGCGCATCGCGCTGCTCGGCGTCGGCTTCGCCCATGCCCACGCGGAGTATCAGGAGGAATACGAGCTGCTGTTCGACGCCGACTTCCACTTCGCCCAGCCGTATTCCTCGCTGACCTTCGAAGCCGCCTGCCTGCAGCTGCCGGTGGTGCAGAACAGCCTGACGCTGGACGCCTTCCTGCACGACATGTTCGACCTGACGCTGCACCGCTACAGCAATGGCAGCGGCCTCGCGGCGCGCATCCGGCGCAGGCTGCGCACCCTGCCCTACGACCAGTGGCCAGGCTTCGCCTGCGTGGCGCAGCGCCTCAACGTCAGCCAGTCGACCCTGCGCCGACGGCTGGAGAAGGAGGGGCAATCGTTCCAGGCGATCAAGGACGACTTGCGCAAGGATCTCGCCATCGAACAGCTCGGCTGCTCGACCCGCAGCGTCGGCGAGATCGCCGCGCAGCTCGGCTTCGCCGAACCCAGCGTGTTCCACCGCGCCTTCCGCAAATGGACCGGCACCTCGCCCGGGGAATACCGGCGGCGGTTGCAGGACGATCGAGACTGACGCAGGGCGGGTGCAACCCGCCGGGGGATGTCGCATCAGGGCGGCGGGGTTCACCCGCCCTACGGTGGAACGCACGGAACTCGCCTTGCGGCAAGCACTCTGAGGGGGACGCAAATACCCCAGGAGCAATCATGCGTTTCCGCAGTACCGCGATCACCCTCGCCCTCGCCGCCACTCCCTTCGCTTCGGCACTGGCCGAAGACGCCGGCTTCTGGCGTGGCCTCCTCTCCACCGGAGCGACCAGCGCCACCAGCTATCTCACCAGCCGCAACGACCACAAGCTGGTCGGCGCGGTGCAGGACGACGCCAGCAGCTACGTCGCCAGCGCCGGCGCAATCCGCGGGCCGTACCTGGAAGCCGCGCTGCAGCGACTGCGCGCCGACGACCCGCGGCTGGCCGGGGTCAGCGACCTGCAGCTGGCCAGCGCGATCCTCGCCGGCAGCGCCGAGTAAGGCTGCCATCCGGCGGTTTCTCTGAACCGCGCGGCAACTCCGGGAATCCCAATCCATGAAACGGGTATTCCCAGGAGTTGCCGATGCGAATCCACAAACTAGCCGCCACCCTCACCCTGCTCGCCCTGCCTGTCGGCGCGGCCATGGCCGACAGCTTCTGGCGCGACATCATCTCCTCCGGCGCCACCACCGCGTCGACCTACCTGACCTTCAAGCACGATGACAAGCTGCTGCTGGCCGCCCGCGACGACGCCGCCGGCTACGTCGCCAGCGACGGCGCCATCCGCGGCCCCTACTTGGAGTCCGCGCTGCAGAAGCTGCGCGCCGAGCATCCGGACCTGCAGCAGCGCAGCGACATGGAACTGGCCAACGCCATCCTCTCCGGGGATGGTCGCGGCGATGAGCACTGAGCCCCGCCGGCGCTGTCCCTGGCGAATGCCGCGGGCAGCGCCCGGGTTGTGGGGTTATGCTGCGCGGGAAGCCCACCCGCAGACACGGAGCGTCACGACATGCCTGACCTCATCCCGCCGCTGAGAATCGTGCTGGTCCTGCTCATCGCCAGCGAATCCTTCTGGTTCGCCAACCGCCTGTGCCGGGCGGTTGGCTTCGAACTCTCCTCGCTGATCCCGCCGCCGCTGTTCAACCTGATCGGGATGCTCAGCAGCGTGTTGCTGATCCTGCTGTTCTTCTTCCTGTTCCGGCTGGTGGGAAGGCTGAAACAGTAGGATGGGTGGAGCGCAGCGATACCCATGCCGCATGGGTTTCGCAGGCTCAACCCATCCTACGGGGGCTTCTTCCTGTTCCGGCTGGTGGGGCGGTTGAAACTGTAGGAGCGCGCCATGCGCGCGACAACGCGGCCGGTCGCGGGCATGGCCCGCTCCTACAGAAGCTGCTATCTCGTTGCCATCGTTCCCACGCCCCCGCGTGGGAACCATGTGAATATCCCGGAGCAATGAAAAAGGCCGCCCGCAGGCGGCCTCTCCCATCACTCACGCGGTCACTCGCGATAGTCGTCCACCGGCACGCAGGCGCAGAACAGGTTGCGGTCGCCGTAGACGTTGTCCACGCGGTTCACCGCCGGCCAGTACTTGAAGGCGCGGGTGTGTTCGGTCGGGGCCACCGCCTCGGCGATCTCGTACGGGCGCTGCCACAGGCCGGTGACGTCGGCCAGGGTGTGCGGCGCGCGCTTGAGCGGGTTGTCCTCGGCCGGCCAGTCGCCGTTCTCCACCTTGGCGATCTCGGCGCGGATACTCAGCATCGCCTCGATGAAGCGGTCCAGCTCGTGCTTGGATTCGCTCTCGGTCGGCTCGACCATCAGCGTGCCGGGCACCGGGAAGGACATGGTCGGGGCGTGGAAGCCGTAGTCCATCAGGCGCTTGGCCACGTCTTCCTCGCTGATCCCGGTCTGCGCCTTGAGCGGGCGCAGGTCGAGGATGCACTCGTGGGCGACGCGCTCGTTGCGGCCGCGATAGAGCACCGGGAAGGCCCCTTCCAGCCTGTGCGCCACGTAGTTGGCGTTGAGGATCGCCACTTCGGTGGCGTCGGCCAGCTGCGGGCCCATCATGGCGATGTACATCCAGCTGATCGGCAGGATGCTCGCGCTGCCCCAGGGCGCCGCGCTCACTGCGCCGTTCAGCGGGTTCGGACCTTCGATGCGCACCACCGGGTGGTTGGCGACGAAGGGCGCCAGGTGCTTCTTCACGCCGATCGGGCCCATGCCCGGGCCGCCGCCGCCGTGGGGGATGCAGAAGGTCTTGTGCAGGTTCATGTGCGACACGTCGGCGCCGATGTCCGCCGGGCGCGCCAGGCCGACCTGGGCGTTGAGGTTGGCGCCGTCCATGTACACCTGGCCGCCGTGGCTGTGGATGACTTCGCAGATGTCGCGGATGCCTTCCTCGTACACGCCGTGGGTCGAGGGGTAGGTGATCATCAGGCAGGACAGCTGGTCACCGGCTTCCTCGGCCTTGGCCTTGAGGTCGTCGAGGTCGACGTTGCCCTGCTTGTCGCACTCGACGATGACCACGCGCATGCTCGCCATGATCGCCGAGGCCGGGTTGGTGCCGTGGGCCGAGGCGGGGATCAGGCAGATGTTGCGCTGGGTGTCGCCGCGGCTCTCGTGGTACCTGCGGATCGCCAGCAGGCCGGCGTACTCGCCCTGGGCGCCGGAGTTCGGCTGCATGCAGATGGCGTCGAAGCCGGTGATCGCGCACAGCCAGCTTTCCAGCTCGTTGATCATCAGCCGGTAGCCCTCGGCCTGCTCGCGCGGCACGAAGGGGTGCAGGTTGGCGAATTCCGGCCAGGTGATCGGGATCATCTCGCTGGTGGCGTTGAGCTTCATGGTGCAGGAGCCGAGCGGGATCATCGCCTGGTTCAGCGCCAGGTCCTTGCCTTCGAGCTGGCGCAGGTAGCGCAGCATCTCGGTTTCGCTGTGGTGGCGGTTGAACACCGGGTGGCTCAGGTAGCCGGAGCTGCGCTGCAGTTCGGCCGGGATGCCTTCGGCGACCGCGTTGGCGTCCAGGCGCTCGACTTCCAGGTCGTGGCCGGCGCCGAGAACGATATCGAACAGGCTGGCGACGGTTTCCGCGCTGCTGGTCTCGTCCAGGCTGATGCCCAGGCGGTCCTCGCCGACGATGCGCAGGTTGTAGCGGGCGGCGCGGGCGCGTTCGAGGATCTCGGCCTGCTGCGCGCCGACGTCCAGGGTCAGGGTGTCGAAGAAGTGCTGGTTGACCCGCTTCACGCCCTTGGACTCCAGGCCGGAGGCGAGGACGGCGGTCAGCCGGTGTACGCGCTGGGCGATGCGCTTGAGGCCCTGCGGGCCGTGGTAGACGGCGTACAGGCTGGCGATGTTGGCCAGCAGCACCTGCGAGGTGCAGACGTTGGAGTTGGCCTTCTCGCGGCGGATGTGCTGTTCGCGGGTCTGCAGCGCCATGCGCAGCGCGGTGTTGCCGCGGGCGTCCTTGGATACGCCGATGATGCGGCCGGGCATGGCGCGCTTGAATTCGTCGCGGCAGGCGAAGAAGGCCGCGTGCGGGCCGCCGTAGCCCATCGGCACGCCGAAGCGCTGGGCGCTGCCGAGCACCACGTCGGCGCCCAGCTCGCCCGGCGGGGTGAGCAGCAGCAGGCTGAGCAGGTCGGCGGCGACGCAGGCGATGGCCTGACGGGCGTGCAGGTCGGCGATCAGGCCGCGCAGGTCGCGGATCTCGCCGCGGGTGTCCGGGTACTGCAGCAGCGCGCCGAACACCTCGTGCCTGCCGAGGTTTTCCAGTTCGTCCACCACCACTTCGAAGCCGAAGGCGTCGGCGCGGGTCTGCACCACGGAGATGGTCTGCGGATGGCAGTTGGCGTCGACGAAGAACAGGTTGCTCCTCGCCTTCGCCACGCGCTTGGCCAGGGCCATGGCTTCGGCGGCGGCGGTGGCTTCGTCGAGCAGCGAGGCGCTGGCCAGGTCGAGGCCGGTGAGGTCGATGGTCAGCTGCTGGAAGTTCAGCAGCGCCTCCAGGCGGCCCTGGGCGATTTCCGGCTGGTAGGGGGTGTAGGCGGTGTACCAGCCCGGGTTCTCCAGCACGTTGCGCAGGATGACGGTGGGGGTGATGGTGCCGTGGTAGCCGGTGCCGATCAGGCTGGTCCAGAGCTGGTTCTGCTGCGCATACCCCTTCAGCTTGGCCAGCGCGGCCTGCTCGTCGAGCGCGGCGGGCAGGTCCAGCGGGCGGTTCAGGCCGATCGCCGGCGGGACGGTCTGGACGATCAGCTCATCGCGGCTGGCGACGCCGAGCGCTTCGAGCATCTCGCGCTGCTCGGCCTCGTCGGGGCCGAGGTGGCGGCTGAGGAAGGCGTCGGGCTGGTGCAACTGGGAAAGCGAAGGCGTATGCGACATGGTATCTGTCTCGGACGTGGAGCCACCCCAGGGGGGGAACGGCTTCGAAAGGCTCATCTACAAGGCGTGGATGATGAAAAACAAGGCCCCGACGAATCGAGGCCTTGTTAAGGATAGCGGACGATCAGGCGTCGGCGTCGCAGGCGGCGCGGTAGCCATCGGCGTCGAGCAGCTTGTCCAGCTCGGCGGCGTCGGCCGGCTTCAGCTTGAAGAACCAGGAGCCGTACGGATCGCTGTTGATGTTCTCCGGGGTGTCGGCCAGGGCTTCGTTGATCGCGATGACTTCGCCGGAAACCGGCGCGTAGATGTCGGAAGCGGCCTTCACCGACTCCACCACACCAGCTTCCTGGCCGGCGGCGAGGCTCTTGCCGAGTTCCGGCAGCTCGACGAAGACCACGTCGCCCAGGGCTTCCTGGGCATGGTCGGAGATGCCCACGGTGACGCTACCGTCGGCTTCCAGGCGCGCCCACTCGTGGCTGGCGGCGTAACGCAGATCTGCGGGGACATTGCTCATGTTGTTTTTCCTCGAGGACTGGTCGACGGCGACGGCGAGTCGCCTATGCAATTTAGATCAGGGCCTTGCCGTGACGCACGAAATTCGGCCGAACGACACGAACCGGGTACCACTTGCCGCGAATTTCCACCTCGGCGCGGTCGCCGGTGGCGCGCGGAACGCGGGCCAGGGCGATGGACTTGCCGAGGGTCGGGGAGAAGCTGCCGCTGGTGATCTCGCCTTCGCCGACGCCGGCGACGCGCACCACCTGGTGGGCGCGCAGCACGCCGCGCTCTTCCAGCACCAGGCCGACCAGCTTCGGCTGGTCGCCGGCGGCCTTCTGCGCTTCCAGCGCCTTGCGGCCGACGAAGTCGCGCCCGGCCGGTTCCCAGGCGATGGTCCAGCCCATGTTGGCGGCCAGCGGGGAGATGGTCTCGTCCATGTCCTGGCCGTACAGGTTCATGCCGGCCTCCAGGCGCAGGGTGTCGCGCGCGCCGAGGCCGGCGGGGACGATGCCGGCGCCGACCAGGTCGTTGAGGAAGCCCGGCGCTTCGGAAGCCGGCAGCATGATTTCCAGGCCGTCCTCGCCGGTGTAGCCGGTGCGGGCGATGAACCAGTCGCCATCGGCCACGCCCTGGAACGGCTGGAGGTCGTTGATCAGCGCGGCGCGGGCCGGAGTCACCAGTTCGGCGGTGCGGGCGCGGGCATTGGGACCCTGGATGGCCAGCATGGCCAGGTCGGAGCGCTCGCCGAGGGTGACCTCGAAGCCTTCGGTGTGGGCCTGCATCCAGGCCATGTCCTTGTCGCGGGTGGAGGCGTTGACCACCACGCGATAGCCGTAGAGGCCCAGGTAGACGATCAGGTCGTCGACCACCCCGCCGTTGTCGTTGAGCATGCCGCTGTACAGCGCCTTGCCGGGCTCCTTCAGGCGCTCGACGTCGTTGGCCAGCAGACGCTGCAGGTATTCCTTGGCCTGCGGCCCGGTGACGTCGACCACGGTCATGTGGGAAACGTCGAACACGCCGCAGTCGCGGCGTACCTGGTGGTGCTCCTCGACCTGCGATCCGTAGTGCAGGGGCATGTCCCAGCCACCGAAATCGACGATCTTGGCGCCAAGTGCAACATGCAGGTCATAGAGCGGGGTGCGCTGTCCCATGGGTGGTCTCCTTCCGGGCGTGGCGGTGCGGGACACGAGTGCGGCCCCGCACGAATCGCGCGCATTGTAGCCGCAAGGCAGCACTTCGGACACCTCGTCCGACAGTCGAATCGACAGGCCCGGCTGGCACTCCGCCAGCCGGCCTCCGGGGCCCGTCAGGCGGCCTGGTGCGCGGAGCGGCGGATCAGCAGGATCACCGGGAACAGGCCGACCAGCACCAGGCTCAACGCCGGCAGCGCGGCGCGCGCCCACTCGCCCTCGCTGGTCATCTCGAACACCCGCACGGCCAGGGTATCCCAGCCGAACGGACGCATCAGCAGGGTCGCCGGCATCTCCTTGAGCACGTCGACGAACACCAGCAGCGCCGCGCTCAGTGCGCCGGGCAGCAGCAGCGGCAGGTAGACGCGGAAGAACAGCGGCGTGCCGGCGACGCCGAGGCTGCGCGAGGCCTCCGCCAGCGACGGACGGATGCGCGCCAGGCCGCTTTCCAGCGGGCCGTAGGCCACCGCCATGAAGCGGATCAGGTAGGCCAGCAGCAGCGCCAGCAGGCTGCCCAGCAGCAGCGGCTTGCCGGCGCCACCGAGGGCGGTGGACAGCGGGATCACCCAGTGATTGTCCAGCCAGCTGAAGGCCAGCATGATCGACACCGCCAGCACCGAACCGGGCAGCGCGTAGCCGAGATTGGCCAGGCCGACCGCCGAACGCACCGGGGCGGTTGGCGCCAGCCGGCGGGCGAAGGCCAGCAGCAGCGCCAGCGCCACCGTGACCAGCGCGGCCAGGCCGCCGAGGTAGATGCTGTGCAGGATCAGCCCGACATAGCGCTCGTCGAGGTCGAAGCGGCCGCGCTGCCAGCACCAGACCAGCAGTTGCATGAGCGGCACGACGAAGGCGCAGAGGAACACCAGCCCGCACCAGGCGCTCGCCGCCAGCGCCTTGAAACCGCGCAGGTGGTACAGCGCCGCGCCGCGCGGACGCTCGCTGGGCGCGGCGGCGCGGCCACGGGTGTAGCGCTCGCCGAGCAGCACCAGGACCACCCCGAGCAACAGCAGGCTGGCCAGCTGGGTGGCGCTGGAGAGGCTGAAGAAGCCGTACCAGGTCTTGTAGATGGCGGTGGTGAAGGTATCGAAGTTGAACACCGCGACGGCGCCGAAGTCCGCCAGCGTCTCCATCAGCGCCAGCGCCAGGCCGGCGCCGATCGCCGGCCGCGCCATCGGCAGGGCGACCCGCCAGAACGCAGCCCAGGGCGACAGCCCGAGCACCCGCGCGGCTTCCATCAGGCCCTTGCCCTGGGCGACGAAGGCGGTGCGCGCGAGCAGGTAGACGTAGGGGTAGAAGACCAGCACCAGGACGATGATCACCCCGCCGGTGGAGCGCACCCGCGGCAGGCGGAAGCCGCTGCCGAACCACTCGCGCAGCAGCGTCTGCAGCGGCCCGGCGAAGTCCAGCAGGCCGACGAAGACGAACGCCAGCACGTAGGCCGGGATGGCGAACGGCAGCATCAGCGCCCAGTCCAGCCAGCGCCGCCCGGGGAATTCGCAGAGGCTGGTGAGCCAGGCGAGGCTGACGCCGAGCAGGGTCACGCCGATGCCGACGCCGAACACCAGCATCGCCGTGTTGCCGAGCAGGCGCGGCATCTGCGTGTCCCACAGGTGCCGCCAGATTTCCCCGTCGATCTCCGCCCAGCTCAGCGCCAGCACGCTGAGCGGCAGCAGCACCAGTGCGGCGATGGCGAAAGCGATGGGATACCAGCGACGGGGAGCGGGATGGGACACGAAAACCTCATGTTCGGAAAACACTGCGCCCCGGATCGGGCCGGGGCGCTTTCGTTGAAGGCTCTTCGCAGGAGCGAGCTTGCTCGCGAACCGGGACACATCCCATGAAATTCGCGAGCAAGCTCGCTCCTACAGGGAAAGCGGCCCCGCCGCCATCAGTTCCAGCCGGCGCGATCCATCAGCTTGATCGCTTCGGCCTGGCGCTTGCCCGCGACCTCGACCGGAATGCTGTCGGCCTTGAACGAACCCCAGGCGGCGACTTCTTCGGACGGCGCGATCTTCGGATTGGCCGGGAATTCCTGGTTGAGGCTGGCGAACAGACCCTGGGCGTCGGGGCCGGTCATCCACTCGACCAGCTTCTTCGCCGCTTCCGGGTGCGGAGCATACTTGGTCAGGCCGATGCCCGACAGGTTGACGTGCACGCCACGGTCGGACTGGTTCGGCCAGAACAGCTTGACCTTAAGGTCCGGGTTCGCCTTGTGCAGGCGGCCGTAGTAGTAGGTGTTGACCAGGCCGACGTCGCACTGCCCGGCCTGGATCGCCTGGAGCAGCGCGGTGTCGTCGGAGAACACGTCGGTAGCCAGGTTGTTCACCCAGCCCTTGACGATTTCCTCGGTCTTCGCCTCGCCGTGGGTCTCGATCAGGGTGGCGGTGAGCGACTGGTTGTAGACCTTCTTCGCCGTGCGCAGGCACAGGCGGCCTTCCCACTTCTTGTCGGCCAGCGCTTCGTAGGTGGTCAGCTCTTCCGGCTTCACCCGCTCGGTGGAATAGGCGATGGTCCGCGCGCGCAGCGACAGGCCGGTCCAGCTGTCGGTGCTGGAGCGGTACTGCGCGGGGATGTTGGCGTCCAGCACCGGCGAGTCGAACGGCTGCAGGATGCCCATCTGCTCGGCCTGCCAGAGGTTGCCGGCATCCACGGTGAGCAGCAGGTCGGCCGGGGTGTTGGCGCCTTCGGCCTTGATCCGCTGCATGAGCGGGGCTTCCTTGTCGGTGATGAACTTCACCGCGACGCCGGTCTTGGCGGTGTAGGCGTCGAACACCGGCTTGATCAGCTCGTCGATGCGCGAGGAGTAGACCACCACCTCGTCGGCGGCCTGAACGGTACTGGCCAGTGCGGAGAACGTGAGAGCGGCGAGAAGACCCCTGCGTATCGACATGATGGCGATCCTTGGCTGATTTAAATGGAGCGAATGATAAGGAATAGCATTTACTGCCGGTTCGTGCAGTTGTGTCGAGGTATTTCATGGGATGTTTCTGCGCGGCCATGGTGGATCGGTGGAGCATGAGCCGCCCGCTTTTGTAGGAGCGAGCTTGCTCGCGATCCGTTGTTACTCCTGGCGATGTGGTGCCGGTCGAAACCATGGATCGCCAGCAAGCTGGCTCCTGCGAAGAGCGGCGATGGCGCCAGCGATCCACCCGTTGGCGGACCGCGGAGAGTTACACCCGCGCCAGCTCCGGCAGATCCCCGGACAGCCCCAGCGCCTGGCGCACGAACACGCCCTTGGCCTCGTGGTGCTGGTCCATCAGGCGCAGGCCGGCGTTGCGCAGCCAGCGCAGCGGCAGCGGATCGGCCTGGAACAGCCGCTCGAAGCCCTCCATCGCCGCCATCATCGCCAGGTTGTGCGGCATGCGCCGGCGCTCGTAGCGGCTCAGCACGCGCTCGTCGGCGATCGGCTCGCCGCGCTCGTAGGCGTGCAGCAGCACCTCGGCGAGGGTCGCGGCGTCGAGGAAGCCGAGGTTGACGCCCTGCCCCGCCAGCGGATGGATGGTGTGCGCGGCGTCGCCGATCAGCGCCAGCCCCGGTTCCACGTAGCGCCTGGCGTGGCGCTGGCGCAGCGGGATGCACAGCCGCGGGTCGGCCTGCTCGATCTCGCCGAGGCGGAATTCGAAGGCATGCCCCAGGGCATCGCGGAATGCCGCGTCGTCCAGCGCCATCAGCTTTTCCGCCTGTTCCGGCGTGGTCGACCAGACGATCGAGCACCAGCGCGAATCGCCTTCGAGGCTCAGCGGCAGGAAGGCCAGCGGGCCGTCGTCGGTGAAGCGCTGCCAGGCGGTGGCCAGGTGCGGCCGGGCGCAGCGCACGCTGGTGACGATGGCGTGGTGCATATAGTCCCACTCGCGGGTGGCGCAGCCGGCCAGGCGGCGCACCGCGGAATTGGCGCCGTCGGCGGCAATCACCAGCGGCGCGCGGATTTCGCGGCCGTCGGCGAGGGTCAGCAGCCAGTCGTCGCCGGAGTGGCGCAGCTGCTCCAGGCGCGCGCCGGGCACCAGGCCGATGGTGGACTGGTGCAGGCGCTCCAGCAGCGCGTCCTGCACCACACGGTTCTCGACGATGTGGCCGAGCACCTCGGCGTGCACGCTGGCCGCGCTGAAATGGATCTGTCCGGTGCCGGAGCCGTCCCATACCTGCATCTCGCGGTAGGGTTCGCTGCGCCGGGCGAGGATGCCGTCCCACGCATGCAGGCGCTGGAGGATGCGCCGGCTGGCCTCGGACAGCGCGCTGACGCGGGGCTCGAAGGCCGCCGCGGAATCGAACGGCCTGACCCCGAGCGGCGAGCCGTCCACCAGCAGGATCTCCAGGCCGCTGCCTTCGAGGGCCAGCGCCAGGGCGCTGCCGACCATTCCCGCACCGACTATCACCAGATCCGCGTGCATCTCGCTTCCTTATGCAGCCCGTGCCCGGGGCTTCAGCCGAACGTAGAGAGTCTTCTGCACCCGCGCCACCAGGGTGCCCTCGCCGTCGCGCACTTCCGCGTGCAGCTTCGGCAGGTACTTGTCGCCGCCGGCGGTCTGCGCGCGGATGTCGTCCAGCAGGCGCTGGTCGATGTGGAAGTCCGCGTACACCGGCCCCTTGCCGGGGCTGACGAATTCGATGTTGGCGGCCTTGTCCCAGACGATGTAGTCGCGCCCGAGGTTGTGCATCAGCATGAGCATGAAGAAGGGGTCGGTCATGCTGTACAGGCTGCCGCCGAACTGGGTGCCGACGTAGTTGCGGTTGAGCCGGCTCAGCACCATCTTCACCCGCACCTCGCGGAAGTCCGGGGCGATGTGGCGCACCCGCACCCCGGCGCCGAGGTACGGCGGGTAGAGATTCAGGACGAAGCGGAGCAGGCGGGCCTTGCGGGCCAGTTTGCGTGCGGACATGCGGGACCTATACCGGACGGGCGCCCAGCCCCATGGCCTGGCGGGCGAACCAGCGCTTGGCCGGCGGCAGCAGGTCGAGGCCGATCAGCCCCAGGTTGCGGCCGGCGACCAGCAGCGGCTGGGCGTTGGAGAACAGGCGGGTGACGCGATCGGAGAAGCCGACGGTCATCTGCTGGTCGAGGCGCTGGCCTTCGAGGTAGCGCTGCAGCACGGCGAAATCGCCGGGCGGCGCCTCTTCCTGCAGCAGCCGGTCGCCCAGCGCCTGGGCATCGCGCAGGGACAGGTTGAAGCCCTGTCCGGCGATCGGATGCAGGCTGTGGGCGGCGTTGCCGAGCACCGCGAGATGCGGGCGGATCTGCTCCTCGGACTCCGCCAGGCTGAGCGGATAGGTGTAGCGCGCGCCGACCTGGCGGAACGCGCCCAGGCGGTAGCCGAAGACATCCTGCAGCTCGCGGAGGAATTCCGTATCGGACAGCTGGCGCAGGCGTTCGGCGTCCTTCGACGGGCGCGTCCAGACCAGCGCGCAGCGGTTCTCCGGCAACGGCAGCAGGGCCATCGGCCCGTGTTCGGTGAAGCGTTCGAAGGCCTGGCCGCGATGGGCTTCCGACGGCGTGAGGTTGGCGATCAGCGCGGTCTGCCCGTAGGGCGCCACGTGCACGCCGATGCCGAGCTGCTCGCGCAGGCCGGAGCGGCCGCCGTCGGCGAGGATGGCGAGGTCGCAGTCGACCTGGCTGTCGTCGTCCAGGGTCAGCCGGTAGCCGTCGCCCAGCGCCTGCATGCGGCGCACCTCGGCGGGGCAGCGCCAGGTCACCAGTTCCGCATCGAGCGCGTGCCACAGGCACTGGCCGAGCCAGGCGTTCTCCACCACGTAGCCCAGCGCCGGCACGCCCTCTTCCATCGCGGTGAGGCGCGCGGAGCCGAAGCGGCCGCGGTCGGACACGTGGATCTGGGTGATCGGCTCGGCGTGGCGCATGACCTGCTGCCAGATGCCGAGGCGCTCGTAGATCTGCCGGCTGCCGTAGGACAGCGCGGTGGAGCGGGCGTCGTAGCTCGGCTGGTAGCTGTCGCCCGGGGCGAACGGCTCGACCAGCAGGATCTTCCAGCCACGCTCGCGGGCGCGGGACTGCAGCAGCAGCGCCAGGCTGGCGCCGACCAGGCCGCCGCCGACGATGGCGATCTGCGGACGCTGCATCTCAGGCGGCCCGTGCCCTGGCCGCGGCCATCAGTGCCTCGATCTCGGCGACGGTCTTCGGCACGCCATTGGTGAGCACCTCGCAGCCGCTCCTGGTCACCACCACGTCGTCCTCGATGCGCACGCCGATGCCGCGCCATTTCTTCGCCACGCTGGTGTTGTCCGGGGCGATGTAGATGCCCGGCTCGACGGTCATCGACATGCCCGGTTCGAGCACGCGCCATTCGCCGCCGACCTTGTATTCGCCGACGTCGTGCACGTCCATGCCCAGCCAGTGGCCGGCGCGGTGCATGTAGAAGGCCTTGTAGGCTTCGCTGGCGATCAGCTCGTCGACCTCGCCGCTGAGCAGGCCGAGCTTCACCAGGCCGGCGGTGATCACCCGCACGGTGGCTTCGTGGGCCTCGTTCCAGTGGCGGCCGGGGGCGATGTAGTCGAAGGCGGCCATGTTGGCTTCCAGCACCAGTTCGTAGATCGCCTTCTGCTCGGGGCTGAAGGTGCCGTTGGCCGGGAAGGTGCGGGTGATGTCGCTGGCGTAGCAGTCGATCTCGCAGCCGGCGTCGATCAGGATCAGGTCGCCGTCCCTGATCTGCGCGTCGTTCTCGCGGTAGTGCAGGATGCAGGCGTTGCGCCCGGTGGCGACGATCGAGCCGTAGGCCGGCATCTTCGCCCCGCCCTTGCGGAACTCGTATTCCAGCTCGGCTTCCAGGTGGTATTCGAACAGCCCCGGACGGCACGCCTGCATGGCGCGCACGTGGGCGCCGGAGGAGACTTCCGCGGCGTAGCGCATCACCTTCACTTCGGCGGCGCTCTTGTACAGGCGCAGGTCGTGCAGCAGGTGGTCGAGGGCGACGAACTCGTTCGGCGGCTGCGCACCCTGGCGCGCCTTGGAGCGGATCACGTTGATCCAGTCCATCAGCCGGCGGTCGAACTCGGGGTTGGCGCCGAGGGCGTAGTAGACGCGCTCGCGGCCCTCGATCAGACCGGGGAGGATGTCGTCGATGTCGCCGATGGGGAAGGCGTCGTCGGCGCCGAAGTCCTTGATCGCGCCGTCCTGGCCGGCGCGCAGGCCGTCCCACAGCTCACGCTCGGGATCGCGCTCGCGGCAGAACAGCACATACTCGCCATGCTCGCGGCCGGGGATCAGGGCCATCACCGCTTCCGGCTCGGGGAAGCCGGTGAGGTACTGGAAGTCGCTGTCCTGGCGGTAGACGTGCTCGACATCGCGGTTGCGGATGTACATCGGCGCGGCCGGCAGGATGGCGATGCTGTCGGGCACCATCTGCTCCATCAGCGCCTTGCGCCGACGGGCATATTCCGACTTGGGGATGCGGATCATGCAGGAACCTCAGTGCAGTGAAGGCTTCGGGGCCGGCGCGGCGGGCTTGCCGAACTCGGCGAACAGCAGCAGCGGAGCGACCCGCAGGTATTCCTGGACTTCCATGTAGTCGGTCTCGCCGTCCTCGGACTCGTCCAGCTGGCCCTGGACCTGGGCGATGGCGGCGATGTCCTGGAGCACCTCGTCGGCCTCGTCGGACAGGCTCGCCTGGCGCAGGGTCAGGCCGAAGCCGGCGAGGAAGCCCTGGCACCACTGGCCGAGGGCCGCGGCGCGCTCGGCCAGCGGCGCATCGTCGCTGGGCAGCAGCAGGAGCACGGCCATCTCGCCGGCGGCGAAGTCCTGCTCGACCATGCCGAGCAGCCCGCCCAGCGCGGCGCCGAGGCGCTCGTCGGGCTCGCCGCCGAGCAGTTCGGCGGCGGCCTGCTGCCATTCGGCCTGGTCGAAACCGGAGCCGGCGCAGACACGTCCGAGCAGGTGGCCGTGCAGCTCGGCGGGGGAAATCGGCAGGGGCGCCTCGGCGAGCAGGGCGGCGAAAGCGGTGTAGGCAGAGCTTGGAGAGGACATGGCGGAACCCGAAATAGACGGCAGGCCGGTGGAACAACCTGCTAGGCGCCATACCGGCGCTGCGAATAGAATGTGCCGAGTATCCTAGCATCGCCGGGCGCGGCAAGACCATGCGGGGCCGCCGCGTTGACCCCCTGCCCGGCCGGACCTATAAGTTCCGTTTACCCCATTGCCAAGCGAGGGCCCATGGACGACGCCGACCTGCACGCGCTGATCGCCAAGTTCGACCAGCTCCTCCAGCGCCTGGAGCAGCTCAGGGCGGAGAACCGGATGCTGCGGGCAAATGAACGGAACTGGCGCGAAGAGCGCGCGCATCTGATCGAAAAGAACGAATTGGCACGGCACAAGGTCGAAGCGATGATTTTGCGTCTGAAAGCCCTGGAGCAGGACTCATGAGCCAGTCGAACACCATCAACGTGCAGATTCTCGACAAGGAATACTGCATCACCTGTCCCGCCGAGGAGCGCGTCAACCTGGAAAGCGCCGCGCGCTATCTGGATGGCAAGATGCGCGAGATCCGTTCCAGCGGGAAAGTCATCGGCGCCGATCGCGTGGCGGTGATGGCCGCCCTGAACATCACCCACGACCTGCTGCACAAGCAGGCGCGCCTGGACAACGACGGCAGTTCCACCCGCGAGCGCGTGCGCGAACTGCTGGAGCGCGTCGACCGCGCCCTTAGCACCGATTCGCCGACAGGGGAAGACTGACCCTGCTTCCGGGCGTGGGGTATAATCGGCCCCGCTCCCTGGTGTGTTGGCCAGTCGGTGATGTCCCTGAGCCGATAACTGCAACAACGGAGGTTGCCAGTTGGGCTGGTGTGCATGTCCGCACGACGGAAAGCCTTAAAGCCTACTGCAACCGCCACCTTGAACTTTCGGGTTCAAGGGCTAACCCGACAGCGGCATCTCCGGGGAGCTTCATTTCCTTCATGATCCAGTCCCAAGACCTGTCCCGCGCCGCCCTGCGCCGCCTCCTGCGCGAGGCCCGCCGCGCGCTCACCCCGCACCAGCAACGCGCCGCCGCCCTAGCGCTGTACCGGCAGATGGCCCAGCACCCGCTGTTCCGCCGCGCCCGGCATATCGCCCTGTACCTGCCCAACGACGGCGAGATCGACCCGCGCCCGCTGCTGCGTGCCGCGCAGAAACGCGGCAAGGCCACCTACCTGCCGGTGCTCAGCCGCTGGCCGCAGACGCACATGACCTTCCAGCGCGTCGGCGATGGCGAGCGCTGGAAGCGCAACCGCTACAACATCCACGAACCCTTGCCGGACCGCGGCCGCCAGCGCAAGCCCTGGGCGCTGGACCTGCTGCTGGTACCACTGGTCGGATTCGACGAACGGGGTGGCCGGCTGGGAATGGGCAAGGGCTTCTACGACCGCACCCTGGCGTACCTGGACAGGCGCAGGAATTGGCAGAAACCGACGCTTCTGGGCCTGGCCCATGAGTGTCAGAAGGTGGATCGGCTGGAGATGGCCAGCTGGGACGTGCCGATGCAGGCGACGGTGACGGATGCGGGCTGGTACGGCGAACTCGCCCCGGCGCCGCAACCCGCGCGGCGCCGGATGGAGTGAATCAGGGCTGCTGCGAGTAGTGGGCCGGCAGCTCGGGCTGACGATCCCACAGACTCTGGGTGTAACCGGTGGTGACGACACCCAGACCGAAGATGATCACCAGTACCCACAACAAGTCAGGCTTGCGTTTCATCGATTGCCTCCCCCTTCCAGGCAAACTGTGCACGATGATGGCCGGCGGTTGGTTTTTATGTCCGTCCGGCGTACCAGGCTACGAAGCGGCGGCATTCTCCGACAATGGATGGCGTCCCGCAATTTGCAGAGCCGACCGGTCGTCGGAGTGTGTCACCATTGAAACAGCGGCAAAAACGGAGGCAAGGATCATGCCGTACTGGTTGATGAAATCGGAGCCCGACGAACTGTCCATCCACGACCTGCAGCGGCTGGGCAAGGCCCGCTGGGACGGGGTGCGCAACTACCAGGCGCGCAACTTCATGCGCAGCATGGCGCCTGGCGAGCTGTTCTTCTTCTATCACTCCAGCTGCCCGCAACCGGGCGTCGCCGGCATCGCCCGCATCGACGGCGAAGCCTACCCCGACCCCACCGCCCTCGACCCGCAGAGCCCCTACCACGATCCCAAGGCCAGCGCCGAGAAGAACCCCTGGAGCGCGCGCGACGTGAGCTTCGTCGAGGCCTTCCGCGAAGTGCTGCCGCTGGCGACGATCCGCGCCGCCGCCGGGCTCGACGAACTGGCGCTGGTGCAGCGCGGCAGCCGCCTGTCGGTGATGCCGGTGAGCGAGGAGCAGTGGCAGATCATTCTGGGGTTGGCCAGGCGCAACAAGACCGCGTAGGGCCATTCGCGAGCAAGCTCGCTCCTACAAAAAGCCCGCCCAGGCTGTAGGAGCAACTGTCTTGGTATCTCAGCGCATTTTTGTTCGCGAGCAAGCTCGCTCCTACGGGTGAAGCTTGGCCCCGCCCTACGTCCAACCGTTATTTCAGTGCGCGCGGGTAAACCTGTAGGAGCGGGCCATGCCCGCGACCTTCCGCCCCTACGCCATCTGCCCGATCGTCCTGCGGAAGCGCCATAGCGCCGCGCCGAAGAACGCCGCGCCGATCCCGGCGAGCGCCAGGAACTGCGGCCAGACGATCGCCAGCCCCGCGCCCCGATAGAGGATCGCCTGGGCCAGGCTGACGAAGTGGGTGGTCGGCGCCGCCAGCATGATCTGCTGCACCAGCTCCGGCATGCTCTCCCGCGGCGTGGTGCCGCCGGAGAGGATCTGCAGCGGCAGCAGCACCAGGATGGTCAGCAGGCCGAGCTGCGGCATCGAGCGCGCCACGGTGCCGAGGAAGATGCCCATTGAGGTGGTGGCGAACAGGTGCAGCGCGGCGCCGAGCAGGAACAGCGCCAGCGAGCCGCCGAGCGGCACGGCCAGCCAGCCCTGCACCACCAGGACGAGCGAAATCGCCGCCGCCACCAGCACCACCGCGCCCATCGACCAGACCTTGGCCAGCATGATCTCGAATGCCGACAGCGGCATCACCAGCAGGTGCTCCACCGTACCGTGCTCGCGCTCGCGGATCAGCGCGGCGCCGGTGAGGATGATCGACAGCATGGTGATCTGGTTGATCACCTCCATCACCGCGCCGAACCAGGCCTGGGTCAGGTTCGGGTTGAACTGCATGCGCACGTCCAGCCCGACCGGCATGCCCGGCTCCGCGCGATAGCGGCTGACGAACTCGCGCACCTCGGTGGCGACGATGTTCTGGATGTAGCCGGCGCCGGAGAACGCCTGGGCGGTCTGGGTGGCGTCGACGTTGACCTGGATCGCCGGCTGCCTGCCGGCCAGCACGTCGCGCTGGAAGTCCGGCGGGATGTCCAGGGTGAAGGTGTACAGGCCGGTGTCCAGGCCACGGTCCATCTGCGCCTGGTCGATCATCGCCGGCAGGCGGAAGTACGGCGGCTGGAAGGCGTTGACGATGCGCGTGGAAAGCTGCGACTGGTCCTCGTCGACCACCGCGATCGGCGCGTGGTGCAGGGTTTCCGGCAGGCCGGTGGCGGAACTGTAGATGCCCAGGGTGAAGGCCCAGAGGATCAGCGCCAGCATCGCGTAGTCGCGGCCGAGGCTGCGGAATTCCTTGATGCCGAGGTGCAGGATGTTCAGCAGGCGGCGCACGGCTCAGTCCTCCTGCTTCTTCAGGAAGCGCACGCTGAGCGCCAGCAGCAGCGGGATGGCGAGCAGCAGCGGCAGGTAGTAGCCCCACAGGTCGGCGAAGCCCAGCGCCTTGGAGAAGGCGCCGCGGCTGATCACCAGGAAGTGCGCGGTCGGATAGATTTCGCCGATCCAGGCGCCGGCGCCCTCCAGCGAGGACACCGGGTGGATCAGCCCGGAGAACTGGGTCGCCGGGATCATGGTGGCGATGGCCACGCCGAACACCGCGGCGATCTGGCTGCGCATGAAGGTCGACAGAAACAGGCCCATGCCGGTGCTGCAGGACACGTAGAGCAGCGCGCCGAGCAGCAGCGCCGGGAAGCTGCCCTTGAGCGGCACGCCGAAGGCGAACACCGCCAGCGCCACCATCAGCAGGAAGTTGACCATGCCCATCGCCACGTAGGGCAGCTGCTTGCCGAGGAGGAACTCCAGGCGCGTCACCGGCGTGACGTAGAGGTTGGTGATCGAGCCCAGCTCCTTCTCGCGCACCACGCCGAGGGCGGTGAGCATCGCCGGGATCATGATCAGCAGCAGCGGGATCACCGCCGGCACCATGGCCTTCAGGCTCTCCACGTCGGGGTTGTAGCGGTAGCGCAGTTCGATGGCGGACGGCGCGCCGGCCGTGTCGTAGGGAGCCTGCCGGGCCATCTCGGCGAGGTACTGGTTGTGGATGCCCTGCACGTAGCCGAGCACGGTGTTGGCGCGGGTCGGCATGGCGCCGTCGATCCACACGCCGACGGACGGCGCCGCGCCGCGCTTGAGGTCGCGGCCGAAGCCCGGCGGGATCTCGATGGCCAGGCTCAGCTCGCCGCTGCGCATGCGCCGGTCCAGCTCGGCGTAGTCGTGGATCGGCGCGCGCTCGATGAAGTAGCGCGAGCCGGCGATGTTCAGCGCGTAGGCCTGGCTGGTGGTGGTCTGGTCGCGGTCGAGCACGGCGAAGGACAGGTCCTCGACGTCCATGTTGATGCCATAGCCGATGATGAACATCAGCAGCACCGTGCCGAGCAGCGCCAGGGTCAGGCGGATCGGGTCGCGGCGCAGCTCCATGGCTTCGCGCCGCGCGTAGCTGAGCATGCGCAGCGGGCTGAAGTCCGAGCGCCGCGGACGGCGCTGCGCATCCTCGGCGAGCGTGGGTGCGGCGGGAGTCTCGCTCTCTGGCGCGGCGCCGGCTTCGCTGGCCTCCCGCAGCCAGGCGATGAAGGCCGCCTCCAGGCTGCCCAGGCCGCGCTGCGCAGTCAGCTCATCCGGCGTGCCGCTGGCCAGCACGCGGCCGGCGTGCATCAGCGAGATGCGGTCGCAGCGCTGCGCCTCGTTCATGAAGTGGGTGGAGATGAAGATGGTCACGCCGTCGTTGCGCGACAGCTCCACCATCAGTTCCCAGAAACCGTCGCGGGCCACCGGGTCGACGCCGGAGGTCGGCTCGTCGAGTATGAGGATTTCCGGCCTGTGGATAACCGCGACGGCCAGCGACAGGCGCTGACGGATGCCCAGCGGCAGGCGGCCGGGCAGTTCGTCGCGGACGTTCTCGAGGCCGAAGCGGCGGAGCATCTCCTCCACCCGCGGGCCGATTTCCTCTGCCGGCAGGTGGAACAGCCGGGCGTGCAGGTCGAGGTTCTGCAGCACCGTCAGCTCGCTGTACAGGGAGAACGCCTGGGACATGTAGCCGACCCGCCGGCGCGTCTGCATGTCATGGGCGTCCACCGCCTGGCCGAACAGCGCGCAGCTGCCCTCGCTGGCCGGCAGCAGGCCGGTGAGCATCTTCATGGTGGTGGACTTGCCGCAGCCGTTGGAGCCGAGGAAGCCGAAGATTTCCCCGCGCTCGATGCGGAAGCTGACGTGGTCCACCGCGACGAAATCGCCGAAGCGGCAGGTCAGGTCGTGGGCCTCGATGGCGATGCCGTCGCTCTGCGTGCGCGGCGGAATCTGCAGTTCGTGGTGGCCGCTGCGCTTGCCCTCGGGCAGCAGCGCGATGAACGCCGCCTCCAGCGATTGCGTGCCGGTGCGCTGGCGCAGCTCGGCCGGCGTGCCGGTGGCGAGCACTCTGCCCTCGTCCATCGCCACCAGCCAGTCGAAGCGCTCGGCCTCGTCCATGTAGGCGGTCGCCACCAGTACGCTCATGCCCGGATGGCCGGCGCGGATGCGTTCGATCAGCTCCCAGAACTGGCTGCGCGACAGCGGATCGACGCCGGTGGTGGGCTCGTCGAGGATCAGCAGGTCGGGATCGTGGATCAGCGCGCAGCACAGCCCGAGCTTCTGCTTCATGCCGCCGGACAGCTTGCCCGCCGGCCGCTCGGCGAAGGGCGCGAGGCCGGTGCTGTGCAGCAGGTCGGCGATGCGCCGCTCGCGCTCGGCCTTCTGGTGGCCGAACAGGCGGCCGAAGAAGTCGACGTTCTCGAACACCGACAGCGTCGGGTAGAGATTCTTGCCCAGCCCCTGCGGCATGTAGGCGATGCGCGGGCAGACCCGGCGGCGGTGCGCCGGGCTGCGCATGTCGCCGCCGAGCACGGCGATCTCGCCGTCCTGCAGCTTCCGCGCGCCGGCCAGCAGCGCCAGCAGGCTGGACTTGCCGACGCCGTCCGGACCGATCAGCCCGACCATGCGCCCGGCGGGAATCTCCAGGCTGACCTCGTCGACGGCGCGCGTCGCGCCGTAGCGCAGCGAGACGCCGGACAGGCGCGCCACGCTGTCGGCCGCGGCGTTCATTCAGGAACCCTGATCTGCAGGTCGGCCGGCCATTCGGCCTGAGGATCGAGACGCAGGTAGGCCATCCCCGGCACGCCGGTCTTCACGTAGCTGATGTGCCTGCGCAGCAGCTCCGGATCGAGGCGCGCCTTGACCCGGAACATCAGCTTCTCGCGCTCGCTGGCGGTCTCCACGGTCTTCGGGGTGAACTGCGCGACGCTGGCGACGTAGGACAGCTTCGCCGGGATCACGTACTGCGGCGCCGCGTCGATCACCAGGCGGACTTCCTGGCCCAGCTGCAACAGCCCGGCCTGGGGCGCCGGCAGGAAGAAGGTCATGTAGACGTCGCCGAGGTCGACCATGTTGAGCAGCTTGCCGCCCGCCGCCAGCACCTCGCCGGGCTGCGCCACGCGGTACTGCACGCGGCCGTCGCGGGGCGCCTTGAGCAGGCTGTCGTCGATGTCCGCCTGCAGCCGCGCGACGCTGGCGGTGGCAGCCTCGATGGCCGACTGGGTCTCGATCACCTGGGAACGCGCCGCCTCGATGCCGGCCTGCGCCGAGAGCACCTGCGAGCGCGACGCGGCCAGCGCCGCCTGGGCGCTCTGCAGCACCGCGCGGTCGTCGTCGAGCTGCTGTTGCGGCAGGGCGTTGCGTCTGACCAGCGCTTCGGTGCGGGTGAAGCGTTTCTGTGCCGCCGTCAGTTCGGCCTGACGCTGATTGACCACCGCGCTGGCGGTGGCCTGTTCGCTTTCCCGCTGCGCCACCAGCGCGGCGGCGGTGCGCTTGGCGTTCTGCGCCTGGCGCACCTGCGCCTCGGCCTGCGCCAGCTGAGCCTGGAGTACCTGGGTGTCCATGCGCGCGACCACCTGGCCGGTCTTCACGAAGTCGCCCTCGTCGACCAGGATTTCCGCGACACGTCCGGGCAGCTTGGTCGCCACGTCGACCTCGGTGGCCTCGATGCGGCCGTTGCCGCTGGCGAAGCCATCGCCCAGCCCGTCCGGCCTGAATGCCTGCCAGGCGAGTGCGGCGACCGCGGCGAGCGCCACGACGATCACGCCACGCCATAGCCAGCGCCGAGCATTCCCCTTCATCGACCTTCCTCCTCTGTGGTGCCGAAAAGCTTCGGCGCTGGGCAGGAAAGCGGGCTTGATTCAGGTCAGAGCAACCGGGAAATGTCCTACAACCACCTCAGAACGCAGCGATTTCCCTGGATGCCCGGGTCAGGGCTGGACGATCAGGTTGTTGAACAGCAGATCATCCACCAGCGGCTTGCCCTCTTCCGCACTGAGCGCCGCGCGCACCTGCTTGAGCGCGTCCTGGCGCAGCTTTTCCTTGCCTTCGGGATTGCCCAGGGTCTCGTCGGTCTGCTGGGCGAACAGCATGATCAGCTGGTTGCGGATCAGCGGCTCGTGGCGCAGGACC
The DNA here is from genome assembly GCF_900103845.1 of Pseudomonas jinjuensis. Lineage (GTDB taxonomy): Bacteria > Pseudomonadota > Gammaproteobacteria > Pseudomonadales > Pseudomonadaceae > Pseudomonas > Pseudomonas jinjuensis. Next base: position 85,799 of record NZ_FNIJ01000003.1, read on the forward strand.
TTGCTCTCCGCATCCTTGCCGATGACCTTCAGGGCGATGTCGGCCTTGTAGTACTTCAGGCGCGGACCGCTGCCATAGTTGCCCACCAGCGCCGGAGCGATGTCGACGAACACCGGCTTGTTCGCCTCGTCCGCCGGTTTCTCCGAGGCCAGGGCGAAGGAACTGCACGACAGGGCCAGCAGCAGGGCGGGGATGATTCTCAAGGCGACGTCTCCGGACAGGGGTGGCCGCAAGCATAGCCAGACTCGCGCCCCGGCCCAAGCTATGCGCCGTCATAAATGGCGGAGATGCCGCTAGGCCCGCCCGGAGGCGCCCCTTAGACTGCCTTGATCCCAAGAAGGAGCGTTCCCGATGAAAGCCTTGTTGTGCAAAGCCTTCGGCCCCGCCGATACCCTGGTTCTCGAGGAAGTCGCCAGCCCGCAGCCGAAAGGCCACGAAGTCCTCATCGACGTGCATGCCGCCGGGGTCAATTTCCCCGACACCCTGATCATCCAGGGCAAGTACCAGTTCAAGCCACCCTTCCCCTTCTCGCCCGGCGGCGAGGCGGCCGGCGTGGTGGCGGCGGTGGGTGAGCAGGTCAGCCACCTGAAGCCCGGCGACCGGGTGATGGCGCTGACCGGCCACGGCAGCTTCGCCGAGCAGGTGGCGGTCACCGCGCACAATGCGCTGCCGATTCCCGCGGGCATGGACTTCACCACCGCCGCGGCCTTCGGCATGACCTACGGCACCTCCATGCACGCGCTGAAGCAGCGCGGCAACCTGCAGCCGGGCGAGACCCTGCTGGTGCTCGGCGCCTCCGGCGGCGTCGGCCTGGCCGCGGTGGAAATCGGCAAGGCCATGGGCGCCCGGGTGATCGCCGCGGCGAGCACCGACGCCAAGCTGGAAGTCGCCCGCGCCGCCGGCGCCGACGAGCTGCTCAACTACAGCGAGGGCAGCCTGAAGGACAAGCTCAAGGAGATCACCGGCGGCAAGGGCGTCGACGTGATCTACGACCCGGTCGGCGGCGCGCTGTTCGAGGACGCCTTCCGCTCGCTGGCGTGGAACGGCCGCATGCTGGTGATCGGCTTCGCCAGCGGCAGCATCCCCTCGCTGCCGGCGAACCTGCCGCTGCTCAAGGGCGCCGCGCTGGTCGGCGTGTTCTGGGGCGCCTTCACCAGGAACCAGCCGCAGGACAACCTGGCGAACTTCCAGCAGCTGTTCCGCTGGTTCGGCGAAGGCAAGCTGAAGCCGCTGGTTTCCCAGACCTTTCCGCTGGAAAGGGCCGGCGAGGCGATCGATCACCTGGGCCAGCGCAAGGCGATCGGCAAGGTAGTGGTCAAGGTACGCTGAACCTACGACCGGGAAGATCGCCTGCAATGGGCGATCTTCCCGGCGGATCATCTCCGGAATACTTCTGCAAGTTCACAACTGTTTCATATCCGCAACAACAATTACTGCGAAAGGAAATATCCATTAGCAGTATTCGATCGAACAGCCCCGGCAATATCACCCATACATATGAATAACCAACTTCCGCAGCAATAGCGGCGCAATTACCGCGCCCGCAGAAGTTCCCTCCATAATCGACATGGACGGTGACTGGCATGCGCAGGGTCATGGCTGTCTGTTTCATGGGTGTCATATGTGCAGGATGTAACGGGCTGGTCCGCCCGGATGTGGATGGTGCCACCGGCGCGAGTTATTTCCGTGTATTTTCCGGATTCCCCCTGCCCTATTTCTTCATGGCCTCGGCGGTCCAGTGGAACGAGGATTACGCGGTCACGGTACGCCACGCGACGCTGGTTCCCGGCAAGGTGCACAGCTGCAGCACCGGCTGCGACCTGGTGTTCATCCGCCACAGCTGCGACTGCCGGATCCCGCGCTGGCGCACGCCCCGTGCGGGCGAGCGCATCACCGCGGCCGGCGCCGGTCCCTATCTGCTGGGCGTACAGGGAACCGGCCGGGTGTATGCGGTGCCCTTCATCAATACCGACGAGAGTGGCGGCGAACGCTACGCGATCCATGACGCGCCCCTGGCCAAGGGCATGTCCGGCGGGCCGGTGATCGCCGGCGATGGCTCGGTGGTCGGAATAAATATCGGTATTTACTCCATGACGCTGAATGAAATAGACAACCCCGGTGTAAAGTCGGCGAAACGCATCAGCATATTCATCCCCTACGCCGTGATTCAGCGGGAGTGGGATATTCTCTATTCCAGACTTCCACCGGAAAGCCGGCCCAAACTTGCAGCCAGTCCTCCGGATATCTGAGATATATGTTTCATTGTTGAGACATATATAAGCGAAGTTACTGTTCCGACGTCATGAACGCGGCGCGTAGGCGAATACATCGGCGCGCATCTGATGCGCGTCCATGCCCGCCTCCACCAGCGCATCGAGGGTGCCATAGACCATCGCCGGCGAGCCGCTGGCATAGACGGTCAGGCCGCGCAGGTCGGCGAAGTCCTCGCACACCGCCTCGTGCAGCAGGCCGTGGCGGCCCGGCCAGTCGCACGGGTCGCTGACCACCTGGTGCAGGTGCAGGTTGGGCACGCCCTGCCACTGCTGCCAGTGCGGCAGCTCGTAGAAGTCCTCGGGCCGGCGCACGCCCCAGTACAGGTGCACCGGATGGGCGAAGCCCTGGGCGCGGCAGTGCTCGATCAGGCTGTGCATCTGGCCCATGCCGGTGCCGGCGGCGATCAGCACCAGCGGGCCGTCCGGCAGGTCGGCCAGGTGCGCGTCGCCGAACGGAAGCTGCACGCCGACCATGCCGCCGAGCTGCAACTGCTCCACCAGGAGCAGCGCATTGCCTTCGCGAGCGAGGATGTGCAGTTCGAGATCGCGCCCCTCGTGGGGCGCCGAGGCCAGGGAGAACGCCGAGCTGCCGTCTTCGCGGTCGATCAGCAGGTACTGCCCGGCGTGGTAACGCGGCGGTTTGCCGGCCGGCGCCCGCAGGCGCACGCGCCAGACATCGCCGCCCACCGGCTGGCAGAGGGTGACCTGGCAGGCCAGCTTGCGCAGCGGCAGCTCGCCGGGCGCGAGCACGCCATCCCAGTGCAGCACGCAGTCTTCCAGCGGCTCGGCGAGGCAGGTGAAGAGTTCGCCATGGTCGCGGACTTCGCCGTTCTGCTTCACGCTGCCTTCCACCAGCAGGGCGGCGCAGATGTGGCAGTTGCCGTTGCGGCAGCTCTGCGGGCAGTCGTAGCCGAGACGCCGCGCGGCATCGAGGATGCGCTCGCCGGGCTGCGCCTCGAAGGTGGTGCCGGAGGGTTGCAGGGTGACTCTCATGCCGCCGGCTCCTTGGCGAATCCGTTGGGTCGCGGGCATGGCCCGCTCCTACGCCAGGCAATGGCACCAGCTCCTGTAGGAGCGGGCCATGCCCGCGACAACGTAGCGACGCAGGCGAACCCATTTTCGACAAGGTTCATCAATCGATCCCCAGGCTCGCCCACATCTCGTCCACCCGCTGCTTCACCGCCTCGTCCTGGACGATGGCGCGGCCCCATTCGCGGTTGGTCTCGCCCGGCCACTTGTGGGTGGCGTCGAGGCCCATCTTCGAGCCGAGGCCGGAGATCGGCGAGGCGAAGTCGAGGTAGTCGATCGGCGTGTTGTCGATCATCACCGTATCGCGCTTGGGGTCCATGCGCGTGGTGATGGCCCAGATGACGTCGTTCCAGTCGCGGGCGTTGACGTCGTCGTCGGTGACGATAACGAACTTGGTGTACATGAACTGTCGCAGGAACGACCACACACCGAGCATTACGCGCTTGGCGTGGCCGGGGTACTGCTTCTTCATGGTCACCACGGCCATGCGGTAGGAGCAGCCTTCCGGCGGCAGGTAGAAGTCGACGATCTCGGGGAACTGCTTCTGCAGGATCGGCACGAACACTTCGTTCAGCGCCACGCCGAGGATCGCCGGCTCGTCCGGCGGGCGGCCGGTGTAGGTGCTGTGGTAGATCGGCTTCTTCCGGCGGGTGATGCGTTCGACGGTGAACACCGGGAAGCGGTCGACCTCGTTGTAGTAGCCGGTGTGGTCGCCGTAGGGGCCTTCGTCGGCCATCTCGCCGGGATGGATCACCCCTTCGAGGACGATCTCGGCGCTGGCCGGCACCTGCAGGTCGCTGCCGATGCACTTCACCAGCTCGGTCTTGTTGCCGCGCAGCAGGCCGGCGAAGGCGTATTCGGAGAGGGTGTCCGGCACCGGCGTGACCGCGCCGAGGATGGTCGCCGGATCGGCGCCGAGGGCGACGGCCACCGGGTAGGGCTTGTCCGGATGCTTCTGGCACCACTCGCGGTAATCCAGCGCGCCGCCGCGATGGCTGAGCCAGCGCATGATCACCTTGTTGCGGCCGATCACCTGCTGGCGATAGATGCCGAGGTTCTGCCGCTCCTTGTTCGGCCCGCGGGTGACGGTCAGGCCCCAGGTGATCAGCGGGCCGACGTCGCCGGGCCAGCAGGTCTGCACCGGCAGCTTCGACAGGTCGACGGCGTCGCCCTCCTCGATCACTTCCTGGCAGGGCCCGTCGCGCAGCACCTTCGGCGCCATCGACAGCACCTTCCTGAAGATCGGCAGCTTCGACCAGGCGTCCTTCAGCCCCTTCGGCGGCTCCGGCTCCTTGAGGAAGGCCAGCAGCTTGCCGATCTCGCGCAGTTCGCCGACGTCCTCGACACCCATGCCCAGGGCGACGCGCTCGGGCGTGCCGAACAGGTTGCCGAGCACCGGGATGTCGTAGCCGGTGGGCTTCTCGAACAGCAGCGCGGGGCCCTTGGCGCGCAGCGTGCGGTCGCACACTTCGGTCATTTCCAGCACGGGGGAAATCGGCACCTGGATGCGCTTGAGTTCGCCGCGCTGTTCCAGCACGCGGATGAAATCGCGCAGGTCGCGATACTGCATGAGGGCTCTCGATGGCGTGTCTTGCGGATGGAAGCGACAGTTTAGCCGCTAACACCCCCGCGCAGAAACACGAAGGCCGGGTTTCCCCGGCCTCCAGCGCTGATCAGCGACGCTTACTTGCGCTTCATCGAGTCGAAGAACTCGTCGTTGGTCTTGGTCTGCTTGAGCTTGTCGATCAGGAACTCGATGGCGGAGATCTCGTCCATCGGGTGCAGGATCTTGCGCAGGATCCACATGCGCTGCAGCTCTTCCTCGCCGGTCAGCAACTCTTCGCGGCGGGTGCCGGAGCGGTTGATGTTGATCGCCGGGAAGACGCGCTTCTCGGAAATCTTGCGGTCGAGGATCAGCTCCATGTTGCCGGTGCCCTTGAATTCCTCGTAGATCACCTCGTCCATCTTCGAGCCGGTCTCGATCAGCGCGGTGGCGAGGATGGTCAGCGAACCGCCTTCCTCGATGTTGCGCGCGGCGCCGAAGAAGCGCTTGGGCTTCTCCAGGGCGTGGGCGTCGACACCACCGGTGAGGACCTTGCCGGAGCTCGGGATCACGGTGTTGTAGGCGCGCGCCAGACGGGTGATGGAGTCGAGCAGGATGATCACGTCCTTCTTGTGCTCGACCAGGCGCTTGGCCTTCTCGATCACCATCTCGGCGACCTGCACGTGGCGGGTCGGCGGCTCGTCGAAGGTGGAGGCGACCACTTCGCCGCGCACGGTGCGCTGCATCTCGGTCACTTCTTCCGGGCGCTCGTCGATCAGCAGGACGATCAGGTGGCACTCGGGATTGTTGCGGGTGATGTTGGCCGCGATGTTCTGCAGCATGATGGTCTTGCCCGCTTTCGGCGGTGCGACGATCAGGCCGCGCTGGCCCTTGCCGATCGGCGAGCAGAGGTCGATCACGCGGCCGGTGAGGTCTTCCGTGGAGCCGTTGCCGGCTTCCATGGTCAGGCGCTTGGTCGGGAACAGCGGGGTCAGGTTCTCGAAGAGAATCTTGTTCTTGGCGTTCTCCGGACGATCGAAGTTGATCGAGTCGACCTTCAGCAGCGCGAAGTAACGCTCGCCCTCTTTCGGTGGCCGAATCTTGCCGACGATGGTGTCACCGGTACGCAGGTTGAACCGGCGGATCTGGCTGGGCGAGACGTAGATGTCGTCCGGGCCGGCCAGGTAGGAAGAGTCGGCGGAACGCAGGAAGCCGAAGCCATCCTGGAGAATCTCCAGTACGCCGTCGCCGGAGATTTCCTCGCCGCTTTTCGCATGTTTTTTCAGCAGCGCGAAAATGATGTCCTGCTTGCGCGAACGGGCCATGTTTTCGAGGCCCATGGCTTCGGACATTTCCAGCAATTCGGCAATCGGCTTTTGCTTGAGTTCGGTCAGGTTCATAAGAAAGGAGACGTAGAAAGAGATATGAGGGAACAAGCAGTGTGCTTGAAGAGCCGTGCCGCAGAAGACGGACAGGATCGCTTGGAATTCGATTTGGAGTGCGTGGCGACGGCTTGCAGGGGACAACGTAATCAACGTTGCGCGAGCGAATGTATCACCGCGATTTGGCCGGCGTCTAGGGGCCTGCAAGAAAAAAGCCCCGCTGATCGCGGGGCTCCTTGCCGAACGTCAAGTTCAGATGTTGCTGTCGAGGAACGCCGCCAGTTGCGACTTCGACAGGGCGCCGACCTTGGTCGCTTCGACGTTGCCGCCCTTGAACAGCATCAGGGTCGGGATGCCACGCACGCCGTACTTCGGCGGGGTGTCCTGGTTTTCGTCGATGTTCAGCTTGCAGACCTTCAGCTTGCCCTGATAGTCCTTGGCGATCTCGTCGAGCACCGGGGCGATCATCTTGCACGGGCCGCACCACTCGGCCCAGTAGTCCACCAGCACAGGACCGTCGGCCTTCAGCACGTCCTGCTCGAAGCTGGCATCGGTGACGTTGACGATATGTTCGCTCATGAATTCTCTCCGTGGATCGGATACGAAAAAAAGTGACCGCCATCATAGCCCGCCTTGGCTACCTCCGAAAGGCGCAGCTGATTGAGTCTGCCTATCGTCTCCCGGGCTGCAGCCAATCGGAAATCGGACTGTAATTTGGCGCATACCGCCTATCATGGCAGGATGTCGCGGTTATTTTTCCGGATTTCTCCACATGCCCCATACCCCTGCGAAGGCCTTCCCGCTGATCGCCGCCCTCGACCTCGGCTCCAACAGTTTCCACATGGTCCTGGCCAAGGCCGACCACGGCGAGATCCGCATCCTTGAGCGGCTTGGCGAGAAAGTCCAGCTGGCCGCCGGCATCGGCGAGGAACGCCTGCTCAGCGAGGAAGCCATGCAGCGCGGCTTCGACTGCCTGAAGCGTTTCGCCCAGTTCATCAGCGGCATGCCGCCGGGCTCGGTACGGGTGGTGGGCACCAACGCCCTGCGCGAGGCGCGCAACCGCGCCGACTTCATCCGCCGCGCCGAACCCATCCTTGGCCACCCGGTGGAAGTCATCTCCGGCCGCGAGGAAGCGCGCCTGATCTACCTCGGCGTCTCCCATACCCTGCCGGATACCGCCGGCCGCCGGCTGGTCACCGACATCGGCGGCGGCAGCACCGAGTTCATCATCGGCCAGCGCTTCGAATCGCAGCTGCGCGAGAGCCTGCAGATGGGCTGCGTGAGCTACACCCAGCGCTACTTCCGCGACGGCAAGATCACCCCGGCGCGCTACGCCCAGGCCTACACCGCGGCGCGCCTGGAACTGATGAGCATCGAGAACAGCCTGCGCCGGCTGGGCTGGGACGAGGCAGTGGGCGCTTCCGGCACCATCCGCGCGGTCGGCCTGGCGATCAAGGCCGGCGGCCACGGCAACGGCGAGATCAACCCGGAAGGCCTGGCCTGGCTGAAGCGCAAGATGTTCAAGCTGGGCGATGTCGACAAGCTCGACATCGACGGCATCAAGCCCGACCGCCGGCCGATCTTCCCGGCCGGCCTGGCGATCCTCGAGGCGCTGTTCGACGCCCTCGAACTGAACCGCATGAACCACTCCGAAGGCGCCCTGCGCGAAGGCGTGCTCTACGACCTGCTCGGCCGCCATCACCACGAGGACGTCCGCGAACGCACCATCAGCGCCCTGATGGAACGCTACCACGTCGACCTGGAGCAGGCCGCACGGGTCGAGGCGAAGGCGCTGAAGACCCTCGAACAGGTCGCCGACGCCTGGAACCTGAAGGACGACTGGCACCGCGAGCTGCTGGTCTGGGGCTCGCGGCTGCACGAAATCGGCCTGGACATCGCCCACTACCACTACCACAAGCACGGCGCCTACCTGATCGAGCACTCCGACCTGGCCGGCTTCTCCCGCCAGGACCAGCTGACCCTGGCGCTGCTGGTGCGCGGCCACCGCCGCAACATTCCGGCGGACCGCTTCGCCGAACTGGGGGAGGACGGCGACAAGCTGATCCGCCTGTGCATCGTGCTGCGCTTCGCCATCCTCTTCCACCACATCCGCGGCAACCAGCAGATGCCGGCGATCACCCTCAAGTGCGCCAGCAAGAGCCTGGAGATCCGCTTCCCGGACGGCTGGCTGGAAACCAGCCCGCTGACCCGCGCCGACTTCGAGCAGGAAGCCGAGTGGCTCAAGCGGGTGGGGTATCAGCTGCGGGTGAGCTGAGCGGAAGCTCGATCGTTCCCACGCTCCTGCGTGGGAATGCATCCCGGGACGCTCCCGCGTCCGTTGCTTCGCGGGCATGGCCCGTTCCTACAAGGCATGACACCCAGATGAAAAGGCCCTGCCGCGCAAGCGACAGGGCCTTTTTCGTACTCCGGCCGGGATCAGTGCGTATTGATCACCGGCGTGCACAGCCGCTCGAGCAGCATGGCCTGGGCGTTGCGCGGGTTCTGGTTGCCGGTGGGGCTCTGCCGCTGGTAGCTGCCGTCGGGCTGCAGGGTCCAGGCCTGGGTGTTGTCCGCCAGGTACAGCTCCAGCTCCTTCTTCACCCGCTGCACCAGCTTCTTGCCTTCAACCGGGAAGCAGGTCTCGACGCGCATGTCGAGGTTGCGCTCCATCCAGTCGGCGCTGGAGAGGTACATCTTCTCGTCGCCGCCGTTGAGGAAGTAGTAGATGCGGCTGTGCTCGAGGAAGCGGCCGATGATCGAGCGCACCTGGATGTTGTGCGAAACGCCGGGCACGCCCGGGCGCAGGCAGCACATGCCGCGCACCACCAGGTCGATCTTCACGCCGGCCTGGCTGGCCTTGTACAGCGCGCGGATGACCTTGGCGTCGGTCAGCGAGTTGACCTTGGCCATGATCTGCGCCGGCTTGCCTTCCGCAGCGGCGGCGGCCTCGCGGTTGATCATCTCCAGCAGGTTCTTCTTCAGGGTGAAGGGCGCGTGCAGGAGCTTCTTCATGCGCAGGGTCTTGCCCATGCCGATCAGCTGGTTGAACAGCTTGTGCAGGTCCTCGCACAGCGCCGCGTCGGCGGTCAGCAGGCTGTAGTCGGTGTACAGGCGGGCGTTGCCGGCGTGGTAGTTGCCGGTGCCGAGATGCGCGTAGCGGCGCAGCTCGCCATCCTCGCGACGGAGGATGAGCATCATCTTGGCGTGGGTCTTGAAGCCGACCACGCCGTAGATCACCACCGCGCCGGCCTGTTGCAGGCGGCTGGCGAGCTGCAGGTTGGATTCCTCGTCGAAGCGCGCGCGCAGCTCGATCACCGCGGTGACCTCCTTGCCGTTGCGCGCCGCTTCCACCAGCGCGTCGACGATTTCCGAGTTGGCCCCGGAGCGGTACAGCGTCTGCTTGATCGCCAGCACGTTGGGGTCCTTGGCCGCCTGGCGCAGCAGGTCGATCACCGGGGTGAAGGACTCGAACGGGTGCAGCAGCAGGACGTCCAGCTTGGCCAGCACGCCGAACAGGTTTTCCTTCTTCTGCAGCAGCTTCGGAATGGTCGGCGTGAACGGCGGGTTCTGCAGCTCGGGATGGCTGGCCAGCCCGGTGACGCTGAACAGGCGGGTCAGGTTGACCGGTCCGCTGACGCGGTACAGCTCGCTGTCGTTGAGGCCGAACTGCTTGAGCAGGTAGTTGGACAGGTGCGTCGGGCAGGTATCCACCACTTCCAGGCGCACCGCGTCGCCGTAGCGCCGCGAGAACAGCTCGCCGCGCAGTGCGCGGGCCAGGTCCTCGACGTCCTCGGCGTCCACCGAGAGGTCGGCGTTGCGGGTCAGGCGGAACTGGTAGCAGCCCTTCACCTTCATCCCGGGGAACAGGTCGTCGGCGTGGGCGTGGATCATCGAGGAAAGGAACACATAGTTGTCGCCCTTGCCGCCAACGTCTTCCGGCAGGCGGATGATCCGCGGCAGCGAACGCGGCGCCGGGATGATCGCCAGGCCGGAGTCGCGGCCGAAGGCGTCCATTCCTTCCAGCTCGACCATGAAGTTGAGGCTCTTGTTCACCAGCAGCGGGAACGGGTGGGTCGGGTCGAGGCCGATGGGGGTGATGATCGGCGCGATCTCGTCGCGGAAGAAGCGCCGCACCCAGGCCTTGATCTTCGGCGTCCAGTAGCGGCGGCGGATGAAGCGCACGTCGTGCTTGGCCAGCTCCGGCAGCAGGATGTCGTTGAGGATGCTGTACTGGCGGCCGACCTGCACGTGCACCTGCTCGCTGATCCGCGCCAGCGCCTGGTGCGGCAGCAGGCCGTCGGCACCGGCCTGTTCGCGGGCGAAGGCGATCTGCTTCTTCAGCCCGGCGACGCGGATCTCGAAGAACTCGTCGAGGTTGCTGGAGAAGATCAGCAGGAACTTCAGGCGTTCCAGCAGCGGGTAGGACTCATCCAGCGCCTGTTCCAGCACGCGGATGTTGAACTGCAGCTGCGAGAGTTCGCGATGAATGTAGAGGGCGCTGTCATCGACGTTGATCGCCGGCGGCGCCACCACTTCACTGGGTGCCGGAGCCGCAACCTCCACGGCGGCGGGCTCGGGCAGTTCGGTTGCGGTGGTTCCAGCTTCGAGCAGTTCGGTGGTGCTAAGGCCTTCGGTATTCATCGCAAGTCTCGTCAACGGGGAATCATTTCCCCTTTTTCAGTTGTTCTGCCGCGTGTCTGGCGAAGTAGGTCAGGATGCCATCGGCGCCGGCCCGTTTGAAGGCCAGCAGGGATTCGAGGATCACCGCCTCGCTCAGCCAGCCATTCTGGATGGCCGCCATGTGCATCGCGTACTCGCCGCTGACCTGGTAGACAAAGGTCGGCGCGCGGAATTCGTCCTTGGCCCGGCGCACGATGTCCAGGTAGGGCATGCCCGGCTTGACCATGACCATGTCGGCGCCTTCGGCGAGGTCGGCGGCGATCTCGTGCAGCGCCTCGTCGCTGTTGGCCGGGTCCATCTGGTAGGTGGCCTTGCTGCCCTTGCCGAGGTTGGCGGCCGAGCCGACCGCGTCGCGGAACGGGCCGTAGTAGGCGCTGGCGTACTTGGCCGAGTAGGCCATGATGCGCACGTTGGTGTGGCCGGTGGATTCCAGCGCCTCGCGGATCGCGCCGATGCGGCCGTCCATCATGTCCGACGGCGCGACCACCTGGGCGCCGGCTTCGGCGTGGGACAGCGCCTGCTTGACCAGCACGTCGACCGACTCGTCGTTCATCACGTAGCCGTTCTCGTCGAGGATACCGTCCTGGCCGTGGCTGGTGAACGGATCGAGGGCCACGTCGGTGATGATGCCGAGTTCCGGGAAGCGCTCGCGCAGGGCGCGGGTGGCGCGCTGGGCGATGCCGTCGGGGTTGTAGGCCTCGGCGCCGTCGAGGGACTTCTTCTCCAGCGGCGTCACCGGGAACAGCGCCAGGGCCGGGATGCCCAGTTCCACCAGCTGCTCGGCTTCCTTCAGCAGCAGGTCGATGGACAGGCGCTCGACGCCCGGCATCGACGGCACGCTTTCCCGCTGGTTCTTGCCGTCGAGGACGAACACCGGAAGGATCAGGTCATCGACGGTCAGCACGTTCTCGCGCACCAGGCGACGGGAGAATTCGTCGCGACGGTTGCGGCGCAGGCGGGTGAAGGGGAAGGCACGTTCGGCGGAAATGAAGCTCACGGCGTACTCCAGGGCCCAGGCAAACAGGCACAGTCTGACAGTTATAAAGGATAATTATGACCGATAGGTTACACGCGGTGACAGTGACTCAGGGTCACGCCGGCATGACTGCGTGCCGGGCATTCATGATTGACATCAGCAACACCCCTCAAACTTGTCTGAAAGGACATTGGCCGAAGGCCCGACGCCTTCCCCCGCGGCGACAACCGCGTTAGGCTGCGCGTTCATTTCGCTCCGTTGCCTCCATAATGCTTCAACAATTCCTGCAGGATTTCGGCTACCTGGCGCTATTTCTCGGCACCTTCTTCGAGGGCGAGACCATTCTGGTGCTGGCCGGCTTCCTCGCCTTCCGTGGCTACATGCAGCTGGAGTGGGTCGTCGCGGTCGCCTTCCTCGGCAGCTATGCCGGCGATCAGCTCTGGTATTTCCTCGGCAGGCGCCACGGCCGCAAGATGCTGGCGCGCAAGCCGCGCTGGCAGAAGATGGGCGACAAGGCGCTGGACCACGTACGCCGCCATCCGGACCTGTGGGTGCTGAGCTTCCGCTTCGTCTACGGCCTGCGCACCGTGATGCCGGTGGCCATCGGCCTGTCCGGCTATCCGCCGCGGCGCTATCTGCTGCTCAACGGCATCGGCGCGATCGTCTGGGCCACCGTCCTCGGCGGCGCGGCCTACACCTTCGGCAGCGTGCTGGAAGGCATCCTCGGCAACGTCAAGAAGTACGAGCTGATGGTGCTCGGCGGCTTCGTCGGCATCGGCCTGCTGCTCTGGCTGCACCGGCGCATCAAGAACAGCCGCAACAACGGCTGACGGCTTCTCGGCGTATTCCTCTGGTTCGGCGGCCCGGCGAATCGTTATCCTTGGGCCAGAACAGAATCTTGCCGCCCGGCAAGACCCGAACAGGAGCAGTCCATGCACAAGAAAGTTGCCGTTCTTCTCTCCGGCAGCGGCGTCTTCGATGGCGCCGAGATCCACGAAAGCGTCATCACCCTGCTGCGCCTCAGCCAGCGCGGCGCCGATGTCCAGTGCTTCGCGCCCAACGTTGCCCAGCACCACGTGCTCAACCACCTGACCGGCGAGGAAATGCCCGAGACGCGCAACGTGCTGGTGGAGTCCGCGCGCATCGCCCGTGGCGCGGCGAAGGACATCCGTGAAGCCAGAGTGGAAGACTTCGACGCACTGATCGTGCCCGGCGGCTTCGGTGCGGCCAAGAACCTCTGCGACTTCGCCTTCAACGGCGACCAGTGCCAGGTGCAGCCGGAGGTGCTGGCGCTGGCCCAGGCCTTCGCCGCGGCGCACAAGCCGGTGGGCCTGATCTGCATCGCCCCGGCCATGGCCGCGCGCATCTACGGCCAGGGCATCGAATGCACCATCGGCAACGACGCCGACACCGCCGCCGCGCTGGAGCGCATGGGGGCCAAGCACGTCGAGTGCGCGGTGGACGACATAGTCGAGGACAGCCGCCACAAGCTGGTCACCACCCCGGCCTACATGCTGGCCCAGTCGATCGCCGAAGCGGCTTCGGGCATCAACAAGCTGGTCGACCGCGTCCTCGAGCTGGCATAGGTCAGCGGCTTCAGGCGGCAGGCGAAATGCGGCCCTGCGCTCTTGCCTGTAGCCTGTAGCCTGTAGACTGCCGCCTATTTGTTCAACCGGGTCAGCAGGCGATCCAGCGAATTGGCGAACGCCTGCTTGTCCTTGTCGCCATAGGGCGGCTGGCCGCCGCCCATCTGCCCCTGGTCGCGCAGGTCGGTGAGCAGGTTGCGCAGCGCCAGGCGCTCGCCCATGTTCTTCGGGTCGAACTCGCGGCCGCGCGGGTCCAGCGCTACGACGCCCTTCTTCACCAGCCGGTCGGCCAGCGGCACGTCGCTGCAGATCACCAGATCGCCCGGCTGCGCCTGCTCCACCAGGTAATCGTCGGCCGCATCCATGCCGCTCTCCACCACCACCAGCCGCACGCAGGCGAACGGTGGCTTGACCTGCGGCTGCCCGGCGACCATCACCACTTCCAGCCTGCGCTTGAGGGCGAACTTGGCGACCAGGTCCTTCGCCGCCCGCGGGCAGGCGTCGGCATCGATCCAGATAAGCATCGGAAAACGTTCCTCGAAAAGCACGACGGCCAGTATCGCACTGGCCGTCGTGAATTGCCGGCGTGACCGTCAGGAGGCGTTGGCCGCCGCCCGGCGCCGCTCGGCGATGCGGCTGCGGCCGTAGAGCACGACGATCGCCAGCAGCGCCAGGGCCTGAGCCGACAGGGAGTACGCGTCGGCCTTGATGCCGAGCCAGTCGAAGTCGAAGAAGGGCACCGGGCGGGTGCCGATCACCCCGGCTTCCTGCAGGGCCACCACGCCGTGGCCGGCGAACACCACCGACAGCGCGCAGAGCAGCGCCGCATTGATGCTGAAGAACAGCCCCAGCGGCAACTTCACCGAACCGCGCAGGATCACCCAGGCCAGGCCGATCAGCAGCACCACCGCGCCGGCCGCGCCGGCGATCACCGCGCCATGCCCGGCCGGACCGGCCTGCAGCCAGAGGGTTTCGTAGAACAGGATGACCTCGAACAGCTCGCGGTAGACCGAGAAGAACGCCAGCACGGCGAAGCCGAAACGCCCGCCGCCGCCGACCAGGCTGCTGCGGATGTAGTCCTGCCAGGCCGCGGCATGCCGGCGGTCGTGCATCCACACGCCGAGCCAGAGCACCATCACGCAGGCGAACAGCGAGGTGAAGCCTTCCATCAGCTCGCGCTGGGCGCCGCCGATGTCGATCACGTAGGCCGCCAGCGCCCAGGTGGCGAAGCCGGCGACGAAGGCCAGGCCCCAGCCGACGTGCACGCCGCGCACCGCCTGCTGCTGGCCGGTCTTGCGGAGGAAGGCGAGAATCGCGGCGAGCACCAGGATCGCCTCGACGCCTTCGCGCAGCAGGATCAGCAGGGCGGAAACGAAGCTGATGGAAGTGCTCAGCGAATCGCCGCTGAGCGCCTCGCCGGCCTCGTGCAGCTTGCCCTTGGCCAGTTCCAGCTGCTGCGCCACCTGCGCTTCGGGCAGGCCATCGCGAAGCGCCTGGCGGTAGGCCATCAGCTGCTTCTCGGTGGTCTTGCGCAGGTCCGCGTCGACGTTGTCGAGGGAGCTTTCCACCAGCTCGAAGCCTTCCAGGTAGGCCGCCACGGAGAGGTCGTAGGCCTGGTCATGGTCGCCGGAGCGGTAGACCGCGAAGCTCTTGTCCAGGGTGGCGGCGGTGTAGTCGATCAACTGGCCCGGCCCGCGATGCTCCAGCGGCGGATGCGCACGCAGGGCGCGGAAGCTTTGCGCGGCGGCTTCGCCATCGTGCTCGGCGACTTCCGCCGGAGTCTGCGCGGACAGCGCCGCCAGCGGATAGGCATGGGCCGGATCGGCCTTGGCCTCGGCGGCGCTCAGGCCGGCCACGTAGGCCGCCAGGTCCCAGCGCTGGCGCTCGTCGAGCTGGTCGGCGAAGGCCGGCATGTCGGTGCCGGAAACGCCCAGGCCGATGACGTTGCGCAGGTCGTACAGGCTCAGCTGGTCGAGGCGCGCGCGGTCGGTCAGGTTGGCCGGCGGCGGTTCCAGGCCGATCCCGGCCGGGCCGTCGCCCTTGCCGGCGTCGCCGTGGCAGATCGCGCACTGCTGGGCGAAGAGCGGCGCCCCGCGGCTCGGGTCCGGGGTGATCGCCGGCGTCTGCACCACCTGGTAGAGGTCCGCCACGCGCGCCTCCAGATGCCGCGCCTGTTGGGCGACCGTCCTGCCTGGCCGGCGCTGTTCGATGGCCTGGCGCAGGCTCGCGCTGTCCTTCTCCAGGTCCGCCCGCCCGGGGTTGGCCGGCAGGGTCAGGATCAGCGCCTGGAGGCTCTCGGCGAACTCCAGCTGTTCCTTGTATTCGGTCGGGTTGGTGATCTGCCCGTCGCTTACCGTGGCCGGGTAATCGGCCGCCAGGTAGCTGAGCAGATGCAGGGCTTGGGAGGGGTCGACAGCCGTGTCGGCGAGGGCTCCGAGGCTGAAAATGCCGACAAGGGGCAGCAGCCAGACGAGAAGTTTGGAGGGGCGCATAAGGAAGGGAAATGAGAATGGAAGAGATTCAATTGTCACCGCGTATTTCAGGCGATGCAAGGCGAAACTGCCCTCGGCCCCGGCGCGAAGCCCGCCAGGGCACGGCTGGCGGGGCTCAGGCCGGTGCGCGACGGACCGTGGCGAGCAGCGCGGCGGCGCCGACGAAGAGCGCGGCGAAGGTGCGGTTCATCACCCGCTGCTGGCGCGGCGAACGCAGCAGGCGCAGGACGCGGGCGGCCAGGCCGGTGTAGCCGGCCATGACGATCAGGTCGACGCAGATCATGGTCACGCCCATGATCAGGTACTGCATCGCCAGCGGCCGGTGCGGGTCGATGAACTGCGGCAGCACGGCGAGCATGAACACCACCGCCTTGGGGTTGCTGGCGTTCACCAGGAAACCGCGCAGCACCAGCGTCAGCGGTCGTCCGATGGAGCGCGGCGCGTCCTCGGTCTGCATCACCTGCGGCGGCGAGGACCATTGTTTCCACGCCAGATAGACCAGATAGGCCACGCCGAACCACTTGATCAGGCTGAAGGCCAGCGCCGAGGCCGCCAGCAGCGCGCCGACCCCGGCGGCGACCACGGCGATCTGCAGCGCCAGGCCGATCTGCAGGCCCAGGGCATTCCAGTAGCCACGGGCGAAACCGTATTGCAGGCCGCAGGACATCGAGGCGATGGCCCCGGCGCCGGGCGACAGGCTGATCACCCAGCAGGCGATGAAGAAGGCGAACCAGGTACTGGCGAGCATGGGAACCTCGACGGCGTAATCTTTTGTTACGGGAAGCCGCCAGTGTGCCCTACTCCCGCGGCGCCGCCCAGCCTGACCTTGCAGGAGCGAGCGTGCTCGCGAACATACCCCGCAGCGGTAGTTGGTTCGCGAGCAAGCTCGCTCCTACGAAAGAAAAAGCCCGGCGCGATGGCCGGGCTCCTTCACAGCAGAACCGGGATCAGTCCGGCATTTCCTTGCGCAGCTTCACCGGCTCGACGCCGCGACGCCGCGCCAGGGCGCCGCGCAGGCGGATGTTCAGCGCCTCCACGGCCAGGGAGAAGGCCATGGCGAAGTAGACGTAACCCTTCGGCACGTGAACCTCGAACGACTCGGCGACCAGCACGGTGCCGACCACGATGAGGAACGACAGGGCGAGCATCTTCAGCGACGGGTGCTTGTCGATGAAGTCGCTGATGGTGCCGGCCGCCAGCATCATCACGCCGACCGAGATGACGATCGCCGCGACCATCACCGGGACGTTCTGCACCAGGCCCACCGCGGTGATCACCGAGTCCAGCGAGAAGATGATGTCGATGATCGCGATCTGCACGATCACGCCCATGAAGCCACGCTGCGCGCCGGACTGCTGGCCGCCCTCTTCCGCGCCTTCCAGGCTGTGGTAGATCTCCATGGTGCTCTTGAACAGCAGGAACAGGCCGCCGAAGAACAGGATCAGGTCGCGCCCGGAGATGCCCTGGTCGAACAGGTGGAACAGGTCGGCGGTCAGGCGCATCACCCAGGTGATCGACAGCAGCAGCAGGATCCGCGTACCCATCGCCAGGGCCAGGCCGAAGAAGCGCGCCTTCGGCTGCTGCGCCGGCGGCAGGCGGCCGACCAGGATCGAGATGAAGATGATGTTGTCGATGCCAAGGACGATTTCCAGGGCGGTCAGGGTCAGAAAGGCAACCCAGATCTCAGGGCTTGTCAGCCATTCCATAGTGGGGGGGTATCCGTCAGGAGATAGTGGGGAGGTTCGGCCCGCGCCAGCGGCGGATGGCCTTCTGGAAGAACAGGCTGTTGGGAACCTGGAGCAGCGCGCCGCTGGCGCCGTTCTCCGCGGTTTCCTCCAGGGTGGTGTAGAGCAGGTTGATCGCCACCACCCGGCCCTTGGCGCCGGGCTTGTCGGCCGACTCGATGACCTCGACCAGGTCACCCAGGCGGAACGGTCCGACGGTGAAGATCAGCAGCGCGCAGAACAGGTTGGACAGCACGCTCCAGATGGCGAAGAAGGCCACCGCGGCGACCGCCGCGAAACCGGTGATCGCCGACCACAACACTGTGGCGGAAACGCCGAGGCGCTCCAGCACCATCAGCAGCGCCGAGCCCATGATCAGCCAGCGCAGGCTGCCGCGCAGTGGCAGCAGCAGTTCCGGCGGCAGCGGGTAACGCTGCGCCAGACGGTTCAGGCCGCGCGCCACCAGGCGCTGCAGGGCCCAGGCGCAGAGCAGGATGAGGATGAGCTGCAGGCCGCGCTGCAGCGGCTCGCGCCATTCGGCCAGCAGGGCAAGGATGTCCATCACTCACTGGCCTCCAGTTCACTCTGCAGCGCTTCGAGGGTTTCCAGGGCGAGCAGCCAGGCCTCTTCCAGCTCGCCCTCCTTCGCCTTCAGGCTGGCCTGCTGGGCCAGCAGGTCGCGCAGCTCGTCCTTGCGCGCCGCCTCGTAGATCGCGCTGTCGCCCAGGCGCTCTTCGACGCTGGCCAGTTTCTCGTGCAGCTTGCCGAGTTCCTTCTCCAGCTTCTCCGCCTCGCGCTTGTGCGGCGCCAGCTGCTGGCGCAGGGCGGCGGCGGCCTGGCGCTGGGCGCGCCGGTCTGTCCTCTCGGCGGCCGGCGCGGCATCGCCGACCGGCGCCTGGCGGGCGCGGAAATCCACCAGCCAGCGGGCGTAGTCGTCGAGGTCGCCGTCGAATGGCTGCACGCGGCCGTCGGCCACCAGCAGGAATTCGTCGGTGGTGCTCTTCAGCAGATGCCTGTCGTGGGATACGACGACCACGGCGCCGGAAAATTCCTGCAAGGCGAGGGTCAGCGCCAGGCGCATTTCCAGGTCGAGGTGGTTGGTCGGTTCGTCGAGCAGCAGCAGATTGGGCTTCTGCCAGGCGATCAACGCCAGCGCCAGGCGCGCCTTCTCGCCGCCGGAGAAATTCAGTACCGGCTCGTCGCAGCGGTCGCCACGGAAGTCGAAACCGCCGAGGAAATCGCGCAGGGTCTGCTCGCGCTCACCCGGGGCAATGCGCTGCAGGTGCAGCAGCGGGCTGGCCTTGGCGTCCAGCGAGTCGAGCTGGTGCTGGGCGAAGTAGCCAATGGCGAGATTCTCGCCGCGCTGCAGATGTCCGGAGAGCAGTTCGAGATCGCCGGAGAGGGTCTTGATCAGGGTCGACTTGCCGGCGCCGTTGGGACCGAGCAGGCCGATCCGCGCGCCCGGAGTGAGCTGCAGCTTGACCTTCTCCAGCACGGTCTTGTCGCCGTAGCCGAGACGCGCCTCGGACATGTCCAGCAGCGGGCTGGAAATCTTGTCCGACTCGCGGAAGCTGAAGTCGAACGGCGAATCGACGTGCGCCGGCGCCAGTTCCTCCAGGCGCTCCAGCGCCTTGATGCGGCTCTGCGCCTGGCGCGCCTTGGTCGCCTGCGCCTTGAAGCGGGCGATGAACTTTTCCATGTGCGCGCGCTGCGCCTGCTGCTTCTCGTAGGCCTGCTGCTGCTGCGCGAGACGTTCGGCGCGGGTGCGTTCGAAGGCCGAGTAGCCACCGCGGTACAGGGTCAGCTTGCGCTGCTCCAGATGCGCCACGTTGTCGACCACCGAATCGAGGAAGTCGCGGTCGTGGGAGATCAGCAGCAGCGTGCCCGGGTAGCCCTTCAGCCACTCCTCCAGCCAGAGGATGGCGTCGAGGTCGAGGTGGTTGGTCGGTTCGTCGAGCAGCAGCAGTTCGGACGGGCACATCAGCGCCTGGGCCAGGTTGAGGCGCATCCGCCAGCCACCGGAGAAGTCGCCGACGCGGCGCTCCATCTGCTCCGGGGTGAAGCCGAGGCCGGCCAGCAGCTTGCGCGCGCGGGAGTCGGCGGTGTAGCCGTCGGCGCTGTCCAGCTCGCTGTGCAGGCGCGCCAGGGCGGTGCCGTCATGGGCCTGCTCGGCGGCGGCCAGGGCGGTCTGGATTTCGCGCAGGCGCACGTCGCCGTCGAGGACGTAGTCCACCGCCAGGCGATCGAGGGTGTCCACCTCCTGGCGCATGTGGGCGATGCGCCAGTCGGCCGGCAGCTGGCAGTCGCCGGCATCCTGGCCGAGCTGGCCGCGCAGCAGGGCGAACAGGCTGGACTTGCCGGCGCCGTTGGCTCCGATCAGGCCGACCTTCTGGCCGGCGTGCAGGGTGAGTTCGGCACCTTCCAGCAAGCGCTGGGGGCCACGCTGTAACGTAAGATTCTGTAGTCGGATCATGGCGGCGGAGTTTATCAGCTTCGTCTGACACTCGCGTGGGAGCACTTTATGACGGCTGATGTCTGGTCATTCGCCCTGGCCCTGTATGCCCGGCCCGGCGTCGAGGATGCCTGCCTGCAGCTGCAGGATGCCGGCGCGGACGTCCTGCTGCTTCTCACCGGCGCCTGGCTCGGGCGTGCCGGCGTGGACTACAGCGAGGAACGCCTGGGCGCACTGCGAGCCGTGGCTGCGCCCTGGCAACGGCAGGTCATCGCGCCGCTGCGTGCACTTCGGCAGAGCTGGCGCACGCAGGCGCAGCAGGACGAGCAACTGGCGGGGCTGCGCGAACAGATCAAGCGGCTGGAACTGGAAGCGGAAAAGATGGCCCTGTCCCGGCTGGAGGACGTGGCCCTGGACTGGCATGGCGATGGCGCGGACGACCTGCAGCGCTGGCTCGAGGGTTGCGCCGGAGAGGCCGGCCGGCAATGCCGCGTTGCGCTGGAAGAACTGCGCAACGCGGCCTGCCAGGACGCCTGATCAGGATGCGCTGGACGGCGTGCTGGGAGTAGTAGTGCCAGTCGCCGGAGCGGACGAAGGAGTTACCGACGCGGCAACGCTGCTCGCGGCCGGAGCCGGAGTCGCTACGGCGCTCGGCGTGGGCGCGGCTGCGGGAGCAGGAGCGGCCGGCTTCGCAGTGGCGGCCGGTTTGGCGGCAGGCTTCGCGGCGGGCTTCGCGGCGGGCTTCTTCGCCGCAGGCTTGGCGGCCGGTTTGGCTGCTGCCGGTTTGGCTGCTGCGGGTTTGGCGGCGGGCTTGGCTGCCGGCTTCGCTGCAGCGGGCTTGGCTGCCGGTTTCGCCGCAGCGGGTTTGGCGGCGGCCTTGGCTGCCGGCTTCGCTGCAGCAGGCTTGGCTGCCGGCTTGGCTGCGCTCTTCGCCGCCGGCTTCGCGGCTGCGGCGCGGGCTGCTGCAGGCTTGGCTGCCGCCGGTTTGGCAGCGGCCTTGGCTGCCGGTTTCGCCGCGGGTTTCGCAGCGGCAGGTTTTGCCGCCGCCTTGCTCGCCGGCTTGGCGGCAGGCTTGCTCGCCGCCGCTTTCGCGGCCGGCCTGGCGGCGGGTTTCGCGGCAGGCTTGGCAGCCGGTTTCGCGCTGGCTTTCGCCGCAGGTTTCGCAGCGGCAGGTTTCGCCGCGGCAGGCTTGGCGGCTGCCCTGGCGGCCGGTTTCGCTGCGAATTTCGCCGCCGGCTTGGCCGCCGCTGCGGCAGTCTTGCGGGTATCCAGCGTCTTGCCCACGGCTTCCTTCACCTTGGTG
Organism: Pseudomonas jinjuensis; assembly: GCF_900103845.1. Taxonomy (GTDB): domain Bacteria; phylum Pseudomonadota; class Gammaproteobacteria; order Pseudomonadales; family Pseudomonadaceae; genus Pseudomonas; species Pseudomonas jinjuensis. The sequence continues at coordinate 107,238 of NZ_FNIJ01000003.1, forward strand.
ACGCCCTGGGCGAGCTTCAGGCTGTCCTGCACATCTTTCTTCAGGCCGCTGATGTAGTTGCGGGTTTCGCTTTGACGGGACTTCAGGGTGTCCAGCGCATCTTCCAGCTCATCGATGGTGCTCTTGGCCCTGGCCTGCGCCTTGGCCTTGCCGGCCTGGGCAGCCTCCTGCAATTTGGTGCGCGCCTTGTGCAGCTTGTCCTGTGCCTTGACGCGCTGCTTCTCGAGTTTGGCGAGAAGTTTTTCGGCATCGACCAGCGCCTGCTTGCAGGCACTTTCGAGGTGCTCGACCAGGCTGTGCGAAAGTTGATGGAGCAGGTGCAAAGGAGTTGCGACAGGTTTCTTGTTAGCCGACATGACGTGCCTCCTGGCGGACGTTGGTTGCGCCCATACTAGACCCGCACGCGCACTCGCGCCATTGCTCTCATCAGGCTGTAACCCGCGCCAGGCATAATCTTCAGCCGCTTCGAGCACGCGCCGGAGACATCCATCGTTCGAAGCCTTCGCGCGCAGCGCTGAAAATGGCGCAAACGAAAACGGCGCGACTCCCGTGGCAGTCGCGCCGTTGCTGACTTTCCGGCCTTGTCAGGCGGTGGTCGCGCCCTGCTTGTGCGCGTTGTGCAGCACTTCGATCAGGCAGTCTTCCAGCTCGAAACGCTCATGCAGGTTCTGCCGCAGCTTCTTCAGTTCGCTGTTCAGGCAGGCGCCTTCACGGCAGTCGCCGTTGTCGCAGCGATCGTTGAAATCCAGGGCATGGGCGGTGATCGCTTCGATGCGCGGATAGATCTGCTTGGCCAGCTCCAGCCCGCGCCGGTCACCGAAGGCCTGGGCTTCGCTCATCAGCAGTTCGTAGACCTCGAAGTGTCCGGCCGAAACGTAGTCGACCAGCAGCTGACAGAAATTCTGCAGAGACTCGGAATTGATGGTCAGCGCCTGATCGCGCTCCAACGCGTCGAAGGCCCCGACCAGTTCATGACGAGCCTGCAGCCAGCGATCGATCAGCTGATGCACACCTCCCCAGCGTTCCTGGGCATTGCGGCAGCTCTCGAGCATGTTGTCCTCGCTTCCCTTTCAGCCATCCCGGCATGGTTCGCCGGGACTTTATTGTTGGATTGTTGCCCGCGCATTGCCCTTCACCGCGGTGGCATTCCGGCAGGGCGGAAACCAGAGTATGCCCGCAGGATGCCCCCTTCAAGACGCCCGGAGATAAAAATTCATACGAGCGTTTAATCGGCAGGCCGCGGCAGCGCAGGGCTCGCGCGGCCGCGGAAAATCGCTCAGGCGCGGCGGAAGAACTGGATGACGGCGACCACGATGAAGCCGATGAAAGCCAGCAGGCTCCACTCCGGAATGCTCAGGCCGAACAGCGTCCAGTTCACTTCCGCGCAGTCGGCGGAACCATGGAAGATCTGCCGCAGCGTTTCGGCGAAGGGCATGGTTTCCAGCATGTAGTCCAGCGGCGGCAGGCAGGACGGCAACTGGTCGTGCGGCAGGGTCTGCAGCCACACCTGGCGGCCGGCGGTGAAGATACCGCCCAGGCCGCTGAGCAGGATCAGCACCGAGTAGACGCGCCGTCCGCGCTGCGCCGGGTTGTGCAGGGCGGCGAGCAGGGAAAGCGCGCCGCAGATGACGAAGAAGATGCGCTGGACGATGCACAGCGGGCACGGTTCGAGACCCACCACGTACTGCAGATAGAAGCCGCTGCCCATCAGGACGACGCTGGCGAGGAAGGCGAGGAAGAACAGGGAACGAGGGCTGGCCAGGTTCATGGAAGCTCCGCAGCAGGAAGAGAGGAAGCAGCTAAGCCCGCTACGGTAGAGGAAAGTCCGCGGCCGTTTCAAGGCAGCGGACTAGACTGAAGCGCGCAGCCCCCAAGGAGTTTCCGCGCATGCATCGCCATTCCCTGTCCGCCCTCGCGCTGCTGGCCGGACTCGCCGCCACGGCCGACGCCGCGCCGCTGGATGACATCAGGCTTCCGCAAGGCTTTCGCATCGAGGTTCTCAGCGACCAGCTGCCCAACGCCCGCGCCATGACCTGGGGCGCCAAGGGCACGCTGTTCGTGGGCAGCAGGAACGGCGGCAAGGTCTACGCGCTGCAGCCGGAAAGCGGCAAGGTCAGGGTGATCGCCGATGACCTGGACATGCCGGTCGGCGTGGCCTTCCAGGATGGCGACCTGTACGTCTCCTCGGTCAGCCGCATCGTCGTGCTGCGTGACATCGAGTCGCACCTGGACGATCCGCCCGAACCCGAGGAACTGCCCGCCGAGTTCCCCGACGAGACCCACCACGGCTGGAAGTTCATCGCCTTCGGCCCGGACGGCAAGCTCTACGTGCCGGTCGGTGCGCCCTGCAACATCTGCCGCCCGGAGCGCGAGCGCTACGCCAACCTGCAGAGGATGAACCCCGACGGCAGCGGCCGCGAGGTGATCGCCCATGGCATCCGCAACACCGTCGGCTTCACCTGGCATCCAGAGACCGGCCAGCTGTGGTTCACCGACAACGGCCGCGACATGCTGGGCGACGACCTGCCCGGCGACGAGCTGAACCGGCTCGGCAAGGTCGGCGAGGATTTCGGCTATCCCGACTGCCACCAGGGCGACACTCCCGACCCGGAATTCGCCGCCAAGCCCTGCTCCGCCTTCACCCCGCCGGTGGCCAGGCTCGGCCCCCACGTCGCCGCGCTGGGACTGCGCTTCTATACCGGCACGCAGTTCCCGGCGGAGTACCGCAACAACCTGTTCATCGCCGAGCACGGCTCGTGGAACCGCAGCGAGAAGATCGGCTACCGGGTGTCGCGCATCGAGCTCGACGATGATGGATCGTTGAAGCGCCAGAGCGTGTTCGCAGAGGGCTGGCTGGGCAAGGATGGCTCGGTGAGCGGCAGGCCGGTCGACGTCCTGGTGGCGCCGGACGGATCGCTGCTGGTGAGCGACGACAAGGCGGGGGCGATCTATCGCATCAGTTACGGGAAGGAGTGAGCGGCAGCATCGATCGTTCCCACGCTCCCGCGTGGGAACCATGAAACTGTCTTGGTATCTCGGCGCATTTTGTTCGCGAGCAAGCTCGCTTGTATGGCGTTAGGGTAGGAGCGAGCTTGCTCGCGAATCCCGTGTAGGAGCGCGCCATGCCCGCGATCGCGCGCATGGCGCGCTCCTACAGGGAGCTCCGAGCAGCGCATGGTGGATGGCGCTTTTCCATCCACCATTCCCGGCACAGGAATGGTGGATCGATGAAGCCTGATCCACCCTACGCCTGCTCAGCCACCCGCGGCAGCGTGGCGGGGACCGGTGCGGCGATCAGGCCGACGCCTTCCTGGAACAGCTGGTTGCTGCGCTCCACCTCGCCCATGTGCGCCAGCAACCGCGCCAGTTCCGCGCAGGTTTCCGCGCTGCGCTGGCTGCGCAGGCTGGCCTCCAGGTACTCGCGGGCCTTGCCCCACAGCTTGTTGTTCAGGCACAGGCGGCCGAGTGTGAGCAGCAGCTGCGCATCGTCGGGGCGCGACTTCAGCCAGGACTCGGCGGTCTGCAACTGGCGCGCCGGATCGCGGCCGCGGGCCAGTCCGTACAGGTGCACCAGCTCGGCGTCGTACTCCTGCTTCAGCGCAGTGCGCAGGACTTCCTCGGCCTCTTCCGGCGCGCCCAGGCGCAGCAACTGGCGGGCGTAGGTCGCCACCAGCAGCGGCTTGCCCTGCAGGCTCGCGGGCACGCTGCGCCAGCGCTGGGTCAGCGGCTGCAGGGTGGTCTCGCCCTGTCCCAGTCCCTGCTCGCCGGCGGTCTCCAGCGCGGCGGCCCAGACGCGGCGTTCGAGGTCGCTCAGCTCGGCATTCTTCAGCACCCGCTCCTTGCGCAGCTCGGGCAGCAACTGCAGCAGCGCCGGCCAGTCGCGCAGGGACACATGGAGCTGCTGGAGCAGGCGCAGCACGGTCGGATGCTTCGGCTCGCGCTCGTGCAGATCGACCAGCGTGGTGCGGGCCTGCTCCAGCTCGCCGCGCCTGATCAGCAGCTGCGCACGGGTCAGGCCGACCGCCAGTTCGCTGCCCGGCTCACGCTGCAGGGCGCGGTCGAGCAACTGGTCGCACTCCTCGGTGTGCCCCAGTTCGCAGGCCGCGCGGGCGGCGCCGAGATAGTGCAGCAGCGGATGCTGGCTCAATTCGGCAGCGCGGCGCAGGTGGCGCAGCGCCGGCTGCCAGTGGCCTTCGGCGAGATCGCGCTGGCCCTGCTGCTCGGCCATCTGCGCGCGGCGGCCACGGTTGAAGCGCGACCAGGGGTTCACCACGCGCCCGGACACACCGAGCAGGCGCAGCGTCAGGCGCACCAGCAGGTAGACCAGCCAGGCCAGCGCGAGGATGGCGAGGAAGGTCCACAGGCTGGATTCGTAACGGAAGCTCTTGTAGGCGATCAGCACGTAGCCGGCCTGCTCGGCGACGGCCAGGCCGACCAGGGTCGCCGCCAGGATGATCGCCAGGACCAGCAGATAGACGCGGCTCATGGGCGATTCTCCCCGTCCTCCGCTGCCGCGGGCTGTTCCTGCGGCGGCTGTTGTTCCTGCTGCTGGACCTGCTGTTCCTGCTGCGCGACGGCGGCATCGCGGCGGGCAAGGTAGGCCTGCAGCGCGGTAAGTGCCGGGCCGAGGTCGGGCGTCTGCACGCTGACCGGCTGCGCGGCCAGTTCGTCGAGGCGCAGGACCAGCGCGCGGCTGTCGGCCAGTTCGGTGTTGAAGAAGTCGGAGACGATCTGCCGCGCCTGCTTCAGCGCGGTCTGGTAGACCTCCTGGCGGCCGTTCAGCGCGGCCCACTGCGCCTGCTCCAGGGACAGGCTGACGGCGAGGCGGACCCGCGTCAGCTGCTGGCCGGAGAGTAGCGGACGGATGTCCTGGCCGGCATTGAAGTCGATGCGCACGAAGCGGGAGATGCGCTCCCACCACTGGTCCCAGGTGCTGCTGCCGTCACCCCAGGCGACGTTGGAAGTCTGCCCGCCCTCTTCCGGCTTGAACGCCGGGTTGAGCGGCTGCAACTGCGCGGCCTGGTCGCGCAGCGCAGCGAGCTGCAGGAACAATCCGGTACGGTCGGGACGCGGCAGGCTGCGCAGCGCTTCCAGGCTCTTCGCCAGCGCCGCGCGGGCGGCGAAGGAACCCGGATCGTTGTGCACGCGGAGGATGTCGTCGGCGCCCTGCACCAGTTCCGCGGCGCTTTCCACGTCCTGCAGCGCGGACAGGCGCAGGCTGGCCAGGCGCAGCAGGTGCTCCGCCTCGGCCAGGCGCCATTGCTGGCGGCCCATGCCGACCAGTTGCTTGAGCTGCTTGGCCAGTTGCTGCTGGTCGCCCTGCAGCTCGACCACCAGACGCCGGCGGGTTTCCAGCTCGTCGGCGGTGGGCAGCGCATCGAGACGCGCCGACAGCGCCTGGTCGCGCTGCAGTAATGTCTGGGCCTGGCCGCGCGCTTCGTCGAGCTGGGCCATGCGCTGCTGGTCATTCGCCTGCAGCTTCTGCATCTGCCAGACGCCCCAGCCGCCGACGGCGAGGCCGGCGCCGCCGACCAGCAGGGCCAGCAGCGCCAGTGCGCCGGCGCCCTTGCCGGAACGCGGCGGCTCGCTCTGCGCGGGTTTGGATTCGGGGGTGTCTTGGGGAGTAACGACTTCGCTCACAGATCCATCCTTCGCTCAGAAATTGTTCTTTTCGGCCCCACCCAGCGCCGCCAGCAATGCCGCGGCACTGGCGCCACGGCAATCGATCACCCGCTGCGCGCCGGCCTCCCGCACCTGCTCCGCGACTCGCGGGCTGGGCACGAACAGCGGCAGCTCCGCCAGTTGCGGCCAATCGCCAGCCGCCAGTTGGCGCAGATTCTCGAAACCCTGCCCACTACTGATTGCCACGGCGTTCAGGCGCTCCGCCCGGATGCGCCGCAGCAGCTCGCCCGCCGGATAGGCCGGCAGCGCGCGGCGATACAGCTCCAGGTAGTCGACCTGCACGCCCTGGCTGCGCAGGCTGTCGGCCAGCAGTTCGCGACCGCCTTCGCCGCGCATGATCAGCACCCGCGGGTTGTGTGCCTGCAAGGCCTGCTGCAGTGCCGGCAGACCGAGCAGGGCTTCGCTGTCGTCGCCCTGCGCCGGGTAATGCACATTCAGTCCGTAGTCTTCGAGGATAGCCGCCGTGGCGCCACCGACGGTGAACCACGCCTGCAGCGGCGGTTGCGGCCAGTAGCGGTCCAGCCGCTCCAGGCCGAGGCGAGCGGCGGGCTTGCTGACCACTATGACCGCGCAGTAACGGTCGAGATCGAGCATCAGGCTGCGCTGGGCGGGAGTTTCCGCCAGCGGCTCGATCGCCAGCAGCGGCAGGCTGGCGCTGTGCACCCCGTGCTCGGCCAGGGTCGCGGCGAGCGCCTCGCACTCTTCCTGGGGACGGGTCAGCAGCAGCCGCCAGTTCGTCACGGCTGTCCGGCCTCGCCGTAGACCGCCGCGAGGATGTCCTGCGCGCCCTGCTCCAGCAGGTCCTCGGCGACGCGCACGCCAAGCGCTTCGGCCTCGGCCAGCGGCGCGCGCGCCTCCGCGCGCAGCAGCAGGGTGCCGTCCGGCTGGCCGACCAGGCCGCGCAGCCACAGCTGCTCGCCCTCGCGCACGGCGTAGCAGGCGATCGGCACCTGGCAGCCGCCATGCAGGCGCTTGTTCATGGCGCGCTCGGCGGTCACCCGCAGGGCGGTGTCGGTGTCGTGCAGCGGCGCCAGCAGGGCATGGATTTCCGCGTCGGCGGTGCGGCACTCGATGCCCACCGCGCCCTGTCCGCCCGCCGGCAGGCTGTTCTCGACGCTGATCGAGGAGCGGATGCGATCCTCGAAACCGAGGCGGATCAGGCCGGCCGCGGCGAGGATGATGGCGTCGTAGTCGCCGGCATCCAGCTTGGCCAGGCGGGTGTTGACGTTGCCACGCAGAAAACGGATCTCCAGGTCGGGCCGGCTGGCCAGCAGCTGCGCCTGGCGACGCAGGCTGGAGGTACCGACCACGCTGCCGGCCGGCAGTTCGTCGAGGCTGGCGTAGGTGTTGGAGACGAAGGCGTCGCGCGGGTCTTCGCGCTCGCAGATGCAGTACAGGCCGAGGCCTTCGGGGAAATCCATCGGCACATCCTTCATCGAATGCACGGCGATGTCGGCCTCGCCTTCCAGCAGCGCGGTTTCCAGTTCCTTGACGAACAGGCCCTTGCCACCGATCTTCGCCAGCGGCGCGTCGAGCAGCTTGTCGCCACGACTGGTCATCGGCAGCAGGGTCACGGTCAGGCCGGGATGTGCCTGCTCCAGACGGGACTTGACGTATTCGGCCTGCCACAGGGCCAGGGCGCTCTGGCGGGTGGCGATTCGGATTTCGCGGGGCGACATGGAGATTTCCGTGCAAAAAGGACTGCACGCATCATAACAGCTCGGAAGGCGGGAAGCCTGAAGCCGCCCCCCTGGCTTCAGGCTGGGACAACAAGATGTCGCTAGAGGTTATGCATGAGTCGCCGCACGCCCGCTACGTGGCGGCGGCTGACCGTCAGGGCGTCGCCGTTGAGGCCCTTCAGGTACAGCTGGAAGTGTCCGAGCGGCGTTCGTTGCAGGCGCTCGATGCGTTCGCGGGAGACCAGCGCGTTGCGGTGGATACGCACGAAGCGCTCGCCGAACTCGTCTTCCAGCGCCTTCAGCGGCTCGTCCAGCAGCACCTCGCCACCGGCGTGACGCAGGGTCACGTACTTGTGGTCGGCGATGAAGAAGATCACGTCTTCCAGCGGGATCAGCTCGATACCCTTGCGCGTTCGCGCGCTGATGTGGCTGCGCGGGCCGGGACCGCCCGCCGCCGGTGGCTTGGTCAGCGCCGCCAGCTGCATGCGGTTCGGCCGCGAGGCCTTCTTCAGCGCTTCGGCCAGGTCCTCGTTGCGCACCGGCTTGACCAGGTAGCCGACCGCGCTGACCTGGAAGGCCTCCAGGGCGAATTCGTCATGGGCCGTGCAGAAGATCACCGCCGGCGGAGCCTCGCGCTCGCACAGCTTGGCGGCGACCTGCAGCCCGTCCAGGCCGGGCATGCGGATATCCAGCAGGACGATATCCGGTTTCAGGCTGTCGATCAGCGCCAGCGCTTCTTCGCCATTGCTGGCCGAGGGCTCGAGGACGCGGTATCCGTCCAGCTGCCCTACCAGCCGGGCCAGGCGCTCTCGCGCCAGGGGTTCGTCATCGACGATCAGGACATTCATAAGCTCAGGCTTCCTGCATGAGACGCGCACAAGGATAGCGTAGACAGGTGTAGTGCCGTCCGTCACGGCGCTCGACGCTCAGACTAGCCTTTGGCCCGAAAAGTGCCGCAAGCCGCGCGGCGATATTCGCCAGCGCCTGCCGGGTTCCCTTCGATGGAGCGGCCTCGGCCGCCTCGTCGAAGGGGTTGCTGACGCAGAGCTGGAACACGCCGTCGCGATAGCTCGCTTCTACCTTCACCAGGCCACCCTCGATACGCGGCTGGATGCCGTAGATCAGTGAATTTTCCAGCAAGGGCTGCAGGGTCAGCTGGGGAATCGGCACGCCTTCGGGCACGCCCTCCACCTGCCACTCCACCTGCAAACGCTCGCCGAGGCGGAACTGCTCCATGGAAAGATAGCGCCTGGCCAACTCCAGTTCCTCCCCCCAGGAAATTAAAGTCCCGGGTTTCGCCAGGCTGGCGCGGAACAGGTCGGACAGATCGAGCACCGCCAGCTCGGCTTTCGCCGGGTCGATCTCGATCAGGCTGGCGATGCTGTTCAGGCTGTTGAACAGGAAATGCGGGCGGATGCGCGCCTGCAGCGCCTCGATCCGCGCCCGCAACTCCGCCTGCTGCTGTCGCCGCCACTGGCTCTGCAGGTAGAAGTAGCGCAGCAGCAGGGCCGACATGATCGCCGCGATCAGCGCATGGCGCAGGTAGAGATTGCCCTCGCCGGCACGGCTCATCGGCCCGCCCAGCTCGAAATAGTCCGCCACCGCGGTGCAGCCGAGGGTCAGCGCCACCACCAGCACGCAGCTCACCGCCCCGGCGACGCCCGCCGGCCAGCGCGCCAGCAGCGGGCGCAGGCGGCACAGCAACGCGGCGGAGAGCAGCACGATCCACTGCACGAAGAGGGACGAGAGTGCCAGGCGCACCCAGTTGAAGCCGGGCATCATCGGCTCGGCGAGCACCAGCACCAGCACCAGCAGCTCGGCCAGCAGCACGAGGCTGAACAGCGCTTCCGGCTGGCACAGTTCGGGAATGAAGAAGTCGTCCTGGGACGCCGGCTGGCTGCCGGTCTTGATCTTGATAGGCATCGCTGCAGTTTCCGTGAGCCACCGGCCATCGGCAAGCGGGGCCTCGGCTGCCGCCGGCAAAAGAAATGCGGAAATGTCGGACAGCACAACATCCGCCGTCCCATTGCGCAGCCGACAACCGCGCCGGCCGGCGACGCGTGCGCCGGTTTCGCCCTTCGGCCTGCTATTATCGTCGCACTTTGCCCGTCACGCAGGCCGCGCCCGGCAGCCTGCCCGTTTTCGCGAGAGATACTCATGAGCGTAGAGAAGACCAACCAGTCCTGGGGCGGCCGCTTCAGCGAACCCGTCGACGCTTTCGTCGCCCGTTTCACCGCCTCCGTCGACTTCGACAAGCGCCTCTACCGCCACGACATCATGGGCTCCATCGCCCATGCCACCATGCTGGCCAAGGTCGGCGTGCTGACCGACGCCGAGCGCGACACCATCATCGACGGCCTGAAGCAGATCCAGAGCGAAATCGAGGCCGGCAGCTTCGACTGGCGCGTCGACCTGGAAGACGTGCACATGAACATCGAGGCGCGCCTGACCGACCGCATCGGCATCACCGGCAAGAAGCTGCACACCGGCCGTTCGCGCAACGACCAGGTGGCCACCGACATCCGCCTGTGGCTGCGCGACGAGATCGACCTGATCATCAAAGAGATCACCCGCCTGCAGCAGGGCCTGCTGGGCCTGGCCGAAGCCGAGGCGGACACCATCATGCCCGGCTTCACCCACCTGCAGACCGCCCAGCCGGTCACCTTCGGCCACCACCTGCTGGCCTGGTTCGAAATGCTCAGCCGCGACTACGAGCGCCTGGTGGACTGTCGCAAGCGCGCCAACCGCATGCCGCTGGGCAGCGCCGCGCTGGCCGGCACCACCTACCCCATCGACCGGGCGATCACCTGCGAACTGCTGGGCTTCGAAGCGATCTCCGGCAACTCGCTGGACGGCGTTTCCGACCGCGACTTCGCCATCGAATTCTGCGCCGCCGCGTCCCTGGCGATGATGCACCTGTCGCGCTTCTCCGAAGAGCTGGTGCTCTGGACCAGCGCGCAGTTCCAGTTCATCGACCTGCCCGACCGCTTCTGCACCGGCTCCTCGATCATGCCGCAGAAGAAGAACCCGGACGTGCCGGAACTGGTGCGCGGCAAGTCCGGCCGCGTATTCGGCCACCTGACCGGCCTGCTGACCCTGATGAAGGGCCAGCCGCTGGCGTACAACAAGGACAACCAGGAAGACAAGGAACCGCTGTTCGACGCCGCCGACACCCTGCGCGACAGCCTGCGCGCCTTCGCCGACATGGTCCCGGCGATCAAGCCCAGGCGCGAGATCATGCGCGAGGCGGCCCGCCGCGGTTTCTCCACCGCCACCGACCTGGCCGACTACCTGGTGCGCAAGGGCCTGCCGTTCCGCGACTGCCACGAGATCGTCGGCCACGCGGTGAAATACGGCGTGGACAGCGGCAAGGACCTGGCCGAGATGAGCCTCGACGAGCTGCGCAAGTTCAGCGACCAGATCGGCGACGACGTGTTCGCCGTACTGACCCTGGAAGGCTCGGTGAACGCCCGCGACCACATCGGCGGCACCGCTCCGGCGCAGGTTCGCGCGGCGGTGGCGCGTGGCAGGGAATTGCTGGCGGCACGCTGATCCCTCTTATCGTTCCCACGCTCCGGCGTGGGAATGCATCTTTCGACGCTCCCGCGTCGATGGGACGCGGGAGCGTCCCCGGATGGGTTCCCACGCAGGAGCGTGGGAACCATGACCTACAGCCCCTGCAACACCTTCGCCTTCGCCCCCTTCAACCCCAGCATCCGCGCCGCCTTCGACTCCGCCAGTTCGCCCCGGCGCTCCTCCGGCAGCCGCACGGCGCTGGCCGCCAGGTTGAGGATCAGCGTCTCGCGGGAATACACCCCGCTACCGACCCCATAGGCCCCGGCGATCAGCTCGCGCAGCTCCAGCGGCAGCCGCCAGCGGGCGCGCAGGGCGGAGCCGAAACCGGCAGCGTGTTCGTGCAGGCTCTGCTCGATGGCGGACTCTTCCAGTTCGCCGCCGCGATCCCGCCAGTCCTGCAGGCAGCGCAGCACCGCGAGTTCGCCCAGGCAGTGCAGCAGTCCGGCCGTATAGCAGCGCGGCGCGCCGGCGCCCAGTTCCAGCGCCAGGGTCTCGGCGCTGTCGGCGCAGCGTTGCGAAAGCTCCCAGAACTCCTTCCCGCGCGCCTGCAACTGTGGATCGGCGAGCAGCGCCGCCCGCTGCAGGCTGACGCCCAGCGCGAGGTTCAGGGCCTGGGCGATGCCCAGCCGGGCCAGCGCCTGGGCCAGGGTCTGGCAGGGCATGCCGACGTGCCGGGCGGCGCTGTTGGCGGCGGCGATCAGGCAGGCGGTGAGTTGCGGATCGCGGCCGAATTCGTTCTCCAGATCGCCGATGGCGCACTCGCCGGCATTCAGGCAACGGCTCACCGCCGACTCCACGCCAGCCATCAGCGGCGCACCTTCGGCCGAGGCCCGCGCCAGGCGCAGGAAGCCCGGCAGGTCCAGCCCCGGCTTCAGTTCCGGCACTGCGCAGACCACCGCCTGCCCGGGCGTCAGCAGCAGTTTCTGCAGGCGCTGGCGCAGGTCCTCGGCGTTGTAGGGCTTGACCAGGTAGGCGGTCGGTGCCATCGGCAGCACCGCGCGCACGCTGGCCGCATCGGCGCGGGAGCTGATCAGGATGAACGCCGGCGCGTCTCCGCCACGGCGCAGCTGGCGCACCGCGCGCAGCACCTCCAGGCCGTCGGCCTGCGGCAGTTCCTGCTCGACCAGAACCAGGGCGAAGGCCCGCCGGCGCAAGGCCTCGATGGCCTGGGCGCCGTCGGCGCAGAACTGTATATCGGCATCGCAACGCACGCTCAGGACCAGTTGGCCGAGCAGCTCGCGATTCCAGGAATCGGCGGCGGCGACCAGCACGCCGGTGGCCGGGGAAAGCTCTGTCATGGGACTACCTCATAGAGGGCAGCACCATAACCGAGCACACATCCGCGTTCCAGAGCGGCCAAGGTCGTAGTTATCGCCGGGGACGGCCCGCTGCAGACGAATCGCAGGCAAAAAAAAGACCCGCTTTCGCGGGTCTTTTTTCACCGGCTCAGTAAATCAGGCCAGTTCGTCGAAGCACTCGGCAACGATCGCCAGGCCCTTGTCCAGCTGCGCGTCCGGAATGGTGACGGGCATCAGGAAGCGGATGACGTTGTAGTAGGTGCCGCAGGAGAGCAGGATCAGGCCCTTCTCGCGAGCGCGAACCACGATCTTGCTGACCAGCTCGGCGGCCGGCTTGCTTTCGTCGCCGTCCTCGAACAGTTCGATGGCGACCATCGAACCCAGGCCACGAACGTCGCCGATGACCTTGTGCTTGGCCTGGATGGCGCGCAGGCCGGCCTTCAGGCGCTCGCCAACGGCTTGCGAACGCTCCAGCAGCTTCTCTTCCTCGAACACCTTCATCACGGCCAGGGCCGCGGCGCAGGCGATCGGGCTGCCGGCATAGGTGCCGCCCAGGCCGCCCGGAGCGACGCTGTCCATGATCTCGGCCTTGCCGCATACGCCGGAGATCGGGAAGCCGCCGCCGACCGACTTGGCGAAGGTGGTCAGGTCAGGAACGATGCCCAGCTGCTCGGTGGCGAAGAAGGTGCCGGTACGGCCGGCGCCGGTCTGCACTTCGTCGGCGATCAGCAGGATGCCGTGCTGGTCGCACAGGGCGCGCAGGCGCTGCATGAAGGCCTTGGAGTTGACGTAGAAACCACCCTCGCCCTGTACCGGCTCGATGATGATCGCGGCGATGTCCTGCGGCTGCGCGTCGTTCTTGAAGATGCGCTCGATGCTGGCGATAGCGTCGTCTTCGCTGATGCCGTGCAGCTCGCACGGAGCCAGGGCGCGGAAGATGCCGCCCGGCATCAGGCCCATGCCGGCGGAGTACGGAACCACCTTGCCGGTCAGGCCCAGGGTCATCATGGTGCGGCCGTGGTAGGCGCCGGTGAAGGCGATCACGCCGGCACGGCCGGTGGCGGCACGGGCGATCTTGACGGCGTTCTCGACGGCCTCGGAGCCGGAGGTGACCAGCAGGGTCTTCTTCGGGAAGTTGCCCGGAACGCGCTTGGCGATCTCTTCGCACAGTTCGATGTACGGCTCGTAGGCCAGTACCTGGAAGCAGGTGTGCGACAGCTTGGTCAGCTGCTCCTGAACGGCGGCGACCACTTTCGGGTGCAGGTGGCCGGTGTTCAGCACGGCGATGCCGCCAGCGAAGTCGATGTACTCACGGCCATCGACGTCCCATACGGTGGCGTTCTCGGCACGCTCGGCGACGATCGGGTGGATCTGGCTGACACCACGGGCGACGGCGGCTTGACGACGCTGCAGCAGGGATTCGTTCTTGCTCATATTTTCCTCAGTGGCCGCTCATCGGTCGGCCGAGTTGAAGGATGAAGACGGGGCGAAGACCGCTCACGACAGCATACGATGATCGACTGTCGTGGCACTTGCGACCCGCCGGGTGGGTTTGCCGGTGCCACCACCGGAAAACGCCGGCAGCGGACGGCTATCAGCTCTTGCCTGCCATCCGCTGCCCACGGGGAACAACCTGCCGGACCGGAGCCCGGCAGGGTTGGATCAGATACCGCCGAGGCAGAGGTACTTGACCTCGAGGTAGTCCTCGATGCCGTACTTCGAACCTTCGCGGCCGAGGCCCGAGGCCTTGATGCCGCCGAACGGCGCCACTTCGTTGGAGATCAGGCCGGTGTTGATGCCGACCATGCCGTACTCCAGCGCCTCGGCCACGCGGAACACGCGGCCCAGGTCACGGGCGTAGAAGTAGGAAGCCAGGCCGAACTCGGTGTCGTTGGCCATGGCGACCACTTCGGCGTCGTCCTTGAAGCGGAACAGCGGCGCCAGCGGGCCGAAGGTCTCTTCCTTGGCGACGGCGGCGTTTTTCGGCACGTCGACCAGCACGGTCGGCTCGAAGAAGGTGCCGCCCAGGGTGTGCGGCTTGCCGCCGGCGACGACCTTGGCGCCCTTGCTCACGGCGTCGGCGATGTGTTCCTGCACCTTGGCCACGGCCTTCTCGTCGATCAGCGGGCCGGTGGTGATGCCGTCTTCCAGACCGTTGCCGATCTTCAGCTTGGCAACCGCGACCTTCAGCTTCTCGACGAAGGCGTCGTACACGCCGTCCTGGATGTACAGGCGGTTGGCGCAGACGCAGGTCTGGCCGTTGTTGCGGTACTTGGAGATCAGCGCACCTTCTACGGCAGCGTCCAGATCGGCATCGTCGAAGACGATGAAGGGCGCGTTGCCGCCCAGCTCCAGGGACACCTTCTTGATGTCCTTGGCGCATTCGGCCATCAGCTGGCGGCCGATCTCGGTGGAACCGGTGAAGGTCAGCTTGCGCACGATCGGGTTGCCGGTCAGCTCGCCGCCGACTTCCCCGGCGCTACCGGTGACCACGCTGAACACACCCTTCGGAATGCCGGCACGCTCGGCCAGCTCGGCCAGGGCCAGCGCCGAATACGGGGTCTGCGAGGCGGGCTTGAGCACCATGGTGCAGCCGGCGGCCAGGGCCGGGCCGGCCTTGCGGGTGATCATCGCCGAGGGGAAGTTCCACGGGGTGATCGCCGCGGTCACGCCGATCGGCTGCTTGATCACGATGATGCGCTTGTCGGCCTGGTGGCCGGGAATGGTGTCGCCATAGATGCGCTTGCCTTCCTCGGCGAACCACTCGATGAAGGAGGCGGCATAGACGATCTCGCCCTTGGCCTCGGACAGCGGCTTGCCCTGCTCGGTGGTCATCAGGCGAGCCAGGTCGTCCTGGTTCTCGATCATCAGCTCGAACCAGCGGCGCAGCTTGCTGGCGCGCTCCTTGGCGGTCAGCGCGCGCCAGGCCGGCAGCGCCTTGTCGGCAGCCTCGATGGCGCGGCGGGTCTCGGCAGCGCCCATCTTCGGCACAGTGCCGATGATCTCGCCGGTAGCCGGGTTGTTCACCTTGATGGTCTGGCCGCTGTCGGCATCGACCCAGGCGCCGTCGACGTAGGCCTGTTGACGGAACAGCGTGGCGTCTTTGAGTTGCATGACCTGTCTCCTTCGAGGAATACCTTGAGCAGCGGGGGCTACCTCGTCTACCCCGTCTGCCTTGTTGTCAGGGATTGGAGAGGCGTCCGCCTCATCCGTTCACTCGCCCCGCTTCAGACAGCCGCCCCGGCGAACCGCCGGCCGGGCGACACGCGGATGCGCGCGTGCGCAACGCTCGACTGGCGCCGAGGCTGCGTTCCGGTTTGGACATCCTTGGGGAAAATCTGTTGAACGCCGCCGCCACACCTTGCCGACCCGGCTCCCGACGGAACCTTCGCCTGTGCCTCGCTCGCGAGGGGCGGTCGGAACAACGGAAGTAGGCAATCCCACAGGCACGAGGCCGGGTACTGTGATGCCAATTCCCCATTCTCCTTGTTCGTTGTGGCGGGCGTTTGAAATCTCAAACGCATCCTAGGGCGCGGGAAATCAAAGGGCAAGAGCTCGTTCAAAAAATCCAACGAAAGTATTTGCTTTTCCGAAATTTACTGAACGACAGGCGGAGATAACGGTACGTTCGTTCGATATCACGAACGACCCCGGATGGAATGGACGCACGCCGGCGAGATGCGTATTATTGCGCCCTGCCGCGGGTTCCGCGGTTTACGCATCCGTAGCTCAGCTGGATAGAGTACTGCCCTCCGAAGGCAGGGGTCGTGGGTTCGAATCCCGCCGGATGCGCCACATAGCTGTTTACCGTTGTCTCTAGCAGTCTACGGAACACCCTGAAAAGCCCGCCTCGTGCGGGCTTTCTTGTATCTGCCTATCTACCTTTGTCTATCCCTATACTTGACCGCCGTGTACACCTGCTGAAAATTAGAACCAGCGGTGTACAAGACATGAAGCGTAGCGAAATCAAGCGCCGCCCTCTGGCGGATACCACCCTGGCCGGCCTGGAGCCGGAGAGCACGCCCTATCGGGAGTTGGACGGCGGCGGGCTGTACTTCCGGGTGAAGCCCAACGGGCAAAAGTCGTGGAACTTCCGCTACAAGAAGCCGGACGGCAAATGGTCATGGCTCGGCCTGGGCAGTTACCCCGAGGTGAGCGGATCGGCCGCCAGGCAGAAAGCCGCCGAACTGCGCACCGACCTGGCGGACGGCAAGAACCCCATCGTCAGCAAGCAGGCCCGCAAGGTTGCCGCCCTGGAGGCAGCCAACAGCACCTTCGAGGCACTGGCACGGGAGTGGATCGATATCCGCGTTGCCACCTGGGCGCCGGCTACCGCCAAGCGCACCATCGGCGCTCTGGAGCTGCATGTCTTCCCGGTGTTCGGTCGGCGCCTGTATGGCGAGATCCTGCCCATCGAGTGGATGGAGTTTTTCCGGGGCATGGAGCAGAAAGGCATCATCGAGCAGATGAGCCGGGTGCGCCGCTCCTGCAAAGAGATCTACGACCTGGCCCGCGTCACCGGCCGGGCCGTGCATAACCCCATCGAAGGGCTGAGCCGCTTCCTGCAGAGCAAGCCGGCCGAGAACTATGCACACGTCACCGCCAAGGAACTGCCCTCCCTCCTGCGGGCCATTGCCGCCTACCCGCATGCGCATGACCTGCGCCTCGGCCTGCGCCTGCTGATGCTCACCGGGGTGCGCCCCAGCGAGCTGCGCGAAGCGCGCTGGGATGAGTTCGACCGCAAGGCCGGGCTGTGGTCGATACCTGCAGAGCGGATGAAGCGCCGCCGCCCTCACCTGGTGCCACTCTCCCGCCAGGCGCTGGAAGCCCTGGAGCAACTGAACACCCTGACCGGCGCCTATCCCCTGCTGTTCCCCGGGCGCAGCAGTCGCACCAAGCCCCGCAGCAATATGGCCTTCAACATGGCGCTACGGCGTATGGGCTACGCCGGCCGCCAGACTGGCCATGGTTTCCGCCATGTGGCGTCCACCACCCTGCGCGAGAATGGCTTTGCCAAGGAACACGTCGAGGCCCAGCTATCCCATGCTGAGGATGGTGTCGCCGGGGTCTACAACAAGGCCATCTACCTGGAGCAACGGCGCAGCATGATGCAGTGGTATGCCGACCACCTCGACGAACTGGAGCAGAGCAACGTTGTGCCGGTCAACTTCGGCAAGGCGGTTTGAGCATGCAACCCCGTACCCCTCAAAAAACTGATGTTCCCGGTGTTCTTGGTGTTCCGTATCGGCTGAAGCCAGAAAATACGGGGCTTGTAGCGATGGAACACCAACGCGCAGAAGGCGGAACACAAGGTGTTCTGAACACCAATGGTGTTCTGTGATCGGGGGCGCCAGGCCGAACACCTCGGGGCGTTTCAAGGCGGCGCCAGCAGCCGGCCAAGCGGAACACGGCACCAGCCTAGCTCTGCCCTGGCGGCCGACGTGGGCAGGCTGGACGATGGAACGCAGGCAAGCGCTGGCGCGGGTTGTGGCGCGGGAACCTGGGGCGTGGGGTAGGTTATGAGCAAGAAGAGAAATGGTGAACAGGACGGCCTGAAAGCCCTGCTTCGTTACTCTGAAGATGTTGAGGAGTTCAGGGCGCGTATGGATGATTATTGGCGGGAGCGCCGTGTGCTCTCTCGGCTGCGCCCGGGTGAGCGGCTGCCTTTACGCGGTGGCCCTTGTGTCGTGTTGCTAAAGGAATTGGTGCCCGCCTTGCACCGGCATGGTTATCTAGGGGAGCTGGCTACGCTGTCCGATGCCGTCCACGCTGTTGAGTTCTATGAAAACTCCCGTACTGACGACCCGTTAGGCATAGCCTTATCAGATGCCGTGCTCTGTGCAATGAGGCTGGCGGACTCGCCTCTTGATCCATCCGATGCGGAAACACTCCTGTGGCGGCTGTGCTACCGCTTGTCTTATCGCGCCTGGCTTGATCTAGACGCCAAGCAAGCCACTGATAAGCGGAAGACCAGAAAAGCGCTGGATGGCAGGCTGGCCAACGACTGGGACAAGAAAGCTGCCATTGCCTACGTGGAAAACCATGCTCGTATGGAGGATGGTCGCTTGAAGTCAAAGGCCCAGCTATCGAGGGAGATTTATCCGTACTTGCGCCAGCATGCCGCCGAGACTGGCCAGCGCTTCGGCCTGGCATCTCTAGGGGACGGTGTGCCTACTGAGCGGGCATTAAAAACAATACAGGGGTGGTTCTCGAAGATGTACGCCGCGATGTAAAGGACGCTGTCGTATGAAACCGTCCGACGTTTTCATACGACACCAATCTTCCTGGGCTGATGCCGTCCCGCCAATCTCCATGCCGTTGCAGCTATGCACGCATGGAGACAGATATGAACAGCACACCCGCTACACCTCACCCGCTGGCAGATCCTGTGCGTCAGCGCCCTGGCGACGTTGCCACCCTTACCCCTGAAGCCCTCCTAACGCCCGAGCAGGCCGCTCAAGTGCTAGGGCTCTCGGTCAAGACCCTGGCCACTTGGCGCAGCACCGGCCGCTATACTCTGCCCTTCATCCGTTGCGGCTCCCGCATTCGCTACCAGCGCGCCGACTTGGACGCCTGGTTGGCTGACCGCCAGCGCACCAGCAAGGTAGCGCGGGAGGTAGCGGCATGACCCAGCGCAAAGCCAGAGCGACCAAGCCCAGCTCTTCCCCTGGCGGCCCGGCCTTGGGTGCAGCCAGCAACGTGCATCGCCTGCAGCAGAGCGCCAGCACGCCCCCAGTCTTTGACCCGGCCGCCACGCTTATCCGTATGCCGGATTTGCTGGCTATGACCGGCCTGCAGCGGGCCACGGTATACAAGCGCCTCAAGGACGACCCGACCTTTCCACGCCCGGTGCCGCTGAGTTCCAGCACAGCTCAAGGGGCGCCCGTGGCGTTCGTGCTGGCCGAGGTGCAGGCATGGGTGCGGGCACGGATCGAAGCGCGGGGGGCGGCCGCATGAGAGCTGCCCGTGTGCCCTTCCGTGGCCCGTTCTTCGACCTGTACCGCATAGGCTTCAGCCTCTACAGTCCTGGTGAGCACAACTGGCGCCAGCGCACCATTGCCGGCGTTAGCTGGAGCGCCCGCGAGCAGAAAGCCTATTTCTTCAACCCGGACGGGCTGGCGCTCCCGCTTGAGCCGCACCCATGGGAACTGCCGGAAATGCTGGGCGGCCACACCGTCCGGCGCGAGTTCGCCAAGGTAGTTGGCGTAGGCCTGTTCGCCATGCCGGTGCGCCAGCGCAATGCGCTGACAGTGGATGGCTTGGCCGAGTGGGTAACGTGCTGGCTGGTTGCCGACGATGCGCCCTATGCCAATGACCCTGCCACTTGGGCGACCTACGTCGATAGCGATCTAGCAGCCGAGCGCCGCGCCTGCAAAGCGGCTCTCGCTATTGGCCAGGGCATTGCCCATGGGGCAGTAGCGCCAGCAGACGTCAGCCAACAGGTACAGGCAAACATTGAAGCCCGCCGCCTCTACCTGCAGGCCGAATATGCCTATGAGTCCGCAGAGGATCGCCGCATTGCTGACTGGCTGCGAGGCAGTGGTGGTGAGCCACCGTTGCTGGCGCTGGTGGAGGGGAAAGCCGCATGAATACTAAATCTATATCTCCACATGGTATGGCCAGCCAATACGTTATTCGTCCCTTCGAGTGGCTGCAGGGTGCCGGGTTTGGTCGCCAGGTCACAGGCAAGCTAGGTCGCTTCCGGCAGGATCAGGAGAGGCAGGGCGCCGCCGTGGCAGTGGTGCATTGGCAGGATGGCACCTGGTGTGTCCTGGCACAGCGCTTGGGGCCACTTGTACAGGCCATCGCGCTGGATGATGGGATAGCGGCGGACTTGTATGAAGACGCTCGCTCAATGCTACGCGACGGCTACTTGCCCAAGTTGGTCGTGAGGTTTGAGGCCTACGGCCGTCCCACACACTGAAACGACAACGCCCCCGGTTGCAGCCGAGGGCGTTTGAGGTGAATCACTATGCGTACTCAATCTATGCCGCAGTCGCTGGCTGTGCAAGCCCTTGCCGTTCTTGTGCTCCCTATAACCCCGCGCTACTCTGCGTCCGTCGCTGTCAATCCAGCGGCCGGGTTTGGCGACCCGATCAGATATAGGCGCACAGGCGCCATCAACTCCATTGCAGGCGCTTTTTTTGTGCCCGCAATGCCGTGTTATGGCGGCCGTGCGCGGGAGACCTTCGGGTCTGCCGGGTTCCTATATCCCCGGTTCGCCAACCTGCGCACGGCTGCCACCCTTATCCGTTTGGCGACGGTACGTGGCAGCTCCTCACCCGATATAGGAGCACCACCCATGAAGCACTCGCACGCCCTCACTCCGTCTGCAATTCAGCAACACGCCGCCGCCCTGAAGGCCCGCGCCTTCGCCGCGCTGCGCGCCGATTCGTCCCTATCCGTTCGCCTAGCTCGCTACAACGCTGCCATGGCTCGTGCCCGCGCTCTGGAAGTGCAAGGGGGTGCGCAATGAACGAACCCAGGCCCTCGCTCTGGCAGGCTAGTAATGACCTGACCACGGCTGAATACCAGATGAGCAACCTGCGCACTCTGTTCATCGCAATCAAAAAGCTTGGTGGCCCCGAGGTGGAAGGCCTGGCCCGGCTCGGCCAGGGCATTGCCGAGGAATGGGCGGACACCTTCTCCTATCACGCGGAACTGTTCCTTGAAGAACACAAAGCGCAACAGGCACGCAAAGGGGGTGCCCAATGAACCGCCTTACCGCTGTTACCCGTCAAGAGAGTTTCGCGGGTCGCGCTGACGCTCCGTTGTTGTCAGTGAATGCGGGCGTTCCTGTTACGGATGCTCTTGAGCATGCCTCTTGCCTGTTGGCCAGCGTTAAATATCTAGCCGGTGCAATGGGGCACGAGATGCTGTCAGCCGATGAGGGAGCATTCACTATCCAGTACCTGACCGATATGGCCAAGGCGCTGGTAGATGCCGCCGCTATGGGCTGCCAGGCGCACGGACGGGGGGAGCGGCATGGCCAAGACTCCTGACGACAAACGCCAGTACCCGACCTTTGCCGAGGTGAGCCGCGCCGCCCTGCAGGCGATTGACCGGGTGCTGTCGCACTGGCTGCCAGGTGGCAAACGGGTGGACGGCGGTAAGGAATACACCGCACCCAACCCCACGCGGGCCGACAAGCATGCCGGCTCGCTCAAGGTGAACATGGCCAAGGGAACCTGGTCGGACTTCGCCACGGGCGACAAGGGCGGCGACCTGATCGACCTGGTGCGCTACCTGGACGGCGGCAGCGAAGTGGACGCCTGCAACAAGCTGGCGGACCTCCTGAGCGTCACGCCAGGCACTGCCAGCGCCAGCCCGCCGACCAGCAGCAAGGCCAAGGCGCCCGAGTGGGTGCCGGTTCTGCCGATCCCTGATGAGGCCATACACAAGGTGCTGCAGACGCACCGCCAGCACGGTAAACCGTCGAAGGTGTGGATCTACCGCACCGCCGATGGCCGACCGATGATGGTGCTATATCGCTTCGACCTGGGACCGGATGACAGCGATACACCGCGCAAGGTGTTCGCCCCGCTGACCTGGTGCAAGCACTCGGGCAATGGCTCGCTGTCCTGGCGCTGGCAGGGATTGCCCGAACCGCGACCGCTGCTGCGCCTCGATGAGTTGGCCACGCGTGCGGCTGACCCGGTGGTGCTGTGCGAAGGCGAGAAGGCAGCAGACGCTGCCGCCGAGCTGCTGCCCGGCTACGTCGCTACCTGCTGGCCCAACGGCACCAACTCCTGGCAGAAAGCCGACTTCGCCCCGCTGGCCGGCCGCGACATGCTGCTGTGGCCGGACAACGACGCGCCTGGCCTCAAGTGCATGGATGCCCTGGCCGAGCACCTGCGCCAGCTCGGTGCCGCCTCGGTTCGCCAGGTGGCACTAACGGTGTTCGGCCAGCGCCCCGGCCTCGACGATAGCCGGCCGACCTTCCACCAGGGTGGCGAATGGGCCGAGGGCGACGACGCGGCCGATGCCCTGGCCAAGGGCTGGACGCCCGCGCACCTGGCCGAGCTGGAGCGTAGTGGGGAGCTGTTCGCCCTGGCGCCGTCGACAACGTCGGCCAAGGGCAAGGCCCGCGCTAGCAGCAAGCCGGCGCCAGTGGAGAAGTCCGCGCCGGTGCCGGCCGGCTTCCGCGTTACGGCCGATGGGGTGTTCTATGCCGGCGAGGATGGCGAGGCGCGGCCGGTGTGTTCACGCCTGGAGATCCTGGCGCGCACCCGCGACGAGAAGGGCCATGGTTGGGGCCTGCTGGTGGAGTTCGATGACCCGGACGGTACCAGCAAGCGGCTGAACATTCCCCAGCGCAGCATGGCCGGGGACTTCGGCAAGGATGTGCTGGGGCCGCTGGTGGATATGGGTCTACGCTTGGCTCCCCTGCGCACTGCCCGCAACTCCCGCAATGACCTGCAGAGCTACCTACAGGGCTACGATAGCAGCGAACGCGCCCGCCTAGTCACGCGGCTGGGTTGGCATGGCGATGCCTACCTGTTGCCGGATCGGCGGATAGGCCAGAGCATCGAGCACCTGCACTTCTACGAAGCCGGCGCCCAGCTCCCGCCGATCAGTCAGGCCGGCACCCTGGAGCAATGGCAGCAACAGATTGGCGCGCTGTGCGTCGGCAACAACCGGCTGGCGTTCGTGGTGTGCGTGGCTTTCGCTGGCCCGCTGCTGCATCTGCTGGGCGCCGAGTCGGGCGGATTCCACCTCTACGGCGACAGCTCAGGCGGCAAGACCACACACCTGCAGGTGGCCGCTTCAGTATGGGGTGGCCCGCGCCTGGTGCGTTCGTGGCGCTCGACTGACAACGCCCTGGAGAGCGTCGCCGCCGCGCACTCTGACGGGTTGCTGGTGCTCGACGAAATTGGCATGTGTGACCCGAGGATCATCGGCGAAACGGTGTACATGCTGGGTAACGGCACCGGCAAGGCGCGCGCCAATGATCGCGGCCAGGCCGGGCGCCAGGTGCAGGAATGGCGCTTGCTGTTCCTCTCCACCGGGGAGAAGACCTTGGCGCAGCACATGGCCGAGGCACACAAGGAACTGAAAGCCGGGATGGAGGTGCGCTTGCTGGCCGTGCCCGCTGATGCCAGCAAGGGGCTTGGACTGTTCGAGGCGCTGCATGGCTTCGAGGATGCAGCTGCACTGTCGGACGCGCTCAAGGCGCGGGTAAGCAAGTTCTACGGTTCGCCGGCCCTAGCCTTCCTGTCGGCCCTCTGTGAGCCGGGCAAACTGCGCGGATATGCGGCAATGGTGCGTAGCACCGTAGAACGCTTCATCTCCGAGGCGCTGCCAGCTAGTGCCAGCGGCCAGGCGCAACGTGCAGCGGCACGCTTTGGGTTGGCTGCTGCAGCTGGGGAATTGGCTACGGCTCTAGGCGTCACGGGCTGGCCAGATGGCACGGCAACGCATGCGGCCAAGGTATGTCTGGGCGCCTGGTTGGCTGAGCGCGGCGGGGCTGGGAACCTGGAAGGTGAAGCCATCGTGCAGTGTCTGCGACTAATCATCGAGAAATACGGGGAGAGTCGCTTCACCCGTTGGGATAGTGTGGCAGCCAAGGTGGATGACCACGCCCCACGTACGGTTGACCGGCTGGGCTTTCGGCGCACGCTTGAACATAGCTACGGCGATGCGCAGTACACCACGACGACGTACTACTTCCTGTCCGCTGCTTGGGGTGGTGAGGTGTTCAAGGGTATGAACCTGCGCAATGTCAACAGCCTGCTTGTAGAACGGGAGATCCTGCAGCCAGGTGGTAGCAAAGCCTCCCAGTCCATGGCCTTGCCGGGAATACCCAAGGCACGCGCCTATGTGGTGGACGCCACCAAGCTATTCGCTGATACCGGGGATGACCTCTCAGTTGCAGCCTAACGGCACCGGCCTTGGTTGAGCCTTGGCCGACCTCCCTTCTTGCTGCCCTTGGCCGGCATCATAAAACGACCCCTTGTTGATACCAGAGGACGACCCTTCCCCCTTGGTATCAACAATTGTGGGTTTACGCATTATTGACACCCAACAATAAAGACCCCGCCTTATATGACACCAAAAGGACAAGCCATGAACCGCCTATTTGCATACGGCCGCGTGTCAACTCTGGAGCAGTCCACTGACAACCAGTTGCTCGCGCTTCAGCAAAAGGGCTTCGATATTCAGCCGCACCGGTGGTTTGCCGAACAGGCCTCTGGGGGAATGCCAGCCCTGCAGCGCCTGGAGTTCTCGAAGATGGCTGATCGCATGGAAGCGGGAGACATGCTGGTAGTGCTCAAGCTGGACCGGCTAGGTCGCGATGTCCAAGATGTCCTAGCAACCATCGAGGCCTTGAGCGCTCGTTCCATTCATGTGCGCAGCCTCGATCTGGATGGCGTGGACCTGGCCAGCGCAGCTGGCAAACTGCAGCTCACGGTGCTGGCCGCCGTCGCTGCCTTCGAGCGCGACCGAATTAAGGAGCGCACCCGAGAAGGTTTGGCTCGGAGCAGCAAGAAGGCCGGTCGACCTGAGGCCCTCAACACCACCAAAGCTGTGCAAACTTGTAAGGTTCGCGGGATGAGCCAGAGCCTGGCGGCAGCCGAGCTTGGCATGAGTCTCGCGACCATTAAACGCCACTGGAACAAGTGACAGCAGCCAAGCAGTCGTCAGCACCATCCTATGCTGCAGCGTGGCCATAGAAAGCCCCTCAAAGGGTTCGCTCGACGTCAACTAGGATCCCATTTCAGAGATCCATAAAATCGTACTCTCTTAGCCCAAGCCACTTTTCCAGAGACTCATGCAGTTTTTGCAGAGCCTCGCGATGGTCGGGAAAATCGGAGGGTCTGATCGCATCACACCTAGCCTTTGCCAGCTGAATGCCGATGAGTTCATCGACTGTTTCTCTATTGAAGCTAATGAGTACCTTGCTGACTCGGTCCCCCCATGAGTGGGTTGTGCCCCGGCTCATCATTCGTGTGGACATGATTGCGAAACCTTCATCTGTCCGGATCGCCCCCAACACCCATTCGCGGGGCTCGTCCAGAGAGCCGGCCAAATCCTTCCATCGATAGAGCAAGAACAGAAGGTCCGGCTCCGCGATCAACACATCGCCATTGGCTGCACGGCTCCGAATCAACCGCAGCCATTCTGCCTTCATCGCCTCAACGGTATTGAGGTCAAGCGATGGATTGAAGGTGCCCCCCTCTTTCTGATCAGCAGGATCGTTCAGGTGAATCAGCATCGAAGCTACAGACAGAGCTTCAGACTTACGGAACGCCGCAAGTACCAATTCACGCCGCTCCTCCTCCGGGATCCGCTTTAGGAACCAGCTCACCGCTCGCCATGCTGAAACCCAGGGCGAGTTAAAAGGATCGGAGCCTCGCTGCCCTGCAAGTTTCTGTGCAATTTCGAACATCCCAGGTAACAGCACTGCAGCGTTTTCGACCGGGAGACGCTCAACTGATTCATCGAGCCTGGTGGCAAGTGATGGCAGCAACCCGGCGCCCTCAAGCTCATCAATCGCTGCAGCCAATCCATCCTCAGTTGCACTCGCATCGAGCAGAAGTACGAATCGGTATTCCGATATTTCGCCGACTGCTGTCTGAAGCTCAAAGTAGCGCGGGAAGTAGCGGTGGGAGCACACCCGTTTTTCCGTCATCCACTCACGATGGAAGTCGTTGCCGTAGTGAGTCCCCCCAAAAGCCCATCCCAGGGCTGGGAAAAGATCGGTGATCACATCTTTCGCTATGGATCGGCGTTCCTCTGAAACGGAGTCGACAAGCTTTTCCGCCTCCGCTCTATCCGCCTCTCTCCGGTCATTGCCCCTGTAGCGCCCTTCCTGGAGCACCAATGCCCTTTCTCGAAACAGCGCCTCATGGAGATCTGGTTCGAACACCCGCAGTGACTCCAGAACAAGGAAGTCGACAATGTTTACCTCAAAGACAGGCCCTGACACATGCAATGGCATGTGCACTGCAATGGACGAGATCAACCGTTTCGCGTCGCGTACGTTGCGCACCAACGGCTGAATACAACCAACAAATGCGTTACCCCAGCGCGTTTCCGAGAATCCATTGGCTTCCGTCGCCCAGGCTCCCGCCAGTTCAGAAAGCTCCTCTGCAAATATGCGGTGAACAGTCGATACCGGAACCGCTGGTAGATCAAAGTTGGCCTGCACGATCTTTTCGAGGAAAGCGCGCCCCTCACCATCAGCAACCGGGTCAAGCGCCTGTTCTACGATGCTAGGCTGGAACAGCAGCACAAAGACAATATTGGGTAGGTTGGCGTTCGCTTTCACCTGACGAAGGAGCATCCGGATCTGCTCAGGCTCAAGTCGGTCGATGTCGTCGACAAAAACAACCAATGGTCGATCAAGCTCGCGAAGGCGCACTTCCAATGATTCGCGTACCTTGTCGAGAGGATCGGCAGCGCGATCACGTCCGAGATATGACAGCACGCGACCCAATAACGGAACGCACACAGAGAGAGTTGCGAAAACGGCCGCCACAACCGCTACCGTTGGGAGATCGAAGCCTATAGCCGAGGCAATGGCAATTACCGAAGCGTTCGTCAGAACCATCGAAATGGCACTGCTCTGACTCTCCGCCTTTTTAAGCGACGCGCCACTCCCAGTAAAAATCGCGCCATAGCGTCGCAGCGCTTCGGCCCGGGCTAACGCCTCCTTCGAATGTTCCCCTCCCAGGCGATCAGCTATCTGGCTGAAGAGGGCGCGAGCAATTGCGTCACTTTCGCCCCATTGCCAAGGATTGAAGTCAAGCCAGTCCGCTCTTTCACTGGCGGCATCTAGCCTCTCGGTGATTAGGTTCTTTAGAGACGACTTGCCAAAGCCCCAGCCACCTCGAATCGCAAACACCCTACCTTCGCGCAAGGTGAGCTCCGAGAGCACGCTAGCTATACGCTCCGCGAAATCCGATCTTCTCAGGCGGTCTTGGGATGAGTTCCGGATTGGTGCCTCTGCACCAATCCCACTATCCAGCCGTTCAGCCCTCGCAGAAGCCGAACCGAGTCGCGCACGACGACGAGCACGCCATGCGCGCAGACGAGCTAGCAGGCCAGTCATTGCCCAGCCCTCCCCAAGTGACCACCACTCGTTCCAAGACCGTAAAGCGTTAGCCTAAGCGGTGCGGGTGCCGCCTCGGAAATCGGGGTAGAAGATCTCGAAAATCTACAGCAACCACTCCCGAAACTCTTTCGATGCATAGCTACATTCCTGGTAACAGTCGAGAGATCCTGCCGCGATAGCGCATCCTAGCCGATCCCAACTATTGGCGGCGAGACAGCAGGCAGAACACCGACTTGATGCAGAAAAGTGCATTAGGCCGCGACTCATTGCAGACACTTCGGGATCGCGTACGCGCATGTTGAAACTCATGTATCGACACGGCGGTGCCACACTAGAGCGTCTTTATCGCCGTTTCCTGTCGCCCGGTCTCAATAGCGGCGGCTCAGTCGGAGGTAACCCTCCCCGGAACACCATGGGTGTTCCGAACATCTTGTGTTCCGCCTTTCTCGAACAGGTGTTCCACGGCGGAAAGCCGCGCTGCTGCTGGCTTTCAGCCTTTGAGGAACACTAAGAACACCGAGAACACCTGATTTTTGATAGGTATGGGGCGCACCCCTTGCCCCGTTAGGGGTAGTGCCGACAGCGATGAAAGTCTATGCGCAATGCTCTGGGCCTTTGAGTAGAGAGACCGGGGGGTGTCTATTCCTTAGCGGCCGCTATTGCCCGAACGACCTAGGGAGGCACATCGATCCGCGCGCCGAAATTTCATATAGGGGGGGAGTCAAAAACTCTTGATCCCAATGGACCTCGAACGATCTCGGGAACTCCGTATACAACGGCGGGAAAAATGGAAGGGTGGGGGTTTCGAGGGTAGAAAGCCATGCGCGGAATCTGGACAAAAAATAGCCAACATCTAGGCCAGCAGCGCACACCGTGTACACCAGCATGTACACCATGGAAATCAATAAAACAAAAAATACATATATATTAATAACATACAGAACAGGTTAGAGGCTCGCCGGCGCCAGTAAAATCGAGCACCTACGAGAAAATCACCCGCCACGCGCAAAGCCCGTGGGTGCAGATGAAAAGAGAAAGCCCCGCACAGAATCACTCTGGCGGGGCTTTTTTGTGCCCAAACGCGGGCCGGGGCGCTTGCCACGGCTCCGCCAGGATGCCGGAAGGAGGGCTGCGCGGTTCTTTCATGACGGGGGATTCGCGACCATTCCCCGCCCCCCGAAGGGCCGCACGCGCAGCGCCCCCCTTCACACCCTGAACCGCGCCACCATGCCCTGCAGCTCGCGTCCCAGCCGCGCCAGCGCCTGGCTGGAGCCGGCGGTTTCCTGGCTCGCCGCCGCGGTCTGCTCCGCCACCGCCTGCACCCTGAGGATGCTGCGGTTGATCTCTTCGCTCACCGCGCTCTGCTCCTCCGCCGCCGTGGCGATCTGCAGGTTGCGCCCGCGCAGGTCGTCGATGGCGCGGTCGATACCCTGCAACGCGGCGCCGGCCTGGCGTGCCAGGTCGACGGTGAGATGGCTCATGTCACGGCTGCCGAGCATGGCCGTGGCGGTCTGTTGCACGCCGTGCTGCAGTTGGCCGATCAGTTCCTGGATCTGGCTGGTGGAACTCTGCACCCGCTGGGCCAGGCCGCGCACCTCGTCGGCCACCACCGCGAAACCACGGCCGGCCTCGCCGGCGCGGGCGGCCTCGATGGCGGCGTTGAGCGCCAGCAGGTTGGTCTGCTCGGCCACCGAGCGGATCACATCCAGCACATAGCCGATCTGCGCGCTGTCCTCATGCAGGCGGGCCATCACCTCGGCCGAAGCCTGCACCCCGGCGGCCAGCCGCTCGATCTGGGCGATGGCGTCCTGCACCACCTGGTTGCCCCTGCCGGCCTCCTCGCAGGCGAGCTGTGCGGCGCCAGCGGCCTGCCCGGCGTTGCCGGCCACCTCCTGCACCGTGTAGGCCATCTCCTGCATGGCGGTGGCGACCTGGATGGTTTCGGACTTCTGCTCCTCGACCCCGGCGCGGGTCTGTTCGGTGACGGCGGACAGCGCCTGGGCCGCGCCGCTGATCTCGCCCACCCCGCCGCCGATACGGCCGATCAGCTCGCGCAGGCTGTCCTGCATGGCTTGCATGGCCTGCTGCAACTGCCCCAGCTCGTCGCCGCGTGCGGCCGGCGCGGTGCCGCAGAGATCGCCTTCGGCGATGCGCCGGGCCTGGGCCAGGGTCTCTCGCAGGGGGCGGACGATCTGCCCGGTGATGCCCCAGGCCGCCAGCAGGGCCACCAGCAGGGTCACGCCGGCAATCGCCAGCAGTTGCAGGCGCACATACGCGGTTTCCCGGTCGCGCCGCTCCAGCAAGGACGCCTGCAGCTCGCGGCTCAGGCCCTGCACCGCCTCCGCCCGCTCGGCCATGCTGGCGGTGGCCGTCGCCATGCCGGCGATGCCCTGGCGGAAGCGCTCCAGGGACTGCTGGAAGCGCTCCAGCGCCTCAAAGGTTTCGCCGAGGATGGCGCCGCTGCGTTCCGGCAGTTGCCCCTGCAGGGTGCGGGTGGCCTTGGCCAGGGCCGCGCCGGCGTCGAAGGCGGCCCGCTCCCGCTCGGGCGATGGCGAGCGCACATAGACCAGGGTAAGCAGGCGCAGCTGGAGGAACTGCTGGTTGAGCCGGCCTACCGCGCGGATCTGGTCGAGCATGGCATGGGTGTCGAACAGTTGCTCCAGGTCCTCGAAGAACTGCGCTTCGAGACGAGTGAAAGCCTGCATGCCCTGCTCCGCCGCCGCGACGCCGAAGCGGCTGGCTTCCTGCTGCTCGGCGCGGGCCTGCGCCAGCGCGGAAAAGGCTTCGCGATAGGCGCGGGTGGCCTCGCCCATCCGGGTCACGCGCTGGCGGTCGCCGGCGTCGTCGAGCAGGCGGCCGAGGCGCTCGGCATCCGCCAGCATGCCGGCGGTGAGCTGCTCGACCCGCGCACGTTGCGCCTCCTCGCCCTGGGCGGCGAAGTCCCGCCGCGCCCGGTCGGCCTGGAGGAAGCTCAGGTTGAGATCACTGCCGCGGATCAGCTGGTCCCCGCGCTGGCTGAGGCTGTCCAGGCTGAGTACGGCGGCCAGGGTGATCAGCAGCGCCAGCAGCAATACCAGGGCGAAGCCCAGGGCCAGCTTGTGGCCGACGCGCAGGTCGGCCAGCCGTGGAAGGCGTAGTGGGAACATGGACAAGGCTCGGCAGGGAGGCGGCGGCCCATGCCGCCGCCGAGGGCTCAGAAGTAGTAACCGATGTTCAGGTTGGTACGGAAAATCCACTCGTCGCTGCGCGAGGAGGTGGTGCTGGTGAAGCCGGTGCCGCTTTCCGCGCCGCCGTAGGGGTTGGCGTTGCGGCCCCAGGTGAAGTCCAGCCAGCCCATGATCGGCATGGCGATGAACTGCACGCCGGCGGTGTACATCTGCGAATCGTCCCAGCCGCTCTTGTCCTTGAACATGCGGCTGTAGTCGTTGTAGAAGCGCAGCTTCTTCAGCATGCCCATGTTCGGCGTCGGCACGTCGTAGGCGACGTTGAAGGACGCCACGGTGGCTTCGGAGGCGATCAGGAAGGCCGGCGTCAGGCCGTTGGTGCCCATGAGGATGGCGTCATCGCTGACTCCGGCCGGGTTCTTCGGATCGAACTCGTAGCGGATGCCCTGGGTGGTCACCGTCCAGTTGCCGCTGTTGATCACCGCATGCAGGCCGCCGGCCCAGTAGTCGCCATCGTCGTCGGTGGTGGCGTTGTGCAGGCGTGCCGCCGCCAGCGAGCCCCCCACCTCGGTCTTCCAGCCGTCGCCGGCGAAGTTGCGCGCCACCCGCAGGTTCACCTGGTCACGCTTCTCGTTGTCCTGGCGCGAGTGGATGGCCGGAATGGCGTTGTCGTCGAGGTCGGAGAAACGCCCCACTTCGGGGGAATAGCGCAGGTCGCTGGGCAGCATGCGCGGGAAGTAGCCGGCCTGGATGTTCCAGTCGGCATCCTTGTAGACGTACTTGGCGCCGGTGCCGGCGCTGACGCCGTACCCCAGGAAGAACGGGATGTGGTAGCTCCAGCCGAACTGCGGATAGGGCTCCAGGCCGAACGGTTTGAAGGGTGCGCCCAGTTGCAGGCTGGAGGTGTCGTTGAACCTGTAGCCGATGAAGCCACGATCGATGGACTGCTTGCCGTCGTCCTGGAACCAGTAACCCAGGTCCGAGAAGAAGTTGTGGTGGGTGGCCTGTACATCCAGGCGGAAGGTGTCGAAGAGGAAGCGGCCATTGTTCTCGGTGGTGTCCCAGTCCTCGTCGCGGTAGTTCATGCGCAGGGCGCCGCCGATATCCAGGGAGCTCTTGCCGTCGTCGCTGCGCAGGCCGATATGGGGGAACGGCTTGGGCGACGCGACGACCGGTGCCGTTGGCGCCGCCGGGCCGGCGGACTGGTCGGCCATGACGGAATGGGTGCAAAGCGCAAGACCAATGAACAGCACGTGCTTTTTCATCAATACCTCATCTGCAAGTTCGCTAAGGCAGAGTTTTTTTTGAGCAAAGCGAGACCCGTCGCCTGAACTTCTCCAGCAACTTCTAAGTTGCATATTCGGAAGCCTTCAGGCGCTTCGCCTATTGCTCGTTAATTGTTTTCAGGCCATTCCATCGGCCTGTTCGGCTGTTACCCGGCAGCGCTGCCGAAAAGCCAGTTTCCATCGCATTTCGTTTCACCTGCGATACGCTGTTTTGAGCATGAATCATGCCATTGCATCGCCAGCAGGTCTTATTTGAAAAAATCCTTTAAATTCAATTATTTATATATAGAACACGGATTTTTGTGCCACCCTTGAAACCTGATGATTACGGGGTAACAAAAGCGTACGAAGTGTGTGCGCGGAATACTCACGGTGACACTTGGCGGGAAGTCTTGTCGTTTCATCAGGGAAACATGACTGAGCAGTCATTGAAGTTTTGCGGGGATATATCGAGTGAACTTCGAACTTCCCTCACCCCAACCCTCTCCCGGAGGGAGAGTGGACTGTCCGTGCATGCGAGGGACCAAGTCGTAGGATGGGTGGAGCGAAGCGATACCCATCACCACGGTTCGATGGGTATCGCGGAGTTCAACCCATCCTGCATGTCCTTCATCCGGACTAGATGGCCGGTGCATTTCCCCCGGACAAAAAAAAAGCCGGCGTCACGAGCGCCGGCCAAAGTGGTGAACAAAGGAACAATCGGGGATCAGAGGTCCAGCACCAGCCGCGAGCCCTTGCAGCCGGATACGCAGACCATCATGGTCTGGTTCGCCGCTTTCTCGGCCTTGGTCAGCACGCCGTCGCGATGCTCGGGCTCGCCTTCCAGCACGCGGGTCTCGCAGGCGCCGCAGACGCCTTCGCGGCAGCTGCAATCGACCTCGACGCCGGATTCCAGCAGCGCGTCCAGCAGGGATTTTCCGCTCGGTACTTCGATGCTCTTGCCGCTGCGCGCCAGTTGCACCTCGTAGGTGCCCTGGGGCGCGGCCGGGGCCACCGGCGCGGCGGCGAAGCGTTCGATGTGCACGTTCGGGTGGCCGAGGCTTTCGCAGTGGTTCTCGAACGCGTCGATCATCGGCGTCGGGCCGCAGCAGTAGAAATGCGCCGTGGACGGCCGTGCGGCGAGGAAGGCCTTGAGGTCCACGGGGCCGCCCTTCTCGTCGTCGAAGTGCAGCTGGATATCGGCGTCGCTGGCGGCCAGTTCCTCGACGAAGGCGGCCTCCTTGCGGGTGCGCGCGCAGTAGAGCATCTCCACCGACTTGCCCAGGGCACGCAGGCGATTGAGCATGCAGTAGATCGGCGTCACGCCGATGCCGCCGGCCACCAGCACCGTGTGCTCGGCGCTCTCGTCCAGCTGGAACAGGTTGCGCGGCGGGGATATCTGCAGCTGCATGCCCACCCGCAGGTTCTGGTGCACGTAGGCGGAGCCGCCACGGCTGTTGCGGTCACGGAGGATGCCGACCACATAGCGGCCGCTGTCCTCGGGGGAGTTGAGCAGGGAGTAGCTGCGCACCAGGCCGTTGCCCAGGTGCAGGTCGATATGGGCGCCGGCGCCGAAGCCGGGGAATACCTGGTCGCCATGGGGACGCAGCTCGACGCTGATGATGCCTTCCGCTTCGAAACGCAGGGTGTGGACGAAGGCTGTCAGTGTGTTGTCGTGAGTCATGTTGCTACCTCTGTGTTCAGGCTTCGTCGCAGTTCGCCAGGTCGATATCCAGGCGCGCCCAGGCGTCGATCTCCACCAGCAGTTCGGGGAACACCAGGCCGCTCACCTCCACCAGGGTGGAGGCGGGAAAGGTGCCCTGGCCGGCGAAGAAATCGCGCCGCGCGCGCCCGACCTCGTCCTTGTCGGCGATGCGGGTGACATAGACGTTGAGCTTGTAGATGTTGCCGATATGCCCGCCCGCCGCCTCCAGCAGCGCCTTGACCTTGCCCAGCACCACCAGGGTCTGGGCATGGGCGTCCAGCGGCGCGCCGCATTCGGCGGCCTGACGGGTGGCCGGGTGCCCGGTCATGCCGGACATCACCAGCTCCTGCCCCACCAGCAGGGCGTTGGACCAGCTGGCGGTGGGCAGGTCGGGCGCGCCGGCGGCGCGGATGCGGCGGACCGGGGTCACAGCTGCCTGGCCTCGATCAGTTCCAGCTGGGCCTTGGCCAGGTTCTTCATGTGGCGACGCAGGCGCACCAGGCCCAAGTCATGCTGGTAGAGGTTCTCCCGCTGGTTGGCGTCCGGGTCCATGAATTCGAGGATCTCGCGGTCCTGCTCCAGCACCGCCCAGTGACGCTCTTCCAGGCGGTTCTTGTAGAGGAAGCGCCAGGTGTCGCGCTGCCAGCCGGTGAGCGGGCGGCAACGCCAGTGGAAGACGGCGCAGAGGTCACGGGCAATCGGCGTGTAGCTGCCGACGATGTGGAAGTTGCCGCCCGGGCCGCCGGTCTTCGGATAGGGAATCTCCAGGCGCATCCAGTGCATGCCGGTGTCGGCCCACTCGGTCCAGTCGAAGTTCACCCCGCGCTGGCCTTCCTTCTCGAAGATGAAGCCGGTGTCGGTGTCGCGGGTGACGAACCTGGCATGGCTCTCGCCCTCGGACATGGAGTGCGACTGCTTGTGCAGGTAGGTGCCGTGCATGGGGTCCATGACGTTGTCCAGCACGTAGCGGTAGTCGCCGCGCCACTCGGTGTAGCAGAGGAAGTGGGAGAACTCGGGATCGGTCAGCTGCTCGGGCAGCACCAGCGGCGGCGCCTGCTCGACGTTGCCCGCCGAGTTGTACAGCCACACGGCGCCGGCCGCTTCGGTGACGTGAAAGAAACGCGTCGCCTGGCTGCCTTCCAGCTTGCAGCCGGGGCTGCCGGGTACGCGGGTGGTGACGCCGTCGCAGCGCACTTCCACGCCGTGGTAGGGGCACTGCAGGCGGTCGCCCAGGTTCACCCCGCGCGACAGCGGCGCACCACGGTGCGGGCAGTGGTCTTCGAGGGCGTGCAGGGTGCCGTCGGTGTCGCGCCAGAGGGCCAGCTTGTAGCCCAGGCGGCGCAGGGACACCGGCTTGTCCTGGATGAAACCGACCGGGCAGATCGGGTACCAGAGGTTCTTCAGGCCGTTGGCGAGGAGTTGTTCAACAGGGTCCACGGAGCTCATAGCAGGTTCCTCTTGGAGGGAATTCATTCGCCCAGGCGGGCCATCAGGGTCTTGTAGGCATCCTCGGTCCAGGGACCGCCGCCCGGGCAGGTCGGGCCGGCCTGGTTGAGGTAGCCGAGCAGGCCGGGCAGGTCGTGGATGCCGGCGGCGTAGGCGCGCTCGATGGAATCGCCGAGCAGGTCCTCGAAGGAGTTCGGCTCGCGGGTGCGGGCCTGATGGGGTTCCAGGTAACGGTCTTGCATTTCATTGGCCTCCATTGCGGACCCGTTCGCGGATGGTTTCGCGAACCGGGACGAAGTCGTAGGTCGGGTAGCACTCGGTGCGGAACACGCCCCAGGCGGAGCGTTCCAGTTCAACGTTGATGCGTGGCAGCAGGGCCGGCGGCAGGCGCAGGGTGACGATCTGCCCCAGGCCCATGGCGACGGTCCAGGAGACGATCTCGACGCCCTCGCCGGGGAAACGTTCCCACCAGTCCATGGCCTTCATGTGGGCCTGGATGTCTTCGAGGTTCTTCGACTGGTCGTGCCTGAGCAGCACGGTCAGCAGCATCGTTTCGCTCATGCTCGCCTCAGCTCCTGGGTTTGTCGGTGAGGAACTTGCCTTGCGGCGCCTCGACGTTCTTCTGCCGCCGGGTGTTGCCGTCCAGGCCGCCGGCGATGGCCCACTCGGCGAACACGGTGGGGCCGGGCTCGAATTCGCGGGCCTGCCATTCGCCGGTCAGCTGGTCCTCGTCGGCGTAGTACTCGACGAGCGCCCCGGCGGGGTTCCTGAAGTACCAGAAGTAGGCCGAGGACACCGGGTGGCGGCCGGGGCCGATCTCGGTGTCCCAGCCGCAGCGGGAGATGTGCATGCCGCCGCCGAACACTTCGTGGATATCGCGCACGGTGAAGGCCACGTGGTTGAGGCCGGCGCGCGGTTGCGGCAGTTGCAGCATGAACAGGTCGTGGTGGCCGCCCTCCTCCGCGCAGCGCATGAAGGCGCCACGGTCCGGGTAGCGGTCGGAGCAGACGAAGCCGAAGCGCTCGGCGTAGAAGCGCTCGCAGGCGTTCACGTCCTTGACGAAGAACACCACGTGGCCGACTTCGATCGGCTGGGCACGCTCGTAGATCGGGCTGGCCTGGTTGATCCGGCCCTTGAACTGCCAGGTGTTGGACTGGCCGCACTGGACCTGGATATCGCGCTTGCGGGTGACCTGCAGGCGCACCGCCAGGCCGTTGGGGTCCGTGCAGCCGATGCGGCCCTCGCCCTCGATGAAGCCGGGGTCGCCCGCGATGCGTTCGGCATACAGCTTGAGGTCCGCCTCGCTCTCCACGCCCCAGACCACTTCGCGCAGCGTCGAGCCGGCCTCGATGGCCGGCGGCAGGCCGGGCTTGTCCAGCGCGGCGACTATGACGCGGCAGCCGTTGAGGCTTTCGAAGACCACCTGGTCGTCGCTCGCCTCGACCTGCTGCAGGCCCCAGTCGGCGAAGAAGCGGGCACTGGTGGCCAGGTCTTCCACGCCGTAGGTGATTTCGTCGATTCCCAATACGCTCATCGCGTTTTCCTCATCAATGCTGGCCGGCCCAGGCCAGCGGCTGTTCGTTCAGGCCCCAGTAGAGGCTCTTCTGTTCCATGTACTGGAGGATCCCCAGGCGGCCCTTCTCCCGGCCCAGGCCGCTGTCGCGCCAGCCGCCGAAGGGGGTGGAGATGGAGAACTGCTTGTAGGTGTTGATCCACACGGTGCCGGCCTGCACCGCGCGGCCGAGCTTCCAGGCGCGCTGGAAGTCACGGGTCCAGATGCCGGCCGCCAGCGCGTAGCAGCTGTCGTTGGCTTCCTCGACCAGGGCCTCTTCGCTGTCGAAGGGCATCGCCACCAGCACCGGGCCGAAGACTTCCTCCTGGCACAGGCGGGCGTCGTTGCGCAGGCCTTCGATGATGGTCGGGGTGTAGAAGTAGCCGCGGTCGAAGGCTTCGCCATGGGGGCGCACGCCGCCGGTGCGCAGGCGGCCACCCTCGGCGACGCCCATCTCGACGTAGCGCTCCACCGACTCGCGATGGCGGGCGCTGATCAGCGGGCCCATCTGGGTGCGCTCGTCGGCCGGGTCGCCGACGCGCAGGGCGGCGGCGCCATGGGCCAGGCGCTCCATGAACTCCTCGTAGTGCTCGCGGGCGACGAACAGCCGCGAGCCGGCGATGCAGGACTCGCCGCTGGAGCTGAAGATGCCGTAGAGCACGCCGGCCACCGCGTGGTCCAGGTCGGCGTCGGCCAGCACCATGGTCGGCGACTTGCCGCCCAGTTCCATGGACACCGGCATCATCTTGTCGGCGGCGATCCGCGCGATGTGCTTGCCGGTGCTGGTGCCGCCGGTGAAGGACACGCGCTTGACCAGCGGATGGCGGGTCAGCGCATCGCCGATCAGCGCGCCCTTGCCCGGCAGCACGCTGACCAGGCCGCGCGGCAGGCCGGCTTCGTCGCAGATGCGCGCCAGGGCCAGGGCGGCCAGCGGGGTGATCTCCGCCGGCTTGACCACCACGGCGTTGCCGGCGGCCAGGGCCGGGGCGAGCTTCTGCGCCTCGCTGGCGATGGGCGAGTTCCACGGGGTGATGGCCGCCACCACGCCCATGGGCTCGTAGACGCTCATGCTGACGAAGTCGCCGCGCGACGGGGTGATGGTTTCCTCCAGGGTCTCGCAGGCGGCGGCGAAGAACTGGAAGGTGGCGGCGGCGCTGGCCACCAGGTTGCGGGTTTCCTTGATCGGCTTGCCGTTGTCCAGGCGCTGCAGTTGCGCCAGCGCTTCGCTGCGCTCGCGGATCAGCGCGGCGATGCGGTAGAGCACGGCGGCGCGCTCGTGGGGCTTGCGCCGGGCCCAGCCGCTTTCGCGGAAGGCGCGGTGGGCGCCCTGGATGGCTTCCTCCACGTCGTCCAGGCTGGCGGCGTGCAGGCGGGCGATGGCTTCACCGGTGGCCGGATAGAGGCTCTGGTAGAGGTCGCCGCCGCCCAGGCGCCACTCGCCGGCGATGCAGATGGGTTGGATCGGGTTCAGGTCTATCACGGTAGTCGTCCCTAGATCGAAATCGCGTGGGCGTGGTTGCCCAGCGCGCGGACCACGCTGTACACGGTCAGCGCCGAGGTCTTGGGGTTGGCCGCCAGCGGCTTGCCGCGCAGAGTCAGCTCGAAGCCGCCGAAGGCGCCGCTGGCTTCCACCTGGTGCACGTTCTCGCTGCTTTGCGGGTCGGCGATCAGGCGCACCTGGGTGCGGTCCAGGCCGAGGCCGGCCAGCGACAGGGTGGCGGCGACGTTGGCGTTCTTCGGGTAGAGCCGCGCGGCTTCGCGGGCGCTGCCTTCGAAGATCACCCGCGCCTCGGCCAGGTGTTCCAGGTCGCAGACCTGCTCACCCGGCGTGCCCAGCCAGGCGCGTGCCGGCTTGCGGCCGGTGTAGCGCACCGACTCCAGCCCGCCGACCTTGGCCGCCGACAGCGCGTCGATGCCGCCGATGGCGCCGGGCAGCAGTTCGATGCGGGTGCCGCCGAACTCGGCGGCGGCCTCCAGGCGTTCCACCAGCCCCGGCTCGGACAGCGCCCCCACCGACACCACCAGGCAGGGAATGCCCTGGGCCAGCGCCGGCAGCACGTGCTGCTCGATGGCGCGGTGCCCGGC
Source organism: Pseudomonas jinjuensis (assembly GCF_900103845.1). Taxonomy (GTDB): domain Bacteria; phylum Pseudomonadota; class Gammaproteobacteria; order Pseudomonadales; family Pseudomonadaceae; genus Pseudomonas; species Pseudomonas jinjuensis. The sequence continues at coordinate 145,748 of NZ_FNIJ01000003.1, forward strand.
GCACTCCACCAGCAGGTCGGGGCGCGCCCCGGCCGGCAGTTCGCTGAGCACCTGCGGCGGCGTGCGCAGGCGGGCCAGGCGCTGGCGGACCAGTGCCTGGGATTCGTCCGGGACTATCACCGCATCGACGCAGAGATGCGGGTCGCTCTCCAGCAGTTCCAGCACACCGACGCCGATGGCGCCGCAACCGATCATGGTGATATGCAGCATGGCATGGGCCTCAGACGGTGGCCTTGGCGGCTTTGGCTTCGTTGGTCGGCGGACCGGCGAAGATGGTCTTGAAGCTGCCCACCGAGAGCATGTCCACCTCCAGCAGGAAGGGACCGGGCTCGGCCAGGGCGCCGTCCAGCACGCCGCTGAAGTCCTTCAGGTCGCTGACCCTGGCGTGGCGCAGGCCGAGGGAGGCGGACAGCTGGGCGTAGTCCGGGGTGTGCAGGTCGACGTAGCAGCGGCGGCCACCGTAGGCGGCGTCCTGGATGTTCTTGATCACCCCGTAGCCCTGGTCGTTCATCAGCACGATGACCATGTCGGCCTGCTCCTGCACGGCGGTGGCCAGCTCGCCCAGGTTGAGGATGAAGCCGCCGTCGCCGGCCAGCACGAAGGTCTTGCGGCCACGGGCGGTTTCCGCCGCGCCGATGGCCGCGCCGATGCCCATGGCCAGGCCCTGGCCGATGCCGCCGCCGAGGGCGTGCACGCCGGCGCGCGGGCTGAAGATCTTCAGGTGGCGGTTGCCCCAGGTGCTGTTGGAGACGGTGACGTCGCGTACCCAGTTGAAGTCCTTGCCGGCCAGCGCCTGCAGCTGTTCCACCAGCGAGGCGTAGGGGCCGAGGCCGTCCACCAGTTGCGCGCGGGCCTGGTTGCGCGCGGCGGCGAGATCCGCGGCGAAGGCCGGGTCCACCGACAGGCGCCCCTCCAGGCGGTCGGCCAGGCCCTTGAGGACCAGTTCGGAATCGCCACAGACGAAGAAGTCGCTGGGGTAGCAGCGGCCCTCCGCCGTGGCATCGGCGTCGGCCCGGTAGAGCGGACGCGGGAGCTTGAGCTCGTACTTGAGGGTTTCGTTGCCGCGCAGGCGCGAGCCGACGACAAGCATGGCATCGCAGCTCTGGTAGAACTGCTCCACAGGCTTGTTCAGGTTGAAGGCGCCGAGGGAACGCTCGTCGTCTTCGGGGACTATGCCGCGGCCCTGGGTGCTGGTGACCACGCCCACGCCCATGGCCAGCAGGCGCTGCACCTGCTCGCCGGCATGGCGGGCGCCGCCGCCGAGCCAGAGCATCGGCCGGCGGGCCTTGGCGAAACGTTCGGCGAGGTCGTCCAGGGCCTGCTCGGAGGGCTTGGCCACCGGCACCGGCAGTGGCGAGAGGTCGGCCGGCATGTTGATCAGGGCCGACTGGATGTCGATCGGGATTTCCACGCTCACCGGGCCGCTGGGCGCGGTCAGGGCGGTCTGCACGGCCAGCTTGATGGTGCTGATGGCGGTGTCGACGCTGCGCACGCGGAAGGCCGCCTTGGAGATGGCCTTGAGCATGGTCAGCTGGTCCGGCGCCTCGTGGATGTAGGCCAGGCTCTGGTCCAGGTAGGGGGTTTCGATCTGCCCGGTCAGGTGCAGCAGCGGAGTGCCGGCGGTGAGCGCCTCGACCATGGCGCCGGCGGCGTTGCCGGCGGCGGTGCCGGTGCTGGTCAGGCACACGCCCAGGCCACCGGTGGTGCGGGCGTAGGAATCCGCCATGTTGGCCGCGCCGGCCTCGCCCCGGGCCATCACGAAGCGGATGTTGCCGCGGATGGCGAAGGCGTCGAGGATCGGCATGTTGTGGATGGAGATCACCCCGAAGGCGGCCTTGACGTCGCACTGCTCGAGGAAGGCGGCAATGGCGGCGCCGACTGTGACTTTGCTTTCGTTACGCATGACGGGACAAACCTCCGGAAACATCGATGTGACTACCCGTCGTATAGGCAGACAGGGGGGAAGCGAGGAAAACGATGGCGCGGGCCGCTTCTATCGGCTTGCCCAGGCGCCCCAGGGGAATCTGCTTGCGTTGCGCCAGTTGGCCGGTCCACCGGGCCCAGTCCAGCTCACGCTCTTCGCGGGCCTCGAAGCGGCGGCGCCATTGGCCGGACTCCACCAGGCCGATGAGGATGCCGTTGACCCGCACGCCCTTCGGCGCGAATTCGAAGGCCATGGAGCGCACCAGGTTCTTCACTCCCGCGCGGGCGGCGCTGGTGGCCACCATGTGCGGCTCCGGCTGGCTGGCCAGCAGCGAGTTGACGCAGACGATGGCGGCATCCGTCCGGCCTTCCAGCTGCGGCAGGAAGGCGCGCACCGGGTGGATGATGGAGAAGAACTTCAGCTGCAGTTCCTCGCTCCAGGCCTCGTCGGTGGTGTCGGCGAAGGTGGAGACGCGGCCCTGACCGGCGTTGTTCACCAGGATGCTGGCGCGGCCCAGCGCGCGCTGGCTGGCCTCGGCGAAGGCCTGCACCTGCGCCGGGTCGAGCACGTCGCAGGCCTGGGCGAACAGTCGCGCGGCGGGGAAGCGCTCACGCAGGCTGGCCTCGGCGGCCTGCAGGCGGTCGGCGTTGCGGCCGCAGAAGGCCACGGCGGCGCCGGCTTCCAGCAGCAGCTCGACCGTGGCCAGGCCGATGCCGGAGGAGCCGCCGGTGACCACCGCCACCGCGGCGGACAGATCACACATGCTCATGCTGCTTGCTCCGGAAGATCGAGGTGACGTTGTCGTGGCTGTCCGGGGTGTAGTTGAGCAGGTGCGAGAGTTCGTCGGCGCAGTGGCGCACGTTGCTCACCAGGCCGTCGATGCGGCTCGGCTCGAAGTGCGCCGAGGGGATGGTGGCGCCCATGGCCGCCACCACCTTGCCGCTGTGGTCGCGCACCGGCGCGGCCACGGTGGAGATGGTCGACTCGAAGAAACCCTCGCCCTGGACGAAGCCGCGCTGGCGGTCGCTCTGTACCAGGTCGAACAGTTCCAGCACGGTCTTCGGGGTGTTCGGCGAGAACTGTTCCAGGTGCTCTTCCGGGTACAGCTCGCGCAGCTCGCCCAGGGACAGGTCCTGCAGCAGGATGCGCCCGAGCACGGTGGCGTGGGCCGGCAGGCGGGTGCCGACGTTGACCGTGCTGGTCAGCAGGGTGGACGGCGAGACCTTGGCCACGTAGACGATGGAACGGCCATCGCGCACCACCAGGTTGCAGGGGTAGCGGATCTCGTCGCACAGGCGGTTGAGCAGCGGCTGGCCCAGCTCGGTGAGTTCCAGCGATGCCAGGTATTCGAAGCCCAGGCGCAGCACGGCCATGCCCAGGCGGTATTCGTTGCCGAGGCGGGTGACGAAGCCCATGGTTTCCAGGGTGGTCAGCAGGCGGAAGATGGTGGAACGCGGCAGCTTCAGGCGCCGCGCCAGTTCCGGCGCCGACAGCGTGCGGTTCTTCCGGCTGAACTCGCAGAGCAGCAGCAGGCCGCGCTCCAGGCCGGGCACGATGTACTTGTCTTGCGAATCGTCTGGCTTATCCATTGGCGGTTCCTTCAAGAGTGTGGCGTTGCGCGTGGCCAATGCGTCCCGCGACCACCTCGGGTTGTTCGATGGGGCTGGCGTGGCCGGCCCCGGGAATCAGCGAGAACGGCGCGCCGAGCTGGCGGGCGATGGCGCCGCAGGCCTCGGGCGTGGTGATGCCGTCGTCCTCGCCGCAGTGCACTTCGCAGGGCGCGGCCGGCACGCCGTGGCCGAGCAGGTCGTCGCCGCAGAGCAGCTCGATGGCCTGGCGATAGCCATGGGGGTTGAGCCGCGCCATGTTCCAGCGCACCCAGGCCAGGGCGTCTTCGCTCGGGTGGCGGCCGAGCAGGCGCGCGGTGCGCTCGCCGGCCATGCCGTCGATGCCGAGGCGCTCCAGGTTCTCCAGACGCTGGCGGCGCACCTGCGCGCCGGTTTCGCGCAGCGCCTCGGCGCCGTAGCCGCGCGCCGGACTGATCAGCAGCAGACGACGCACCCGCGCCGCACCGATGCCGGCGGCGTAGGCGGTGGCCATCAGCGCGCCGAGGGAGTGGCCCACCAGCAGGCAGCGGTCCACTCCCAGCGCCTGCAGCAGCAGCTCCAGGCGCGCGGCGTAGTCGGCGGCCTTCGGCTGCTCCTGCGGCAGCGGGGTGGACAGGCCATAGCCCGGCGCATCCCAGGCGATCACCCGGCATTCGGCGGCCAGGCGCTGGGCGCAATGCAGCCAGGACGCCGAGCCCGAGCCGATGCCGTGCAACAGCACCACCAGCGGGCCGCTGCCGCATTCGCGGATGGCCACCTGGGCACCGTCGGCCAGCTGCACCAGGCGCTCGGGAAAGCGCTGCTGCAGGCTCGGGGCGGGGATGTGGGTCTGCGCCATGTTCATCGGTGACCTCAGCGCTTGATGCTCGCCAGAGGGTGCTCCGGCGGGTAGGTCGGGGTGATCGGCTTCTGCGCGCCGAGCATCACGCACATCAGCGCGTCCTCGTCGCCGATGTTGATCTCCTCGCGGTACACGCCCGGTGGCACGGAAATCACGTCGCGGTCGGTGAGGATGGTCTCGAAGCGCTCGCCGTCCTTCTCCAGGATCACCTTGAGCTTGCCGCGCAGGACGAAGAACACCTCTTCGACGTCGATGTGCAGGTGCGGCGGGCCTTCGTGGCCGGCCGGGATCACCATGGTGGAGAAGGTGAAGTGCTCGGACGGGATGGTGTTCATGTCACTGGCCACGCCGGTGCCGCCGGTGCCGATGTAGCGCATCTGCGCACGGCGGAACTTGGGGTCGTGGTCGGCCTGGAACTTCAGCGCGTTCCAGTCGTACTTGCGGGTGGAGTAACGGGCGATGCGGGTGTTGCACCACTCCTCGAAGCTGGCGCCTGCGGGGCGGTCCCAGGATTTCGGGGCGTTCGGGTTCTGGTTCAGATCGGTCATGGAGTCCTCCTGATCAGGGCATGACGAACCCGCCGTTGACCGGCAGGGTTTGTCCAGTGATGAAGCGGGAAAGGTCGGAAAGGGCGAACAGCACCGCGCCGCAGACGTCCTCCGGCACCTGGCCGCGCTGGATCGCGCGCTGGTCGCGGTACAGCTGGTGGCGCGCGGCGGGCACGTACTGGGTGGCCTCGACTTCCACCAGGCCGGGAGCGATGGCGTTGACGGTGATGTTGTCGGCACCCAGCTCGCGGGCCAGGCTGCGGGTCATGGCGATCACCGCGCCCTTGCTGGCGGTGTAGGCCAGCAGGTTGGGCGCGCCCCACAGCGGGGTGTCGGAGGCCAGGTTGACCACCGCGCCACGACCGGACTGGCGCAGGGCCGGCAGGCAGGCGCGGGTCATCAGCCAGGTGCCACGCACGTTGACCTGCAGCACGCGGTCGAACGTCTCGATCTCCAGTTCCTCGCAGCTCCTGCCGCCGGAATTGGTGATGGAGGCGTTGTTCACCAGGCCGTCGAGGCCGCCGAGAGCGTCGACCGCTGCGGCGACGCAGCGCTCGACGGACGCCGGGTCGGCCAGGTCCAGGGGCAGGCCGCTGACGTCCAGGCCCTGGGCGGCGAGCTCGCGGGCGGACTCATGCACCCGGTCGAGCAGGATGTCGGCGATCACCACCCGGGCGCCGGCACGGGCCGCCGCTTCGGCGAAGGCCAGGCCGAGGCCGCGGGCGCCGCCGGTGACGAGCACGCGGCGACCATCGAGAAGGGAATTCGGGCTCATGGCGTTCACACCGTGCTCAGGTTGGCTTTGGGCAGGTAGTGGAGGACGCGCTTCTCGGCCCAGACCACGGCGCTGTAGGCCAGCACGCCGATCAGGGTGAGCATGACGATGGCCACGAAGACGCCAGCGGTGTTGCCCTGCCCTTCCGAGTCCACCAGCAGGAAGCCGAGGCCCTTGTTGCCGCCCACCAGCTCGCCGACGGTGACGCCGATCACCGCCAGGGTGGAGGCGATGCGCAGGCCGGAGAACAGCGCGGCCATGGCCGAGGGGAACTCCACCAGGCGGAAGATCTGCCAGCGGCTGGCGCTCATGGCGCGCACCAGGTTGATCATGTCCGGATCGACGGTGCGGATCGCCGAGAGCACGTTGATCATCACCGGGAAGAACACGATCAGCACGGCGATGAGGATCTTCGGGTAGACGGTGTAACCGAGCCACATCACGAACAGCGGGGCGAAGGCCACCTTCGGCGCGATCTGCAGCGCCAGGATGTAGGGCGAGAGCATCGCCTCGGTGGTCGGCGACAGGCCCAGGGCGACGCCGATGGCCACGCCCAGCAGGGCACCCAGGCCGAAGCCGATGATGATCTCCAGGGTGGTGATCGCGGTGTGCTCCAGCAGATCGGCGTTGCGCCACATGGCCACGCCCTCCTCCAGCACCCGGCTCAGCTTGGGCAGGACGAACTCGGGCATGCCGAGCAGGCCGGGGCCCCACTGCCAGCCGGCAAGGAACAGGAGCAGCAGCGCGACACTGCCGAGCATGGGTTTGTTCAGGCTGTTCATCAGGTCACCTTATTGCTTGGCGGCGACGCCGTCGGTATCGACGAAGCGGTTGGTGTAGAGCTCGTCCAGCGGGGTTTCGCGGTTGACGATGCCCTCGCTGACGTAGAACTTGCGGACCTTGTCCAGGCGTTGCGGATCGATGCGGCCCAGCGGCTGCTGGTTGGCGTAGACGTGCTCGACATAGAGGCGCAGGACCTTCTCCAGGCTGGCTTCCTTGCCCTTGTAGCTGGGCACCGCCTCGGCGAAGGTGGCGGCGGCGGCCTTCGGATCGGCGATGATGTCGCGCATGCCCATGAGGGTGGCCTTGACCACGCCGCCGACCACTTCGGGCTGGTTCTCGATGGCTTCCTCGGAAGCGAGGATCGCCTGGGCCATGCTCTCGAAGATTTCACTGCTCGGCAGCAGCTTGACCTGCAGGCCGGCGTCCTCGGCATTCACCACCCAGTCCGGCACGCCGGCCATGGCCTGGGCCTTGCCGGCGGAGAACAGCTGCCAGACACCGGACGGGCCGGCGGCCTGGACTTCCACGTCGGACTTGGTCAGCCCGGCCTTGCGCATGGACGCCAGCAGTGCGTAGTAGGTGGTGTCGGAGTAGGACATGACGGTCATGGTCTTGCCCTTGAGGTCCTTGACGCTGTCGATGCCGGCCTTGCCGTCGGTGGCGATCATGGTCACGCCGCTGCCGCCCAGCACAGCGACGACCTTCACCGGCACGCCGTTGGCGCGGACGATGATCGGGGTGTCGCCGAGGGCGCCGCCCACCAGGGCATTGCCGGCGCCGATCTGCTTGGCCACGTCGACCCCGCCCTTGCCGGCGACGAAGGTGACGTCCAGGTCCTGCTGGGCGTAGTAGCCCTTGTGCTGGGCGATGATCCAGGGGGCGAAGGCCGGCGAGTTCGGCGGCGCCGGCAGCAGGTAGGTGATTTCCTTGGGCGCGGCCTCTACGGACACGGCCGCCAGGGCAAGGGAAAACAGCGAGGCGTTGAGCAGGGACTTGAACATCTGCAGCTCCTGTTGGGAATTCGGGACGGGTGGTCGGTCAGTGCAGATCGGAGTCTTCGCCGACCTTGAGCAAGGTCATCAGGCGCCCGGCCAGCGGGCCGATTTCCTGGAGCTTGCGGCGTTCGAGGGGGTTGTCGCGCAGCGGCAGGTTCACCTCGATTTCCTCGATGATGTTCCCCGGGCGGGCGCTCATGACGAGGATGCGATCGGACAGCGCGATGGCCTCGATCAAGTCGTGGGTGATGAACAGCGCGGTCTTCTGCTGCTCATAGAGCATCTGCGCCAGGTCCTCCTGGAGGATCATCTTGGTCTGGGCATCGAGGGCCGAGAACGGCTCGTCGAGGAACAGCACCTGCGGGTCGGTGGCCAGGGTGCGGGCCAGGGCGGCACGCTGGCGCATGCCGCCGGAGAGCTGGAAGGGGTAGTGGTCGCCGAAGCCGCTGAGGTGGCACTTCTCCAGCATCTCGTCGGCGATGGCGCGGCGCTCGGCAGCCGGGCGGCCTTCGATCTCCAGGCCCAGCTCGATGTTGCGGCGGATGCTGCGCCACGGCATCAGCAGGTCCTTCTGCAGCATGAAGGACACCTTGCGCACCGGGCCGGTGACGCGCTCGCCGCCTACGTACACCTCGCCCTCGGTGGGGGTATAGAGGCCGGAACCCATGTTCAGCAGGGTGCTCTTGCCGCAACCGGACGGGCCGATGATGGACACGATCTCGCCGCTGCGAATGCTGAAATTCAGGCTCTGCACGGCGACGGTGGGCTCGGACTTGCCCTTGACCGGAAAGCGCTTGGTTACACCCCGGAACTCGATCTCGACGCGGGCTGCATCCGCCCTGGGCGCGCCCTGCGGCTGCTCTGAGGTGTAGATACTCAACGAGGTGGCTCTCATTTTATTAGTGGCCTCACACTTGTTTCATATACGAAACATTGTTTTATTTATAAAACGTGCATGAGCCGTGCCAGAAAGGCAGCACTTCTTGTTTCGAGGGTTAAACCTTATTAATCAAAGAGTTACGAAGACTCTCAAGAGTCCGGGAGGAAAATTGCCGACCAACGGCATCAGGAGGGCAAAACTGCGCCTGGGGCGATTCCGAGAAATTGGGTGGTCACTGCCCAATAGCGGCCAGTGCCCAGCTCCATTCGGTAACACAGGTTTCTGTTCTACACATAAAACGGCGTTTTGCATCTGAAACGAATGACAAGGGTCGCGCACCTGCCGTGCAGGGGCGAATTCATTCGCCGGGAGACGCGTAGCGTCCCCAATGAGCCGCAGGCACGAGGCCGGCTATATAAGGACGCACAACAAAATCGGTCAGCGCAGTTTTTCCATCAGCTGGTAGCATTGCTCTGCGCATTACCAGCGCCCGCAAGGCCTGATTCAAGCCCGTCGAATGATGCGCGAGGCCGTGGAGATTCATAACCAGCAGCACGCCCTGCGCTCGAGAGGCCCGATGAGCTGCACCAACCGCAAGATCGACCACCTGCGCCGGCAGATTCCGGGCTTCGCCTGCAAGAGCGGCTGCCACGACTGCTGCGGGCCGGTTACCGCCTCCTCCGAGGAGATGGCGCGCTTGCCGGTGAAGAGCGCCGCCGAACATGAAGCCGCCCTGGCGCACTGGAACTGCGTGCACCTCGGCCCCGATGGCTGCCAAGCCTACGATCAGCGTCCATTGATCTGCAGGCTGTTCGGCACGACGCCGAGCATGCCGTGCCCGGAAGGCCGCGGGCCGGAAGTCCCGACCGACGAAGCGGTGGTGCGCCAGGTGCATGACCTGATCGCCAGCACCCGCCAGGTGCTCGTCTAGGGCCGGAAACGAAAGGCACCCGTGCGCTTTCCTGGGAGAGTCGCGTTCAACTGCGGGCCAACCGCTCGGAAACGAGATTTCGCAGGGTGATGAGGGCGCCCGAACAGATCATCGATGAACAGGGCGACCAACCCAAGCGGCAATAGCCGACTCCACCCGATCCCGCGATAGGTACTCCTGTTCCAGCCGACCACGCTCCTGCGCCAGGAGATACCGATAGAAATTCGCCTCATCGTGTAGCAAACCGTCGGGAACCATCGCCTGTGCCTTGGTCGGCTCGGCGACCGCACTGACCGGCGCATACCGCTCGAACAGGGTCTGTTCCATCAGTAGTGCATTGATCGTCGGCTGATGGCACCTCGCTCGCGCCAACATCAGTAGCCCCCAGGTATCCATGTCGCCCCAGTAGGCGAGCTGCTTGCCGGCCAGTTGCGAGGAGGCCAACCACTGCAGGTCCAGCCCCGCCCCCAGGATGGCGATGGTGTCCGGCACCTCCGGTAACTGGTGGATGCACTGTTCGTTCTCCACCACGAGCAATCGCGAACCTGGCAGGACGGTTTCGGCCAGTTCGGCCGTGGTGAGCCTGAACCTTCTGAAGGGCAGCATTCCAGGCGATAGAGGAGCGACCAGGACCCAGTGAGCGTGTTCTTCGTAGGCATCCAGAAAGGTCGCCAGCCCCTGGCCAGACGCTTCGCCTTCGAAACGCTCATCGAGGAACTTCGTCAGCAAGGTAGCGTTTCTTTCGAAGAACTTGGTGTCTACTCCATGCTCGGCCAATAAGCGCAGGGGACGCCCTTTGGCACATCCTGGGGAACAAGGTCCGCAAGCAACCCAGTACCAACGGCGCCCGTCGGGATGCGAGCAGAAGCCAAGCTGGATGCTGACTACGTGCGGAGATGTAGCGTTCCGAACGCTGTTGCGCACTTTCTTCCATGGCAGCCACTTATCGAGAGGCAGCCCAAGTGTCGAGGCCACCAAAATGATGATGGCCCCATGATACGTAATTTATTGTGAGGGGGAGGTTGTGGTCGCCCACGGAATGGGATACCAGGGCTCGAATCATCTGGCGCCATGTAGAAAAATCGCGCCTCAACCGCGCTGCAACGACCGAGATCCTCGACCTTGGGACGGCACCCCATCCATTCGCTGTAGCCCATTGATGAAGAGCACCTGGCGGGTGCTGCTTCGGCCAATTCGCCTAAAAATATCTTCTCAGTCAAATGAGCGATTTTTCCAACGCCTTGAATCTACGGCGTTTTATGGTTTTCCCAGGCGGTGTTGGCCGCCTCAGTCAAATGACCGGCAAATGAGCGGCGCGAGCGGGGGCGGCTAAAATCGCGCTGTTCCCATGCCTGGCCGCTGGCAACGGTCCATTCAGGCAAATGACCGTCAAATGAGTTCAGGCCCAACTTGGTACATAGCGATATGCCTTACGATTGGCCTTGGGGTCATACAGGCGGATCAATCCCGCCTCAATGGTCTGTTTGATGATCCGGCTGACCATGGCGCTGTTGCCCTCATCGATGTGGAAGCGCTCGCGCAGCGAGGTGTTGTTCATCGGCTCGCGGTTCACGTATTTCAGGCAGCAATGCTGGTAACAGGCGCGGATACGATCCTCCTGCTCCATGTCCCTGTAGTCCCTGTGCGCGAACAGCACCACGCGAGTGTGCTCATCCACCTGCTCGAAAATAGGCGCCGGGAGCTGGTATAGCTCGGTCTGGGCTATGACTTTGTCAATACCGCTGCCGCGTTCCTCGCAAATGCCGATTCGGCGCATGAAAGAGGCCAGGGCCTCGTTGCGGCTGCGTGGCGGGCTGTCGAGAAAGCGCTGTGGGTCCACCAGGGGCACGCCAGGGTTGGTGATTTCCATACGCCGCTCGAACAACTCGATCATCGGCCCGGTGCCGCTCAGGTTGAAGTCCTGGTGGATGACGGCGTTGGCCACCAGCTCTCGCAGGGCCAGTTCCGGGTACATTGGCACTTCCTGGCGAAAGGCCTTGCCGATTTCCTCGTTGGCCGGCAGAAGGGTCTTCAGGGTGTCTATCAGTCCTTCGAAGCCCAAGGCATAGCCCTTGTTGCCGGTGAGCTCACGCAGAGTTTCCAGCTTACCGTTGCCCTTGTAGTGAATCAGGCGCACAGCCTTGCGCCCCAGGGTGGGGAAATCCTGGAGGCGCTTGGCGAACAGAATGGCGCCCAGATTACTGATATGCCATTGCCCGCTGTCGCTGCGCTGGATCATTCGGTCGGCCGCCAGCGCCGCGACAATCGCCTCACGCCCCTCGGGCAGTGGCTGGTGGGTCAGGTCGAAGTAGGCCGGGTAGTCAAGCAGCTTGAGCACCTGGTCAACTCCAAGATTCTGAGCGGCCAACTGTTGCTCGAAGGGCACGCGATCAAACACGCGCCAGAGTGCCCGCTCCTTTTCCGGGAATTCGCGCAGCTTCTTCTTGTAGGAGCCAACGCGGATATATTCGATGCCATCGAACTGCACCGGGGTATGGCTGGCCGCCTGAACTTCCAGTATCACCACCGGCTGGCCATCAGTGACGAACTCGAAAAAGCGGAAATGAATCTTCGGCGCAGTTTTCTGCAGGAGCCAGCTTTCCAGCTCCTGCTGCTTGTAGCGGGTGGCGGAGGGCTTGAAGGTCGTGCCGATCACGGCATGGCTGGCATCCTCGACGCCCCAGACCAGGTAACCATACTGCTTGCCGAGCAGGGCCGCTGCATTGGCCAACGCCGAGATATATTCGCCAATCATCGGCGCATCGTCGTTGTCCTGTTTGAACTCCACCCACTCGGTTTCCTGTGGCAGCGCGCACAGTTCCCTGAGCAGGGATTGCAGATAGCCAAGGTCGCGCTCCACCGTCATCAGACGATCTCCCGTTCCTTGATTTCGCCAGGATCCACCACACCCGATACCTTGATCTTGCTGGTGACGGCACTATTGATCAGGGTGGCCTTATTGGTGGTTTGTTGTTCCAGAAAGCTCACTGCCTTAGATGTCGCGCAGGCAATCGTCAGCAATGGCCCAGATAAAAGAAACCAGTTTGCTGTGGACCGCGTGCTTCACTGCAGGTGCTCCGTGTCAAATCGCATGCTATCCAGGTTGACTTGACATCCCCTGGTCTGGCTGAACGGAGCATATTAACCAAAGACGCGGGTTCAGGGATGAGTTCCCGCCCATAAGGTATGTACCTCAGCGAGCACGCAACGGAGAACCTGGAGTATCGTCAGCATTTGAAGAGCAGGCCGCGCCCTCTTGATGCAGCCTGTGCTGTAGCGCTACCAGATCACCCCGACCAAGACGCATGCCAAGCCGCTGTGCAAAAGATCGAGATGATCAACTTGAAAGGGCTGCTGCCTTGGCTCTACCGCTGACACAGCGACTCGGGCTGTACCCGCCCTACGGTTTGGGCAGAAAAGATTATCTCGAGTCCAGTGGGCAGGGCCGCTAGCCCGCCACATCCTCCAGCGGCTCCATCCGCATATGCACGCTGACCATCGCCCCCTGCTCCGGCGGGCTGATGCTGACCAGTTCGCCGTGCAGCGATTCCACCAGGCGGCGGGCGATGGTCAGGCCGACGGGAGTCAGGCGTTTCAGGCGGCTGGCGGTGGCTTCGGCCAGTTCGTCGAGGGAGTAGACGCGCAGCGGGTCGGGCTGTTCGTGCGGGGCGCCGCTGATCTCGATGCGCACGGCGACGTCCTGCCCCTGCGCCTCGGCCTGGATGCCCAGCCTCACCCAGCCGGACTCGGTGAGGCGGATGACGTATTCCAGCAGGTATTCCAGCGCATCGCGAAAGCGGCGCGGATCGGTCAGCAGCGGCCGGCGCGCGGCCTCGTTCAGCTCCACGCGCAGCTCCAGCCCCTTGCCCTCGGCATGGGCGTGCTGCGCCGCCACGGCCAGGCTGGCCAGTTCCTCCAGCCGCGCCGGCTGGCGCGCCACCTGCGCCTCGCCGCATTCCAGGCTGGCGATGCCGCGCAGGTCGTTTACCAGCTTGAGCATCTCCCCGGCGGTGTCGTCGGCGAAGGTCAGGGCGGCGCGATCCTCGTCGTTCAGCGTCGCGCGCTTGAGCACCATGCGCAGCATGCCGCGCAGCGCCTGCAGGGGGACGCTGAATTCGTGGCTGGCGCTGACCAGGAAATCCAGCTTCTGCTGGTTGCCCAGCTCGGCCTGCTCCTTGGCGCTGCGCACCGCCTGCAGCTGGTCCTGGCGCTCGGTGATGTCGGTGCTGCAGCAGACCATCCCGAGCAGGTCGCCGGCGACGTCGCGGTAGGGCGAACCCCAGTGGTGCAGCACGCGGCGCCGCCCGTGGATGCGCACCTCGATGTCGCGGGAGAACGGCTGGGCCGCGGCGACCGCCTGCATGAAGTAGTCCTGCAGGGTCGCGGCATCCGTCGGCGAGTACCAGTCGACGTCGGTGGCGCGGGTGCCGATCACCTCCTCCAGCTCGACCTCGTACAGGCGCAGGAAGGCCGGATTGGCGTACAGCAGGCGGCCGCCGGTATCGCGCACGTAGAAGGCCGCCGGCAGGCTCTCGACCATGGCCCGCAGCATCTGCAGGCGCTCGTCTACCGGCGCGGCCAGCATCGTTTCCGCACCGGCCGGCTGGTCGCCGACCAGGTTGTTGCGGCGGGCGAAGTCGATCAGCTCCGGCATGCTGTGCAGGTTGAGCTTTTCCTTCAGGCGCGTGCGGTAGGTGCTGACGGTCTTCTCGCTGATCGACAGCTCCGCGGCGATCTCGTGGTTGCAGTAACCGTTGGCGAGGAAATAAAGGACGCTCAGCTCGCGGTTGGAAAGCTGGGCGATGCGCTCGGCCTCGCGCATGCGCGCCGTGGGCAGGTTGACCGTGCCGAGCAGTTCGCTGGGGAAGTAGCTGCGCCCGCGCAGGACGGTGGACACCGCCACGCTGAGCTCCTCGAGGTCGTCGTGCTTGCTGACGAAGCCGGCGGCGCCGGCCTGCAGGAAGCGCCCGACCATGTGCTCGGAGTCCTGGGTGCTGAACGCCAGGATCGGCATCTTCAGGCCACGCGCCCGCACCCGCGCGATCACGTCCAGGCCGTTCAGGCGCGACAGGTCGATATCGACGATCAGCAGGTCCGGCTTCAGGTCGACGGTCATCGACAGCGCATCGACGCCGTTCTCCGCCTCGCCCACCACCTGGTGTCCGGCGCCTTCCAGCAGCAGGCGCACGGCATGGCGGGTTACCGGGTGCTCGTCGGCGATCAGTATTCGACTCATGGCGCGTTCCCCAATGCGTCCTGCACACAAGCTAGAGGCATTTCCCGGCGGACGCGAATCGTCGTGTAGGAATTTTCCCACAGAAAAGTAAAGGGTTTCTGATCTTCACCCGCGGCCGGCGCCAGAAGAATCGGGGCATCGACTCACGCCACCTGCCCCACGAGGTGAAGATCATGACTACCTCCCTGACGCTCGACCCCCGCCTTTCCACCCCGCCGCACAGGCGCCGCCTGCTGGCGCTGCTGGTCGCCGCCGCGATCGGCGCGCCGGCCTTCGCCGCCGACTACGACACCCCGCAGGTCTACACCCCCTGGTCCGGCAATCCGGTCAGCGAGCTGGACGGCGCGCGCTTCCAGGTCGATGCCGGCAGCGCCGCCGTCACCGTGCAGGGCATGAGCTTCGCCATCGTCGACAGCCAGATCCGCAACGCCGGCAGCGGCGGCGGTGTGCGCCTCGATCTCTGGGGCAACGGCAACAGCGTCCGCCTCGACCGGGTCGCGATCGACACCCATGGCGGCTCCGGCCTGCTGCTGAACGGCGGCGCCGCCAGCATCAGCGCATCCAGCGTCACCACCAGCGGCAACGATGCCCGCGGGCTCGACGTGCAGACCGGCGGCCAGCTCAGCGCCGCCGGCGTGACGGTCAGCACCAGCGGGACGAACTCCGCCGCGCTGCACGCGCACAACAACGGCACGGCCAGCGTCTCCGCCAGCAGCCTGACCACCACCGGCGCGAACAGCGCCGCCGTGCGCCTGGACAACCAGGGCAGCCTGCTGCTGGTGGATTCCAGCCTGCGCACCGAGGGCGCCAACAGCAGCGCCATCGACGCCACCAACGGCGCGCAGCTGCAGGTCAGCGGCGCGCAGCTCGACACCTTCGGCCAGGGCAGCCACGGCATCCACATCGCCAGCAACGGCGCCGCCAACCGCATCGAGAACTCCACGATCCACACCCGTGGCGACGGCAGCATCGGCGTCATGGTGCACAACGCCAGCGGCGCGGCGACCCTTAGCGATACCGCGGTGACCACCGACGGCGCCGGCAGCCACGGCCTGTACACCGCCCAGGGCACCCGCATCGAACTCGTCGAGGGCAGCCGCGTGCACACCCTTGGCGCGGGCGCCGACGCGGCCTGGAGCAGCGAGGGCGGCAGCATCGCCGTCAACGCCAGCAGCCTTACTGCGGAAGGCGCGGACTCCGCCGCGGCCCACGCGCTGGCCGGCGGCAGCATCGGCATCCTCGACAGCGATCTGGCCGGCAACAGCGCGCTGCATCTGGAGAATGGCGGGCGCATCGACGCCAGCGGCAGCCGCATCGCCAGCGACGGCGCGGCGATCCGCTTCACCCGCGGCAGCCAGGACTGGGGTTCCGGCGAGCTGAACCTGAGCGACAGCTCGGTTGTCAGCCAGGGCGCGCTGGTCAGCGCCGAGGCCGGCAGCGTCGGCTCGTTCCAGGCCAGCGGCAGCCAGTTGCAGGTCGCCGGGCCGGGCTACGACATCCGGGACGGCGCACAGGTCGACTCGACGCTCACCGGCTCCAGCCTGGACAGCGACGTGCTCGCTCAGGTCGCCGGCAACGGCCGGCTGACGCTGGTCAGCCAGGACAGCGACCTGCGCGGCGACACCCTGCTGGCCGACCCGGCCAGCGGCACCCTCGACCTCGACCTGCGCAACGCCCGCTGGCAGATGAACGGCGATTCCAGCCTGAGCAACCTGAAGCTGGACAACGCCACGGTGAACTTCGGCGCGAGCGGCTTCCATACCCTGTCGATCGCCGGCGACCTCACCGGCTCCGGCACCTTCGGCATGCGTACCGACCTCGCCAGCCTGCAGGGCGACCTGATCGACATCGCCGGCAACGCCGAGGGCAGCCACACCCTGGTGGTCGGCGACAGCGGCCGCGAGGCGCAGGGCGACAAGCTGATGCTGGTCGCCAGCAACGGCGGCGCCGGGCAGTTCGCCCTCTACGGCGACCACGTCGACGCCGGCGCCTTCCGCTACACCCTGCAGCAGCAGGGCGACGACTGGTACCTGGTCAGCGCCAATGGCGGCACAGATCCGGGCGACCCTGGCGATCCGGGTGACCCGGGCAATCCCGGCGAGCCTGGTGATCCCGGTAATCCTGGTGAACCCGGCAACCCTGGCGAGCCCGGTAATCCCGGCGAGCCTGGCAACCCCGGAGAACCCGGCAATCCCGGCGACCCCGGCAATCCCGGCGAACCCGGCAACCCTGGCGAACCCGGCAATCCCGGCGAACCCGGCAACCCTGGCGAGCCCGGCAACCCGCGCCCGCCGGTCGGCCAGCCGGATTCGCTGTCGAAGGGCTCCAACGTCGCCCTCGGCATGCAAACCGCCGCGGCCAACCTCTGGTACGCGGAACTCGGCAGCCTGACCCAGCGCCTCGGCGAACTGCGCCTCGGCAAGGACCAGGGCGGCGTCTGGGTCCGCGCCCTCGGCTCGCACCAGCACGTCGACAGCGGCTACAGCCGCGCCTTCAAACAGCAGATCAGCGGCGTGCAGGTCGGCGCCGACCGTGCCCTCGCCCTGGACGGCGCCACCCTCTACCTCGGCGGCATGGTCGGGACCGGCGAATCCGAGCAGAGCTTCGGCGAGCGCAGCAGCGGCGACCTCGACAGCCAGAGCGTCGGCCTCTACGCCACCTACCTGCGCGACGACGGCTGGTATGTGGACAACGTGCTGAAGTACGACCGCATGCACGGCAAGGTGAAGGTGCCGACCAACCTCGGCGCGCCGGTGAAGGGCCGCTACGACGCCGATGCCATCGGCGCCAGCGTCGAGGTCGGCAAGCAGATCGCCCTGCGCGACGGCTGGTTCGTCGAACCGCAGGCCCAGCTCGCCGCCACGCGCCTGGAAGGCCCGTCCTACACCAGCGGCGACGGCCTGCGGGTGAAGGCCAGCGACACCGATTCGCTGCTCGGCCGGGTCGGCGTGCGCGCCGGCAAGACCCTGCAGCTCGACTCGGGTATGAAGATGCAGAACTACCTGAAGACCTCGTACATCGACGAGCTGGCCGGCGACACCAGCGTCACCGTCAACGGTCACAAGCTGCACAACCAGCTGCCCGGCTCGCGGGTGGAAGTCGGTTTCGGCAGCGTGCTGCAGGTCAGCGAACGACAGAAGATCAACCTGGAAGCCAACTACGCCAACGGCGACGACATCGAGCAGCCCTGGGCCGTGACCCTCGGCTATCGCTTCCTCTGGTAGCTTCGTGGTGAAAATGCAGCGGGCGCCGTTCGAACGGCGCCCGCTTTTTCATGCCCGCTCAATCGTCATCGAGGGGAATCCAGTCGTCGTCCTCGTCCACCGGGTCCCAGTCCCCGCCGGCCTCGTCGTCCGGTTCGTCGTCGAACAGGTCATCCAGATCGTCGTCGTTGTCGAGCAGGTGGTCGTGTTCGGGTTCGTGGATATCCGGTTCGTCTGACATTGCGTACGTCCGCAGGGAATTCGTCGGACAGGGATTATACCGGGGTGGCGCAGGCACCAAGTCGTGGCCCGCCTGACGCCATATCTGTAGGAGCCAGGGGGACGCCTAGTTCTTGCTGGCGATCCAGGTTTTCCCTCAACGTCGGCGTGGAAGGAGAACACGGCAATCGCCAGCAAGCTGGCTCCTACAGGTTCTGTGCATGCTTCAGGGACGGCGCGACTCCATGTAAGAGCGGGCCATGCCCGCGAAAAAAACGGCGACGCCGTTTTCCGATCGGCTGCATGCCGCATTCCGGCATTGCCGAAACCGCACCGCTCCACGATTCTGTAGGAACGCGGGGCGGCGGACGTCCGCCCCACCCACAACGACCGGAGGGGTTCGCATGAAGACCGTGGCACAACTGTTGAAGGCCAAGCAGAACCAGCAGGTTCATACCGTCGCGTCGGACCAGATGGTGCTGGATGCGCTCAGGGTCATGGCCGACTGGAACGTCGGCGCCCTGCCGGTGGTGGACGGCGACCAGGTGGTCGGCGTGATCAGCGAGCGCGACTACGCGCGCAAGATCGTCCTGCTGGGGCGTTCCTCGATCGGCACGCCGGTCAGCGCGATCATGAGCACGCCGGTGATCACGGTGGATTCGAAGCAGAGCGTCGGCACCTGCATGACCATCATGACCGAGCGCCACCTGCGCCACCTGCCGGTGGTGGAGGACGGCAGGCTGCTCGGCCTGCTGTCGATCGGCGACCTGGTCAAGGAAGCCATCGCCGAGCAGACCGACCTGATCCGCCAGCTGGAGCAGTACATCCGCGGCGAGTCGGCCTGACGCCGCGGTGTTCCGCGGTCAGGCCACGCCGCGCTTGCGGCCGTCCCAGAACGGCTTGCGCAGCTCGGTCTTGAGCACCTTGCCGACGCTGGACAGCGGCAGGCTTTCGCGGAACTCCACGCTGCGCGGGCACTTGTAGCCGGCGATGCGCTCGCGGCAGTGGGCGACGATCTCCTCCGGCGTGGCGCTGGCGCCCGGCTTGAGGACGATCACCGCGTGCACGGTCTCGCCCCACCTGTCGCTGGGAATGCCGATCACCGCGCCCTGGGCCACCGCCGGGTGGCTGGCGAGGGCAGTCTCGACCTCGGCGGAATAGATGTTCTCGCCGCCGCTGATGATCATGTCCTTCAGCCGGTCGCAGACGTAGACGAAGCCGTCGCGGTCCATGTAGCCACCGTCGCCGGTGTGCATCCAGCCGCCGCGCAGCGCCTCGGCGGTGGCTTCCGGCTTCTTCCAGTAGCCGAGCATCACGTTCGGCCCCTTGACCACGATCTCGCCCACGGTGCCGCGCGGCACCTCGTTGTCGTTCTCGTCGACGATGCGCACCTCGGTGCAGCAGGCGGCCCTGCCGGCGGAGTACATCTTGCCGCTCTGCTGGTGCTCGGCGGTGTGGTACTCCGGGCCGAGGGTGGTGGCGATCGGCGCCAGTTCGGTCATGCCGTAGCCCTGGCTGAAGCCGGCGCAGGGGAAGGCCTGGCAGGCACGGTCGAGCAGCGCCTGGGTGATGGTCGAGGCGCCGTAGCCGACGATGCGGATGCTGGAGAGGTCGTACTGCGCGGCCAGCTCCGGATTGCTGTCGCGCCAGTCCAGCACCATCTGGATCATGGTCGGCGCCAGCAGGATCTCGTTGACGCCCTCGCGGGAGATGGCCTCGAGCATGCCCTGCGGGGTGAAGCTCGGCAGCACCACATGGGTGCCGCCGCTGATGAACAGCGCCGTCATCCCCGCGAAGTCGGCGAGGTGGAACATCGGCATCGAGTGCAGGAATACCGTGTCGTCGGCGAAGCGGCCGGCGGTCAGCGAAGCGGTCGCCGAGAAGAACAGGTTGTTGTGGCTGAGCATCACCCCTTTCGGGAAGCCGGTGGTGCCGCCGGTGTAGAAGATGCCGAGCAGCGCGTCGCCGCCGCGGCGGGCGTCCTCGACCGGCGGGGTGGCGGCGATCAGCGCCTCGTAGGACATCATCCCGGCCGGGCATTCGCCGTCGCCGGCGTAGATCAGCTGGCGGACGGTCTTCGAGCCCTCGGCGATGCGGATGCCGAGATCCCTGAAGGCGTCGTCGACGATCAGCACCACGGTTTCCGAATCATCCATGGAATAGATGATCTCCGCCGCGCTCCAGCGGATGTTGACCGGGTTGACCACCGCGTCGGCCCACGGCACCGCCAGGTTGTATTCGATGCAGCGCGGCGAGTTGAGCGAAAGCATCGCCACCCGGTCGCCGCTCTGCACGCCCATGCTCTTCAGGGCGCCGGCCAGACGAGCGACACGCTCGCCGAACTCGGCGTAGGTCATGTTGCGCTCGCCGCTGCGGATGGCGATCGCGTCGGGGCGCTGTTGCAGCTGGCGGTGCAGTCCCTGGGTCAGGTACATCATTTGAACGAACTCCGATCTTGTTGTTATTGGACGGTGATGCCCGGCGCTATCGCGGCGGGTCGTTCTGCAGGCGGCGGAATCTGCGGGCGCGGCTCCGGAGGACCGTAGCGCAGTTCATGCCGGTCGCCTTCCAGCGATTCTTTCCAGTTGTTTCGCCGGCCAGCATGCGCCGGACGGGGTGACATTCATCGTCGAGAATGCCGCCCGGCACAGAGAGCGGGCCATCCCAAAAAGGGATGACTTCGCGCCCCGGCGGCCCTCGCAGCGCAGACGCCCGCCGGGCACGACCGCCTGGTCGGCGCACGCCGTCGCGTTACGCGCGGCATCCATACTAGGAGCGGCGAACAGGCGCTTTGACCGTCGAAGGGATGAACCGCGCGACGTTCGAACGAACGATACGGGAGGGGCAAAAACGTCGTTTCGGACGACGACAGCCTCATCCTGCGCCCGGCATGATCGGGCGTGGAATCTGGCCAATGCCGCGGGCTCATGCGGCGGCAATGGCAGCGATGGAAGCGTGCGGCGCAGCCGCCCGGGCTGCCTCGCGATCCGGCAATGCCTCGTAGTACGGACCCGCGCGATGCGGGTCGCAGAACAATAACCAGAGTCGCAGTTGCAACCGGTGCGTCAGCGCGCCAGGTGAAAAAGGAGATTCTCGATGACACGCAAGGCCACCGGCAAAATGGTCGTGGGCGAAATCCTCGCCAATGCCGCCATCCGCCATCCCGAGCGGGAAAGCTACTTCTGCACCTCCACCCGGCGCCGCTTCACCTTCCGCCAGACCGACGAACGCTGCAACCGCCTGGCCAACGGCCTGGGCGGGCTGGGCCTGCGCAAGGGCGAACGGGTGGCGTTCCTCAGCAGCAACCGTGCGGAAATGGTCGAGATCTACTTCGCCCTGGCCAAGACCGGGCTGATCGGCCTGCCGCTGAACTACCGCCTGGCCCCGCAGGAGATGCTCGAACTGATGCGCGCCGTCGGCGCCAGCGCACTGCTGCTGGAGCGGCGCTTCGCCGCCGCACTGGCGCCGCTGCTCGCCGACCTGCCGGAGGTCTCCCGGATCGTCAGCTTCGGCGAAGGCGAGGCGCCGGGCAGCGACTACGAGGAACTGCTGGCCGCCTCGGCCGCCAGCGCGCCGGCCATCGAGATCGAGGAGGAAGACCCCTTCTACTTCAACCTCACCTCGGGCACCACCGGCCTGCCCAAGTGCTACCTGATCAACCACTACAACTGCACGGCCGGCACCAGCCTGTTCAACGGCTACGACATGACTGCCCGCGACGTCGCCATGACGGTGTTCCCGATGTTCGGCCGGGTCGGCTTCGGCTGGGCGCTGCAGTCGGCGAGCATGGGCATCCGCAACGTGCTGGTGAACTTCGATGGGGAGGCCGTGCTGCGCCTGATCGAAGAGGAAGGCGTGACCATCACCAACCTCGTGCCGACCATGGCCGCCATGCTGCTGGCCGCACCGAACATCGACACGGCGAACACGGCTTCGCTGCGCGCCATCGTCTTCGCCGGTGCAGCGCTGCCCGAGCCGATACGCCAGGCCACTCTCGCCAAGCTCTGCGCCAATCTCTACGAGTACTACGGCATGCAGGAAAGCGGCGCGCTGGTGCTCAGCACCCCGGAAGACCGCGAGCGCAAGCCGGGCTCGGTGGGCCGGCCGATCCTGCATTCCCAGGTGCGCATCGTCGACCTGCAGGGCAACGACCTGCCGCCCGGCCAGCCGGGGGAAATCCTCGGCCGCTGCCCGGCCGCGGTCACCGCCTACTACGAGAACCCGGAGAAATCCGCGGAAACCTTCAGGGACGGCTGGGTGCACACCGGCGACATCGGCTACCTCGACGCGGAAAGCTACCTGTTCATCAGCGGCCGCCTGAAGGAAGTCATAGTCACCGGCGGGCAGAACGTGCACGCCGCCGAGGTGGAGGAGCTGATCCTCGGCTTCCCCGGCGTCGCCGACTGCTCGGTGATCGGCCTGCCCGACCCGCTGTGGGGCGAGGCGGTGACCGCGGTGGTGGTGCCGGCCGGCGCGGCGATCGACGGCGAGGCGCTGATCGGGCACTGCCGCGCCCACCTGGCCGGCTTCAAGACGCCCAAGCGCGTGCTGCAGCAGGACGACCCGCTGCCGCGCACGCCGACCGGCAAGGTGCAGAAGTTCAGGCTGGTGGAGCGCTATTCGGCGAAGTGAGACCGGAAGATCGCGCAACGCATGCCCCCTCGCCCCATGCAGGCGAGGGGGTTCCTGGCAGCATGCCTCCGGCCGCCGCGGCTCCGCCGGGCGTGGCAGAATGAGGAAAATCACGACAGGAAAAGACGGAAGCGGCGCGCCGCATCGAGAGCCGTCGCAGAGGAGACGCAAGGCATGACATGGCCCCAGGCAACCCCGGCCCACGCCCCATCCGCCAGCGGGACCGCCTCCGCGCCCCTGCCGATCCGCATCCTCGCCACCAAGTACACCCCGCCCTGCGGCGACAGCCGGCACCTGCTGCGCCAGCACCTGGTCGAGCAGATGGCCAATGCCTCCCGCGCCCGCCTGATCCTCCTGCGCGCCGCCGCCGGCTTCGGCAAGACCACCCTGCTGCAGCAGTATCACGACCGCTGCCGGAGCGCCGGCCGGCACACCCTGTGGATCAACCTGGACAGCGCCGACAACGACCTGCAGCGCTTCGTCGCCCTGCTCCACCACGGCCTGCGCGCCCTGGGCGGACAGCCAGCGGGCGGCGAGAACGACGCCCCCGGCACCCAGGACGTGCTGGACCTGCTCGGCGCCAGCCCGACGCCGCTGGTCATCGTCCTCGACGAATTCGAGGTGATCCAGAGCCCGCCGGTGCTCAGCTTCCTGCAGCAGATCCTCGACGGCCTGCCGGACGGCGGCACGGTGGCGCTGGGCACCCGCAGCCTTCCCGAGTTCGACCTCGGCCGCCTCGCCGCGCGCGGCCAGCTGCTGGAGCTGGCGCCGGACACCCTGCGCTTCAGCCTGGAGGAAACCACCGCCTTCGTCCGCGACAAGCGCCAGCTGCCGCTGCTGAACAACCTGCTGTCCAGCCTCTACCGGCGCACCGAAGGCTGGATCACCGCCATCTACCTGGCCTGCCTGTCGCTGCAGGGGCGCGACGACCACGGCGCGGTGATCGCCGCCTTCTCCGGCTCCAACCTGCAGCTGGCCGAATACCTGGCCGAGGACATCCTCGCCCGGCTGGACGACGACACCCGCCTGTTCCTGCTCCGGACCAGCGTCACCGAACAGTTCTGCGCCGGCCTGTGCGACGCGCTGACCGGCCACGGCGACAGCCGGGAAATGCTCGAACGGCTGGGCCGCTCCCACCTGTTCCTGATCCCCATCGACGGCGAGCAGCAGTGGTACCGCTATCACAGCCTGTTCGCCGGCTTCCTCCGCGACGCCCTGGAGCGCCGCCTGCCCGGCGAGGCCAACCGGCTGCGCCGCCGCGCCGCGCAGTGGTTCCTCGACGAAGGCCGGCCGATCCCGGCGATCGAACTGCTGCTCGACGCCGGCGATGCGGAGGAAGCCGCCACGCGGCTGGCCGAGCATATCGACAGCCTGGTCGAGACCGGCCGCACGCGCATGCTGCTGCGCTGGCTGGACCGCATCCCCGGCGAACTGCTGGACCGCTATCCGCGCCTGAACCTGGCCTACGCCTGGGCGCTGGTGTTCGCCCGGCGCTTCCGCGACGCCAACCGGCTGATCGACCACCTGGCGGAAACCGGCGATGCGCTGGAGGCGCGCACCCTGCGCTGCCTGCTGCTCGGCCTGACCGACGAGCCGGAGGAATGCTGCCGCGTCGGCCTCGACCAGCTGCGCCGGCTGCCGGCCGGCGAAACCTTCCAGTACGGCGTGCTGGTCAATGCGGTGGCCTTCAACCTGATCGGCAGCGGCCGCCACGACGAGGCCCGCGAGCTGCTGGCGCAGGCCGCCGAATCGCAGATGCAGTCGAGCCTGCTGCGGAGCATTTCCGACTGCAACGAAAGCATCCTCGACATGATCCAGGGTCGCCTCGGCAGCGCCCTCGCGCGCATGCAGGCAAGCGGCGGTGAACGCTGGAGCGACGGCAACGGCAAGACGGTCGGCGCCCACCTCACCCGCGAAACCCTGTGCGCCCAGCTGCTCTACGAGAGCGACCGGCTGGAGGAAGCCGAGCGCCTGCTGGCGCCCATCCTGCCCACGGCGAAGAACGCCAGCACCCCGGACAGCCTGATCGCCAGCCACGTGCTGATGGCGCGGGCGGCGCTGTGCCGTGGCGAGCGCGACACCTGGCTGCGCTATCTGGTGGAGCTGGAACAGACCGGCCACCAGAGCGGCAACCCGCGGGTGCAATGCTCGGCGTGGCTGGAGCGCGCCCGCGTGGCGGTGCTGGAGAATCGCCTGGACGCGGCCCGCCAGGCGCAGGAAGCCGCCGAGCAGGCCGGCGGCTGGGACCGGCCCGGCTTCCTGATGTACGCCAACGACGTGGATACGCCGAGCATCGGCCGCCAGCGCCTGCGCATCGCCGAGGGCGACTGCGGCGCCGCGCTGGAAGCCCTGCGCGCGGCCCTCCAGGACGCCCGCGCGCGCCAGCACCGGCGCCGCGAGATCAAGCTGCAACTGCTGCTGGCGCTGGCGCTGGACGGACTCGGGCGGGTCCAGCAGGCTTTCGAGGCGCTGGGCGAGGCCCTGCGCCTGGCCGGCCCGGAGGGATTCCTGGGCACCTTCATCGAGGAAGGCGACCGCCTCGCCCGCCTGCTGCGGCGCTGGGCCATCAGCCCGCACGGCCAGGCGGGGAGCATCGAGGCGGGCTTCGTCACGACCCTGCTGGAACGCCTGAACATCGTGCTGGACACCAGCGGCGCCGGCGAAGGCAGCGCCGATGCGCCGCAGGAGGAACTGACCAGCCGGGAAATCCAGGTACTGCAGCTGCTGGCCGCCGGCCAGCGCAACCGCGCCATCGCCGAGAAACTGTTCCTCTCGGAATGCACGGTCAAGTCGCACCTGCGCAAGATCAACGCCAAGCTCGGCGCCCAGGGCCGCACCCAGGCGGTGGCCATCGCCCGCAGCCGCGGCTGGCTGGACTGAGCGGGCGCCGGCGAATTTAGTTCGAAGTGACTAGAGCCGGCCCGCACGGCTGTTCCGATAATCGGAAAGACCGACGCCCGGCCGGGCGCGGTGTCTTTTCGTTGGACAAGCACAAGGAACCAGCATGCAGCAGACACATCCCTGGGCGCAGTTCGCCAACGCCCATGTCTTCGTCGCCGGCGGGACCAGCGGCATCAACCTGGGCATCGCCTCGGCGTTCGCCGCCTGGGGCGCGAACGTCGCGGTGCTCGGCCGCAACGCCGAAAAGGCCGCCGCCGCGGCAGCCGGCCTGGGGCCACGCGCCCTCGGCCTGAGCGCCGACGTGCGCAATCCCGAGGCGCTGGAGGCGGCGCTGGCGCAGGCGGTGGAACGCTTCGGGCCGATCGACGTGCTGGTCTCCGGCGCCGCCGGCAACTTCCTCGCCGCGGCGACCGACATGTCCTGCAATGCCTTCAAGAGCGTGGTGGACATCGACCTGCTCGGCACCTTCAACGTCCTCCGTCTCGGCCACCGGCACCTGCGCGGCGCCGGCGCCTCGGTGCTGACCATTTCCGCCCCGCAGGCCAGCAATCCCACCCCGCTGCAGGCGCATGCCTGCGCCGCCAAGGCCGGCATCGAGATGCTCACCCGCACCCTCGCCGTCGAATGGGGTTCCCAGCGCATCCGCGTGAACGCCCTGGTGCCCGGACCGATCAGCGGCACCGAAGGCATGCGCCGCCTGGCGCCGGACGCGGAAAGCACCGCGCGCGCCACCCGCAACGTGCCGCTGGGGCGCTACGGCACGCTGGAGGAAGTGGCCGACGCCGCGCTGTTCCTCTCGTCCTCCATGGCGTCCTACATCACGGGCGCGACGCTGGCGGTGGACGGCGGCTCCATGCATGGCGGCGGCATGGCGCGGATGGGGCTCTGACCAGCCATCGCGCTTCACCACGATTCGCAACCTTCAATAACAACAAGCGAGAACCACGATGAACTACCAGTCGATCCTCCTGAGCCGGGAAGGCTCCGTCGCCGTCATCACCCTCAACGAGCCGGCGAGCGCCAACACCTTCAACCCCAACCTGGTCAGCGAAGTCCGCCATGCGCTGGCCGCGGTGCGCGCCGACAGCAGCGTGCGCGCCCTGCTGCTCACCGCCACTGGCCGGCTGTTCTGCGCCGGCGCCGACCTCAAGGGCGGCGGACGCGACAGAAGCGGCTACGGCGAACACGGGGCGAAGAACATGCGCGAGCACCTCAACCCGATGATCGCCGAACTGCACGAGCAGCCGGTGCCGGTGGTGATCGCGGTCAACGGCGGGGCCGCCGGCGCCGGAGTGGGACTGGCGCTGGCCGGCGACGTGATCCTCGCCGCGCGCTCGGCCTACTTCTATCTGCCGTTCATTCTCCGGCTCGGCATCGTCCCCGACCTGGGTGCCTCGTGGTTCCTGCAACGCCGCATCGGCAGCGCCCGCGCCCTGGCGCTGAGCGTCACCGGCGAACGCCTGTCGGCGGAAAAGGCCGAACGCTGGGGCATGATCCACGCCTGCGTCGACGACGCGGCCCTGCACGACGAAGCCCTGCGCATGGCCCGGCAACTGGCGCTCCTGCCGGCCCACGGGATGCTCGAAGCGCGCGCCCTGTTCGACGCCGCCGAACGCAACGACCTGCGCGCGCAGCTGGACTACGAGGCCGACCGCCAGCGCGAACTGCTCGACCTGCCCAGCTTCAGGGAGGGCGTGCAGGCGTTCCTGGAAAAGCGCGATCCGGAGTTCGCCGGGCGGGAGTGAGATGGCGACCCTTATGGTTCCCACGCTCCTGCGTGGGAACCATGAAGGAAGACAGCGGAGCCGACTGCAGGAGCAACTGTCTTCTGGTTTACTCGCTGCGCTCGCCCTTCGGGCTGCACTGAAGTGCGTTCAGCGCAAGCGCTGTCCCGCGTTCGCGGGAAAGACGAAGTGAGGCGAGACCTCGACGCACACCCGTCATCCTCGCGAGCGCGGGGATCCAATAGATCGTGTAGGGGCCATGCCCGCGAAAAGATGTCGCGCGCATGGCGCTCCTACAGGAAGTGCGGAGGTTCCGTGCAGGCTGCAGGCCGCGAACGCGGCCTCGCAATGGTGGATGAAAAAAACCTCGTCCACCCTACGCTGGCGTCCCCCCAAGGCCCCGGCAAAACGCACCGCGCCCGCCGCAGGCGGAGCATTCCCGCGGCGGGCGCGATAGCGGTCAGGCTCAGCGAATACCCGCGTTGCGCAGGGCAGCCGGGGTGAAGTCGTTCATGGTGGACTTCTGGCCGTAGAGGGTCGGGTGCTTGGACTCGTTGGTCATGCCGATCACCGCATAGCGCCCGGCGATCAGGTCGTACAGCCCCTGGGCGGCATACAGGCTGGCCTGCTGCTGGTAGTCCAGCACCTGGAAGCCCTCGCCCACGCGCCACAGCTGGCCACGACCGTCGTAGTGGTCGGCTTCGAGGATGTTCCAGGTGTCCTCGTCGACGAAGAACACGCGCTTGGCATAGATGTGCCGCTCGGTGGGCTTCACCGTGCCCTCGACGACCCACACGCGGTGCAGCTCGTAGCGGGTCAGGTCCTGGTTGATGTGGCCGGGCTTGAGGATGTCCGAGTACTTCAGCTTCGGCGACCACAGCCGGTAGTTGTTGTACGGAACGTACATCTCCTTCTTGCCGACCAGTTTCCAGTCGTAGCGGTCCGGCGCGCCGTTGTACATGTCCGAGTTGTCGGCGGTGCGCATGCCGTCGGCGGCGGTGCCCGGGCCGTCGTAGGCCACCTGCGGGGCGCGGCGCACGCGGCGCTGGCCGGCGTTGTAGGCCCAGGCCAGGCGCGGTTCCTTGACCTGGTCGATGGTCTCGTGGACCAGGGTCACGTTACCGGCCAGGCGTGCCGGAGCGACGATTTCCTGCTTCACGTAGAACAGGAAGTTGGCGCCCTTCTCCGCTGCGACATCCGGCATGAATTGCGGGAACGCCGTGTCCTGCCTGAACTCGACGACGGTGTAGGAACCGTTCGACTGCGGCGTGGCCTGGGCGACGATCTGGGTGAAGTTGGTGCCGCGATAACGGGTCTCGTGGTTCCACACCACTTCCACGCCGGTCTTCGGAATCGGGAAGGCGTAGTTGTGCGACTGCTCGAAGTTCTTCAGGCCGTTGCCGTCGTTGACCGTCTCGGTGGTCACCGCGCTCCGCTTAGCCGCGTCGTAGATCGACTGCGGCGAAGAAGCGCTGCGCCGGGTCTGATACACCGGAATCCGGTAGCTCTGCGGATAGCGCTTGAACATCGCCTGCTGGCCGGGGGTCAGCTTGTCCTTGTACTGATCGACGTTCTGCGCGGTGATGGTGAACAGCGGCTTGTCATCGGGGAACGGATCGCCGAGGAAGCCCTTGGCGTCCACCGGTGCGGCGCCCGGCTTGAGGCCGCCGGTCCATTCCGGAATGCTGCCATCGGCATTGCCGGCCTTCTCGCCGCCCAGCGGCGTCAGGCTGGTGCCCAGCTTTGCCGCTTCCTCGGGGGATACCGCGGCCATCACGCTGGTAGCCAGCAGCGACAGGGCCAGGGCGCCGACATGCATCATCGTTCTTGTCTTCATGTGCTTACCCTCTGCGTTGTGCAGGATCAGAAATTCACGCCGAAGCTGAGCGCGACGAAGTCGCGGTCGCCGTTGGTGCTGAAGTCGCCGCCGAAGAAGTCGGTGTAGCTGAGACTGGCCGTGTAGGTGGTCAGGTAGTCCGCATCGATGCCGACGCTGATGGCCTTGGAGCCTTCGTCGAAGTTCGGGCCGTAGCCATCCACGGAGTGCTGCCAGGCCAGGTTCGGCGACAGGTTGATGCCGGCGAATACGTTGCTGTAGTCCAGCTTGGCGCGCGCCTGGTAGCCCCAGGAGTGGGTGGTGTAGAAGCCGTGCGGGCTGCACTTGGCGTTGGTGGTCGGGTTCGGATTGCAGGGGTTGCCCGCCAGGACGCTCGGACCCGCCCCGAAGACCGGGCTGCGACCGAAGCGCAGGTCGGAACCGTCGGTGTCGCCCAGGCCGTTGATGCGGTTGTAGCCCACCTCGCCGACCAGGGTCAGGCGGCTGGCGCCCCAGATCTGGTCGAAGAACTGGGTGGCGGTCATCTGCGCCTGGAATACCGGCATGCGCTTGTAGGAGGTCATCTCCTGCCCCGGCACGAACGTCTGGTAGCCGTTCGCGATCAGCGGCGACGGCCGGCCGATCGCGGCGGCGATGAAGTCCGGCGAGGACAGTTGCAGCGGCATGTTCGGCCGGTAGCTGATCTCGCCGCCCAGGGAGGTGCCGCCGACGTTGGTCTGGAAGCTCAGGCCGTACAGGCGGATGTCTTCCGGGTAATCGACGAAATAGCGGGATTGCCGGATCGGATCGACCGCCGCGGAGCCGGTGGATGGCAGGCTGGCATCGCGGGCGATCATGTTGATGTACGGATTTCGGCTGTGATAGTTCATGTAGTACGCGCCGAATTCGGTGTCGTTCATCTCCGGCACGAACCAGCGTAGCGCCAGGCCGTACTGGCCGCTATCCGACGCCTCGTCATCCTTCAGCCGCGGGAAGTAGGCGTTGCTGCTGAATCCCTGGATGGGCGGCCTCGCCAGGATCGGCAGGCCGACGTTCGGCGACTCCCCGGGCGCCAGGTCGGGCCCCGCGGCCACCAGGCGGTCGTTGCACCCCTGCGCGACGGCGTCGGCGCCGAAGAAGGTGCCGCAGTTGTCGACGATGGTCTTCTCCCATTCCAGCTGGTAGAAGGCTTCCGCGGTCAGGTTCTCGCCCAGCCCCTGGGACACGTAGAACATGTTCACCGGGATCAGGCCTTCCTTGATCTCGGCACCGGGGCGGCGCAGGGCGGCGACGTCGAGCGGGTTGATCACGTTGATGCCGTTCTGGATGAAGGTGCTCTCGCCCCAGCTCACCACCTGCTTGCCCAGGCGCACGTTGCCCGGCAGATCGCCGAGGCTGTAGTTGTAGTAGGCGAAGGCATCGAGGAATTCGGCGCCGGACGACTTGGCCAGGTCATCGCGGCCGCTGTCGTCGATGTCGTAGAACAGGCGGTGCTCGTCCTTCAGCTCGAAGTCGTACCAGTACTTGCCGCGCACGAAGACGCCGCCGTCGCCGTACTTCAGTTCGAGGTCGTGCAGGCCCTTGAAGATCTTCGAGAAGGTTTCGCCCTTCTTGAAGTTCAGGCGGCCGTCATCGACGGTGGCGGTACCGGATTCGCCGCGCTTGCCCATCACGTTGTTCGGCGAGATGTAGTCCGGGTCGGCCCCGCGTACCGCCCAGCTGGCGCCGATGGAAAGGGACGAGTCGAAGCGGCCCTCGATCTCCCCGATGTTGAATTCGACTGCCTGGGCCTGCGCGCCGATCCCCAGGGCGACTGCCACCGTCAGCAGGTGCGGCTGGAACATCCCGCGCTTTCTTATAGTTGTCATGCGGTACTCCGAGTACGAGCGTTTCGTTGTGTTGGAAGCTCGATGCTAGGGAGCGGCAGGCAAGGCGGGCATTGCCTGTTGAGGTAATTTTGCGTCACCCGTGCGGGTGATTGGCTCGTCGAGGGGTGATTACAAAAGGTAACGGGAGCAGCGTCCGCCCGGACGCGCGGAGGTCCCGCACGAGGCCCGGGAATGTCGCGCCGGAGCCATCGCCCCGGCCTGTCACCCCGCGCTGTTACCGCGCTCCGACGCTCCTGCCCCCTTTCACGGGGCGCATTCCCCGCGGAAGTCGCCGGCACTGGTCGGGCCGTCCGGTTTATCACCCGAAAAGGGTATTGCCCGGCACCGGCGATGCCGAAGAATCGATGGAACCGGCGCCGGGGCATGACGGCCATCTGCCCGCGCCGGTCGGCGGCCCGTAACAGGCCGGCCACGCTGCATCGATCATTCACTCGCAGAAGTGTCACCGGCGGAGCGAAGGCCTGCCGCCACGGAGAACAAGATGTCGCAGCCCGCTCCAGCCATGGATCTGGAAAGGTCCAGGCCCACCTCTCTCGCCCTGCCGGGCCGCGCCGGCCAGCCGGCCCACCTGCTGCCGCGCCCGCAGCTGCTGGCGGAGCTGCTGGAAAGCCCGCAGCGCCTGCGCCTGCTGTGCGCGCCCGCCGGCTATGGCAAGACCTGCCTGATCAACGCCTGCCTGGAGCAGGAGCCCGCAGGGCAGCGGCAGGTCCGGCTCAACCTGGCGGGCATGCCCTTGTCCCTCGAACAGTTCTGCGTGCGGGCCGCCGAACAGCTGGGCGTCGAAGGGCTGGACGACGGAGCGGCGTTGCTGGAATTCCTCGAACGATCCCCGGCCACCCTGTGCCTGGTGCTCGACGACTACCCGGCGCATGCCGACTCCCGGCTGGATGCCTGGATCGATCAGCTGCTGCTGAACTCCCGGGCGCCGGTGCGTCTGTGGGTCAGCAGCCGGCAGCGGCCGACGTGGAACCTGCCGCGCCTGCTGCTGGAAGGCCAGTTGCTGGAGCTGGACGCCTCCGCCCTGGCGTTCTCCCGCGAGGAGCTGGACAGCCTGGTCAGCCATATCGCGCCGGACACGCCGGCCAGCGTCCGCGAGACGATCTGGCAGCAGAGCCTGGGCTGGTGCGCCGGCGCGCGCCTCCTGCTGAGCACCCGGCGGCACGGCACGCCGGGCAGCGCATCCTGGCTGGGCGACTACCTGGAGCGCGAGCTGCTGGTGCGCCTGGACTCGGACGAGCGCCGCCTGCTCGAAGGGCTTGCCCACCTGCCGCGTTTCTCCGCCGAACTCTGCGCCCAGCTGTGGGACGACCTGGATGGCCGTGCGCTGTTCCAGCGCCTGCTGCAGTCGCAGTCATTCTTCCTGCCCGCCGACCGCGACGGCCGCTGGTACCGCCTGCTGCCCGTGGTCGCCCAGGTGCTGCAGGGACGCAAGGCCACGGCCGACATCAACCGCCTGCGCCTGTCCGCCTGCCGCATCCTCAACGCCCTGCACTTCACCGACGAGGCCATCGAACTGGCGCTGGCCGCCGGCCACGCCGACATGGCGGTCAGCTACATGTCCCGCCTCAGCCCGGCCTGGCTGCTCGGCGGCGAACACCTGCAATCCATGCTCGACTGGCGCCGCCGCCTGCCCACGCAGCTGCTGGAGGGCACCGGACACCTGGTGCTGCTGAATGCCAGCGCCCTGCTGATGGCCTGCCGGCTGGACGATGCGGCCGTCTGCCTCGCGCGCCTGAGCCATTTCCTGCCGCTGCCCAGCGCGCAGCAGAACCGTCGGGCGCTGGCCGCCTGGCAGGCGCTGCACGGCTCCCTGCAGGGCATGCTGGGCAACTGCGACGGCGCCCGGGAACATTGCCAGGCGGCCCTGAGCCACCTGGGCGAGGACGAGAAATACATCGCCTTCCTCTGCTACTCGACCCTGGCGCGCATGGCGATGGGCGCCGGCGAGACCGCGCAGGCCCGGCAGCTCCTGATGACCGCGGTGGAGCAGGCGCGGCGCCAGGGCTGCCTGGCCAGCGAGTCCCTGGCCAACAGCGAGCGCACCTGCCTGATGCTGCTCTGCGGCGAAACCAGCCTCGCCGAATTCCTGGTGCAGGAGAACCTCGCCCTGCTGGACGCCGACGGCAACCGCCATCCGCTGCTGCAGGCGCGCCTGCTGGTGATGCGGGGCCGGCTGCAGATGCAGCGCAACGACCTGGATGGCGGCGAACGCAGCATGCGCGAGGCGATGCAGTTGTCGCCGCGGGTCGGCTCGTCGGTCCTGCATGCGCTGGCGGGGCTCGCGGAACTGGCGTCCTGCCGTGGCGACCACCAGCTGGCGTTCCGCTACCTGCAGGACGCGGAACGGCGCATGCAGTGCGCCAACGCCCAGGAAACCACCTATCGCGGCGTGCTCAACCTGCAGTCGGTGAACATCCTGGTGCGCCAGAAGAACTGGGAACAGGCCATGCCGATGGCGCGCGCCCTGGAGGATTACCTGCGCGGCTCCACCGCCCGCCTGACCGGCATCCAGGTGCCCTCACTGGTGCTGCGCAACCAATTGCTGATGGCCTGCGCCGAACACGGCCTGGGCCGCACCCGCGAGGCGGAGAAACGCCTGCAGACCACCATGAAGGAATGCCAGCGCCTGAATTTCCACGCCCTGCTGGCCAAGGCCCGGCAGACCCTCCGCCGCCTGCAGCAGGCCCAGCCCGAGGCGCCCGCGGGCGAGCGCCAGAACGGCGGGGCCGGCAGCTCGTTCAACCTGCTGGTCGGCGAAGCCAAGGCCAGCCCGGCGGCCAGGCCGGTGGAGCACGAGGTCAGGCCCGGCGCCGGACTGAAGAAGCGCGAGGAACTCACCTCGCGGGAAGTCTCGGTGCTGGAGCTGCTCGCCGAGGGGCTGTCCAACCAGGAGATCGGCGAGCGCCTGTACATCTCGACCAACACCGTGAAGGCGCACACCAAGCACATCAACCACAAGCTCGGCGTGACCCGGCGCACCCAGGCGGTGGTGCGCGCCAAGGCCATGGGCGTGTTGTCCTGAGCCGGACGCCGATGGGTCGCGCCGGGGTCGCCACGGTGCCAGCCCCCCGCTGCGGGTAGGTCTGCCTGCCGCACAGCCGTGCCACGATTTTCGCCCCGCGCGCTGCGCATCCAGGCACAAGAACAACACACCATGGACGCACCCAAGTACCTCGGCGATTTCGCCATCCTCACCCCGAACAAGCCGGCAGTGATCAACGCCTCCACCGGCGAGACCCTCACCTATCGCGAACTCGACGAACGCTCCAACCGCTTCGCGCAATTCCTCCATGCCCAGGGCCTGCGCCGCGGCGACCGTTTCGCCATGCTCATGGAGAACCACATCCGCTGCTTCGAAGTATGCTGGGCGGCCCTGCGCTCCGGCCTGCGCGTGGTGCCGATCAACCGCTTCTTCACCGCCAGCGAGGCGGCCTACATAGTCGAGGACAGCGGCTCGCGGCTGATCGTCAGCAGCTGGGCGCTGCGCGAAACCGTCCGCGACCTGCCGGCGCTGACCCCCGATTGCCCGCGGCGCCTGATGATCGATGGCGTCATCGACGGCTGGAGCAGCTTCGAGGAAAGCGTCGCCGAATTCCCCGCCGAGCGCCTGGCCGAGGAATGGGAAGGGGGCGCCATGGTGTACAGCTCGGGCACCACCGGCCGGCCGAAGGGCATCCTGCGCCCGCTGCCGGAGGTGAAGATCAGCGAGAGCGGCTCCGTCAGGCCGATCGTCGCGCTGCTCGGCTACGCCAGCGACACCGTCTACCTGTCCTCCGCGCCGCTGTACCATGCCGCGCCGCTGAACTTCACCACCAGCATGCACAACCTCGGCGCCACCGTGGTGTTCATGGAAAAGTTCGACGAACGCCTGGCCCTGGCCAACATCGAGCGCTACCGCATCACCCACAGCCAGTGGGTGCCGACCATGTTCGTGCGCATGCTCAAGCTGCCGGCGGAGGAACGCCAGCGCCATGACCTGTCCAGCCACCGCAACGCCCTGCATGCCGCGGCGCCCTGCCCGGTGGAGGTCAAGCGGCAGATGATCGAGTGGTGGGGTCCGATCCTCAGCGAGTACTACGCCGGCAGCGAAGGCAACGGCGCCACCGCCCTGCACAGCGATGAATGGCTGGCCCACCCGGGCTCGGTCGGCAAGGCGCTGATCGGAACCCTGCACATCTGCGACGACGAGGGCAACGAACTGCCGCCCGGAGAGACCGGCCTGGTGTACTTCGGCTCCGAACTGCCGTCCTTCCAGTACCACAACGACCCGGAGAAGACCCGCTCGGCGCAGCACCCGAAGCATCCGAACTGGAGCACCCTCGGCGACGTCGGCCACGTGGACGCGGACGGCTACCTGTACCTGACCGACCGCAAGAACTTCATGATCATTTCCGGCGGGGTGAACATCTACCCGCAGGCGATCGAGGACGCCCTGGCCCTGCACCCGCAGGTTGGCGACGTGGCGGTGATCGGCGTGCCGAACGCGGAGATGGGCGAGGAGGTCAAGGCGATCATCGAGCCGGCGCCCGGCGTAGAGCCGTCCGAGCAACTCGGCGCGGAACTGGTCGAATTCCTCCGGGACAGGGTGGCGCGCTACATGCTGCCGCGCTCGGTGGACTTCATCGACTGCATGCCGCGCATGCCCACCGGCAAGCTGTCCAAGCAGCAACTGCGCGAACGCTACTGGCCGAAGCCGGCCTGAGCAGGAATGGTGGAAATCGCTTCGGCGATTTCCACCCTACGCCGCCCCCGACCGCAGGAGCGGGCCATGCCCGCGACATGCCGGCATCAGGTAGGGCGGGTGAAACCCGCCATTGCCCTGGCGATCCGGCGGGTTGCACCCGCCCTACGGACTTCAGCGCTGCTTTTCCCCTCCTCCGTCCCGCACCTCCCGCCTATCCGCAACCCCGTCACACACCCGCCAACCGTGCGCCAAGTACATTTGCTTGCAATCCCTGTCTGAAAAAACGGATATCCTCCGTCGAAAACCTTTCCCGGATGAGCGGCCCGCGCCGCATAGCGACACGCCATGCCCGACTTCTCCATGCCCGGTATCCCCTGCCCCGACCGCGAGCTGCAGCTGGTGGCCAGCACCAAGGTCATCCCGCCGCGGGGCGCGCGCCACCTGATGCCGCGCGATGCGCTGATCGCCCGCCTGCAGGAGGCGCGCCGGCAGCGCTGCGTGGTGATCCAGGGGCCGGCGGGCTGCGGCAAGACCAGCACCCTGCTGGCCTGGCGCCGCGAGCTGCTGGCGCTGAACTTCGACGTCGCCTGGCTCTCGCTGACCGGCGAGGACAACGAGCTGACGCGCTTCTCCCACTGCCTGCTGGCGAGCCTCGCCGAGGTGGACCCGGCGATGGTGCGCGAGGCCGCGATCCTCACCGGGCGGGAGAACGACGACCTGGCGCTGGAGCACTGGGTCATCACCCTGGTGCAGGGGCTCGCCCAGCGCCAGCAGCAACTGGTGCTGATGCTCGACGACGTGCATCACCTGGCGGACCGGCGCAACCTGCTGATCCTGCAATGGCTGCTCGACTACGCCCCCGCGCAGTTCCACCTGGTGCTCGGCTCGCGCGCCGCGCTGCCGATGCCGCATACGCTCACCCGCCTGCGCACCCAGGGCCTGCTGGCGGAGTTCGACCTGCGCGACCTGCGCTTCAGCCTGGAGGAGTCCGAACGCTTCCTCCGCGAGCAGCTGGGCCGTATCGAGCGCCGCGACGTCGAGGTCCTGCACGAGCTCACCGACGGCTGGGCCGCCGGCCTGCAGCTGTTCGCCGTCGACCTCAAGGCCCGCCACGGCGCCAGCTATCCGCACGTGCAGGTGCGCGACCCGGGCGCCTTCGCCAGCTACTTCGAGCACGAGGTGCTGGCCCACCTGGCGCCGGAAGACCTCGACCTGCTGCTGCGCGCGTCCATCTGCAACCGCTTCTGCTCCTCGCTGTGCGCCGCCCTGACCGGACAGCCCTACGCGCAGCCGCGGGTGCTCAACCGGCTGGCGCGGCTGGACAGCGAGAACATGTTCATCACCCGCATCGAAAGCCACGAGCGGGACGTCTGGTACCGCCTCCATCCGCTGCTGCGCGAAGCCCTGCGCAACCAGCTGGCGGGGCATCCGGAAATCGACCAGAAGGCGCTGCATGCCGCCGCCCGCGGCTGGTTCAGCGGCCGCGGGCATGTCGACGAGGCGGTGCATCACGCGATCCAGGCCGGCGACGTACAGGCCGCCGCCGACATCGTCGAAGCCTGCGCCATCGAGCTGCTCGCCCGCGGCGA
The DNA here is from genome assembly GCF_900103845.1 of Pseudomonas jinjuensis. GTDB lineage: Bacteria > Pseudomonadota > Gammaproteobacteria > Pseudomonadales > Pseudomonadaceae > Pseudomonas > Pseudomonas jinjuensis. Next base: position 182,925 of record NZ_FNIJ01000003.1, read on the forward strand.
CCTCGGCCAGCTCCCCGGCCTGCTGCGCCGCCTGCCGCCGGAGCAGCTGCAGCAGCGCTTCGCCCTGCAGTTGGTGATGGCGCACATCCACCTGTACACGCGCAACTTCGGCGCCTTCGGCCAGAGCCTGGCGCAGCTGGAATCGACCCGCGAGCGCCTCGACCCCTGCCAGCGCTATCACCTGACCCTGCTGCGCGGCAGCATGGCGATGCTGCGCGACGACTCGGCGGCGGCGCAGGCCATCCTGCCCGAGCTGCTGGACATCCCCGAGGACGCCGACGACTACCTGCAGACCGGGCGCAGCAACGTGCTCGCCTGGCTGTACATGTACCAGGGCGAATACGAGTACGCCCGCGATATCCTCGACGCCGGCGAACGGCCCGGCGGCTCGCCGCGGCGCAGCCTGATCGGCCGCTGCGTGGGCGGCATCAGCCTGATCATCGAGGGGCGCATCACCCAGGCCGAGCACATCTTCCGCGAAGTGCTGGAAGAGGCCGAACAGCAGGGCCCGTCCTACGGCGCCGTGGCCTTCATGGCCGCCGGCCTGCTCGCCAGCGTCCTCTACGAACTGAACGAGTGCGAATCGGCGCGCACGCTGCTGGAACCGCGCATCGGCGTGCTGGAGCGCGCCGCGATGCCGGACTCCGTGCTGCAGGCGCTGCTGGTGCTGGCCCTGTCGCACTGGCTGGCCGGCCGCCGCCTGGAAGCCCACGCCCAGCTCGACCGCCTGGAGGAGTACGCCAGCAACTACCAGCTCGACCGCCTGCTGGTGACCTCGCTGATGACGCGCCAGGGCTGGCTGCGGCAGGAGGGACAGGGCGAGCAGGCGGAAGCCATCCTGCGCGAGGTCGAAGCGCTGGCGGCGCGCTATCCCGACGTGGCCCAGGGCACCGAAGGCGAGATCCGCACCTTCGGCAAGCGCGCACAGATCGAACTGTGCCTGCTGAACAAGGACTTCGCCGGCGCCGCCACGCTGCTGTCCCCCCTCATCGACGCCGCCGAGGCGAGCCGGCGCTGGCGCCGCGCTGCGACCCTGCGCCTGCAGCTGGCGCTGGTCGAGCATGCCCGCGGCAACCCCGGGGAATCGCGCATGCAGCTGATCGAGGCGCTGCGCCTGGGCCACCGGCTCGGCCTGCTGCGCACCCTGCTGAGCCTCTCGTCGCGCCTGCCGAAGCTGCTCGCCGAACTGCTCGCGGAAAACTGCCTGGACCCGGTGCTGGGCTTCTACGTGCAGCGTCTGCTCGCCGTCGCGGCCGGACCGGAGCACGACGCCGGCGCCAGCCAGGAACCCGCCGCGCTCGGCACGCTCAGCGAACGCGAAGGCGAGGTGCTGGCCCTGCTCGCCCACGCCATGCCGAACAAGAAGATCGCCCGCGCGCTGAACGTCTCGCCGGAAACGGTGAAATGGCACCTGAAGAACATCTACGTGAAGCTCGGCGTCTCCGGCCGCGACGAAGCCATCGCCAGGATGCGCGACCTGTCTTCCGGCTAGCGTCGCCAGCCCCCCCGTTTGGAGTGAGTGCGTGGCAGCGCTTCCGCGGCCATCATGGGACCACGCCGTTCGCCCGGCGAACGCTGCCCCATTCCGAACGAGAACAAGGCCAATGAAGACATCGGAACCGACCAGCAGGCGCAAGCTGCTGCACACCCGCCAGATCACCTGCACCGGCTACGAGCGCGAGGACGGCCTGTACGACATCGAGGGCCACATGCGCGACCTCAGCGCCGACGCCACCCGCCTGCCCTACCGCGACGTGGAGCCGGGCGGGGCCATCCATGACATGCACATGAGCATGACCGTCGACCGGCACCTGGTGATCCAGCGCATGGAGGCGCATATCGCCGCCTCGCCGACCCCCTTCTGCGCGGAAATCGACGGCGCCTACGCGGCGCTGGTAGGCCAGAGGATCGGCCCCGGCTTCACCCAGAAGGTGAAGAGCCTGTTCGGCGGCGCCAGCGGCTGCACCCACCTTTCCGAACTGCTCGGCCCGCTGGCGACCACCGCCTACCAGTCGCTGTTCTCGGTAAGCCGCTCGACCATCGGCCCGATGCCCACGCCCACCGGCGAAGGGCCCATGGCCAAGCCCGGGATGGTCGACACCTGTCATGCGTTCCGTGCGGACGGTGAACCGGCGAAGCGGGTCTGGCCGCTGGAACGGCGCAAACCGGAAGACCAGCCGGAGCTGATCGCCAGCAGTTCGTAGGGCACGGACTGGACATGGTTCCCACGCTTCCGCGTGGGAACGATCGATGATCAGGAACGCCAGACGCCCGCGATGTTGCCGGCCTCCAGCGCCGCCATCACCTCGGCGGTGTCCTGGCCGCGGGTCGGGACTTCGCCCGGGGCGACCACCTTGCCGTCGAAGCGTGGGGCCGGCGAAGCCTGCAGCATGCCGTCGCGCTCGAAGTAGACGCCGCGCTCGACCATGTGCGGGTGGCGCGCCGCTTCCTGCTGGCTGTTCACCGGGGCGAAGCACACGTCGGTGCCTTCCAGCAGGTCGCACCATTCGGCGCGGGTGCGGCCGGCGAAGATCTTCGCCAGGGCGGCGCGCTGTTCTTCCCAGCGCGACTTGTCCCACTGCTTGGCGAACAGCGGGTCGTCCTTCAGGCCGAGCTTCTCCAGCAGCAGCGCGTAGAACTGCGGCTCCATCGAGCCCACCGAGACGTAGCGGCCATCGGCGCACCGGTAGGTGGCGTAGAAGTGCGAGCCGTCGTGCACGCTCTTGCCGCGCTGCTCGCTGAGCAGGCCCTTCTTCGCCAGGCCGAGCATCAGGCCCATCATGTGCGCCGAGCCGTCGACGATGGCGGCGTCGACCACGGTGCCCTTGCCGGTGGCGCGGGCGTTGAGGATGCCGGCGAGAATGCCGACCGCCAGGTACAGCGCGCCGCCGCCGATGTCGCCGAGCAGGGTGATCGGCGACGACGGCGCTTCGCCGGCGGTGCCGCAGTGGTACATGGCGCCGGACAGCGAGACGTAGTTGTTGTCATGGCCGGCGGCCTGCGCCATCGGTCCGCTCTGGCCCCAGCCGGTCATGCGGCCGAACACCAGCTTCGGATTGCGCGCCAGCAGCACGTCCGGACCGAGGCCCAGGCGCTCCATCACGCCGGGGCGCATGCCTTCGATCAGCGCGTCGGCGCCTTCGATCAGCTTCAGCACGGTCTCGCGGCCTTCGGCGGTCTTCAGGTCGGCGGTCACCGAGCGCTTGCCGCGGTTGATCGGGTTCTTGTCCGCGTTCGCCTCGCCGGTGATCGAGGTGGACGCCGCGCGCTCGACGGCGATGACTTCCGCGCCGAGGTCGGCCAGGTGCATGGCACAGAAGGGACCGGGGCCGATCCCGCAAATTTCGACAATCTTGATACCCGACAGCATCTGTTTCTCTCTCCGAATCCGGGACTTGCGTTCGGTTCAGGCTAACAAAGACCCCCGGCGCTTTTAGCTACCCGCGCCGGGTGGCGGGCGGCGCTGTCGGACTGGCGGCATCCGGCCTCTCAACGCCGCCGCGCCGCCACCACCGCCTCGTAGCGGCTGGTGACGCCGAGCTTGGCGTAGATGTTCTTCAGGTTCCATTTCACCGTGTCGAGGCTGAGGTTCAGCGCCAGGGCGATGCGCTTGTTGGAGATCGGCTGCTCCAGCAGTTCGAGGATTTCCCGCTCGCGGGGGGTAAGCGGCGATTCCGGCGCCGGTCGCCGCGCCCGCGCCGGGGCGCTCTCGCCGGCCGGGTGCGCCAGCAGGCCCTGGCGGTAGGCTTCCAGCGCCGCATCGGCGAGCGGTTCGAGGCGCGCCAGCAGCGCCTGCAGCGCCTCGCCCTCGTCGAGGAAGCTGCGCCGCAGGCCGCCGCGATAGCCGCTGGCGAGCGCCCGGCGCAGGGAGTCGAGCGCCGCGTCGGGGCGCTCCAGCAGGTCCAGCGCCAGCGCGCGCAGCAGGTCGATGCGCACCCGCCAGACGCCACGCCCGTAGCGCCCGGCGATGTCCTCGGCGACCGCCAGCGCAGCCAGCGCCGCCTCGCCTTCGCACCGCGCCAGCGCCAGCCGGGCGCGGGAGAGCGCCAGCCGGGCGCGGGAGAGCGCGGTCAGGCAGGCGATCTCCTGGTCCAGCGAAGCGCCGCCGCGATGGTTGTCCGCCAGCCGTTCGAGATTCGCCTGGCGCTCTTCGGCCAGCCGCCGGTCGCCGCACTGCAGCGCCAGACGCACCTGCCCGGCGAGCATGCTGGCCACGCCGCGCGGGTGCCCGCGGCTGCGGAACCGCGCCTCCATGCGCTCCAGGTAGTTCAGCGCCTCGCGCGCCGAGGCCAGCAGCTGCGCATGGCAGAGCGCGGCGGAAATGCTGTAGCCCTGCACCGCGCAATCCAGCACGTCCATGCGATTGGCCAGGGCCTCGCGGGCGGCATCGAGGCGATCCAGTTCGTGGAACACCTCGGCCATCATCGCCGCGGCCAGGCAGGCGCTGGTGGAGCGCCGTCCGTGCCGGGTTTCCGCCTCCCGCAGCACCGCCGCGCCGATCCGCTCGGCCTCCAGCAGGTTGCCTTCGAGCAGCGCCGCATTGGCCCCGGCGAAACGGGCGATCAGCGCCATCTCGCTGTCGGACGCATGCAGCACCCGGGCGGCCGGCGCATGGAACAGGCTGCGCGCCTCGGCGTGGCGGCCCAGGCGCGCCACGCAGTTGATCGCCACGCAGGCGTGCACCTGCGCCATCAGCGCGCTGCGCGGCAGGCTGTCGAGGGACGGCAGCAACGCCAGGCTGGCTTCGAGCTGCTCGTGCTGCGAGGCGACCACCGCGCGCATCAGCGCCACCTGTGGAGCCCAGGGCGACGGCTGCGGCAGCGCGTCGAGCAGGTCCAGCCAGCCTTCCGCCGGATCGGGCAGCGCCGCCAGCACGCAGCCCCAGGCGCACAGCGCCAGCAGCGAGGGATGTCGCGCCAGCTGCGCACGCGGCAGGCGCTCGACCCAGCGCATGAAGCGGATCAGGTCGCTGACGCTGTAGTCCTTCGGCTGCAGGCGTTCGAGCAGTTGTCCGACCAGTTCGAAATCGCCGCTCTGCAGCGCGTGGCGCACCGCGTCCTCGACCATCCCGGCCTGGGCGAACCACTCCGCGGCGCGGCGCTGCAGCTGCGCCACGTCGGCGCCGGAGGCGTGCAGGCGCTGGCCGAGGAACTCGGCGAACATCGGGTGCAGGCGGTACCAGTGATGCTCCGCGCCGGCGTCCACCGGCAGCAGGAACAGGTTGCGCGCTTCGAGCATGCCGATCAGCGCCTCGGCCTGCGGCGCCTCGCCGACCCAGCCGGCCAGCGAAGCGTTGAAGCGGCGCAGGATGGAGATCTTCTGCAGGAATTCGTCCAGCTCCGCCGGCAGCCCGGCCATCACGTCCTCGGCGAGATAGGCGCCGAGGCCGACGCTGTCCGGCAGCAGCGCGTCGATGCCGGGGCGCCGGCCGGGATTGGCCTTCAGCGCGATGGACAGCAGTTGCAGGCCGATCGGCCAGCCGTGGGTCAGCGCGTGCATGGAGTGCGCGCTGTCGATGTCGATGGCGCCGTCCAGGTGCGTCTGCAGGAAGGCCAGCGACTCGCCGAAGCTGAACGACAACTCGGCGCACTCCAGCTCGCACAGCTCGCCCATCGCCCGCAACCGTCCGAGCCGCAGCCCCGGCGTCGTGCGCGAGGCCAGCACCAGGTGCAGGTTGTGCGGCGCGTCGTCGACGAGGGTCTGCAGCAGCCGGGCGATGGCCGGATCGGTTGCGTGCTGGCAGTCGTCGATCATCAGGTACAGCTCGTCGTTCAGCCGCGCCAGGCGGTTGATCAGCAGCGAGGCGAACAGCCGTCCGCGCCGCTCCGCTTCCACCGCGCCGAGCCAGGGCAACTGCTCGTCCGGCGCCACGCCGGCCTGCCGCAGCGCGCCGTCGAGGTTGGCGCAGAAGGTCTCGGGCACGCCATCATCCGGCGACAGCGACAGCCAGGCCACCGTCGCGCCGTCGCGGATCAGCGCCTGGCGCCACTGCGCCAGCAGGGTGCTCTTGCCGAAGCCGGCGCCGCCGGTGACCAGCAGCAGCCGGCACGGGCGCCGGTCGTGCAGGCGGGCGAGCAGGTCCGCGCGCGGCACGGCCTGGCTGCCGATGCGCGGCGGGGCGAATCTGGTGGAGATCAGCGGGGCGGTCGGCTTCATGGGGCGCGGGCGGAATCGTCGACCGGTCCACTATGTACGACTGCCCCTCCGCGGAAAACGCCAGGGCGACCGCGCTGGCCGAATGCAGGGCGTGTTTGGCCGGAATGCAATCAGCTCCGTCGTCCCGTGAGCAACGGGACTCACCCCATCTGCGCGGATCGCACCGCTCCCACGCCGGCCGGGGCGGTCCCCAGGGTCGCGGTCAGCCGCGCCTGTACCGCCTCGGCCTGCTGGATCACGTTGCGGATGACCTGCGCCGCCGGCAGCACCTCGCGCACCAGGCCCTGGGACTGGCCGATGGGGGAAATGCCGTGCTCCAGGTCGCCCTCGACGATGCCCTTGCGCCCCTGGATGCCGAACGCGCCCCAGTGCGCGCGCATGCGGAACTCCGCCGGGTTGTCCCAGATCATGCGCAGCACCTTGCTCAGCGGCACCTTCGAATCCCGCGCCACCTTCAGCGCGCGCAGGCAGGCCTTGGGCAGGGTCATCGGCCGCTTCATCTGCCGGCGCGCCTCGGCGCCGTCCATCACCCGGCACGGCAGGCTGTCGAAGTTCACGCTGTAGAGGGTGTCGGCGACGCTGTTGCTCACCGCGGCCTTCTTGATGTTCGGGTGCAGGCCGCTCTCCTGCGAAGTGGCGAAGCGCGTGCCCATGGCGATGGCATCGGCGCCGAGGGCCAGCGCCGCCACCAGGCCGCGGCCGTCGGCGAAGCCACCGGCGGCGATGATCGGCAGGTCGATCGCATCGCGCAGGTAGGGAATCAGGGTCAGCGAGGTCACCGCGCCGCCGTGGGCCGCCGCCTCGTGGCCGGTGACGATCAGCGCGTCGGCGCCGGCCGCCTGGCCCGCCTTGGCGTGCTTCTCGGTGGTCACGGTGTTGATCACCTTGCCGCCGTAGGCATGCACGGCGGCGAAGAAGCGCGCGTCGCGGCCCAGCGACATGTTCACCACCGGCACCTTCTCCTCCAGCACCATGCGGCACATGTCGGCGGCGAACGGCGTCTTCATGGTGATGTTGATGCCGAACGGCCGCGAGGTCTTCTCGCGGATGCGGCGGATCGAGGCGCGCGCTTCCTCGGGCGTCAGCGAGGCGCTGGCGAGAATGCCCAGCCCGCCGGCCTCGCAGACCGCCACCACCAGTTCCGGGATCGCGACCTTGCTCATGCCCGAGCTGACGATGGGATGCTCGATGCCGAGCAGTTCGGTGATGCGGGTCTTCATGGCGGTCTTCCTCGTTATTGTTGTGTTCCGGCCATGATCACGCGCCGCCGGGCGGGCGACACCTCACCCGGAGGGTGGGCTGGCGGCAGCGGGGTGGGGCGCCACCCACCCCGTGCACGCCGGGCGCCCTGCGGCCCGAACTTCCGCAGCCTGCGGAACCAGGTGCGCGCGCAGCCGGCCAGGCGCATGCTGGGTGATCCACGGATTTCCATCAGCGCGATCGCCTGGCGCCCCGGCCATGCCGGCGCCGGCGGCTTCCGCCACCACTGAAACCACAAGGAGCAACCGATGGACAGGAACCTCAAGGGCCGCGTGGTCGCGGTGACCGGCGCCTTCGGCAACCTCGGCCTGGCGGTGGCGCAGGCCGCCGCCGAGCAGGGGGCGAAGGTGGTCATGCTCGGCCATTCGCCGAGCGCCGACGTGCCGCACGCGCTCGAGCACGCCCTGCAGATCACCGGCATCGACCTGACCTCCTGGGACGACGCCCAGGCCGCGATGACGCGCGTCGCCAAGGAGTGCGGCCATCTGGACGCGCTGGTCAACGTCGCCGGCGGCTTCCGCTGGCAGACCCTGGCCGACGGCGACCTGGAGGCCTGGGACCAGATGTACAACGTCAACCTGCGCACCGCCGTCACCGCCAGCAAGGCGGCGCTGCCGCTGCTGCTGCAGAGCCGCGCGGGACGCATCGTCAACATCGGCTCCAGCGGCGCACAGAAGGCCGGCGCCGGCATGGGCGCCTACGCCGCATCCAAGGCCGGCGTGGCGCGCCTGACCGAGAGCCTGGCGGAGGAACTGAAGGAACGCGGGGTGACGGTGAACGCGGTGCTGCCGAGCACCATCGACACCCCGCAGAACCGCGCCGACATGCCGAATGCCGACTTCAGCCGCTGGGTGACGCCGGAGCAGCTGGCGGCGGTGATCACCTTCCTGCTGTCGGATGCGGCGAGCGCGGTGACCGGGGCGCTGATTCCGGTGAACGGGCGGGTGTGAAGCGGTTGCCGTGAACGGCGGATAACGCTGGCGCGTTATGCGCCCTACTCGAACATGTCAGCGGAACCGTGTAGGAGCGGGCCATGCCCGCGACCTACGAGCTCGCCGCCAGCGCCCCCGGGAAATCGGCGTGGTAGTGCGTATCGCCGATCTCGTCGAGCACCCCGACCTTGCGCAGCTTGCCGTCGACCCGGTGGTTGGCCTCGCACAGGCGCACCACGATGCCGCGGCGCTTGAGCTGCTGGATCACCTCGCGCAGGGTCTCCAGGCCGGTGATGTCCATGAACGGCACGCGGTGCAGGCGGATGATCAGCACCCGCGGGTCGGTATGGGTCTGCGCCAGCGCGCGTTCGAAGGTTTCCGCCGCGCCGAAGAACAGCGGCCCCTCGATGTCGTACACCAGCACGCCGGGCGGCAGCTGGTCGATGCCGCGGCCGCGCAGTTCCACTTCCAGCTCCTGCTCGGCGACCTCGTGCACGCCCACCGAGGAAGCCATGCGCCGCATGAAGTGCAGCATCGCCAGGATCACGCCGATGTTCACCGCGATCACCAGGTCGCTGAGCACGGTGAGCAGGAATGTGATCAGCAGGATCGCCACGTCGGCGCGCGGGGCGCGGCGGACCATGCGCGCGAAGTGCTTCACCTCGCTCATGTTCCAGGCCACCACGAAGAGGATCGCCGCCAGCGCGCAGAGCGGGATGTTCGATGCCAGCGGGGCGAGGAACGCCACGATCAGCAGCAGGGTGACCGCATGGATGACGCCGGCCAGCGGGCTGCTGCCGCCGTTGCGGATGTTGGTGGCGGTGCGGGCGATGGCGCCGGTGGCGGCGAAGCCGCCGAACAGCGGCGCGGCGATGTTGGCGATGCCCTGGCCGATCAGCTCCTGGTTGGAGTCGTGGCGGGTGCCGGCCATGCCGTCGGCGACCACCGCCGAGAGCAGCGACTCGATGGCGCCGAGCATGGCTATGGCGAAGGCCGGGCCGATCAGTTCCAGCACGCGCGGCAGGGTCACTTCCGGCAGGCTCAGGCTGGGCAGGCCGAGGGGAATCCCGCCGAAGGCGCTGCCGATGGTGGCCACGCCCTCGAAGTGGAACAGCGACTGGATGACGGTCACCGCGACCATCGCCACCAGCGGCCCGGGGACCTTGTTCAGGCCGCGGATGCGCGAGGAGAAGATCACCAGCGCCAGGGCCAGCAGGGCCAGGACGGTGGTCATCGGGTGCAGCTGCGGCAGCGCCTGCAGCAGGCTCCAGAGCTTCTGGTGGAAGTGCTCGCCGCCGACCTCGGGCAGGCCGAAGAAGTCCTTCCACTGGCCGACCCAGATGATCACCCCGATGCCGGCGGTGAAGCCGACGATCACCGGCGCCGGGATGAACTTGATGATCGCCCCCAGGCGCGTCACGCCGAGCAGCAGGAGGATGATCCCGGCCATGATGGTGGCGATCTGCAGCCCATCGATGCCGTGCTTCGCGGTCACCCCGGCGAGGATGACGATGAAGGCGCCGGTCGGCCCGGCGATCTGCACCCGGCTGCCGCCGAACAGGGCGACCAGCGCGCCGGCGACGATCGCCGTGTAGATGCCCTGCTCCGGCTTGACCCCGGAACCGATGGCGATGGCGAAGGCCATCGCCAGCGGCAGCGCCACCACCCCGACGATCACCCCGGAAACCAGGTTGCGCGCCCAGTGCGCGCGGCCCAGCAGACCGGCTTTCCATGCTTCCTGTAGGGCGATCATCGATGCGAACTCCTGTGGCTGACGGAACGGATTCCCCGATATTAGCCGAGCGACCCTCCGTCGCCCTATACGACCTCCCGCCAGACGAACCACTAGGCTATGCAGATCGCTGCACAAAAGCCGACAGTGCTGCATTTTTGCCAACACCCCGAGCCGATGGATGGCGCCGGAGCCCATTCCACGCGGCCCGGCGCGGGTGGCATGCAACATGCCTCTGTGTTCGATCGGCTGCCCGTCAGGTTCGACGGCGGCCGCTTTCCCGCTTTCGGTTTTTCATGGAGAGAACATGGATTCACTACTCCTGCTGTCGGAAAAAGGACTCCTGCTGTCCGACAGCATTGCCGCCAACGGACGCCTGCTCGAGGTTTCCGCCGCCCAGAGCGACCAGCTCGGCTATCCGCCCGGAACGCTGGTCGGCCAGGGCATCGAGCGCATCTACACGGCTGAATCGGTGAACGCCCTCCACCAGCTGTTCGCCAGTCCGCCCGCCGACGAGCGCGTGGAAGACCTGGAGCTGACCCTGATCCGCCACAACGGCGGCCTGCTGCCGGTGCTCGCCAGCGGCATCCTGCAGTGGCGCGACGGCCAGGCGCCGCGCCTGCACCTGGTGAAGATGTCGCTGGGCGCCCTGAGCCGGCGCCTGGCCGAGCAGCAGGGCGCCAACGAGGTGATGAGCCAGATGCTCTACAGCGCCAAGGTCGCCTACTGGTGCATCGAGTTCGCCGAGCCTGTGGATATCCTGCAGACGCCGGACGAGATCGTCCGTCAGGTGTTCGAGAACCGCTCCTACTGGCGCATGTGCAACCGCGCCATGGCGGACATCTACGAGATGCCCGCCGACGTCGACTTCAGCCAGCAGCCGGTGCGCCTGTACTGGCCGCGCAGCCCGGCCAACGAGGCCTTCGTGCGGCGCCTGATCGAGGCGGAATTCCACGTCGACGGCGCACTTTCCGTTGACCGGCGCCACGACGGTTCGCCGGCTTATGTGGAAAATGACGTCCGCGCCAGCATCCACAACGGCCGCATGCTGCGCATGTGGGGCAGCCTGCGCGACGTCAGCCAGGAGCTGCGCATGCAGCACGACGCCGAGGAGCGCATCGAAGCGCTGCGCCGGGTGTTCGACGCGGTGCCCGACGCCGTGCTGGTGATCGACGATCTGGCCCAGCCGCAATGGCGCAACGCCGCCTTCGAACAGATCTTCGGCATCACCCGCGCCGCCGGCGTGGCCTCCACCCTTGACCGGCTGCCGCTGCCGGAGCGTACCTGGTACATGCTCGAACTGCCCGACCAATACGGCGTCTGCCGCTCGTTCAACAGCCACTGCTCGCGCATCCTGATCCGCGAGGGCGTGGCCTGGCGGGTGATCGTGCTGCGCCAGGCCACCGCCACCGCGCCCGTCGCGGAACTGCATCCATGACCGAGGACGGCTTCCTCGCGCCGATGCGCATGGGCATGCGCTCCTCGGTCAGCACCACCGCCGAGGGACTCGCCGCGCTGCTGGAAAGCCCGGCGCTGCATGCCCTGCTCGACAGCTTCAGCGAGGCGCTGATCGTCTGCGACGGCGATTCGCGGGTGCGCTTCCTCAACCTCGCGGCGGAGCGGGTCAACCGCGTCGCCCGCGAGGACGTGCTCGGCCTCAGCGATGCCGACTTCTTCCAGCGCTCGGCGCTGCAGTTCGACGACTTCCTGCAGGCCATGCGCCGCGGCAGCAAGAGCGCGCTGACCCGTTCGCGGGACGGCCGCGTCTACCTGACCCGCGCCCAGGCGGTGCCCACCGGCCCCTACGAGAAGCCCTTCAGCCTGCTGGTCCAGCGCGAGTACGAGGCGCGCGAGGGCTCGCTGCGCGGCGGCGCGTCCGCCCCGCGCGTGGCGGAGGAACCGCCCGGCCTGCTCGGCGATCCGCAGGACCACGCGCTGCACATGTCGCCGCTGCTTTCCGGCATCGCCGACATGGGCGTGCGCGCCTTCCGCCGCCGCGCCCGCCTGCTGCTGCTCGGCGAACCGGGGGTGGGCAAGACCGCCATCGCCCGGCACATCCACCGCGCCGCCGGCTGGGGCGACCGGCCGTTCATCGACGTCAACTGCGGCAGCATCCCGGACACCCTGTTCGAGTCGGAGATGTTCGGCTACGAGCGCGGCGCCTTCACCGGCGCGCTGGCTTCCGGCAAGCGCGGCTACATCGAGAGCGCCGCCGGCGGCACGCTGTTCCTCGACGAGATCGGCGAGATCCCGCTGCACGTGCAGGCCAAGCTGCTGAAATTCCTCGAGGACGGCAGCATCCAGCCGGTGGGTTCGCCGCTGAGCAAGAAGGTCCAGGTGCAGGTGATCGCCGCCACCAACAAGGACCTCAGGCAACTGGTCGCCGACGGCCTGTTCCGCGCCGACCTGTATTACCGGCTGGCCGTGCTGCCGGTGGAAATCCCGCCGCTGCGCGCCCACCGCGACGACCTGCCGGTGCTCATGGACGTGCTGCTGGCACGCATCAACCGCGACCGCCAGCCGACCCTGCGGCTGTCCGTGGCCTGCCGCCAGCGCCTGCTGGGGCACGACTTCCCCGGCAACATCCGCGAGCTGGTGAACATCTTCGAACGCCTGGCGGTGCTCGCCGACGACGTGGCGGAAGAGCTGCACCTGCCGCCGGAGCTGCTTTCCGAGCAACCGGCACCGAGCGCAACAGCCGACGAGACCGCCGCCGAGCTTGGCGACGAGCCGCTGAAAGCCCAGGTGCAGCGCTACGAACGCCAGTTGATCAACCGCGCGGTGCTCCTGCACGGCAGCAAGCGCAAGGCGGCGGCGCAGCTGGGCATCGATATCGGCACGCTGATCCGGAAGTTGCAGCGGGAGTGAGCCTGGCGGGACGCTGGAGTCGCGGGCATGGCCCGCTCCTACAGGTCAAGCCCTGCCTCGACCTGTAGGAGCCAGCAAGCTGGCTCCTACAAAAATCAGCCCTCTCTCCGCCCAAATCGCGACCGATCGGTCACTCTTCGACGCCATTTCCCTTCCGTCCGTCCCTCGTAGTCCCTGCCCTACAAAGTGCTGCAGTAATGCATCGCCACCCTATTCATTTTTGCTTACAGATTTTTCCTAAATTTTTCGCCATAAAAATAAATTCCTTAACTTTCAATAACTTATAAAGTTGGCACAGCCTGTGCTGAAGGAAACGTCAAGCCCTTGCCTCACGGCAGGGTCATTGATTCACGCCGATGGCATCCGACTTGGGTGCCCGGTAGTTCTGGAGGCACAACAACAATGCTCATCACAGGTATCAAGAGCCGGCCCGTCTACGACGACCTGCGCCCGCTCGAAGGCGGCAAGCGGCACATCGTCGCCGGCCAGGGCAGCGGTGGCAGCGCCATGCTGCGTCTGCTGGCGGACATGCCGCGCACCGCGCCGATCAGCGTGCTCTATTCCACCGAATCCTTCTCCGGCCAGAACCACCTGGCAGCCCTGCGCGACATCGGCAACCTGGAGATCCAGGTATTCCCGAGCAACCAGGCGCTGGTCGAGGCCCTGCGCGTGCAGCTCGAAGAAGCGCGGATGGGCACCCGCCTGTACCTCTCCGGCTCGGAAAGCTTCATCGGCACCGCCATGCAGGCCGCCGACGCCTGCAACCTGAACAGGGACGAAGTGCTGCGCGAACACTGCGGCTCGTTCGTCCGCCGCGTCTGGTGCGTGCACTGCGACAGCTACACCGAGAACGTCACCCAGCGCGTCTTCGAGTGCCCGAGCTGCCAGGTGATGCTGGTGGTGCGCGACCACTATTCCCGCCGCCTGGCCGCCTTCCAGGCGGTCAAGGCCGATGCCGAAGTCCCCGGCGAGCTGCCGGAAGCCGAGGAGCTCGACACATGATCCAGAACAACGGAACCCTGCGCGTGCGCGTCGCGCGCACCGAGGACGTCACCCCGGACATCCGCCGCTTCACCCTGGTCTCCACCGACGGCACGCACCTGCCGCCGTTCTCCGGCGGCAGCAACATCGTCGTGCTGATCCCGCATGCCGACGGCGTGCACCGCAACGCCTACTCGCTGATGAGCTCGCCGTACGACTCCAGCTCCTACCAGATCGCCGTGCGTCGTGTCGAAACCGGCCGTGGCGGTTCGAAGGCGATGCACGACAAGGTGAAGGAAGGCGACGAGCTGGAAATCAAGCTGCCGGTGAACCTCTTCCCGCTGAGCAAGCATGCGCGCCTGCACCTGTTCATCGCCGGCGGCGTGGGCATCACCCCGGTGTGCTCGCAGCTGGCCGAACTGCGCCTGACCGGCAAGCCGTTCGAAGTGCACCTGGCCGTGCGCGGCGCCGAACACGCGCGCCTGGGCCAGGAGCTGCAGCGCGAGTACGGCGACCGCGTGCGCCTGTACCACTTCGACCAGGGCGAGAAGCTGGACATCTCCGCCGTGCTGGCCGACCGCCCGCTGGGCAGCGACGTGTACGTCTGCGGCCCGGGCACCATGATCGATGACACCATCGCCAGCGCCCGCGCCCACGGCTGGACCGACAGCCACATCCACTACGAGAAGTTCCTCGAACAGGGCAGCAGCGGCGAGGCGTTCAGCGTCATCCTCGGCCGCAGCAACACCACCATCGAGGTTTCGCCGGACCAGAGCATCCTCGAAGCGGTGGAAGCCGCCGGCTTTGATCTGCCCTACCTGTGCCGCGGCGGTGCCTGCGGCGAGTGCGAGACCGCGGTCCTGGAGCTGGACGGCGAGATCCTGCACACCGACGACTGGCTGTCGGACGAAGAGAAAGCCGCCAACAAGAAGATCATGCCCTGCATTTCGCGGGCGAAATGCTCGCGTCTGGTCATCGACGCCTGAGTGCCGGAGAACGAATCATGACTATCCAGTTCCGCCCCGACGAAACCTATCGCGACGACTACACCTTCGCCAACAGCCCCGAGTGCATCGCCCGCGCGCCCTTCCCGTTCCCGGACGACGAGTACATGTACTCGATGAACCTGGAGCCGCACGTCTCGGTCGGTGACGGTGCCTTCCGCGCCGCGTTCGACATCGACGAGCACTACATCAGCGAATGCCGCGACCGTGCGATCACCCTGGAGAAAGACCCGGGCATGCACTACGTCTCCGCGCCGCACATGATGGAAGCGCAGTGGGACCTGCTCGAACTGATCATGGAGTCCTACGCCCGCGACTACCCGGAGTACTTCACCCTGGAAAAGGACGGCGCGCGCTGGCACTGGACCAACAAGCTGCTGAACATCGACGACACCTTCACCTTCGGCGACTGCGCCACTCTGCCCTACGAGCCGATGGAGTACATCACCCGCCAGGCCCAGGGCGACTGGGTGCTGCAGGAAGAGAAGGACGGCACCCTGTACTGGGGCGCCGGCATCGCCACCCAGCGCGCCGACTACTCGCTGCGCTTCAACCTCGGCATGGCCTGGCACGAGTACCACGGCCCGGTGCCGCTGGTGAAGGAAACCGGCATGCTCGACCGCGCGCTGAAGTTCCTTCTGCGCCTGCGCATCGGCCACCCGGTGCGCCGCCTGAACTGGTCGCTGACCGTCAACCCGCGCCTCGACGTTTCCGCCGAAAGCCTGCCGGACTGGGCGCCGGACCGCGCCACGGTGACCGCCGAGAACGCCGGCAAGCTGGTCTACCTGCGCATCGAGCTGCAGCCGCTGCACCGCCTGCCGCGCAGCAACGCCATCGTCTTCCCGATCCGCACCTACCTGCTGAGCCTGGAAGAGATCGCCACCAACCCGGCCTGGGCCAAGCGCATGCACCGCGTGCTCAAGTCCCTGAAGCAGGACCTGGTGGACTACAAGGGCTTCACCCGCTACCGCGACGCGGCGGTGGAGTGGCTCTCCCAGTACGACGACGGCAAGTGATGCCTCGCGTCTGACCAGGAACAACAGCCCGATGAGGGTACCGGCGGACCGGTTGCGGCCCGCCGGTTTTGCTCTGCCCAAAACTCAATGAGGAAAATAATTATGAGTGGGTCCCCCGCCTCGCGTGCAGCTGCGGCCGTCGATCACGACGCCGAGCAGTTGAAGGCACTCGGTTACAGCTCCAATTTCGAACGCAGCATGAGCCTGTGGGAGAACTTCTCCCTCGGCTTCACCTACCTGTCGCCGGTGGTCGGCGTCTACACCCTGTTCGGCCTGTGCCTGGCCGCCGGTGGTCCGCCGATGTTCTGGACCTACCTGCTGATCGGCCTCGGCCAGCTGCTGGTGTGCCTGGTGTTCTGCGAAGTGGTTTCGCAGTTCCCGATTTCCGGTGGCGTCTACCCCTGGGCGCGGCGCCTGGTGGGCAAGCGCTGGGCGTGGATGGTGGGCTGGGTCTATGCCTGGGCGCTGTGCGCGTCGATCGCCGGCATCGCCGTGGGCGCCAGCCCGTACATGGCCGCCATGCTCGGCTTCGAGATGCACGGTGACGCGGCGATCGCCATCGCCCTCGGCCTGATCGCCATCTCCACCGTGCTCAACCTCAGCGGCACCAAGCTGCTCGCCCGCGTCGCCATGTTCGGCTTCATCTGCGAGCTGGGCGGCGCCCTGCTGGTCGGCGGCTACCTGCTGATCTTCGAGCGCCACAACGACTTCAGCGTGCTGTTCAACACCTTCGACATCAGTATCGACGGCAGCTACTGGCCGGCCTTCCTCGCCGCTTCCCTGGCGGGCCTGTTCCAGTACTACGGCTTCGAGGCCTGCGGCGACGTCGCCGAGGAAACCCCGAACCCGGGCAGGATGATTCCGAAGACCATGCGCATGACCATCTACATCGGTGGCGCCGCCGCGATGTTCGCCTGCCTGGCGCTGATCCTCTCGGTGCCGGACATCCAGGCCGTGATCAACGGCGAGGACACCGACCCGGTCAACACCATCCTCGCCAACGCCTTCGGCCCGGTCGGCTCGAAGCTGGTGATGGCGGTGGTGATGGTTTCCTTCGTTTCCTGCGTGCTGAGCCTGCAAGCCGCCGCCAGCCGCCTGCTGTTCGCCTACGCCCGCGACGAGATGATCGTCGGCAGCGGCATGCTCAAGCGCCTGAACGACAACCACGTACCGGCCTTCGCGCTGATCGTGGCTGGCGTGATGCCGGCCGCCATCGTCTGCCTCGGCCTGTTCATGGCCGACGCCGTGGCCACCATCGTCGGCTTCGCCGCCATCGGCATCTACGTGTCGTTCCAGCTGATCGTGGTCGCCGCGCTGATCGCCCGCGCCAAGGGCTGGCTGCCGAGCGGCCAGTTCAGCCTCGGCAAGTGGGGTCTGATCGTCAACGTCGCCGCGCTGGTCTACGGCGTCGCCGCGATCACCAACATGGTCTGGCCGCGCACTCCGGATGCGCCCTGGTACATGAACTACTCGATGATCCTGACCACCGCCGTGGTGCTCGGCGCCGGCCTGGTCTACATGCTGCTGGCCAGGCCCTACGACCGCGGCACCGCCCCGGCGGGCGACGCCCACAGGATCTCCGGCCGCCAACCATCCGCGCGCGCTTCGGGCGCGCTCGCGGACCCGGCTTGATTGCAACGTTGACGCAGTTCGGGCCTTACGCCTGAGGGGCGCGTCAGGCTCCCTGCATCCCCTGTAGAGAGCCGATACGTTTGCGAACGGGCTTGCCAATCCCTGAATGGCAAGCCCGTTTTTTTATTTTTGCGGTGCCGCGCGGGGCTGCCTTTGTAGGAGCGGGCCATGCCCGCGACAGACGCGGCACCACAACGGTCGCGGGCATGGCCCGCTCCTACACCATCCGTGCATCCATGCTGTTCTGCGCCAGCTTGCGCGCCTGCGCCTCGGTCATGCCGAGATGCTCGTGCAGCGCCTGGAAGTTCTCCGCCACATAGCCGCCGAAATACGCCGGATCGTCGGAGTTCACCGTCACCTTCACGCCCTGTTCCAGCATGTCGAGGATGTTGTGCTCGCGCATGTGGCCGAACACGCAGAGCTTGATGTTCGACAGCGGGCAGACCGTAAGCGGAATCTGCTCGTCGATGATCCGCCGCATCAGCTCCGGGTCCTCGATGGCGCGCACGCCGTGGTCGATGCGTTCCACCTTGAGCAGGTCCAGCGCCTCCCAGATGTACTCCGGCGGGCCTTCCTCGCCGGCATGGGCGACGGCGCGGAAGCCTTCGGCGCGGGCGCGCTCGAACACGCGCTGGAACTTGCGCGGCGGGTGGCCGACCTCGGAGCTGTCGAGGCCGACGGCAATGAAGGCGTCGCGGAACGGCAGCGCCTGTTCCAGGGTCCTGAACGCCTCCTCCTCGGACAGGTGGCGGAGGAAGCTGAGGATCAGCCCGTGGCGGATGCCGAGCTGCTGCTCGCCGGCGCGCAGCGCCGCCTGGATGCCGTTGACCACCACCTCGAAGGGAATGCCCCGATCGGTGTGGGTCTGCGGGTCGAAGAACGGCTCGACGTGGACGACGCCCTGCGCCTTGCATTTCTGCAGGTAGGCCCAGGTCAGGTCGTAGAAATCCTGTTCGCTGCGCAGCACGTCGGCGCCGGCGTAGTAGAGGTCGAGGAATTCCTGCAGGTTGTTGAAGGCGTAGGCCTTGCGCAGGGTCTCGACGTCGCCCCAGGGCAGCGCGACGCGGTTGCGTTCGGCGAGGGCGAACAGCAGTTCCGGTTCCAGGGTGCCTTCCAGGTGCAGGTGCAGCTCGGCCTTGGGCAGGGCGTTGATCCATTCGGGCATGATGAGGTCTCTTTTTTCAGGCTGGTTGCCGGAAAGTTTAACCGCTGCCGCTAAGATGACCCTTGCCCCTTTCGCAACGGATCGCGCCCCATGCTCCGCCTGCTCAAAGACGAAAAACTCCTGATCGTCGCGCTGCTGCTCGCCGTGCTGGTCTACCCGCTGGAACACAGCCTGCTGGCCGGCGGCAAGGCGCTGGCCGGGAGCGTGGCGGTGGTGCTGCTGGCGGCGATCATCGGCGTCTCGCTGCGCGTCGCGCACCACGCGGAAATCCTCGCGGAGAAGGTCGGCGAGCCCTACGGCACCATGATCCTGACGCTCTCCGCGGTGCTGGTGGAGGTGGTGATCCTGGCGATCATGATGGGCCACAACCATTCGCCGACCCTGGCCCGCGACACCATCTACGCGGCGGTGATGCTCGACATGAACGGCATCCTCGGCCTCGCCGCGCTGCTCGGCGGGCTCAAGCATGGCGAGCAGTCGTACAACGACGATTCCGGCAAGACCTACGTGACCATGATCCTCACCGCGGTGGGCATCTCCATGGTCATCCCCGAGCTGATCCCGGCGCCGATGTGGAAGCTCTACTCGCTGTTCACCATCGGCTGCATGGTGATGCTCTATGCGCTGTTCCTGCGCATGCAGGTCGGCCTGCACAGCTACTTCTTCGCCTACAACTACGCCACCCACGGCGACAGCCACGGCGTTCCGGTCGAACACGGCAGCGGCAAACAGTCGAGCATCCTGCTGGTGGCCGGCGTGGTGCTGATCGGCGCGCTGGCCGAGGTGATGTCCAAGGCGCTGGACGTCGGTCTGGAGGGCAGCGGCGTGCCGCCGATCCTGCCGGCGCTGCTGGTGGCGGCGATCTCCGCCAGCCCGGAAATCCTCACCGCCCTGCGCGCCGCGCTGGCCAACCGCATGCAGCCGGTGGTCAACATCGCCCTCGGCGCCTCGCTGTCGACGGTGATCCTCACCGTGCCGGTGATCGAGACCCTGGCGCTGCTGCGCGACCAGCCGATCCAGATGGCGATGACGCCGCTGCAGACCGGCATGATGTTCATCACCCTGATGGTCGCCGGCTTCAACCTGCACGACGGCAAGACCAACGCCATCGAGGGCATGACCCACTTCGTGCTGTTCGCCACCTTCCTCATGCTGTCGATCATCGGACTCTGACCATGCTCAAGATCTACCTGGCCGGCCCCGACGTGTTCCGTCCGGATGCCATCGAACACGGCGAACGGCTCAAGGCGCTGTGCGCGGAATTCGGCTTCCGCGGGCTGTATCCGCTGGATTGCGCGGTGCCGGAGGAACTGGCCGAGCCGCGGGAGCGGGCGGCGTGGATCTACCGGGCGAACGTCGCGCTGATCGCCGAGGCCGACTGCCTGCTGGCCAACCTCGACGCCTTCCGCGGGGCCGAGCCGGACAGCGGGACCAGCTTCGAGGTGGGTTACGCCGCGGCGCTGGGCAAGCGGCTGTATGGGCATGTGACGGAGCCGGGGGATTACCGGGAACGTCTGCGCCGCGGACATCCGCAGTGGCTCGGCGAGCAGCCGGGGCGCGACCGCGACGGCAATGCGCTGGAGGACTTCGGCCTGCCGCTGAACCTGATGCTGGGCGTGCCGATGCGCATCGCGGTGGGTGGGGCGCGGGAGGCGCTGGAGATGCTGGCGGGGGATGTCAGGTCGCGGGCATGGCCCGCTCCTACAGCCCCGTAGGATGGGTTGAGCGCAGCGATATCCATGCCGCCGCGACGATGGGAATCGCTGCGCTCATCCCATCCTACGAACAACCCACAAACGAAAACCGCGCCTCATGGCGCGGTTCTCGTATCCCCGGACAATCAGCTCAGCGCCGACTCTCCAGCTTGAAGAAGAACACCTTGGTCGCCTGCCGCGCGACGATCCGGCCGCCGCTGACGCGCGGCTCGAAGCGCCACTTGGCCATGGCCTGGCGCACGGCGTTGTCGAACATGCGCACCGGCATGGACTCCAGCACCTGGATGTCGTCGATGCGGCCGTCGCTGGTGATGGTGAACAGCACCTTCACCCGGCCTTCGATGCCACGGCTGAGGGCCATGCGCGGGTAGACCGGCGGGTCCATGCGCAGCGGCTTGATGTCGCTGTCGTTGAGGCTGCCGGTGGGCAGGCCGGCCGGGCCCTGGGCGCCGCTCGGGGCGGTCTGCGCGCCGGGCGTGCTCTGCCCGACCACCGGCGCGGCGGGCGGCGGCGGAGGTGCGGGCGGGGTCGGCTGGGCGGAAGTCTCCTGCACCGGCTCGGGTTCCGGTTCCGGCTTGGGTTTCGGCTTCGGCTTGGGCGCGACCTTGGGCACGGCCTTCTCGACCGGCTTGGGTTTCGGCTTGGGCTTTTCCACCGGTTTCGGCGGTTCCACCGGCTTGGGCGGCTCGGGTTTCGGCGGTTCCGGCTCGGGCGGCGGCGGGACGGGTTCGGGCGCGGCGGCCGGCGGCTGCGGGGTCGGCTCGGGCTTCTTCTCCAGCTGGACGAAGTTCACCTGCATGCTCTTCGGCATCTCGCCGTGGCCGAGGTTGAGTTCGCTCGGCGTCGGCATCACCCACACCAGCGCGCCGACGATGGCGATGTGCATGGCGACGGCCAGCCCGGAGGACTTCGCCCAGCCGGCGGAACGCTTCGGCTCCTCGCCCTCTTCCACGCCCTCCACCGGGGCGGCGTAGGGAATCAGCACTTCCTCGCATGCGGTGACGTCCTCGTCCCGCCGGCTGCCGGCACAGCTCACCAGACGCAGCGTCGCCTCGTTGACCCGCTGGGCGGCGACGTGAGGCAGGGCCAGGCCTTCGTCCCCGGTGCCGGGGGATGCGGTTTTGTCGGCGGCGGACGCGGAAAGAACGATGCCCGCCGCTGAGCGAGAGTGCGATGACGACATGGGGGAAGGCCTACGAAAATGGGGGCACGAAGCACTATCTTCTGATAATTATTATCATTCAGTAGGGCGACAAGGGCAACCTCAGCCGCCGGGCGGGGGCGTGGCACAGCGTAGCAGCCCGTCGTGCAGTGCCCGGGCGTCCGGTTCGCGGTCGAAGATCAGCTCGATGCGGCTGTCGCGGCGCCAGGCGCTGTCCTGCCAGCCGCCGTCGCCGGCGACCCGGTTGCAGGCCTGCCAGCCGTCCTCGCAATGCAGCACCGCCTTGGCCCGCAGCAGGCCGGCAAGTCCGGCCAGCCAGGCGTCCAGCTGTGCGCGGCGGAAGCGCCAGTCGCGATGGAAGCGCCAGCCGACGGCATGCCGGCCGTCCGCCGAATGACTGTGGCGCAGCGGATGCTCGCGCAGCAGCACGCTGGCCGGCGCCGCGCCCGCTGCCTGCGGCGGCTCGGCTGCTTCGGCAGGGACCGCCTGCATGGGCAGCTCGCTCAATGAAAGTTCGCCCTGGCTGGTCCAGCGCAGCGGCAGCTCCGGCAGTTGCCCCTGCACCCGCCGGCGCGCCGCGTCGTCGAGTCCTTCCGCCTTGTTCAGCAGCAGCAGGGCGGCATCGGCGAGCGCCTCGCGCTGGCTCTGCGGCAACTCGGCGCCGGCGGCGAGCGCCGCCGCGTCCAGTACCAGCAGCGTCGGCTGCAGCGCCAGCACGCCCTGCCACGGCGGCTCGCGCAGCTGTTTCAGCAACTGCGCCGGATGACCGAGGCCGGAGGGTTCGATGAACAGCCGGTCCGGCCGCGCCTTGCGCAGCAGGCGCGACAGGCCGACCTGGAAGGGCACGCCATTGACGCAGCACAGGCAGCCGCCGGCGACTTCGCCGAGGGCGACGCCGTCGGCATCGGTGGCGAGCAGCGCGGCATCCAGCCCGACCTGGCCGAACTCGTTGACCAGCACCGCCCAGCGCTCGCCGGCGGGACGCTGGCCGAGCAGGTGGCGGATCAGGCTGGTCTTGCCGGCGCCGAGCGGGCCGCCGATCACATGGGTGGGGATCTGTCTGAGCATCGGCCTATGGTGCCGCCTGACGTGCACGGGGAAAAGCGCTAGAGTCCTGCGTTCCTTCCAGCGGACCGGTCATCCATGCGCCTGACGGCTCTCCTCCTGCTCACCGCCCTGCCCCTGCTCGCCCACGGCGAGGCCTGCGTCGTGCACAGCCAGGGGCGGAACGTCGACGTGAAGGTCTGCCAGGAGAACCGCAGCATCCCGGCGAAGCTGTTCCGCGACGGCTTCTGCCAGCCGCAGCTGCAGGGCCAGAAGGTCGAGGTGCGCTACGCCGACAGCTGCCCGGCCGGCGCCTTCGGCATCTGCCGCGACGCCCGGGTGCCGAACACGCCCTACCGGCAGGACATCCACTACTACGGCGTGGCCAGCGACGCGCGCTTCCTCGAACCCTTCTGCGCGAGCCAGAGCCAGGGCAAGTGGCAGCAGCCCTAGGCCGCCTCGGTCCAGCTTTCGAAGGGATCGTCGAGCCGGCACCAGCCCTCCATCCCCAGCTGCATCTCCTCGTCGTCCAGCAGGCAGGCGTCGAGTTCCGCGGTCAGCCGTTCGAAGTCGATGCCCTGGCCGATGAACACCAGTTCCTGGCGGCAGTCGCCGCACTCCGGCTGCCAGTTGCGCATGATGCTGCGCAGACTGTCCTCGTCCTGCGGCCAGTCCTCCCTAGGCACGAAGCGCCACCAGCGGCCGGCATGCCCATGCCGCGCCAGCCCGCCGGCCTGTGACCAGCTGCCCGCCTCGCCCGGCCGGCTGGCCAGCCAGAAGAAACCCTTGGAGCGCAGCAGGCGACCGTTGTCCCAGTTGCGGCTGAGGAAGTCGTGGAAGCGCTGCGGATGGAACGGCCGCCGCGCGCGATAGGCGCGGGAGGCGATGCCGTACTCCTCGGTTTCCGGCACGTGTTCGCCGCGCAGCTCCCTGAGCCAGCCCGGCGCCTGGGCGGCGCGCTCGAAGTCGAAGCGGCCGGTGTCGAGGATGCTCTCCAGCGGCACCCGGCCCATGTGCATCGGCAGTATCTGCGCCTCGGCGTTCAGCCCACGGAGGATGGCGGCGAGTTCCTCGCGCTCGGCCTGGCTGATCAGGTCGATCTTGCTGATGAGGATGACGTCGGCGAACTCCACCTGCTCGATCAGCAGGTCGGTGATCGAGCGCTGGTCCTCCTCGCCCAGGGTTTCGCCGCGGCTGGCGAGGCTTTCGGCGGCCTGGAAATCGCGCAGGAAGTTCAGCCCGTCGACCACCGTGACCATGGTGTCCAGCCGCGCCAGATCGGACAGGCTGCGGCCCGCCTCGTCGCGGAAGGTGAAGGTCTCGGCCACCGGCAGCGGCTCGGAAATGCCGGTGGATTCGATCAGCAGGTAGTCGAAGCGCCCCTCGCGGGCCAGCCGGCTGACCTCTTCCAGCAGGTCCTCGCGCAAGGTGCAGCAGATGCAGCCGTTGCTCATCTCGACCAGCCTTTCCTCGGCGCGATTCAGGCTGACATCGCGCTGGACTTCGCTGCCATCGATGTTGATCTCGCTCATGTCGTTGACGATCACCGCCACCCGGCGGTTCTCGCGGTTCTTCAGCACATGGTTGAGCAGCGTGCTCTTGCCGGCGCCGAGGAAGCCGGACAGTACGGTAACGGGAAGGAGTCGGTTCACGGTGGTGTTCTCGTCGTTCATCAGGTTTCGCGCAGATGCAGTTCGCGCCGTTCCTGGCGCTCCTTGGCCTCCACGCAGAGGGTGGCGGTCGGCCGCAGCAGCAGGCGGCGCAGCCCGATGGGCTCGCCGGTCTCCTCGCACCAGCCGTACTCGCCGCGGGCCAGGCGCTCCAGCGCGTGGTCGATCTTGTCGAGCAGGCGCTTTTCCCGCTCCAGCAGGCGCAGCTGCCATTGCCGCTGTTCCTCGCGGCTGGCCATGTCGGCCTCGTCGCTGGGCCGCTCGTCGTCGCGCAGCTCGCCGAACTCGCCGTCGATGCGCGCCCGCAGGGCCTCCCGCTGCGCCAGCAGCAAATCGCGGAAATAGGCCTGCTGCGCGTCGCTCATGTAGGCGGCGGCGGGTTGGGCAAGCAGTTCCTGTTCGGTCACGGCGGTCTCCGGCAGCGTCTTTTTAATGTTATATTATAACAATTCAAAAGCCGCAAACCGACGACGCCACGCCATGACCGCATTCGTTCTTCCGGATATCGCCAGCCAGCCGGCGACCACTTCCATCGCCCTCGACTGGGTCGGCATGCAGGGCATCGCCGTGCCGGTCCGCCTGGCCGGCGAGCGCATCGCCGCGCTGGCCGACGCCGGCGTCAGCCTGGACGCCGCCGAGGCGCGGGGCATCCACATGTCGCGCCTGTACCTGGCCCTCGGCCGCCTGGAAAGCCATGAGCTGACCCCGGCGCTGCTGCACTCGGTGCTGGAGGAATTCCTCGCCAGCCATGCCGGGCTGTCGCGGCGCGCCAGCCTGCACCTGGGTTTCGACGCGCTGCTGCGGCGTCCCGCGCTGGTGAGTCCGCTGAGCGGCTGGAAGCGCTATCCCTGCGAGCTGCTGGCCAGCCTGGACGGCGACGCGCTGCAGGTCGAACTGCGCATGCAGATCGCCTATTCCTCGACCTGTCCCTGCTCCGCCGCGCTGGCCCGGCAGCTGATCCAGCAACGCTTCGACGACGACTTCGCCGGCCGGCCCCTCGACCATGCCGGCGTGCGCGCCTGGCTCGGCGGCAGCCAGGGCATAGTCGCCACGCCGCACAGCCAGCGCAGCACGGCGGACCTGCGCCTGCAGCTGGAGCCGACGCTCGCCGCGCTACCGCTGGAAGCGCTGATCGACAGCGCCGAGACCAGCCTCGGCACCGCCGTGCAGACCGCGGTGAAGCGCGCCGACGAGCAGGCCTTCGCCCTGGCCAACGGGCAGAACCTGATGTTCTGCGAGGACGCCGCGCGCCGCCTGCACCAGGCGCTGACGGCACGGCCGGAGGTGGCCGCCTTCGAGCTGCGGGTGGTGCACGCGGAGAGCCTGCACGCCCACGACGCGGTGGCGCTCAGCCGCTGGCGGCGGGAAACGGCATGAGCGGCGTGGACTCAGTCCAGCCACAGCGCCAGCAGGATGCGGTCGCGGCAGACGATGCCGTTCTCGCTGATGAGCTCGGGGTAGTGGTCGAGGAAATAGTCCGGCTCGACACCGACGATGCGGAAGCCGCAGCGCTGGTACAGGCCGAGCTGGTCCAGGCTGGAGTTGCCGGTGGCGATCTCCAGCCGCTCGATGCCCTGTTGCCGCGCGGCCTCGATGGTCGCTTCCAGCAGCCGCCGGCCGAGGCCGCGGCGCTGCCAGGCTTCGGCCACCGCGAGATTGGTGATCTCGACATAGCCCTCTTCGCGTGGCGTCAGCACCAGCACGCCGGCCGGTTCGTCGTCGTCGATCATCAGCGCCAGCAGGCTGGAGTCGGGCAGATAGCGCTCGATCTGCGCGCGGCTCGGGTCGGCCAGCAGCAGGAGGTCCCACGGCGCGGCGGAAACCGGCAGTTCGCGGAGGGTGAAGGAAGGAGTCAAGGCAGGCGGTCCAGGATCGGTGGGACCGCCATTCTGGAGGCAGCGCGGGCCGGGGGCAACGCGGCGCCGATGGGCCGGCGCCGCGCAGCGGGTCAGGCGTAGATGTCCCGGCGGCTCCAGGGCAGCTCGTGGGAACCGTCGTCATGCGGGCGAAGGGCGAGGATCTGGTGCAGGTTGATCCAGCCGCGCTTGAAGCCGTAGGCGCAGCCGGCCAGGTACAGCCGCCAGATGCGCACGGCTTCCTCGGGCACCAGTCGCGCCGCCTCGGCCAGCCGGGATTCCAGGTTGGCGCTCCAGAAGTCCAGGGTGCGCGCGTAGTGCAGGCGCAGGCTCTCGACGTCGACCACCTCCAGCCCGGCATCGCTCATCTGCGCGACGGCGAACGACAGGTGCGGCAGTTCGCCGTGGGGGAACACGTAGCGGTCGATGAACTCGCCGGCGCCGCGCCCCACCGGACGCCCGTCGGTGTGCAGGGACGTGATTCCGTGGTTCATCACCAGCCCGCCCGGCCGCACCGCGCCGAACAGCTGCTGGAAGTACAGGCCCATGTTGGCGTGGCCGACGTGCTCGAACATGCCGACGCTGACCACCTTGTCGAAGTGGCCGTCGCGCGGCAGGTCGCGGTAGTCCATCAGCTCGATGCGCACCTTGCCGTCCAGCCCCTCGGCCTTGACCCGCTCGCGGCCGAGCTTGAACTGCTCTTCGCTGAGGGTGATGCCGAGCACCTCGACACCGAACTCCCGCGCCGCCAGCCGCGCCAGCCCGCCCCAGCCGCAGCCGACGTCGAGCAGGCGCTCGCCGGGCTTGAGCCGCAGCTTGCGGCACAGGTGGCGCAGCTTGGCCAGTTGGGCGCTGGCGAGGTCTTCCGTGCCGGTCTCGAAATAGGCGCAGGAGTAGACCATCTCCGGGTCGAGCCAGAGCTGATAGAACTCGTTGGAGAGGTCGTAGTGGTAGCGGATGGCCTCGGCGTCGGTGGCCTTGTCATGACTGGTGCGCGCGTAGTCGGCGCCGCCGGCGTCGGGCGCGAGCGCGGCGGTCAGGGCGTCGCCCATGGCGATCACGTCGCCGATCGACCCTTCGATGTCCATGCGCTTTTCGACATAGGCACGGCCGAGCGCGTCGAGGCTGGGGCGGGTGATCTCGCTCAGCAGCGTCGGATCGCGGACGACGAGAGTTACCTGCGGGTCCGGCCCCAGGTCGAAGGCCTGGGCCGCGCCGACGCGGATGCGCAGCGGCAACTGCAGGGACAGCAACTCAGAGGGCAGGTTGGCTTTCATGCATACCTCCTGGTCACGTGGCTGGATCACTATAGATCAGACCGCTCATTAGCTGGCGCTATCGACTGATCTGGTGAAAATCTATCGATACGCCGGACGGCCACAGCGCCGCCGGCAATGCATAGTTCGCTATGCAAGCCTAGCAGGCGGATTCCGGACTTCCCGCACGGCCGAGGACAGGGCCGTCGTCATTGCGCGACGATGACGCCCGGCGGTCGAATAGCGAACGCTTCATCGACCGGAAAATTGACCCGATGATGGCCAACCCCTATCGTGTTGCCGCTTCGCATTCTTCGGGTCACTTGTCAGGTACCCCTCGGAGGACCGGAGCCCGACCTTGCCCACAAGGCAAGGTCGTTCCATTCCCCCCCCTCGCAACGCGGCCCTCTGCCGCCAGGCCTCGGTGCCCCGTCCGTACCCCTGGACGCGCAGGCACCGGGGGGATGTCCATCCCGCTCCCCAAGTAGATTTCCGGCACGATCAACTCTGCGTCCACGGACTGCGCGAGGTCCTCGCAGGGAATCTGGCCGGGCAGGCGATGGACATGGGAGGAGATGCGCTACTTCTCCGGCAGCGCAGTGGCAAGCCGTTCCCTGCAGGCCGCCGAATGGATGGGGTTGGCGCGGGAGGGGAAGCGATGGGTGGGAAGGAGCGCCGACACCCGGCATCATTGCAGGAGCGACTGTCTGGAGCGGGCCATGCCCGCGACAGGTCGGCGCCGCCGATCTCGCGCGCATGGCGTATGCCTGCCCGTAGGGTGGACGTGGCTCTTCACGTCCACCATCTCGGCCGGGAGTCGGTGGAAATCGATTCGCCGATTTCCACCCTGCCCCGCCGGACTCAATCCCGATCGATCAGCGACGTATCGCGGGTATCCGGCATGAACATGTACACCAGCAGCGAGCAGGCGATGCCGGCGGTGATGTACCAGAAGAAGCCGGACTCGTTGCCCACGCTCTTGAACCACAGCGCCACGTATTCCACCGTGCCGCCGGCCACCGACTGGGTCAGCGCATAGGGCAGGCCGACGCCGATGGCGCGGATTTCCGCCGGGAACAGCTCGGCCTTCACGATGGCGTTCACCGAGGTGTAGCCGCTGACGATCACCAGGGCGAACATGATCAGCGCGAAGGCGCCCCACATGCTGGTGACGCTCTGCAGCATGCCGAGGATCGGCACGGTGCACAGGGTGCCCATCACGCCGAAGCCGAGCAGCAGCGGCCGGCGGCCGATGCGGTCGGACAGCGCGCCCATGATCGGCTGCAGCAGCATGAACAGGAACAGCGAGGCGGCCGAGATCATGGTCGCGTCGGCCTTGCTCATCTGCACCGTGTTCACCAGGTACTTCTGCATGTAGGTGGTGTAGGTGTAGAACGCCAGGCTGCCGCCGAGGGTCAGGCCGATCACGGTGAACACCGCCTTCGGGTGGCGCATCAGGGTGCGCAGCACGCCTTCCTTCTTCTCGCGGTTCTGGGTCTTGGTGAAGGACTCGGTTTCCTCCATGCCGCGACGCAGCCACAGGGCGGTGATCGCGCAGGCCGCGCCGATCAGGAACGGAATGCGCCAGCCCCAGCTTTCCAGCTGCTCGGTGGTCAGCACGTTCTGCAGCAGGATCAGCACGCCGAGGGCCAGCAGCTGGCCGGAAATCAGGGTCACGTACTGGAAGCTGGCGAAGAAGCCACGACGCTCCTTGCCGGCCATTTCCGACAGGTAGGTCGCCGAGGTGCCGTATTCACCGCCCACCGACAGGCCTTGCAGCAGGCGCGCGAACACCAGCAATGCAGGCGCGGCGACACCGATGCTGGCGTAGCCCGGGGTGACGGCGATGATCAGCGAGCCGAAGCACATCAGCAGCACCGACAGCAGCAGCGCGGCCTTGCGCCCCTTGCGGTCGGCGTACACACCCATCAGCCAGCCGCCGATCGGACGCATGAGGAAGCCGATGGCGAACACCGCGGCGCTGTTCAGCAATTGCGCAGTGAGGTCGCCCTGGGGGAAGAAGGCCTTGGCGAAGTACAGCGAGAAGGCGGCGTAGACGTACCAGTCGTACCACTCGACCAGGTTGCCTACCGAACCGCTGAAGATCGAGCGGAGTTGTTGCGCGGTCGTTTTCGGCTGGGCCGAAGCCACGGCAGAAGCGGAAAGGGTGGTGGAAGTATCCATCACGAGTCCTCTTGTCATTGTTGTCGGAGGGCACGTCGAAGCGGCCTTGGATTGCCAATGGCAAGAGCTGTGCCAGTCGTGAAGTGGCCGGGATAGAGCGGTTGCGCGGAATTCAGGGGCGATTGGTGAGCGGAAAATTGCCGATGCGCAAAGTGGAGATGAGCGAAAATCCGCCTATCGGCGAACTCGACCTTGCATGTAGGAGCGGGCCACGCCCGCTCCTTTTTCGCGGGCATGGCCCGCTCCTACAGGAAATCCTCCCGCACCAACCCGTGCCGCTGCATCTTCTCGTTCAGCGTGCGCCGGGGCAGCTGCAGCTCGTTCATCACCGCCTTGATCTCGCCCTTGTGCCGCGCCAGGGCGCCGCGCAGGCATTGCGCCTCGAACGCCTCCACCTGCTCGGCCAGCGACTGCCCGGCGCTTTCCATCGCGCTGCTTCCCCCCGCCATACCCAGCACATGCCGCTCGGCGGCGTTGGCCAGTTCGCGCACGTTGCCCGGCCAGTTGTGGCTGAGCAGACGGCTCAGCTCGCTGGCACCCGGCTGCACGAATTCGCGGCCAAGGCGTTCGGCGGCGCCGCGGGCGAAGTGATCGAACAGCAGCGGGATGTCCTCGCGGCGCTCCCGCAGCGGCGGCAGGCGCAGTTCGGCGACGTTCAGGCGATAGGCGAGGTCCTCGCGGAAGCGCCCGGCGCGCGCCTCTTCCAGCAGGTCGGGCTTGGTCGCGGCGATCACCCGCAGGTCGACATCGATGCTCTGGTTCGAGCCAAGCCGCTCCAGCCGCTGCTCCTGCAACACGCGGAGCAGCTTGACCTGCTGCGCCAGCGGCATGCTCTCGATCTCGTCGAGGAACAGGCTGCCGCCGTCGGAATGTTCGAGCTTGCCGATGCGCTTGCCCTGGGCGCCGGTGAAGGCGCCGCTCTCGTGGCCGAACAGCTCGCTCTCGAACAGCTGCTCGGGGATCGCCGCGCAGTTGAGCGCGACGAAGGGCTTGCCGGCGCGCGGACCGAAGTCGTGCAGGCAGCGCGCCACCAGTTCCTTGCCGCTGCCGGTCTCGCCGCGGATCAGCACGTTGACCGGCGTCGGCGCCAGTTCCAGCACCTGCCGGCGCAGGGTCTGCATGGCCGGCGAGAAGCCGAGCAGGCGCGCATCGATGCGCTGGCGCAGGTCGGCCTCCTCGCGCAGATGGCGGTTCTCCAGCACCAGCCGGCGCTTGTCCATGGCGCGGCGCAGGCGTTCCAGCAGGGTCTGCGGGCTGAAGGGTTTTTCCAGGAAGTCGTAGGCGCCCTGGTGCATGGCCTCCACCGCCATCGGCACGTCGCCGTGGCCGGTGAGGAGGATCACCGGCAGCTCGCGGTCCAGCTGCTGCGCCCGCTGCAGCAGGCCGAAGCCGTCCATGCCGGGCATGCGCACGTCGCTCAGCACCACCCCGGGGAAATCGCGGCCGAGCTTCTTCAGGCCATCCTCGGCGCTGGCGAACGGCTGCACCTCGAAGCCGGACAGCTCCAGCCACTGCTGCACCGCCTCGCGGATGCTCGCCTCGTCGTCGATGACCATCACCGAATTCATCTTCACTCCTCACCCAGGTCGGCCGGCAGGCGCAGGCTGAAGCAGGCGCCGCCATCGCGGTTGCCGGCTTCCAGGCTGCCGCCCAGTTCCATGACGATGCCATAGGATACCGCCAGCCCGAGGCCCAGCCCCTCGCCCACCGGCTTGGTGGTGAAGAAGGGGTCGAACACGCTGGCGAGGTGTTCCGCGGCGATGCCGCCGCCGCTGTCGAGCACTTCCAGCAGCCATTGCCCACCGTGCGGACAGATGTTCACCCGCAGCTGCCGCACGGGCTTGTCGGCCATGGCGTCGAGGGCGTTGCGCAGCAGGTTGACCAGCACCTGCTCCAGGCGGATGGCGTCGCCAAGCACCCAGGCCGGGCGCGCCATGTCCAGCTGCAGTTCCACCGCTTCGCTGCGCAGGCGCGCTTCCAGCAGTTGCAGGGCGCGATCGACCACCAGCGCCAGGTCGAGGCGTTCGCGCAGGCCGCCGGGGCTCTTGCGGGCGAAGGTCTTCAGGTGGCCGGTGAGCGCGGCCATGCGTTCCAGCTGTTCGTCGAGGCGCTGCAACACCACGGCGGCCTGCTCCTCGCGGCCCTGTTCGAGCAGCAGGCGCAGGCTGGCCAGCTGCATGCGCTGGGCGGTCAGCGGCTGGTTGATCTCGTGGGCCAGGGCGGCGGACATCTGCCCCAGCGCCGCCAGCTTGGCCGCCTGCACCAGCCCTTCCTGGGCGGTGCGAAGGGCGGCGGTGCGTTCCTCGACCAGCCGCTCCAGCTCCTCGCGGCTGCGCTGGCGCAGGCGTGCGAGGCGCCAGCGCTGGTGCAGGAACAGGCCGAGGAAGACCAGCGCCAGCCAGCCTCCCGCCGCACCGATGGCGGCGCCACGGCCGGCCTGCAGCGCCTCCTGCGGCTGGCGCAGCAGATGCAGGGTCCAGCCCTCGGAGGACAGCGGCAGCGTCTGCCAGAGGTAGTCGCGGTTGCCTTCCGGCCCGTTGACCCGCTCCAGCCGGCTATGCACGCCGAGCGCCTCCACACTGCGATGCTCCAGCGGCGCCAGCGGCTGCTTGTCGTACTGGCGGGTGGAGGTCAGTTCGGCGCGCTCCTCGGGCGTCAGCACGCGCAACTCGCGGTAACGCCAGCCCGGCCGGTTGGCAAGAAAGGCGATGTCCTTGGCGTCGCTGACCAGCAGCACGTCCGGCCCGGCGCTCCACTCGCGCTCCAGGTCGTTCAGTTCGAGGCGGACCACGATGGCGCCGAGGAAGCTGCCGTCCTCGTCCAGCACCGCGCTGGAAAGGAAGTAGCCGGGCGTGCCGGTGACCACCCCGACCGCATAGAAGCGCCCGGTGCCGTGGCTGCGGGTTTCCAGGAAGTACGGACGGAAGCCGAAGTTGTGGCCGACGTAGCTGGTCGGCGTCCGCCAGTTGCTCGCCGCCACCGCCAGCCCATCGCGGTCGAGCAGCTCCAGGGTCGACGAGCCGGCGGCGGCGTTGATCCGCTCCAGCTTGCGGTTGAGGTGCAGTTGCAGCTCGCCGCCCACCGCGCCGCGCAACGACCGGCGCAGTTCCGGATCGAGGGCGAGTACCGCCGGCAGGGAACGGTAGCGGTCGATCAGCGTGCGCAGGGTACCGGCGTAGAGGTTCAGCTGCTCCTCGGCCTGCGCGCTGGATGCAGCCAGAGCGCGCTGCTCGGCCTGGCGCAGCGCCACGCCGGCGCACAGCAGCATGCCGGCGAGGATGGCCAGCACGGAGAGGGTCAGGCGCAGCGGGCGGGACAGGGCAATCATCGAGCGGCTCGGAAGGAAGCGGTTGTACAAGGCTGGCAGGCGATATCGAAGGCTGCCATTGCAATCGACCGAGCCGCCATGCGGGGCATAACGGTAACATGTGAGAAAAGGCGGCATGGCTTGTGTCTGGACATGCTGGAACGGAAGAGGGCCCAGGTATGAAAAATATGGATTCACTGAACGTACAGGAGCTGGACCTTCTCGCGAAGCTGCTGGACAAGCACCACAGCTCCGAATCGTTGGAGAATCTTTCCGAGCTCGAAGGCTTTGCCATCGCCATCATTTCAGGCCCCAAGCACGAGTCGACCGGTTGGTATTCGACGATCTGGGGTGGTGTGGAATACGAGCCGGAATGGAAGTCGGAGGCGGAACTACAGCGCTTCCTCGATCTGCTGCTTAGCCATATGACCGATCTCGACTGGCTGCTGACGGAGCATCCAGAGATCGTCTCCGGCGTATTCGATATCAACTCCGATTACGAACGATATCTGGGGAACGTCGAGGGATGGTGCTTCGGCTTCATGCGCGGCGTGCAGTTGCACGACTGGTCCGCCTGGCCGCAGGAACTGCAGCATCATCTGGAACCCATTGCCCTGCATGGATTGGAGGAGAACTACGAGCGGGTGGATGAGATGACGCAGGAGGAGTACCAGGCATCGGTGGCGCAGATCATGCCCGCCGTCCTGGCGCTGCACGCCTATTGGCGGGAGCGACGTCCGGCGATACCACAGCCCACCGTGTTGCCTCCCAAGATCGGCCGCAACGATCCTTGCCCCTGCGGCAGTGGCAAGAAGTACAAGCACTGCTGCATGCACTAGCGGCCCCGCAGCGCCCTGAGAATCTTCTGCCCGGCGCGCCCATCAGCCGGCTGCTGGCCGAGGCGCTGCTGCTCGGCCTGGATGGCCCGGCGGGTCTTGTCGCCGATCATGCCGTCGGGCTCGCCGATGGCGTGACCACGCTCCAGCAACAGTCTCTGCAGTTCCTTGCGTTCGGCGCGGCCGAGGCCGGGGTCGTCGGTCGGCCACGGCGTGCGCAGGCCGCTGCCGCCACGCAGGCGGTCGGACAGCAGGGCGATGGCAAGCGCATAGCTCTCGGCGGCGTTGTAGGAATAGATGGCGTTGTAGTTGCGCAGCACGAGGAACGCAGGTCCTTCCTTGCCGGCAGGCAGGAGGATCGCCGCCGGGGTCGAGGGCGCCGGCAGCGGGCCGCCGTCGATGCGCTTCACCCCCTGCGCCTGCCAGGCCGAGACCGGCTTGCGCTTGCCGCGTCCGGCCAGACTGGAGGGGAACTGCGCCGGCAGCTTCACCTCATAGCCCCAGCCCGCGCCTGATACCCAGCCGGCCTTGCGCAGGTAATTGGCGGTGGAGGCCAGGGCGTCCGCCATGCTGCCGACCAGGTCGCGGTGGCCGTCGCCGTCGAAATCCACGGCGATGCGCGCATAGGTGCTCGGCATGAACTGCGTCTGGCCGAAGGCGCCGGCCCAGGAGCCGGTGACCTCGGGGGAACGCAGATCACCCTGCTGCAGCAGCTTGAGGGTGGCGAAGAATTCGCCGCGGAAGAATGCCTGGCGCCGCCCATGGCAGGACAGGGTGGACAGCGAGGTGAGCAGCGGACGCTTGCCGGTGATGCGGCCGAAATCGCTCTCCACGCCCCAGACGGCGACCACCGTGTACTTGTCCACATGGTAGCGCTGGGCGATGCGTTCCAGCAGGTCGTGGTGCTGCGCCAGCATGGCCTTGCCATCGGCCACCCGCTGCTCGTCCACCAGCCCGGCGAGGTAGTCCCAGATCGGCGTGATGAACTCCGGCTGCGCGTCGAGCAGGTCCAGCACGCTGAGGTCGGCCTGCAGGTTCTGCGTGTAGCGCTGGTAGGCGATGGAGTCCACACCCTTGGCGCGAGCCTGCGGCTGCAGCCGCGCCAGGCAGTCGCTGAAGGTGTCCGCGGAGGCCGCCTGGGCGAGGAGAAGGGTGGAGCCGAAAAACAGAGCCGGGAAGGATCGAATGAGCAGCATGGGCCAGTCCTCGACGCCGGAGGCGGGCCATCGCGGGAAGGTGGCCTGCCTGCGCTGACGGAATCTCGCTAATCCTGCTGAGCGTAGCCGGCCTTGCCGGGCGGATACCTTGACCAGGCACACTGGCCGCGCAACGTGCGCTCGCAGGAGCGCCGAACCTGCGGCGGCGGCTGGCCCCCGTCACCGCTTACCAGATGTACTGCAGGCGCAAGGTCCAGGTATTCACATCAGGCGAACCCGTCTGTCTGGAGATGGTGTCAGAGTAAGCCAGCAAGCCGCCGAACTGCGGGCTGAGCATGAAACCCAGACTCGCGCCGAGTACGCTGTTCTCCTGCTCATCGTCCTGGTCGACACCATCTACCCTGGTCTCGCCGCCCTTGTTCCAGGTGGCGTCCAACGATGCCCATAGCGCCTGGTTGAAGGTGTAGCTGTAGTGGCCTTCCAGCGCATAGAGCGGGCGCTGCTCCAGCCTGCTGTCGCCCATGTAGTCGTGGTTGTCGCCGAATAGCGAGACGTAGGTATTCAGTTCCAGCCAGGTCGGCCCGATGGGGTGGCCAAAGGCGAGTTCCGGCTTGATTACCCAGCGATTGGCGCCGATGTTCACCACGCGGTCCTCGTCGTAATCGCCGGTGGGCGCGGTTATCCACAACCCTCCGGTGAGGAAGGTTTCCGGCCTCCACTGCGTGAACTCCTCGCGGCTCAAGGCCGGACCGCCGAACAGGTTGTGCGCGAGGACGAGCGTAGTGTCGCCCATGCCGCTGTTGCGCCTGGTGCCGGTCAGGTGTCGCGCATTGTCGAGAGAGGCTTCGACGTCCGCGTAGGGCTGGAGTATCTGGATGCCCGAGGTGCGTCCGGCGACATCCAGGGTGCGCGCGTAACGGACGATGTAAAGATCGGCATCGAGCGACAAGCCATCGACCGGCAGCGTTGTGTCGATGGGAGTGTTGCTCTCGATCCTGTCGTAGTAGCCGAAAACCATGTTCAGGTCCTTCGGCAGGTTCTGCCAGTCGCGGGCGTTGTCGGCCAGCGCATGTCCCGCGAGCCCAAGAACGGGCATCAGCAGGGCGGCGGAGCGGAAAGTCGGAGTCATGAGCCATGCCCGCCCTGGATCGGAGCGGATGGATGTCGCCAGGCTTGCAACGCCGATCGCGGAATGACCTGGCCGGAGCGTTTCGCAGGATCATGAAGCAGCCCCTGCCCGGACGAACTTTTGCCTCTGCCGGGAGGTTGGGAAACCTGAAAGTTCAGGCCAGGTGCGGGGTTGAACGGATTGCTGCCCTTGATGGCGATTTCCGCGTAGCCAGCAAGAGCGGAAGCCCCGGAGAGCAACGGCAGGGGGAATCTCGACAATGCTTCTTCAGCATCTACCGAGCCCCTGATCTTGATTGCATCCTGTGTACTTGCCCTTGCAAGGTGCTGACATGTCGGCATTTCCCATCTCCAAAACCGGTCCAAACCTGGATCAAACCGCCGAAGTAAATGCGCAGGTCCAGATAGAACTGGTCAGGAGCTCGTTTCTTTTGTTCCCGTGACCTACGTCTCAACTCCAGCGCAACGCTGCGTGCGGGAAACTCGAGCCGGTAAAGGTGCATCGGCCAGAAGACCCGGCCGACGCACCTGGGGTCGATCACTGCCGATCAGGCGGATATCGGAGTACGCCAGTCGTCGGAGCCGGAAGTACCGGAGACTTCATGGGTCCAGACGATCTTGCGATAGGTGAAGTAGACGTCTTCCAGGTGAGTGAAGTGCGCCATGTTCGGGTCCTGGCAGTTCGGCATGCGCGACTGCACGTCGACGATCACCGCATCTTCCAGTTCGATGGTGAAGTAGTGCTCCTGGGTACCGGTGGAAGAGGTGCGATACCACTCCAGACGGCACTTGTTCAGACGCTCGCCGGAGGTCAGGGCGTTGAAGATCAGCGGCGAGGACTTGTCGAAGACCTTGGTGATCATCAGCGGCTTGTGCACGCGCTGGCCGGTCGGCTGGCCGGACTGCGGGTCGCGCGGGATGATGACCTGGTGGTTGAACGCCTGGACCAGGACCTGGTCCTCGTGACCTTCCTGGAAGATGTTGCCGACCGAATCCTCGGTGAAGGTACCGGCGGTGATCAGGCCTTGCTTGGTGCCTTCGAGGGACAGATACGCGGGTGTTGGCATGAGAGCTCTCCTTGCCGTGATGAGGTGAAGGGCCACGGGGCATATGACACCGTGGGCCCACCCCTCTAACAAGTTACATGCCAGATAGTTTGGAAGCGCCGGAACACTAGTACTCCGGAGTTCCGCTAGATAACCCGCAGCGCCATTCCCAGCGACAGAACACATAAATTCCAGCAACAACTTGCCAGCAAATGCGCAACTTCTTGCCACGCATGCGGAGGATCACATTCCGCCTGAATAAAAACGCTTTTGCGCTCTCAGAAAATGGCAGAAAGTTGCACACCAAAATTTCCGACCCGATCAGCAGCAGGCGCAACTCCATTCGCGACAAGGCTCGCCAAAACCCCTAATCCTGGGCCTCTCCTGACACGAAAGCCTGAGACGGCCGTTACGCAGATATTTCAATGAATGCCAAAAACACCTTATTCGCAATAGAACCTTGACCGCAAAATCATTAGAAAGAAACGCGCCTGGACTACAGATCAAATATAAATTTCCTACACACCAACCTGTGCAAAAAACTGCACCATGCGCCCTGTTCCAAGCGTTTGACTGACGATACGAAAGTTCGCAACCAGCTCTTTTCCCCCACCGTTATCAAGACACTTCTCATATTCAGAGTTTTGCCGCATCAGGGACGATCGCAGGGATGAGTCATTCCAGAAAACTTGCATCGCACTATCTCGAACTGGCTGCCAACCCCATCTCTTCCGGGGATTACCCAGGCGAGGATGTGCGCTACTCGCCCGAATACGAGAGCCTGGAAACGGAGCTGGCCAAGGCGTCGTCCCTGCATGGCAATGGCCTGGTGGACTGGCAGAAAGTCCTCGAAGTCAGCGAGGCCATTCTTCGAACCCAGTCCAAGGATCTGCGCGTGGCTGCGTGGATGGCCTGGGCGCTGCAACAGCAGGAATCCTTCGCCGGCCTGCAGGCCGGCATGGCGATGCTCCTGCAGTTCTGCCGGGAACGCTGGGACGATCTGCATCCGCGCAAGGACCGGACACGCGCCGCCGCCATCGGCTGGCTGGTTCCGCGCCTCGAGCCATTGTTCGCCGAGAACCTGGCGCTCAAGGATCAACTCCCGCTATTCCGACAGCTCGCGGAGAGCCTGAGGGGTCTGGATGACTGCCTGAATGCGCACCTGGGGGCCGCCGCCCCGCTGTTGCTACCGCTCTGCCGGCGTCTGGAGGAGATGATCCAGCGCGCCTCCCAGGGCCAGCCCGAACCCGGCTCCGTGGGCGCGGTGATGGCCCAGGTCAAGCAGGCAGCGACCAACCTCCTTGCGCCGGTCAGCATCATCGAAAGCGAAAAGGACGCCCACAAGGCGCTCCGCGCCCAGCAGGACAGCGCCCGCCCCCTGTGCAACTGGTGGCTGCGCCAGAAGGCCACCGACCTTCGCGCCCTGCGCCTGAACCGCACCCTCCTGTGGCTGCCCATCGACAGCCTGCCCGAGCGCAACGCCGAACAGACCACCGCCCTGCGCAACCTTCCCGCCGACAAGCTGCGCGCCTACACCGAACGCTTAGAACAGGGACAGTTCGCCGACCTGCTGGTCGACCTGGAGGCGAGCCTTGCACGCGCGCCGTTCTGGTTCGATGGCCAGCGCCTGGCCTGGGAATGCCTGCAAGCCCTGAATGCGGACGCGGCGATGCGCGAGGTGGAAATCCAGTTCGCGCAGTTCCTCCAGCGCCTGCCCGGAGTCATCGATCTGAAGTTCTTCGACGGCACTCCCTTCGCCGATCCAACCACCCGCGGCTGGATCAGCTCCCACGTGCTGCCGCACCTCCAGGCGCCCTCGGCCCCCAGGGAAATCACGACGACCAGTGAATCGTACGCCTGGGAACCGGTCCTGGAGGAAGCCACGTCAGTGCTGCGCCAGGAGGGACTGAAGAGCGCCGTGCAACTGCTCAAGCAGGGGCTGCAGAGCGCCCAGGGTGGCCGCGAGCGCTTCTTCTGGCAGCTGGGCATGGCGCGCCTGTGCCTGCAGGCGAAGAAGTACGAACTGGCCCGGACCCAGCTGGAAGCCCTCGACGAACAGTTGCAGGAGTCCGCGCTGCACCTCTGGGAACCCGACCTCGCTCTTCAGGTACTGCATCTGCTGCACATGTGCTGCGAACTGCTGCCGCAGAACCACAGCGTGCGCGAACGCAAGGACGAGGTCTATCGCAGGCTGTGCCACCTCGATCTCGAAGTGGTGCTCGACTAGGCCTTAGGGCCGCAAATGCAAAGGAGAAATGGCCATGGCCAAAGAAGGCTCGGTAGCCCCCAAGGAACGCATCAACATCACCTTCAAGCCCGCTACCGGCAATGCTCAGGAAGAGATCGAGCTGCCCCTGAAGCTGCTGGTTCTGGGGGATTTCACCCAGCGCGCGGATGACCGCAAGGTCGAGGATCGCAAGCCGATCGGCATCGACAAGAACAACTTCGACGAAGTGCTGGCCAAGCAGGAACTGAGCCTGACCCTCAACGTCCCGAACCGCCTGCAGGACGCCGCCGAAGGCGAAAAGCTGGGCGTTTCCCTGAAGGTCAACTCGATGAAGGACTTCAACCCGGCGAGCCTGGTGGATCAGGTACCGGAGCTGAAGAAGCTGATGGAACTGCGTGACGCCCTGGTCGCCCTCAAGGGCCCGCTGGGCAACGCACCGGCCTTCCGCAAGGCCATCGAAAGCGTGCTTGCCGATGACGATTCGCGCGAGCGCGTACTGGGTGAGCTGGGCCTTGCCGCCAAGCAGGACGCCTGAGCCGGAAACCGAAAGGAAACCAACACATGAGCACGAGCACAGTACAGGAAACCACGGGGGCCGGCGTCGAGTACGGCATTCTCGACCGCATCATCGCCGAGACCAGCCTGGCTCCGGATGACGAAGCCTA
This sequence comes from Pseudomonas jinjuensis, assembly GCF_900103845.1. GTDB lineage: Bacteria > Pseudomonadota > Gammaproteobacteria > Pseudomonadales > Pseudomonadaceae > Pseudomonas > Pseudomonas jinjuensis. The sequence continues at coordinate 222,924 of NZ_FNIJ01000003.1, forward strand.
TGGCATCGCCAAACGTGGCGTCTCCGCCTTCATCGAGGAGCTGCTGAAGCCGCAGAATCAGGGCGAGCAGGTCAAGAAGGCACTGGTCGACCGCATGATCGCGGAGATCGACGCCAAGCTCAGCCGGCAGATGGACGAAATTCTCCACCATGCCGAGTTCCAGGCCCTGGAATCGTCCTGGCGCGGCCTGAAGTTGCTGATCGACCGCACCAACTTCCGCGAGAACATCAAGGTCGAGCTTCTCAACGTCTCCAAGCAGGACCTGCTGGACGACTTCGAGGACTCCCCGGAAGTGATCCAGTCCGGCCTCTACAAGCACATCTACACCTCCGAGTACGGCCAGTTCGGTGGCCAGCCGGTGGGGGCGATCATCGCCAACTACTACCTTTCACCCAGCGCGCCGGACGTGAAGACCATGCAGTACGTGGCCAGCGTCTCCAGCATGTCCCACGCGCCATTCATCTCCGCCGCCGGCCCGAAATTCTTCGGCCTGGAAAGCTTCACCGGCCTGCCGGACCTCAAGGACCTGAAGGACCACTTCGAAGGCCCGCAATTCGCCAAATGGCAGAGCTTCCGCGAGCAGGAAGACTCCCGCTACGTCGGCCTGACCGTACCGCGCTTCCTCCTGCGCAACCCGTACGACCCGGAAGACAACCCGGTGAAGACCTTCGTCTACAAGGAGAACGTCGCCAACGACCACGAGCACTACCTGTGGGGCAACACCGCGTTCACCTTCGCCAGCAAGCTGACCGATTCCTTCGCCAGGTTCCGCTGGTGCCCGAACATCATCGGCCCGCAGAGCGGCGGCGCGGTGGAAGACCTGCCGCTGCACCACTTCGAGAGCATGGGCGAGATCGAGACCAAGATCCCCACCGAGGTACTGGTCTCCGACCGCCGCGAGTACGAACTGGCCGAGGAAGGCTTCATCTCCCTGACCATGCGCAAGGGCAGCGACAACGCCGCGTTCTTCTCCGCCAACTCGGTGCAGAAGCCGAAGTTCTTCGGCATCAGCGAGGAAGGCAAGACCGCGGAGCTGAATTACAAGCTCGGCACCCAGTTGCCCTACCTGTTCATCGTCAACCGCCTGGCCCACTACCTGAAGGTCCTGCAGCGCGAGCAGATCGGCGCGTGGAAAGAGCGCACCGACCTCGAACTGGAACTCAACAAGTGGATTCGCCAGTACGTGGCCGACCAGGAGAACCCCAGCGCCGAAGTCCGCAGCCGCCGTCCGCTGCGCGCCGCGCAGGTGATCGTCAGCGACGTCGAGGGCGAACCGGGCTGGTACCGCGTCAGCCTGAGCGTACGCCCGCACTTCAAGTACATGGGGGCGGACTTCACGCTGTCGCTGGTCGGCAAGCTCGACAAGGAATGAGCAGGAACTGAGCGATGAAAGGATACGGCAGCCTTTTCGAGCGCCTGGGTGGTGAAGCCGCCGACCGCTCCGGCTGGAGCCCGGAGGTGGCCGTCATGGCCTCGGTGGCTGCCCATCTGGCCAAGATGCTCAGTACCCGGGCGGGCAGCGTGCAGACGCTGCCCGACTACGGGTTGCCCGACCTGAACGACATGCGCCTGAGTCTGCACGACTCGCTGAACCAGGCGCGCACGGCCATCGAGCGATTCATCGAGGCCTACGAACCACGCCTGTCGGGGGTGCGCGTCATATCCCTGCCGCGCGACCACGACCCGCTGAACCTGGCCTTCGCCATCGAAGGCACGCTGGAGGTCGAAGGCCTCCGCCGCCAGGTCAGCTTCTCCGCCAGCCTGGACGGCAGCGGACAGGTCAAGGTCCAGTAAGGAGCACACCCATGTCCGGAAAACCCGCCGCCCGCGTCACCGACCCGACCGCCTGCCCGGTGCCGGGTCATGGCATCAACCCGATAGCCGCCGGCTCGCCCGATGTGCTGTTCGACGGCCTGCCCGCCGCACGCCAGGGCGACCCATCCGCCTGTGGTGGCGCCATGGCCGGCAATGTGATTCCCAATGTGCTGATCAACGGTATGCCGGCAGCCACGGTCGGAACCGTCGGCAGCCATGGGAATGTGGTGGTGAGTGGGTCGGGGACAGTGGTGATCGGGACGTCGCATTCTCCAGCGGCATTCAGCGGCATCGCTCCGCTCACCATCGCCGCGGCCGCCGCGGTAGTCGATGCGATAGTGCCCAGCGCGGCTGCCTCGTCACGCAAGGAAGAAGCTCTGGATTATTCGATCAAGCTCAAACGCGGCGGCAATCATGTGCTCACGCCGCTGGCAATCCTCGACTTCGACGAGCTCGAATCCGGTACCACGAAGAACCAGGAAGCGATCGACTTTGTCATCGTCAATCGCGCGCAGGTCGCCAACTCCCTGACGCTCGAAGTTCTCGATGGCGCCCGAGTGCTTTACACCGAACCCTCCACCGCCGCCCTGCTTCCCGAAGGCGAGCATCCCTGGCGATGGGATGGCTACGACACCGCTGGCGTGCTCGATACGCGAGTGCTCAAGAGTCCGGCCCTGAAGGTGCGCCTGACCGCCAACAAAGGCGACGAAGAACAGGTTTTCGAACTGACGCTGAGCAACAACGCCGCGGAGGCCGACTGGGTCGACTCGCGCATCGACCGCAACACCTCGAAGGTGGAAGTTACCGTCCGCCCGAGCTTCTCCGACGGCGGTATCAAGGGGAAAAACCCGAGTCTGACGGCGAAGACCTTCGAGCAGCGCAAAGCCATGGCCAAAGAGGGCATAGAGCGTTACTGGTCGCGCGAGGGCCGCCGCGGCAATGGCATCGACCAGCCGGTAAACACTTCGCGTGGCACCTTCAAGGTAACTGTCGTCGCCGATGCGAACGCCAAGCCCAGCGCCAAGGATTTCCCGCTGATCGAACTGCTCGATGTTGACTTTGGACGCTCTACCAGTTTCGCGATGTTCAAGAAGATATACCGCAACTCAGGTTATAGGACCGCCCTGGGATGGCCCTCCAGCGCTATCGACGAAGACTTCGCCCATACCGCAGCTCACGAGTTTGGCCACTTGGTGCTGAACGAGTACGGGGACAGGGGTTTGATTCCCAACTACTCCTGGAGCCACAAGAGTACCTCTACGGTGCTGACGCAGTCTCCAGTAGGGAACCATCCGCTTCCAGCCGGCGGAGAAATCGACTTGATGCATTACCACTCGGACGATCCCCGGACCATGGCCGATTACTGGGCTAGGTCCATCGCTTCGGAACAGGACGTCAAAGGCCTTATCTGGCTGAGCAGGGTGCAATTCGATGACTAAGTTCCTCTCTCTTGTATTGCTTTCCGTCATGACAGGATGCACCGCGCAGCCCCAGACCGGATTCGTGGCGAACTGGCATAACACCTGTGGCCACCCCATCGAAATAACGGCGCGTGATTTCTCCAACTCCGGAGAAAGCTCAACGTTGAGCACGGTGGTCGCACCCGGCGAAAGCATTCAGGTGCTGTCCATCGTTTCGTTCGGCACGAACCTGCACAACAGCATCCCGCGCAGCTACTCCCTGGACCTCAAAGCGAACGGAAGGACCCTCCATATTGGCAAGGTCGACCTCCTTGGAGCATTGCAAAAATCCAAAGAAACGCCCCTTGGCAATGCCATTCGACTCTGGACGCTGAGCGACGCCATGGCCTGTCCATGATGGGCAGTGCGACCCGAGCCACGCACGTTACCCGGCTCGCAGGATTCGCTGAATCAATGAGCCTGGCCGGCTGACGAAGTCTCCAGAACGGGCGGGAAGCCAGGTGCGCAAACCACCCGCATGGGCATTTCCGCGCACCAGCAAGGATGAACAACAGATGTCATTCAACCACTACTACCAGAGCGAGCTCACCGCCCTGCGCCAACTGGGACGCCGCTTCTCCGAGCGCAGCCCGGCGCTGGCGCCGTTCCTTGCCCAGGCCGGCCGCGACCCGGATGTCGAGCGCCTGCTCGAAGGCTTTGCCTTTCTCACCGGGCGCCTGCGGCAGAAGCTCGACGACGAGCTGCCGGAGCTGACCCACTCGCTGATGCACCTGCTGTGGCCGAACTACATGCGGCCACTGCCGGCCTTCAGCATCCTGCAGTTCGATCCGCTGCCCAACGCCGCGCCGGCACTGCTGGTTGAGCGCAACACGCCGGTGGAAAGCAAGCCGATCGACGAGGTGAGCTGCCGTTTCCGCACCTGCTTCCCCACCGAAGTCACCGCACTGCAGACCGCCGGTGTGAACTACTCGGTCAAGGGCGAAGGGGCGATCCTCAGCCTGCGCCTGGAGATGAGCTGCCCGGGCCACCTCGGCGAGCTGAATCTCAAGCGCATGCGCCTGCACCTGGCCGGCGAGCGCTATATCAGCCAGATGCTCTACCTGTGCCTGCTGAACAACCTCGACAACATCGAGCTGGTGCCGCTCAACGAGCGCCAGCAGCCGCTGCTCGACATCTACGAGCGCCCGCTGACCGTCCGCCTTCCGGGTGATCGCGTGCAGCCGGTGGGCTTCGCCGAAGACGAGGCGATGATTCCCTACCCGCTCAACACCTTCCGCGGCTATCGCTTCCTGCAGGAATATTTCGCCTTCCAGGACAAGTTCCTGTTCGTCGACCTGCTCGGCCTGGATCGGCTGAACGAGCTGTCCGAAGCGCAGCTCAAGGGAGCCCGCGCCCTGGAGATCCGCTTCGACATCCACCGCAGCGGCATCCAGCGCCTGCGTCCGACCCTGGACAACCTCAAACTGCACTGCACCCCGATCGTCAACCTGTTCAGGCACGACGCGCTGCCGATCCGTCTGGACGGCAAGCAGGACGAATACCTGCTGCTGCCGGCCAGGTTCGATGCCCAGCACTGCGGCGTGTTCGCCGTGGAGAACGTCACCGGCTGGAGCCCAGGTGGCGTCGGCCACCAGGACTACGTGCTGTTCGAATCCTTCGAGCACGACGCCAGCTTCGACGTACCCACCGCACGCCCGCACTACAGCGTTCGCCAGCGCAGCTCGCTGCTGCACGAAGGCCTGGACACCTACCTGAGTTTCGGCCCCGGTGACCACGAGTCCCACGAGACGCTGTCCATCGAGCTCACCTGCACCAACCAGAACCTGCCGCGGCGCCTGAAGCTGGGCGATATCTGCCTGCCCAGCGACGAGACGCCGGACTCGCTGCGCTTCCGCAACATCACGCCGGTCACGCCCAGCTACGCGCCGCCGCTGAATCGCGACTTCCTCTGGAAGCTGATCAGCAACATGTCGCTGAACTACCTGTCGCTGGCCAACGTCGAGGCGCTCAAGGTGATCCTCGAGACCTACGACCTGCCGCGCTACTACGACCAGCACGCAGAGAAGGCCAGCAAGCGCCTGCTCGGCGGCCTCAAGTCGATCAATCACCAGCACGTCGACCGCCTGCACCGCGGGCTGCCGGTACGCGGCCTGCGCACCGAGCTGACGGCCGACCCCGAGGGCTACATCTGTGATGGCGACCTGTTCGTCTTCGCCTCGGTCCTCAACGAGTTCTTCGCGCTCTACGCCAGCCTCAACTCGTACCACGAGCTCAGGGTCAAAAGCACACAGGGAGAGGTGTACCAATGGACGCCGCGCATGGGGCAGCAGCCCCTGCTCTGAGCCGGCTACGCCGGGACATCCGCGAGTACTCGCTGTTCCAGGCGGTGCAGCTGGTCATCGAGCGACTGAGCGAGTCTGGCGCCACGGAGGACGAAGAGGCGCTCTACGACCGTCTCGAATTCCAGGCCAACCCGAGCCTCGGTTTCCCCGGCAGCGACATCCAGAGCGTGCAGTTCTTCGAGGAGAACGGCGTACTGCGCGCACGCCTGCGCATCAACCTGATCGGCCTGTTCGGCGCCGGCTCGCCGCTGCCGGCCTTCTATGGCGAGCAGGCCCTGGGCGACAGCGAAGACGGCAATCCGACGCGGGACTTCCTCGATCTCTTCCACCACCGGCTGCAGCGCCTGCTCCTGCCGATCTGGCAGAAGTATCGCTACCACGCGCGTTTCAGGAGTGGCGCCGCCGATGCCCTGTCACACCGGCTGTTCGCCCTGATCGGCTTGGGTGGCGCCGAGCTGCGCCAGGCCGAGGAGCTGAACTGGAAGCGCCTGCTGCCCTACCTGGGCCTGCTCAGCCTGCGCGCCCACTCGGCGGCGCTGATCGAAGCGGTACTGCGCTACTACTTCAAGCATGCCGACCTGTTCATCGAGCAGTGCCTGGAACGCCGGGTGGAAATCCACGATGAACAGTGCAACCGGCTGGGCCTGGCCAACAGCCTCCTGGGCGAGGACCTGGTGCTGGGCGAACAGGTGCGCGACAGCAGCGGCAAGTTCCGCGTGCACATCCGCGAGCTGGACTGGGAGCGTTTCCACGAATTCTTGCCCATCGGCACCGGCTATCAGCCGCTCTGTGCCCTGGTGCGCTTCACCCTGCGCGATCCGCTGGACTACGACCTGCGCCTGGAACTGCGCCACGACGCCATCCGCGAGCTGCGCATCGGCGCCGAGAACCTCTGCCGACTGGGCTGGACGAGTTGGCTGGGACGCGAGCACGCCGACGGCATCGTCACCCTCGGCAGCCGCATTCATTAAGGAACGATGAACCATGATCAACCTCGACCTGCAACGACTCATCCAGGCGCTGGACGCCGAAACCCGCCGTGACCTGGAGGGCGCAGCCGAGCGCTGCGTCGCCCGCGCCGGCAGCAAGATCCTCGTGGAAGACCTGCTGATCGCCCTGCTGGAGCGTCCCCAGGGGCTGCTGCCCCGCGCCCTGCAGGATGCCGGAGTGGACGCCGGCGAACTGGCCGCCTCGCTGCAGCCGCGCAGCGAAAGCAGCGCCTCGCGCAACCCGGTGTTCGCTGCCGAGCTGATGCAGTGGCTGCAGGACGCCCTGCTGGTGGCCAACCTGGAGCTGAGCCAGAGCCAGATCGACCAGGCCGCGCTGATCCTCGCCCTGCTGCGCAACCCAATGCGCTATGCCGGCAGCCACTACCAGCCGCTGCTGGCGCGCCTGAACGCCGACCGCCTGCGTGACTTCGCCCTGTCGCAGCAGACCTCCGACAGCACCGCACCCGCCACCAAGGGCGAGTCGATGCTCGAACGCTTCACCCACAACCTCACCCAGCAGGCCCGCGAGGGCAGGCTCGATCCGGTGCTCTGCCGCGACAGCGCGATCCGCCAGATGATCGACATCCTCGCCCGCCGGCGGAAGAACAATCCGATCGTGGTCGGCGAGGCCGGGGTGGGCAAGACCGCCGTGGTCGAAGGGCTTGCCGCGCGCATCGCCACCGGAGAAGTGCCGCATGCCCTGCAGGGTGTCGAGCTGCTGTCGCTGGACCTGGGCCTGCTGCAGGCCGGCGCCAGCGTGAAGGGCGAATTCGAGCGGCGCCTCAAGGGCGTGATCGACGAAGTGAAAGCGTCGGCCAAACCCATCATCCTGTTCATCGACGAGGCCCACACCCTGATCGGCGCCGGCGCCCAGGCCGGCGGCTCCGACGCTGCCAACCTGCTCAAGCCGGCGCTGGCCCGTGGCGAGCTGTGCACCGTCGCCGCCACCACCTGGACCGAGTACAAGAAGTACTTCGAGAAGGACCCCGCGCTGGCCCGGCGCTTCCAGCCGGTGCAGCTGCACGAACCCACGGTCGGCGAAGCGGTGACCATCCTGCGCGGGCTGGCCAAGGTCTACGAAGCCAGCCATGGCATCTATCTGCGCGACGATGCGGTGGTCGCCGCCGCCGAGCTGTCCGCCCGCTACCTCGCCGGACGGCAACTGCCGGACAAGGCCGTCGACGTCCTCGACACCGCCTGCGCCCGCGTGCGCATCAGCCTCGCCGCCGCTCCGGAAAGCCTGGAAAAGCTGCGTGGCGAACTGGCCGAAGGCGAGCGCCAACGCCAGGCCCTGCGACGCGATCAGGAAGCCGGCCTGAACATCGATCGGGCCGCCCTCGCCGTCCTCGAGGCTCGTCTCGAAGAGGCCCGTGAACAGGAAATCGAACTGCAGCAGCGCTGGCAGCAACAGCGAGATCTGGCCAGCGAATTGCTCGACCTGCGCCAGCAACTGGCCGCTGCGCGCTGTGACGAAACCCGCCAGGAAGAGGCGGCGACACTGGAGCAACGCCTGCACGAGGTACACGGCGACCTGCGCCAGGCTCAGGAGCAGGAGCGCCTGGTCAGCTTCGAAGTGTGCCCGCGCCTCGTCGCCGAGGTGATCAGCCACTGGACCGGCGTACCGCTGTCGCAACTGGCCCGCGAGCACAATGCCAAGGTCGCCAGCTTCGCCTCCGATCTGCGCCAGCGCGTCCGCGGCCAGGAGCCGGCGGTGCAGGCCCTGGATCGCGCCATGCGCGCCACCGCCGCCGGCCTGAACAAGCCCGATGCACCGGTGGGCGTGTTCCTGCTGGTCGGCCCCAGCGGCGTCGGCAAGACCGAGACAGCCCTGGCCCTGGCCGACCTGCTGTACGGCGGCGAGCGCTTCCTCACCACCATCAACATGTCCGAGTTCCAGGAAAAGCACACCGTCTCCCGCCTGATCGGAGCCCCGCCGGGCTACGTCGGCTACGGCGAGGGCGGCATGCTCACCGAGGCGGTGCGGCAGAAGCCCTACTCCGTGGTGTTGCTCGACGAGGTGGAGAAGGCCGACCCGGACGTACTCAACCTCTTCTACCAGATCTTCGACAAGGGCATCGCCAACGACGGCGAGGGCCGCGAGATCGACTTCCGCAACACGCTGATCCTGATGACCTCCAACCTCGCCAGCGAGCGCATCGTCGCCCTCTGCACCGACGACCGGCGCCCCGAGGCGCAGGAGCTGGAAGAAGCCATCCGCCCAGCCCTGAGCCGGCACTTCAAGCCGGCCCTGCTGGCCCGCATGCGCGTGGTGCCCTACTACCCGGTCAGCGGCGAGGTGCTACGCGAGCTGGTGCAGCTCAAGCTCGGCCGGCTGGGCGAGCGCATGCAGCGCCGCCAGCTCGCCTTCAGCCATTGCCAGGCCCTGGTCGACCACCTGGCCGAACGCAGCACCCGGAGCGAAAGCGGCGCCCGCCTGATCGACCAGCTGATGGACGCCCATCTGCTGCCGCAGATCGCCGACCGCCTGCTCGATGCCATGGCTGCCGGCGAAACCCTGCACCACGTGCACGCCACCCTCGACGGTGACGCCCGTCCAATGTGCGAATTCAGCTGAGGTGCCAACATGTTCCTGCGCATCCCCCAGCCCCTGAATTACGCCGAGGCCTTGCTCGAGCAGTACGCCAACCTGACGCGCACCGCCGATGCCGGCAGCCTGCTCGGCCAGTTCGTCCGTGCCGCCACCCAACTGACGGACTGCGAGCTGGCCCAGCTCTACCTGCTGGATGCCGGCCACAGCGTGCTGGGCCTGAATGCCGAATGCCTGGACGGGCTGCTGCAGCCGCGCGAGATGGAAGCCCTGTCGGCCGACTACAAGGACGAGCAACCGCTGCAGTACAGCCTGTGCCAGAACCGCGTGCTCAGCCTCGCCGAACTCAACGACAGCCTGCATGACACCGACTTCCTGCCGGCCAGCGGCAAGCCCTGGCGCGCTCTGCTCTGTCTGCCGCTGCTCGACCAGCGGCTGGCGGTCCAGGGGCTGCTGCTGTGCGCCAGCCGCACGCCACGCGACCTGGCCGGATTCGCCAGGTCCCTCGGCCAGCTCGGTACCTTCGTGCATGCCCAGCTCCAGCTGTTACGCCGCCTGCGTCGTCCCCAGGGCAACAGCCAACCGGTAGCACCGGCGCCCTGCGCCAGCGGCTACGGGATGATCGGCGAGAGCCCGGCCATGCGTCGTACCTATCAACTGATCGGCAAGGTGCTGCACAGCCCCTACACCGTGCTGCTCACCGGCGAGACCGGCACCGGCAAGGAACTGGTCGCCCGCGCGATCCATGACTGCGGAGCGCGCCGCACCGCCAGCTTCGTGGTGCAGAACTGTTCCGCGCTGCCCGAGCACCTGCTGGAAAGCGAACTGTTCGGCCACCGCAAGGGCGCCTTCACCGGCGCCGACCGCGACCGCCGCGGGCTGTTCGACGCCGCCGATGGCGGCACCCTGTTCCTCGACGAGATCGGCGACATGCCGCTGTCGCTGCAGGCCAAGCTGCTGCGCGTGCTGCAGGAAGGCGAGATTCGCCCGCTGGGCAACAACGACAGCCATCGCATCGATGTGCGCATCGTCGCCGCCACCCACCGCAACCTGGAAGCCATGGTCAGCGCCGGGGAGTTTCGCGAAGACCTCTACTACCGTGTGGCGCAGTTCCCCATCGAACTGCCGCCGCTGCGCCAGCGCGGTGAAGACATCCTCGTACTGGCCCGCCACTTCGCCGACAAGGCCTGCGCCTTCCTCCAGCGTGCCCCCTGCAGCTGGTCCGCCACGGCACTGGAGCACCTCGCCGGCTACGCCTTTCCCGGCAACGTCCGCGAACTCAAGGGCATGGTCGAGCGCGCCGTGCTGCTGTGCGAAACCGGTGAACTGCTGCCGTCGCATTTCAACCTGCGCGAGCTTCCGACCAGCGCCGAGTCCACCGCCAACCTGCGCGAGCGCCTGGAGCAGGTGGAACGCTCGCTGCTGCTCGACTGCCTGCGCAAGAACCGCGGCAACCGTACCCTCGCCGCCCGCGAACTGGGCCTGCCGCGCCGCACCCTGCTGTATCGCATGGGCCGCCTGAACATCCACTCGAACGAACCATGACCGAGTCGCCCATGAACCGTCTGCCGCCCTTTCCCTACCCCTGGCCACAACACACTACGGAGGTCGTCTGATGCCCCCTCTTCGCTGGCGCGCCGCCCTGCTCGCACTCGCCACCCTGCTCGTCCTCGGTGGATGCAGCGGCAACTACAAGTTCAACGACAAGGACTACCGCCCCCTGGGCGAGCCGCAGGCGATCAATCGCGGCAACTGAGACCAAGGAGCACGCGACCATGGAACTGGTATTCGAGATGGTGAGCGCCCAGCAGTTCGTGCCCGGCCTGCTGACCAGCAAGACCTTCAAGGAGGCCGGCGGCATCATTGGCCGCTCCGCCGATTGCGACTGGGTGATCCCAGACCGGAACCGCCACCTGTCCAACCACCATGCGCAGGTGAGCTATCGCGACGGCGCGTTCTACCTCACCGACACCAGCAGCAACGGCACCCTGCTCAAGGACAGTGGCGCCCGCCTGCCTCCTGGCCATGCCCTGCGCATCGAGCATGGCACGGTGTACTGCATGGGCGACTTCGAGATCCGCGCGCGACTGGTGCAAGACCCGGCACTCTTCGATGAAGAGATCGGCCGCCCCCGCGCCGCCGGCAGCATCATCCCGGACGACGCCTTTCTCGACCTCGATCCGCTGACCGCCATCGAGCAGCAGGAACGTATCTACGTGGCGAGCGACGACTACGGCATGCTCGACGCGAACCAGGCGCACACGCGCCATCAGGCCGACTACGCCCCCATCGACATTGAAAGCCTGCCGCTGCCGCAACTGGTCGCGCCGCCGCCGGAAGCGCCCGTGGCGCACGCCGACGAAATCGAGCGCCAGCCTGATGGCTTCTGGCAGCGCTTCGGCGATGAACTGGGCATATCTCTCGACGGGTTCGACCAGGACGCCCGCGAAGCCCTGGCCACCCAGGCCGCGCGCCTTCTGCGCCAGTGCGTCGGCGGCCTGCAGCAGAGCCTGCGCACCCGTACCGAGCTGAAGAACGAACTGCGCCTGGCGCTCACCACCGCGCAAGGCCACAGCGGCAACCCGCTCAAGTCCAGCGCCGACAGCCGCGAAGCGCTGAGCGCCCTGCTGCTTGCCGCCAAACCCGGCCAGGCCAGCCCCGAGCAGTCCGTGGGCCACGTCTTCCGCGACCTGCAGGCGCACCAGGTGGCACTGCTCAGCGCCAGCCGCGCCGCCCTGCGCAGCACCCTCGAACACTTCGCCCCGGAACGGCTGGCCCTGCGCTTCGAGCGCGACGGACAGGTTTCCCGCCTGACCGGCGCCAGCGGCCGCTGGCGCGCCTATGGCCGCTACCACCAGTCCCTGCGCCAGGACGACGAGTGGAGCGAACGCCTGCTCTCCCGCGATTTCGCCCAGGCCTACGAGGAACAGGTCCGGCTGATCGCCACCCTCAACAGCGAATCCCAAGGATGAACCGCATGTCCCGCCTCAAGTCCATCGCGCTGCTCGCCCTGGTACTGCTCACCAGCGCCTGCTCGGCGCTGTCGCCCTACTCGAAGATGACCAAGCTGGACCTGACACTCAGCGCCAGCGACCAGCTCAACCCCGACCTGGACGGCCGCCCCTCGCCGATCGTGGTACGCCTGATCGAACTGAAGAATCCCGTGGCCTTCGAGAACGCCGACTTCTTCAGCCTCTACGAGCGCGCCAGGGAATCCCTCGCCCCGGACCTGGTGGCCAGCGAAGAACTCGAACTGCGGCCGGGCGAGACCCGCGAGCTCAAGCTCAGCGTCAACGACGGCAGCCGCTACGTCGGCGTGCTCGCCGCCTACCGCGACCTGCCCGAAACCCGCTGGCGCTACGTGGTGACGCTGGCCCCGGTGCAACTCACCCGCGCCGAGCTGCGCCTGGACCAGAAGGGCATCCAGGACGCCGCCGCCACTGCCGGGAGGGACCGCTGACATGACCGCGCACAAGGTCATCTGGCGCGAAGGCATGCTCCTGCGCCCGCAACACTTCCAGCAGAGCGACCGCTACCACGACCACCAGCTCAAGGCCCGCACCCGTCTGCTCGGGCGTTACTGCTGGGGCTTCTTCGGCCTGGAGATCGACCCGCAGTTCCTCGCCACCGGCAAGCTGGTGCTCAGCCAGGCCTCCGGCGTGCTGCCCGACGGCACGCTGTTCGATCTCGCCAGCCGCGATGAACCGCTGGCCCTGGACATCCCACCGAACACCAGCAACGCGCCGGTGTACCTGGCGCTGCCGCTGGTCACCGGCAATCACATCGAGGCCCGCCGCCCGGAGCAGATCGACGTGCTGGCGCGCTACACCACCCGCGACCAGGAAGTGGCCGACTCCAACGCCGGCGACAGCGCCAGCAGCCAGGTCACCTGCGGCCACGCCGACTTCCGCCTGCTGCTGGGCGAACAGCGCAACGACCAGGCCTACGTGCGCCTGAAGGTCTGCGACGTGCTCGATACCTCGCCGGACGGTCGCATCACCCTCGCCCCTGACTTCATCCCCAGCCATCTGCACTTCCACGAGAGCGGCTACCTGCTGTCGTGCCTGAAGGAAGTCGTCAGCATGCTCGGCCACCGTGGCGATACCCTGGCCGAGCGCATCCGCTCCACCGGCACGGTAGGCGGCGCCGAGGTCGGCGACTTCATGATGCTGCAGCTGATCAATCGCACCGAACTGGTCCTGCGCCACTGCCTGGACCTGGAGCAGGTGCACCCGGAGGAGGTCTACCGCACGCTGCTGGCGATGCTCGGCGACCTCGCCACCTTCTCCAGCGAAACCAGGCGACCGCGCCTGGATGGCCGCTACCAGCACAGCGACCAGGGCGCCAGCTTCCGCAAGCTGATGGAAGCCATCCGCCAGGTGCTGTCGATGGTACTCGAGCAGCACGCCATCGAGCTGGTCCTGCAACAGCGCCAGTACGGCATTCTGGTGTCGCCGCTGCACGACCACAAGCTGCTCGGCAGCGCCTCCTTCGTCCTCGCCGCCAGCGCCCAGTGCGAGGCCGAGGAGCTGCGCCAGCGCCTGCCGGCGCACCTCAAGGCCGGCCCGGTGGAGCACATCCGCCAGTTGGTCAACCTGCACCTCCCGGGTATCCGCGTGAAGCCGCTGCCGGTGGCCCCGCGGCAGATCCCGTTCCACGCCAACAAGACCTATTTCATCCTCGAACTCAGCCTCGAAGAGCAGGCGCAGCTGGAGCGTTCCGGAGGCTTCGCCTTCCATGTGTCCGGCGAATTCGCCGGTCTCGAACTGAAGTTCTGGGCCATCAGGAACTGAGCGCATGATCAGGGAAATGGATTACCGACAGGACGACAAGACCGTCCTGGTCGACCGCGAGGGCGACAGCCGCTCGCGCAACCCGCTCACCGACTTCGCCGAGCCGCCGCGCTTCGAACAGCTCGAAGCGCGGATGATCTACGCCGCGCGGCTGCGTCCGGAAGAAACCTTCAACATCAGCCTCAATCCGCTGGTGGCCGCCGCCGCCGAACTGCTTTCGGAAGTGGTGCGGCTCAAGCACTCCACCGGCGGTGACGACCTGCACGCGCTCAACCACCAGTTGAGCACCGGCATCAGGCAGTTCGAATTGCGCGCCCTGCACGAAGGCGCCGAGAGCAGCCAGGTGATGGCTGCCCGCTATGTGCTCTGCACCGTGCTCGACGAGGCGGTGGTGACGACCGAATGGGGTAACGAGAGCGAGTGGTCGCGGATGAGCCTGCTCAGCAGCTTCCACAACGAAACCTTCGGCGGCGAGAAGTTCTTCCAGCTCCTGGAACGCCTGTCGCGCAACCCGGTCAAGCACCTGCCGATGCTGGAGCTGATGTACCTGTGCCTGTCCCTGGGCTTCGAGGGCAAGTACCGCGTGATACCCCGCGGCATGCTCGAACTGGAAGCCGTTCGCGACAGCCTCTATCGGCAGATTCGCCAGCTGCGCGGCGACGTGCCGCGGGAACTGTCGCCGCACTGGGAAGGCCTGCGTGACTCGCGCCGGCGCCTGGTGCGCATCGTGCCCTGGTGGCTGGTGGCGCTGTTCACCCTGGTCTGCCTGGTGGTGATGTATTCCGGCTTCGCCTGGGTCCTCGACGAACAGCGCGAGAGCGTCCTGCAACCCTATCGGCAACTCGGCCCGGCCGCGGTCGAGCCCAAGTCGTAACACAGGGATAGTGTGATGAAGAACTTCTTCAAGAGAGTTGGCGGCTTCCTGCGCCGGACCTGGGTCTGGAGCCTGCTGCTGGTCCTCCTGCTGGCCCTGCTGGTGTGGTTCGCCGGCCCGTTGCTGGCCGTGGACGAGCACAAGTTCTGGGAAAGCGCGAGCGCCCGCCTGCTGAGCATTGCCGTGCTGTTCCTCTGCTGGGGCCTGTTCATGGTCTTCACCAGTTGGTGCTCCATGCGCCGCAAGCGCGCGGAAGAGGAAAACGAGGACGTCCAGGAACGCCTGCGCCGCAAGGAGCTGATCAGCGACGAGCAGCAGGAACTGCGTTCGCGCTTCCAGGACGCCCTGCGCATTCTCAAGACCTCCAGCCTCTACCGCGGTCGCAGCGAGCGCTGGCGCAACGAACTGCCCTGGTACCTCATGCTCGGCCCGCAGGGCAGCGGCAAGACCAGCCTGCTTGACTTCTCCGGCCTGGAATTCCCGATCAACAGGATCGACCGCAAGCTGACCCGCGATACCAACGGAACCCGCTACTGCGACTGGTACTTCGCCGAGCACGGCGTGCTGGTCGACAGCACCGGCCGCTACCTGAGCCAGGACGATGCCGAAGTCGACGCCAGCGGCTGGAACACCCTGCTGGAGCTGCTGCGCAAGCGCCGCCGCACGCGCCCGCTCAACGGCGTGGTGGTCAACGTGCCGGTGGACCTGCTGCTGGATGGCGACGAGCAGGGCCTGGAGGTGCTGGGCCGGCAGATTCGCGCACGCCTGCAGGACATCCACCGCAACCTGCATGTCGACCTGCCCGTCTACCTGGTGCTGAGCAAGGCCGACAAGCTGTCGGGCTTCGACGAGTTCTTCGACCAGCTCTCCCGCGAGGAAAGCGACCAGGTGCTGGGCGTCAGCTTCCGCAAGGAGCAGAACGGCACCGATGCCAGCGTCCTGCGCCAGGAGTTCGAGGAGCTGCTGCGCCGGCTCAACAGCCAGGTGATCCCGCGCATGCACCAGGAGCGCGACACCCAGCGCCGTGGCCGCATCCTCGACTTCCCGCACCAGCTGGCGCAGATCGGCGACCGCCTGAGCCTGCTGGTGGAGTTCGCCTTCACCGGCAACCGCTACCAGCGCGCCAGCCAGCTGCGCGGCTTCTACCTGACCAGCGCGCCGCACCTGACCCAGCAGATGGACGAGGATGCCGCCGCCATCGGCGCCAACCTGGGCATGGCCACCGTCAAGCTGCCGACCCTGCGCCAGGGCCGTCCGCGCTTCATCCACCACCTGTTCAGCCGGGTGATCTTCCCCGAGTCCGAACTGGCCGGCCTGGACAAGCGCGCGACCGCGCGCATCCACTGGGGCCAGCGCGCGGTATACGCCGCCTCCCTCGCCCTGCTCGCGGTGTTCGGCCTGATCTGGGCCAGCGGCTTCTCGGCCAACAACGCCCGCCTGGACCAGGTTCGCGACCTCGGTCAAAAGCTCACCCACGAACACGCCGCGCTCACCCCGCAGGACGACGCCCGCACCATCCTCAAGGCACTGGACACCAGCTACGCCGCCAGCCAGGTCTTCCCGCCCAGGAACGACGTCGCATTGCACGAGCGCGCCGGCCTCTACCAGGGCGAGGACAGCACGCCGACGCTCACCACCGCGTATCTGCGCGAGCTGCAATCCCAGCTCCTGCCGCGAGTGGCACGCACCCTCGAAGGACAGATACGCGCCAACCTGAACGATCGCGAACGCCTGCTCGGCAGCCTCCGCGCCTACCTCATGCTGAACCTGCCGGAGCGCCGCGACGCGGGCTTCCTCAAGGACTGGATGGGCGCCGACTGGTCGGTGCGCTACAGCGGCGACGCGGTGGCGCAGAACGGCCTGGGCACGCACTTCACGCGCCTGCTGGAACAGCCCTTCGTCTACCCGCTGAACGAGCCGCTGGTGGCCCAGGCCCGCCAGGTGCTGCGCGGCGAATCCCTGGCCAGCGTGGTCTATCGCGTCCTCCGCGAACAGGCCCGCAGCCTGCCCGAGTACCGCCTGAGCCAGCACCTCGGTCCGCAGGGCGCGATGTTCTCCGGCGCCGACCATGCCATTCCCGGCTTCTACACCCTGCGCGGCTACCAGCAGTTCTTCGTCGTCCAGGGCGCGCCGATGGTGCGTGAAATCCTGCGCGACAACTGGGTGCTGGGCGAAGGCAGCAGCCTCAGTAGTCAGGACCTCAGCCGCCTGATGGTGGAACTGCAGCAGCTGTACTTCCGCGACTACGCCAACTTCTGGAGCGAAGCGGTCAACCAGCTTCAGTTGCAGCCGATCACCGACGCCGGCAAGGGCGCCGAGGAAGTGGCCAGCCTGACCGCGGCCAACTCGCCGCTGCTGCAATTGCTCATCGAGGTACGCGACAACACCCGCATCCCGGGTCTGGCGGAAAGCACCGAGGCGGCCGGCGATGTCGCCAGCGCCGCGGCCGAGGCCGGCGGCAAGCTGGGCAAGGTCGGCAAGGTGGCTGCGGCCGCCGCCGAGCAGGCCCGGGACACACTCGCCAGGAGCCTGCCGGACACCGCGCGCCAGGCCATGCAGCGCCGCTTCGAGCCGCTGCACCACCTGCTCGACGACAACGGCGGCGCGGCGGCGGACCTGGCGCCGCTGATGCAGTCGCTCAATGACCTGCAGCTGCAACTGGCAGGCCTGGCTCGCGCCAGCCAGCCCGAGCAGATGGCCTTCGACATGGCCCGCGGACGCATGGCCGGCCGCCCCGACGCCCTGGCCAACCTGCGCAGCGCCGCATCGCGCCTGCCGCAACCGGTGAATGGCTGGTTCGACCTGATGGCCGAGGACAGCTGGACCCTGGTGCTGGGCGACGCCTACCGCTACCTCAACCAGCGCTACCAGGCCGAGCTGTACAGCTTCTACTTCAAGGCCATCAACCAGCGCTACCCGTTCAACGCCAAGAGCAGCAGCGATGTCGCCATCGCCGACTTCCGCGAGTTCTTCAAGGCGCAGGGTGTCGCCGACCGCTTCTTCGAGACCTACCTGCAGCCCTTCGTCAGCGGCGATCCGGGCAACTATCGCCTGCGCAGCGTGGACGGCCACAGCCTGCCGATGTCGCGCACCTTCCTCGACCAAATGGCTTACGCCCAGGCGATCCGCCGCAGCTTCTTCGCCGACAATCCCACCGAGCCGCAGGTGCAGTTCAAGTTGGAGCCCTACTCCATCGACTCCAGCCTGAGCCGCGCGGACTTCCGCTTCGGCGACCAGCAACTGGAATACCGCCACGGCCCGATCGTGCCGGTTGCCTTCAAGTGGCCCACCGACGCCGACGACGGCCGCACCCGCCTGGTCCTCGAGGAACTCGGCGGCCGCCGTGTCGCGTTGGAGAAAAACACCGGTCCCTGGTCGCTGTTCCGCCTCTTCGACCAGATGCAGAGCGAGTACCTGCGCGGTCGCGACGTGCTGATGCTCAAGGCCGACCTCAGCGGCCTGCGCGCCAACTACCTGGTGCTGGCGCAGCGCTCGCCGAACCCGTTCGACCTCGGCAACCTGCGTAGCTTCCGCCTGCCGGTCTCGCTCTGATGCAAGTCGCGACACGCTGGCGCAGCAGCGGGCGCACGGACACCGGCAAGGTCCGTGCGCGCAACGAGGACGCCTTCCTCGACCACCCGGAGCATGGGCTCTGGGCGGTCGCCGACGGCATGGGTGGACATGCCCGCGGCGATCGCGCGAGCCGGATGATCGTCGAGGCGCTTTCGCGGATTCCGCACTACGCGGACCACGACAGCCGCGCGCAACAGATTCGCCATCGACTGCACTGGCTCAACCGGCGCTTCGTCATGGAAATGACCCAGACCGCCGACCAGCCGCCACAGGTCATGGGCAGCACCATAGTCGCCCTGCTGCTGGAAACGGACCGCGCCACCTGCGTCTGGGCCGGCGATAGCCGCTGCTACCTCTGGCGCAGCAGTCGCCTCTACCAGCTCACGCGCGACCACTCGCTGCTGCAGCAGCTGATGGATGAGCAGGGCCTGAGCGCCGACGAAGCCCGACGCCACCCTTCCGCCCACGCACTCACCCGCGCCGTGGGCGCCGGCGACAAGTTCTCCCTCGACACCCTGGAGCTGAGCGTGCACCCGGGCGACACCTTCCTGCTGTGCAGCGATGGGCTCTACAACAGCCACAGCGAGGAATCGCTCGGCACGGCGCTGAATCAGAACTCCACCGACAAGGCGCTCGATCAGCTTTTCACTCACGCCCTGAACGGCTCGGCACGTGACAACCTGACCGCCGTGGTGATCCGCCGATGACTGCCGAAAGCCTCGCGTCCGCTTTCGCCGGGCAATCCGCCCAAGCCGACAACTGCACCTACTTCGCCTTCCTCGGCCAGCCCACGGCGCTTCCGGCTCCGCAAGCGGAAGCTGAAGCGCCGGAAGTGGTGCCTTTGCCCGAGGTTCTCAGCGGCCGCTATCAGCTGGAACGCCTGCTCGGCGTTGGCGGCATGGGCGCCGTCTACCGGGCTCGCGACCTGCTGCGCGAACAGTTCGGCGACCCCGACCCTCACGTAGCGGTGAAACTGCTCAACGAGGAGTTCGCCGAGTACCCCGACGCCAGCACGCTGCTCTACAGCGAGTTCGCCCTCACCATGCGCCTGCGTCATCCGCACATCGTGCGGCTGCACAGCTTCGAGGTGGACAGCAGCTGTCGTCGCGCCTTCATCACCCTGGAACTCATGCGCGGTTTCACCCTGGACCAGTTGCTCTGCGAACAGCCGGAAGGCCTGCCCTGGGACGAGTACCGCAGCATCGCCCTGAGCCTCCTCGACGCCCTGGCGTACTCCCATGAATGCGGCGTTCTGCACGGAGACCTGAAGCCGAGCAATGTGATGCTCGCCGAAGACGGCACGCGGCTCTTCGACTATGGCCTGGGCCAGCCCAGGGAAGGCCTGCTGGAGGGTCTTCCGCGGCTCTCGCGCGAACGCTTCAACGCCTGGACACCGCGCTACGCGGCACTCGAGCTTTTCGACGGCGCGCCGATCTCACCCGCCAGCGACCTCTTCGCCACAGCCTGCGTGCTCTACGAACTGCTGACCGGCCACCACCCCTACCACCGGCTCGATGCCCGGGAGGCCAAGGCCCAGCAGTTGGAGAAACAGCTCAACTCGCCCCGCTCGCTCGCGCCGCGCACCTGGCAGGCCCTGCGCACGGCTCTGGCGCTGAACGAAAACGAGAGACGCATCGGCGTCCGCGAACTGCGCGAAGCCTTCCTCGCGCAACCCAAGGCTGTCCGCCGCTGGTTCCAGCGGCGCAACGGATGATCTTCGAACAGGGAGCCTGAACATGTTCAACCCCGCCAACCAGACCCATTTCAGCCTCAGCATCGAGGGTGTCGAAACCGATCTGCAGGTGCTCGAATTCCGCGGCAACGAAAGCATCAGCCGACCCTACCGGTTCAAAGTCGAACTGGTCAGCGAGCGCCCGGATCTGCAGTTGGACGAGCTGCTGCACAAGCGCGCCTTCCTCGCCTTCGCCCCCGGCGGTGCCGGCGTCCACGGACAGATCCATCGCGTGGCCCAGGGTGATGCCGGCAAGCGCCTGTGCCGCTATCACGTCGTGCTGGTGCCGCAGCTGGCCTACCTCGCCCACCGCATCAACCAGCGCATCTTCCAGCAACTGACGGTGCCCGAGATCATCACCCGCGTGCTGGAAGAACACGGCATTCTCGCCGACGCCTACCGTTTCCAGCTCGGCCCGACCCTCTACCCCAGGCGCGACTACTGCACCCAGTACGACGAATCCGACCTGCACTTCATCCAGCGCCTGTGCGAGGAGGAAGGCATCCACTACCACTTCCGCCACAGCCCGCAAGGCCATCTGCTGGTATTCGGCGACGACCAGACCGCCTTCCCGCGCCTCGGTCGGCCCACGCCCTACATCCCCGACACCGGCATGGTCGCCGACATGCCGGTGATCAAGCGCTTCAACCTCGGCGTTGAAGCCCGCACCAGCCGCGTCACCCGCCGCGACTACGACTTCCAGAAGCCCCGCCTGCTGATGGAGGCAGCCTGCAAGCCCAGGGCCGCAAAGCCCGAGCCGGACCTGGAAGACTACGACTACCCCGGCCGCTTCACCGACCGCGAGCGCGGCAGGCACCTCAGCCAGCGCGCCCTCGAACGCCACCGCGCCGATTACCGCACCGCCCGCGGCGAAAGCGACCAGTCGAAACTGGTCAGCGGCCACTTCCTCGAACTCTCCGAACACCCGCGCGGCGAATGGAACGACCTCTGGCTGCTCACCGAAATCGTCCACGAGGGCAAGCAGCCCCAGGTGCTGGAGGAATCCATCACCAGCGACGTCACCGACGACAAGGACGACTTCCACCAGGGCTACCGCAACCGCTTTTTGGCCACGCCCTGGGACGTGCCCTACCGACCACCGCTGGCCCATCCCAAGCCGCGCATCCTGGGCAACCAGAGCGCCGTGGTCACCGGCCCCGAGAGCGAGGAAATCCATTGCGACCAGTACGGCCGGGTGAAGGTCCAGTTCTTCTGGGACCGCGAAGGCCAGGCCGACGACAAGACCAGCTGCTGGCTGCGCGTCGCCAGCGGCTGGGCCGGCAACCGCTACGGCGCCATCGCCATCCCCCGCGTCGGCATGGAAGTGCTGGTCAGCTTCCTCGAAGGCGACCCCGACCAGCCGCTGGTTTCTGGCTGCCTCTACCACGCCGAGAACCAGGTGCCCTACGCCCTGCCGGCGAACAAGACCCGCAGCCTGTTCAAGACCAACAGCTACCCCGGTGGCTGCGGCTACAACGAACTGCGCATCGAGGACCGCAAGGGCCAGGAACAGATCTTCCTCCACGCCCAGCGCGACTGGGACGAGAACATCGAACACGACCAGCGCATCCGCATCGGCCACGAACGCCACGACACCGTCGAAGCCAACACCTACAGCGAATTCAAGGCCGAGGAGCACCACACCACCCACGGCGACCGCAAGACCGAGGTACGCGCCGACGACCACCTGATCGTGGCCAACAAACAGCACATCAAGATCGGTACCGGCCAGTTCATCGAAACCGGCCAGGAAATCCACCTCAAGGCCGGGCAGAAGCTGGTCGTCGAAGCCGGCATGGAAATCACCCTCAAGGCCGGCGGCAGCTTCATCAAGCTCGACGCGGG
Organism: Pseudomonas jinjuensis; assembly: GCF_900103845.1. Classification (GTDB taxonomy): domain Bacteria; phylum Pseudomonadota; class Gammaproteobacteria; order Pseudomonadales; family Pseudomonadaceae; genus Pseudomonas; species Pseudomonas jinjuensis. The sequence continues at coordinate 244,856 of NZ_FNIJ01000003.1, forward strand.
CGGCGTCACCCTGATCGGCCCCATGGTCAAGGTCAACGCCGGCGGCTCACCGGGCAACGGCTCGGGCATCGGCATCAAGGCGCCGTTGCAACCGGGGATGGCGGATGCGGACAAGGCGGGGAAAGAGATGGAAGAGGCGCTGATCAATGCGCCGCTGGAACTGACCATTACCAAACGCCGAATGCTGAATTTCTCCTTCTGATCGGATAGCTAGGCCGGACACCCCACCCGCCAGCCCAACGGAACTGGAAACGGAACACCATCATGGAAAAACAGAAGAAAGTCGAACGCTGGTCCTACCCCTTCAAGGCCAAGGGCGAAGGCAACGCCGCAAGCAGAGAAGTCACCGACCCGCAGGTCTACTACGACGCCCTGGCGAAAGCCGAAAGCGGCTACTACCCAATTTCCAGCAACGGCCTCTGGCATGGCGGCGTGCACTTCGACCAGAACACCGCGACGATGCTCGACCAGTCCTCCGTGCGTTGTATCGCCGACGGCGTGGTAGTCGCCTACCGGATCGACGAGAGCTACCAGAAACTCACCTACACCGGCAGCGGCACGCCCAAGGAAGTCACCTACTCGACCGGCTTCGTGCTGGTTAGGCACCGTCTGGAGCTGCCTCCGGCCCCTGCCGCCACTCCGCCCGCCGGTGGGACACCCGCGCCAGCAACGCCTCCAGCACCGGAGGCCGACCTGACGTTCTACAGCCTGTACATGCATCTCAAGGACTGGGAAAGCTACAAGCAGGACGGGGCGCCGACTCCACCCACTTTCCTGTCCCCCACCCAGTACGCCGTCAGCGAAGAACACGCCACCAATGACTTCGCAGGCCTTTACGTTCGGGGAGGCGCGCCAGGCACTCCGGCGCATGCGAACAAGGTCTCGATCATTCCCAAAGGCTGCAAGGTACAGGTGGGCGTCGCATCGACCGTTAACGCCCATTGGCGAAAACTCGTCAGCATTCTGGAGGGACAGCCGTCACCGGCGTTGACCACAGACATCGAGCATTGGGTCTTCACCGGCGAAATGACTCCCACCGGGAGCAGCGACATATTCCTGATTGGACAGAAGGCCAACGACGTCCAGGCGTCGTTGCTGGCGGGCAAGGGCCTGACGGTGCGCAAGGAAGCCAAACACAACTCGGCGGCGATGGCCGTGCTACCTGTTGGCACCGAGCTTCAACTGGAAGACGGAACCGGGAAGTACCGCAAGATCAAATCGATTACGGCCTCCAGCCTGACCGCGCCTGTGAGCCCCGGATGTGCCGCCAATATCCAGGGTTTCGTTCACTTCGATTCGCTGAAAGCCGTCTCCCTGCCGCCAACCCTCAATGCAGTGCATGTCCTGCCGGAGCCGGTGCCCATTACCGCAGGCGCCCTGATCGGCCACCTGGGCAAATATCAGGCGGCATCGCAGGGCCAGGCCCATGACCTGCTGCACCTCGAAGTCTTCACCTGCGACGACATCGAGGCCTTCATCACCAAGAGCCGCGCCCGTGCCGAACAGCTCAAGCCCGAGCAGAAGTCACTGCTGAAGATTCCGTCCGAGACCAAGGTCATCGACAAGGCAGGCGCCAGCAAGGACAACCCGCCATTGCCTTCCGATCCCGGCAATCCCACCGCGTACGACATGATCTTCCCGCTGGCGGTGCTCAACGCCCTCCCGGCTGACCGCAAGATCACCGTGTCCACCACGACAGGTGGCACCACCACCTCGCAACAGTGGTGGAAGCTGGATAACCTGCCCGGCAAGGACGGCAATCCTCTCAGCGGCTGGGTGAAGGAAGACGAGATCATCACACCGCGCCTGCACCCCTGGAGCTGGGAGGGTTTCGACTTCATCAAGGAAACCAGCACCCCGAGCGACCAGTATGTGTGCAAGCTCAGCACGGACGGCGTTCTGGATGATGGCGAGAAGACCAACTACAAGGCACAGGTCAACGCAGGCGACGGCGGAGCAATCAAGACGCGCCTCTACGAGATCATCGATGTCGATAGCGACGAGAAGCTGACACCCACCGAGATCAGGAACGCCCTCGCCAAGCCCTGGCACGCGCAGTCCATCAGCCGACTGATCGCTCAGTATGAAAGCGAGTGGTACGCAGACGAAGGCTTGAGCAAGCGGGAAGCGCTGAATTGCTACATGACCAAGGAAGCGGAGAAGGATTGGGATAAGGAGAAGGACCGTATCCGTTCCCTTCTATGGTTGCGCGATCTGACGGGCTCAGGATCAAACTTGACCGAGGTGGCTTGGCATATCCATCCCATCACGGCTGTGGCCTGCTTCAACAGCAGTTGCATACCTGTCGTCCAATCCCAGGAAATCGCATTACTTGTGTCAACCGGGTATGAAGGAAAGGCAGAACTGGACTTCGAAGCGCTCGCTGGCAACTTCGACCAGCAGGGTATGTCGTTCGGCATCATCCAATGGAACTTTGGCCAAGGGACTCTTGGCCCAGTGCTGAAGGAGATGCGCGATACCGACTCTGCTGCATTCGATGCGTGCTTTGGCGCCAACATGAACCTACAGACACTTATCAACGCTCTGAACAGCGGTGATCAGACTGCACAATTCAATTGGTCAACCAGTGTGCAATCGTCCAATCAGGCAGGCTGGAAACAGGCGTTCAAAAACATAGGCGAGGTGGAACAATTCAAGGCAATACAGTTGAAGCACGCTGCCAAATATCATGACAACGTTCTGAAGTGCATTAGCCTCATGCGCGAGATTGCTTCACAGCACATGACGTCGGTGCAGCTCAGAACTTACGTAGCGCTTTACGACCTCTGCGTCCAGCAAAACGACCTGACCAAGGCCAAGCAGGACATCATCGCCGGCTATCCTTCCAGCAATGTCTCCAATCAGCACGAACTGCTGATCTACGTCTGCAAGAAAAGAGCTGAGCGCGCCGCATCCGCATGGGTAGCAGACTGTCTCAGCCGTCGGATGGGCATCATCCAGGGCAGTACCTACACCGCCACAGCGAACGGATTGACGTCCAGCCGAGTCAACCCGAACCTCGGAAAAATCATCGCAGGAACTGTTTGTGAACTCTAAGCCCCTACTCATTACCTTACTGCTCGCATCTTCATTCATTGCGGGCGCTGCCCACGCTGCGGCACAGTCAGACACATCCAAGGTCAAGACAACTGTAGAGTTTTGTGAAGCCGGCGAAACTCAATCCAGCAAGTTCATCGCCTCCGCCGACACCTTCGTACTGAGTTGCGACTGTGATTGCACGGCGCAGGAAAACAGGATCTGGATCATCCCGAACAGATCCCGTCAAACCTACCAACTGGACGCCAGCAAAGCCGTTTCCACCCTTGAACTCAAAGGTATAGCTGCCATCCCGGACACCTTTGGCCCCGTACCCTTATGCGAAAAGCCGCAGGAGGGGGGCAATGGCATCACCATTCTCACCAAGATGCCCAGTACCGGCGGGGCCTCTCCTTACTGCTACGCGGCAGAACCCTTCATCGAAAAAAGCATCGCGCCATGCGAAAGCGCGCAGTGCAAGAAAGTTTTAGCTTCTCTTGGGCGCCTCTAAAAACCCGCCCTTACTGTAAAATCGCCACGCCCTTGATCCTCCGGAGCCCCGCCCATGCTCAGTCTGTTTGCCGACCAGGAACGTGAAGCCAAGCTGGATAGCCTGGGCGACCCACTGGCCCTGCTCAACAAGCATGTGGACTTTGCCGCCCTGGCCGCAGAGATTGACCGCTGGGCTCCCCGGCCCAGCCGGAGCAAGGGCGGTCGACCTCCCTACCCAACGGAGTTGATGACCCGCCTGCTATTGCAGGCTGCCGCCGTTGAGCACATGACAGCATTGGAAGCCAAACCAGAACGCATCAAATCCTTCTTCCAAGATCCTTTCGTCAAATATGCCGCGTGAAACTATTTGCAGGCCGAATCAATAATTCAGAGCATCCCTAAATACTTATATTGAAAAAGCCTACGCCACGAACCCAAAACTCCAAGACAAGCTTAAATCAAAAATAAAAAAATCCCAACTGCTCTGGATAAAACAAAGAGATGCCAACTGCGAAATAGAGACATTCACCATGGAAACCAAAGCCCAGGCATTCGAGACAACTAAAAACAATTGTTCCGCCAGAGAAACCGAAGAAAGAGCGAAGTACTTATCAAACCTGATGAATCATACACTCTGACTACACAAACCAAAATAAAAACCAAAACAATAAATAATCTACAGATCAAAGAATGGGCAGATTTATTTTTAGAGCAATAAATCCGCCCTTTTTATTCCTTATGGGGAAGGCGAAGGGCCGGGATTACTCCACCGTCACCGATTTTGCAAGATTTCGCGGCTGATCGACGTCGGTGCCCTTGAGCACGGCCACGTGGTACGACAGCAGTTGCAGCGGGACGGTGTAGAGGATCGGCGCCAGGCTGTCGTGGATCGACGGCATGCCCACCACCTGGGTGCCCGGGCCGTTCTCGATGCCGGCGCCGGCCTCGGCGAAGACGATCAGTTCGCCGCCGCGGGCGCGGACTTCCTGCAGGTTGGACTTGAGCTTTTCCAGCAGCTCGTTGTTCGGCGCCACGGTGACCACCGGCATGTCGGCGTCGACCAGCGCCAGCGGGCCGTGCTTGAGCTCGCCGGCCGGATAGGCTTCGGCGTGGATGTAGGAGATTTCCTTGAGCTTCAGCGCCCCCTCCATCGCCACCGGGTATTGCGCGCCGCGGCCGAGGAACAGGGTGTGGTTCTTCTCGGCGAACAGCTCGCCGACCTTCTCGACGATCCTGTCCATCGCCAGCGCCTCGCCGAGGCGGGTCGGCAGGCGGCGCAGTTCCTCCACCAGTTCGGCTTCCACGCCCTCGCCCAGGCGCTTCTGCACCTGGCCGATGGCCAGGGTCAGCAGCAGCAGGGCCACCAGTTGGGTGGTGAAGGCCTTGGTCGAGGCGACGCCGATTTCCGGGCCGGCCTGGGTCAGCAGGGTCAGGTCGGATTCGCGCACCAGCGAGCTGGTGGCGACGTTGCAGATCGCCAGGCTGGAGAGGAAGCCCAGCTCCTTCGCGTTACGCAGGGCGGCCAGGGTATCGGCGGTCTCGCCGGACTGGGAGATGGTGACGAACAGCGAATCCGGCTGCACGGCGACCTTGCGGTAGCGGAACTCGCTGGCCACCTCGACCTGGCAGGGAATGCCGGTCAGGCCTTCCAGCCAGTAGCGCGCGACCATGCCGGCGTGGTAGCTGGTGCCACAGGCGACGATCTGCACATTGCGAACCTTGGCGAACAGCTCGGCGGCCTGCGGGCCGAAGGTTTCCACCAGCACCTGCTGGCTACCCAGGCGGCCTTCGAGGGTGCGCTGGACGACCTTGGGCTGCTCGTGGATTTCCTTGAGCATGAAGTGGCGGTACTCGCCCTTGTCCGCGGCCTCGGCGCCTTCGTGGTACTGCACGGTCTCGCGCTGCACCGAGCGGCCGGCGGCGTCCCAGAGTTGCACGCTGTCGCGGCGGATTTCGGCGATGTCGCCCTCTTCCAGATAGATGAAGCGGTCGGTGACCTGGCGCAGGGCGAGCTGGTCGGAAGCGAGGAAGTTCTCGCCGAGGCCCAGGCCGATCACCAGCGGGCTGCCGCTGCGCGCGGCGAGGATGCGGTCCGGCTGTTTCGCGCTGATCACCGCCAGGCCGTAGGCGCCGTCCAGTTCCTGCACCGCCGCCTTCAGCGCGGCGGCCAGGTCGCCCAGACTGTCCAGCTTGTGGTGCAGCAGGTGGACGATCACTTCGGTGTCGGTCTGCGAGGTGAACACGTAGCCGAGGCCCTTGAGGTGGGCGCGCAGTTCCTCGTGGTTCTCGATGATGCCGTTGTGCACCACCGCCAGCTCGTCATGGGAGAAATGCGGGTGGGCGTTGGCTTCGGTGGGCGCGCCGTGGGTCGCCCAGCGGGTGTGGGCGATGCCGAGGCGGCCCTGCAACGGCTCGCCGGCGATGGCCTGCTCCAGGCTGGAAACCTTGCCCGCACGGCGACGGCGCTCCAGTTGCCCTCCAGTGCTGAAGACCGCCACGCCGGCGCTGTCGTAGCCACGGTATTCCAGGCGCTTGAGGCCTTCGACGAGGATCGGGGTGACGTTGCGCTCGGCGATGGCGCCTACGATTCCACACATGGCTGGGTCTCCTTCAGGTCTCGCAGCGCGCGCGGATGACTTTCACCCTGCGCGCCTCGATCTGTTCGCACGCCTCGTCGGAGAGGCGCTCATCGGTGATCAGGATCTGGATGCTGCTCCACGGCAGCTCCAGGTTGGGAATGCGCCGCCCGAGCTTGTCCGCCTCGGCCATGACGATCACCTCGCGGGCGACTTCCGCCATGACCCGGCTCAGGCCGAGCAGTTCGTTGAAGGTGGTGGTGCCGCGTTCCAGGTCGAGGCCGGCGGCGCCGATGAACAGCTGGTCGAAATCGTAGGAGCGCAGCACCTGCTCGGCGACCTGGCCCTGGAAGGATTCCGAGTGCGGGTCCCAGGTGCCGCCGGTCATCAGCAGCACCGGCTCGCGTTCCAGCTCGCGCAGGGCGTTGGCGACGTTCAGCGAGTTGGTCATCACCACCAGCCCGCGCTTGTGCGCCAGCTCGGGGATCAGCGCCGCGGTGGTGCTGCCGCTGTCGATGATGATCCGCGCGTGCTCGCGGATGCAGGCCGCCGCCTCGCGGGCGATGGCCTGCTTGTGGGGCGACAGCGGCTGGCTGGTCTCGCCGAGCAGTTCGTGCGGCACCGGCACCGCGCCACCGTAGCGGCGCAGCAGCAGGCCATTGCTTTCCAGCGCGGCGAGGTCCTTGCGGATGGTGACCTCGGAGGTGGCGAAGCGCCGGGCCAGGTCGTCCACGCTGACCTCGCCTTTCTCGTTGAGCAGGGCAAGGATGTCGTGGCGGCGCTGGGGTGTGTTGCGTTTCGACATGAACGGATTAAGTTTCGTTTCGAAAGTTATAGGTGCGAATCAAAGCCTATTGACTTTCGATCGTCAAGTTTTCCCGCCGAAATGAACAGAGAACACCTGTAGGAGCCAGCTTGCTGGCGATTGGTACGGCGATTTCGCGGGCGTGGCTCCTACACGACTTCCTATCTGCAGGAGCAACTGTCTTGGTATCTCAGCGTATTTTGTTCGCGAGCAAGCTCGCTCCTACAGGTCAACGCTGCACCCGTAGGAGCGGGCCATGCCCGCGACCGTCGGCGCTTCAGACCGTTTCCAGCCGGTTGCGCCCGGCGCGCTTGGCGCGGTACAGGGCCTGGTCGGCGCGTTCGAACACGGTTTCGCTGCGGTCGCCGGCATTGAAGCGGGCGAGGCCGGCGGAACAGGTGATCGCCAGCGGCTCGCCACGGAAGTGGAAGGGACAGGCGGCCACCGCTTCGCGCAGGGCTTCCACCAGAATCTGGCCGTTTTCCAGCGGCGTCGACGGCAGCAGGATGACGAATTCCTCGCCGCCGTAGCGGGCGATGAAGTCGGTCTTGCGCAGGCGCCGGGACAGTTCGCTGGCGATGATCTTCAGCACCTTGTCGCCGGCCAGGTGACCGAAGTCGTCATTGATCCGCTTGAAGTGGTCGACGTCCAGCACCGCCAGCAGGAGTTCGCCGCCGTAACGCTGCCAGCGCGCCACTTCCTGTTCCAGACGTTCGTCGAGGGCAGCGCGGTTGGGCAGGCCGGTGAGCGGATCGGTCAGCGCCTTGAGCCGCTGGTCCTCGATGCTCGCGCGGAAATCCCTCGCCTCCTCTTCCATGTCGGCGACCCGCGCCATCAGCGCCTGCATGCGCTCGTCGGCGTCCCGCTCGCGGGATTCGCGCTGCTGGCGATAGCGGTCCAGGGTCTCCAGCAGGCCTTCCAGGCGGACTTCGACACCCTGCTTGAGCGCCTCCAGGTCGGTCGCCTGCAGCACGCTGTCCTGCAGGCCGCTGACCTGCCGGCGCAGGTGTTCGTCCAGTTCGCAGGCGTCCGCCGCCGAATCGGCCTGCCCCTGGTTCATTTCCTCGAGGCTGGCCAGGAACGCGCCCAGGCGCTCGTTGAGGCGCTGCAGGTAGCCTTCGAATTCGCGCTGGCTGCCGGCGCTCAGGGACAGCACCAGTACCGCCAGGTCGTCCAGCACCGGCACCAGTTCGTACCAGTTCAGGCTGCCCTGGATGCGCGCGCGCAGCGCATCCGCCTGGGGCTGGTGCGAGGCCGGCAGACGCATCTCGTCGAGCAGGCGCAGCAGGCTCGCCTCGATATGCGGGGCCACCGCGCTATAGGCCGGCTCCGGCATGGACGGCAGCGCGTAGCTGCCTTCGCCCCCGCTCGCCAGCTCGATGACCTTCGGCGCGGGCTGGAACAGACCGGCCGGCAGCGGCAGGGTATCCAGCAGCGGCGCCGGCTGTTCCGGGTCCTCGCCGGCCTCCTCCGCCTTCTGCGGGCTGCGGCCGCCGAACATTCGCTGCAGCAGGCCACGGCCCTCGCCGTCCTCGCCACCGAACTGTTCCAGGACCCGGCCCTGCAGGGTGCTGAGTTCGCCGAGCAGGGCCGGCCATTCGCGCAACTGGCTGGCGCGCGCCTCGATATCCCGGGCGAAGCGCTTGAGCGACGTGCGCGCTTCCCGCGGCATGTCCAGCGCCAGCAGCTGTTCGGCAAGCCGGGTGAGGGCTTCGATGTTCTGCTGGATGCTCTGCTGGCGACGCCGCTCCGAGTCCAGCAGGGTGCGCTCCAGCTGCGGAATCAGACGGGCGAGGCCGACGTCCATCTCCTCGCGGCGGAGGATTTCGCGCAACTGCTGCATGCACTGGTCGACCGCCCGGTCCATGCCTTCGGCGGCCAGGCTGCTACGCACCAGGCCACGGCGCAGCAGGTCGGTACGCGCTTTCCAGCGGCGTTCGGCGCGCTCCTGCCGGTCGAGGTTCTCCAGGTATCTTTTCTTCCAGTGCAGGCTTTCGTCATTGCTCATTCGCGGGCCCCGAACTTCCCAGGGTGAGTGCGGAGGTTTCGCGCAGCACGTCCGGCAGACGGATTTCCACCGCTACCGGCAGGTGGTCGGAAATCGGCAGGGGCAGCACGTTGACCCGCTCCAGCGCCAGTTCCGAGCTGAGCAGGATATGGTCGAGGCAGCGCTGCGGCCGCCAGCTCGGGAAGGTCGCCTCTATCTGCGGCGCGACCAGGCCGAGGTCGCGCAGCGGCGAGCTTTCCAGCAGATCGTTGGCATGCGTGTTCATGTCGCCCATCAGCACGTGGTGACGATAGCCCTGCAGCATCTCACGGATGTAGGCCAGTTGGCGCGTGCGCGTGCGTGCGCCCAGGGCCAGGTGCATCATCACCACCGCCAGGGCGTTGTCGCCCTCGCCGAAGCGCATGAGGATCGCGCCGCGTCCGGGCGGACCTGGCAGCGGGTGGTCTTCCAGCAGCGCCGGTTGCAGGCGGCTGAGCAGGCCATTGCTGTGCTGCGCCAGGCGGCCGAGGTTGCGGTTGAGCTGCTGGTACCAGTAGGGGAAGTCGCCCAGCTGGGCGAGATGTTCAACCTGGTTGACGAAGCCGGAACGCAGGCTGCCGCCATCGGCCTCCTGCAGGGCCACCACGTCGTAGTCCGAGAGCAGTTCACCGATGCGCTGCAGGTTGCCGGCGCGCCCCGCGGCCGGCAGGAGATGCTGCCAGCCGCGGGTCAGGTAGTGGTGATAGCGTTCGGTATTGATGCCGACCTGGATGTTGAAGCTGAGCAGACGCAGCCGGCCGTCTTCGGGCAGGCCGCAGGCCCCGTCCCAATGGGGATTGACGCGCGGGCTGCAGGCACCCGCGACACGTCCACCCATCCGCCGGCGCAGCATGACCGGCCGCCTTACTGGGCGGCCTTGCCGTCGGCGCGTTCCTTCGCGATCAGATAGTCGGCCAGCTGCAGGGTCTGCTCGGGACCGCCGGCGGAGCCGATGTCGAAGCGATACTTGCCGTTGACCACCATGGTCGGTACCCCGCTGATCTGGTAGGCCATGCCAAGCTTCTTGGCTTTCTCGATCTGGCCCTTGATAGCGAAGGAATTATAGGTGCTGAGGAACTTGTCCTTGTCGACGCCGTGCTGGGCGACGAATTCGGCCATCTCTTCGGGAGTCGCCAGTTTCTGGCCTTCCTTGTGGATGGCCTGGAAGATCGCGTCATGCACCTTCTGCTCGACGCCCATGCTTTCCAGGGTCAGGAACAGCTGGCCATGCAGGTTCCAGACGCCGCCGAACATCGCCGGGACGCGGGTGAAGTGCACGTCCGCCGGCAGCTTGCCGGCCCAGGTGTTGAGGGTCGGCTCGAAGGCATAGCAGTGCGGGCAGCCATACCAGAACAGCTCCACCACCTCGATCTTGCCCGGCTGGGAGACCGGCACCGGACTGCTCAGCTCGGTGTACTGCTTGCCGGCTTCGTATTCGGCAGCCTGGGCGTGGGCGCTGAGGCCGAACAGGCTTGCGGCGGCAAGTACGGCGGTGAAAATCAGGTTACGCATCATTCACTCCTTGGCGAATCGGATACCGCTGTGCGGCTGTGCTTTGACCTGGAGGCGCCAGGCACGGTTCCGGCATTGTAGTGGCGCCAGAAGCAAAAAAGGGCAGCCGAAGCCACCCTTTTTTATACCGACTGATTCAGCTCAAACGGACCTCAATGGAGACCCTGGATGTAGCTGGAGATCGCGGCGATATCCTTGTTCGACAGCTTGGCGGCGACGCCGCGCATCATCATGCTGTCGCCGTCGTTGGTGCGGTCGCCTTCGCGGAAGTTGGTCAGCTGCTTGGCGACGTAGCCGGCATGCTGGCCACCCAGGCGCGGGAAGCCGGCGGTGGCGTTGCCGACGCCATTCGGAGCGTGGCAGCCGGTGCAGGCAGGCATGCCGTCGGCGACCTTGCCGCCGCGGAACAGCGCTTCACCCTGGGCGACCAGGTTCGGGTCGGCCATGCCGATGCTCATTTGCTGGCTGGCGAAGTAGGCGGAGATGTCTTCCAGGTCCTGGTCGCTCAGGTTGGTCAGCAGGCCGGTCATTTCCAGCACGGTGCGCTTGCCGTCCTTGATGTCATGCATCTGCTTGAGCAGGTAACGCTCGCCCTGACCCGCCAGTTTCGGGAAGTTCGGCGCCATGCTGTTGCCGTCGGCGCCATGGCAGGCACCACAGACAGCGGCTTTTGCCTGACCGGCCTTGGCATCGCCAGCGGCGTGGGCCACACCGGTAAGACCCAGGGTCAAGAGCAGACTCACGAGCAGTTTGTTCATCAGCTAATCCAATAACGGCTAAGGGGTGAAAGAGTTAGAGCTCCGGGTTTACTGCGCCATCCACTGGATGGTCGCCTGGTAATCCTCGGCGCTGCAGTCGGTACACAGGCCGCGCGGCGGCATGGCGTTGAAACCGCTGGTCACGTGCTGCACCAGTGTATCCATGCCTTTCTCCAGTCGCGGCTTCCAGGCGGCGCTATCGCCCTTCCGGGGAGCCATGGGCAGTTGGCCCGCATGACAGGCGCCACAGGAACGGTCGAATACCGCTTCCGGATCCTGAGCGGCCTGGACGCTGGTAGCCAGCGCGGCGACTGTGGCTGCGAACAGCAGTTTTTTCATGATTGTCCTCATCGGGGGAACGTCCGCGTTCTGTTGCGCGTCATGGTTCCCGTGGCGCCCGACCCTGGGGGATAAAGCGCACACAAAATCCGCGGCATTATATACTTCCGGCGCCGAAACGGAAACGAGACCGCTCCCCGCGACACCTCGTCGCACCCCTCCTGCGGAATACCCATGTCCCCCAAGAATCCAGCGAAAAACCCCATCGTCGGCCTGTGCCAGCAGGCTTCCTTCCTCATCAGCGCGGCCAAGGTCGACCAGTGCCCGGACGACATCGGCCTGGAAGTCGCCTTCGCCGGCCGCTCCAACGCCGGCAAGTCCAGCGCCCTGAATGCGCTGACCCACGCCAACCTGGCGCGCACCTCGAAGACGCCGGGGCGCACCCAGTTGCTCAACTTCTTCCGCCTGGACGACCAGCGCCGCCTGGTCGACCTGCCCGGCTACGGCTACGCCAAGGTGCCGATCCCGCTCAAGCTGCACTGGCAGCAGCATCTGGAAGCCTACCTGAGCAGCCGCAACAGCCTCGCCGGCGTGGTCCTGATGATGGACATCCGCCACCCGCTGACCGACTTCGACCGCCTGATGCTCGACTGGGCCCAGGCCAGCCGGCTGCCGATCCACGTGCTGCTGACCAAGGCCGACAAGCTGGCCTTCGGCGCGGCGAAGAACGCCCTGCTCAAGGTCCGCCGCGAAGTGCAGCAGGGCTGGGGCGACGTCGCCAGCCTGCAACTGTTCTCGGCGCCGAAGCGCCAGGGCATCGAGGAAGCGCAGGAAGTGCTGGCCGGCTGGCTGGGTCTGCTGGAAGAAGAGGAAGACGAAGAAGCCTGAATCGCAGGCAAAAAAAACCCCGAGCTTCGTATGGGGAGGGAGAAGTTCGGGGTTTAATCCGGACCGCTAGGGCGGGGTCCAGTAATCTGCCAACACTAAACACTGCAAGGAGCATCGAAGGGCTTCACCAGCCATTCACGTGTTCTGACTGCCCTCTTTGCAGGAAAGTTCAGCGAGTCACGAAAAAAATTTGCGCAGGCTTCCGAAAGCCGTCGAGACCTGCGCGAGAACTCCCGTGACACAAGGCCTGCGACCGTTCGTCAGTGGGCCTCGTCCCAGTTCGCGCCGGTGCCGGTTTCGACCACCAGCGGCACGTCGAGCTGCGCGGCGCCGCTCATCAGCGGGACGATACCGTCCCGCACCTGGTCGATCAGGTCCTCGCGCACCTCCAGCACCAGTTCGTCGTGTACCTGCAGGATCACGCGGGCATCCAGGCCGGTTTCCTGCAGCCAGTTGTCCACGTCCACCATCGCTCGCTTCATGATGTCCGCCGCGGTGCCTTGCATCGGCGCGTTGATCGCCGTGCGTTCGGCGGCCTTGCGCATGGCCTGGTTCTTCGAGCCGATTTCCGGCAGGTACAGGCGGCGGCCGAACAGCGTCTCGACGAAGCCCTGCTCGGCGGCCTGGGCGCGGGTGCGCTCCATGTAGGCGAGCACGCCGGGATAGCGGGCGAAGTAGCGGTCGATGTAGGCCTGGGCCTCCTTGCGCTCGACGCCGATCTGCTTCGCCAGGCCGAAGGCGCTCATGCCGTAGATCAGGCCGAAGTTGATCGCCTTGGCGCGGCGCCGCTGCTCGCTGCTGACGTCCTCCAGCGCCAGCCCGAACACCTCGGCGGCGGTCGCGCGGTGCACGTCGCGGTCGTGGCGGAAGGCGTCCAGCAGGCCTTCGTCCTTGGCCAGGTGCGCCATGATGCGCAGCTCGATCTGCGAATAGTCCGCCGCCAGCAGGCGGTAGCCCTTTGGCGCGACGAACGCCTGGCGGATGCGCCGGCCTTCGGCGGTGCGGATCGGGATGTTCTGCAGGTTCGGATCGCTGGACGACAGCCGCCCGGTAGCCGCCACCGCCTGGTGATAGGAGGTGTGGATGCGCCCGGTGCGCGGGTTGATCTGCTCCGGCAGCTTGTCCGTATAGGTGCTCTTCAGCTTGCTCAGCGAGCGGTACTGCATGATCACCTTGGGCAGCTCGTAGTCCTGCTCGGCGAGATCGGCGAGCACCGACTCGGCGGTGGACGGCTGGCCCGTGGCGGTCTTGCTCAGCACCGGCAGGCCGAGCTTTTCATAAAGGATGGCGCCGAGCTGCTTGGGCGAGCCGAGATTGAATTCCTCGCCGGCCAGTTCGTAGGCCTGGCGCTGCAGGGCGACCATCTTCTCGCCCAGCTCGCGGCTCTGCTGGCCGAGCAGGTTGGCGTCGACCAGCGCGCCGTTGCGCTCGATGCGCGCCAGCACCGGCACCAGCGGCATCTCGATCTCGCGCAGGACCCTGGCCAGCGACGGGATCGCCTGCAGTTTCTGCCACAGCGTGTTGTGCAGGCGCAGGGTCACGTCGGCGTCCTCGGCGGCGTAGGGGCCGGCCTGCTCCAGGGCGATCTGGTCGAAGGTCAGCTGCTTGGCGCCCTTGCCGGCGATGTCCTCGAAGCGGATGGTGCTGTGGCCAAGGTACTTCAGCGCCAGGCTGTCCATGTCGTGGCGGGTGGCGGTGGAATCCAGCACGTAGGATTCGAGCATGGTGTCGAAGGCGATGCCCCGCATGTGGAGCGGCGTGGAAGCGTTGACCAGCACGTTCATGTCGTACTTGCCGTGCTGGGCGACCTTGGCCTTGTCCGGGTCCTCGAGGATCGGCCTGAGCGCGGCGAGCACGGCGTCGCGGTCCAGCTGCGCCGGCACGCCCATGTAGCTGTGCGCCAGCGGAACGTAGGCGGCCTCGCCCTCCTGCACGGCGAAGGACACGCCGACCAGTTGCGCCTGCTGGGCATCGATGCTGTTGGTCTCGGTGTCGAAGGCGATCAGCTCGGCGGCGCGCAGCTTCTCCAGCCAGGCGTCGAAGTCCGCCTGTTCCAGCACGGTCTGGTAGTTCGCGCCGGCCTGGATCGACGCCTCGTCCACATCGCCCGCGCCCTCCTCCTTGGCCTCGCGCAGCAGGTCGTCCAGCCAGTTCTTGAATTCCAGCTCCTTGTAGAGGGCGATCAGCGCCTCGCGCTGCGGTTCGCCGGGGTGCAGCGCGTCGATCTCCACATCCAGCACGACGTCGGTCTTGATGGTCGCCAGGCGGTAGGAGAGGAACGCCTGCTCGCGGTTTTCCTCGAGCTTGGCCGGCAGGGTCTTGGCGCCGCGGATCGGCAGCTCCGGCACCTTGTGCAGGTTCTCGTAGAGGATGTCGAGGCCGCCGCCGATGCCGGTGAGCAGGCCCAGCGCGGTCTTCTCGCCGACGCCGGGGACGCCGGGGATGTTGTCGACCTTGTCGCCCATCAGCGCGAGGAAATCGATGATCAGCTCAGGACCGACACCGAATTTCTCTTTCACGCCATCCACGTCGAGCACGCTACCGGTCATGGTGTTGACCAGCGTAATGTGCCCATCGACCAGCTGCGCCATGTCCTTGTCGCCGGTGGAAATCACCACCGGGCGATTGGCCGCGGCGCTGCTGCGGGCCAGCGTGCCGATCACGTCGTCGGCCTCCACGCCTTCCACGCACAGCAGCGGCAGGCCCAGCGCGCGCACGCTGGCATGCAGCGGCTCTACCTGCACGCGCAGCTCGTCCGGCATCGACGGCCGATTGGCCTTGTACTCGGCGAACAGCTCGTCGCGGAAGGTCGGCCCCTTGGCATCGAAGACCACCGCGAAGGGGCTGTCGGGGTACTGCTTGCGCAGGCTCTTGAGCATGTTCAACACCCCTTTCACCGCGCCGGTGGGCTTGCCGGTGGAAGTGGTCAGCGGCGGCAGGGCATGGAAGGCGCGGTAGAGGTACGAGGAACCGTCTACCAGGACGAGGGGCGCTAGGCTCATGGGTGGAATAAACCTTTTCAGAGGACCAGGGGGTAGAATGGCCCTAGCCAATTCGACAAAGGGACAAGGTTATCATGCGCACACTGAACCGCCTGTTGCTCGCCGCTCTGCTCGGCCTTGGCGCCACCACCGTCATGGCACAGGACGAAGCGCCATCGCCCGAACCGGATGTGACCATCCGCCAGGAAGGCGACAAGACCATCCAGGAATACCGCGTGAATGGCTTCCTCTACGCCATCAAGGTCACGCCCAAGATCGGCAAGCCCTACTTCCTGGTGCGCGCGGACGGCAGCGAGGGCAACTTCATCCGCTCCGACCAGCCGGACATGCTGATTCCGCAATGGGAAATCTTCTCCTGGTAACCCGGGGTGCCGTCGCCGGCCTCCGCAGTGCAGTCGAGGACTGAGACATGTCGGTATTCACCCCCCTCGAACGCCCGGTGCTGGAAGAATTCCTCGCCCCCTACGGGCTCGGCCGGCTGACGGACTTCCGCGGCATCGCCGAGGGATCGGAAAACAGCAACTTCTTCATCAGCCTGGAACAGGGCGAATACGTCCTGACCCTGGTCGAGCGCGGCCCGGTGCAGGACCTGCCGTTCTTCATCGCCCTGCTCGACGTGCTGCACTCTGCCGACCTGCCGGTGCCCTACGCCGTGCGCACCCGCGACGGCGAGGCGCTGCGCCAGCTGCAGGGCAAGCCGGCACTGCTGCAGCCGCGCCTGCCGGGCCGCCATGAACGGCAGCCCAACGCCCATCACTGCGCGGAAGTCGGCACCCTGCTGGCGCGCCTGCACCTGGCGACCCGCGGCGCGATCCTCGAACGCCCCAGCGATCGCGGGCTGGCCTGGATGCTCCACGAAGGCCAGGCCATCTCCTCGCACCTGCCGGAACATTCCCGCGCCCTGCTGGAAAGCGCCCTGGAAGAGATCGCCCGGCTGCTCGCCGAACAGCCGGCACTGCCGCGCGCCAACCTGCACGCCGACCTGTTCCGCGACAACGTGCTGTTCGACGGTCCGCATCTGGCCGGGCTGATCGACTTCTACAACGCCTGCTCCGGCTGGATGCTCTACGACATCGCCATCGCGGTGAACGACTGGTGCTCGGATGCCTCCGGCGAACTCGACGGCGCCCGCACCCGCGCATTGCTCGCCGCCTACGCGGCGAAGCGGCCGTTCACCGCGCTGGAGGCGGAACTCTGGCCGTGCATGCTGCGCGTGGCTGCAGTGCGCTTCTGGCTGTCGCGGCTGATCGCGGCGGAGACGTTCTCCGGGCAGGACGTGCTGATCCACGACCCGGGCGAGTTCGAACGCTGCCTGGAGAAGCGGCAGCGGGTGGAGATGCATCTGCCGTTGGCGTTGTAGCGCCGGGCAGGGTGGCAATGCTTCGCGATTTCCACCATGCAGTTCAGTCCTCTGCCGAACCTGTAGGAGCGAGCTTGCTCGCGATCCTCGGTCTCATCCAAGCCACGGCATTGCCGGTAAGCACCGTTGATCGCCAGCAAGCTGGCTCCTACACAAAGCGCGCAGGGCGGCAGTGAAGATCAGCTTCGGAGTCGACATCCCTGTCGGCACTCCTCCGCCCAGGTTCAACCCCGGCCCGGCCATCCCTGGCCGGTCGTTCGCCGGGCGAAGCATGCTTCGCAAGGACCCCGGCTCACCCGCACTTCGAATAGCCGCAGTTCAGGCAGGTCGCGCAGCCATCCATCTGCACCACCGCCATGCTGCTGCACTTGCCGCAGAGCTGCGCGCCGGCGGGAAAACCCTCTCCCGGCTCGGCCTTGTTGGTGCCCTGGGCGGCTTCGTAGGCGGCGCGTTTCTCCGCCAGGTAGAGGCGCTGTTCCTCGTTCACCTCCGGCCCCTGCAGCAGGCCGATGGCGATCAGGTGACGCTCGATCACCGCGCCGATCTCGGCGACGATCGACGGCATGTACACCCCGCCGCGCTTGAGATAGCCGCCGCGCGGGTCGAACACGGCCTTCAGCTCCTCGACCACGAAGGTGCAGTCGCCGCCCTTGCGGAACACCGCCGACATGACGCGGGTGAGGGCCACTATCCACTGGAAGTGGTCCATGTTCTTCGAGTTGATGAAGATCTCGAAGGGCCGGCGCTGCTCGTACGGCGTGCCGGGGTTGAGCACCATGTCGTTGATGGTCACGTAGAGCGCGTGCTCGAACAGCGGCGACTTGATCTTGTAGGTCGCGCCGACCAGCATCTCCGGACGCTGCAGCGTCTCGTCCATCTTCACCACGGCAGCCGCCGCGGCAGCTTCCGCGCGGGCCTTTTCCTCGGCCACGTCGACTACCTGGAAGCCCTTGATTTTCTGAGTGATCTTGACGGTCATCGGGTCTCTCCAACGGCTCAGTACTTGCCGTAATAGCCTTCTTTCAGGGCATCGAACAGGTTGGCGGCGCTGTGAATCTCGCCGTCGTACTCGACTTCCTCGTTGCCCTTCAGCTCGACCAGGGTTCCGTCCTCCAGCTCGAAGCGGTAGATCGTGCGTTCCAGGTCCGCCTCCTTGACCAGCACGCCCTGGAAGGCCGCCGGATTGAAGCGGAAGGTGGTGCAGCCCTTGAGCCCCTGGCGCCAGGCGTACAGATAGATGTCCTTGAACTGCTCGAAGGGGTAGTCGGTGGGCACGTTGGCGGTCTTGGAGATCGACGAGTCGATCCACTTCTGCGCCGCCGCCTGGATGTCCACGTGCTCGGCCGGGGTGATGTCGTCGGCGGTGATGAAGTAGTCCGGCAACCGGTGCCGCTCGTCCTCGGCATCCGGCACCGCATCGGCGTCCACCCGGGCGCGATAGGCCAGCAGCTCGTAGCTGTAGACCGAGATCTTCTCCTTGGTCTTGCGTCCGGCGCGGATCAGGTTGCGTGAATAGTGGTGGGCGAAGCTCGGCTCGATGCCGTTGGAGGCGTTGTTCGCCAGGCTCAGGCTGATGGTGCCGGTCGGCGCGATGGAGCTGTGGTGGGTGAAGCGCGCACCTTCCTCGGCCAGCGCCTCGACCAGCAGCGGCGCATGCTCGGCGACCCGCTGCATGTAGCGCGAGTACTTGGCGTGGAGCACCCGGCCGGGAATCCTGTCGCCGATCTTGAAGCCATCGGCGGCCATTTCCGGACGTTTGCGGAGCATCTCGCCGGTCACTTCGTATTCCTGCGCCAGCACCGGTGCCGGCCCCTTCTCGCGGGACAGCTCCAGCGCGACCTCCCAGCCCACCAGCGCCATCTCCCGCGCCACCTCCTCGGTGAACACGCAGGCTTCCGGACTGCCGTAGCGCAGGCGCAAAAGCGTCAGCGCCGAGCCGAGACCGAGGAAGCCCATGCCGTGGCGGCGCTTGCCGAGGATTTCCTCGCGCTGCTGCGCCAGCGGCAGGCCGTTGATCTCCACCACGTTGTCGAGCATCCGGGTGAACACCCGCACCACCTCGCGGAACCGCTCCCAGTCGAAGCGCGCCTGTTCGGTGAACGGCTCGACGACGAAGCCGGTGAGGTTGATCGAGCCGAGCAGGCAGGAGCCGTAGGGCGGTAAAGGTTGCTCACCGCAAGGGTTGGTCGCGCGGATCTCCTCGCACCACCAGTTGTTGTTCAGCTCGTTGACCCGGTCGATGAGGATGAAGCCCGGCTCGGCGTAGTCGTAGGTGGAGACCATGATCATGTCCCACAGGTGCCGCGCCTTGACCCGGCCGTAGACCTTGCAGGCGACGCGGCCGTCCTTGCCGACCAGGTATTCGTCGTGCACCGGCCAGTCGCGCCAGATCACCTTGTCCGGATCCTTCAGGTCGACCTCGTCGCGCTCCTTCTGGTGCACCGGGAACAGCAGCGGCCAGTCGGCGTCGTCGTCCACCGCCTTGAGGAAATCGTCGGTGACCAGCAGGCTGAGGTTGAACTGGCGCAGGCGGCCGTCCTCGCGCTTGGCGCGGATGAATTCGCGCACGTCGGGGTGGCTGACGTCGAAGGTGCCCATCTGCGCGCCGCGACGGCCACCGGCGGAGCTCACGGTGAAGCACATCTTGTCGTAGATATCCATGAACGACAGCGGCCCGCTGGTGTGCGCGCCGGCGCCGGAGACGTAGGCGCCGCGCGGGCGCAGGGTGCTGAATTCGTAGCCGATGCCGCAGCCGGCCTTGAGGGTCAGGCCGGCCTCGTGGACCTTCTGCAGGATGTCGTCCATGGAGTCGTGGATGATCCCGGAGACGGTGCAGTTGATGGTCGAGGTGGCCGGCTTGTGGCCCTGGGCGCCGGCATTCGAAATGATCCGCCCGGCCGGGATGGCGCCGTTGCGCAGCGCCCAGAGGAAGCGCTCGTACCAGTGCTCGCGTTTGGCCTTGTCGGCCTCGACATCGGCCAGCGCCCGCGCCACCCGTTTCCAGGTGCCGTCGACGCTGTCGTCGATCGGTGTGCCGTCCTTCTGCTTGAGGCGGTATTTGCTGTCCCAGATGTCCTGCGAGGCGGGCTGCAGGGCGAGGGTTCCTTGGTCTGCGCCACGAGGGCGTGCGTCGGTCTTGGCCATCCGCGGAATAACCTCCTGTCGGTCGGGTGGGAGACGAAAAATCGCACCACCGTACGCAACATGTAGTTATCTTTCGCTGACGGACATCAACATCTTGTGCCGCCAACTATCCCTCAGACCACTGTAGAGCAATTTCCGGAATTCGCCGAACCGGGGCAAAACGTCACCCTGTAGGAGCAACTGTCGTGGTATCTCAGTGCATTTTGTTCGCGAGCAAGGACTGGGCGTCCCCCTCGGTCCTACGAAGAGCGGGAACGTACCTGTAGGAGCGAGCTTGCTCGCGAATCCCGTGTAGGAGCGGGCCATGCCCGCGACCGGTCACGCTCAGGTGCGCTCCGACACTGGACGGGAGCAATCCGCCGTCCCCGAAACTCAGAGCTTTTCCAGACAACCGGCGAACTCGCCCGCCAGGTTCTCCAGCAGGCTCTGGTAGCCATTCGCATCCACCTTCGCCGCGTAACCCATGGCATCCAGCTCGGCCAGGCGCACCGGCAGGCCCTCGCTGAGGGTGTCGGCCAGGCGTGGGCGCAGCGGAGGTTCGCTGAAGATGCAGGCGGCACCGGACTTCTGCAGTTGCGCACGCATCGCGGCGACGTGCCGCGCGCCCGGCTGCACCTCGGCGGAGACGGCGAACACGCCGGCGTGCTTCAGCCCGTAGGCTTCCTCGAAGTAGTCGAAGGCCTCGTGGAAGACGAAGTACGGCTTGCCGGCCAGCGGCGCCAGGCGCTGCTTCAGGCGCGCGTCGAGCTGGTCCATGCGCTCGTCGAAGGCCCGGAGGTTGGCCTGGTAGCGGCTGGCGTTGGTCGGATCGGCGATGGTCAGGTCCTCGGCCATGCGCGCGGCGATCGCCTGGGCGTTGGCCGGCAGCAGCCAGAGATGCGCGTCGACGCTGCCCGAACGATGGTCATGGTCGTGTTCGTCATGATCTTCGTGGTCGTGGTCGTCCGCCTCGGTGCCGGCGAACTTGCGCAGATGCATCCCCGGCAACTCCTGCACGGCCACGGCCGGGCCCTTGCGGCCTTCGAGGACCCTGGGCAGGAAGGCCTCCATGTCCGGGCCGATCCAGTAGAACAGCTGCGCATCGCGCACCCGGCGGACGTCCGACGGCCGCAGCGCGTAGCTGTGCGGCGAGGCGCCGGGCGGCAGCAGCACGCCCGGCTTGCCGGCGCCGTCCTGGATGGCGGCGGCGATCAGTTGCAGCGGCTTGATGCTGGTCAGCAGGCTGACATCGGCGCGGGCGGGAAGAGAAAGGAACAGGGCGCAGGACGCGAACAGCAGAAACAGTGGACGGAGGGACACGGCGGGCACTCACGGATGAGGGAAAAAGAGTTATATAATAACGTCTCTTTGCTCGAGCGTCGTCGCCGCATGTACAAGATCGCCCCCAATACCCCGCTGGCCTGCCGTCCGCACGACCACGCCAACTGCGTGGCCAGCGCGCTGGCCGAGGCCGATGCGCTGTGCGCGCGCCAGGGCGTGCGCCTGACCGAACTGCGCCGCCGCGTGCTGGAACTGGTCTGGCAGAGCCACAAGCCGCTCGGCGCCTACGACATCCTCGCCGTGCTGAGCGAGGAGGACGGCCGCCGCGCCGCGCCGCCGACGGTCTACCGCGCGCTGGACTTCCTCCTGGAAAACCACCTGGTGCACCGCATCGCCTCGCTCAACGCCTTCATCGGCTGCAACAACCCCGAGCACGCCCACGAGGGCCAGTTCCTCATCTGCCGCGCCTGCCGCACGGCGATCGAACTGGAGCAGCCGTCCATCAGCGACGCCATAGTCGCCGGCGCCGGCACGGTCGGTTTCACCGTGGAAGGCCAGACCGTGGAAGTGATCGGCCTCTGCTCCGCCTGCGCCCCCGTCAAGCCGGAGGCCTGATGAGCGATACCCTGATCCGCCTGGAAGGCGTCTGCGTGCGCCGTTCCGGCCAGACCACCCTGCACAACATCGACCTGAGCATCGCCCGCGGCCAGATCGTCACCCTGATCGGCCCCAACGGAGCCGGCAAGACCACCCTGGTGCGCAGCGTGCTCGGCCTGCTCAAGCCGGATAGCGGCAGCGTCTGGCGCAAGCCGAAGCTGAGCATCGGCTACATGCCGCAGAAGCTCCACGTCGACCCGACCCTGCCGCTCAGCGTGCTGCGTTTCCTGCGCCTGGTGCCCGGCGTCGGCCGCAAGGAGGCGCTGGCGGCGCTCGGCGAGGTCGGCGCCACTCATGTGCTGGAAAGCCCGCTGCAAGGCATCTCCGGCGGCGAACTACAGCGCGTGCTGCTGGCCCGCGCGCTGCTGCGCGAGCCGGAGCTGCTGGTGCTCGACGAACCGGTGCAGGGCGTCGACGTCAGCGGCCAGGCCGAACTGTACCGGCTGATCACCCGCCTGCGCGACCGCCACGGCTGCGGCGTGCTGATGGTTTCCCACGACCTGCACCTGGTGATGAGCGCCACCGACCAGGTGGTCTGCCTGAACCGCCACATCTGCTGCCACGGCCATCCCGAACAGGTCAGCGGCGACCCCGCCTTCCTCGAACTGTTCGGCCAGGACGCGCGCAGCCTGGCGATCTACCACCACCACCACGACCACGCCCACGATCTGCATGGCGAGGTCGTGCAGAGCTCCTTCCCTCCCGGCACCCGCTTCACTCCGGTCCACCAGCACGGCCCCGACTGCAACCATGGCTGATTTCCTGCTCAACGCTCTGCTCGCCGGCCTCGCGCTGGCGGTGGTCGCCGGCCCGCTCGGCTCCTTCGTGGTCTGGCGGCGCATGGCCTATTTCGGCGATACGCTGTCCCACGCCGCCCTGCTCGGCGTGGCTCTCGGCTTCCTGCTCGACGTCAGCCCGACCCTGGCGGTGACCGTCGGCTGCGTGCTGCTCGCCGTCCTGCTGGTGACCCTGCAGGAGCGCCAGCCGCTGGCCGCCGACACCCTGCTCGGCATCCTCGCCCACAGCACGCTGTCGCTGGGCCTGGTGGCGCTGAGCTTCATGAAGGAAGTGCGGGTCGACCTGATGGCCTACCTGTTCGGCGACCTGCTCGCGGTGAGCGGCACCGACCTGCTGTGGATAGTCGCCGGCAGCGCGCTGGTGCTGGCGCTGCTGTGCTGGCTGTGGCGGCCACTGCTGGCGATCACCGTGCACGAGGAACTGGCGCGGGTGGAGGGCCTGCCGGTGACGGCGATCCGCCTGGCGCTGATGCTGCTGATCGCCATCGTCATCGCCGTGGCGATGAAGATCGTCGGCGTGCTGCTGATCACCTCGCTGCTGATCATCCCCGCCGCCGCCGCCCAGCGGCATGCGCGCAGCCCGGAGCAGATGGCCCTCGGCGCCAGTCTCATCGGCCTGCTGGCGGTATGTGCCGGGCTGGCGCTATCGTGGTTCAAGGACACCCCGGCGGGACCGTCCATCGTGGTCAGCGCCGCCGGCCTGTTCCTCGCGAGTTTTGTCCTGCCGCGCCGCGCGGTGTAGAATCTGGCGATTTTTTGATCAGACGAGAACCCAAGGCATGAAGTCGTTCATTCGCATGCTGTCGCCGATGGCCATTGCCCTGCTCCTCGGCGCCTGCCAGAGCTTCCCTGGCAGCCAGCCGGCCTCCAGCTTCGAAAGCGAACTGGCCGCCGGCCGCCTGGAATCCGCCCAGCTGGCGCTGAGCAAGGAACCCTCGACGCCGGAACAGCTGGCCGAGCGCCGCCAGCGCCTCGCCGACGCCTACCTGCAGCGCAGCCGCGAAGCCCTGCAACAGGGCGACGTCAACGGCGCCAGCAACGCCCTCGCCCGCGCCCGCTCGCTGATGCCCAGGGCGCCGGGCGTGGCCGCCGACGTCAGCGGCCTGCAGCAGACCACCCAGCCCGCTCCGACCCCGCCCGCCAAAGAGCGCTGCGAACCGCTCGAATGATCTACCCCGGCCGGACGGAACATTTCCGCCCGGCCAGCCCCGCCTCTTATTCCTTCCTGTTCGGCGCTTATCTGAACAAAGATTAATCAGCCATAAGAAACCGATGTAAAATGCGCGGTTTTGGCTGACCGCCTACGCTCGTTGCCAGGAGTTTCCTGGCAACTGGTCGCTGTTTCCGCACCCACAAGGTTCGCTACGTGATCGAATTCCACGACGTCCACAAGACCTATCGCGTCGCCGGCCGCGATATTCCGGCCCTGCAGCCGACTCGCCTGAGCATCGAGAATGGCCAGGTGTTCGGCCTGATCGGCCATTCCGGCGCCGGCAAGAGCACCCTGCTGCGCCTGATCAACCGCCTCGAAGAGCCCAGCGGCGGGCGCATCGTCATCGACGGCGAAGACATCACCGCCCTCGACGCCGACGGCCTGCGCCGCTTCCGCCAGCGCGTCGGAATGATCTTCCAGCACTTCAACCTGCTGGCCTCGAAGACCGTCGCCGACAACATCGCCATGCCGCTGCGCCTGGCCGGCGACCACAGCGCCAGCGAGATCGATGCCCGCGTCGCCGAGCTGCTCGACCGCGTCGGCCTCGTCGAGCACGCGCGCAAGTACCCGGCGCAGCTTTCCGGCGGGCAGAAGCAGCGCGTCGGCATCGCCCGCGCGCTGGCCTGCCGGCCGAAGATCCTGCTCTGCGACGAGGCCACCAGCGCCCTCGACCCGCAGACCACCGCCTCTGTGTTGCAGTTGCTGGCGGAGATCAACAAGGAACTGCAGCTGACCATCGTCCTGATCACCCACGAGATGGACGTGATCCGCCGCGTCTGCGACCGCGTCGCGGTGATGGACGCCGGCGCCATCGTCGAACAGGGCACGGTGGCCGACGTCTTCCTGCATCCGCAGCACCCCACCACCAAGCGCTTCGTGCTGGAAGACGAGCACGTCGACGAGAGCGAGCAGCGCGACGACTTCGCCCACGTCCCCGGCCGCATCCTGCGCCTGACCTTCCGCGGCGAATCCACCTACTCGCCGCTGCTCGGCACCGTGGCGCGCGCCACCGGCGTCGACTACAGCATCCTTGCCGGGCGCATCGACCGCATCAAGGACCAGCCCTACGGCCAGTTGACCCTGGCGCTGGTCGGCGGCGACCTGGAAGCGGCGATGGCACAACTGAATGCCGCCGACGTGCATGTGGAGGTTCTGCGCGGATGAACGCTTTCTTTGAAAACATGGGCTTCGTGAACATCGACTGGTCGGAAATCCTCCAGGCCAGCATCGACACCTTCTGGATGCTCGGCGGCTCGCTGCTGTTCACCGTCATCCTCGGCCTGCCGCTGGGCGTGCTGCTGTTCCTCACCGGCCCCCGGCAGATGTTCGAGAACCGCGCGCTGTACGCCCTGCTCTCGTTCGTGGTCAACGTGCTGCGTTCGCTGCCGTTCATCATCCTGCTGATCGTGATGATCCCCCTCACCGTGCTGCTCACCGGCACCTCGCTGGGCGTGGCCGGCGCCATCCCGCCGCTGGTGGTGGGCGCCACGCCGTTCTTCGCGCGGCTGGTGGAAACCGCCCTGCGCGAGGTGGACAAGGGCATCATCGAGGCGACCCAGGCGATGGGCGCCAGTACCCGCCAGATCATCTGGAACGCCCTGCTGCCGGAAGCCCGCCCGGGCATCATCGCCGCCGTCACGGTCACCGCCATCACCCTGGTGTCCTACACCGCGATGGCCGGCGTGGTCGGCGCCGGCGGCCTCGGCGACCTGGCCATCCGCTTCGGCTACCAGCGCTTCCAGACCGACGTGATGGTGGTCACGGTGGTCATGCTGCTGGTCCTCGTGCAGATCCTGCAGACCGTCGGCGACAAGCTGGTGGTCCATTTTTCGCGCAAATAAAGAGTGCGGTGCCGGCCACCCGCCGGCCCCAGGAAAATCCCAAAAGGAGCTTATCGATGAAAAAACTGCTTGCCGCCTTCGCCGCCGCCGCGGCGCTCTCCGCTCCGCTGGCCCACGCCACGGACAGCCTGACCGTTGCCGCCACCCCGGTGCCGCACGCGGAAATCCTCAACTTCGTCAAACCGATGCTGGCGAAGGAAGGCGTGGAGCTGAAGGTCAAGGAATTCACCGACTACGTGCAGCCGAACACCCAGGTCGCCGAGAAGCGCCTGGACGCCAACTTCTTCCAGCACCAGCCGTACCTGGATGAATTCAACAAGACCAAGGGCACCGACCTGGTCGCCGTCACCGGCGTGCACATCGAGCCGCTGGGCGCCTACTCCAGCAAGATCAAGAAGCTCGACGACCTGCCCGCCGGCGCCACCGTGGTCATCCCCAACGACGCCACCAACGGCGGCCGCGCCCTGCTGCTGCTGGCCAAGGCCGGCGTGATCAAGCTCAAGGACGACAAGAGCATCACCGCCACGCCGAAGGACATCGTCGAGAACCCGAAGAACATCAAGGTGCGTGAACTGGAAGCGGCCACCCTGCCGCGCGTGCTGACCCAGGTCGACCTCGCCCTGATCAACACCAACTACGCCCTGGAAGCCAAGCTGAACCCGACCAAGGACGCCCTGGTCATCGAAGGTTCCGACTCGCCCTACGTGAACATCCTGGTCGCCCGCCCGGACAACAAGGACAGCGCCGCCATGCAGAAACTGGCCGCCGCGCTGCACAGCGCCGAGGTGAAGCAGTTCATCCTGGACAAGTACAAGGGCGCGGTGGTGCCGGCGTTCTGATCGCCGCCCTGCCTCAAAGAAGAAGCCCGGTCCTGTGACCGGGCTTCTTCTTTCGCGGGTGCGGAAATGCTGGAGCGCCCTCAAAATGCACGCGTCGCGCTCAAATACACTCTTTTTTGATCGAAGCTGTAATAATTTATATTGCTATCCATACTTCTATAGGCAAAGTTTACTTTTGGCAGTATCCCCCAAAAATAAAAACCACGATGCCACAGGGAAATCAGGCAGTTATCCTCTACATCCTTCCTTCTAATGGCGAATATATCGTTCCTGCCGGCATATTTTCGTTCTGACACCCCTGCCATCAGCGATGCCGAGAATCCATATGGCAATTCCGCTTCGAAGCCCGCCCGCAATCCAAGCATGTCATTGGTGTCCGAGTCCGAACGGGTATCCTGCTGACCAAGATCAGCCCCCGCATAGATCGCAAGACGGCTGCTGAATGCGTAGCCCAGCGAGACGGAGAGTAACAGGTCATGACCTTCAAGATAGCTGTATCGGGAGCTGTCGTAGTGCATCCGCTGATACTCCACAGCGCTGCCAACCTGCCAGTTCGATGAAAGTAGACGGCTATACTCCGTGCGCAATCCACCTCCGGAAGAGTATGGTTCCGTGCCGTACCAGCGCTTTTCATAAAAGGGAAGTAGAGACAGACGCTGCCCGGCATCCGAATACGAATACCCCAGGTAACTCCTGAGCATCACATCATCGTACTTGTGATTGTCCCAGTAACTTCTCCCTGTCACCTGCTCCTGAAACCTCAAGCTGTGATGATCGGCCAGGGGGAAATCTCTCTGGATTGATCCAGAATAATAGGCACCGTGCCCGCTTTGCGGATATGAATCTGCATTTCTCGCGAACATTCGACCGCCGATATCGATGTATTTCCCTCTCGATGCATTGTTGATGTTATCGTCAGCCAGATAGCTGAGATCGATCGAACCGGACCAGCCAACAGCACGATCCATTGCATCGAGATAGTTCTTCAGGTTATCCAGAACCGCATCAGGCAAACCATCGGACCTGGCTTTTTCGAATTGGACTCGCGCGGCGTCATATTGACGGTTCTCAAATAACATCCTCGCCAGATCCAAACGAATCCGCGTTAACTCAGGATGAGCGGCGAGCAACTCCCGATATAACCCGATAGCCCTGTCGTATTCACGATCGTGCCGGGCCAATGCGCCTTGGGCATATGCCAACAGTACAGGATCATGTTCAGGGGACGCTTCGTATACAGGAATCAAGCCACGAACGATATCCCATCGCTCATCATCGACCGCCTGATTGAGGAAGCGCGCGGCCAGCGGCGGATTCTTCTTCAGTTCTTCATTGGTGACAATCTGAGCCCCGCGGGCCGTATCATCCCTGTCCTGATGGTCGGCTGGCCGTATATCAACGACGGCGGGAACCGGAAGGTTCTCTGGTGGCGCCCCAACAGCAATAATCGGAAGCAGGCAGATCAGACCAGCAGTAAAACACGTGACTTTCATGAGGAAGCGTAGTTTTCCGACCATGGAAAAACAAAAAGGGGAAAGATGCATTCTTTCCCCTCCCGTAACATATCGCACCGCTACTTATTGCTTGACGGCACCGAACGCCATGTTCTGCTTGGCATCAGCAGCGAAAGTTGCCATGCCAGCCAACTCGGCAGCATCGGCACCATAGAAATGGCCAGCGAAGGTTCCTTTGGCGGTACCGCTGGTGGCGCTGCCACTGAAACCGCCGCCATTGATATTGCCCTTCATCGAAACACTGGAAAAACCGGCGCGCTCCTCGGTTACGCCATTGATGGTCTTCGCGGCGAAATCCACATTGAAGCTGACAGGAGTACTGCCACTAGATGCCGAAACACCATCGGTAGTATTGGCCCTCACCGCTCTCCCGGCATAGGTTGCAGTACCTGAACTGGGTACCTGGTTCGCCTGTGTCGGGTTATCACCCGTGTAGAAGTATTCAGTAGTGGTGTGCGCCTTCGAATACCACGCGCCATAACGGGCATAACCGTTGGAGCCGTTGCTACCGTAGGTCAAGGTTCCATCGTTACCGGCTGACATGGAGGTGCCCGTTACATTCACCAGAGTGTAAGTTGCGCCTGTGGGCGTCACGTAGGTTTGTCCGGAAGCGGTACCTGCTGTTGCATTGCTGGCAGGAACAACAACCCCGCCGGAATTATCACCCGACTCATCGCCAGAGGGCTTATCGGACTGCGCACGGAAATGATTTCCGCCTCCGCCAGAGGAACAACCCATTGCCAAGCAAATTGCAAGCCCTACTGCCGTCAATCTTCCAATATCCATAAATCCCATTACATCAATCCATCCATTGAGTGTTTATATTCATCGACACCCCATGAAATGGGTGCGAAGCAATATTCTCGTTAGCACTCAACGTCAGGCTCAACAGGCACGAAATAAATTAGTCGATTCGCGCCTGCCAAGTTGAAATTTCCTACACGAAAACAAGATATATATTCCAAGCACCCGAAGTACTTGAATGCATCGAACTGCCCAGAGAAAAATTTGAAGTATGGAATCATGAAGAAGTGATGGAAGCCGAATCCAGGCAAATAAATTCCTCAGAAATCGGTCGCCACCAAAAAAGTCGGGATTGGAAAAGGGAAAGATTTATTCCTCAACTCTCGCTCGTCGTCCGTATCTCCCAACATCTCGAAACTGGGATGACCAGGCAACCAATGCCTGGGGCGAATGAAAGCAGGAATCTTCGGCAGGCCAACGCCAGCAGGTCGGGGGGATCTTCTTATTCGACTATGGAATTTTCATATCAAAATTTATTCCTTCCTGAGATAAGAGATCTCGATGATTATCCATTCCACACAGCACGGCGCACCGCGTAAGACGCCTGTAACAGAGCATCTGTACAAAGTGGGGCTGAAACGAATTCACGGTTAAGGACCGCTTTCCGGAAACAGGCAGGGGGAGGCGGTCTTTTTTTTTGTTCCGATTCAGCCGTCCGTCGCCAGCCCCGGCGATGTCGTGACTTCCCCCGCGTCTCGCGCCTTCTGTCATTCAGCGACATCCGTTAATTTGTAAGCAGAAGTTGCTTGGGGGCCAGGGCATGGAATCGTCTGCCGCAGTGGGTGATCTGGTGTATCCGCCGGCGCTGGGGGCGCCGGAACATCTCAGCGCGGAAGAGCTGCGCGCCTCGATGCAGGTCAGCATGGCCGAGCATGGCGGCGGGCCGGTGTGGCTGTTCGCCTATGGCTCGCTGATCTGGCGTCCGGAATTCCCGGTGGCCGAAACGCGCCGCGCGCGGGTGCATGGCTATCACCGCGGCCTCTACCTGTGGTCGCTGACCCATCGCGGCACGCCGGACATGCCCGGGCTGGTGCTCGGCCTGGATCGCGGCGGTTCCTGCTCCGGCTTCGCCTACCGGCTGCCGGAGGAAGACCTCGAAGCCAACCTGTTCGCCCTCTGGCAGCGCGAGATGCCCTACGCCTCCTACCGTCCGGAATGGCTGAGCTGCCGGCTGGACGACGGCAGCCGGGTGAAGGCGCTGGGCTTCGTGCTGGAACGGCACCTGCCGAGCTACGCCGGCTCGCTGCCGGATAGCATCCTGCAGTGTGTGCTGGCCACCGCCCACGGCCATTTCGGCAGTACCCGCGACTACGTGGAACAGACCGCCAGCGCGCTGCGCGCCTGTGCCATGCCGGATCTCAACCTGGAAGCCATCCTGGCGCGCTGCTGCCGCTGAAGGCATAAGCAAAGAATTTCTTATTCCTTAACCTGCAGATCAAGCGCACCTAGAATGCCCTCCATACCTTTTGGAGGGCCGCTTCCATGCGCAACGAACGCATCCGCTACCTGATCGTGCCGGGCTGGCACGGTTCCGCCGACGAGCATTGGCAGAGCTACTGGCAGCGCGCCCTGCCGAACGCCGCGCGGGTCCGGCAGGCCGACTGGATCACGCCGCAGCGTGGCGACTGGGTGGCGGAGCTGGACCGGGAAATCCGCCGCGAGCCCGGTCGGGTGGTGCTGATCGCCCACAGCCTCGGCTGCGTGACCGTGGCGCACTGGGTGGCCCAGGCCGACCGCCGCGCCCTCGCCCGGGTCGCCGGCGCGCTGCTGGTGGCGCCGGCGGATGTGGAACGGGAGACCTGCCACGCGGCGCTGCGCAATTTCGCTCCGATTCCCCTGGCCGCCCTGCCCTTCCCCGGCGTGCTGGTCGGCTCGGACAACGATGCCGCCTGCAGTCCGCAGCGTGCGCTGATCCTCGGCCGTGTCTGGGATGCGGAAACGGTGATCCTGCCGGGAGCCGGGCACATCAACGTGAAATCCGGGCACGGCGCCTGGGAGGCCGGCTACCGGCATCTGTTCCGCCTGCAGTACCTGATCGACCAGCAGGCCCTGCGGCGGGCGTAGCGCTGGAGCGCGCCAGGCGCGCGATTCGCGGGCATGGCCCGCTCCTACAGGTGGGCGGATAACGCGCCAGCGTTATCCGCCGCCACATCGGCACGGCGCCATCGGCGATCGATGCGAGCGGAGCGGTTGCGGCATGTTTCCGGCCGTTCGGGGAGGCCCGCCGGACGGCTATGATGGTCTGCAAGGCTCGCTTTCAGGGATTCCGTCGCAGGCATGCTTTCCAGCTCCTATCTCGCTCCGCTGCTGGTGATCATCCAGGTCCTAGGGGTGATCGCCGCCGTGCATGCGGTGTTCACCGTGCGCACCGCCCAGGGCGCCATCGCCTGGGCTACCTCGCTGGTGTTCATGCCGATGCTCACCCTGCTGCCCTACCTGGTCTTCGGCCGCCGGCGCTTCGACGCCTATATCGAGGCGCGCCGCCAGGCCAACGAGGAGATGCGCCAGGCCGCCGCCGAGCTGGACTGGCGGCCCTGGGTCGAGGAGGCCAAGGCGGCGCGGCGGGCTCCCGGCTACAAGGAGCTCAAGGCGATGGTCGGGCTGGCGCGCATGCCGACCCTGGCGAACAACCAGGTGCGCCTGCTGATCGACGGCCAGGCCAGCTTCGCCGCGCTGTTCACCGCCCTGGCGCAGGCGCGCAAGGTGATCCTGCTGCAGTTCTTCATCATCCGCGACGACGCCCTCGGCCAGCGCCTGGCGCAGGTGCTGCTGGAGCGCGCGGCCGCCGGGGTCGAGGTGTTCCTGCTCTACGACGCCATCGGCAGCCACGCGCTGTCCGCCCGCTACGTGGAAAGGCTGCGCCAGGGCGGCATCGAGGTGCATCGTTTCCGCACCCGGCCCGGCATGCTCAACCGCTTCCAGGTGAACTTCCGCAACCACCGCAAGATCGTCAGCATCGACGGCAACCTGGGCTTTCTCGGCGGGCTCAACGTCGGCGTCGAATACCTCGGCGAGAAGCCGCCGCTGTCGCCCTGGCGCGACACCTTCGTCGAACTGCGCGGGCCGGCGGTGACCTGCCTGCAGGAATGCTTCGCCGAGGACTGGTACTGGGCCACCCGCAGCCTGCCGACGCTGATCCTGCCGACCGCCTACGAAGACTACGGAATGCTCTGCCAGGTGGTGCCCAGCGGCCCGGCGGACATGCAGGAAACCTGCTCGCTGTTCTTCGTCGACGCGATCAACTCGGCCCGCGAACGGCTGTGGATCGCCACGCCGTACTTCGTCCCGGACGAAGCCGTGGCGGCGGCCCTGCGCCTGGCGGTGCTGCGCGGGGTGGACGTGCGCATCCTGCTGCCGTCGCGGCCGGACCACCGCACGGTGTTCGCCGCTTCCACCCTCTATGCGCTGGACGCCGTGCGCGCCGGCGTGCGGGTGTTCCGCTACCAGCCGGGATTCCTGCACCAGAAGGTGATGCTGATCGACCACGACAGCGCCGCGATCGGCAGCGCCAACCTGGACAACCGCTCGTTCCGGCTGAATTTCGAGGTGATGCTGGTCACCGTCGACGAAGGCTTCGCCGCCGAGGTGGAAGGCATGCTGGAGGTGGATTTCGCCCAGTCGGAGGAGCTGGGGGTGGAGGACCGCAAGACCATCCACCAGTTGCAGCAGCTGGGGATGCGGGTGGCGCGGCTGGTGTCGCCGATTCTCTGAAGCACCCGCCCTACGCTGCCTGACCAATAAAAAACCCGGCTCCGCTTACGCGGGCCGGGCGTTCTGGTGGCGCGAGGTCATCAGGCTGGCGCGCTGGTGCGGATCAGGTGGTCGAAGGCGGAGAGCGACGCCTTGGCGCCTTCGCCGACCGCGATCACGATCTGCTTGTAGGGTACGGTGGTCACGTCGCCGGCGGCGAACACGCCGGGGATGTTGGTCTGGCCCTTGGCGTCGACGATGATCTCGCCGCGCGGGGTCAGCTCGACGGCGCCCTTGAGGAAGTCGCTGTTCGGCAG
Organism: Pseudomonas jinjuensis; assembly: GCF_900103845.1. Taxonomy (GTDB): domain Bacteria; phylum Pseudomonadota; class Gammaproteobacteria; order Pseudomonadales; family Pseudomonadaceae; genus Pseudomonas; species Pseudomonas jinjuensis. Next base: position 277,666 of record NZ_FNIJ01000003.1, read on the forward strand.
CAGGCCGATCTGCACGAAGATGCCTTCCAGCTCGACGCTGTGCAGCTCCTCGCTGTTGCGATCCCTGTAGACCAGGCCGGTGACCTTCTGGCCGTCGCCCTTCACTTCGCTGGTCAGCGCGCTGGTGATCACCTTCACGTTGGGCAGGCTGTGCAGCTTGCGTTGCAGCACGGCGTCGGCGCGCAGCTGGCTGTCGAACTCGATCAGCGTCACGTGGGCGACGATGCCGGCCAGGTCGATGGCCGCCTCGACGCCGGAGTTGCCGCCGCCGATCACCGCCACGCGCTTGCCCTTGAACAGCGGGCCGTCGCAGTGCGGGCAGAAGCACACGCCCCTGGCCTTGTATTCCTTCTCGCCCGGCACGCCCATTTCGCGCCAGCGGGCGCCGGTGGCGAGGATCACGGACTTGGCCTTCAGCGTCGCGCCGCCCTCGAACTTCACTTCGTGCAGCTCGCCGGGGTTCTTCGCCGGGATCAGCTGTTCGGCGCGCTGCAGGTTCATGATGTCGACGTCGTACTGCTTCACGTGCTCTTCGAGCGCGCGGGCCAGTTTCGGGCCTTCGGTTTCCGGCACCGAGATGAAGTTCTCGATGGACATGGTGTCCAGCACCTGGCCGCCGAAACGCTCGGCCGCCACACCGGTGCGGATGCCTTTGCGCGCGGCGTAGATGGCCGCCGAAGCGCCGGCCGGGCCACCGCCGACGACCAGCACGTCGAAGGCTGCCTTGGCGTTCAGCTTGTCGGCGTCGCGGGCGGCGGCGCCGGTATCGATCTTGGCGAGGATTTCCTCCACGCCCATGCGGCCTGCGCCGAATACTTCGCCGTTCAGGTAGATGCTCGGCACCGACATGACCTGGCGCTCATCGACCTCTTTCTGGAACAGCGCGCCGTCGATGGCGACGTGGCGGATGTTCGGGTTGAGCACGGCCATCAGGTTCAGCGCCTGCACCACGTCCGGGCAGTTCTGGCAGGACAGCGAGAAATAGGTTTCGAAGTTGAATTCACCCTCGATCGACTGGATCTGCTCGATCACGTCGGCGCCGAGCTTCGACGGGTGGCCGCCGACCTGCAGCAGCGCCAGCACCAGCGAGGTGAATTCGTGGCCCATGGGGATGCCGGCGAAACGCAGGCCAATGTTTTCACCTGGGCGGTTCAGCGAGAAGGACGGGACGCGGGCGTCATTGCCGTCTTCACGCAGGGTGATCTTGTCGGTCAGGCCGACGATTTCGTGCAGCAGTGCGCTGAGCTCGCGGGATTTCGCGCCGTCATCGAGGGACGCGACGATCTCGAACGGCTGGGTGACCTTTTCGAGGTAGGCCTTCAACTGGGTCTTGAGATTGGCATCCAACATGATTCGCGATTCCTTGAATTCAGACAAAGAGGTGCCCGCGGCGGCTGAACTTCAGCCGCCCTACACAACGGATTCGGGGTGTAGGGTGGATGACCCGCAAGGGTCATCCACCGAGGGAGGGTATTGCGTAAAACGGATCGGGAAGCGGGCTTCCCGAGCGTTCTTAGATCTTGCCAACCAGGTCGAGCGACGGGGCGATGGTCGCTTCGCCTTCCTTCCACTTGGCCGGGCAGACCTGGCCCGGGTTGTTGGCGACGAACTGGGCAGCCTTCAGCTTGCGCAGGGTTTCGCTGACGTCACGGGCGATGGCGTTGTCGTGGATTTCGACGGTCTTGATCACGCCTTCCGGGTTGATCACGAAGGTGCCGCGCAGGGCCAGGCCTTCTTCCGGGATGTGCACGCCGAAAGCGTTGGTCAGCTGGTGGGTCGGGTCGCCGATCAGCGGGAACTGGGCCTTGCCGACTGCCGGGGAGGTTTCGTGCCACACCTTGTGGGAGAAGTGGGTGTCGGTGGTCACGATGTAGACCTCGGCGCCCATCTTCTGGAACTCGGCGTAGTTGTCGGCGGCGTCTTCGACTTCGGTCGGGCAGTTGAAGGTGAAGGCAGCCGGCATGAAGATCAGAACGGACCACTTGCCTTTCAGGTTCGCTTCGGTGACTTCGATGAACTCGCCGTTGTGGAAAGCAGCAGCCTTGAAGGGTTGAACAGCGGTATTGATCAGGGACATGAGGTCGCTCCTGCAGTGGGTTGAGATCAATGGTTAGTAAGCTACGGGAGCTAGATTAACGACGAACGGCCAAAAAGCCCCATTGATTTAGGGCATGAGCAAAATTGGTTGGCTCTATCGCCCCGACAGGCGGGTCATGCAGGGCTCTATCGAAGCCGGTGGCAGGAACCTGCCTGAATAGCCAGGAACCGCGCAGGGCCTGGACTTTGCAAACTAGACTTTGCCAATAGGAAGCCCCGGAAGCCCGCTTGCAAAGAGGTGCGCATGATCCAGTTCCTGCTCGACGACCAGTTGCACGAAGTCGATGGCCTGCCCCCGGAAACCAGCCTGCTCGACTACCTGCGCGGCCATCTGCGGCAGACCGGCAGCAAGGAAGGCTGCGCCTCGGGCGACTGCGGCGCCTGCACCGTGGTGCTCGCCGAGCCGGACGGCGACGGCCTGCGCTACCGCGCGGTGAACGCCTGCATCACCCTGCTCGGCGCGCTGCACGGGCGGCAGTTGCTGACCGTCGAACAGCTGGCCGGCGACACGTTGCACCCGGTACAGCAGGCCATGGTCGACTGCCACGCCTCGCAGTGCGGCTTCTGCACCCCGGGCATCGTCATGTCGCTGTTCGCCTGGCAGCACGCCGACCAGCCGCACGATCGAGAAACGGCGCTGACCGCCCTTTCCGGCAACCTCTGCCGCTGCACCGGCTACCGGCCGATCCTCGCCGCCGCCGAACGCATCGCCGGCACCCGCGACCGCTTCACCACCCGGGAACGGGAAACCGCCGCCCGCCTGCGCGCCCTGCCGGCCAGCGGCGCACTGCATCGCGACCAGCAGCGTGCCCTGCTGCCGACCTCGCTGGAGGAACTGGACGCCCTGCTGGCGGCTTATCCACAGGCGCGGCTGATCGCCGGCGGCACCGACCTGGCGCTGGAAGCCACGCAGAACCTGAAAAGCTTCCCGCAGCTGATCCACCTGGAACGCATCGCCGCCCTGCAGCGCCTGGAACAGCACCCCGACCATCTGCTGATCGGCGCCGCGCGGCCCTATGCCGACTGCCTCGACGCACTCTCCGCCTACCCCACGGTCGGTGCGCTGCTCGACCGCCTCGGCTCGCTGCAGATCCGCCAGCGCGGCACCCTCGGCGGCAACATCGCCAACGCCTCGCCGATCGGCGACATACCGCCGCTGCTGCTGGCGCTGGACGCCACGCTGCTGCTGCGCCGCGCCGGGCAGAGCCGCGAGATTGCCATCGACGGCTTCTTCACCGGCTACCGCCGGAGCGTGCTGCAGCCGGGCGAATACATCGAGGCGATCCGCATCCCCAGCCTGCGCGCCAACCAGTTGCTGCGGGTGGACAAGATCAGCAAGCGCCGCGACGACGACATCTCCGCCGTCTGCCTGGCCCTGCGCCTGGACCTCGACGAGGACGGCGGGGTATACGAGGCGCGGCTGGCCTGTGGCGGCATGGCGGCGACGCCATTGCGCGGCCGGCGCACGGAAGCCGCGCTCGCCGGCCGGCCGTTCGACCAGACCGCCGTGGCCGCCGCCCAGGCCGCGCTGGCTGAGGACTTCCAGCCCATCGACGACCTCCGCGCCAGCGCCGCCTATCGCCTGAAGGTGGCGCAGAACCTGCTGCAACGCGCATTACTGGAATGGACTCCCCCCGCCGCGGAGGTACGCCATGCGTAGTCTTCCTCCCCTCCCCGCCAACGGCGGCGCCAGCACCGTCGTCGTCCACAGCACCGGCGAGGCGCGCGCCCACGACAGCGCGGAGCTGCACGCAACCGGCGCGGCCCGCTACGTGGACGACCTGACCGAACCCGGCGACCTGCTGCATGCCGCGGTCGGCCTGAGCGAAATCGCCTGCGGCCAGATCCGTTCCCTCGACCTCGACGCGGTGCGCGCCGCCCCCGGTGTGGCCGCCACGCTGACCCTGGCCGACGTGCCCGGGCATACCGACATCGGCCCGGTCTTCCCCGGCGATCCGCTGCTGGCCGGCGAGCGGGTGAAGTACCACGGCCAGGCGCTGTTCGCCGTGGCCGCCGAAAGCCAGTTGCAGGCCCGCCGCGCCGCGCGCCTGGCGAAGGTGGAATACGCGGCGGAAAGCCCGCTGCTCGATCCGCTGCAGGCGAAGGCGGAGGAACGCTTCGTGCGCCCGCCGCACCATATGCGCCGGGGCGATGCCGCGACCGCGCTGGCCGCCGCGCCGCATGTGCTGGAAACCAGCCAGCAGATCGGCGGGCAGGAGCATTTCTACCTCGAAGGCCAGGTGTCCATGGCCATCCCGCAGGAAGACGGCGGCATGCTGGTGCACAGTTCCAGCCAGCATCCGAGCGAGGTGCAGAAGCTGGTGGCCGAGGTGCTGGCGATCCCGCTGGCCAAGGTCACGGTGGAAGTGCGGCGCATGGGCGGCGGCTTCGGCGGCAAGGAAACCCAGGCCGCGCCCTTCGCCTGCCTCGCCGCGCTGCTGGCGCGCAGGACCGGCCGCGCGGTGAAGCTGCGCCTGCCGCGCGCCGACGACATGCGTCTGACCGGCAAGCGCCACCCGTTCAGCAACCGCTACCGGGTCGGCTTCGACGACGACGGCCGGCTGCTCGCCGCCGAGCTGGAAGTGGTGGGCAACTGCGGCCACTCGCCGGACCTCTCCGACGCCATCGTCGACCGCGCCATGTTCCACGCCGACAACGCCTACTTCATCCCCGACGTGGCCATCGCCGGCTACCGCAGCTTCACCAATCTCGCCTCGAACACCGCCTTCCGCGGCTTCGGCGGACCGCAGGGCATGATGCTGATCGAGCAGGCCATGGACGACATCGCCCGCGCCGTCGGCCGCGATCCGCTGGACGTGCGCAAGCTGAATCTCTACGGCGGCCCGGGGCGCGACCTGACGCCCTATCACCAGCGCGTCGAGCACAACCTGCTGGGCGAGCTGATCGAACGCCTGGAACAGACCAGCGACTACCGCGCCCGCCGCGAGGCGATCCGCGCCTTCAATGCCAGCAGCCCGGTGCTGAAACGGGGACTGGCGCTGACCCCGGTGAAGTTCGGCATCAGCTTCACCGCCCAGCACCTCAACCAGGCCGGCGCGCTGATCCACCTCTATACCGACGGCAGCATCCAGCTGAACCACGGCGGCACCGAGATGGGCCAGGGCCTGAACATCAAGGTGGCGCAGGTGGTGGCCGAGGAGTTCCAGGTGCCGCTGGAGCAGGTGAGCATCACCGCCACGCGCACCGACAAGGTGCCCAACACCTCGCCCACCGCCGCTTCCAGCGGCAGCGACCTGAACGGCATGGCCGCCCGCGACGCGGCGCGCACGCTGAAGCGGCGGCTGGCGGAATTCCTCGCCGAGCGCGAAGGCGTGGCGCCGGCCGGCGTGCGCTTCGAGCACGGCCAGGTGCAGGTTGGCGAGCACAGGCTGGGCTTCGCCGAGGCGGTGCAGGCGGCCTACTTCGCCCGCGTACAGCTCTCCGCCACCGGCTTCTACCGCACCCCGAAGATCTTCTACGACCGCGACAACGCCCGCGGACGGCCGTTCTTCTACTTCGCCTTCGGCGCGGCGGTGTCGGAAGTCGAGATGGACAGCCTGACCGGCGAATACCGTCTGCTGCGCAGCGACATCCTCCACGACGTCGGCCGCAGCCTGAACCCGGCCATCGACATCGGCCAGATCGAGGGCGGCTTCGTCCAGGGCATGGGCTGGCTGACCTGCGAGGAACTGCGCTGGGACGCCACCGGCCGCCTGCTCACGGTGGGCCCGGCGACCTACAAGATTCCGGCCGCGAGCGACGTGCCGGCCGACTTCCGCGTGGAACTGTTCGAACGGCCCAACGAGGAGGACAGCGTCTACCTGTCCAAGGCGGTGGGCGAACCGCCGTTCATGCTGGCGATCTCGGTGTGGTCGGCGCTGCGCGATGCCATCGCCAGCCTGGCGGATTACCGGGTGAGCCCGGCGCTGGATACGCCGGCGACGCCGGAACGGGTGTTGTGGGCGTGCGAGGCGGTGCGGGCGTCGATGGATGCTTCGGAGCGGGGGCTTTCCCACCCTAGCCCTCTCCCAAAGGGAGAGGGGACCGATCGGAGCGGGACTGAAACTCCGCACTCCGCCGCCACGCCGGACAACCCCCTCTCCCTCCGGGAGAGGGCGGGGGTGAGGGGACCAGCCACTCCAGAGCCACAATGCCCCACCAACACCCCGGAGAACCAGCCATGACCACCACCTGGATGGACGCCATCGCCCGCCTGCGCGACAGCGCCGAGCCCTATGTGCTGGTCACCGTGATCGGCGTGCAGGGCTCCACCCCGCGCGAATCCGGCAGCAAGATGCTGGTCACCGCCGACCGCAGCTACGACAGCATCGGCGGCGGTCACCTGGAGTTCGCCGCCATCGAGCACGCCCGCCGCCTGCTGCTGGACGGCAGGGATGCGCAGAGCCTGGAGCACTTCCCCCTCGGCCCGCGTCTCGGCCAGTGCTGCGGCGGGCGCGCCAGCCTGCTGTTCGAGTGCTTCGCCATGCGCGGGCCGGAAGTCCTGCTGTTCGGCGCCGGGCATGTCGGCCGCGCCCTGGCGCCGCTGCTCGCCGGCCTGCCGCTGCGCCTGCGGTGGATCGACAGCCGCGCCGATGAATTCCCCGCGCAGATTCCCGAAGGCGTGCAGGTGCAGGTGCTCGACGAGCCGGTGGAAGCGGTGGAGGACGCCGCGCCGGGCAGCTACTTCCTGGTCATGACCCACAACCACCCGCTCGACTACGCCCTCGCCGAGGCGGTGCTCAAGCGCGGCGACGCCGGCTACCTCGGCATGATCGGTTCGCAGACCAAGGCCCGGCGCTTCCGCATGCGCCTGGAGCAGCGCGGCTATCCGGCCGAGGCCATCGCCTCGCTGCACTGTCCCATCGGCCTCGCCGAAGTGCCCGGCAAGCGCCCGCTGGAAGTGGCGATTTCCATCGCCGGCCAGGTGATCGCCCACTATCACGCCGCAGTCCCGCAGGCCGAAACCCGCGCCGGCGTGCAGTGGCCGGCGCTGTGCAACGAGCAGGACAAGCCTCCGGCGCTGCCTGCCATTCGTCGCGAAACCTGACCGATCGGACAACAGGAATCCGTTTTCCCGCCGATAGCCTGGATGCCCCGTTCCCACGCCCTGTTCGCGCACGGAGGCGCGAGCGCTACGAGGACATCCAGACATGCGCCCTTGGCATCGCAGTATTCAATCCCAACTGATCTTCAGCATGGGCGGCGCGCTGCTGCTCAGCCTGCTCATCGTGCTCGGCCTGTACGCCCTGCTGGTCAACCGCCTGAGCGAACGCTACCTGCTCGAACAGGCGTTGCCGGCGAGCATCGAAGCCATCCGCAACGACTTCGAACGCCAGTTGGCCGGCCCGATCACGGCGGTCGCCGGCATCGCCGACAACAGCCTGGTGCAGGACTGGCTCGCCGCCGGCGCCGATCCCGCGCGACAGGACGATTTCGTCCGCTATCTGCGCGGCCTGCGTACCTCGCAGCGGGCCTTCGCCACGCTGATCGTCGACGGCGCGACGGGTGCCTACTACACCGACCAGGGCCGCGAGCGCACGCTCGGCCGCGACGACCCAAAGGACGCCTGGTACTTCCGCTTCGTCGAGAGCGGCCAGCCGCGCATCCTCAACATCGACGCCGACGGCCGCACCGGCGAGCTGACGCTGTTCATCGACCAGCGCATCGAGCGCGACGGCAGGCTGCTCGGCATCGCCGGGCTGGGCCTGAACATGGGCGAGCTGTCGGCGCTGATCCGCGACTTCCGCTTCGGCCAGTCCGGCCGCGTGTACCTGGTGAAGAACGACGGCCGGGTGCAGATCCATCCCGACGCCAGCCTCTCCGGCGCGCACAGCCTGACCGAACTGGTCGGCGCCGGGGCCGCCGCCGCCCTGCTCGGCCATGGGGAATTCCGCAGCACGCGGTTCCAGCGCGACGGCGTCGCTTACCTGGCCGCCAGCCTGCCGCTGCATGACCTCGGCTGGACGCTGGTCAGCGAAGTCCCGGAAGCGGAAATCCACGCCGAAGCGCGCCAGGCCCTGCAGCTTTCGACCCTGGCCGGCGCCGTGGTGGCACTGCTCTGCCTCGCGGTGGTGGCGCTGCTGGCGCGCGGACTGGTGCGGCCGCTGCGCCAGGTCACCACCGCGTTGCGCGAGATCGGCGCCGGCGGCGGCGACCTGACCCGCCGCCTGGACGACTCCCGCGCCGACGAACTGGGCGATCTGGCCCGCGGCTTCAACCGCTTCCTCGAAGGCCAGCGCGCGCTGATCGGCGCGGTGCTGGGCACCAGCCAGCAGCTGCAGCAGGCGGTGGCCGGCGTGATGGCGGTTGTGGATAACACCGCCGAGCGCGCCGGGCGCCAGCAGGAGATGACCGACATGGTCGCCACCGCGGTCAACGAGATGGGCAGCACGGTGCAGGAGATCGCGCGCAATGCCGAGCAGGCCGCCAGCGCCTCGCAGCAGGCCCGTGACGAGGCCGGGCAGGCGCGGCAGGTGGTCGCCGGCTCGCAGCAGCACGGCCAGCGCATGGCCGCCGAGATCGGCCAGGCCGCCGGCGCGGTGGAGCAGCTGGCCGGCCAGGTGGCGAGCATCGACCAGGTGCTGGCGGTGATCCGTGGGGTTTCCGAGCAGACCAACCTGCTCGCCCTCAACGCCGCCATCGAGGCCGCCCGCGCCGGCGAGGCGGGACGCGGTTTCGCCGTGGTGGCCGACGAGGTGCGCACCCTGGCCCGGCGTACCCAGGGCTCCACCGACGAGATCCAGACGATGATCCAGCGCCTCAAGCAGGGCGCCGAGGCGGCGGTCGGCTCCATGCAGTCCGGCCAGGCCGCCACCGGCGAAGGGCTGCAGGCCAGCCAGCGCGCGGGGACCTCGCTGGGGGCCATCGCCGACCAGGTGGAGCTGATCAGCGACATCAACCACCAGGTCGCCACCGCCACCGAGGAACAGTCGGCGGTCACCGAGGACATCAACCGCAACGTCCAGGGCATCGCCGACCTCGCCCGCGCCACCGCCGGCGAAGTGCAGCGCGGACGGGACCAGTGCCTGGCGCTGCGCGGACTGGCGGACGACCTGGCGCGGCAGATGGCGCAGTTCAGGCTCTGAAGGGCGCTACCGGAAAGGCGGCCCTCTCGTAGGAAAGCCGCTTTCTGTCAACAAACTTATCCACAGGAATTGCGGGGTTCGGCAGGTGCCTGGAGCCCCCATCTGCCGCTTCGATGCCTGCGCTGTTGTCTGCCATCGGCGTTTCGCCCCCGAAGTGCTACGCACAGGATTCACACAGTTTCTTCAGAGGATTATCCAGACCTTCGCGACGATATTCCGGCGGGTGTCAGAGTCCTCGGAAAGCCGCGTCAAATCTGCGTCTCGTGGAAAGGGCGAAGAAAAATCCGTCAGCCCGGGGCAGCCTTGCAGGCATAGGCGCGCGGGTGTTTCATTCACAGGTTTTCCACAGAATTGCCCACGCACTGCGGGGGCGGCTCCGCCGTTCCGCTCAAAAAACCGCCAACCGGCGGCAGGCCACGGGTGGCGGGAGCCAGGACGATTGCGCAACAGGTTATCCACAGGGGATTCAACAGAATCCGGGGATGATCGTGCGGACGTCCATCGTTCCCACGCGGGAGCGTGGGAACCATAGTGATGGTTCGGCGTGAGGCGGTTCGCGAGCAAGCTCGCTCCTACAGGTGGGTGCAGCATTGTAGGAGCGAGCTTGCTCGCGAACATGGCGCGCCTACAGGACTATCCGTCCGCGGCTGAGGTCGGTGAGCAGGCGCTGCAGTTCGGGAAGCTTCGTGGAGGGCACGCTCAGGGCCAGGCGCACGCCTCCGGCGTCGTAGGCCTCGTCGTCGATCACCGCGCCCAGCGCCAGCACCCGCGCCTTGAACAGCGCGTGCTCGGCGAAGCTGCAGGCGAAGGCGACCTGGCTGGTCGGCACCAGTTCGATGCGCGCGGCGTCCTGCAGGCATTTTGCCGCGCAGCCGCCGTAGGCGCGGGCGAGGCCGCCGGTGCCGAGCTTGATGCCGCCGAACCAGCGGCTGACCAGCACCGCCACGCGGTCCATGTCCTGCCCCTCGATGGCGGCGAGCATCGGCCGGCCGGCGGTGCCGCCGGGTTCGCCGTCGTCGCTGAAGCGGTACTGCGCGCCGAGTTTCCAGGCCCAGCAGTTGTGCCCGGCGCTGGCGTCGCGGCGGGCGGCGAGGAAGGCCTGCGCCTCGGCCTCGCTGGCGATCGGCGCGGCGCAGCAGAGGAAGCGGCTCTTGCGGATTTCTTCCTGGTATTCGGCCGGGCCGGCCAGGGTGAAGCTCATGCCGGCTGCGGCGGGGTCAGTCCGCAGCCCTTGAGGATGATGCGCACGAGGTTTTCCGTGGCATCGTCGAAGTCCTGCTTCGACATGCGCTTGCGGCCGGTGAGGAAGCCGATCTGGGTGGCGAAGTCGGCATAGTGCTGGGTGCTGCCCCAGAGCAGGAAGATCAGGTTGACCGGATCGACGGGGTCCATCCTGCCGGCGGCGATCCAGGCCTCGAAGACCGCGGCGCGGCCGCGGAACCAGTCGCGGTAGTCCTGGTTGAAATGCGCGCTGAGGCATTCGCCGCCGCTGATCATCTCGATGGCGAAGATGCGCGAGGCCTGTGGATGGCGCCGGGAGAACTCCATCTTGGCGCGAATGTAGCCGGCCAGCGCGATGGCCGGGTCGTCATCGGCGCTCAGGCTGTTGAAGGTGGAGTCCCAGAGTTCGAGGATGTTCTGCAGCACCGCGCTGTACAGCCCCAGCTTGTTGCCGAAGTAGTAGTGCAGGTTGGCCTTGGGCAGCCCGACGCGCTGGGCGATGGTGTTCATGCTGGTGCCCTTGTAGCCGTGCAGGGCGAACTCCTGCTCGGCGGCGTCGAGGATCGCCTGTTCGTTCTTCTGGCGGATGCGGCCGGCGGGCTTCTCCGGGCTGTAGAGGGGCGCTTGCAGCTTGCTCAAGGCGGGCGGACTCCTGTTCTTGTTTGGCTTGCACTGATACCGCAACGGGCGGGGCGCAGGCAAGGGAAGCGGGACAGGAGATGCCTGTCGATCGCAGTCTCGGTAACGCGACCGGAAAGGGTATGCAGCCGCCGAAGCCCCGGGCAACGCCGCGTTTGTCACGTTTTGTACAGGCGTTCCAGCCGTATGCGGAAACCAACGCCCCGCCAGGACGGCGGGGCGGGGGTGACTCAGAAGTGGTACTTGAGCAGGAAGCTGGCGGTGTTCTGGTCGGTGGTGAAGAACTGCGAATCCTGGATGCCGTACTTGTCGGACCAGTAGTCGTATTCCAGGCCGACGTAGAGGTGCTTGGCCTCGTAGCCCATGGCCTTGCCGAGGTCGTACTTGACCTGCGGGTTGAAGTGCAGGTTGGCGTGGTAGTCGCTCTGGTTGCTGCGGCCGGAGCTGGCGTCCTTGTTGTTCACCACCCAGTCCATGAAACCGTCGATGAGGATGTCGGAGTTGCCCACGGGGATGGTGTAGGACCACACCGGGGTGATCTGCCAGGCGCCGGACGGCACGCGGTGGCTGTCGGGCTTGCGGTAGTAGATGTTGAGCTGGAAGTAGTCGAAGCCGGGGATCGCCAGGTCGAAGCCCGGGCCGAGCAGGTAGGACTCGTTGTCGCCCTCGCCGAACTCGTAGGTGCCGGCCAGCAGCACGTCCTTGATCGGACCGAAGGACAGGTCGGCGCCGCTCAGCTTGCCGAAGCTCAGGCGCGGCTGGAATTCGCCGTAGTAGGTGTTCTTGCCGACCAGGGGGTCTTCGTCGCCGTTGTAGTTGATCTGGTCGAGGAAGAAGAACACGTCGCCCCAGCTCCAGCCGCTCGCGCTCTCGAAGGTGAAGGTCTGCTGGATCGGCGGGTTGACCTTGAAGTTCTTGCCGTACAGGTAGGTCAGGCTTTCGTTGTGCCACTGCAGCGGGCTGTCGGTGGCGGCTGCGGCCTGGCCGGCTGCCAGCAACCCGCCGGCGAACAGCAGGGATGCGAGGGTGCGAATCATGTTGGGCTCCTGAGGGTGCAAAGTGCTGGTTGGAACTGAAACCTGTCCTGCGAGTCAGCTTTGCCAGGCAAAGCAAGATCGGCGCCAGCTTCTGCCGTTGCGCTTGCAACAGCTGGCGGACGTTACCCGTGGAAACTGCCGGCAAAGGCCCTGCGGCGGCAGATTGCCGGCTTTCATCGAAGCGGACAGGTGCCGGACGCCAGGCGTCGCGGCATACGCGCGATTTTTATTGGATACATGATTCGTTTGTGTTGAATTGAATCAAACGTATTTATGTATACAAATTAATGTGCAATTTCTACACACCACGAATCGGTGGGTGTGGCGCGTTTTTTCGGGCGCGAATGATGCCAGAGAGCGGGCTTTGCTTCATCTCCCGGGCCATCCTTGAGGGCGCCGTCCTGCCCTGCCAGACTCTGCCGATCGACGACATGGATATCCTGCATAGCGATGAACGGACAGCCGCCCGAACTGCAACGCCTGATCCCGCTGCTGGATGAACTGCCGCGCCCCGTCTATGCGCGCGCGGAAAGCCTGCGCGCCGGCTCCTGGACCAGCCGCCACCATCACGCCTGGGTGCAATTGTCCTACGCCATCAGCGGCGTGCTTGGCGTGCACACCGCCGAGGGCAGCTTCTTCGCCCCGCCGCAGCGGGCGATATGGATTCCGGCCTTTCTCGACCACGAAGTGGTCACCTCGACCCGCGCGGAGATGCGCAGCCTCTACCTGCGCGCCGATGCCTGCGCCTGGGCGCCGGAGCGCTGCCGGGTGCTGGAGGTGACGCCGCTGGCCCGCGAGCTGATCAAGAGCTTCTGTGAGCTGCCGGTGGATTATCCACAGGGCGATACCGCGGAAGCGCGGCTGGTGCAGGTGCTGCTCGACCAGCTGCGCACCCTCCCGGAAGTCGCCTTCTCCCTGCCCATGCCCCACGAGCCGCGCCTGCTGCAGCTGTGCCAGACACTGGTGGAACAGCCCACCGCCAGCCTGACCCTGGGCGACTGGGCGGCGCGCCTGGGCACCTCGGAGAAGACCCTGACCCGCCTGTTCCAGCGCGAGACCGGGATGAACTTCCGCCTCTGGCGCCAGCGCCAACGCCTGCTCGCGTCCCTCGGCTCACTGGAGTCCGGCGCCAGCGTCACCAGCGCCGCGCTGGATTGCGGCTACGATTCCACCTCGGCCTACATCGCAGCGTTCAAGGGCCTGTTCGGCTTCACGCCGGGCGAGCTGTTCCGCCAGCGCTGAAAGCGTATCGCCAGACGTAGGGTGGATGGCGCTTTTCCATCCACCATTACGGGGACGCATTCGCGTCCATGGTGGATCGGTGGAGCGTGATCCACCCTACGCCAGCCTTTACGCCAACCATTCCGCCAAGCGCGCCAGCATCGCATCGCAACCTTCCAGCTGCGCGACGCTGACGAACTCGTCCGGCTTGTGGCCCTGGTCCATGCTGCCGGGGCCGCAGACCACGGTGGGGATGCCGGCCTGGTCGAACAGCCCGCCCTCGGTGCCGTAGGCCACGGTGCTGAACTCCCGCGAACCGCTGAGCAGGGCGATCAGCTCGGCCGCCTGGCTCTGCGGATCGGTCGCCAGCCCCGGATAGGCCGACAGCGGGGTGAAGCGGATGGCGGTATCGGCGTTGATCGCGCGCATCTTCGGCAGCAGTTCGGTTTCCGCGTAGTCGCGCAGTTCCTCGGCGACCTGCTGCGGATCGTCCGAGGGCAGCGCACGCACCTCGAAGTCGAACTGGCATTCGGCGGGGACGATGTTCAGTGCGCGGCCGCCGCTGATGGTGCCGGTCTGCACGGTGGAGAACGGCGGGTCGAAGCGCGCATCGTGGCGCTCCGGCGCAGCCAGTCGCGTACCGATTTCACCGAGCCGGCCGATCAGCCGCGCGGCGTACTCGATGGCGTTGACGCCCTGCGGCGCATAGGCCGAATGACAGGCGGCGCCGTGCACCTGGCAGCGCATGGCGAGCTTGCCCTTGTGGCCGAGCACCGGCTTGAGTTCGGTGGGTTCGCCGATGATGCAGGCGATGGGCTTGTGCTCGCGGCGCTCCAGATCGGTGAGCAGCGAGCGCACGCCGAGGCAGCCGACTTCCTCGTCGTAGGAGAACGCCAGGTGCACCGGCACCCGCAGCGGCCGGGAGAGGAAAGCCGGTACCGCGGCCAGCACGCAGGCGATATAGCCCTTCATGTCCGCCGTGCCGCGGCCGTAGAGGCGGCCGGCGCGTTCGGTCAGCTCGAACGCCGGCACGCTCCAGTTCTGGCCGTCGGTGGGTACCACGTCGGTATGCCCGGACAGGCAGACGCCACCGCGATCCTTCGGGCCGATGGTGGCGAACAGGTTGGCCTTGCGCCCGTCGGCATCGAGGAACAGCTCGCTGTCCACGCCGTGGCCGGCGAGGTAGTCGCGGATGTACTCGATCAGCGCCAGGTTGGAGTTGCGGCTGACGGTGTCGAAGGCGATCAGGTCGGCGAGGATTTCGCGGCTGGTGGGCATGGTCGAATCTCTCTTCGTTCCCACGCGCCTGCGTGGGAATGCATCCATGGACGCTCCGGCGTCCGGTATTGCTGCGTAGGATGGGTTAGCCGCGAAGCGGCGTAACCCATCGATTGGCGACGATGGGTATCGCTTCGCTCAACCCATCCTACGGTTGGATCAGCAGCTCCTACAGGAATCCACGCACTTATTCGTCGCCTGGAACGCCATAACTCGGCGCCTTGGTCGGGTCGAGTGCGCGGGTGATGTAGTCCTGTATCTGCGGCTCGTAGGCGCGCCAGAGCCTGTCCAGCTCGCCGATGGGATCTTCCTCGGCCCAGTCCACCCGCAGGTCGACCACCGGCCAGACCAGGTCGCCCACCACCTTCAGCGCCGCCGAATGCACCGGGCCGGCCTCGCCGCCTGCGGCCATCGCCGCGTGCATCGCCGCCAGCAGGCGCTCGGCCAGGCAGCCGGAAGCGCCTTCGAAGGCCGCGACCATCGCCTCGATCACGCCCTGCGAAGACAGCAGGTTCCCCGCCGCCACGCAGTTCTCGCCGGCCACGGCGTGGTTCGTTCCCAGCGCTTCGCTGCCGGTGAACAGCGCGACGCGGCCGTCGTGGTCGATCACCGTGACCTGGCGGTACTGGCTGTAGCCATTGCTGGTCAGCGCGCGGTCCAGCGCCGCCAATGGCGGCTGGCCGGCTTCCAGCTGGTCGAGGATCTGCGGGCCGAGGGCCGGCAGGGTCACGTTCTGCGTCGCCACCGCGCCGACCCCGGCGCGCAGCCAGGGGCAGCGCGCGCCGACGGCGATGCTGGAGGAGCTGATGGCGATGCCGAGCTGGCCGGTTTCGGCGCAGCGGCCGACGATGGAGAAGGTCATGAGCTCTCCTTATTGGTTCCAGTCGTCAGGAATCACGGCGATCACATCGATTTCCATCAACCACTGGGGTTGGCCAAGGGCCGAAACCACCAGGCCGGTGGAGATCGGGAACACGCCCTTCAGCCACTTGCCGACTTCCTGGTACACCGGCTCGCGGTAGCGCGGGTCGATGAGATAGGTGGTGGTCTTGACGATGTGCGACAGGTCGCTGCCGGCTTCTTCCAGCAGTTGCTTGACGTTCTTCATCGCCTGCTCGGCCTGGGCGCGCGGGTCGCCGAGGCCGACCAGCCGGCCTTCGAAATCGGTGCCGACCTGGCCACGCACATACACGGTGTTGCCGGCGCGCACGGCCTGGCAGAGGTCGTTGTCCAGGGTCTGGTTCGGGTAGGTGTCCTTGGTGTTGAACATGCGGATGCGGGTGTGGGTAGGCATCTCTTACTCCCAGGAAGCGGCTTTTTGTACGGATTCGGTGGAGGCTTCGCGCTGCGAAGCGTCCTGGTATTCGACGTATTTGCGCTGGGTGGCGATGTGGCCGGCCACGTGCTTGGCGTCGTGCCACACGCCCCAGATGAACGAGGACCCGCGGCGCGACAGCCACGGCAGGCCGACGAAGTACACGCCCGGCTCGCGGGACACGCCGCGCTGGTGCTTCGGCTTGCCCTTGTCGTCGAAGGCGTCCACCTGCAGCCAGTTGAAGTCCACGGCATAGCCGGTGGCCCAGATGATCGAGGTGATGCCTGCTTCGGCGAGGTCCAGTTCGAGGATCGGCTGGCGGATGCACTCGGCGTCCGGGTAGACCTTGCGGGCCTCCGGCTCTTCCGGCAGGTCCAGGCCGTTGCGCTCGATGTAGGCGTCGGCGGCGTCGAGCAGGGCAAGGTAGTTCTCGTCGCCCAGCTTGAGGTTCTTCAGCAGGTCGTCCTGGAAGCTCACCTTGCCGCCTTCGAAGGTTTTCGTCAGGCCGACCAGGGTGATGCCCTCGTTGGCCAGGCGGCGGAAGTCGATGGTCTCGCCGCCACGGGCGCCGCTCACGGCGATGGTCACGTGCTCGCGGCCCGGCTGCACTTCCTCGGCGTCCCACAGGCCGAGCACGCCCAGCCACCAGACGAAGTCGCGGTTGCGATAGGAGCGCGGCGGACGGTCGTGGGCGCCTACCGAGAGGAACACCTGCTTGCCGGCGCGGTTCAGCTCGTCGGCGATCTGCACGCCGGAGGAACCGGCGCCAACCACCAGCACGGCGCCTTCGGGCAGCTGCTGCGGGTTGTAGTACTGGGCCGAGTGGATCTGCTGGATGCGTTCATCCTTCGGCGCGATGGCCGGGATCACCGGGCGCTGGAACGGGCCGGTAGCGGAGACGATGCGCAGGGCCTGGAGGGTGCCTTCGGAGGTCTCCACGGTGAAGCCGGGGCGGCCCTCGTTGCGGGTCACCTTCTTCACTTCCACGCCGGTGCGGATCGGCGCGTTGAACTGCTTGGCGTAGGCGACGAAGTAGTCCGCCACCTGGTCCTTGGCCGGGAAGTCGTCGGGGCCGACCGCGAATTCCATGTTCGGGAAGCGGTCGTGCCAGGCCGGACCGTTGGCCACCAGCGAATCCCAGCGGCCGGTGCGCCAGGCTTCGGCGATGCGGCTCTTCTCCAGCACCAGGTGCGGTACGCCCAGCGCGGTCAGGTGCTCGCTCATGGCCACGCCGGCCTGTCCGGCGCCAACGACAAGGGTGTCTGTTTCAATGCCTTCGAGCGCCTTGCCGGCTGGCTTGTGAAAGGCGGTCTGGTTCAGGTCGGCCATGGGTGCCTCCTCGGGGTCTGGTCTTTGTTGTTCTGCAGTAGCGGCTAGCGCCTGGGGTTGGCCGCATTCTGTTCAGAGCCCGGGAATAGCGAAATTATGATTTTTGTAGTCGCTGGCTAGGGAAAAGCTGCCCGCCCGCAAAGCCCGCGGCCCGCGGGGTTCAGAGGCGGGGGTATAGGATTTTTGCAGGCAGGGAAGACAAATTGGATAGGGTGGTGCGGAGACAGGTATCGATGGGTATCGCTCCGCTCAACACCATCCTACGGGTGCGGTTCTTCGTAGGTTGGTGTTGAGCGAAGCGATACCCAACAGGGACGTGGGAGCGTCCCGAGAGGCGTTATTCCTTCGGCTTCTTCAGCTTCGGATTGGGGAAGAACTGCACCCCCTGCACCTTCGGATCGGCCGGTTTCTTCAGGGCGCTGACGTTGACCCGCGTGGTCAGCTCTTTGGGCACCGACTGGCCCTGGGCGTTGAGGGTGTCGGTGTAGCCGCAGGCCACGCACTCGCGGTGCGGCACGCCGTCCTCTTCCCACATCTGGATCTTGTCCGGCTCGCTGCATGCCGGGCAGACCGCGCCGGCGATGAAGCGTTTCTTGGTCACGCTCATGCCGCTTCTCCTACCAGGCCGGAATGGCGCAGCAGGGCGTCGATGGAGGGCTCGCGGCCGCGGAAGGCGACGAACAGTTCCATCGGCTCCTGCGAGCCACCGCGGGCCAGGATCGCGTCGCGGAAGGCCTTGCCGGTGGCCGGATTGAGCACGCCCTCTTCCTCGAAGCGCGAGAAGGCATCGGCGGACAGCACTTCGGCCCACTTGTAGCTGTAGTAACCAGCCGCATAACCGCCGGCGAAGATGTGCGCGAAGCTGTTGGCGAAGCGGTTGTACGCCGGCGGGCGCATCACCGCGACTTCGTCGCGGATCGCTTCCAGCACGTCGAGCACGCTGCGGCCGTCGCCGTGGGTGGCGTGCAGTTCGAAGTCGAACAGCGAGAACTCCAGCTGGCGGACCATCATCAGGCCGGACTGGAAGTTCTTCGCCGCCAGCATCTTCTCGAGGATGTCCTGCGGCAGCGGCGCGCCGGTCTCGTAGTGGCCGGAGATCAGCGCCAGGCCGTCCGGCTCCCAGCACCAGTTCTCCATGAACTGGCTGGGCAGCTCCACCGCGTCCCAGGCCACGCCGTTGATACCGGAAGCGCCGGCCTGCTCGACGCGGGTCAGCAGGTGGTGCAGGCCGTGGCCGAACTCGTGGAACAGGGTGGTGACTTCGTCATGGGTCAGCAGCGCCGGCTTGCCGCCGACCGCCGGGGTGAAGTTGCACACCAGGTAGGCGACCGGCGCCTGCAGGCTGCCGGCGGCGGTGCGGCGACGGTCGCGGACGCCGTCCATCCAGGCGCCGCCGCGCTTGTTGGCGCGGGCGTAGAGGTCGAAGTAGAAGCGGCCGACGTGCTGGCCGTTCTCCTGGATCTCGAACAGGCGCACGTCCGGATGCCAGGCTTCGAAGTCGTTCAGTTCGCGGATCTGGATGCCGTAGAGCTTCTGCACGATGGCGAACAGGCCGCTGAGCACCTTGTCCACCGGGAAGTAGGCGCGCAGGGCTTCCTGGGAAACGCTGTAGCGCGCCTCGCGCAGCTTCTCGCCGTAGAAGCCGGAGTCCCAGCTCTGCAGGTCCGCGCAGCCCTGCTCGGCGGCGTAGGCCCTGAGGTGGTCGAGGTCCTGCTGGGCGAAGGGCTTGCTGCGCACGGCGAGGTCGCGGAGGAAGTGCAGGACCTGCTCCGGCGTCTCGGCCATCTTGGTCGCCAGCGACAGTTCGGCGAAGTTGCCGAAGCCCAGCAGTTTCGCCAGTTCCTGGCGCAGGTCGAGGATTTCCTGCATCACCGGGCCGTTGTCGTTCTGCCCGGCGTTCGGGCCCTGGTCGGAGGCGCGGGTGCAGTAGGCGGCGTAGACCTCTTCGCGCAGGGCGCGGTCCTCGGCGTAGGTCATCACCGCGAAGTAGCTGGGGAATTCCAGGGTGATCAGCCAGCCTTCCAGGCCCTTGGCCTCGGCGGCGTGGCGCATCTGCGCCTTGGCCGAATCGGTGAGGCCGGCCAGCACGGCTTCGTCGGTGACGTGCCGGGTCCAGGCCTGGGTGGCGTCGAGCAACTGGTTGGAGAAGCGGCTGCCCAGCTCGGACAGGCGCGCCTGGATTTCCGCGTAGCGCTTCTGCTGCTCCGGCGGCAGGTCGATGCCGGACAGGCGGAAGTCGCGCAGGGCGTGTTCGAGGATGGTCTTCTGCGCCACTTCGAAGTTCGCCGCCGCCGGGCTGGTCGACAGGGATTCGTAGGCCTTGAACAGCTCGCGGTTCTGCCCCAGCTCGGTCCAGTAGGCCGACAGCAGCGGCAGGCAGCTTTCATAGGCTTCGCGCAGTTCGGCGCTGTTGCACACCGCGTTGAGGTGGCTCACCGGGCTCCAGGCCGCGCCGAGGCGGTCGTGCAGCTCGTCCATCGCCAGCACCAGGCCGTCCCAGCTCGGCGTTCCGTTCTGTTCGGCGAGGATGCGCGCGATGGCGGCGCGGTTGTCGGCGAGAATCTGCTCGATGGCCGGCTTCACATGTTCCGGACGAATGGCGGAGAACGGCGGCAGGTCGTAGGACTGCAGAAGGGGATTCGCGCTCACGGGGGCAACCTTGGCTGAAGAAACGTTCGCCCATCTTAAATACAATCCCCCCCGAGTGCAGCCTGAGGAAAATCAATCGTGACCATTCGTACTTTTCGGGGGAAAGCTCCGAAACTCGGTGAGAAAGTGTTCGTCGACCCCAGCGCCGTGCTGATCGGCGACATCGAGATCGGCGCCGACAGCTCGGTCTGGCCGCTGGTCACCATCCGCGGCGACATGCACCGCATCCGCATCGGCGCGCGCACCAGCATCCAGGACGGCAGCGTGCTGCACATCACCCACGCCGGCCCGTACAACCCGGACGGTTTCCCACTGACCATCGGCGACGAGGTGACGGTCGGGCACAAGGTGCTGCTGCACGGCTGCACGGTGGGCAACCGCATCCTCGTGGGCATGGGCTGCATCGTCATGGACGGCGCGGTGATCGAGGACGAGGTGATAGTCGGCGCCGGCAGCCTGGTGCCGCCGGGCAAGGTGCTGGAGAGCGGCTTCCTCTACGTCGGCAGCCCGGTGAAACAGGTCCGCCCGCTGACCGACAAGGAACGCAGCTTCTTCAGCTACACGGCGGGGAACTACGTGAAGCTGAAGGACCAGCACATCGCCGAGGGCTACGCGGAGTAGACCCGGGACCGCGCAGCCGGTGGCTGCGCGGTCCGGGCGCCGGGGATCATTGCGACCAGGTCTGCCGCGCGCTCACCGGGTTGATCCGCGAACTGATCCGCCGCCGCACCAGCGCGGTGGGCATGGACCAGGGCGTCAGCAGCAGCCGCGCCGCCGAGGCGGCCTTCGGCGAGGCCAGCCGCAGCAGGAGATCGCGCCAGCCGACGGTGGCCCGCCAGACGGTCAGCGAGGTGGTCGCCAGTTCGCCGGCCGCATGCCGCAGCGCGCCGTTGCCAGCCGCCTCGTCGGCGATCTCGATGGTCCGGTCGGCCGCCGCCTCCCCGGCGAACGCCGAGGCCAGCGCCTCGCCGATGCGCTGCAGGGCATCGCGGGCGCCGCCCAGCACCGAGTCGAAATTGAGGAAGCCGTGGAACTGCCCCGCATAGTGCAGCAACTCCACCGGCACGCCCGCCGCGCGCAGGCGGACGGCGTACTCGAGCCCCTGGTCGCGGATCGGGTCGAAGCCCGCCGTCAGCACCAGCGCCGGCGGCAGGCCGCCCAGGTCCGCGGCACGCAGCGGGGAGTAGCGCGGGTCGGCGAGGTCGAGGGTGTCCGTCGACTCGCTGAGCAGGGTTTCGATGATGCCGATGGCTTCGGCACCCAGGAAATAACCGCCATCCACGTTTTCCGCGTAGGACGGCAGGGACTTGGCATCCGCCAGCTCGGTGGCGGGATAGACCAGCACCTGCATCTTCAGCGCGGTGCCGCCACGGCGCCGGTATTCCTGCGCCACCGACGCCGACAGGTTGCCGCCCGCGGAATCGCCGCCGACCGCCAGGCGCGTGGTGTCGATGCCCAGTTCGCCACCGTGCTCCTCCAGCCACAGCAGCGTGGCGAGGACGTCGTCATGGCTCGCCGAGATGAGGTGCTCCGGTGCCCGCCGGTATTGCAGCGCGACCACGATGCAGCCGGCCTGCAGGGCGATGTTGCGGCAGATCGAGTCGGCGGTATCGAGTTCGCCGATGACGAAGCCGCCGCCGAAGCTCCAGAGGAAAGCCGGCAGCGGCTCGATGGAGCCTAGCGGCGTCGCGCAGGTCACGTCGACCGGGATGAACACGCGCAGGGCGATCTTTCCACCCGGGCCATCGATCTCGCGTTCGAGAATGGTCGGCACGGTCGGCTTGCGCCCCAGCGCCATCGCGGCGGCGCGGAAGCCCTGGCGCAGGGCCTGCAGTTGCCGGGAGGAAACGCTGACGCCGGAAGGACGCGGCGGCAGATTGAGGATACGCAGGAAGGCACGCGCCTCGCGATCGGGCTGCGTCGCACGCAGCTGCATGGGCAGGCCGGCAGGGTTGCGCAGGGGTTCGATCGGAGCGACCGCTGCGGGGGCCGGGTGTTCGTTCTGGTTGGATTTGTGGACTTTCTTATTATTCATTATGGCTATGTCCTTGATTTAAGAGCAGAAATCACTTTCGAACTGAACAACCAACTTGCCTGTGGCGTGTGGGCTTCCCTGACCTCCCCGGGCATCGATGCCCTGTTTTTCCTTGAGCGGCAGCGTGCAGATGAAGTCGGCACGATAGTGCCAATAGCTGCGAAGCCAATCTGCGCCTGAAGATTAGAAAGCGCTACCTAAAAATCGGTTCTTTGCGGATTACCGGGAGAAAATCCGTAGGGTGGGTGCAACCCGCTATTTCAGGGCTAGGACCCTGGCGGGTTGCACCCGCCCTACGGTTTGGGCAAAAAAAATCGGCCTCAGCCGACGAAGGACATAGCCGCTCAGAAATCCCACTTCGCCGTCAGCGACAGGCTGCACGGTTCGTCGTAAAGAACTCGCTCTGCCAGTTCAAGGTTTCCACGATCCTGCGCAGTCTGGAAACGTCCTTACGCATACTTGTTCCTCGTGAAATAATTATTCGTTGGAAGCGTCTTTACTGCCGCGTAGGCAGCAAGGCCGTATCTGGCCCAAATCGAGGCCATGAAAGGAGTCCACATGCCATCCTCTTTACAGCCATTGCCAGTTGCAGCCGATCTGGAATCCCGCTCGGTCCTGAAAAAACTGGCACGTGCCCACCAAGCTTTGGCGGAGCTGAAAGGGGTGGTGGATAGCATGCCGAACCAGCACATCCTCATTGACACTCTGGCACTACAAGAAGCCAAGGACAGTTCGGCCATCGAAAACATCATCACGACCCATGATGATCTTTACCGGAGCGATAGCGTTGCGCGGCAATTCGTTAGCGTGGCTGCCAAGGAAGTGCACAACTATGCAACGGCACTGAAGAATGGCTTCTCTCAGGTCAAGCGAACAGGACTGCTGACGACGCGCGATATCCTGTCGATCCAGTCCTGCATAGAAGAGAACGACGCGGGATTCCGCAAGCTGCCAGGAACGTCCCTGAAGAGCCAGCGGACCGGGGAGGTGGTCTATACACCGCCCCAGCACCCGGATGAGATCATTGCGCTGATGGGGAACCTCGAACGTTTCATCAATGATGATTCCATGGGCGATCTGGACCCCCTGACCCGGATGGCGATCATCCATCATCAGTTCGAAAGCATTCACCCCTTTTACGATGGCAATGGACGAACCGGCCGGATAATCAATGTGCTTTATCTGGTTCAGCAGCAATTGCTGGGCAGTCCTGTGCTTTATCTGTCCCGCTACATCAATCAGCGCAAGACGGACTACTACCGGTTGCTGCAGGCAGTTCGCGATACGCAGGAGTGGGAGGATTGGCTGATATTCATGCTCGACGCGGTTGAAGAGACCGCTCAGCAGACTACGCGTCTGATTTACTCGATCAAGGATCTGATGCAACGACACAAGGAGAAGCTCCGCAGTGAGCTGCCCAAGGTGTACAGCCAGGATCTGGTCAACAACATGTTTCGCCATCCCTACACCAAGATAGAGTTCGTCCAGAACGAGCTGCGAATCAGTCGCCAAACGGCTTCACGCTATCTGGATGAAGTGGTTGGCATCGGGCTGCTCAGCAAGCACCGCATCGGTAAGGAAAATTTCTATTTGAACGATGCGCTGTTCGATTTGCTGCTCAATGCAACGCAGATCGACGTGTCGAGACAGTAGCCATTTCCTTAACACGTCCGAGCGACGTGTTAAGGAAAACGCGGTTTCCTTAACACGTTCCTGCCTTGTGTACAGATTTCGGGGCTTTCCGGACATGAGCCGCGCCATCACTTCCAGCGCTGAAAACCAGGAAAAGGCTCAAGATCAGAGGAGTCCTTGAAACCGCCCCGCTCGAGCACCTCGTTGTATCCTTGTCCTCCTATTTCCCGCTCCGACGCTCCCCCCATGCACTACCAGAACATCCTCTTCGACCTCGACGGCACCCTTACCGACCCGCGCGAGGGCATCACCCGCTCGATCCAGTACGCGCTCGGCCAGCTCGGCATCGACGAGCCGGACCTGGCGCAGCTGGAGCATTTCATCGGCCCGCCGCTGCTGCAGTGCTTCATGGCCACCTACGGCTTCGACGAGGCGCGCGCCTGGGAGGCGGTGAATCACTACCGGGTGCGTTTCAAGGACACCGGGCTGTACGAGAACCGCCTGTTCGACGGCATTCCCGAGCTGCTGGCGCTGCTCGCCGGCCAGGGCCGCACGCTGTACATGGCGACCAGCAAGCCGCGGGTGTACGCCGTGGAGATCGCCCGCCACTTCGGCTTCGACGGGCACTTCAAGGTGATCTACGGCAGCGAGCTGGACGGCACCCGCACCGACAAGGTCGAGCTGATCCGCCACCTGCTCGCCGAGGAAGCGCTGGATCCGGCAGAGACACTGATGATCGGCGACCGCAAGCACGACCTGATCGGCGCGCACCGCAACGGCCTGCGCGCGGCCGGCGTCGGCTACGGCTTCGGCAGCCGCGAGGAGCTGCTGGCGGAAGCCCCCGCGCACTACTTCGCCAGCCTCGACGAACTGCGCCAGGCGTTCCTCGACTACCGTTGATCGGCGGACGGACGGCAGCCGGCGAATCCCGCCAGGCTGCCGAATCGCTCTGGAACGGCCACTCCAGCCGATCGCGATGACCTGACGGTCAGGATCGGTCCGCAAACCCTCCCTCCAGTTCCCCGGCGCACCGCCGATGCCCTCCAGCCACCTGTCACAAGACCGGAGAGCCTCCCCGGCGGTTCTGGTACTGGAGTACGACATGCGCCAAGCCATCCTCGATCAGCCTGATACGCCCGAGCGCCGGCCGGCCCGGCTGGCGCTGCAGGCATTGCCCTGGCTCGCCGTCGCCGGCCTCGCCTGGCTGGACGTACCGCTCTGGGGGCTGTTGCCGCTGGGTTGCGCGGCCAGCCTGTGGCTCGCCAGCCGCACGCCGCGCAGCGAAGCGGCGGCACCGGCACAAGCCAGCCCTTCCCCGCCGCAATGGCAGCCCCTGCAGCACGGCCTGCAGCAACACCTCGCCACCCTCGACGGCCACGCCCGGCAGATGGAAGGCCTGCTGCAACACGCGATCGGCCAGCTCACTGCCAGCTTCCACAGCCTCGCCGAGCGCGTCGACACCCAGCGCGGGCTGTCCCATTCGCTGATCGAGCGCTACGCCGGCCGCGGCCACATCGACGGCGCGGTGAATTTCCAGGAGTTCATCCAGGCCACCCAGGAAACCCTCGGGCTGTTCGTCGAAGCCAGCCTGGAAACCAGCCGCACCTCCCGGCAACTGGTCGAGCGGATGGACCGGGTGACGCAGAAAATCGGTGAAATCCTGCAATCCACCGAGGATATGGACGCCATCGCCAAGCAGACCAACCTGCTCGCGCTGAACGCCGCGATCGAGGCCGCGCGCGCCGGGGAAAGCGGTCGCGGCTTCGCCGTGGTGGCCGACGAGGTGCGCGCCCTGTCGAACCGTTCGACGCAGTTCTCCGCCGCCATCCGCCAGCACGTCGACGTGGTCTACCGCGAGATCCGCGACGCCGAGGGCGCCATCACCCAGCTCGCCGAGCAGGACATGTCCTTCGCCCTGGATTCGCGGCAGAAGGTGCAGCGCATGCTCGACGACCTCGACGCGCTCAACCGCCACACCCTGACGGTCGTCCATGAGCTGGACCGCATCGCCCTGGAGGTCGGCGACGGCGTCAACGACGCGGTCACCGCCCTGCAGTTCCAGGACATGAGCAGCCAGCTGCTCGGCCAGATCGGCAAGCACAGCGCCCGCCTCGGCGCCTTCGCCGGCGCCCTCGGCCAGCTCGACGAGCGGCCGGCGCAGCACTGGCCGGAGCACCTGCAGCGGCAGGCCGAGGAACTCGCCCGGCCGGTGGGCAACCCGGTCAGCCAGACCAGCGTCAGCGCCGGCGCGGTGGAGCTGTTCTGAGCCGGTTGGGACGCATTTCACAGCTCGCCAGTGAAATGGCGCCAGGAAATTGAACATTTCGCGGGCGGCTTCTACGATGATAGCCATAAGCTATCACCATGCCGGACGACAGCACCTCCAGCGGAGATTAGAGAACGATGGGAAAGCAGATTCTGATCGTCGATGACTCGGCATCGATCCGGCAGATGCTCAGCTTCACGCTGAAGTCCGCCGGCTACGAGGTGGACGAGGCGGTGGACGGCCGCGACGGCCTCGGCAAGGCGCAGCGCAAGAACTACCAGCTGGTGTTCACCGACCAGAACATGCCGAACATGGACGGCCTGTCGCTGATCCGCAGCCTGCGCGAGCTGCCCACCTACCGCGGCGTGCCGATCCTGATGCTGACCACCGAGTCCAGCGACGCCATGAAGCAGCAGGGCCGCAGCGCCGGCGCCAGCGGCTGGCTGGTGAAGCCGTTCGACCCGCCGAAGCTGCTGGAAGTCGCCCGCAAGGTCCTGCCCTGAGGGTGGCGCCATGAACATCGACATGGAGCAATTCCGCAGGGTGTTCTTCGAGGAAACCGAAGAGCACCTGGCCAGCCTCGAACTGCTGCTGATCGGCCTCGACCTGGAGCGGCCGGAGGCGGAAGCCCTCAACGGCATCTTCCGCGCCGCGCACTCGATCAAGGGCTCCAGCGGCATGTTCGGCTACGACGACCTGAGCGCCGTCACCCACGAACTGGAGACCCTGCTCGACCGCATCCGCTGCGGCCGCATGCGCCTGAATGCGGAAATGGTCGCGCTGTTCCTCGAGACCCGCGACCTGCTGCAGCGCCTGCTCGACGCCCACCGCGAACAGCGCCCCGACCCGACCCTGCCGGTGCAGGCGACCCTCGACGGCCTGCGCGCCTGGCTGGAGCAGCCGCAGGACGACGGCTTCGGTTTCTTCGACGAGGCGCCCGGCGCGCCGGCGGCAACGCAGGACGAGGACTTCGGCTTCTTCGACGACGCCCCCGGCAGCCCGGTGCCCGCCGCCGTCGCCACGCCGGAGAAGACGGACAAGGCATCGGTGAAAACCGTCGCCCGCACCGAGGCCGAATCCAGCTCGATCCGCGTCGGCGTGGAGAAGATCGACAGCCTGATCAACCTGGTCGGCGAGCTGGTGATCACCCAGGCCATGCTCGGCCAGCTCGGCGCGGAACTCGACCCGGCCCTGCACGAGCGCCTGCAGCAGGCCCTCGCCCAGCTCGAACACAACACCCGCGACCTGCAGGAGTCGGTGATGTCGATCCGCATGCTGCCGGTCGGCTTCATCTTCAGCCGCTTCCCGCGGCTGGTGCACGACGTCTCCGCGCGGCTCGGCAAGCAGGTCGAGCTGCAGCTGCACGGCGAGCACACCGAGCTGGACAAGAGCGTCATCGAGAAGCTCGGCGACCCGCTCACCCACATCGTGCGCAACGCCATCGACCACGGCATCGAGACGCCCGCCGAGCGCCTCGCCGCCGGCAAGCCGGCCAGCGGCACGCTGCGCCTGGCGGCCAGCCACCAGGGCGGCAGCATCATGCTGGAAATCTCCGACGACGGCCGCGGCCTGTCGCGCCAGCGCATCCTCGCCAAGGCCCGCGAGCAGGGCCTGCCGGCGCACGACGGGATGAGCGACGCCGAGGTCTGGCAGCTGGTCTTCCTGCCCGGCTTCTCCACCGCCGAGACGGTCACCGAGCTGTCCGGGCGCGGCGTCGGCATGGACGTGGTCAAGCGCAACATCCAGACCATGGGCGGGCGCATCGACATCGATTCGGCGCCAGGTATGGGCACGCGCATCGCCATCCGCCTGCCGCTGACCCTGGCGATCCTCGACGGCCTGATCGTCGCCGTCGGCGGCGTCGCCTACGTCATCCCGCTGACCTACATCGTCGAGTCGCTGCAGGCCCGCGCCGAGGACGTGCGCAGCCTGGCCGGCAACGACGCGGCGCTGGTCCGCGTGCGCGGCGAGTACCTGCCGCTGTTCTCCCTGCACGCGCTGCTCGGCCTGCCCGGCGAGGCGCTGCCGCCGGAGCGGGCCATCGCGGTGATCCTCGAATCCGAGGGGCGCACCTTCGCCCTGCAGGTGGACGAGCTGGTCGGCCAGCAGCAGGTGGTGATCAAGAGCCTGGAACAGAACTACCGGCGGATCGAAGGAATCGCCGGCGCCACCATCATGGGCGACGGCAGCGTCGCCCTGATCCTCGATGTCGACGCCCTGCCGCGGCTCGCGGCCCAAGGAGCAACCCTGGATGAGTGCCACTGAAGCAGGCCAGGCGGGCAGCCTGGCGCAGGAATACCTGACCTTCACCCTCGGCGACGAGGAGTACGCCATCGACATCCTGCGCGTGCAGGAAATCCGCGGCTACGACCGGGTCACCGCGATCGCCAACGCGCCGCCGTTCATCAAGGGCGTGATCAACCTGCGCGGCGCCATCGTGCCCATCGTCGACCTGCGGGTGAAGTTCAACCTGGCGGACGTCAGCTACGACCAGTTCACCGTGGTCATCATCCTCAACGTCGGCCGGCGCATCATCGGCGCGGTGGTGGACTCGGTGTCCGACGTGATCGCCCTCGCCGCCGACGAGATCCGCCCGCGCCCGGAATTCGGCGCCAGCTTCGACACCGAATACCTGCTGGGCCTGGCCACCGCCGGCGAACGCATGCTGATCCTGGTGGATATCGAGAAGCTCATGAGCAGCCGCGAGATGGCGCTGGTCGAGGCAGCCGCGGCCTGATCGCCGATAACAACGAATAAGAACGTCCAGAAAGCCAACCGTGCAGGGGATAAGAAGAATGGGCCTGTTCAACGCAAACGCGGTGGCGCAGCAGCGCGCCGACCGGATCGACGCGATCCTTCGTTCGATGCTCGACGGCAATCTCGACAGCCCGGTCGGCGACGCGCCGGCGCCCGGCTACGAGAGCCTCTACGCCAACCTGCGCAGCATGCAGGGCCTGCTGCGCCAGCAGCGCGACGAGTTCCGCCAGGCCGAGGCGCTGGAAGCCGCGCTGGAGGAGATGACCCGCCAGCACGAGGCCGGCTGGATCGACGAGGCGATCCCGGCGGAGCGCTTCGCCGACCGCCCGGCGCGCATCGCCCGCGGCATCAACGAACTGGTCGCCGCGCACATCGCGGTGAAGATGAAGGTGGTGGAGGTGGTCACCGCCTACGGCAAGGGCGACTTCAGCGTGTCGATGGAGCGCCTGCCGGGCCGCAAGGCGCAGATCACCGAGGCCATCGACGCCGTGCGCGACGGCCTCAGGACGGCGGCCGAAGCGGCGCAGGCGGCGCGCGTCACCGCCGACTACAACGCGCGGATCAAGAGCGCGCTGGACAACGTATCGGCCAACGTGATGATCGCCGACAACGACCTCGAAATCATCTACATGAACCGCACCGTCAGCGAGATGCTGAGCCGCGCCGAGGCGGACATCCGCAAGCAGCTGCCGGCCTTCGACGCCAGCCGGCTGATGGGCGCCAACATCGACATGTTCCACAAGAACCCGGCGCACCAGCGGCAGATGCTCGGCCGCCTGACCGGCGTGCACCGCGCCGAGCTGAGCCTCGGCGGCCGGCGCTTCGGGCTGGACGTGGTGCCGGTGTTCAACGATGCCGGCGAACGCCTCGGCTCGGCCGTGCAGTGGACCGACCGCACCGAGGAATACCGCACCGAGCAGGAAGTCTCGCAGCTGGTGGAAGCCGCCGCCGCCGGCGACTTCAGCAAGCGCATCGCCCAGGACAACAAGGACGGCTTCTTCCTCAAGCTGGCCACCGGCCTGAATTCCCTGGTGGACACCGCCGACCGCGGCCTCAGGGACGTCTCGCGGATGCTCGGCGCGCTGGCCCAGGGCGACCTCACCCAGCGCATCGAGGCCGACTACCAGGGCACCTTCGGCGAGCTCAAGGACTTCGCCAACGAGACCGCGCAGAGCCTGTCGCGCATGCTCGGGCAGATCCGCGAGGCCGCCGACACCATCGGCACCGCCGCCAGCGAGATCGCCAGCGGCAACGCCGAGCTGTCCACCCGCACCGAGCAGCAGGCCTCCAGCCTGGAGGAAACCGCATCGAGCATGGAGGAGCTGACCGGCACGGTGAAGCTCAACGCGGAGAACGCGCGGCAGGCCAACTCGCTGGCCGGCAACGCCTCGGAAGTCGCCACCGAGGGCGGCAGCGTGGTGCAGAAGGTGGTCGAGACCATGTCGGCGATCAACGAGTCGGCGCGCAAGATCGCCGACATCATCGGCGTGATCGACGGCATCGCCTTCCAGACCAACATCCTCGCCCTCAACGCGGCGGTGGAAGCGGCCCGCGCGGGCGAACAGGGCCGCGGCTTCGCGGTGGTGGCCGGCGAGGTGCGCACCCTGGCGCAGCGCTCGGCGGCCGCGGCGAAGGAGATCAAGACGCTGATCTCCGACTCGGCGGACAAGGTGCAGAGCGGCAACACCCTGGTGGCCCAGGCCGGCCAGACCATGAGCGACATCGTGGTCGCGATCAGGCGCGTCACCGACATCATGGCCGAGATCGCCGCCGCCTCCGCCGAGCAGAGCGCCGGCATCGAGGAGGTCAACGGCGCGGTGTCGCAGATGGACGAGATGACCCAGCAGAACGCCGCGCTGGTCGAGGAAGCGGCGGCTTCCGCCGGGGCCCTGCAGGAGCAGGCCGGCGTGCTCGCCCAGGCGGTGGCGGTGTTCCGCCTGGATGCCCACCCGGGCGCCACGCCACTCGCCGCGCCCCGCGCCCAGCCGGCCAGCGCCTCGCGGGCGGTGCGCGGCGTGGCCAGGGCGGCGAAGGGCGGCAGGGACGAGGGCTGGGAGGAGTTCTGAGACCCCCGCCCCGACCCTCTCCCCCCGACGCAGGGCGGATGAAGCGGGACGTTTCATCCGCCGCAAAGGATGCCATGGCGGATAACGCTGGCGCGTTATTCGCCCTACGTCGAAACGGAGACGAGGGAAACCGCCACGCAGCACGCCAAGGAAAGCTCCCATGCAGCCACAACTTCCCTTCCCCGGCCACGAATTCCTCTACACCCGCCGCGACTTCCAGCAGGTGCGCGAGCGGCTCTACCAGCGCACCGGCATCAATCTCTCGGAGAACAAGGACCAGTTGGTCTACAGCCGCCTGTCGCGGCGCCTGCGCAGCCTCGGGCTGGACAGCTTCGCCGGGTATTTCGCCTACCTCGAAGGGCATCCCGAGGAATGGCAGCAGTTCGTCAACGCGCTGACCACCAACCTCACCGCCTTCTTCCGCGAGCGCCACCACTTCGACAGCCTCGCCGCGCTGGCCCTCAGGCAGCTCCGCCAGCATCGCCCGCTGCGCTTCTGGTCGGCGGCGGCGAGCACTGGCGAGGAGGCCTACTCCATGGCCATGACGCTGGTGGAAACCTTCGGCAACCTCGCCCCGCCGGTGCAGATCCTCGCCTCGGACATCGACACCCGCGTGCTGGAAAGCGCCCGCGAGGGTATCTATCCGCTGGAGCGGGTCGAGGCGCTGGACGCCGAACGGAAGAAGCGCTTCTTCCTCCGCGGCAGCGGCGACAACGCCGGCAAGGCGCGGGTGATCGAGCCGCTGCGCAGCCTGGTGGAGTTCCGCCAGATCAACCTGCTGGAGGCAGACTGGGGCATTCCCGGCGGGCTCGACGCGATCTTCTGCCGCAACGTGATGATCTACTTCGACAAGCCGACCCAGACCCGCCTGATCGAGCGCATGGTGCAGCTGCTGCGCCCGGGCGGACTGTTCTTCGCCGGCCACTCGGAGAGCTTCGCCCACGCCGGCCACCTGCTGCGCGCGGTGGGCCGGACCACCTACGAGAAGATGACGCCGCCATGAGCGCCGCGCGGAGTTGAGCCGAATGCCGATCAAGGTATTGGTAGTCGACGACTCCGCGCTGATCCGCAGCCTGTTGAAGGAGATCGTCCAGGCCGACCCCGAGCTGCACTGGGTCGGCGCCGCGCCGGACGCCTGGGCGGCGCGCGAGATGATCCGCCAGCACGATCCCGACGTGCTGACCCTGGACGTGGAAATGCCGCGCATGGACGGCCTGACCTTCCTCGACAAGCTGATGAAGGCGCGGCCGACGCCGGTGCTGATGATCTCCTCGCTCACCGAGCGCGGCTCCGAGGCGACCCTGCGCGCGCTGGAGCTGGGCGCGGTGGACTTCATCGCCAAGCCGCGCCTGGGCATCGTCGACGGCATGCAGGCGTTCGCCGGGGAAATCCGCGCCAGGCTCAAGGCCGCCGCCCGCGCCCGGGTCGGCCGGCGGCGTCCGCCGGGCGAGCCGCTGCACGCGCAGCCGCTGGCCGGCACCGGGAAGATCATCGCCATCGGCGCCTCCACCGGCGGCACCGGGGCGATCCGCGAGGTGCTGCTCGGCCTGCCGCCGGACTGCCCGGGCACCGTCATCACCCTGCACATGCCGCCCGGCTTCACCCGCTCCTTCGCCGAACGCCTGGACCGCCAGACCCGCCTGCGGGTCAGCGAGGCGCGCGACGGCGACCGCATCCTGCCCGGCCACGCGCTGCTCGCCCCGGGGGATTTCCATCTGCGGGTGGAGCGCAGCGGCGCCGACCACGTGGTGCGCCTCGACCAGGGTCCGCCGGTCAACGGCCACCGTCCGTCGGTGGACGTGATGTTCGAATCCCTCGCTCGCTGCGCCGGGCGCAACCTGCTCGCCGCCCTGCTCACCGGCATGGGCAGGGACGGCGCCCGCGGCCTGCTGGCGATCCGCGCCGCCGGCGGCCACACCATCGCCCAGGATGAAGACTCCTGCGTGGTCTACGGCATGCCCCGGGAAGCCGCGGAAATCGGCGCGGCCGGCGAAATTCTGGCGCTGGAACGGATCGCCGGCGCGCTGCTGCGCGAGGCCCTGGGTCGCGGTGGTGGAAATCGCGTCTAGAATAATGTCGATAGCATGGCGCCAAAATAATGGCATTTGGACATCCAATGCATTTGCCTGCACAGTGTCCCGACTGCACAATTGCGCTTCGCAAAACAACAACCGGGACACGCCGGGCTAGGGAATCGTCGGGGAAAGCCATGGCGGCAAGATGGGGGTTGCGAGGGAAATCGGTAGTGGCGCTTCTGCTGGCCTGCCTGCTGGCACTGGTGCCGGCGGTTCTGCTTGGCTGGCGGGCGATGGAGGACATCCGCACGCACTTCGGCGTGGCCTTCGCGAAGAACTTCACCCTGCTCAACCAGCAGAAGATCCTCGCGCCGGTGATCCGCGAGCTGGCGCTGTCGCGGCGCCTGGCCGAATCCGTGATAACCCAGGACTGGCTGCTGGCGGAGAACGACCCGAAACGCCGCTCGCTGTTCTTCCGCGAGGCCGAGGGCTACCGCGTCGACCACCACGAGTATTCCTACTTCGTCATCGTCGATGCCTCCCGCCACTACTACTACAACGACTCCAGCGCGCCGCTGTCCAACGCGCCGCGCTACACCCTGAGTCCGGACGACCCGTCGGACGCCTGGTACTTCGAGAGCCTGAAGAGCGACCAGCCGTTCAACATCAACGTCAACTACGACGCCAAGCTGAAGGTCACCAAGGTCTGGTTCAACATGCAGGTGCGCGCGGGCAACCAGAAGATCGGCCTGGCCGGCGGCGCCCTCGACCTCACCGATTTCCTCGACCAGTTCATCTCCCGCCGCGAAGCCGGCGTGACGCCGATGATCATCGACACCCTGGGCGCCATCCAGGCCCACCCGGACACCAGGATGATCGCCTACAGCTCCGGCGCCAACGGCAACGCCCAGCACCGGGTCTTCGAGCTGCTGCAGAGCGACGCCGAGCGCGAGGACCTGCGCCGGGCGATGCGCACCGCCGAGGACGCGCCGGGCGAGGTGCAGACCCTGTGGGGCACCCTGGACGGCAAGCAGCAGCTGCTGGCCCTGGCCTTCATCCCGCAGCTCAACTGGCACGTGCTCAGCGCGGTCGACCTGCATTCCGCGCAGATCTTCGACAGCCGCTGGATCTGGCTGCTCGGCGGCACCTTCGCCGGCCTGTTGACGGTGCTGCTGCTCGGCTTCGCCTACACCGTCGACCTGCTGGTGCTGCGCCCGCTGCGCGGCCTCAAGCAGTCGGCCAAGGCGATCGCCGCGGGGCAGTACGACAACCCGCTGCCTGAGCCGCGCGGCGACGAGATCGGCGAGCTGTCGGCGGCCTTCTCCAGCATGGCCGACAAGGTCCGCCGGCACACCGAGGACCTCGAGGACAAGGTGCGCCAGCGCACCCAGGCGCTGGAGAAGGCCAACCGCGAGATGGCCGCGGCGCAGAAGAAGATCGGCGACTCCATCGACTACGCCAGCCTGATCCAGCGCGCCATCCTCCCCGACCGCCAGCTGCAGACCTCCCTCGGCGAACACCATTTCGTCCTGTGGAAACCGCGCGACGTGGTCGGCGGCGACTTCTACATCTATCGCGAAGGCCCCGGCGACAGCCTGATCGGCGTGGTCGACTGCGCCGGCCACGGGGTTCCCGGCGCGCTGATGACCATGCTCGCCCTGGCCGCCATCGACCATGCCATCGACACCGTGCAGAGCCATGACCCGGCGGCGATCCTGCGCGAGACCGACCACGTGATGCGCGGCATGCTCAGCCAGGAGCAGGTCACCCGCGCGCTGGCGACCAACATGGACGCCGGCTTCGTCCGCGTCGACCACGAGCGCCAGCGCCTGCTGTTCTCCGGGGCGAAGATCTCGCTGTTCGCCAGCGACGGCGAGGAAGTCCGCGAATACAAGGGCGGCCGCCGCGCCATCGGCGACAAGCGCCAGGGCGAGTACGAGGACATCGAAGTGCCGCTGCAGCCCGGCTGGACCTTCTACCTGTGCACCGACGGCTTCCTCGACCAGGCCGGCGGCGAGCACGGCTTCGGCTTCGGCAACAACCGTTTCGCCAGCATGCTGCGCCACCATGCGCGCCTGCCGCTCGCCGAGCAGGCCGAGGTCTTCGCCGCCACCCTCGCCGACTACCAGGGCGAGCATTCGCAGCGTGACGACATCACCATTCTGTCCTTCCGATTCGACTAGGGGTACTCCATGGACTCGCCAGATCTGTTGGCCATGCGTGAGAGCTTCAACCGGCAACGCATCCTGCTGTGCTTCAACGGCCCCATCTCGCGCAGCCTGATCGAGGAGATCGGCCACGCGCTGCGCAACTACATGCAGGCCGAGCAGGCCCACCCCAGCGAAGCGATGGACGTGTTCGCGGTGTACATCGAGATGACCCAGAACATCCGCCACTACGCCACCATGCGCGGCTACGGCGAGCAGGACGCTTCCGCCACCGTGGCCATCTCGCGCAACGGCGAGGGCCATTACGTGGTGTCCGCCGGCAACCTGGTGGAGCTCGCCGACGGCCAGCAGCTGGTGCGCGACATCGAGGCCATCGCCGGGCTCGACAAGGCGCAGCTCAAGGCCGCCTACAAGGAGCAGCTGCGCCGCCCGCGCGACGCCGAGGCGACCACCGGCGCCGGCCTCGGGCTGCTGGACATCGCCCGCAAGTCCAGCGCCCCGCTGCAGACCTCGCTCAAGGAACAACCCGATGGCCGCGCCTTCTTCAGCCTGCGCGCAGTGATCTGACAACCCCGTTTTTCAGGAACAACGAGATGATCGAGCTCGAAATCACCGGCACCCAGTCCACCCCGTCGATCCGTGGCGACTGGCAGACCGGCATCCTTTCCATGCAGGGCGACTCCTATCCGGAGAACTCCTTCGAACTGTTCGGCCAGGTGATCGACTGGGTGCAGCGCTACCTCGCCGACGGCCAGCGGCCGCTGGAACTCGACCTGCACCTGCTGTACCTCAACACCAGTTCGATCAAGGCGATGATGGACATCTTCGACATGCTCGAGGAATCCCACGGCGCCGGCCGCAGCGTGCGGGTGACCTGGCACTACGACCGGCGCAACGAGCGCGTGGCCGAGCTGGCCGAGGAATTCCGCGAAGACTGCACCTTCCCGTTCGTGATAAAGGCCTACGACGAGTAAATGCCATGAACAGCGAGCGCGACCTGGACCTCTGGATCGAGGCACTGCTGGAAGACCCGCAATACGCCGGACATCCACTGCGCGAGGCCCTCTACCTCAAGCACCAGCAATCCCTCGACCAGTTGGCCCGGCTGGAGCGCATCGCCCGGATTTCCGATGGCTACCAGTCGATGGCGCGCGAGCAGACGTCCACCCTCTCCGAGCGCTATCACAAGCAGCTGCGCCAGCTGGAGAAGGTCGCGCGCATCTCCGACCGCTACCAGAACATGCTGCGCGACCTCAACGTGGCGCTGCGCGAGGCGTCCACCCACGACGCCCTGACCGGCATCGCCAACCGCCGCCTGCTGATGGAGCGCCTGCGCGAGGAAAGCCAGCGCACCCAGCGCAACGGCCACGGCTACGTGCTGGCGATGCTCGACGTGGACCACTTCAAGCAGGTCAACGACACCTGGGGCCACGAGATCGGCGACCGCCTGCTGGTGGAGATCGGCAGCGCCCTGCAGGCCGCGCTGCGCCCCTATGATCTCTGCGGGCGCTGGGGCGGCGAGGAATTCCTCCTGCTGCTGCCGGAAACCCGCATGGCCGAGGCCGGGCCGATCATCCAGCGGGTGCGCGACGACATCCGCAACATGTCCGTGCGCATCGGCACCGACACCCTCAGCGTCACCGCCAGCTTCGGCGTGGCCGAGTTCTCCCCCGGCGAAAACTACTCGCAGACCCTCAACCGCGCCGACGCCGCCCTCCTCGAAGCCAAGCGCGGCGGGCGCGACAGGTGCGTGTTCAGCGACGGCTGAGCGCCCGCCAGGAGCCTGACGGTCACCCGCGCGCCGGGCGACCGCGCTGCCGCACCCTGCCCGGTTGATCGCCATCAATGCATTCGCCGATCCCCGCCAGTGCCGTGCGCATGGCCCAGGGCGGGTCATTGAAGCGGCATTGCAGGATTGCGATCATCATCACAAGTTCGCCCGCGCCGACGCCTCGATAGCGAGGGCGTGTACTGGTTATCTCAGACGCCGAGGGAATGTGCGCACGCCTGCAGCGCGATTCGGGCCGCCACCTTCCGCAAGATGGCAACCCGGCTCGACGACAAGGCGCCTCATTCAGGACGAGGTCCGCCCTCCGGGGCATTTTCCAGAGAGGAAGGCATGCACGAGCCAGAGGATATCGACCAGGTAGCGGACCTGCGGGCCGAGCTGCAGCGGCTGCGCGACATCATCGACCTCAACACCGACTGGATCTGGGAGGTGGACGAGGACGGGCGCTATACCTATTCGTCGTCGGTCGGTCCCAGGCTGCTGGGTTATCCGGTCGAGCAGATCCTCGGCCGCACACCGCTGGATTTCATGCTGCCGGACGAGGCGGACCGCGTCGGTCACGTGTTCCTCCACAAGGTCGCCCAGCGCGAGCACTTTTCCGGGCTGATCAATCGCAACCTGCGCGCCGACGGCAGCATCGTCGTGCTGGAAACCAGTGGCGTGCCGCTGTACGACGAGAGCGGCCGGTTCAAGGGCTATCGCGGCATCGACCGTGACGTCACGGCGCTGTGGACACGGCATTTCCAGCTCGAGGCGATCTATGCCTCGGCCCCCCTTCCGCTGTTCGTGGTCGACCGCGACCTGCGCTTCGTCGTCGCCAACGAGAACATGGCCAGGCTGTGCGGGAGGCCCGCCGACAGCCTCATCGGCCGCATGATCGGGGAGTTCATGCCCGGGGCGGCGGTCGGTGGCGAGCGTCTCTTCGCCCGCCTGGACAGCGGGCGTTCGATCGCCGATTCCGAGATCGAGTGGAACGAACGGGACTACATCGTTTCCGTCCAGCCCGTCCGCGACATGGCCGGCGGCGTGGTCGGGGCGACCCTGGCGCTGATGGACGTCACCAAGCGCAAGCGCGCCGAAGCGGCGCTGGCCGACGCCAACCGGCAACTGGAGGTCTACGCCGATCACGACTACCTGACCGGTCTGATCAACCGGCGGCGCCTGGCGGAACTGCTGAAGCAGGAAATACGCCGCTCGCACCGCGACCGGCTGCCACTGTCGCTGATCATGGGAGACGTGGACTTCTTCAAGCGTTTCAACGACCGCTACGGGCACCTCGCCGGCGACGACTGCCTGCGCATGATCTCGCTGGTCCTGAGCAACAACCTCCAGCGCGCCAGCGACATCGCCGGTCGCTATGGCGGCGAGGAGTTCGTCGTCATCCTGCCCGGAACCGACCAGAGCGGCGCGCTGCATGTCGCCGAGATGCTGCGGGCAGCCATCGAAGCCCAGCAGTTGCCGCATGAGGACAGCCCTCTGGGACACGTCACCATGAGCTTCGGCGTCGCCACGCTCGAAGCTGGATCGGCTGCCGAACCGGGAGTCTCGTCCGACCTGCTGCACGCTGCGGACGTCGCCCTTTATCGCGCCAAGAATGCCGGGCGCAATCGCGTCGGTTGCCATGCGCAATGAAGAAGGCCGGTCTCGCCGCAGAGCGGGCGAATAGCCCTGCGGTCACGGGCATGGCGCGCTTCCACACGGGATTCGCGAGCAAGCTCGCTCCTACACGACAACGCTGGTCCTCGTAGGAGCGAGCTTGCTCGCGAACAAAGTGCGCCGAGATACCAGGACTTCAGGCATCGGTTATCGAAAACGTGCGGTTCAGGTACTTGAAGGTCCCCGAGGCGCTGGCGAGCACCTCGCCCTCGGCATTGCGCAATTCGGCCTCGCAGAACGCTATCGAGCGGGTACGGTGAGTCACCGTGCCGAAGGCCTCCAGCACTTCGCCGGCAGTGCCGCCGGGGCGCAGGAAGTTGGTCTTCATCTCGATGGTCACGACCCCGCGCTTTTCGTCATCGCTGTAGCTCGCGTTGAGCGCCATCGCCACGTCCAGCAGAGTCATGATCACGCCGCCATGGGCACTGTTCCAGCCATTCAGATGCTGGCGCTCCAGAGCCAGAACCAGATGCCCCGCCCCACCTCCGGCCTCGGGCGGCGCATAGCGGAGCTTGAGGAGGTCGAGCAGCGGGATGTCTACTCCGCGGTGTTCGGTGTACTGCTTCAGCTGTGAAACATCGATGGACATGGCATTTCCTGGCAGGGAGGAGGAGCATCGCTTCCAGCGGAAAACGACGGGCTCCGGGTGGGTTCCGGACCGCCGATTCTGCCGGGGCCAGGGCACAGGTCCTATCCTTCGTTTGGGTGGTTTTGGGCGTGGCGCGGGAATACTACGGCCGCGGACTTGGACCGTCCCTACAAGTGATCTCCCGTAGGATGGGTATCGCTGCGCTCCACCCATCCTACGCGCTGAGCCAACGCGCGGGCGGCGGCAGCGATGTCCATCTGCCCAAAACGAAAAAGGCCAGTCGAATGACTGGCCTTTTTCGCTGCAATCACGATCCCGCTCAGCGAGCCGCCCAGGCGTTGAAGCGCTGTTCCAGCTGTTCGCCGTGGTCGGTCCAGAAGGTCACGTCCACCGGAATCTGCTGGGCGATGTTCTGCGGCGCGGTGGGAAGGTCGGCCACGCGCCGGGCGTCCAGCAGCTCCATGCCCTTGAGATTGGCGGCGCCGTAGTCGATGCGCTGGGAGAAGCCCTTCTGCTGCTCGGGTTCGAGGGTGTAGCCGATGAACTGGCGGGTCAGGTCCTGTTGCGGCGCGCCCTTGGGGATGGCCCAGGAGTCGAATTCGTAGATGCCGCCGTTCCATACGATGTCCAGGCCGTACTGCTCGCGCTGCTGGGCGGAGAGGCGGCCGTTGTACACCGAGCTCATCACCACGTCGCCGGCGGCGAGGAATTGCGGCGGTTGCGCGCCGGCTTCCCACCACTGGATGTGCGGCTTGATCTGGTCGAGCTTGGCGAAGGCGCGGTCCTGGCCGGCATCGGTGGCGAGCACCTGGTACAGCTCTTCGGGCTTCACGCCGTCGGCGAGCAGGGCGAATTCCAGCGTGGACTTGGCCAGCTTGCGCAGGCCGCGCTTGCCGGGGAATTTCTCGAGGTCCCAGAAATCGCTCCAGCTGGTGGGCGCGCTGGCGAGCTTGTTGCGGTTGTAGGCGAGCACCGTGGAGTAGACGAGGAAGCCGATGCCGCAGGGCTGGATGGCGCCGGGGACGAAGTCCTCCTGCCTGAGGCCGATCTGCGCCGGGTCGAGTTCCTCGAACATGCCTTCGTCGCAGCCGCGGGCCAGCTCGGCGCCCTCCACCTCCACCACGTTCCAGGCGACGCTGCCGGTGCTCACCATCGCCTTGATCTTGGCCATCTCGCCGTTGTACTCGCCGGACACCAGGCGGTTGCCGCTGCTCTGCTGCCAGGGGTTGTAGAAGGCCTGGACCTGGGCGTCCTTGTTGGCGCCGCCGAAGGAAATGACGGTGAGGTCGCCGGCGAACGAGTGGCTGGCGGCGGCCAGTCCGGTGGCCAGGGCGGTGAGCTTGAGGATCTTGGTCATTGTTGTTATCTCCACGTTGCAGGGTGTTGCTTCCATGACACCCGGGCTGCCGGACATAGCGGCACCCGATGCCTACAGTGGTCGGCCGTTCGCTTGTGGCGGGCGCGGCCGGGGCCCAGGCGATGCGCGGATCGCCGTCGATGGGGTGGTGAAAAGAAAAAAGGCATGGTCGGGAACGACCATGCCTTTTTCAGTCAGCCTCAGCCGTTGCTGGGGAAGGCGAACTGCGCGGCTTCGTGCGTCGCGCGCTGCGGCCAGCGCTGGGTGATGGCCTTGCGCCGGGTGTAGAAGCGCACGCCGTCCGGGCCGTAGGCGTGGAGGTCGCCGAACAGCGAACGCTTCCAGCCGCCGAAGCTGTGGTAGGCCACCGGCACCGGCAGCGGCACGTTGACGCCGACCATGCCGACTTCGATCTCGTCGCAGAACAGGCGGGCGGCTTCACCGTCGCGGGTGAAGATGCAGGTGCCGTTGCCGTATTCGTGGTCGTTGATCAGCTGCATGGCTGCTTCGAGGCTGTTCACGCGGACGATGCACAGCACCGGGCCGAAGATTTCTTCCTGGTAGATGGTCATCTCCGGGGTGACGCGGTCGAACAGGGTGCCGCCGATGAAGAAGCCGTTCTCGTGGCCGGCGACCTTGTAGCCGCGGCCATCCACCAGCAGCTGGGCGCCCTGCTCGACGCCGCTGTCGATGTAGCCGGTGACCTTGGCCTGCGCCGCGCCGGTGACCAGCGGGCCCATGTCCAGGCCGCAGTTGGTGCCGGCGCCGATCTTCAGGGCCTTGATCTGCGGGACGATCTTCTGCACCAGCGCATCGGCGATCTGGTCGCCCACGCACACGGCCACGGAGATGGCCATGCAGCGCTCGCCGCAGGAGCCGTAGGCCGCGCCCATCAGCGCGTTGACGGCGTTGTCGAGGTCGGCGTCGGGCATCAGCACGGCGTGGTTCTTGGCGCCGCCCAGGGCCTGCACGCGCTTGCCGCGTTTGGTGCCCTCGGAATAGATGTACTCGGCGATCGGGGTCGAGCCGACGAAGCTCAGGGCCTTCACTTCCGGCGCCTCGATCAGCGCGTCCACGGCTTCCTTGTCGCCGTGCACCACGTTCAGCACGCCCTTGGGCAGGCCGGCTTCCTCGAACAGCTGGGCGATCAGCAGGGTCGAGCTCGGGTCACGCTCGGACGGCTTGAGGATGAAGGTGTTGCCGCAGGCGATGGCCAGCGGATACATCCACAGCGGCACCATGGCCGGGAAGTTGAAGGGGGTGATGCCGGCGACCACGCCGATCGGCTGGAAGTCGCTCCAGGCGTCGATGTTCGGGCCGACGTTGCGGCTGTACTCGCCCTTGAGGATTTCCGGGGCGGCGCAGGCGTATTCGACGTTCTCGATGCCGCGCTTCAGCTCGCCGGCGGCGTCCTCGATGGTCTTGCCATGTTCTTCGCTGATCAGCTGGACGATGCGCTGCTCGTTGGCTTCCAGCAGCTGCTTGAAGCGGAACAGCACCTGCGCGCGCTTGGCCGGCGGGGTTTTGCGCCAGGCCGGGAAGGCGGCCGTGGCGGCGTCGATGGCCTGCTGCACGGTCTCGCGGCTGGCCAGCGGAACCTGGCGGATGGCTTCGCCGGTGGACGGGTTGAAGACGGAGGCCGAGCGGCCGGAGTCGGCGAACAGCTCGCCGCCGATCAGGTGCTTGAGGGTGGTCATCGTTCGTGTCTCTTCTCGCTGAATGGGATACGGAGCGGGGGCAAGCCCTCACCCTGCCCCTCTCCCGGAGGAAGAGGGGACTGTTCGGTGTGTGATTGGCGCTACTTGAGTTCGATCTCGATAAAGGCCACTTCGTGGTCGCACGGATTGATCACGTTGTGCTCGGTACCGATCTGCCGCGTGTAGCTCTGGCCGAGGACCAGCGGCGCGCGCCTTTCACCCTCGGGGGTTTCCAGCAGCAGCTCGCCGCCCGTCACCGGGACCACCACGTACTCCATGCCGTGGCGGTGCCAGCCGGTCTCGGCACCGGGGGCGAAGCGCCACTCGGTGACCAGGACCTTGTCGTTGTCGATCTGTACCGTGGGCACGGCCTGCGGGCGCGCGCTCATCAGGCCACCCCGTCGAGGGCTTCGCCGACCGCGTCGAACAGGCGGTCCAGCTCTTCCGGCCTGGCGTTGAACGGCGGGCCAAACTGCAGGCAGTCGCCGCCGAAGCGCACGTAGAAGCCGGCCTTCCACAGCGCCATGCCGGCCTCGAACGGGCGGATACCGGCGTCGCCGTCGCGCGGGGCGAGCTGCAGGGCGCCGGCCAGGCCGCAGTTGCGGATGTCGACGATGTGCTTGCTGCCCTTCAGGCCGTGGATGGCCTTCTCGAAGTGCGGCGCCAGTTCGGCGGACTGCTGCACCAGGTTTTCCTTCTCGAGGATGTCCAGGGCGGCGAGGCCGGCGGCGCAGGCGACCGGGTGCGCGGAGTAGGTGTAGCCGTGGGTGAACTCGATGCCGTGCTCCGGCAGGTTCTGGCCCATGAAGGTGTCGTAGATCTCGCTGCTGGCGATCACCGCGCCCATCGGGATGGCGCCGTTGGTGACCTGCTTGGCGACGTTCATGATGTCCGGGGTGACGCCGAAGTATTCCGCGCCGGTGTTGCGCCCCATGCGGCCGAAGGCGGTGATCACTTCGTCGAAGATCAGCAGGATGTTGTGCTGGTCGCAGATTTCGCGCAGGCGCTGCAGGTAGCCCTGCGGCGGCACGATGACGCCGGCGGAACCGGACATCGGCTCGACGATCACTGCGGCGATGTTGGAGGCGTCATGCAGTTCGATCAGCTTGAGCAGTTCGTTGGCCAGCTCCACGCCGCCGGTCTCGGCCATGCCCCTGGTGAAGGCCAGGTGCGGCTGCAGGGTGTGCGGCAGGTGGTCGACGTCCATCAGCTGGCCGAACATCTTGCGGTTGCCGCCGATGCCGCCCAGCGCGGTGCCGGCGACGTTCACGCCGTGGTAGCCACGGGCGCGGCCGATCAGCTTGGTCTTCTGCGGCTGGCCTTTCAGGCGCCAGTAGGCGCGGGCCATCTTCACCGAGGTGTCGGCGCTTTCCGAGCCCGAGCCGGTGAAGAACACGTGGTCGAGGCTGCCGGGGGTGAGCTGGGCGATCTTCTCGGCCAGCTGGAAGGACAGCGGGTGGCCGTACTGGAAGCCCGGGGAGTAGTCGAGGGTGCCGAGCTGCCTGGCCACGGCTTCCTGGATTTCCTTGCGCGAGTGACCGGCGCCGCAGGTCCACAGGCCGGAGAGGCTGTCGAAGATGCGGCGGCCCTTGTCGTCGATCAGCCAGCTGCCTTCGGCGGCGACGATGATCCGCGGGTCCTTGTGGAAGTTGCGGTTGGCGCTGAAGGGCATCCAGTGGGCGCGCAGGTTGAGTTCGCTGGCGACCGACGGTGCGACGTTGACTTGCTGGTTCATCGACAGGTCCTCGATGGCTTTTCTTGTCGGGCTCCCTGGCGGGAGGTGATGCGTCGAGAATGATCCTGAGTTAAGGTGAGTTAAAGCCAATTTTTCTCACGCTCAGTTTCGAAACGGTTAAACAAAATGGCGAAATCCCGCACGCCCGGCCTGGGCCAGGTCAGCGAC
This sequence comes from Pseudomonas jinjuensis, assembly GCF_900103845.1. Classification (GTDB taxonomy): domain Bacteria; phylum Pseudomonadota; class Gammaproteobacteria; order Pseudomonadales; family Pseudomonadaceae; genus Pseudomonas; species Pseudomonas jinjuensis. Next base: position 321,467 of record NZ_FNIJ01000003.1, read on the forward strand.
TTCGAAATCCGTCTGCTGCGGATATTCAAGACCATCGTCGAGTGCGGCAGCTTTTCCGCCGCCGAAAGCACCCTCGGCATCAGCCGCTCGGCGATCAGCCTGCACATGGGCGACCTGGAGAAGCGCCTGGGCATGCGCCTGTGCCAGCGCGGCCGCGCCGGCTTCGCCCTGACCGACGAGGGCCGCGAGGTGTACCGCGCCACCCAGTCGCTGCTGGCGGCGCTGGAGGGCTTCCGCGCCGAGGTCAACGACCTGCACCGGCACCTGCGCGGCGAGCTGAACATCGGCATCATCAACAACCTCGTGACCCTGCCGCAGATGCGCATCACCAACGCCCTGCGCGCACTCAAGGAAAGCGGCCCCGGGGTGCGCATCAACATCGGCATGACCACGCCGAGCGAGATCGAACTGGGCGTGCTCGACGGCCACCTGCACGTCGGCGTGGTGCCGCTGATCAGCCCGTTGTCGGGGCTGGAGTATTCGCCGCTGTACGACGAGCGCTCGCTGCTGTTCTGCAGCCGCGAGCATCCGCTGTTCGCGCGCGACGACGGCGAGATCGAGGTGCAGGAGATCCGCGCCAGCGACGCGGTGGCGCCGAGCTACCGGCTGCCGGCGGACGCCCAGGAGCGCCACCAGGAACTCAACAGCAGCGCCGGCGCGTCGGACCGCGAAGGCATGGCCTTCCTCATCCTCACCGGCAGCTACATCGGCTACCTGCCCGACCACTACGCCGCCGACTGGGTCGCCCAGGGCCGCATGCGCGCCCTGCAGCCGCAACGCTTCCACTACGACATCCCGCTCACCGTGGTGACCCGCAAGGGCCGCAGGCCGAACCTGGTGCTGGAGCGTTTCATCGAGGCGCTGGCGCAGAGCTAGGGTGGCTTTCTCCGTCCTGAATCAATGAGGTGCCCCCGACGCCCGCATAAGCTGCGCGACCATCCGCCCGACACCTGCCCGACGGGCAGCTAGGCTGTATGCATCGTCAAGGAGAACCCACTGTGATTGGCCAGCCCTGTCCATCGCCCGTGCGCTTGCGCGCGGGCTCGCTACAGCCGTTCCAGTCACCCCGGCGGATGGAGCCCGACCACCGTGCTTGATCGCTACGGCATGCTCGCGGCGATGCGCGCCGCCCGCCTGACGCAGCTGCCGATCAGCCCCGTGCTGCGGGAAAAGGCCGGGCCGAAGGGCCAGGTGGTGTTCTTCCTGCTGCTCGGCGCCAGCCTGGTCTTCTGCTTCGGCAACCTCGCCGCCGACATCCTCGCCAGCGGCCAGGAAATCCGCATGGGCCTGCCGCTGGTGGTGCTCTGCGTGGCGCTGCTGATCGCCCTCGGCTTCGAATTCATCAACGGCTTCCACGACACCGCCAACGCGGTGGCCACGGTGATCTACACCAACGCCCTGCCGCCGCGGGTGGCGGTGGGCTGGTCGGGCTTCTGCAACTTTCTCGGCGTGCTGCTTTCCAGCGGCGCGGTAGCGTTCGGCATCGTCGCCCTGCTGCCGGTCGACCTGCTGCTGCAGGTGGGCAGCAACAGCGGGCTGGCGATGATCTTCGCCCTGCTGATCGCCGCCATCCTGTGGAACCTCGGCACCTGGTGGCTGGGGCTGCCGGTGTCCTCCTCGCACACGCTGATCGGCTCCATCGTCGGCATTGCCCTGATGCACGGCGCGCTGGACGGCCACCTGGGCATCAGCGGCGGCGCCTGGGCGCAGCTGAAGACGGTCGGCTACGCGCTGCTGCTGTCGCCGCTGGTGGGCTTCGCCGGCACCGCGCTGCTGGTGCGGGTGCTGCGTTTCCTGGTGCGCAACCCGGCGCTGTTCCGCGCGCCGGAGGGCCGCACGCCTCCGCCCTGGTGGATTCGCGGGCTGCTGATCCTGACCTGCACCGGGGTCTCCTTCGCCCACGGCTCCAACGACGGGCAGAAGGGCATCGGCCTGATCATGCTGATCCTCATAGCCACCGCGCCGCTGGCCTTCGCCATCGACCGCGCGCAGCCGGCGGAACAGTCGCAGCAGCTGATCGCCCTGGTGCAGGGCAGCGAACAGCAGCTGCATCGGATCGCGCCGCACGAGCCGCCGGCCGATCCGAAACAGGCGCTGCTCGACTACCAGCGGACCGAGACCCTTTCGCCGCAGACGCTGCCGGCGCTGGCCGCCGAGTTGCGGGGTATCGAACGCAAGCTGCAGCTCCACCCCAGCCTGGCGGACGTGCCCGCGGCGGAAATCCAGGCGCTGCACGACGACCTCTACCTGGTCGTCGAGACCATCCGCCTGCTCGACCACACCGACAGCCAGTTCGACGTGGAGACCTGGAGCAGCCTGCAGGCCCTGCGCGCCCGCGGCGAATCGGTGATCCGCTTCATCCCGCTGTGGGTCAAGGTGGCCGTGGCCCTGGCGCTCGGCCTGGGGACCCTGGTCGGCTGGCGGCGCATCGTCACCACGGTCGGCGAAGGCATCGGCAAGGAGCCGCTGACCTACGCCGAGGGCGCCGCCGCGCAGCTCACCGCCATGCTCACCATAGGCGCGGCGGACACCTACGGCCTGCCGGTATCGACCACCCACGTGCTGTCCTCCGGCGTGGCGGGGAGCATGGTCGCCAACGGCAGCGGCCTGCAGTTCGCCACCATCCGCAACATGCTGCTGGCCTGGGTGCTGACCCTGCCGGCGGCGATCGGGCTGGCGGCGGGGTTGTACTGGGTGTTCAGCCTGGTGCTGTGAGTGTTGTGCGCCTGTTTTGTCGCGGGCATGGCCCGCTCCTACGGTGGGGCGTGTGTAGGATGGATGAGGTTTTTTTCATCCACCATTGCGGGGCCATTCCGGCATGGCGGGTTATATCCACCCCGCGCATGACCATCCGGCACCTGCCCCTGGCTGTGGAAAACTCCGTGGATTACTGTATCTATATACAGTAATCGTTTCGAAGATTTCCCATGACCGCCTCCCTCCCGCCACGCGGCCGTGGCACCGGCAGCAATCCGCACAACCGCTATGCGCCGACCCGCTCCGTGCCTGTGGATAACGACTGGCAGGACGAAGTCCCGCCGGCCCGGCCCACCGAGGTGCGGATGGAGATCGCCAGGACCATCATCGCCCGCAACCAGTCGCCGGACATTCCCTTCGACCGCTCGATCAATCCCTATCGCGGCTGCGAGCACGGCTGCATCTACTGTTATGCGCGGCCCAGCCATGCGTATTGGGACCTGTCGCCGGGCATCGACTTCGAGACCCGGCTGATCGCCAAGACCAATGCCGTCCAGGTGCTGGAACAGGAATTGAGCAAGCCGGGCTACGTCTGCGCACCGATCAACCTCGGCGCCAACACCGATCCCTACCAGCCGATCGAGCGCCAGCAGCGCCTGACCCGTGGCGTTCTGGAGGTGCTGCTGCGTTTCCGCCATCCCGTGACCATCGTCACCAAGGGCTCGCTGATCCTGCGCGATCTCGACCTGCTCGCCGAACTGGCCAGCCGGCGGCTGGTGCGGGTGTTCATCAGCCTGACCACGCTGGACGACGAGCTGAAACGCATCCTCGAACCCCGCGCCGCCGCGCCTTCCGCACGCCTGCGGGCGATCCGCGTGCTGAGTGGGGCGGGCGTGCCGGTGGGTGTGCTGTGCGCGCCGATGATCCCGATGATCAACGACCGCGAGCTGGAAAGCCTGCTGGAAGCCGCCCACGCCGCCGGCGCGCGCAGCGCCAGCTACATGCTGCTGCGCCTGCCGCGGGAAGTCGGCCCGCTGTTCGAGGAATGGCTGCAGGCGCACTACCCGCAGCGGGCGAACCATGTCATGAGCCTGATCCGCCAGTGCCGCGGCGGCGAGATCTACGACAGCCGCTTCGGCAAGCGCTTCAGCGGCGAGGGCCCGTTCGCCGAGTTGCTGGCACGGCGCTTCGCGGTGGCGATGAGGCGGCTGGGGCTGGATCGCCGGGAAAGCGTCCAGCTGGATTGCGGCGCCTTTGCGCCGCCGAATAGCCAGATGGCGCTGTTCTGATTGAGGTCGCGGGCATGGCCCGCTCCTACGAAGAGCAAGGCGTAACCCTGTAGGAAGCGGGCCATGCCCGCGAAAAACTCCCGGCTGGACGCAGGAGCGTCCTGGAAATGATGGTATTTCGGGCAGGTGAAACCCCGACTTTGGCCAAAATCCCGCTGTGCAGCGTCTCGCACCGCCCCGTAAGCTCGGGGGAATCCAGAAGAACAAGAACAGGTACCCGAGATGACCGATTCCCCCGTCGCCGTACGCCCCGCCACCACCGTCCTGCTGCTGCGACCCGCCCCGGCGGCCGAAAGCGGGCTGGAGGTGTTCATGGTGGTGCGCAATCACCAGATCGATTTCTGCTCCGGCGCCCTGGTGTTTCCCGGCGGCAAGCTGGAGCGGGCGGACGCCGATCCGGCCCTGCGCGCCCGCTGCAGCGGAGCGGAACGGTGTTCGGACGAGGAACTGGCCTTCCGCATCGCCGGCATCCGCGAGGCGTTCGAGGAATGCGGGGTGCTGCTGGCGCGCCGGCGCGGCGAAACGGAGCTGCTCTCGGCGGCGCAGCTGGCGCCCATCGTCGAGCGCTGGCGGCAGCGGCTGGACCGCGATGCCGCCGACATCGCCGAACTGGTCGAGGCCGAGGACCTGGAGCTGGCAGTGGACCTGATGGTGCCCTTCGCCCACTGGATCACCCCGGCCTTCATGCCCAAGCGCTTCGACACCTGGTTCTTCGCGGCAGTGGCGCCGGCCGACCAGTTGGCCCTGCATGACGGCAGCGAGGCGGTCGACTCGCTGTGGACAACTCCCGCCGACGCGCTGGCCGAGGCGGACGCCGGCCGTTACACCCTGGTGCCGGCCACGTCGCAGAACCTGCGCATGCTCGGCGAATCCGCCAACCTGGAGCAGGCGCTGCAGGCCGCCCGCCAGCGCAGGATCGTCAGCGTCGAGCCCTGGCTGCAGGATATCGACGGAGTCAGGCACCTCTGCATTCCGCCGGACGCCGGCTACAGCCCGCACATCATGCCCGCCCGCGCCGGCATCTGATCCGCCTGCCCCGCCGGATATCCGGCTTTTGCCGATTCGCCATGAAGCGCTGTCATATTGGCTTCATGGCGGACGCTGCATAAGGGTTCGAGCGGTCATGTCCTACCGCTCATGTCAGATTTTTTGTGTCTTATCCCTGGGGGTAGATCGTCGGCAGCATAGGAAAATTCGTCGTCATTCTTCGAGGCTGATACATGAACGATAAAACGCACGGTGAGCAGGCCCACGAGAGCGCGGACGAGGCGCTGCGGCGGATCGTCGAGGGCTTCCGGCACTTCCGCCAGGAGGTGTTCCCGCAGCAGGAGGAACTGTTCAAGAAGCTGGCCCATGAACAGAACCCGCGGGCGATGTTCATCACCTGCGCGGATTCGCGCATCGTCCCGGAGCTGATCACCCACAGCTCGCCGGGCGACCTCTTCGTCACCCGCAACGTCGGCAACGTGGTTCCGCCTTACGGGCAGATGAACGGCGGCGTTTCCACCGCCATCGAGTTCGCGGTGATGGCGCTGGGCGTGCAGCACATCATCATCTGCGGCCACTCCGACTGCGGCGCGATGAAGGCGGTGCTGAACCCGCAGACCCTGGAAAGCATGCCGACGGTGAAGGCCTGGCTGCGCCACGCCGAGGTGGCGCGCACCGTGGTGGCGCAGACCTGTGGCTGCGCGACGCAGGAGCACCTGGGCATCCTCACCGAGGAAAACGTGGTGGCCCAGCTCGATCACCTGAAGACCCACCCGTCCGTGGCGGCGCGCCTGGCCAGCGGCCAGCTGTGCATCCACGGCTGGGTCTATGACATCGAGACCAGCGTGATCAAGGCCTACGACGCCGAACAGGGCCGCTTCCGCCCGCTCGACGGCGAGGGCACGATCCCCGTGGCGACGCCCAAGCCGCGCTACTCGCCGCGCTGACAGCCTGTAGTGGAATGGCGGATAACGCTGTCGCGTTATCCGCCCTACCCGGACGCCCAATGGAAACCGCGTAGGAGCGGGCCATGCCCGCGACCGCCCCGCGGCCGACTCATCAGCGCAGATTCAGCTCGATCCCCAGCTGCCGCGACATGCACGGCCACTGCCGCCAGGCGTTGGCGACCTGCGGGTCGCTCAGGCTCGCTCGGTAGGCCTGGGCCGCCGGGCTGGCGAACAGGCCGTCGTGGATCATTCCGCCCAGCGCCTGCTGCACCGAGGTGTCCAGCTGGTTGGCGAACGGCTCGCCGATCAGCTGGTGGACCACCAGGTTCGCCACCGTGGTGTCCAGCGGGATCAGCGGCTGGCCGAAATGGGCGATGTAGCGGTCGTTCACCTCTTCCACCAGGCGATGCGCCAGGTAGGCCTCGTCGAGCAGGGCGTCGAAGCCGCGGTGGCCCTCCAGCAGGTTCGGCGGGTTGAGGAAGAACTGCTCGGCCACCGCCAGCACCGGGCCGATCCGCTCCTCGATCCCGGCCTCGCGGGCCACGCTGCTGGCGGCGTCGAGGAATTCCGGAACCCGTTCGATGTAGGCGAGGACGAAGCGCTTCAGCACGCCGGAGGCATCCTCGCCGGCCAGGCGGATGCTCGGGTGCAGCCGCTCCAGTTGCGGCTGGATCAGGGCGGCCAGGTAGCCGTGGCGCTCCTCGAGCTGGTGGGCATGCTGGATCAGTTCGCGTAACGCAGCGGTATTCATGACATCTCCAAGACAACTCGGATTTGGAAGAAAGACCCTAGCTGCCCTCCGGCCGGCAGCTAAGACGAGATTTTCATAATCACCCGCAGCTTATGCAGATGGCTCATCATGGCTACACGCCATTATAGCGCAAAGCCGCGCCGGCCGTGGCCTTGAGAGCATCTTTCGGAATTTCCCGGGGCGTTTTTAAACTGAGTTGTTATGTCGCAGGCCGTGTCTATACTCGACCTTGAACGGATAAACCTGATGGACCCGGCAGCCTTGCGCGCGCCGAGGGATTGACGGTCAAAGTCTGTGGTCTTGGCGGTCGTTTCCTTGGCCGTTGGCCGTGTGCGAAGCCAGTAACTCCGGAGTGAGGGCCTGGTTCCGCGCCGAATGCCGGCGGGATAAAAACAACGATAAGGGGAACCCGAATGTTGCGACATCCACGAGTCTGGATGGGCTTCCTTTTGCTCATGGCGTTCACTCAGGCGCAGGCCGCCTGGACGGTGAACATGTCGCCGGGAGCAACCGAGGTCAGCCGTAACGTCTTCGACTTGCACATGACGATCTTCTGGATCTGCGTCGTGATCGGCGTGGCGGTCTTCGGCGTGATGTTCTGGTCGATGGTCGTCCACCGCCGCTCCACCGGGCAGCAGCCGGCGCATTTCCACGAGAGCACCACGGTGGAAATCCTCTGGACCATCGTGCCCTTCCTCATCCTGGTGGTGATGGCGGTGCCGGCCACGCGCACCCTCATCCACATGTACGACACCTCCGAGCCGGAGCTGGACATCCAGATCACCGGCTACCAGTGGAAGTGGCAGTACAAGTACCTCGGCCAGGACGTCGAGTACTTCAGCAACCTGACCACCCCGCAGGAGCAGATCCACGGCAAGGCGCCGAAGGACGAGCACTACCTGCTGGAAGTGGACAACCCGCTGGTGATCCCGGCCGGGGTCAAGGTGCGCTTCCTGGTCACCGCCAGCGACGTGATCCACTCCTGGTGGGTGCCGGCCTTCGCGGTCAAGCGCGACGCCATCCCCGGCTTCGTCAACGAGGCCTGGACCAAGGTCGACGAGCCCGGCATCTACCGCGGCCAGTGCGCCGAGCTGTGCGGCAAGGACCACGGCTTCATGCCGGTGGTGGTCGACGTGAAGCCGAAGGCCGAGTTCGACGCCTGGCTGGCCCAGCGCAAGGAGGAGGCGCTGAAGGAGAAGGAGCTGACCAGCAAGGAGTGGACCAAGGAAGAGCTGATGGCTCGCGGCGACAAGGTCTACCACACCATCTGCGCCGCCTGTCACCAGGCCGAGGGCCAGGGCCTGCCACCGATGTTCCCGGCGCTGAAGGGTTCCAAGGTGGTCAAGGGACCGAAGGAACACCATCTCGAAGTCGTCTACAACGGCGTGCAGGGCACCGCCATGGCGGCCTTCGGCAAGCAGCTTTCGGAAGTCGACCTGGCGGCCGTGATCACCTACGAGCGCAACGCCTGGGGCAACGACGACGGCGACATGGTCACCCCGCAGGAAGTGGTGGCCTTCAAGCAGAAACAACAATAAGGAGGCCGTGATGACTGCCGTGATCGACCATCCCGACACGCACCTGGACCACCATCACGGCCCTGCCAAGGGGCTGATGCGCTGGGTCCTGACCACCAACCACAAGGACATCGGCACGATGTACCTGTGGTTCAGCTTCTGCGCCTTCCTCCTCGGCGGCTCCTTCGCCATGGTGATCCGCGCCGAGCTGTTCCAGCCGGGCCTGCAGATCGTGCAGCCGGAGTTCTTCAACCAGATGACCACCATGCACGGCCTGGTGATGGTGTTCGGCGCGGTGATGCCGGCCTTCGTCGGCCTGGCCAACTGGATGGTGCCGCTGATGATCGGCGCGCCGGACATGGCACTGCCGCGGATGAACAACTTCAGCTTCTGGCTGCTGCCGGCGGCCTTCGGCCTGCTGGTCAGCACGCTGTTCATGCCGGGTGGCGGGCCGAACTTCGGCTGGACCTTCTACGCGCCGCTGTCCACCACCTTCGCCCCGGCCAGCGTCACCTTCTTCATCTTCGCCATCCACCTGATGGGCATGAGTTCGATCATGGGCGCGATCAACGTGATCGCCACCATCCTCAACCTGCGCGCCCCGGGCATGACCCTGATGAAGATGCCGCTGTTCGTCTGGACCTGGCTGATCACCGCCTTCCTGCTGATCGCGGTGATGCCGGTGCTGGCGGGCTGCGTGACCATGATGCTGATGGACATCCACTTCGGCACCAGCTTCTTCAGCGCGGCCGGCGGCGGCGACCCGGTGCTGTTCCAGCACGTGTTCTGGTTCTTCGGCCACCCCGAGGTGTACATCATGATCCTGCCGGCCTTCGGCGCGGTCAGCTCGATCATCCCGGCGTTCAGCCGCAAGCCGCTGTTCGGCTACACCTCGATGGTCTACGCCACCGCGTCGATCGCCTTCCTGTCCTTCATCGTGTGGGCACACCACATGTTCGTGGTCGGCATCCCGCTGGTCGGCGAGCTGTTCTTCATGTACGCCACCATGCTGATCGCCGTGCCCACCGGGGTGAAGGTGTTCAACTGGGCGTCGACCATGTGGCAGGGCTCGATGACCTTCGAGGCGCCGATGCTGTTCGCCGTGGCCTTCGTCATCCTGTTCACCATCGGCGGCTTCTCCGGGCTGATGCTGGCGATCGCCCCGGCGGACTTCCAGTACCAGGACACCTACTTCGTGGTAGCGCACTTCCACTACGTGCTGGTGCCCGGCGCGATCTTCGGCATCTTCGCCTCGGCCTACTACTGGCTGCCGAAATGGACCGGCCACATGTACGACGAGACGCTGGCCAAGCTGCACTTCTGGATGAGCTTCATCGGCATGAACCTGGCGTTCTTCCCGATGCACTTCGTCGGCCTGGCCGGCATGCCGCGGCGGATCCCGGACTACAACCTGCAGTTCGCCGACTTCAACATGGTCTCGTCGATCGGCGCGTTCATGTTCGGCACCACGCAGCTGCTGTTCCTGTTCATCGTCATCAAGTGCATCAAGGGCGGCCCGAAGGCGCCGGCCAAGCCGTGGGACGGCGCCGAAGGCCTGGAGTGGACGGTGCCCTCCCCTGCCCCGTACCACACCTTCAGCGTTCCGCCGGAAGTGAAGTGAGAAGCGCTGTTGTAGGAGCGAGCGTGCTCGCGAACGGGTCCCTGCGGAGGCCATGGCATCAAGCGGTTCGCGAGCACGCTCGCTCCTACGAAAAGAGGATTACGAGATGAGTGACGGCAGCGTCGATACCCGCAAACTGGTGACCCGGCTGGTGATCGCCGTGGTCGCCATGTTCGCCTTCGGCTTCGCCCTGGTGCCGCTCTACGACGTGATGTGCAAGGCGCTCGGCATCAACGGCAAGACTTCCGGCAGCGCCTACCAGGCCGGTGCGCAGCAGGTCGACACGGCGCGCGCGGTGAAGGTGCAGTTCGTCGCCAACAACAACATCGACATGGTCTGGGAGTTCAGGCCGAAGTCCGACGAGCTGGTGGTGCATCCGGGGGCGGTGAACGAGATGACCTTCATCGCCCACAACCCCACCGCCAAGCCGATGACCGCCCAGGCGATCCCGAGCATCGCGCCGTCGGTGGCGGCCACCTACTTCCACAAGACCGAATGCTTCTGTTTCACCCAGCAGGTGCTGCAGCCGGGGGAACGCGTCGAGATGCCGGTGCGCTTCATCGTCGACCGCGAACTGCCGAAGGAAGTGCACCACCTGACGCTCGCCTACACGCTGTTCGACATCACCGCCCGCAAGCCGCCGGTCGCCAGCAACGACTGACCGGGCCGGGGCAGCAAGGAGAACAACAAGAATGACGACACATCAGCATGAGCCCTACTACGTTCCCGCCCAGAGCAAGTGGCCGATCGTCGCCACCATCGGCCTGCTGGTCACGGTGTTCGGCGTCGGCACCTGGATGAACGACCTCAGCGCCGGCCACGAGCAGTCCAAGGGCCCGTGGATCTTCTTCGCCGGCGGACTGATCATGGCCTACCTGCTGTTCGGCTGGTTCGGCAGCGTGATCAGGGAAAGCCGCGCCGGCCTCTACAGCGCACAGATGGACCGCTCGTTCCGCTGGGGCATGAGCTGGTTCATCTTCTCCGAGGTGATGTTCTTCGCCGCCTTCTTCGGCGCGCTGTTCTACGTGCGCCACTTCGCCGTGCCGTGGCTCGGCGGCGAGGGCCACCACGGCATCTCGCACATGCTCTGGCCGCAGTTCCAGGCCGAGTGGCCGCTGCTGAACAACCCGGATTCCAAGCTGTTCCCGCCGCCGAAGGAAGTGATCTCGCCGTGGCACCTGCCGCTGATCAACACCATCCTGCTGGTCAGCTCGAGCTTCACCGTCACCTTCGCCCACCACGCGCTGAAGAAGAACCACCGCGGCCCGCTGAAGGCCTGGCTGGCGCTGACCATCCTGCTCGGCGCGACCTTCCTGGTTCTGCAGGCCTACGAGTACCACGAGGCCTACAGCGAACTGGGCCTGACCCTCGGCTCGGGCATCTACGGCGCGACCTTCTTCATGCTCACCGGCTTCCACGGCGCCCACGTGACCATGGGCACCATCATCCTCACGGTGATGCTGTTCCGCATCCTGCGCGGCCACTTCGACGCCGACAAACACTTCGGCTTCGAGGCGGCGGCCTGGTACTGGCACTTCGTGGACGTGGTGTGGATCGGGCTGTTCGTGTTCGTGTACGTGCTGTGAACCTGTAGGAGCCAGCTTGCTGGCGAACAAGAGCTTCGCGAGCAAGCTCGCTCCTACAAAAGCGGTGCGGTGCCGTAGGGTGGATAACCCCTCAAGGTTATCCACCGAACCAGGGAAGAACTAGAAATGCCAGGGCGCCGGGCTACCCAGCTGGCCCGAGTAGAAACCCCAGGCGATCAGGGCGAGCGTCAGGGCCGTCAGGGTGACGCGCACGGTGAGTGCGTTGACCACCCGCGAGCCATGCCCCTCGTCCTTGACCAGGAAGAACAGGCCACTGAACAGACTGATCAGGGTGGCCAGCAGTAACAGGACGATCGCAGCCTTGAGCATCGCGTGACTCCGGAGGGGGAATGACTTGCAGTATAGCCAGCGTGCATTCGGCAACCGCGCATCCCGCGCCGCGCAAGGCTCCCGCCGCTTCCGGCCGGGAGTGGCGCCGACCCTGGTGGTCCTGGCGCTGTTGCCGCTGCTCGTCTGGCTGGGCACCTGGCAACTCTCCCGCGCCGAGGAAAAACGCGCCCTGCTGGCCGCCGCCGAAGCCCGCCGCGCGGCCGAGCCGCAGCCGGTTGCGGTGCTCGAAGGCATGCCCGACCCCGCCTACACCCGCGTCCGCCTGCAGGGCCGCTTCGACGCTTCGCACACCTTCCTGCTCGACAACCGCACCCGCAACGGCCAGGCCGGGGTGGAAGTGGTGCAGCCATTCCACGACCAGGCCAGCGGACTCTGGCTGCTGGTCAACCGCGGCTGGGTCGCCTGGCCGGATCGCCGCGTACCGCCGGCCATCACCACGCCCAGCCGCCCTCTCCTGCTGGATGCCTGGGTCTACGTCGCGCCGCCCGGCGGGCTGCATCTGGCCGATCACGCCGGACAAGGCTGGCCGCGCCTGCTGACCCAGATCGAGCCCGCCGCGCTCTGGGCGCAGCTCGGCACTGCCGGGGTGCCGCTGGAGCTGCGCCTGGAAGCCGGCGACGCCGCCTTCGACACATCCTGGCCGGTGGTCGCCATGGCCCCGGAACGCCATACCGGCTACGCGGTGCAGTGGTTCGCCCTGGCGACCGCCCTGCTCTGCCTTTATCTCTATCTCGGAATCCGACGCGCACGGGAGAACAACGACAATGAGCGCAAGCATGACCATGAATGACGTACAGGCGCGCCGCCGCGGCCGCTGGCAGCTGATCCTCATCCTCGCCATGGTGCTCGGGCCGATGCTGCTGGCCACCGCCATGTACAAGCTGCAGTTCTGGGTGCCGGAAGGCCGTAGCTACCACGGCGAGCTGATCGGCACCGGGCAGACGCCGGCGGACCTCGGCGTGCAGGCCGATACCCCGAGCGAGCGCTGGCAGCTGCTGGTCACCGTTCCCGGCGCCTGCGCCAGCGACTGCCAGGAGCTGGTCTACCTGGCCCGGCAGATCAACATCGGCCTCGGCCGCGAGGCCTCCCGCGCCGAACATGCGCTGGCCGCCGCGCAGGCGCTGCCGGCCGACTTCGAGACCCTGCTCGGCAAGGACTACCCGCGCCTGCAGCGCTACGCCATGCAGCCGGCGGCGCAGGCCGGCGAGGCGCCGCAGCTGTGGATCGTCGACCCGCACGGCAACCTGGTGCTGCGCTACCCGGCCGGGACCGACGGCAAGCCGATCCTCAAGGACCTGCAGCTGCTGCTGAAGCTTTCCAATATCGGCTGAAGACCGGCGCGTCTTTTTGCGTAAGCGGGCCATGCCCGCGACCTTCGCGCGCATGGCGCGCTCCTACAAGGGCAACGGTGCCAAAGAACAACAAGAACGGGGGCGATGAATGACTCAGGCGATACGCAAACCCGGCTTCCTCTTCGCGGCCCTGGCCACCGCGCTGGCCCTGGTCGTCGTGCTGCTCGGCGCCTACACCCGGCTGACCCACGCCGGCCTCGGCTGCCCGGACTGGCCCGGCTGCTACGGCTTCATCCACGTGCCGAGCAGCGAGGCGCAGCTGGCCCACGCCGAGATGCACTTCCCCGAGGCGCCGGTGGAAGCGCAGAAGGGCTGGAACGAGATGATCCACCGCTACTTCGCCGGCAGCCTCGGCCTGCTGATCCTCGGTCTCGCCGTGCACGCCCTGGCGCGCCGCGGCCGCGACGGCCAGCCGCTGAAGCTGCCGCTGCTGCTGCTCGGCGTGGTGATCGCCCAGGCCGCCTTCGGCATGTGGACGGTGACCCTCAAGCTCTGGCCGCAGGTGGTCACCGCGCACCTGCTCGGCGGCTTCACCACCCTGGCGCTGCTGTTCCTGCTCAGCCTGCGCCTGTCCGGCCGCTTCGCTCCCGTCGCCCTACCCCGCCGCCTGCGCGTGCTGGCCGGCACGGCGCTGGTCCTGGCGATCGGGCAGATCGCCCTTGGCGGCTGGGTGAGCAGCAACTACGCGGCGGTCGCCTGCATCGACCTGCCGACCTGCCACGGCGAGTGGTGGCCGCAGATGGACTTCGCCAACGGCTTCCACCTGGCCCAGCACATCGGCCCGAACTACCTCGGCGGCCAGCTCGACAGCGACGCGCGCACCGCGATCCACGTGACCCACCGCCTCGGCGCGCTGTGCGTGACCCTGGTGCTGCTGGCGCTGGCCTGGCAGCTGCGCCGCAACGGTCTCGGCGGGCTCGCCGGGCTGCTCCTGCTGGTGCTGGCCGCGCAGATCGGCCTCGGCGTCAGCAACGTGCTGCTGCACCTGCCGCTGCCGGTCGCGGTGGCGCACAACGGCGGCGGCGCGCTGCTGCTGCTGACGCTGGTGCTGGTGAACTACCGGGTGCGCGCCGCGGCTGCCGAAGCGCGCGCGTCATCGCCACAGGCGGGCGCCTGCCCGGTGGCGTACCCCTCGCAAGGCTGAATGCGCCTGCCCCGCCGCGGACGGCGGGGCGCGGCAACCGATAACGCAACGGAGACACGCACATGGCCACCACCCTCAGCTCTGCACGCCAGGCCGGCTGGCGCGACTATCTGGAACTGACCAAGCCCAAGGTCGTCCTGCTGATGCTGATCACCTCGCTGATCGGCATGCTGCTCTCCACCCCCGGCTTCGTCGCCTGGCAGGTGTTGATCTTCGGCAACCTCGGTATCGGCCTCTGCGCCGGCGCGGCGGCGGCGGTCAACCACGTGGTGGACCGGCGCATCGACTCGATCATGGCGCGCACCCACAAGCGCCCGCTGGCGGTGGGCCGCGTCTCGCCGAGCGCAGCGCTGGGCTTCGCCATGCTGCTGGCGCTGGCCGGGATGGCCGTGCTGCTGGCCTTCACCAATCCGCTGACCGCCTGGCTGACGCTGGCCTCGCTGCTCGGCTACGCCGCGCTGTACACCGGCTTCCTCAAGCGCGCCACGCCGCAGAACATCGTCATCGGCGGCCTCGCCGGCGCCGCCCCGCCGCTGCTCGGCTGGGTCGCGGTGACCGGGCAGATGTCCGCCGAACCGCTGCTGCTGGTGCTGATCATCTTCGCCTGGACTCCGCCGCACTTCTGGGCGCTGTGCCTGCACCGCAAGGACGAGTACGCCAAGGCCGACATTCCCATGCTGCCGGTCACCCATGGCGAGCGTTACACCAGGTTGCACATCCTGCTCTATACGCTGGTGCTGTTCGCCGTTAGCCTGATGCCGTTCGTCATCCACATGAGCGGCCTGATCTACCTGCTGGCCGCCCTGGCCCTGGGCGCACGCTTCCTCGACTGGGCGTGGGCGCTGTACCAGGACAGCCGGCCGCATGCGGCGATCAAGACCTTCAAGTACTCTATCGCCTACCTGTTCCTGTTGTTCATCGCGCTGCTGGTGGATCATTACCTGCCAATCAGCCTGGTAGTGTGACGGCATGAACGTAGGGTGGATGAGGCTTTTTTCATCCACCATGCAGGCCCCGCATTGGCCGGGATGGTGGATCGATAGAGCGTGATCCACCCTACGCATGACCCGGCCGCAGGAGCGAAGAGAACGTAGGGTGGATGGGGCTTTTTCCATCCACCATGCAGACGCCGGACAGACCGGATGGTGGATCGATGGAGCCTGATCCACCCTACGCAGGCCCGGCCCCGTTCCAGACACGAGAACCCAATGTCCCGAACCAACAAGACCGTCTTCGTCCTCGTCACCATCGTCGCCCTGCTGCTCGGGCTGACGGTGCACAAGGTGCTCACCGCGCGTCACCAGCTCGATCCTACGGTGCTGCTGGATGCCGGCATCGTCATGCTGTCGCAGCCGCGCAACGTGCCGTCGCTGCAGTTCCAGGACCAGGACGGCAAGCCGTTCGACACCGCCAGCCTGAAGGGCCGCTGGAACCTGCTGTTCTTCGGCTACACCTTCTGCCCGGACGTCTGCCCCACCACCCTGGCGCAACTGCGCGAACTGGAAGGCAAGCTGCCGCCGGACGTGCGCGCGCAGCTGCAGGTGGTGCTGGTCAGCGTCGACCCGCACCGCGATACCCCGCAGCGCCTGAAGGAGTACCTCGGCTTCTTCAACGCCGGCTTCCAGGGCATCACCGGTTCCGACGAGAACATCCAGAAGCTCGCCAACGCCCTGAGCATCCCCTACATCCCGCCGGATACCAGCAAGCCGAACTACACCGTCGACCACAGCGGCAACCTGGTGGTCATCGGCCCGGACGGCATGCAGCTGGGCTTCATCCGCGCGCCGCTGAACAACGCCAAGCTGAGTGCGCAGTTGCCGGCGCTGCTGGCGCGGAAGGACTGAGAAACGTCGCCTTTCCGACTTTTTCAGCGCCGCCATTGTCGTATTTATGTAACGGCCACGCTTTCGTGGCCGTTTCTTTTTTCCTGCCGAACGCGCTTTTTCCCCGCTCCGCCCACTACAACCCCGTCACCTTCCCCGCCTCGCTGAAGCCTCCGAAAGCCGCGGCCCAAAGGACTTCCAGGAGGTTTTCTGACCCCGTAGTCAATGTTCGATATTTGCTACACGCCTCCAATGCATAAGTACCCACTCATATTCCATATTAAAAACATTAATTAACACCTATAGCTGCGCCTAAGGCAGGATTGACAAGCCTCTCGCCGGGTCTTGAGGGGTTCTGATAGGCGGTCATTCACCATCGGGATAGGGTTATCCCCTGGAAAGCGGATGCTGCCAGGCTCTCTTCGAGAGCTTGCGAACGCCGTACCGGCCACAAAACAAGCAGTCTGTTCGTGACTTGTAGTGCCGGATTCGTATCGCTCCAGAACGACCTTCCAGGCCCTGCGGTTCGATTGCACGATGTCACGCCCCCAGGACGCGACGTCCGCAGCCAGTTCGACATCCCGGCCCGCCAACGCAGCGGACCGGACTACCCAAAGCTCACGCAGGAGATTTGCGAGTGCAGATCGGTGTCCCCCTCGAGACCCAAGCCGGTGAAACGCGGGTCGCTGCCACCCCGGAAACCGTCAAGAAACTGATCGGTCAGGGCCATCAGGTGATTGTCCAGAGCGGTGCCGGCGTCAACGCCAGCCTGCCGGACAGCACCTATGAAGCCGTCGGCGCGAAGATCGGCACTGCCGCCGAAGCCCTCGGCGCCGATCTGGTGCTGAAGGTGGTCGCCCCCAATGCAGCCGAGCTGGACCAGATGAAGTCCGGCGCCGTGCTCATCGGCATGCTCAACCCGTTCAACAACGAGAACAACGCCCTGATGGCCCAGCGCGGCGTCACCGCGTTCGCCCTCGAGGCCGCGCCGCGTACTTCCCGCGCGCAGAGCCTGGACGTGCTGTCCTCGCAGGCCAACATCGCCGGCTACAAGGCCGTGATGCTCGCCGCCAACCACTACCCGCGCTTCATGCCGATGCTGATGACCGCCGCCGGTACCGTGAAGGCCGCCCGCGTGCTGATCCTCGGCGCCGGCGTCGCCGGCCTGCAGGCGATCGCTACCGCCAAGCGTCTCGGTGCGGTGATCGAGGCCTCGGACGTGCGCCCGGCGGTTAAAGAGCAGATCGAATCCCTTGGCGCCAAGTTCGTCGACGTTCCCTACGAGACCGACGAAGAGCGCGAGTGCGCCGAAGGCGTTGGCGGCTACGCCCGGCCGATGCCGCAATCCTGGATGGAGCGCCAGGCCAAGGCCGTTCACGAGCGTGCCAAGCAGGCCGACATCGTGATCACCACCGCGCTGATCCCGGGCCGCAAGGCGCCGACGCTGCTGCACGAAGCCACAGTGAAGGAGATGAAGCCGGGTTCGGTGGTCATCGACCTCGCCGCGGCTCAGGGCGGCAACTGCCCGCTGACCGAGGCCGAACAGGTGGTGGTGAAGTACGGCGTGACCATCGTCGGCCACAGCAACCTGGCCGCCATGGTTCCGGCCGATGCCTCCGCCCTGTACGCCCGCAACCTGCTCGATTTCCTCAAGCTGACCCTGAGCGCCGAAGGTTTCAAGGTCAACATGGAAGACGACATCGTCGCCGCCTGCCTGATGTGCCGCGACGGACAGGTAGTGCGCAAGAACGGCTGACCCCAGGCAGCACTACTATATAAAGACGCGCCGGGCTTGCCCGGCCCTCAATTCCGGTGAAAGACGATGGAAGAAATGCTGATCTCCCACGGGATCTACAACCTGATCATCTTCGTGCTGGCCGTGTATGTCGGCTACCACGTGGTCTGGAACGTGACCCCTGCCCTGCACACTCCGCTGATGGCCGTGACCAACGCCATTTCCGCGATCGTTATCGTCGGCGCCATGCTGGCCGCCGCCCTGACCGTCACCCCGCTGGGCAAGGTCATGGGCACCCTGGCCGTGGCGCTGGCCGCAGTCAACGTGTTCGGTGGTTTCCTGGTTACCCGCCGCATGCTGGAAATGTTCAAGAAGAAAGCCCCGAAGGCTCAGGCGGAGAAACACTGACATGAGCATGAACCTGGTTACCCTCCTCTACCTGGTCGCCTCGGTGTGCTTCATCCAGGCGCTCAAGGGCCTGTCGCACCCGACCACGTCGCGCCAGGGCAACGCCTTCGGCATGATCGGCATGGCGATCGCCATCGTCACCACCGTGTTCCTGGTGTTCAAGCTGGCCGCCCAGCTGGGTGAAGGCGGCAACGCCGCCAGCGGCCTGGCCTACGTGGTGGTCGGCCTGCTGATCGGCGGCACCGCCGGTTCGATCATGGCCAAGCGCGTCGAAATGACCAAGATGCCGGAACTGGTCGCCTTCATGCACAGCATGATCGGTCTGGCCGCCGTGTTCATCGCCGTCGCCGCCGTCGTCGAGCCGCAGTCGCTCGGCATCGTGCAGCACCTGGGCGACACCATCCCGACCGGCAACCGCCTGGAGCTGTTCCTCGGCGCGGCCATCGGTGCCATCACCTTCTCCGGTTCGGTGATCGCCTTCGGCAAGCTGTCCGGCAAGTACAAGTTCCGCCTGTTCCAGGGCGCTCCGGTGCAATTCGCCGGCCAGCACATGCTGAACCTGGTGCTCGGCCTGGCCACCATCGGCCTGGGCCTGGTGTTCATGTTCACCGGCAACATGGCTGCCTTCGCCGCGATGCTGGCCCTGGCCTTCGTCATGGGCGTGCTGATCATCATCCCGATCGGCGGCGCCGACATGCCGGTGGTGGTGTCGATGCTGAACTCCTACTCCGGCTGGGCCGCGGCAGGTATCGGCTTCTCGCTGAACAACTCGATGCTGATCGTCGCCGGTTCGCTGGTAGGTTCGTCCGGTGCGATCCTCTCGTACATCATGTGCAAGGCGATGAACCGTTCGTTCTTCAACGTCATCCTCGGCGGCTTCGGCGCCGAAGCCGACGCGGGCCCGGCTGCCGGTTCGAAAGAGCAGCGTCCGGTGAAGTCCGGTTCCTCCGACGACGCCTCGTTCCTGCTGACCAACGCCGACAGCGTGATCATCGTTCCGGGCTACGGCCTGGCGGTGGCCCGCGCCCAGCACGCGCTGATGGAACTGGCCGAGAAGCTGACCCATCGCGGCGTGACCGTGAAGTTCGCCATCCACCCGGTTGCCGGCCGTATGCCGGGCCACATGAACGTCCTGCTGGCCGAGGCCGAGGTGCCCTACGAGCAGGTGTTCGAGATGGAAGACATCAACTCCGAGTTCGGTCAGACCGACGTGGTGCTGGTCCTCGGCGCCAACGACGTGGTCAACCCGGCCGCCAAGAACGATCCGAAATCGCCGATCGCCGGCATGCCGATCCTCGAGGCGTACAAGGCCAAGACCGTCATCGTCAACAAGCGCTCCATGGCCAGCGGCTACGCCGGCCTGGACAACGAACTGTTCTACCTGGACAAGACCATGATGGTCTTCGGCGACGCCAAGAAAGTCATCGAAGACATGGTCAAGGCCGTGGAATAAGCTTCACCGCGCGTCACAAGACACCGGCCTCGCGCCGGTGTCTTGCTTTCCGGCAACGGTACAGTTGCTGGACTTTGGTATTAGGAAGGTAACTGGCAGCCCGATTTTTCGACCTAGGTCTAAGGGCGAAAAATCCCCGAGTCCCTAGACTGGCCGCCTTGCACTTCCTACTGCCCGAGGTTTTCCAGATGTTCCGTGATCGCGTGCGTATGCCTTCCCTGCTCGACAAGGTGATGAGCGCGGCCGAAGCCGCTGCCCTGATCGAGGACGGCATGACCGTCGGCATGAGCGGCTTCACCCGCGCCGGCGAAGCCAAGGCGGTGCCGAAGGCGCTGGCCGAACGCGCCCGGCAGCAGCCGCTGCGCATCAGCCTGATGACCGGCGCCAGCCTGGGCAACGACCTCGACAAGCAGCTCACCGAAGCCGGCGTGCTGGCCCGGCGCATGCCGTTCCAGGTCGACAGCACCCTGCGCAAGGCGATCAACGCCGGCGAGGTGATGTTCATCGACCAGCACCTCTCGGAAACCGTCGAGCAGCTGCGCAACCACCAGCTCAAGCTGCCGGACATCGCGGTGATCGAGGCCGTCGCCATCACCGAGGAAGGCCATATCGTGCCGACCACCTCGGTGGGCAACTCGGCGAGCTTCGCCATCTTCGCGAAGAAGGTCATCGTCGAGATCAACACCGCGCACAACCCCAATCTGGAAGGCCTGCACGACATCTACATCCCGACCTACCGCCCGACCCGCACGCCGATCCCGCTGGTGAAGGCCGACGACCGCATCGGCAGCACCGCCATCCCGATCGACCCGGCGAAGATCGTCGCCATCGTCCACACCGAGCAGGCGGACTCGCCGTCCACCGTGCTGCCGCCGGACGACGAGACCCAGGCCATCGCCAACCACCTGATCGATTTCCTCAAGCGCGAAGTGGACGCCGGCCGCATGGGCAAGAGCCTCGGCCCGCTGCAGGCCGGCATCGGCAGCATCGCCAACGCGGTGATGTGCGGTCTGATCGAGTCGCCGTTCGAAGACCTGACCATGTACTCCGAAGTGCTGCAGGACTCGACCTTCGACCTGATCGACGCCGGCAAGCTGCGCTTCGCCTCGGGCAGCTCGATCACCCTGTCGCCGCGCCGCAACGCCGACGTGTTCGGCAACCTGGAGCGCTACAAGGACAAGCTGGTGCTGCGCCCGCAGGAAATCTCCAACCATCCGGAAGTGGTGCGCCGCCTCGGCATCATCGGCATCAACACCGCGCTGGAGTTCGACATCTACGGCAACGTCAACTCCACCCACGTCGGCGGCACGAAGATGATGAACGGCATCGGCGGCTCCGGCGACTTCGCCCGCAACGCGCACCTTGCGGTGTTCGTCACCAAGTCCATCGCCAAGGGCGGCAACATCTCCAGCGTGGTGCCCATGGTTAGCCACGTCGACCACACCGAGCACGACGTGGACATCCTGGTCACCGAGATCGGCCTCGCCGACCTGCGCGGCCTGGCCCCGCGCGAGCGCGCCCGGGCGATCATCGACAACTGTGTGCATCCGTCCTATCGCGACGCGCTGAACAGTTACTTCGAGGCCGCGTGCAAGCGTGGCGGACACACTCCGCATATCCTGCGCGAAGCCATGTCCTGGCATATCAATCTGGAAGAAAACGGCCACATGCTGGCCGCGAGCTGATGCCGGCGGCCTTGCAGGTCATTCGCAAGAGAATGGCCTGCAAGGCTGGACATCCTGGGAAAAAACCCGTAAAAAACAGCTTCGAACAGTTTTTTCCTCCGCTGCAACTGTTCCCTTCCCTCCAGTCACCCCCCGGTGACGACCACCTCGAACCTCTCCAGACTCGCTAAAACGCACCATTACAGGGCGCTGCAGTACAGTTCGCCCTGAAAAAGACCATTACAGTCCACTAAAACAGATCTCTGATCACACACAATACCCCCCAACTGTTCCTGTACCCTTTGACCGAATAGTCAGATCATATGTCCATCCAGTTACCACTCTGATTACTCGCCACAAGCGGGAAGGATCAACATCATGGGACGCACCCTCGTTTCCACCAACATCGCCAGCCGCCCTGTTTCCAGCAGCAGCCATCACAGCCTCGTGGGCACCATGCGCCTGTGGCAGCGTCGCATCGAAAGCCGCCGCCAGCTGGCCCGCCTGGATTCGCGCCTGCTCGCCGATGCCGGCATCAGCGAAGCCCAGCGCTACGCCGAACTGAGCAAGCCGTTCTGGCGTTGATTCGACAGTTCTACAGCTAAGCAGCACACGCGAAAACTGTACCTGTCGCCTGAGGCCGCTCTTCCACAGAGCGGCCCAAGGC
Source organism: Pseudomonas jinjuensis (assembly GCF_900103845.1). Classification (GTDB taxonomy): domain Bacteria; phylum Pseudomonadota; class Gammaproteobacteria; order Pseudomonadales; family Pseudomonadaceae; genus Pseudomonas; species Pseudomonas jinjuensis. The sequence continues at coordinate 343,459 of NZ_FNIJ01000003.1, forward strand.
AAACCTCCTCTTCCTCCCTCCGCTCCGCTTCATCGTCCAGCTTCGGGCGCATCCCTCCTTCGCTCCCTTCGCAACAGTAGGCGCCAAATACGGCAGCACAGTTGCCATCCTGCGCGGACTGTTCCCGCACAATTCTCCCCCGCTGCCTCTGCCTGCGATTCGCCGCCGGTGCGAGTCTGAAGCTCGGCTTTCACACCCACCGTGGAAGACAAAGAGGGCATCGTCATGGAGCTTGAATACACCACCCCCGGTCTCGTCCCCACTCTCGAAACCCGCGCGCGCCCGCTGAACCGACTGTTCCGCCTGTTCGCGCTGTGGCGACAGAACATCCGCACCCGCCGGCAGCTGGCCGAACTGGACGAGCGACTGCTCTCCGACGTGGGCATCAGCCCGAGCGAGCGCATTGCGGAAATCTCCCGGCCCTTCTGGCGCTGAATCGCTGGAGCATAATCGTTGTCTTGGCTAGGCTGTGCGGAGGGGCGGCACTCCAGCCGCCCGCTTCCGCCTACTGGAGTAGCCATATGAATCGTTTGCGTCTTATCGGTGCTGTCGCCCTGCTGGCCTGCGCCAGCAGTGCCTTCGCTACCAGCTTCGTGGTCACCACCGACATGACGGTTCGTGCCACCGGCTCGACCTCGGACGCCACCAGCGACATCAGCAACTCGTTCAAGGATGACAAGATCGTCCGCGAGGCCCGTGATGACGCAGCCAGCTTCGTCGCCAGCCAGGGCGACATCCGCGGCGCACAGCTGGAAGCGGCCTTCCGCCACATCCGCAGCAAGCTGCCGACCCTCGCCGCCGACGACATGCAGCTGGCGAAGGCCATCCTGACCATCTGATCCGGCACCCGGTCCGCACGGTCCGGGCACTGATTTCCCGCACCGGCCCGAGGCCATCTCTGGCCGTGCGGGCCGCATTCCGTTAGCCTTGGCGCCCTTCGTTCCGACAACCGCCAAAGCTCCATGCGCACGTCCCTTACCCTCCTCGCCTGCCTCAGCGCCGCCAGTCCCGCCCTCGCCTTCGACCTGACCACCCAGCTCGGCGTGGCCACCACCTACGTCACCAGCGATGTGAGCAGCCGCCCGTTCGAGAAGCGCCTGCTGGCCAGCGCCCGCGACGACGCCGCCAGCTTCATCGCCAGCGACGGGCGAATCCGCGGCGCCCGGCTGGAACAGAGCCTGCACTGGCTGCGCCAGGAACATCCCGGCCTGCACGCCAGCGACCGGGAACTGGCCGAAGCCATTCTTGCCCAAACTAGTGAGTGAGCAGCCCCGCTGCCCTTTCCGGAGAAACATCCATGCGCCTCAGCTCCATCCCCAAGCATTCCCTCGCCATCGGCCTGCTGCTCGCCGCCTTCGCCGGCAGCGCCCAGGCCCAGTCGGTGGTGCGCCTGTTCAACATCACCACCAACGCCATCGGCCGCAGCCTCGACTTCACCTCCGACACCACCACCTCGATCCGCGACATGAAGATCGTGGTCGAGGCCCGTGACGACGCCGCCAGCTTCGTCGCCAGCGAAGGCGCCATCCGCGGCGTGCAGCTGGAAGCGGCGTTCAGCTACCTGCGCGACCAGCTGCCGGAAGCCCGCCAGGCCTCCGACCAGCAGCTCGCCGAAGCCATCCTCGCCCTGTGAGACCCGCCGGCCGCCGCTGGCTGGCGGCACTCGCCCTGCTGCTGGCCGGCAGCGCCCACGCCGCCCTGCGCCTCGACCTGCAGGACCAGGGCCTGACCGCGGCGCAACGCAGCGCCAGCCAGCAACTGCTGGACGAGGCACTGCAGCGGTTGCCCGAGACATTCGTCGAACGCCTGGACCGCCGCGTCAGCGTCGAATGGCGCGACGACCTGCCCAGCGACGGCATGGGCCGCGCCCTGCGCCCCGATGCCATCGCCCTGAGCCGCCGCTATCTCGCCGCGCTCGCCGACGGCAGCGCGGCAACCGAGCAGACCGGCCGCAGCCACGGCACCCTGCGCCGCGAACTGCTCGCCACCCTGCTCCACGAACTGACCCACCTGTACGACCGCGCGCGGCTGTGGACGCCCGCCGAAGCCAGCCTGATCCGCCGCTGCAGCACGCGCCGGGACACGCTGGGACGCGCCGGCGAACCCGGCGAGTGCCGCGTCCAGGCCGGGCGCCGCTTCAGCCTCTCCGACGACCCGCGCCTGCTCGACCTCGCCGGCTGGCCGCAGTACGCCGGCAAGCACGGCCAGCGCGAGGCGCACAACCGCTTCGTCCTGCGCAGCCCGGACCCCTACGAGCTGAGCAACCCGCGCGAGTTCGTCGCGGTGAACATGGAGTACTTCCTCCTCGACCCTAGCTACGCCTGCCGCCGCCCGGCGCTCTACCGGTTCTACGCCGAACGCTTCGGTGAGCGCCCGCAGCGCGCCGACTGCCCGTCGGGCTACGCCTACCTCAACGCCGGCCGCGACTTCGCCCGCCAGCCACTGGGCCAGCTCGACCCGGAGCGCGTCTACGAGGTCGACTACCTGCTCGCCGAGGCCAACGACCAACTGGTCTCGCGCTGGGGCCATGCCATGCTGCGCATCGTCGTCTGCGCCCCGGGCCGCCCGCGCGGGCCGGCCTGCCGGCTGGACCTCGACCGCCACCTGGTGCTGTCCTACCGCGCCTTCGTCGGCGACCTGCAGCTGTCCAGCTGGGACGGCCTGACCGGCGCCTACCCGTCGCGGCTGTTCGTCCTGCCGCTGTCGCAGGTGATCGAGGAATACACCAAGGTCGAACTGCGCAGCCTCGCCTCGATCCCGCTCAGGCTGAGCCGCGCGGAAATCGCCGAACTGGTCGAGCGCGCCGCGCAGAGTCACTGGAGCTACGACGGCAACTACTACTTCATCTCCAACAACTGCGCGGTGGAAACCCTCAAGCTGCTGCGCAGCGGCGTGCCCGACCCGCGCCTGCAGAGCCTCGACAGCATCACCCCCTACGGCGTGGTGGAACTGCTGGAAAACCGCGGCATGGCCGATCCCAGCGTGCTCGACGACCCGAAGGAAGCGCTGCGCCTCGGCTACCGCTTCGACTCCTTCCGCGACCGCTACCAGGCGATGTTCGAAGTGATCCGCCAGCGCATGGACATTCCCCAGCAAAAGGTCGAGGACTGGCTCGCCCTGCCGGCCAAGCAGCGCCGCGACTGGTTCCCCCGCGCCGACCTGCGCGCCAGCGCCGCCCTGCTGCTGCTGGAACAGGCCTCGCTGCGCCGCCAGCTGCTGATCGCCCAGGACGAACTCAAGCGCCTCTACCTCGGCCACCGCGACGACGCCGCGGCCGACCCGAAACTGGCCAGGGCCGGCGGCACGCTGCAGCGCATCCTCGACGACAGCGGTTTCCTCAGCCGCCCGGCGGAACTGCTCGACGGCGGCTACGGCCTGCCGCAACCCGGCGAATCCGCCCGCCTGGAACAACAGGCCCACGCCCGCCAGGCACGCCTGCGCCAGCTCAGCGACGACCTGGAAAAGGAAGTCCGCGAACTGCTGGAGCCCTCCCGCCGCGAGGAACTGGAAGCGCTGGAAGCCAACCTGAAGCTGCTCGGCACGCACCTGCGCGAACTGCACAAGGCGGCCGGCGGGCTGGAGTTGCCCTGACGTATCCGTCGGGCGGTACGAGATGGCGAAGCCTGGAGCTGGCGTAGGGTGGATCACGCTCCACCGATCCACCATGGCCGCGCATGCGGCCCCACAATGGTGGATGAAAAAAACCTCATCCACCTACCTTTCTGCGGCACCTGAGATCGCTGTAGGAGCGGGCCATGCCCGCGACACGCCGTGCCGAACCATTTCGCGGGCATGGCCCGCTCCTACAATGCTGCCCAGCCACCGCTTTGGCCGTATCGGCGGATGAAGCGTTCCGCTTCATTCGCCCTACAACCTCTCCTCCTCTTCCTCCGGCAACTGCTCGTCCAGATGCAGCCACGGCAGCCGGCTCTTCGTCCAGATATGCCGGTCCGGCCGCACCCGTTCCGGGTGGTCGAGGGTGGCGATGGTCAGGTCCAGCGTCTGTGGATAGGCTTCCGAACGGAAGGTCAGCTGGGCGCCGCAGCGGCCGCAGAAGCTGCGCGTGCAGCCCGGCGTCGAGTGGTAGTCGTTCGGTGCGCCACTCAGCCAGCGGAAGGATTCGGCCGGCACCGTCGCCCAGGTCACCGCGACGGCGCCGCTGCAGCGCCGGCAGATCGAGCAATGGCAGTGCGCGACGTCGGTCAGCGGCGCCTCGACTTCGTAGCGCAGCGCGCCGCAATGGCAGCCGCCCTGGATCTTTTCGCTCATCCGCACTCCTCCCTTCAGTCGTATTCCGCCGCCTCGTGGTCGCCGAGTAGCCGGCGCTGGCGGGGCGTGCAGGCGGCCAGCACCTCGGGATTGAAACGCCATTCGAGATAGGGCGAGAACTTCTGCGCCACCATGCGCCGGCCGTAGTGCACCTGCAGCAGGTAGCGGCTGCGATCGGTGGCGCGGTTGCGGCTGCCGGCGTGCCATAGCTCGCTGCGCAGGAACAGTACGTCGCCAGCCCGGCACAGCACGGCCTGCGGTTCGCGGCCCTGCCAGTCGCTCTCACCCTCGTGCGGCGGTCGGCCGGCAAGATGGCTGCCGGGAATCACCAGGGTAGGGCAGAGCAGTTCGTCGATGTCGTCCAGGTAGATCTGCGCGGTGCAGACGAACATCGGCAGCTCGAACGCCGGATCGGCCAGCAGGACCGGCGGCAGTCGCATCGGCAGGTAGTCGAGGTGCAGGTCGGCGCCGATGAACCCCGGATGGCAACGCCAGGCGGTCTGGCCGATCACGTGGCAGTCCGCGCCCATCGCCGCCTCGGCCAGCTCGATCACCCCCGGCAGGTCGAGATAGGGCAGCCACAGGGGAGAGCGGTTGAACACGCACTTGTAGTGGTCGACCAGCCCCTCGTAGTCCCAATGCACCGGCTCAAGCCCGTCGATGGCGCTGCGCAGTTCGGCGATCCCATCGGGCCCGACGATCCCGCGCAGCAGCACATAGCCGTCCTCGTGCATGGCGGCGAGTGCCGTGGCCGTGCTTTCGGTCCGCTCCCTCATGAGCCACCCCATCCACCCAGCGTTTCCCCAGTTTAGGACTGCCCCGGCAACAGCCGGTGCAGCTTTTTTGCCCATCGGAGCAGGGCACCGTATACTCCTGTAATCTTTGTAAACGATGTATACACCGTATACGCAGCGATCAGAAAATGACCACCGTAATCTCCTTTCGGGCCGATGACGGCCTTGCCGCGGCGCTGGACGAACTGGCCCGCGCCACCCACCGGGACCGCCCGTATCACCTGCGCCAGGCCCTGGCGCAGTACCTGGAACGCCAGAGCTGGCACGTCGCGGCGATCGACGAGGGGCTGGCGGACGCCAATGCCGGGCGCCTGCTGCCGCACGCGGAAATCGAAGCGAAGTGGGGGCTGGCATGAGTCTGCTGTGGAGCCACAAGGCCGCCGCCGATCTGGACGCCATCTATGACCACTACGTGGTGCTGATCGGCCCGGAAAAGGCGCTGAAAGCCATCCAGGACATCCTCGGCCAGGTGAAACCGTTGCAGGACCCGGCTCTCGGCAGCAGTGGCGAACCGAGCGAAGTACCCGGCGTGCGCGAGCTGCCGATCGAACGCTGGCCATTCGTGACCGCATACCGGGTCAAGGGTCGCAATGTGGAAATCCTGCGCATCGACCGTGCGAATAATCCCGCCTGAAAGTGGGCACACGGTTACAAGATATTTCAAACCATTGACTTCTATTTATTTACGTGAAACCAAATCAAATGACCAAATTAAATAGATAACGTCATTAATTGAATGAAGCACTTAAATTCGCCTTTTAAATGACCACACACTAGCCATCCTTTCGACCCTCTTTCCCAGCCCGCCTGCCGTCCGACGGCACGGCGGCAGCGGAACTTTCGCCCCTCCGGCCCACTCAGTTCTGGCAGCAGATTTCCCACACCCGCCTTCCCTGATTCCGGCCCGTACATCCATGAACATGCGCATCCGCCGTCCGCGTAGCCTGCTTGCCCTGCTCCTCCTGCTTTCCCCTGTCAGCGTGCTTGCCTGGAACGGCAACGACGGCCACCAGCAATGGCAGGAACAGCGCCGCCAGCAGGACGAGCGCCAGCGCCACCACGAGGAACGGCAACGCCATGAGGCGGAAAGACGCCGGCAGGAACAGGACCGTCGCCGCCAGGAACAGCACCAGCAGTTCGCCCGCGAGCAGCAGTGGAAGCAGGAGCAGCACCGGCAATGGCAGGAGCGCCAGCGCCAGGAAGCCGAGCGCCAGCGGCACTGGCGCGAGGAACAGCGGCGTCACCAGGAGGAACGCTGGCGCCAGCGGGAAGAGGCGCGCCGGCGCGAGGCCGAACAGCACCGTCGCTGGGAAGAACAGCGGCGCCACGACGAACAGCGCCGGCGCTGGGAGCAAGCGCAGCGCTGGCAGGGCGGATCTGAGCGGGGCTGGCGGCTGGGCCAGCACGTATCGCGCGACTATCGCCGGCGCCATTATCTGCAGGACTGGCGCGCACACCGCCTGCCGCGGCCGCGGCATGGCCAGCAATGGCTGCTGACCGGCCGCCACTATCTGCTGGTGGATCGCGACGACGGTTCGATCAGCCGAATCCTCAGAGCCTACCGCTGAGCGGGGAGGGTGCAGGGCACCGGCAGCGGACCGCCGGACGCATCCGGAACTCCAGAGTGCGGCGACCTCGTCTAAGTTTGATGCAGGACCGCTCGACGAGGATTCCCGTGCCATGCAACGCCCCTCACTTCCGCAACCGCCGTCCTTCAGCCGCATCGGCGTCATCGGCGCCGGTGTCATGGGCCGCGGCATCGCCCAACTGTTCGCCAACAGCGGCCTGCCGGTGCGCCTCTACGACAGCCGGGCGGAAAGCATCCAGCAGGCACTCGACCTCAACCGCCAGCTGTTCGAGCACGTCGCCGCGCGCAACGGCCTGGGCGACGACGTGCTGGCGATCACCCCGCAGCGCATGGTCGCCGCCCACAGCCTCGACGAGCTGCACGACTGCGACCTGCTGATCGAGACCATAGTCGAGGACCTTGGCGCCAAGCAGTCGCTGTTCGCCGAGCTGGAGGCGCGGGTGGCGCCGGACGCGGTGCTGGCGAGCAACACCTCGTCGCTGTCGGTCAGCCGCATCGCACGCAAGTGTAAGAACCCGCGGCGCGTCGCCGGGCTGCATTTCTTCAACCCGGTGCCGCTGATGCGGGTGGTGGAAGTGGTGCGCGGCGAGCGTACCGACGAATCGGTGATCGCCCGCCTGGCGCACCTGGCCGAGCATGTCGGGCACTTCCCGGCGCTGACCAGCGACAGTCCCGGCCTGATCGTCACCCACGCCGGCCGCGCCTTCAGCAGCGAGGCGCTGCGCATCCTCAGTGAGGGCATCGCCAGCCCCGCACAGGTCGACCGCATCCTGCGCGACGGCGCCGGCTTCCGCATGGGGCCGTTCGAACTGCTCGACCTGGCCGGGCTGGATATCGTCCACACGGTGATGGAGTCGCTCTACCAGCAGTTCTACCAGGACCCGCGCTACACGCCCTCGCCGCTGGCGGCCCAGCGCGTCGCCGCCGGCCTGCTCGGGCGCAAGAGCGGGGAGGGCTTCTACCGCTACCAGGACGGCCTGCCGCTGCTCGATCCGGAGCCGGTGCAGGCACCGGTGCTGCTGAACAGGCCGTTCTGGCTGGACAGCCAGGACCCCGAGCTGCGCCACCGCATCGGCAGCCTGCTGAGCCAGGCCGGAGTGGTGCTGGAAAGCTGCGAGGCGCCGTCGTCGCGGGCGATCTGCCTGGTGACGCCGATGGGCGAGGACGCCAGCACGCGCATCGACGCCCTCGACCTGCCGCCGGAACGCAGCCTGGCGCTGGAAACCTTCACCGAACTCGACCGCCGCCGCGTGCTGATGCGCCAGCCGGCGCTCGACCCGGCGCTGGAGGTGCAGGCGCGCCAGGCGCTGTCCAGCGACGGCGTGCCAGTGGAGGTGATCAGCGACTCGCCCGGCTTCGTCAGCCAGCGGGTGATCGCCAGCATCGTCAACTTCGGCTGCGAGATCGTGCAGCGCGGCATCACCACGCCGGTGACCCTCGACCGCGCGGTGCAACTGGCGCTGGGCTATCCCTTCGGCCCGCTGGCGTTCGGCGAGCATTACGGCGCGGCGCGCATCCTCACCATTCTCCAGGGGCTGCAGGGCTGCTACGGCGAGCCGCGCTACCGGCCGAGCCCGTGGCTGCGGAGGCGGGTGCAGCTGGATCTGCCGCTGCATTGTCCGGATGCGGCGGAATAGTCGTGTAAGAGCGCGCCTTGCGCGCTATTCGCGGGCATGGCCCGCTTCCTACACAGGATTCGCGAGCAAGCTCGCTCCTACAGGCACGTTCCCGCTCTTCGTAGGACCGAGGGGGACGCCCAGTCCTTGCTCGCGAACAAATGCGCTGAAATACCAAGACAGGCTCCTACCCTAACGCCATACAAGCGCGCCATGCGCGCGACATGGGGACGGGTCGCGGGCATGGTCCGCTCCTGCAGGTTGGCGCATCGGCGGATAACGCTGGCGCGTTATTCGCCCTACCAAAGCAGACTGGCCCGGTTCCGTAGGGCGAATGACCGTTCGCGGTTATCCGCCGGGAGTCCGGAAGGCGTAGGGCTGGCCGGCGTCGAGGCGTTCCAGCGCCGCGTGGCGTTCGCTCGCCGGCAGGGCGGCGAGTTTTTCCACCCGGGCGTGGAACGCCGGCCAGTTGCCGCCGAGCTGGCGGAACAATTCGGCGAAGGCCGGCACCCACTGGTCGTAGAGGCCGAACGGCAGCAGCTTGGCGTTGTTCAGCGGCGCCTCGATCCAGGCGTCGAACGGCCCCTTGCCGCCCCATTCGCGATCACGCAATGCGCGGTATTCGCGGCGCAGCCGGTCGAATTCGGCGGCCTTGCCGGCGCGCAGCTCGGCGGCCGGGCGGCCGCTGGCGTAGAGCTTCTGCAGCCGCTCGCGGGTGTCCAGCACCAGGCGGGCGAGGGCGTCGCGCTGCGCGGCGAGCGGGCTGTCCTGCGCCGGCAGGCCCTGGGCGGCGCGCCACCGACGGCCGCCTTCGCGCTCGACGAAGCTGGCGTAGGACTCGTTGAAGGCGGTGTCGCCGGGCAGGTAGAAGCGCTGGTGCGCCAGCTCGTGGAAGATGGTCTCGGCGAGGCGCTGGTCGCCCCAGCGCAGCATGCTGCTGAGGATCGGGTCGTCGAACCAGCCGAGGGTCGAATAGGCCTCCACGCCGCCGACATGAACGTCCATGCCATCCCCCTGCAGGCGGCGCGCCTCGGCGCGGGCGGCGGCCTCGTCGTAGTAGCCGCGATAGGCCACGCAGCCGGCGATCGGGAAGCAGTGGGTCAGCGGCTGCAGCGACAGCTCCGGCGTGGCGAATACGTTCCACACCACGTAGGGCCGGCGGATGTCGCTGTACAGGCGGTAGCTGCGGTTGTCCGGCAGGCCCAGCTCGGCGCTGGCGAAGGCGCGCGCCTCCTGGGCCAGGCGCAGACGCTGGCGCAGCGCGGCGTCGCGGGCGGGGTCGTCGACCACTTCCGCCACCGGTTCGCGGGCGGCCAGCAGGCGCAACTGGCCGCTGGCGAGCTGGCCGTAGTAGCCGAGGCTGGAACAACCGCTCAGCGCCAGAAGCGCCAGGCAGGGAACCCAGCGGGGCAATCGGCGGTCGAGTGTGCGAACAAGCGGGAGGACAGGCATGCCGCCGAAAATAGCACAGCGCTCCCGCACGCCGCTGCCCACACTGAAACGTCCGGAGTTCCCATGCGCCTGCTGCTGATCACCGCCGGCCTGCTCACCCTGAGCGGCTGTTCCCTGCTGATGCCGACCCCAGACCCGAACCGCGCCTGGATCGATCTCCACACCGACAGCCGGAGCGACCTCGCGGCGATGAAGGTGGACGGCAAGGAATGGCCCAGCTCGCGCTATTTCGAAGTCGATCCGGGCCAGCACGAACTGGGCGTTCGCTACCAGTTCCAGGTCGACCCCACCAACATCGGCAGCGGAACCCCCTCAGCGCTGTGGCGCGACTGCAGGCTCACGGTGAAATACCCGGACTTCAGCTCTGGCCAGCGCTATCGCCTGGAGACGGGAGCCATCGGCTTCCGCCCGTGGGCGAAGCTGTACGACGCACAGGCCAAGGTCATCGCCCGGGGCAAGGAGCAGGGTTGCGACGGCGCGCAGCCGGACAGCACGGCGGACAGCGACGGGCCCGCTCACGAAGGGCTTCGCTTCAAGTGGCCGTCCTGGCTGCCGCGCCTCTCGGGGAAAGGCGAAACCGGCCAGGACATGCAGCAGTAGCACCGCCCAGGGCACTGCGCACCCGCATGAATCCGTCGCCGCCACTCGGCAAGCCGGCGGCATGTGCCGGAACCTTTCGCCCGCCCGCTATGGCCTGATCTGCTGCTCCGACGCCAGGTACGCATTGGCGTCGGCGATGTCGTCATCCCCCAGGCCGCCCACCGATGCCGCCAGGCGCAGGCGCGAGACCAGGTAGCGCAGCTTGGCTTCGAACAGGTCGCGGCGGGCGCTGTAGTACTGCTCCTCGGCATTGAGGATGTCGACGTTGGTGCGGGTGCCGGCCTGGAAGCCCTTGCGGCTCGAGATGATCGACTGCTGGCTGGAGCGCACCGCCGTTTCCAGCGCCCGGATGCGCGCGGCGCCGCTCTGCACGCCATGGAATTCGCGGGTGGTTTCCGAGAGCACTTCCTCGCGCGAGGCCTTCAGGTCCTCTTCGGCCTTGTCGCGGTTGGCCACCGCCTGGCGCGCCTGGGCGCTCACTCCGCCGCCGCTGTAGAGCGGGATGTTCACTTCCAGGCCCACCGAGCTGTAGCGGTTCTTCTGGTCGAGGGTGGAGATGGTTTCGCTCTTGCCGTAGGTGTAGCCGGCGACGAAATCCAGCGTCGGCCAGTGCCCGGCCCTGGCCTTCTTCATCTCTTCCTCGGCCACGTCGACGCTGTAGCGGCTGGCGCGGATCGCCGGGTTGTCGGCCTTGGCGCGGGCCAGCCAGTCCTGCAGGTTGTTCGGCTGCGGCGGCGAGGTGGCGAAGTCGCCGCGCAGCGTCGCCAGGCTCTCCGGCAGCACGCCGAGGTATTCCTGCAACAGGCGGCGCGCCACCAGCAGGTTGTCCTCCGCCTCGATCAGCTCCGCTTCGGCCAGGTCGCGCCGCGCCGCCGCATCGTCGACGTCGGTGCGCGAGCCCTCGCCGAGCTCCATGCTGCGGCTGGCGAGGTCGAGCTGTTCCTCGAAGGCCCTGAGCTTGGCCTGCGCCAGTTCGATCGACTCCCGCGCCAGCAGCACGTTGAAGTAGCGTCCGGCCAGGTTGATCGCCGCTTCCTGGCGCCTGGTGTCGAACACCGCGTTGCTGTATTCGGTGCGCCGGTCGCCCTGGCGGTATTCGGCCATCTTGCGCTTGTCGAACAGCGTCTGGCGCAGGCGCAGGGCGGCGCCGTAGGAGCCGTAGTCGAGATCGTTGTCGATGTTGTTCTGTTCCTGCTCGCCGTTGACCTCGTTGTCGTAGCCGGTGGCGTTGATCTGCGGCAGCAGGCCGGCCTTGCCGATCGGTCGGTATTCCTGCCCGGCGGCCTTCTCGTGCACGGCCGACTGGTAGATCGGCCCCTGGTACTGCAGCAGATCCCAGGCTTCCTTGAGGTCCATCGCGCCCGCAGGCAGGGCGAATCCCACCAGGCAGGCCAGGAGGCGTTCCCTTGCCATGTCATTGCTCCTTGAACGAACTGTCGACCCGGTCCAGCAGCGGCTTCAGCAGGTAACTCAGCAGGTTGCGCTCGCCGGTCTTGATGGTGACGCTGGCCGGCATGCCCGGGCGGATGCGGTTGGCACCGAGCTTGTCCATGCCTTCGGGCGTCACCTCGATCTGCGCGAGGTAGTAGGGTTGCTTGCTCTGCTCGTCGATCAGGCGGTCGGCCGAGACGGTCAGCACGCGGCCGGGAATGTTCGGCGTCTGCGCGTGGTTGAAGGCGGGGAAGGAGATGTCCACCGGCAACCCCGGAATCATCTTGTCGATGGCCTGCACCGGGATGTTGGCGTCGACCTGCAGCGGCTCGTTGTCCGGGACTATGTCCATGATCTTCGCGCCGGCCTGGATCACGCCGCCGATGGTGGCGATGCTCAGGCCCTGCACCATGCCGTCGATGGGCGAACGGATCGAGGTGTGCCGGACCTCGTAGTCCAGCGAGCGCAGGCGGTCGGCGAGGCTGCCGCTTTCCTTCTGCACCTCGGTGAGCTGCGACTCGACTTCCTTGAAGTAGTCGTGGCGACGCTGGAGGATGCGCAGCTCCAGTTCGGTGACCTGGCTGCGCACGCGGGCGATGTTGTTGATGTTCTCCGCCTGGCCGGCGTTCAGCTCGGCGGCGCTGCGCTCCAGTTCGAGCATGCGGTTGCGCGGGATGTATCCCTCCGCGGCAAGGGTACGGGTTCCGGAAAGCTGCTCCTGGAGGAATTTCGCCTGGGTGGCGCGGGCGGCGTAGACCTGCTGCAGGCCCTTGACCTGGATTTCGGCGGCGTCCTGGGTTTCCTCGAGGATGCTCAGCTCGCCGGCCAGGCCCGCGCGGCGGGTGTGGAACAGGCGCCGCTGCAGCTCGATGGCCTCGTCCAGGCGCCGGTCGCCCTGGAAGCGCTCCAGCATGTCGGCGTCGAACACCACTTCGTCGCGGCCGTCGCGCTCGGCTTCCAGGCGGTTCTCCACGGTCTTGCTGACGATGTACTGCGCCCTCACCACGCCGCGTTCGGCGATGGCGCGGGTGGCATCCAGGCGTATCAGTTCCTGGTCCTTGCGCACCCTGTCGCCTTCGCGCACCAGGATCGCCTCGACGGTGCCGCCGGTGAGGTGCTGGATGGTCTTGCGGTTGCTGCTCACCTTCACCGTGCCATTGGCCACCACGCCGGCATCCAGGGGCGCCAGCCAGGACCAGAGGAGGAACCCGCCGAAGCCGGCGACCACCAGCCAGATGCCCCAGCGGGCCGGCTTGCGGGTATCCATGTCGACCACCACCTGCTGGGTGGAGGGGAACAGGGTTTCCTTGCGTTCAACGAGATGCATGGCCGTCACTCCCTGCCACTGGCGCTGGCGCTGACCGGGGCGACCGGGTGCGGACCCGCCGCCATGACGTTGGCCTGGCGCAGCGTGGCGAACACTTCGTCACGGGTGCCGCACAGCTGCATGCAGCCGTCGCGCAGCATCAGCACCTTGTCGACCAGCCCGAGCACGGTCGGGCGGTGGGAAATCAGCACCGAGGTGGCGCCGCGCCGCTTGAGGTCGGCGAGCGCGTCGACCAGCGCCTTTTCGCCGACGTCGTCGAGGTTGGAGTTCGGCTCGTCGAGCACCACCAGCGCGGGCTCGCCGTACAGCGCGCGGGCCAGGCCGATGCGCTGCTTCTGGCCGCCGGACAGCGGGCTGCCGTCGACGCCGAGCACGGTGTCGTAGCCCTGCGGGAAGCGCAGGATCATTTCATGGACCCCGGCGGACCTGGCCGCGCTGATCACCGCCTCGCTGTCGATCTCGCCGAAGCGGGCGATGTTCTCGGCGATGCTGCCCTCGAACAGCTCCACGTCCTGCGGCAGGTAGCCGAGCCAGGGACCGAGCTCGGCCTTGTTCCAGCTGAACACGTCGGCGCCGTCCAGGCGTACCTTGCCGAGCTGCGTCGGCCACACGCCGACCAGCAGGCGCGCGAGGGTGGACTTGCCGGCGGCCGACGGGCCGATCACGCCGAGGCATTCGCCGGGCGCAAGGTTGAAGGTCACGCCGCTCAGGATGCCGGTGCTGGTGCCGGGCGCGCCGGCATGCACGCCTTCCACCGAGAGCGCGCCGAGCGGCCGGCTGAGCGGCATGCTGGGCGGCCGCTGCGGGTACTCGTCGAGCATCTTGTTCAGCCGGCCCCAGGCCATGCGGCAACCGAGCAGTTGCTTCCAGCTGGCGATCGCCTGTTCCACCGGCGCCAGCGCTCGGCCGGAGAGGATCGAGCAGGCGATCATCATCCCGGCGGTGATCTCGCCCTGGATCGCCAGCAGCGCGCCGGCGCCGAGGATCAGCGACTGCAGGGTGATGCGCACGAAGCGCCCCGTGCCGGCGATGTAGGCGGCGCGGTCGGAAGCCAGCGTCTGCCGTTCGAGGATGCGCAGGTGGCCCTTGAACCAGCGGCCACTGATCGCCGGCAGCATGCCCATCGCCTCGATCACTTCGGCGTTGCGCAGGTTGTTGTTGGCATAGATGCCGGACTCCTGCGATGCCTGGTTGGCCTCGGCCAGCGGCTTGCGGGTGGCGACTTCGGTGAGCACGGCCAGGCACACCAGGATCAGCGAGCCGATCAGGATGATCAGCGCCAGTACCGGGTGGATCAGATAGGTGACCAGCAGGTAGACCGGCGTCCACGGCGCGTCGAAGAAGGCGAACAGGGCGTTGCCGGTGAGGAACTGGCGGACCTGGGAAAGGTCCTGCAGGGCCTGCGCCGGATTTCCGCCGGCGCGGCCGAGGTTGCGCTCGAAGGCGGCGGTGAAGATGCGCTGGTTCAGGTCCATGTCCAGGCGGTTGCCGACCCGGATCAGCACGCGCCCGCGGGCGATTTCCAGCAGCGCCATCAGCAGGTACAGGCCGCATACCAGGATGGTCAGCATCATCAGGGTGGTGACGTTGCTGCTGACCAGGGCGCGGTCGTAGACCTGCATCATGTACACCGCAGGCGCCAGCATCAGCAGGTTGACCACGCCGCTGAACGCGGCGAGCGAGTAGAAGGTACGGCGAAGACGAAACAGCACGTCCGACAGTTCGGACCGACGGGGTGATTTCTTGTTGTCCATTGCGCTGTCCACCTCGAACCAGTTGGCAGACTCTGAGGAGGTGATGCACGGGCGTCAGACGGGGAAGGGGAAGCTCGCTGTCGCACCATGCAACCCGTTGCGGGAGAGCGCTCAGTCCGAATGATCTTGTCGCTCACCTGAAACAGCAGCGTAGGTTAGGAGTGTCAATCCGGCGATACAGTTTTGGCCTTCCGAGAGAGAAATTTGACGCTTTTTGTTTCTGAAAATTCTTTATTTACAGCAACTTATCTATATTTTTTCCGTTCGTCGCATAGTTTGCCGGCATCTTGACACTGTTTCACCGGAGAACTTTATTCATAGCGAAGGCGATGTCCCGCAGGGAGAGCGTAGTGTTCAGGCCTCCCCCCATCCAGCGAAAGCGCTGTCGGTTCGACATCACCCTCACAAGATGAACCTGTCCAGGCGTCGCCCAACGGAGCAACACGCCACGGAAAGCGATAGCTGAGGTCAGTCCCGCCAGGGAGATCAAGATGCGCAACGCCTCGCCCAACTGGCAAAAGAAGCTGCACTCCCACGAGCACTTCTTCACGTCCAGGTTCCACGGACCGCCGGGCCGCTGATCCGGCCCGCCACGCGCCAGGGATAAGACGCCAGCCCAATTGAACGCCTGCCGTTCACGACAGGTGCCGGACCTCGTCTTGCCGTTCGCCGGCCGCCCACGATCACCAACTACATGCCGCCGCTCAGGCCGTGCTCGCGTAGCACGGCCGGGGCCGTGTCTTACGTGCACAGTCGAAGAGGCAAAAAACAAAATGGCCAACTTCATCAAGTCCGACCTCGAATTCATCCTGCAGCAGATCTTCATCGCCGAGGCCCACGCGAATGGAGAGGATCTCGCCAACCTGCTGCCCAACGCCCAGGTGCCCTTCGGCCTGCGCACGGTAGATGGCAGCTACAACAACCTGCTCGACGGACAGAGCGCCTTCGGCGCCGCCGACGGCCTGTTCCCGCGCCTGCTGGACCCGGTGTTCCGGCCGGCGGAGGGCGGCACCTCCTATGCGGGCTCCGGCTCGGTGGTCGACTCGCAGCCGCGCACCATCAGCAACCTGATTGTTGACCAGACCGCCAATAATCCGGCGGCGGTAGAAGCCAATGGTGGCGCACCGAGCATCACCAGCCCCGGCCTCGACGGCATATTCGGCACCGCCGACGACCGCCAGGTGTTCTTCATCCCCAACGAGTCGCCCGACGAGGGCCTGAGCGCAGGCTTCAACGCGTGGATGACCTTCTTCGGCCAGTTCTTCGACCACGGCCTCGACCTGGTGACCAAGAGCGGCACCGAAGTGGTGTTCATACCGCTGCAGGCGGACGATCCGCTGGTGGCCGGCGCCGACGGCCAGTTCGGCACGGCCGACGACCTGGCGCCGAACCTGCGCTTCATGGTGGTTTCCCGCGCCACCAACCAGCCCGGCCCCGACGGCCAGCTCGGCACCGCCGACGACGTCCACGAGCACACCAACACCACCTCGCCCTTCGTCGACCAGAACCAGACCTACAGCTCGCACCCGTCGCACCAGGTGTTCCTGCGCGAATACGTGCTCGACGCCAACGGCCAGCCAGTGGCCACCGGGCGCCTGATCACCAACCGCGACCCCGGCCTGGACGGCCAGTACTACACCGATGACGACCAGCCGATCGGCGGCATGGCCACCTGGGCGGTGGTCAAGGCGCAGGCGCAGAAAATCCTCGGCATCAACCTGACCGATGCCGACGTGTTCAACGTGCCGCTGCTGGCCACCGATGCCTATGGCAACTTCGTCAAGGGCGACAACGGCTTCCCGCTGGTGGTGATGAGCGACAACTCGCTGGTCGAAGGCAACCTGGCCGCGCCGGTCAGCCTGGCCAACGCCGTGCACACCGGCCACGCCTTCCTCGATGACATCGCCCACAGCGCCACGCCCACCGCCGGCCTGACCGCCGACCTCGACGACGTGGCGGGCAACGCCCCGGCAGCCGGCACCTACGACAACGAGCTGCTCGACGCGCACTACATCGCCGGCGACGGCCGGGTCAACGAGAACATCGGCCTGACCACCGTGCACCATGTGTTCCACGCCGAGCACAACCGCCTGGTCGAGCAGTCCAAGGAGACCATCCTCGCCTCCAACGACCTGGCCTTCATCAACCAGTGGCTGCTGGAGCCGATCGACTCGCTGGCGGACCTCGGTGGCCCGCTGGTGTGGAACGGCGAACGCCTGTTCCAGGCCGCCAAGTTCGGCACCGAGATGCAGTACCAGCACCTGGTGTTCGAGGAATTCGCCCGCACCATCCAGCCGCAGATCGACGAGTTCCTCGCGCCGACCGGCTATGACACCACCATCGATCCGTCGATCGTCGCCGAGTTCGCCCATACGGTGTACCGCTTCGGCCACTCGATGCTGACCGAGACGGTCGACCGCTACGATGCCGACTTCAACGTGATCGGCGCCGACCCGAACAACCCGGACCAGCAGATGGGCCTGATCGCGGCCTTCCTCAACCCGCTGGCCTTCGCCGCCAGCGGCCCGACGCCGGAAGAGGCGGCCGGCGCCATCGTGCGCGGCCTGACCCGCCAGCTCGGCAACGAGATCGACGAATTCGTCACCGAGGCGCTGCGCAACAACCTGCTCGGCCTGCCGCTCGACCTGCCGGCGATCAACATCGCCCGCGGCCGCGATGCCGGCATCCCCTCGCTGAACCAGGCGCGCCGCGAGTTCTTCGAGATGACCGGCGACAACCAGCTCAAGCCGTACCTGAGCTGGGCCGACTTCGCCGCCCACCTCAAGCATCCGGCGTCGCTGATCAACTTCATCGCCGCCTATGGCACGCACGATTCCATCACCGGCGCGACCACCCTGGAAGGCAAGCGCGCCGCGGCAGTGCTGCTGGTGCTGGGCGGCACCGGCGAGCCCGGCGATCGCCTCGACTTCCTCAACAGCACCGGTGCCTGGGCCAGCGGCGCCAACGGCGCCACCATCACCGGCCTGGATGCGGTGGACTTCTGGATCGGCGGCCTGGCCGAAGCCAAGATGCCGTTCGGCGGCATGCTCGGCTCGAGCTTCAACTTCGTCTTCGAGACCCAGCTGGAAGCCCTGCAGAACGGCGACCGCTTCTACTACCTGTCCCGCACCGCCGGGATGAACTTCGGCACCGAGCTGGAGAACAACTCGTTCGCCAAGATGGTGATGCTGCACACCGACGCGATCCACCTGTCGAACACCATCTTCCAGACCCCGACCTTCACCCTGGAGGTCGACCAGAGCCGGCAGTTCAATGCCGGCCTGGACGGCGACGATCCCACCGGCGGCATCACCATCAACGGCGTCGAAGTCACGCCGCTGGTCATCCGCGACAACCCGGAAACCGCCGGCCCCGACGGCAACTACCTGCGCTACACCGGCGGCGACCACGTGGTGATGGGCGGCACGGACGGCGACGACGTGATCGTCTCCGGCGCCGGCGACGACACCGTCTGGGGCGACGCCGGCAACGACCGTCTGGAGGGCGGCGCCGGCAACGACGCGGTGCTCGGCGGCGACGGCGACGACATCATCAGCGACATGTTCGGCGACAACCGCCTGGAAGGCGGCGCCGGCAACGACGTGATCGTGGTCGGCAGCATGGAGGCCGGCGGCGCCGGCAACCTGATCCTCGGCGGCGACGGCCAGGACTTCATCATCATCACCGAGGACATCTCCACCACCTTCGGCGGCCAGGGCGACGACTTCATCCTCAGCCCGAAGACCAGCCTGCCGCCCACCGGCAACGAGGGCGACGACTGGATCGAGATGGGCACCCAGGACGGCGCCCCCGGCGACAACTTCGCCCCGCTGCTGACCGACGAGGTCAACGGTAACGACATCTTCGTCGGCGGCCCCGGCTTCGACGAAATGATCGGCGAGGGCGGCGACGACATCTTCGTCGGCAGCGATGCCCAGGACAAGATGGAAGGCATGTCCGGCTTCGACTGGGTCACCCACAAGAACGACAAGGTCGGCGTCACCGTCGACCTGACCCTGGCCGTCCTGGCGCAGCCGCACGGCAACCTGCCGACCGAGAACAACGGCATCTTCCAGCCGGTCGGCGCCTCGCCGGCGTCGATCCTCGACCGCTTCGACGAAGTGGAAGGTGCATCCGGCTCGCGCTTCGGCGACATCATCCGCGGCGACAACGTCAATGCCGAGACCATCCTCAACCACGGCGGCGCCACCGGCAGCGCGCTGACCAACGTCGACCTGATCGACGGCCTGCGCGAATTGCTGCAAGAGGCGGGACTGCCCACCAACGGCTTCGCCACCGGCAACATCCTCCTCGGCGGCGACGGCAGCGATATCATCGAGGGCCGTGGCGGCGACGACCTGATCGACGGCGACAAGTGGCTGAACGTGCGCATCGCCGTCTATGCCGCTGATGACGTCGACCATACCGGCCCCGAGATCGACAGCTTCAACAGCATGACCGAGATGATCCCGCTCATGCTCGCCGGCACCTACAGCCCCGGCCAACTGAAGGCCGTGCGTGAAATCCTGCCGGGTACATCGACCGGCGGCGCGGCCTACGATACCGCGGTGTTCTCCGGCAACCGCGTCGACTACACCATCGAAGACCGCGGCAACGGCGTGTTCAGGGTCACCGACAACGTCGGCGACGACGGCAGCGATACCCTGGTGAACATCGAGCGGCTGCAGTTCTCCGACCAGACCGTGGAACTGGCCGGCGGCAACGCCTCGCCGACCGGCCGGCCGACCCTCTCCGACTCGACGGGCGGCCAGGTGTCGGTGGGCGACATGCTCACCGTGTCGATGGCCGGCGTGCAGGACGCCGACAACGTCACCGGCAGCAACCCGAACGGCAACGTCAGCGCCAACAGCTCGGTGAGCTTCATCTGGCAGGTGGAAAGGGACCCGGGCACCGGCGTGTTCGAGGACATCATCCTGCTGCCGGCCGGCGACCTGGCCTTCCAGAGCGCCGATGGCAGCAAGTTCCGCGTGACCTCCGACCTCGCCGGCCTGAACCTGCGGGTCAAGGCGCTCTACCAGGATGGCCATGGCACCACCGAGATGGTCTTCTCGCAACCCACCGGCACGGTGCAGGGAAGCGGGGACGACACGCCGGTGGCGCATACCCCGGTGGTCGACGGCACCACCAGCGGCGTGGGCTTCCAGATGGTCCGCTCCGACCTCAACTTCATCCTCGACCAGATCAGGATCGCCGAAGCCCACGCCCGCGGCGAGGACATGCTGTCCCTGCTGCCGAACATCCGCGTGCCCTTCGGCCTGCGCACGGTGGACGGTTCGTCCAACAACCTGTTCCAGCAGAACGGCATCGACAACACCGAGTTCGGCGCGGCCGACAATACCTTCCCGCGGATCGTCGATCCGGACTTCCGTGATGCCGAGAACGGTTCTTCCTATACGCAGACCAGCGGCCTCGTCTTCGACTCGCAGCCGCGCACCATCAGCAACCTGCTGGTCGACCAGACGGCCAACAACCCGGCCGCCTACGCCAGCGCCTACGACCCCGGGACGGACGGCATCCTCAACTTCGGCACGCCGGGTAACGACGACGTGCTCAAGGAGGGCGTGCAGATCGTCAAGAGCCCGGGCCTGGACGGCCAGTTCGGCACCGGCGACGACAAGGACGTGTTCCTGTTCCCGAACGTCGCGCCTGACGAAGGCCTGTCGGCACCGTTCAACGCCTGGATGACCTTCTTCGGCCAGTTCTTCGACCACGGTCTCGACCTGGTCACCAAGGGCGGTTCCGGCACCGTGTTCATCCAGCTGCAGCCGGACGATCCGCTGTTCGTGGAAGGCTCGCCCACCAACTTCATGGTGCTGACCCGCGCCACCAACCAGCCCGGACCTGACGGCCAGCTCGGCACCGCGGACGATGTCCACGAGCACACCAACACCACCTCGCCCTTCGTCGACCAGAACCAGACCTACAGCTCGCACCCGTCGCACCAGGTGTTCCTGCGCGAGTACGTGATGACCGACAACGGGCCGATCGCCACCGGACACCTGATCACCAACCGCGACCCCGGCCTGGACGGCCAGTACTACACCGGCGACGACGTGCCGATCGGCGGCATGGCCACCTGGGCAGTGGTCAAGGCCCAGGCCCGCGAACTCCTCGGCATCGACCTGACCGACGCCGACGTGTTCAACGTGCCGCTGCTGGCCACCGACGCCTACGGTAACTTCATCAAGGGCGACAACGGTTTCCCGCAGGTGGTGATGAATGGCAACACGCTGGTCGAAGGCAACCCCGATGCGCCGGTCAGCCTGGCCAACGCCGTACGCACCGGCCATGCCTTCCTCGACGACATCGCCCACAACGCCGTGCCGGTGATCACCGGGGGCGTGCTGCAGGCCGACGCCGATACCGACATCGGCAACGCCGTGCCGGTGGGCCCCGGCGGCAACAACCTGCAGTACGACAACGAACTGCTCGACGCGCACTACATCGCCGGTGACGGCCGGGTCAACGAGAACATCGGCCTGACCACGGTGCACCACGTGTTCCACGCCGAGCACAACCGCCTGGTCGCGCAGACCAAGCAGACCGTCATCGAATCGGGCGACCTGGACTTCATCAACGAATGGCTGCTGCAACCGATCACCTCGGTGCCGCAGACCCAGCAGGAGGTCGATGCACTGGTGTGGAACGGCGAGCGGCTGTTCCAGACGGCCAAGTTCGGCACCGAGATGCAGTACCAGCACCTGGTGTTCGAGGAGTTCGCCCGCACCATCCAGCCGAACATCGACCTGTTCTTCGCGCCGACCCAGGTCTACGACGTCGACCTGGACGCCTCGATCGTCGCCGAGTTCGCCCACACGGTGTACCGCTTCGGCCACTCGATGCTGACCGAGACGGTCGACCGCTACGACGCCAACTTCAACGTGGTGGGCGACGGTAACCCGAACGAAGCGGGCAACCAGCAGATGGGCCTGATCGCGGCCTTCCTCAACCCGCTGGCCTTCGCCGCCAGTGGCGCCAATCCGGACGACGCCGCCGGCGCCATCGTGCGCGGGGTGACCCGCCAGACCGGCAACGAGATCGACGAGTTCGTCACCGAGGCGCTGCGCAACAACCTGCTCGGCCTGCCGCTCGACCTCGCGGCGATCAACATCGCCCGCGGCCGCGACACCGGCGTGCCGACGCTGAACGCCGTGCGCCGGGAGATCTACAGCCAGACTGGCGACGCACAGCTCAAGCCGTACCTGAGCTGGGCCGACCTGGTGCTGCACCTGAAGCATCCGGAGTCGCTGATCAACTTCGTCGCCGCCTACGGCACGCACGATTCCATCACCAGCGCGACCACTCTGTTGGACAAACGCGCCGCGGCGCTGCTGCTGGTACTGGGCGGGACGGGCGAACCGGCTGACCGGCTGGACTTCCTCAACGGCACCGGTGCCTGGGCCAGCGTGAACGGCATCACCACCACCGGCGTGGATGCCATCGACCTGTGGATCGGCGGCCTGGCCGAAGCGAAGACGCCGTTCGGCGGCATGCTCGGCTCGACCTTCAACTTCGTGTTCGAGAACCAGCTGGAGAAACTGCAGGACGGCGACCGCTTCTACTACCTGGAGCGCACTGCCGGCCTGTCGATGAACGCCGAGCTGGAAAGCAACTCGTTCGCCAAGATGATCATGGCCAACACCAACGCCATCCACCTACCGGGCCTGGTGTTCTCGACCCCGAGCTGGACCCTGGAAGTCGACCAGAGCCGGCAGTACACCGGCCTGGGCACCGGCCGCGACGACCCGGATGGCGTGAGCCGCGACAACCCGGAAACCGCCGGCCCGGACAGCAACTTCCTGCAGTACTCCGGCGGCGAACACGTGGTGCTCGGCGGTACCGAGGGCGTCGATATCCTCATCGCCGGCGATGGCGACGACACCATCTGGGGCGATGGCGGCAACGACATCATCGAGGGTGGCAACGGCAACGACCAGATCCGTGGCGGTGCCGGCGACGACATCATCACCGACATCGGCGGCGACGATAACATCCAGGGCGGCGACGGCAACGACGTCATCCACGGCGGCAACGGCATCAACCTGGTGATGGGCGGCTTCGGCAACGACTTCATCGTCACCGGCGAGGACGCCTCGGAGGCCATCGGCGGCCAGGGCAACGACTTCATCCTGGGCAGCAAGGCCAACGAACAGGACATGGGCAACGAAGGCGACGACTGGATCGAGAAGGGCACCTCGGACGGCGCCCCCGGCGACAACTTCGATCCGCTCGGCAACGACCCGGTCATCGGCAACGATGTCTATATCGGCGGCGGCGAGAACGACAAGTTCAACGGCGAAGGCGGCGACGACATCATGGTCGGCAGTGCCGGCATGGGCAACCGCTACATCGGCAGCTCCGGTTTCGACTGGGCGACCTTCAAGGACGATGCGCGCGGCGTCACCATCGACATGAGCGACCGCTTCTTCAACGTACCGCCGCAACCCGGCTCGGGCGCCTCGGTACTGGCGCGCTTCGACGCGGTGGAAGGCCTGTCCGGTTCGCACCGCGGCGACTTCCTGCGCGGCGACAGCGTCGATGCGGCCGCGATCCGCACCGCCGGTGCCTACGGCAGCGTGCTGACCAACATCGACCTGATCGACGGCCTGCGCGAGTTCCTCGGCGAAGGGGTGGAGTTCTTCGACAG
This sequence comes from Pseudomonas jinjuensis, assembly GCF_900103845.1. GTDB lineage: Bacteria > Pseudomonadota > Gammaproteobacteria > Pseudomonadales > Pseudomonadaceae > Pseudomonas > Pseudomonas jinjuensis. Next base: position 366,958 of record NZ_FNIJ01000003.1, read on the forward strand.
CGGCAACATCATCCTCGGCGGCGATGGCGGCGACCTGCTCGAAGGCCGCGGCGGCGACGACCTGATCGATGGCGACAAGTGGCTGAACGTGCGTATCGCCGTCTATGCCGCTGATGATGTCGACCATAGCGGCCCCGAAATCGACAGCTTCGACAGCATGGAGCCGATGATCCCGTTCATGCTCGATGGCACCTACAGCGCGGGACAACTGGGGATCGTCCGGGAAATCCTCGACGCCACGACTCCCGGCTATGACACCGCGGTGTTCACCGGTCTCAGCACCGACTACACCATCGAGATCGATGACAACGGCACCTTCGATGACACCAGCGATGACATCGTCAGGGTGACCGACAACATCGTCGGACGCGATGGCAGCGACCGCCTGACCGGCATCGAGCGCCTGCAGTTCTCGGATACCGCCTTCGACCTGACCGGCGGCACCGGCAACCAGGGACCGACCGGCGGGCTGGCGATCATCGACGCCCTCACCGGCCAGCGTGACGACACCCCGGTGGTCGGCCAGCTGCTGCGGGTTTCCGCCACTCCGGCGCACGACGCGGACAACGTCAGCGCCGGCAACCCGACCGGCACCATCACCGGACCGGTGAGCTACTTCTGGCAGGTCGAGACCGTTCCCGGCTCGGGCGTCTACGAAGACATCAGCTTCTTCGACGCCGGTGAAGCGTCCTGGGCGCTGGGCGAGACCTTCCGCGTCACCGAGGATGTGGCCGGACTGAACATCCGCGTGCGGGCGGTGTACAAGGATGCCAACGGCACCCTGGAGTTCCTCCACTCGGTCGGCAACCAGGAACCCAACGGCGAGCCGACCATCGACATCGGCTTCGGAGTACCGGTGGTAGGGCAGGTGCTGACCGCGTCGATCGCCGGCCTCAGCGATCCGGACGGCTTCAATCCCGCGACGGTCACCCTGCAGTGGCAGGTGCTCGATGACGACCTGGAGTTCGTCGACATCGGCGGCGCCACCGGTGCGCAGTTCACCGTCACCCAGGACCAGGTCGGCCGGCAGGTCCGCGTGGTGGCCAACTTCGTCGACAACTTCGGCACCGCGGAAAGCGCGGCGTCGCTGCCGACCCAGCAGGTCGATGCCGATCCCACCGGCGCGCCGGTCATCGAAGGCCTGGCGGCACAGGGCCAGTCGCTGACCGCCGACACCAGTGGTATCGACGACGCCGACTTCATCTTCAGCGACTTCAGCTTCCAATGGCAGCAGAGCAGCGACGGGGTGAACTTCACCAACATCGCCGGGGCGAACGGAGCAACCCTGGCCCTCGGCCAGGCCAATGTCGGCAGACAGGTCCAGGTGGTGGTCAGCTATACCGATGGCCTGGGCATCGTCGAAACCGTGACCTCCACCCCGACCGTGGCGGTGGCGAACGTCAATGACGCGCCCACCGGCGCACCGACGGTCACCGGCACGGCGCGGCGAGGCCAGACGCTGACCGCGCAGACCGCCGGCATCGCCGACATCGATGGGCTGGGCGCTCTCAGCTACCGGTGGCAGGTATCCACGGCCGGCGGCGCCTTCATCGACATCGCGGGTGCGAACGCCGCGGCCTTCGTCCTGCAACAGGGGCAGGTAGGCGAGCGGGTACGGGTGGTGACTACCTTCGTCGATGGCGGCGGGACCGAGGAGACCATCTTCTCCACTCCCACGGAGATAGTCGGGGACGTGCTCAACGGTACGGCGGGCAACGATACCCTGATCGGTAATGTGGGTTCCGACTTGCTCAATGGATTGGGTGGTGACGACGTCCTCATGGGTAAGGCGGGAGCCGATACCATGGCTGGCGGCGTCGGCAACGATACCTATGAGGTAACCGACGCCGGCGACTCGGTGGTCGAACTCGGAGGGGAAGGTGTCGATACCGTGTGGACTACGCTCTCCAGCTACACCCTCGGGAATAACGTGGAACAGCTGGTCTACAGCGGAACAGGCAACTTCACCGGCACCGGCAACACCCTGAACAACTACCTGAGAGGCGGCGCCGGCAACGACGTCCTCATGGGCAAGGCAGGGGCCGACACCATGGTCGGCGGTGCCGGCAACGATACCTATGAGGTAACCGAAGCCGGCGACTCGGTGGTCGAACTCGGAGGGGAAGGTACCGATACCGTGTGGACCACGCTCTCCAGCTACACCCTCGGGAATAACGTGGAACAGCTGGTCTACAGCGGGACGGGCAACTTCAGCGGTACCGGCAACGCCCTGAACAACTACATGAGAGGCGCCGCCGGTAACGACGTCCTCATCGGTGGGGCGGGCAACGACACCATGGTCGGTGGCGCTGGCCATGATACCTATGAGGTAACCGAAGCCGGCGACTCGGTGGTCGAGCTCGGCGGGGAAGGTACCGATACCGTGTGGACCAGACTCTCCAGCCATACCCTCGGGAATAACGTGGAACAGCTGGTCTACAGCGGGACGGGCAACTTCAGCGGTACCGGTAACGCCCTGAACAACTACCTGAAAGGCGCTGGCGGCAACGACGTCTTCATCGGCAGGGCGGGCAACGACACCATGGCCGGTGGCGCCGGCCATGATACCTATGAGGTAACCGACGCCGGCGACTCGGTGGTCGAGCTCGCAGGAGAAGGTACCGATACCGTGTGGACCACACTCTCCAGCTACACCCTCGGGAATAACGTGGAGCAACTGGTCTACAGCGGAACAGGCAACTTCACCGGCACCGGCAACGCCCTGAACAACTACCTGAGAGGCGGCGCCGGCAACGACGTCCTGGATGGTGGCGCCGGCAACGATGTGGTCGTCGGCGGAGCCGGCAACGACACGATGAACGCCAGCCTTGGCGACGACATCTTCGTGTTCAGCGCCGCCGGCTTCGGCGCCGACCGCATCCTCGGCTTCGATGCGATAGCCACCGGTGGCCAGGACCGCCTGGATATTTCCGCTCTCGGCATCACCGCAGCGACCTTCGCCGGCAACGTGCAGATCAATGACGTCGGCAGCGACACGCTGATCAACATTGGCGCCGACTCGATCCGTCTGGTCGGCGTGACCGATGCCACCAGCGTGAACTCGGGAGATTTCATCCTCGCCAGCTGATCATCCATCAACCAGCCAGGGGCACCTTCGGGTGCCCCTTTTCGTCTGGCGGCAAGGCTCGCCCGGACTTCCAGGGGGAGTATGCTGAAAACACCCGAGTCCCCCGGAGACCGCCATGCGCACTCCAGCCCCCATCCTGCTGCTCGCCGCCTTCCTCGGCGCCTGCGCCAGCCCTCTACCCGAACACGACCCGAAAATGGCCTGGGTCGACCTCTACACCACGCCGGCCAATTCCCTGCTCGCCGAACGCCTGGACGGCAAGACGCTGCGCGACGGCCGCTATTTCCAGGTGTCGCCAGGCAAGCACAATCTGCTGGTGCGCTTCCGCTACGAGCTCTCGGGCGGTGGCGGCGGCGGAGGACGGATGGGCATGGGAGATGGTGGCGGCGGAACGGAGCGGACCTGCCTGGTCAGCGTGACCTACGACGAATTCGCCGCCGGCCAGCGCTACCGGCTGGAACTGCGTCCGCAGCTGCAGAGCGCCCTGGCCCTGCTCACCGACCAGAGCGGCAGGCTGGTGGCCAAAACGGACTTCCAGGGACCGGTGGATTGCCTGATCTTCTAGGCCGGCCCGGTCAGCTGCCGTTCTTCTGATAAATGATCTTTTTCGTCCCGCCGTCGCAGCTGCCGACCACCATGTTCGGGTCCGTCACCTCGGCGTTCGGCACGATTTCCAGGGTGTAGGACGTCACCCCGGCGGCCTGGATCTTCGCCTCGATCTCGGCCTTCAGCTCTTCGCACGGCTTGGTGGCCGCCGACACCGGCATCGCCAGCAGGGCGGCCGCAACCGCCAGGACTGCCATTCTGATCGTCATCGCATGCCTCGCCTCCCGCCGCAGCGGATTCGCTTCGTTCCCTGGCAATAGACCACCACCGGGCGTCAGGGTGCCCGGCGGCGAAAGGGCAGGTGGCGGATCAGCTGTTGGCGATACGGAAGCCGACCTTGAGCGTCACCTGGTAGTGCCCGACCGCGCCGTTCTCGATATGTCCGCGGGTGTCGATCACTTCGAACCATTCCATGTTGTGCACCGACTTGGCCGCTTCGGCCAGGGCGTTGCTGATCGCGTCCTCGATGCTGGTGCGGGACGAGCCGACCAGTTCGATCTTCTTGTAGGTGTGGTGATTCGACATGCCTGCATCTCCTCCATGGGGGTGGCGTCGTCGCGGGGTGCTCTATCGACAGTAGTCGAGGGCTGGAGGCGCGGCAAACCGCCAGCGCTCAATGCCGCAGTTCGTTGCGCAGCCATTCCGCGAGGCGCGCGGCGCGACGGTCCGGCAGCCGCTCCGGCACCCACAGCGCCAGCCGTGCGCGGGTCTCGACGAAACCCCAGGGCGCCGCGAGCCGGCCGGCGGCGAGATCGTCGGCGACCAGCGCCTGCGGGGCGATGGCCACACCCAGCCCGGCGACCGCCGCTTCCAGCAGGTAGTAGAGATGCTCGAAGCCCTGGCCGAGACGCAGCGCGGAGGCCTCCAGACCACTCTCCAGCGCCCATTCCGGCCACGCCTGCGGACGCGACGTCGTATGCAGCAGCGCCTCGCCGAGCAGCGCCTGCGGCGGCGCCGAGGACAGCTCGGCGAAGCGCGCATGGCGCGGGCTGAGCACCGGGCCGATGCGCTCGACGGCCAGCTCGAACACCTGCATGTCCGCCGGCCACGGCGGCTCGGCGAACCACAGGGTGGCGTCCAGGCCAGCGCGGCGCGGGTCCAGTTCCTCACTGGCGGAAAGCTGCAGGCGCAGGTCGGGCAGCTCGCGATTGAGTCGGTCCAGCCGCGGGATGAACCAGCGCGCCAGCAGGCTCCCCGGACAGCCGAGAACGAAGGGCGCATTGTCGCCGGACTGCCTGCGCAGCTCGGCGCAGACGCCACGCAGCCGCTCGAAACTGTCGCTGGCCACCTCGCCCAGACGAACGCCGGAATCGGTGAGTTTTACGCCGCGCCCGTCCTTGACGAACAGCGCCAGGCCCAGCTCGTCCTCGAGCTGGCGAACCTGCCGGCTGATCGCCCCGTGGGTGACGCTCAGCTCGTCGGCCGCCGCGCTCATGCTGCCCAGACGGGCGGCAGCCTCGAAGGCGCGCAGGGCATTGAGGGGAGGGAGGTCGCGGCTCATGGCATTTTATCCGTGAGTTTTCCTGACAGGTCACAGCGATCTTATCGCTTTTCTAAGACCTCCCACAGCCGTATTCTCGCTCCATACCTGTAGGAGCGGGCCATGCCCGCGACAATCGCGCCCATGGGGCGCTCCTACACCGAATCCAACAGGAGTGACCCCCATGTCCACACTGCGCAACGGTCCCGACGCCAAAGGCCTGTTCGGCAGCTTCGGCGGCCAGTACGTCGCCGAAACCCTGATGCCGCTGATCCACGACCTGGCCCGCGAATACGAGAACGCCAAGGACGATCCGGCCTTTATCGAGGAGCTGGCCTACTTCCAGCGCGACTACGTCGGCCGCCCGAGCCCGCTGTACTTCGCCGAGCGCCTGACCGAGCACTGCGGCGGCGCGAAGATCTACCTCAAGCGCGAAGAGCTGAACCACACCGGCGCGCACAAGATCAACAACTGCATCGGCCAGATCCTCCTGGCCAAGCGCATGGGCAAGAAGCGCATCATCGCCGAGACCGGCGCCGGCATGCACGGCGTGGCCACCGCTACCGTGGCCGCGCGCTTCGGCATGCAGTGCGTGGTGTACATGGGCACCACCGACATCGACCGCCAGCAGGCCAACGTCTTCCGCATGAAGCTGCTCGGCGCCGAGGTGATCCCGGTCACCGCCGGCACCGGCACCCTCAAGGACGCGATGAACGAAGCCCTGCGCGACTGGGTGACCAACGTCCACGACACCTTCTACCTGATCGGCACCGTGGCCGGCCCGCACCCGTACCCGGCGATGGTCCGCGACTTCCAGGCGGTGATCGGCAAGGAAACCCGCGAGCAGCTGGCCGAGAAGGAAGGGCGCCTGCCCGACTCGCTGGTCGCCTGCATCGGCGGCGGCTCCAACGCCATGGGCCTGTTCCACCCGTTCCTCGATGAGCAGAGCGTGAAGATCGTCGGCGTCGAAGCCGCCGGCCATGGCATCGAAACCGGCAAGCACGCGGCCAGCCTGAACGGCGGCGTGCCCGGCGTGCTGCATGGCAACCGCACCTTCCTGCTGCAGGACGAGGACGGCCAGATCATCGACGCCCACTCGATCTCCGCGGGCCTGGACTACCCCGGCATCGGCCCGGAACACGCATGGCTGCACGACATCGGCCGCGTCGAGTACTGCTCGATCACCGACCACGAGGCGCTGCAAGCCTTCCACACCTGCTGCCGCCTGGAAGGCATCATCCCCGCGCTGGAGTCGTCCCACGCGCTGGCCGAAGCCTTCAAGCGCGCGCCGAACCTGCCGAAGGACCACATCATGGTGGTGAACCTGTCCGGTCGTGGCGACAAGGACATGCAGACCGTCATGCACCACATGCAACAGGAGCCGCAAGCATGAGCCGCCTGCAGACCCGTTTCGCCGAACTGAAACAGCAGAACCGCGCCGCCCTGGTGACCTTCATCACCGCTGGCGATCCGGGCTACTCGACCTCGCTGGACATCCTCAAGGGCCTGCCCGACGCCGGCGCCGACGTGATCGAGCTGGGCATGCCCTTCACCGACCCGATGGCTGACGGCCCGGCGATCCAGCTGGCCAACATCCGCGCCTTGGGCAACGGCCAGAACCTGGCCAGGACCCTGAAGATGGTTCGCGAATTCCGCCAGGACAACACCACCACGCCGCTGGTGCTGATGGGCTACTTCAACCCGATCCACTACTACGGCGTGGACAAGTTCATCGCCGACGCGAAAGACGCCGGCGTCGACGGCCTGATCGTGGTGGACGTGCCGCCGGAGCACAACGAAGACCTCTGCCACCCGGCCCAGGCCGCGGGCATCGACTTCATCCGCCTGACCACCCCGACCACCGACGATGCACGCCTGCCGACCGTCCTCGAAGGCAGCTCCGGCTTCGTCTACTACGTCTCCGTGGCCGGCGTCACCGGCGCCGGCGCGGCGACCCTGGAACACGTCGAAGAAGCCGTCGCCCGCCTGCGCCGCCACACCGACCTGCCGGTCGCCATCGGCTTCGGCATCCGCACCCCGGAACACGCGGCGAACATCGCCCGCCTGGCCGATGGCGTGGTGGTGGGCTCGGCGCTGATCGACAAGATCGCCGACGCGCAAAGCTCCGCCGACGCCGTCGAAGGCGTACTCGGCCTGTGCCGCGAGCTGGCCGAGGGCGTGCGCAACGCGCGTTGAGGGACCCGCACCTGTAGGAGCGCCCCATGGGCGCAATCGCGGGCATGGCCCGCTCCTACAGGGTTTCGATCGCTCCCTGGATCCCACCCCATGAACCTCCACAGCATCCACCACATCGCCCTGATCTGCTCCGACTACCCCCGCTCGAAGCACTTCTACACCGAAGTCCTGGGCCTGCAGGTAATCGCCGAGACCTACCGCGAAGCCCGCGACTCGTGGAAGCTCGACCTGGCCCTCGGCGATGCGCAGCTGGAGCTGTTCTCCTTCCCCGGCGCCCCCAAACGTCCGTCCTATCCCGAAGCCCAGGGTCTGCGCCATCTGGCCTTCGCAGTAGATGATCTGGATGCAGCCATCACCCACCTCGAAGCTCACGGCGTGCGCTGCGAACCGATCCGCGAGGACGAACTGACCGGCAAGCGCTTCACCTTCTTCGCCGATCCGGATGATCTGCCGCTGGAGTTGTACCAGCGCTGACCAATTCTGATCTCGAACCGTGCGCAGGAGCGGGCCATGCCCGCGACCTGCCACGATTTCGCGGGCATGGCCCGCTCCTACAGTCACCGCTCACGCCCGCAAGGCTTCCCCCAACGACTGCCGCAGACTCGCCAGATCCCGCAGCGGCGGCGCGCCGAACAGGCGGCTGTATTCGCGGCTGAACTGCGACGGGCTCTCGTAGCCGACGCGGTGCCCGGCGACCGCCACTTCCAGCCCTTCCGACAGCATCAACCGCCGCGCCTCCTGCAGGCGCAGCTGCTTCTGGTACTGCAGCGGGCTGAGCGCGGTCACTTCCTTGAAGCGGTGGTGCAGGGTGGACGCGCTGAGGTTCACCTCCCGCGCCAGCTCGTCGATGCGCAGCGCCTTGTCGAAGTTGCGGTTGAGCCACTCGATGGCGCGGGTGACGCGATGGGTCTGGCTGTCGGTCATGGCGATGTCGTGCAGCAGGTGGCCCTGCGGCCCACGCAGCAGGCGATAGAGGATTTCGCGGATGTACAGCGGCGCCAGCATGGGGATGTCGCGTGGCGTGTCGAGCAGGCGCATGAGGCGCAGCAGGGCGTCGAGCACGGTGCTGTCCAGGCGCTGCAGATAGAGTCCGCGTCCCGCCGGGCGCGGCGCTGTACCGGCGAGGCCGGCCTCGGCGATCAGCCGGGTCAGGTCGCCGGGATCGATATCCAGGCGCAGCGACAGGTAGGGCCGCTCCGGCGCGGCCTCGACCACCTGACCGGACACCGGCAGGGTCACCGATACCACCAGCAGGTTGAGTTCGTCATAGCGGTATAGCTCCGAGCCCAGGCGCAGCTCCTTGGCGCCCTGGGCGATCACGCACAGCGCCGGGCGATAGAGGGTCGGCATGCGGCCGGGGCTGATGCAATTGCCGCGGGCGAGCACCAGGGATTCGACTGCGGTTTCGTGGAGACCGTCGGCAGGGCAGTGGCGCAGGATGATGTCCGCCAGCTCCTGGCGGCCGACGGCGACGGGATCGGATTGCAGCATGCACGGGACCTCCTGTTGCGGCGTCGGTCAGCTTACTCCCGGCAATGCGGCAACGCGTGGCCGCACGACGACCGTCGGAGGATCGGGCAAGCAATCGGCAGGATCGGACAAGCACAAGGCCGCGATGCCGGCCATCAGCCTGCATCACCGCAGGATCGGGCAAGAAGCCTGCAGCATCCGGATAACGCCGCGAACGTACCCGCACGTAGGCTTTTCCCATCACCCGGCGGAGAGACAGGCATGCACGGCAATCCATCGATCGAACACCACCTGCGGGTCCAGCCCCGCCACGGCCACGAGGCGCCGGTGGGCGAGCTGCTCGACCTTCTCGCAACCACCACCCTGCAGGCGGAAGGCTGCCTGGATGCCACGCTGCACCGCCTCGATGACGGCTGGCGACTGGACGGCCGCTGGAGCAGCAGCGCTGCGCTGGATCTCTACCTGGAACAACCGGCGTTGCAGCGGCTGGGCGATGCCTTGACCCGGCATTGCCGGATGCTGGGCTTTTCGTAGGGTGGATCAGCTCCATCGATCCACCATCGCCGCGCATGCGGCCCCGCAATGGTGGATGAAAAAAGCCTCATCCACCCTACGTCATCCCCGCACACCGAACCTCCTACGAAAACAGAGCCGTACTCCGACCGGCAGGAGCGCGCCAAGGTCGCCAGGAAGCGGCTCAGTACTCCATGCTCCACCCCAGGGTGAAGGTGCGCCCACGCCCCTGATAGTCGTACAGGTACGCCGGGCCGTAGGTCGGCGAGTAGAACAGCGCCGCGCGCTGGCCCCAGACGGTGCTGTACTGCTTGTCCAGCAGGTTCTGGATGCCGGCGCTGAAGGTGCCGAAGCCGGTGCGGCGTTCGCCGAGCAGGTCGAAGGTGGTGAAGCCGTCGATCTTGTGGTCGGCGTCGTCCTCCAGGTCGAACGCATGGTTGCCCTGCAGGCGCGCGCTGTATTGGTCGTCGCTCCAGCCGACGAAGGCGGTGGACTTGGACAGCGACGCATAGCGCGCGTCACGCTTGATCCAGTCGCCATCGGCGTCCTCTTCCTCGGAGCGCACCAGGTGCAGGGTGGTGCCGGCCTGCCAGCCGTTCTGGAAGTAGCGGCTCACCGCGCCCTCGAAGCCGAAGTCGCGGCTCTTCTGGTCTTCCACGTCGATGGTCAGGGTCGCGGTGTCGGTGGTGATGACCTTGTCCGACCAGATGTAGTACAGCGCGGTCTGCGCCTGCCAGACGGAGTCGGAATAGCGCCAGCCCAGTTCGACCTGGCGGCTCTTGATCCCCGCCAGCGGGTTGTCGTCGACGTTCAGGCCGGGCTTGCCGTAGAACTTGGCCGGGTCGGGCAGATCGAAGCCCTCGCTGTAGTTGCTCCACAGCTGGTGGCCATTGTGGAAGTCGTAGATGGCGCCGATGTTGTACAGGTTGACCTGGTAGTCGTTGCTGCCGCCCTGCGCGGTCTTGAAGTCATCCACCTCGACGTCGGCCTTCTGGTGCCGCGCGCCGGTGGAGACGGTGAGGTTGTCGGTCGCCTGCCAGTCCAGCTGGCCGTAGAACGACAGGATGTCGACCACGTAGCTCGGGTAGCGCGGCGCGCTGCTGGCGGTTTCCAGCTGGAGGCCGCCGCTTTCCGAGGAAACCAGCTGGTCGAAGGTCTTCTGCTCGGCGTTGAAGCGCTCATGGTCGAAGTCCACGCCGTAGGTGAACTTCAGGCTGTCCCACTGCTTGCTGAACAGCCCCTTGATCCCGCTGACCTCGAAGTTCTGCTGCGAGGCGGCGAAGTACACGCCGTTCACCCCCGCCGGCTTGCCGGCGTTGTAGTAGGGAAAGGGATAGAAGTTGTCGTCTTCCTTGCGGTAGTAGGCCTGCAGGTAGAAGTCCTGGTCGAGCAGGTCGCTGTGGTGGTAGTTGGCGTTGACCAGGGTGCGCCGGGTGCGCGGCTCCAGATCCATGTCCAGGCCGCTGCGCAGCTCGGCGTCTTCGAGGTTGGACGGCGCCTGGTAGTTCAGGTTGGGAAAATGGATGCCGGTGCTGCCGTCGTTGCCGGAGTCGTAGTACTGCGCCAGCAGGTCGAGGCTCTGCTGCTCGTCGAACTGCACGGTCATGTTGCCGAGCACGTCGACGGTGCGGTTGTACTGCAGGTCGGTCTGGGTGTTGTCGATGAAGATCTGCTCGCCGCCGCCGTCGTAGAACGCCTCGTTCTTCTCCAGCGAGACACCGAGCCGGCCGCTGACCCGCTCGTTGCCGCCGGCGATCGACTGCGCTGCGCGCGCGGCGAGGTCGTCGCTGTTGTTGAAGCCGGAAGTAGCGCTGGCCTGGGTCTCGAAGCTCGCCGCGCCCGGCGCGCCCTTCTTCGTGATGATGTTGATGATGCCGCCGGTGGCGCCGCCGCCGTAGATGGCGCTGGCGCCGGACAGCACCTCGATGCGCTCGACGTTGAACGGCGCGATGCTGTCGAACTGGCGCGACAGGCCGCGCGAGCTGTTCTGGCTGACCCCGTCGATCATCACCAGCACGTTGCGGCCACGCAGGTTCTGGCCGTAGTTGGTGCGCCCTTCCGGCGCCAGGTCGAGGCCGGGGACCAGCTTGCCGAGGGCTTCCTTGAGGCTGACGCCGGTGTCCAGCTGCTGCTGCAGCTGTTCCTTCTCCACCACCCAGACGGTGCCGGGAATCGCGCTGATGTCGGTGGGCGTGCGTGCGGCCACGGTGATCTGCATCGGCGCCAGGTTCAGCGCGCCGGAATCTTCCTGCCGGCGCTTGAGCACCACGGTGCGCTCGTCGCTGAACGACCAGCCCATGCCGCTGCCGGCGAGCAGCGTGTCGAGCGCTTCCTCCAGGGTATAGCGGCCGTCCAGCCCGGCGCTCTGCAGGCCCTGGACGTCCTCGGAGCTGAACATCAGGTGCACGCCGGCCTGGTCGGCGAACTGGGTCAGGGCGCTGTCGAGGCTGCGCGGGGCGATGTGCAGTTCGACGCTGTCGCTGGCGGCAGCCTGGACCAGCGGGGCGCCGCCGAGCATGGCGACGAGAAGAAGGGCGCGGGGGAAGCGGGGGTTCATGCGGTGGTTTCCATATCGAGGCGCGTAATGCGAATTCTTCGCGTTCATGCCTACGACGAAACAGCTGCGCGAACCTTGCAGTGGGTGGATGAAAAAATTTTGGGAATTTTTGTAGGGCGCTTTCTGGATCCCCGCGTTCGCGGGCATGACGGCAGTGTTCATGGCGGGTTGCAGGGGGTCAGCGAAACGTAGGGTGGATGGCGCTCTTCCATCCACCATTGCGGGGCCGCCTGCGCGGCCGTGGTGGATCGATGGAGCGTGATCCACCCTACGAAAAACTCAGCCGCGCGCCACCGGCCGTACAAGAATCACCCCCGGCAACCGCGTCACCCTCACCGGCTGCAGCCGCTCCAGGGTCTTCAGCAGCGCGCCCGGGTCGTCGAGGTCGAACACCCCGCTGACCTTGTGCCGGCGCAGCGCGGCGTCGGTGAGCAGGATGCGTTGCGGCAGATAGCGTTCCAGTTCGTCGAGCACGTCGCCCAGCGGCCGCTGGTTGAAGATCAGCTTGCCGCGCTGCCAGGCGCTGGCGCTGTCGAGGTCCAGCGCCTGCACGGCGGCGGGTGTCTCGCGCTCGGCCACATCCAGGCGCTCGCCGGCGCTCAGGCGCACGGTCGGATGCCTGGCGTCGCTGACCTGCACCACGCCTTCGCTGACATCCACGCGGGTGCGCGGGCCGCGGGCATCGACGTCGAAGCGGGTGCCCACCGCCATCACCTCGGTATCCCCGGCGCGCACGATGAACGGCCGCTGCGGGTCCTTGGCGACCTCGAACAGCGCCTCGCCGGCATGCAGCCTGAGCCGCCGCTCGCTGCTGGAAAACTCCACCGACAGCGCGCTGCCGCTGTTCAGCCAGACCTGGCTGCCGTCGGCCAGCTCGATGCTGCGCCGCTCGCCGACGCGGGTGGAGTAGTCGGCATACAGGCCGGCCAGCGGCCGCGGCAGTGCCACGGCGACGGCCAGCACGGCGACGCAGGCCGCCAGCGCGCCACCCAGCAGCAGCCGGCGGCGATTCCTCCGCGAGGCAGCGACGAACTGCTCGGCACTGCGCGTCTGCGGCAGCGCACCCCACAGCGCCTCGGCCTCGCGGGCGGCGGCCTCGTGGGCCGGGCTCTGGCCGCGCCAGGCATGGAAAGCCATACGCTCCGCAGCCGTCGCGCGGCCGGAATGCAGGTGCGCCAGTCGTTCGATGGCCTGGTCGGAAAGCAGCTGGTGATCGATGGGGTTCATGCCTCGGCCTCCTGCCGTAGCCAGTCGCGGCAATGGCGCATGGCCTGGACGATGTATTTCCCCACCATGCTTTCCGATACCCCCAGGCGCTCGGCGATCTGCGCGTGGGTCAGGCCCTCCAGGCGGTTCAGCAGCAGCGCCTCGCGGGCCTTCGGCGGCAGGGCGTCGAGGGCCGCGTCGAGGCCTTCCAGGGTCTCGCGGGCGAGCAGGCGCGATTCGAGGGTCGCGGACGGATCGCTGACATCGTTGGCGGCGGCCTCGTCGTCGTGCAGTTCGGCCAGGCGGCCTTCGCGGCGCAGGTTGTCGATGGCGATGTTGCCGGCGACGCGGAACAGGTAGGCACGCGGATCGTCCACACGGGCATCTTCCGGCTGCGCGGCGAGGCGCAGCCAGGTGTCCTGGGCGACGTCGGCGGCGCGCTGGTTGTCGCCCAGGCGGCGCGCGAGGAAGCGCATCAGGTCCGCGTAGTGCGCCTGGAAGCTCTGCAGGAGTGAGGAAGTGGCGAAGCGCCGCATGATGCCCCGAATGTCCGGCAACCGCAGGATCGGCTGGAAAAAGGCCGGCAAGGATACAATCAATCGAGAATGATTATCAAACGCCGTCACAGATCGTATTCCACCGGTCCTTCGTCCAGCACGCTGAGATCCAGCGGCCGCACCGCGCCCATCCAGAAGGCGTGGTCGCGGTGGTCGGCCAGGTCGTTGCCGGTGATCGGATGCACCAGCACCACCAGCCCGTCGCGTTGCAGAGCCAGCCAGGGAATCACCTCGGCGAACAGTTCCGGGCGGAAGGCCAGCTGGCAGCTCCAGTCCGGATGCGGCCCCACCGGCTGCTGGTGCATGCGCCCCATCTTCAGCGGGAAGCGGCGCGCCGCCTCCTCGCACAGCTCGCGGGCCTGCTCCAGGGTGGCGGCGTCGAAATACACGTGGGCGTGGTAGCCGCGGATGCGTGGGGTCGGTTTCATGGTTCGCGGGTCTCCCTGCGCAGTTCGGCCTGCAGCCAGTCGACGAAGCGCTGCACCAGGCGCTGGCGGCGCTTGCGCTCGGGCTGCACGGCGTAATAGCCGAAGCCCGATTCGACGTGCTCGGCGATGACCTTGCACAGTAGCCCCTGTTCCAGCAGCTCGTCGACCAGATGGCGCCAGCCGATGGCGACGCCCTGGCCGGCGATGGCCGCCTGGATCAGCAGGGTGTAGTTGTCGAAGCGCAGCCCCGCCGCTTCCGGCGCCTGCTCGATGTGCAGCGCGCGGAACAGCCCCGGCCAGTCGAACCAGCGGCTGTGCGCCTCGGGCTTCAGGTGCAGCATCGGCAGGCGCGCCAGCTCGGCCTTGGCCAGCGGCAGCGCGCGGCCGTCCAGCAGGCGCGGGCTGCACACCGGGAACACGTCCTCGCTGAACAGGCGCAGCGCCTCGCCATGCTTGAAGCGGCCGTCGCCGAAGACGATGGCCACGTCGATGTCGCTGCGCAGGCTGGTCGGGCTGCGCTCGCTGCTGATCAGGCCGACGTCGAGGTTCGGATTGGCCTGGCGGAAGCGCGGCAGGCGCGGCATCAGCCAGTAGGCGGCGAAGGCGAAGTCGGTGGCGACCTGCAGCACCTCGTGGGATTCGCGGGCGGTGACTGCCGCGATGCCGGCGTCGATCTCCGCCAGCCCGGCCTGCACGTGGCGCTGCAGCAGCTGGCCGCTTTCGGTCAGAACGATGCCGCGATGCACCCGGTCGAACAGGCGTACGCCGAGCAGCTTCTCCAGGCGCTTGATCTGCTGGCTGACCGCCGGCTGGGTGCTGCCCAGCTGCGCCGCCGCGGCGGTGAAGCCCTGCTCGCGGGCGGCGCATTCGAACACCCGCAGCAGTTCCAGCGGAACGCTCATCGCATCCATAAGCCAGCGTTATCCGAAGCATGTTCAGCCATGCGCTTTAACCTCGTCGGCCGGGGGAGGAAACTCGATCACAGCACTATCCCATAACAATCCCAAATAGGATAAGCCTGAGCCATGAAGCGTCCCAACATCCTCTTCATCATGGCCGACCAGATGGCCGCGCCGCTGCTCCCGCTCCACGATCCCAACTCGCCGATCCGCATGCCGAACCTCTCGCGCCTCGCCGAGCAGGCCGTGGTGTTCGACTCGGCCTACTGCAACAGCCCGCTGTGCGCACCGTCGCGCTTCACCCTGGTCAGCGGCCAGCTGCCGACCAGGATCGGCGCCTGGGACAACGCCGCCGACTTCCCCGCCGACATCCCCACCTACGCCCACTACCTGCGCCGCCTCGGCTACCGCACCGCGCTGTCCGGCAAGATGCACTTCTGCGGCCCGGACCAGTTGCACGGCTACGAGGAACGCCTGACCAGCGACATCTACCCGGCCGACTACGGCTGGGCGGTGAACTGGGACGAGCCGGAGGTGCGTCCGAGCTGGTACCACAACATGTCCTCGGTGCTGCAGGCCGGGCCCTGCGTGCGCACCAACCAGCTGGATTTCGACGAGGAAGTGGTGTTCAAGGCGCGCCAGTACCTCTACGACCACGTGCGGATGAGCGCCGAGCAGCCGTTCTGCCTGACCGTGTCGCTGACCCATCCCCACGATCCCTACACCATCCCCCGCGAGTACTGGGACCTGTACCGCGACGAGGACATCCCGCTGCCGCAGACCGAGCTGGCGCAGGACGAGCAGGACCCGCACTCGCAGCGCCTGCTCAAGGTGATCGACCTGTGGGACAAGCCGCTGCCCGCGGACAAGATCCGCGACGCCCGCCGCGCCTACTTCGGCGCCTGCAGCTACGTCGACGCGCAGATCGGCGCGCTGCTCAGGACCCTGGAGGAATGCGGCCTGGCCGACGACACGTTGATCGTGTTCTCCGGCGACCACGGCGACATGCTTGGCGAACGCGGCCTCTGGTACAAGATGCACTGGTTCGAGATGGCCGCCCGCGTGCCGCTGCTGGTCCACGCGCCGCAGCGCTTCGCCGCACGGCGGGTGAAGCAGTCGGTGTCCACCCTCGACCTGCTGCCGACCCTGGTGGAACTGGCCGGTGGCAGCCTCGAAGCCGGCCTGCCGCTGGACGGCCATTCGCTGCTGGCGCACCTGAAAGGCGAGGGCGGGCACGACGAGGTGATCGGCGAGTACACCGCCGAGGGTACCCTCAGCCCGCTGATGATGATCCGCCGCGGCGACTTCAAGTTCGTCTATTCGGAACAGGACCCCTGCCTGCTGTTCGACCTGCGCAACGATCCGCGCGAGCTGGAAAACCTCGCCGGATCGCCGGCCCATGCCGAACTGTTCGCCGACTTCCTCGCCGAAGCCCGCGCGCGCTGGGACATCCCGGCGATCACCGGGCAGGTGCTGGCGAGCCAGCGCCGCCGCCGCTTCGTCGCCGACGCGCTGACCCGCGGCCAGCTGAAGAGCTGGGACCACCAGCCCTTCGTCGACGCCAGCCAGCAGTACATGCGCAACCACATCGACCTGGACGACCTTGAACGCCGCGCGCGTTATCCACAACCCTGACCCACTGCCGAGGAGGTACGCCGCATGAAAACGCTGCACGCACTGCTGCTGGCCGGCGCCGTCGCGCTGGTTAGCCACGCCGCCCACGCCGAGGACGAAGCCTGCGCCACCGTGCGCCTGGCCGATCCGGGCTGGAGCGACATCGCCGTCACCAACGGCATCGCCAGCTTCCTGCTCGACAGCCTGGGCTACAGGACGGAGATCGACACCCTCGCCGTGCCCATCGTCTACGGCGGCCTGCGCGACGGCCAGGTGGACGCCTTCCTCGGCAACTGGATGCCGGCGCAGCAGGACTACCACGACAAGTTCATCGCCAGCGGCCAGGTCGAGCGCCTGGCGAAGAACCTGGAAGGCACCGAATTCACCCTCGCCGTGCCCAGCTACGTGTGGGACGGCGGGGTGAAGAGCTTCGACGACCTCGCCAGGCATTCCGAGCAGTTCCGCAGCAAGGTCTACGGCATCGGCTCCGGCGCGCCGGCCAACCAGTCGATCCAGAAGATGATCGCCGGCAACGAGTTCGGTCTCGGCGACTGGAAGCTGGTGGAATCCGGCGAGCAGGCGATGCTCGCCGAGGTCGGCCGGGCGGTGAAGCACCAGCGCTGGATCGTCTTCCTCGGCTGGACGCCGCACCCGATGAACGTGCGCTACGACATGAAGTACCTGTCCGGCGGCGACAAGTACTTCGGCAGCACCGGCAGCGTCTACACCGTGACGCGCAAGGGCTACGCGCAGCAGTGCCCGAACAGCGGGCGGCTGCTGGCCAACCTGGCGTTCGACCTGAAGATGGAAAACACCATCATGGCCAGCGCGGTGGAGAGCAAGACCAGCAATGCCGAGGCCGCGCGGGCCTGGCTGAAGGCCAACCCGCAGGTGCTCGGTGCGTGGCTGGAGGGCGTGAAGACCCGCGACGGCGGCGACGCGCTGGCAGCCGTGCAGGCGAAGCTCTGAGGCCATGCGCCGCCTGCTGCCGTTCCTCGACTGGCTGCCCGGGCTTTCCCCGCGCGCCGTCGGCAAGGACGCCTGGGTCGGCCTGAGCGGCGCCGTGCTGGCGCTGCCGCAGTCCATGGCCTATGCGCTGATCGCCGGGCTGCCGGCGGAATACGGGCTGTACGCGGCGATGCTGCCGGTGATGGTCGCCAGCCTGTGGGGCTCGTCGCGGCACCTGATCGGCGGGCCGACGGCGGCGATCTCGGTGGTGCTGCTGGCCGCCGTCGCGCCGCTGGCTTCTCCCGGCAGCGGCGAATACGTGCAACTGGTGCTGCTGCTGACCTTCGTCGCCGGGCTGTTCCAGTGGCTGCTGGGGATGCTGCGCTTCGGCGTGCTGGTGAATTTCGTCTCGCACTCGGTGGTGCTCGGCTTCACCTTCGGTGCGGCGCTGGTGATTGCCATCGGGCAGTTGCCCTATCTGCTCGGCATCTCGTCAGGCGGGCAGGGCACCGTGCTGGAGAGCGCCTGGGCGCTGCTGCAGCGGCTTGCGGATTTCGATCGGGCGTCGCTGGCGGTGGGGCTGGTGAGTCTTCTGCTGAGCCTGCTGGTGCGCTGGCTGCGACCGCGCTGGCCGGCGTTGCTGATCGGTCTGCTCGGCGCCAGCCTGCTGGTCTGGGCGCTGCCTGCCGTGTTCGCCGACGTCGCGCGGGTGCAGGCGTTCAGTAGCGCCTTGCCGCCGTTCAGCCCGCTGCCGCTGGATCTGGATGCGACGCTGCAATTGCTCCCCGCCGCGGTGGCCTGCGGCATGCTCGGACTGGTCACCAGCCTGTCCATCGCCCGCTCCCTGGCCTCGCGCAGCGGGCAGACGCTGGACGCCAACCAGGAGGTGCGGGCGCAGGGGCTGTCCAACCTGATCGGCCCGTGGTTCTCCGGCACGCTGTCGGCCGGCTCCTTCACCCGCTCCGGGCTGAACCTCGACGCCGGCGCCAGTTCGCCCATGGCGGGCGTGTTCTCGGCGCTGTGGGTGGCGGTGCTGGCGGTGGCCGGCAGCGACCTGATCACCCATATCCCGCTGCCGGCGATGGCCGGCGGCATCCTGCTGATCGCCTGGGGTCTGGTGGATCGCCCGGCCATTCGCGCCCTGTGGAAGGGCAGCCGCGCCGAGTTCCTGGTGATGGCGCTGACCGCAATGGCGACCCTGCTGCTGCCGCTGCAGAGCGCGATCTACGCCGGGGTGCTGGCGTCGCTGTTCTTCTACCTGAAGCGCACCTCGCGGCCGCAGGTGCAGCACTGGGAAAATGCGGAAGAGGAGGTGCTGCGGGTGGAAGGCTCGATCTTCTTCGGCGCCTGCGACTACCTGCAGCGCCTGATGCAGCGCAGCCAGGGCCAGCGCCTGGTGCTGGACGCGCACCATGTGAATTTCATCGACTTCGCCGGCGCCCGCATGCTGCACCAGGAGGCCCGCCGCCTCGCCGGGGAAGGCCGGCGCCTGGTGCTGCGCCATGCGCGGCCGCAGGTGATCGCGGAGCTGGCGAAGCAGGCGGGGGAGGGAGGAAATATCCAGTTCGAATCGTAGGAGCGGGCCATGCCCGCGACCCGCAATCTGTCGCGGGCATGGCCCGCTCCTACAGTCAGCATCCCACCGTAGGCGAGTAGGGCGAATAACCGTTCGCGGTTATCCGCCGATGGCATCGCACCGATGGTCGAATCAGGCTGCGAGTTGCTTGCGCATCTCCGCCAGCACCGGCGCCGAATCCGGCCGCACGCCGCGCCACAGCAGGAAGGCTTCCGCCGCCTGCTCGACCAGCATGCCCAGCCCGTCGATGCAGCGCGCCGCACCCTGCTCGGCGGCCCAGCGGTTGAACGCGGTGGTTTCCTTGCCGTACATCATGTCGTAGCAGACCGTATGGCCGGGCTCGACCAGCGCCGGGTCGAGCGGCGGCAGCTCGCCGGCCAGGCTGGCCGAGGTGCCGTTGACGATCAGGTCGAAGGGCTCATCGCGCAGGTCGAAGCCGCAGGCACGCACTTCGCCGAGGTCGGCGAACTCGCGGGCCAGCTGCTCGGCCTTGTCGACGGTGCGGTTGGCCACCACCAGCGCGGCCGGTTTCTCGCCGAGGAAGGGTTCGAGAATCCCACGCACCGCGCCGCCCGCACCGAGCACCAGGATGCGTTTGCCGGCCAGCGCCACGCCGTTGTTCACGGTCAGGTCGCGGGTCAGGCCGGCGCCGTCGGTGTTGTCGCCGAGCAGGCTGCCATCGGCGTTCTTCATCAGGGTATTCACCGCGCCGGCACGGCGGGCGCGTTCGCTCAGCTCGGTCGCCAGGCGGTAGGCGTCCTCCTTGAACGGCACGGTGACGTTGGCGCCGCGACCGCTCACGAAGAAGGCGCGGGCGGCCCCGGCAAAGTCGTCCAGCGGCGCCAGCACGGCCTCGTAGGTCAGCGCCTGGCCGGTCTGCTCGGCGAACAGGCGGTGGATCAGCGGCGACTTGCTGTGACCGATGGGGTTGCCGAAGACGCAGTAGCGGTCCATGGATGGTCCTTGGATCAGGTAACGGTTCTGTAGGATGGGTTGAGCTTGCGATACCCACCATTATGCGGTGGCCGCGATGGGTATCGCTGCGCTCAACCCATCCTACGGATATGGTCTTACGACTGGCCCAGCCAGTCGCGGTCCTTGAGGAAGTATTCGGTCAGGCGTGCCTCTTCTGAGCCCGGCGCCGGCTTCCAGTCGTAGCCCCAGCGCACCTGCGGCGGCAGCGACATGAGGATCGACTCGGTGCGGCCGCCGGACTGCAGGCCGAACAGGGTGCCGCGGTCGTAGACCAGGTTGAATTCCACGTAGCGGCCACGGCGGAACTCCTGGAACTCGCGCTGCGCCTCGGTGTAGGGGGTGTTCTTGCGGCGCTGGATGATCGGCAGGTAGGCCTCGATGTAGGCATCGCCGATGGCGCGCAGGAAGGCGAAGCAGGTGTCGAAGTCCCACTCGTTGAGGTCGTCGAAGAACAGCCCGCCGATGCCGCGCGGCTCGTTGCGGTGCTTCAGGTAGAAGTAGCGGTCGCACCAGTCCTTGAAGCGCGGGTAGACGTCCTCGCCGAACGGCGCGCAGGCGTCGCGGGCGACCTTGTGCCAGTGCACGCAGTCTTCCTCGTTGCCGTAGTAGGGGGTCAGGTCGAAGCCGCCGCCGAACCACCAGACCGGTGGCTCGCCTTCCTTCTCGGCGATGAAGAAGCGCACGTTGGCGTGGGAGGTCGGCACGTGCGGGTTGCGCGGGTGGATCACCAGCGACACGCCGAGCGCCTGGAAGCCGCGGCCGGCCAGTTCCGGCCGGTGCGCGCTGGCCGACGGCGGCAGGCCGACGCCGTAGACGTGGGAGAAGTTCACGCCGCCTTTCTCGATCAGCGTGCCATCGGCGATCACCCGGGTGCGCCCGCCGCCACCGGCGGGGCGCTGCCAGGCGTCCTCGACGAAACGGGCGCTGCCGTCTTCGGCTTCGAGTGCGGCGCAGATGCGGTCTTGCAGGTCGAGCAGATAGGCCTTGACGGCCTCGATACGGTCGGTCACGGAATCACCTTGCGAGCGGGAAAGCCACGCGGCCCGCGGGCCGCGGCTGATTGACAGGAAAGCATACCACCGTCGTGGGAAATCCTTCCCTTGACTCCGATCAATCGGCCAGCTTCGATGAAGGTCTTTTCCCAGACGGGTGTCGGCCATTTCGACACCCGGAGAATCGCAGGAGACAGACATGGCCAAGCGTATCCAGTTCGCCCGCCCCGGCGGCCCGGAAGTCCTCGAATACACCGACTACCAGCCGGCCGCACCGGACCCCCGGGAAGTCCGCGTGCGCAACCGCGCCATCGGCCTGAACTTCATCGACACCTACTTCCGCAGCGGGCTGTATGCCGCACCCTCGCTGCCCTCCGGGCTCGGCACCGAGGGCGCCGGCGAGGTGGAGGCGGTGGGCAGCGAAGTGACCGCGTTCAAGGTCGGCGACCGCGTGGCCTACGCCACCGGCCCGCTCGGCGCCTACAGCGAGTTGCACGTGCTGCCGGCGGCGAACCTGGTCAAGCTGCCGGACGCGATCAGCTTCGAACAGGCCGCGGCGGTCATGCTCAAGGGCCTGACCGTGCAGTACCTGCTGCGCCAGACCTACAACGTGCAACCGGGGCAGACCGTGCTCTGGCACGCGGCGGCCGGCGGCGTCGGGCTGATCGCCTGCCAGTGGGCGAAGGCGCTCGGCGTGCATCTGATCGGCACCGCCAGCTCGGCGGAAAAGGCCGGGCAGGCGAAAGCGCACGGCGCCTGGGCGACCATCGACTACAGCCGCGAGAACGTGGTGGAGCGGGTGCTGGAGCTCACCGACGGCAAGAAATGCCCGGTGGTCTACGACTCGGTGGGCAAGGACACCTGGGGCATCTCCCTCGA
Organism: Pseudomonas jinjuensis; assembly: GCF_900103845.1. Lineage (GTDB taxonomy): Bacteria > Pseudomonadota > Gammaproteobacteria > Pseudomonadales > Pseudomonadaceae > Pseudomonas > Pseudomonas jinjuensis. The sequence continues at coordinate 388,942 of NZ_FNIJ01000003.1, forward strand.
CTGCACCGCGCCGCGCGGGCTGGTGGTGAGCTTCGGCAACGCCTCCGGCCCGGTGGACGGGGTGAACCTCGGCATCCTCGCGCAGAAGGGCTCGCTGTACGTCACCCGGCCGACCCTGTTCGGCTACGCCAACACCCCGGAACGCCTGCAGGCGATGGCCGACGACCTGTTCGGCATGCTGACCTCGGGCAAGGTGAAGGTGGAGATCAACCAGCGCTTCGCCCTGGCAGATGCGGCCAAGGCGCAGGTGGAGCTGGCCGGGAGGCGGACTACGGGGTCGACCATTCTGTTGCCGTAACGCGCGGCTCTGCGGCTGGGGCATGCGTAGGGTGGATCACGCTCCATCGATCCACCATGGCCGCGCATGCGGCCCCGCAATGGTGGATGAAAAAGCCTCATCCACCCTACGCTCGGCTCCATGAATGATCGCAGCAAGCTGGCTCCTACAGGTAAACCGTTGTGCCGAACCTGTAGGAGCCAGCTTGCTGGCGAAAAGATCTCGCCTTACGCAGGCCGGACTACCTGCCCGGTCACCAGGTCGCGGATCAGGCTGGGATTGCGCCGCCCGCCGAGGGCGCCGCCGAGCACGCCGTCCAGCTCTTCATGGAAGTACTGCTCGATGCGCAGGCGGGTGCGCGCGGCCGGGCGGCCGGCGGGATTGGCGGAAGTCGATACCAGCGGCCCGGTCAGCGCGCACAGTTCGCGCACCAGCGGATGCTCGCTGACGCGCAGGGCGACGCTGGCGTGCTCGCCGGTGATCCAGTCGGGCAGGCGCTCCTGGTGCGGCACCAGCCAGGTATTGGGGCCCGGCCAGGTAGAGGCGAGCTGGTGCTGCCAGGCTTCGGGCAGGTCGGCGAGGAGGAAGTCGAACTGGCGGATGTTGTCGGCCACCAGGATCAGGCCCTTTTCCACCGGGCGCGCCTTGATCGCCAGCAGGCGGTAGACCGCGTCCTCGTTCCACGGGTCGCAGCCGAGGCCCCACACCGCTTCGGTCGGATAGGCGATCACCCCGCCTTCGCGCACTACCTTGGCTGCGCGCTGCACGCGCCACTTGCTGATCATCGAAGCACTCCAGGCAAAACAGTGCGCGGAGTTTACGTTTTCAGCCGGCCCGATGCATCCACAGCCCGGCCTCGCAGGCCACCAGCCCCTCCAGCTCCAGGTCGGTGAGCGCCACCAGCACCTCCGGCAGGCGCATGCCGCTGCCTCCCGCCAGCGCCTCGGCGCTTTGCGGCGCGGCGCGCAGCAGGTCGAGCAGGGGATGGCTGCGGGTTTCCGGCTCGCTAACGCAATTGCGCCAGCCGCGCAGGTTTTCCAGGATGTCGTCGACGCTTTCCACCAGGGTCGCGCCCTCGCGGATCAGCTCATGGCAGCCGCGGGCGCCGGGATGGTGGATCGAGCCGGGAATGGCGAACACCTCGCGGCCCTGCTCGGCAGCCAGGCGCGCGGTGATCAGCGAGCCGCTGGAGGTGCTCGCCTCGACCACCAGCACGCCCAGCGACAGCCCGCTGATGATGCGGTTGCGCCGGGGGAAGTTGGAGGCGTGCGGCGGGCAGTCCAGCGGCAGTTCGGAGACCAGCGCGCCACCTTCGGCGACGATGCGCCGGGCCAATCCGAGGTGCCGATGTGGATAGATCCGCTCCAGCCCGGTACCTAGCACCGCCACGGTGCGCCCGCCGGCATCCAGCGCGCCCTGGTGGGCGGCGCCATCGATGCCGAGGGCCAGGCCGCTGGTGACGGTGAAACCGCCGGCCGCCAGGCTGCGGGCGAAGGCGTGGGCGATGTCCAGCCCGGGACGGCTGGCGCGGCGGCTGCCGACCAGCGCCAGCTGCGGCGTCTCCAGCAGCTCGCGGCAGCCGGCGACGAACAGCAGCGGCGGGGCATTCACCAGTTCGGCGAGGAGCGCGGGGTAGTCCGGATCGTCCCAGCACAGCAGGTGCTGTTGCGGCTGTTCCAGCCAGCGCAGGGCGGCGGCCGCCTGTTCGCGGATTGCCACGCTGCGGCGCTGCTCGGCGGCAGGCCCGGGCAGGCCTAGCGAGCGCCAGGCCGAAGCCGGTGCGCTGAGCGCGGCGCAGGCCGAGTCGAAGGCGGAGAGCAGGCGGCGGAAGCGTTGCGGGCCCATTTCGGGCAGGGCGTGAAGACGCAGGCGGGCTTCGAGTTCAGCGGGAGAAAGACGGCTGGGCATGGGAGCGTTCCATCGCGCGGAAAGCCGCTGACTTTGCCCGCAGTCCGCGCTCGCCGCTGTCGTCCCCTTCCGAAAAATGCCGGCGCAGAAAACGAAAAACCCGCCGAAGCGGGTTTTCCATGAACTGCGCGCCGGTCAGGGATTGCGCACCTTGTCCTCGACTTCCAGCGAGCGGCTGGCGGTCAGCACCAGGCCGTAGCTCAGGCGGTTGTAGGTGCGGAAGACCATCACCAGGCCGGAGCGCTCGTCCGGGATCTTCACCAGTTCGTCGGTGACGCGGTCGCGCACGGTTTCGCCGAGGCGGTAGATCGCCAGCACGTTGCCTTCGGCGAGGCCGTCGCGGGAGCCCTTGTCGATGGTCACCACGTCGTACTTGCCGATCTGCGTCACACCGCGCGGCACGTCGATGATGGTGCCGTTGATCTCGGTGCTCGGCTCGCTCGGCACGAAGGTCGAGGTGACGGCGCGTTCCTCGGTGGGGAACAGGCGGTCGCCGGGGCGGACTTCCTGGGTGGTGCGGGTCAGGTTGAGGGTGGCGATGTCGCCTTCCTTCGCCACCACGTTGGCGCTGCCGACGTCCATGGCGTCGATGCCGAGGACTTCCTCGGTATCCGGGTCGGTGTAGACCTTGGCCTGGCGGAAGATGCCGTAGCTGCCTTCCTCGGCCAGCTGGTTGCCGCGGGCATAGGCGCGGTCGCCGGCGCCGCTGACCACCCGCTCGGAGTCGCCGGCCACCACGTAGGGCGCGGCGGTGAAGTCGGCGTCACTGTCGACGATGCGGTTGGAGAGCAGGAAGGCGTTGATCTTTTCCAGCGGGATGGTCGGGATCGCCTCGGCGATCGGCTCGCTGCGCACCCGCGGCGACAGCTTGATGGTGCCGTGGGACGCGCCGCGGTCGAGCACCAGGCGCGGCTGGCCGTCGACGTAGACGAGGTTGAGCACGTCGCCCGGATAGATCAGGTGGGGATTGTGGATCTGCGGATTCACCCGCCAGATTTCCGGCCATTTCCACGGCTTGGCGAGGAATTTCCCGGAAATGTCCCAGAGGGTGTCGCCCTTGACCACGACGTAGCGGTCCGGATGGCCTTCCCTGAGCTGCACGGCACCCTGCGCCACACCGCCTACGGCCAGCAGCAGCAGGGCGAGTAGTGTTTTCCTCATGCGGTGAATCCCTTTATTATGTATACACATGAACCGTCCGGAAGCCGCAACAACCGTGCCTTCCAGGCGTTTTTCGAGGCTGTTCGTCATGTTAGCAGCCGGTTTTCACTTTATTCCACAAGTGCATCACAAACGCATATGGCCATCCTGAACATTCTCGAATTCCCCGATCCGCGCCTGCGCACGATCGCCAAACCGGTCGAGGTGGTCGATGACGCCGTGCGCCAGCTGATCGACGACATGTTCGAAACCATGTACGAAGCCCCGGGCATCGGCCTCGCCGCCACCCAGGTGAACGTGCACAAGCGCATCGTCGTCATGGATCTGTCCGAGGACAAGTCCGAGCCGCGGGTGTTCATCAACCCCGAGTTCGAGGCGCTGACCGACCAGATGGATCAGTACCAGGAAGGATGCCTGTCGGTGCCCGGTTTCTACGAGAACGTCGACCGCCCGCAGAAGGTCAGGATCAAGGCGCTGGACCGCGACGGCAAGCCCTTCGAGGAAATCGCCGAGGGTCTGCTCGCGGTGTGCATCCAGCACGAATGCGATCACCTCAACGGCAAGCTGTTCGTCGACTACCTGTCCACCCTCAAGCGCGACCGGATCAAGAAGAAGCTGGAAAAGCAGCATCGCCAACGCGCCTGAACCTCTCCCAAAGGCTTGCTCCGGCAAGCCTTTTTTCTTTTCAGCGAGCCCCGCATGAGCCAAGCACTGCGCATCGTCTTCGCCGGAACCCCGGAATTCGCCGCCGAGCACCTGAAAGCCCTGCTCGACACCCCGCACCAGATCGCCGCCGTCTACACCCAGCCGGACCGCCCGGCCGGCCGCGGGCAGAAGCTGATGCCCAGCCCGGTGAAGAAGCTCGCCGTGGAACACAACCTGCCGGTGCTGCAGCCGCCGACCCTGCGCGATCCCGCCGCCCAGGCGGAACTGGCCGCGCTGGCGCCGGACCTGATGGTGGTGGTCGCCTATGGCCTGATCCTGCCGCAGGCGGTGCTCGACATCCCGCGCCTCGGCTGCATCAACAGCCACGCCTCGCTGCTGCCGCGCTGGCGCGGCGCGGCGCCGATCCAGCGCGCGGTGGAGGCGGGCGACGCGGAAAGTGGCGTCACCGTGATGCAGATGGAAGCCGGCCTCGACACCGGCCCGATGCTGCTCAAGGTGACCACGCCGATCGCCGCCGAAGACACCGGCGGCAGCCTGCACGACCGCCTCGCCCGGCTCGGCCCGCCGGCGGTGGTGGAAGCCATCGCCGGCCTCGCCGCCGGCACGCTGAAAGGCGAAGTGCAGGACGACGGCCTCGCCACCTACGCGCACAAGCTGAACAAGGACGAGGCGCGCATCGACTGGTCGCGTCCGGCCGTCGAGCTGGAGCGCCTGGTGCGCGCCTTCGATCCCTGGCCGACCTGCCACACCACGCTGAACGGCGAGCCGCTGAAGGTCTGGGGCGCGCAACTGGCCGAGGGCCGTGGCGAGCCTGGGAAAATCCTCGACGCCAGCCGTGACGGCCTGCTGGTCGCCTGCGGCGAGGGCGTACTGCGCCTGACCCGCCTGCAACTGCCGGGCGGCAAGCCGCTGGCCTTCGCCGACCTGTTCAACAGCCGTCGCGAGCAGTTCGCCGCCGGCCAGGTGCTCGGCCAATGAGCATCAGCCCCCGCCTCGCCGCCGCCCGCGCCCTGGCCGCCGTGCTCGCCGGCCGCGCTTCGCTGGGCAGCTCGCTGCCGGCGCAGCTGGACCAGGTGGCGCCGCGCGACCGCGGCCTGACCCAGGAGCTGGCGTTCGGCGCCGCGCGCTGGCAGCCGCGTCTGTCCGCCCTCGCCGCGCGCCTGCTGCAGAAGCCGTTCAAGGCCGGCGACCGCGACGTCGAGGCGCTGCTGCTGGTCGGCCTGTACCAGCTGCTCTACACGCGCATCCCGCCGCACGCCGCCATCGGCGAGACCGTGGGCTGCGCCGACAAATTGAAGAAGGGCTGGGCCAAGGGCCTGCTCAACGCCGTGCTGCGCCGCGCCCAGCGCGAGGGCGAAGTGCTGCTGGCCGACCTCGACCGCGACCCGGCGGCGCGCCTGGCCCATCCGCGCTGGCTGCAGAAGGCGCTGAAACAGGCCTGGCCGGAGCAGTTCGAAGCGCTCTGCGCGGCGAACAACGCGCATCCGCCGATGACCTTGCGGGTCAACCGCCGCCATGGCAGCCGCGACGCCTATCTGCAAGAACTGCGCGCCGCCGGCATCGAGGCGCAGCCCTGCGAGTTCAGCCGCGACGGCATCCAGCTGGAAAAACCCTGCGATGTGCATGAGCTGCCGGGCTTCGCCGAAGGCCGCGTCAGCGTGCAGGACGAGGCCGCGCAACTGGCCGCCGACCTGTTCGAACTGGCCCCCGGCCAGCGCGTGCTGGACGCCTGCTGCGCCCCCGGCGGCAAGACCTGCCACCTGCTGGAAGCCGAACCGGCGCTGGCCGGCGTGGTCGGCGTCGACCTGGAGGAATCGCGCCTGGTGCGCGTGCGCGAGAACCTCGAACGGCTGAAGCTGGATGCCCAGCTGATCGCCGCCGACGGCCGCGACACCGCCGCCTGGTGGGACGGCAAGCCGTTCCAGCGCATCCTGCTCGACGCGCCGTGCTCGGCCACCGGGGTGATCCGCCGCCATCCGGACATCAAGCTGACCCGCACCACCGAGGACATCGCCGCGCTGGCGCAACTGCAGGGCGAGCTGCTCGACGCGCTGTGGCCGGTCCTGGAAGTCGGCGGCGTGCTGGTCTACGCGACCTGCTCGGTGATGCCACAGGAAAACACCGGCAGCATCGACGCCTTCCTCGCCCGCACCCCGGGCGCGCGCGAGCTGGACCTGGCCGGCCCCTGGGGCCTGAAGCAGCCGCACGGGCGCCAGCTGCTGCCGCAGGACGGCGGACACGACGGTTTCTATTACGCGAAATTGATCAAGATTTCTGCACGCTGAATTCGCCGCGCGATAATTGTCGGCACCAGCCTGAATCGGGAAACCCGCGCTTCCATGAAAATCATCATCCTCGGTGCCGGCCAGGTCGGCGGCACACTGGCCGAGCACCTCGCCAGCGAAGCCAACGACATCACCGTGGTCGACACCGACGGCGAGCGCCTGCGCGACCTCGGCGACCGCCTGGACATCCGCACCGTGCACGGCAAGGCGTCCTACCCCACGGTGCTGCGCCAGGCCGGCGCCGACGATGCCGACATGCTGGTGGCGGTGACCAACAGCGACGAAGTGAACATGGTCGCCTGCCAGGTCGCCTACACCCTGTTCAACACGCCGACGCGCATCGCCCGGGTGCGCGAGGCGGCCTACCTGACCCGTGCCGGCCTGTTCGACAACGAGGCCATCCCGGTGGACGTGCTGATCAGCCCGGAACAGGTGGTCACCAACTACATCAAGCGCCTGATCGAATACCCCGGCTCGCTGCAGGTGATCGACTTCGCCGAGGGCAAGGCCCAGCTGGTGGGCATCCGCGCCTACTACGGCGGCCCGCTGGTGGGCCAGGAACTGCGGCAGATCCGCGAGCACATGCCCAACGCCGACACCCGCGTGGCGGCGATCTACCGGCGCGACCGGCCGATCATCCCCAAGGGCGACACCCTGATAGAGGCCGACGACGAGGTCTTCTTCATCGCCGCCAAGGCCCACATCCGCGCGGTGATGGCCGAGATGCGCCAGGCCGAGGTCAGCTACAAGCGGATCATCATCGCCGGCGGCGGCAACATCGGCGAACGCCTGGCCGAGGCCATCGAGAGCCGCTACCAGGTGAAGATCATCGAGCACAATCCGGGACGCTGCCGGCATCTCTCGGAAACCCTGGACAGCGCCATCGTCCTCCAGGGCAGCGCTTCCGACCGCGACCTGCTGCTGGAAGAGAACATCGGCGACGCCGACCTGTTCCTCGCCCTGACCAACGACGACGAGGCGAACATCATGTCCTCGCTGCTGGCCAAGCGGCTCGGCGCGCGCAAGGTGATGACCCTGATCAACAACCCCGCCTACGTCGACCTGGTGCAGGACAGCACCATCGACATCGCCATCAGCCCGCAGCTCGCCACCATCGGCACCCTGCTGACCCACGTGCGCCGCGGCGACGTGGAAAGCGTGCACTCGCTGCGCCGCGGCGCGGCGGAGGCCATCGAGGTGATCGCCCATGGCGACGCCCGCTCCAGCAAGGTCATCGGCCGCCCGCTCAGCGACGTCAACCTGCCGCCGGGCACCACCATCGGCGCGGTGATCCGCGGTGACGACGTGCTGATCGCGCACAGCGAGACGGTGGTCGAGGCGGGCGACCACGTGATCCTGTTCGTGGTCGACAAGCGCCGCATCCGCGATGTGGAGAAGCTGTTCCAGGCGGGATTGACGTTCTTCTAGAGAGGACTGGATATGCTCGAAGGTCTGGAAAAGATGCTCGCCAAGGGCGTGGACAACCCGCTGCTGCGCTTCGGTCTGGGCAAGGGTTACCTGGATGCCGGCGATGCACCGCGCGCGGTGGAGCACCTGCGCCGCTGCGTGGAGCAGGACCCGAAGTATTCCGCCGCCTGGAAGCTGCTGGGCAAGGCGTTGCAGGCCAGCGGCGACCCCGACGGCGCCCGCCAGGCCTGGACCGACGGCATCGCCGCGGCGCAGGCGCATGGAGACAAGCAGGCGGAGAAGGAGATGACGGTGTTTCTGCGCAAGCTGGAGAAGGGCAGGGGCTGAAGCGTAGGGTGGACGTGGCTTTTTACGTCCACCTTTCGGGAGGCGGCATGGTGGAAAACGCTTCGCGTTTTCCACCCTACGGTTGGCGTCGGTGCAGGCTGATCCCCTCACCCCCGCCCTCTCCCGGAGGGAGAGGGCGTTGTACGGCGTTGCCGGGAGGCACGCTGCTCCGCCTCAAGCCAAACAGTCCCCTCTCCCTCAGGAGCGGGGCGCGCAGCCAGGGTTAGGGTGAGGGCAAACCCGGCGCCTCTCCCTCAGAGCACCTCCGCCGCCACCGCATCCACCGCCGCCCTGGCGATCGACACGATCTCGTCCGCTTCCGCGCGGGTCAGCACCAGCGGTGGAGCGAAGCCGAGGATGTCGCCGTGGGGCATGGCGCGGGCGATCATGCCGCGTTCCAGGCAGGCCGCAGAAACCTTCGGGCCGACCTTCAGCGCCGGGTCGAACGGTGTGCGCGCGTCCTTGTCGGCCATGAACTCCAGCGCCGCGAGCATGCCGTCGCCGCGCACTTCGCCCACCAGCGGATGGCCCTCGAAGGTCTGGCGCAGCTGCTGGTTGAGGTAGGCGCCGACTTCGCCGGCGTTGGCGGTGATGTTCTCGCGTTCGAGGATGTCCAGGTTGGCCAGCGCGGCGGCGGCGCAGATCGGGTGGCCGGAATAGGTCCAGCCATGGCCCATGGCGCCTTCGCGGGTCGAGGCGCTGTCGATCACGTCCCATACCTTCTCGCCGACGATCACCGCGGACAGCGGCGCGTAGGCGCTGGTCAGGCCCTTGGCGGTGGTGATCAGGTCGGGCTTGAGGCCGTAGCGCTGGCTGCCCATCCTGTCGCCGACGCGGCCGAAGGCGCAGACCACCTCGTCGGCGATCAGCAGCACGTCGTACTTCGCCAGCACCGCCTGGATCGCCTCCCAGTAGCCCTGGGGCGGGACGATGATGCCGCCGGTGCCCATCACCGGTTCGCCGATGAAGGCGGCCACGGTGTCCGGGCCTTCGGCGAGGATCAGTTTCTCCAGCTCGTCGGCGCAATGGCGCACGAAGGCCGCTTCATCCATGCCCGCCGGCGCCTTGTAGAAGTGCGGGCAGAGGGTGTGCTTCACGCCTTCCACCGGCAGGTCGAAGTGCTGGTGGAAGCTCGCCAGGCCGGTCAGGCTGCCGGTGACCAGGCCCGAGCCGTGGTAGCCGCGCTGGCGCGAGATGATCTTTTTCTTCTGCGGACGGCCGAGCACGTTGTTGTAGTAGCGCACCAGCTTGATCTGGGTCTCGTTGGCGTCCGAGCCGGACATGCCGTAGTAGACCTTCTTCATCCCGGCCGGCGCCCAGTCCTGGATGATCCGGCTGGACAGCTCGATGATCGCCTCGGAGGAGTGGCCGACGTAGGTGTGGTAGTAGGCCAGCTGCTTGGCCTGCTCGTAGATCGCCTCGGCGACCTCGGTGCGGCCGTAGCCGATGTTCACGCAGTACAGCCCGGCGAAGGCGTCGAGCAGCTCGCGGCCCTGGTGGTCGCGGATGCGCACGCCGGAGGCGCCGGTGATGATCCGCCCGGCCAGCGCGCCGCTGGCGTGGTCGTGGGCGTGGGTGGACGGGTGCATGAAGTGCGCGCGGTCCTGTTCGAAGAGTTTGGCGTAGTCGCTCATGGCATGTTCCTCGCGGTTAGATGGCGCCGTGGTGCAGGCAGAAGTACTTGGTCTCGACGAAGGGTTCGAAACCCTCGCCGCTACCCTCGCGGCCCAGGCCCGAAGCCTTCATGCCGCCGAAGGGAATGGGGTGGCCGGTGAACCTGGCGCCGTTCACCGCAACCATGGCGAACTCCAGGCGGCGCATCAGCGGCCACACCTGGTCGAGGCGCTGCCCACAAATGTAGGCGGCCAGTCCGTATTCGCTGTCGTTGGCCAGCGCGACGATTTCCTCGATGGAATCGAAGGGCGTCACGCCGGCGATGGGAGCGAAGTTTTCCTCGCGCCAGATACGCATCCGGGGCGTCACGTCGGCCAGCACGGTGGGCTGGTAGAACCAGCCGCCGAGGGCATGGGGTTCACCGCCGGCGAGCAGCCGGGCGCCGCTGTCGATGGCCTCGCCGACCCGCGCGCAGGTCACGTCGAAGGCGCCCTGGTGCATCAGCGGGCCGATCTGGCTGCGCTCATCGCTGGCCGGGCCGACGCGCAGTTCGCGCACGGCGCGGGCGAAGCGCTGCAGGAAGGGTTCGTAGAGTTCGCGCTGGACCAGGATGCGGTTGGCCGCGCAGCAGTCCTGCCCGGAGGTCTGGAACTTGGCGTCGATGGCGAACTTCACCGCGTGGTCCAGATCGGCATCGGCGAGCACGATGAAGGGCGCGTTGCCGCCCAGTTCCAGCGCCACCTTCTTCACGTCCTGGGCGGCGACCTGCAGCACCAGCTTGCCGACGCGGGTCGAGCCGGTGAAGCTCACGGCGCGCACGCGGCTGTCGCCGACCAGGGTTTCCATGGCCATCTGCGGCTCGCCGAGGACCACGTTGAACACCCCGGCGGGGAAGCCGGCTTCCTCGGCCAGTTGCGCCAGGGCGAAGGCGGAGTAGGGCGTCTCGTGGGCCGGCTTGACCACCACGCTGCAACCGGCGGCCAGGGCGGCGGCGGCCTTGCGGGTGATCATCGCCGAGGGGAAGTTCCACGGCGTCAGCAGCGCGGCAACACCGACCGGCTCGACCACGGTGCCCAGGTGCGCGCCGGGGATATGGCTGGGAATGTTGCGCCCGTCCAGGCGCCGCGCCTGTTCGGCGAACCAGGGGATGAAGCTGGCCGCGTAGTCGATCTCGCCGCGCGCCTCGAACAGCGGCTTGCCCTGTTCGAGAGAAAGAATCTGCGCCAGGTCCTCGCGATGCTGCAGGATCAGCTCGCCCCAGCGGCGCAGGATGGCAGCGCGCTCGTCGAGGCTGCGCTGGCGCCAGGCCGGGAAGGCGGCGTGGGCGGCATCCACCGCGGCGACGATCTGCTCGCGCTCCAGCAGCGGTACGTGGCCGATGGCTTCGCGGGTGGCGGGATTCTGCACGGCGATGCTGGCGCCGCTGGCGCTGTGCAGCCAGTGGCCGTTCACGTAGCACAGCGACTTGAACAGCAGGGGGTGGGCGTAGGACATGGCGGCGTCTCCGTAGCGGGTGGCTTGGAGACCATGCTAGGGGGAGCGGCGCCGCGGTTTTTTCCTAAGCAGGGGGCGGCGGCGGCAAATCTTTTCGCAGATGGGCCGCCGACCGGAGGTTTTTGCGGGAGGGATCAAGCGTAGGCGGAACGCTGCGTCAGGCGCCGCAGGATGGCGTTGAGCAGCACGCCGTAGAGCGGCACGAAGAGGATCAGGCTGACCGCCAGCTTGACGCCGTAATCGACGGTGGCGATCTCCACCCAGTGCTGCGCCATGAAGGCGTTGTCGCTGCGCCAGAAGGCGATGGAGAAGAAGGCGAAGGTGTCCAGCAGGTTGCCGGCGATGGTCGACAGCACCGGGGCGATCCACCAGCGGCTGAGCTTGCGCAGGCGGTCGAAGACCTGGATGTCGAGGACCTGCCCGAGCACGTAGGCGAGGAAGCTCGCCAGCGATATGCGCGCGACGAAGGTGTTGAACTCCAGCAGCGCACCGGCGCCGCGGAACGCGCCTTCCTGGAACAGCACCGAGACCACGTAGGACACCGCCAGCGCCGGCAGCATCACCCGCGCGATCACCTGCCGCGCCGGGCCCTTGCCGAGCAGGCGCACGGTGAGGTCGGTGGCGAGGAAGATGAACGGGAAGCTGAACGCACCCCAGGTGGTCTGCCAGCCGAACAGGGTCATGGGCAGCTGCACCAGGTAGTTGCTGGCGATGATGATGAGGATGTGGAAGGCGATCAGGCCGGCCAGAGCGCCGCGCCGTGCCGCCGGGGAAAGGGCTGACATGCGATGTCCTTTTTACGCGAATGGGGTGAGGGAACCCATGCCGGCGGAATGCCGAGCGGCGCGCATTCTAGCGGATACGGACTTCGGAGTCAGGTTTTCTGGCTGTTTTTTGTGCAGGGCGTGTCCGGCCTTGTAGGAGCGAGCTTGCTCGCGAACGAATTTCCCGGCGGTCATCGGTGCTGGGCGGGTTCGCGAGGCAAGCTCGCTCCTACGAAGAACCCCGCCCGTCGGGCAAAGCTCGCGCCAGTAACGGACTCAGACGTGCAGCCGCCGATAGGGCCGCCCCGGCAGCACGCTGGCCGACGGACTCTGGCTCACCAGGTGGCGTACCAGCTCCTGGCTGATGCGCGGAAGGCTCGCGTATTCGCGCACCACCATCTTGGCCTTGCGCAGTGCCCAGCGATCGTTGAACTTGAGAATGTGCAGGCGCATGGTCCGGGCATGGCGCTCGGCGGAGGAACGCGGCACGACGCCGATGCCGACCCCCGCCTCGATCAGCCGGCATGCCGACTCGAAACTGCCGACCTGCACGTAGAAGCTCATGTCGTGCCCCATGGCCTGGGCGACGCGCGGCAGGAAATGCGAGAGCGCCGTGCCTTCATGCAGGCAGATGTGCTGCTCGTCCAGGGTCTCGGTGAACGAGATGCGCTCCCGCTCGGCGAAGCGATGGCCGGGGCTGGTCACCAGCACCAGTTCGTCATCGCCGTAGGGATGGACTTCCAGGCCGCCGATATCGATCTCCCCGGCGATGAAGCCGATGTCCGCCTCGCCATCGAGCACGGCGGCGACGACTTCCCGGCTGGCGCGCTCGCGCAGGTCGATCCTGGCCTGCGGGTACAGCGAGAGGAACTCGCCCAGCGCCTGCGGCAGGTGTCCGGCCAGCGAGGTGGTGTTGGCCTGGACGCGGATATTGCCCTTGATGCCCTCGGCGTAGTCGTGCAGATCGCACTTGAGGTGTTCCAGCTGCTGCAGCACCCGGCGCGCGTGTTGCAGCAGCGCCTGGCCCGCGGCGGTCGGGGTGACGCCGGTGGCGCCGCGGTGCAGCAGCTGGGTGCCGATGTTGCTCTCCAGTTGCTTGACGCGCCGGCTGGCCGCGGGAAGCGAAATGCAACTGTTTTCCGCACCCTTGGTGAGGCTGGCTTCGTCGGCGATGTGAACGAAGAGCTGGAGGTCGAATAGATCGAAGTGCATGCGAATTCCTGTCCCTGACGTGCGGAGGAGACCGTGGCCAGTCTACTGCGTCACCGTCGCTGGTTGTCATTTCCCCCCCGGCAACCCCCCCTTAATCAAAAGCGAACATCGAAGCGCATCGAGGTGGTTAGTATCGGGTCATTCCAATCGATAACAACAAGACCATTGGGAGCCGCGATATGGGCGTTCTATCCGGAGTACGTGTTCTCGACCTGACGCGCGTCGTCGCCGGGCCGTGGGCGACGCAGGTGCTGGCCGACCTCGGCGCCGAAGTGATCAAGATCGAACGGCCGGGCGAAGGCGACGACACCCGGCGCATGGGACCCTTCGTCAAGAATGCCGATGGTTCGGACAGCAACGACTCGGCCTTCTACCTGGCCTGCAATCGTGGCAAGCGCTCGGTGACCATCGACATCTCCCAGCCCGAAGGCCAGGCGCTGATCCATCAGCTCGCCGAACAGTGCGATGTGCTGGTGGAGAACTACAAGGTCGGCTCGCTGGCCCGCTACGGGCTCGACGCGGCGAGCATGCGCGCCCGTTTTCCGCGGCTGATCTACTGCTCGGTCACCGGTTTCGGCAGCGATGGTCCGTACGCCGCCCGCCCGGCCTATGACTTCATCCTGCAGGGCCTGTCCGGCCTGATGAGCACCTGCGGCCACCCCGATGGCGAGCCGGGCGCCGGGCCGATGCGCACCGCCATCCCGATCACCGACATCGTCACCGGCCTGTACGCCAGCATTTCCATCCTCGGCGCGCTGATCCAGCGCGGCCAGACCGGCGAGGGCCAGTTCATCGATGCCGCGATGCTCGACTCGGCGGTGGCGCTGAATGGCCACCTGGCCCTTGGCTACCTGCTCACCGGCAAGCTGCCGGCGCGCATCGGCAACGCCAATCCGGTGGCCGCGCCCTCGGAAATCTACGCCACGCGGGACGGCCGGCTGATCCTCGCGGTGGGCAACAACGGCCAGTTCAGCGCCCTGCTCGACGCCATCGGCCTGAACGAACTGGCCGCCGACCCGCGCTTCGCCAGCAACTACGAGCGGGTGCGCAACCGTTCGGCGATGTACGCGGCGTTGGCGCCGGCCCTGCTGGCGCGCGACACCGGCGACTGGATGGAGCGCCTCGCCGCCGTGGGCGTGCCGTGCGGCACGGTCAACGACTTCGCCGGTGTGTTCGCCGATCCCCAGGTGCGTCATCGCGGCCTGCAGCTCAGCGTGCCCCATGGCCGCGGCGGCGAAATCCCGATGCTCAGGAGCCCGCTGAATCTTTCCGCCTCGCCGGTCGAGCACCGTGCGCCGCCGCTGCTGGGCGCGGACACCAGAGACGTACTGCGCGACCTGCTCGGCGCTTCCGCCGAGCGCATCGACCGCTTGCGCGAGCGCCAGGTGATCTAGCGCTTCAGCCTCCACCGTTTCGTTCTGGCTCGCCGGCCGCAGGTCCGGTGACGCCCTCGCTCACCCTGGATTTGCCGAGAACAATGCTTATGCGTCCTATCGAAACCCGCTTCGACCCCACCGATCCCGCCATCGCGGAACGCCGCGCCAGCATGCTCGCCGCGGTGCAGCGCCTGCATGACCTCGACGCCCGGGCCGCCCAGGCCTCGGCGCGCGCCGAGGCCACCTTCGCCAAACGCGGGGCGCTGCTGCCGCGCGAGCGGCTGGCCCATCTGCTGGACCCGGGCGCAGCCTTCCTGCCGCTGGCCAACCTGGCCGGCTACTGCGTGGACGATCCCGATCCGGACACCTCGATCCCCGGCGGCAGCCAGATCGCCGGCATCGGCTTCGTCAGCGGCGTGCGCTGCATGGTGGTGGTCAACGATTCTGGGATCGACGCCGGGGCGATGACCGAGCCCGGCAACCAGAAGCTGATGCGCTGCCAGGAGATCGCCCTGGAGAACCGCCTGCCGCTGGTGATGCTGGTGGAGAGCGGCGGGTCGAACCTGCGCAAGTACAAGGTCGACAAGTTCATCCGCGGCGGCGGCATGTTCTACAACCTCGCCCGGCTGTCCGCCGCCGGCCTGCCGATCGTCACCGTGGTGCACGGCTCGTCCACCGCCGGCGGCGCCTACCTGCCGGGACTGTCCGACTACGTGGTGATGGTCGAGGGCCGCGCCCGCGCCTTCCTCGCCGGCCCGCCGCTGCTCAAGGCCGCCACCGGCGAAATCGCCAGCGAGGAGGAACTGGGTGGCGCGCGGATGCACGCCTGCGTCTCCGGGCTGGCCGAGTACACCGCCGAGAACGACGCCCAGGCGCTGGCCATCGCCCGCGAAATCGTCGCCGGACTGGACTGGGACAAGCCGCGGAAGCCTTCCGCGCCGGTCCTGCCGCCGCGCTATCCGGCCGAGGACCTGCTGGCGCTGATGCCGGCGCAGACCCGCACGCCGGTGGACATGCGCGAAGTGATCGCGCGCCTGGCGGACGACTCGGCGTTCATGGAATTCAAGACCGACCACGGTCCCGGCACCCTCTGCGGGCGCGGCCGGATCGACGGCATGGCGGTCGGCTTCATCAGCAACAACGGCCCCATCGATCCGCAGGGCGCGGCCAAGGCGGCGCAGTTCATCCAGCTCTGCGTGCAGTCGGCCACGCCGCTGCTGTTCCTGCAGAACACCACCGGCTTCATCGTCGGCCGCGCTTCCGAGGAGGCCGGGATGATCAAGCACGGCGCCAAGCTGATCCAGGCCATCGCCAACGCGCCGGTTCCGCGCATCACCCTGTACTGCGGCGCCTCCTACGGCGCCGGCAACTACGGCATGTGCGGCCGCGGCTTCCAGCCGCGCTTCTGCTTCTCCTGGCCCAACGCGCGCACCGCGGTGATGGGCGGCGAACAGGCCGCCACCACCCTGGAGATCGTCGCCCGCGCCCAGGCCGAGCGCAAAGGCGTGGCCGTCGACGAGGAACGCCTGGCGCGGCAGAACGCGGAGATCGTCGCCAATTTCGAGCGCCAGGCCAGCGCCTTCGTCACCAGCGGGCTGCTGCTCGACGACGGCGTGATCGATCCGCGCGACACCCGCGCGGTACTCGCCATGGCTCTGTCCATCTGCCTTCACGCCGAGCGCACGCCGGTCCGCCCCATCCAGTTCGGCGTCGCGCGCTTCTGAGCCGCGGCCAATCCCAATCAGGAGAACCTGCCCATGCTGTACACCGAAGAACATCGCAAGATCATGGCCACCGTCCGCCGCTTCGTCGCCGAAGAGATCGACCCCCATGCCGACGAGTGGGAAGCGGCGGAAATCTTCCCGGCCCACGAGCTGTTCAAGAAGCTCGGCAACCTTGGCCTGCTGGGGGTCAGCAAGCCGGTGGAATACGGCGGCCTCGGCCTCGACTTCTCCTACTCGCTGGCCGTGGGCGAAGCACTCGGCTACATGAAGTCCCAGGGCGTCGGCATGGGCATCGGCGTGCAGTGCGACATGGCGACCCCGGCGCTGGCCGCGTTCGGCTCCGATGACCTGCGCCGCGATTACCTGGCCCCGGCCATCGCCGGCGACATGGTCGCCGCCATCGGCGTTTCCGAGACCGGCGCCGGCTCCGACGTGGCCTCGCTCAAGACCTACGCACGCAAGGATGGCGACGACTACGTCATCAGCGGCAGCAAGATGTGGATCACCAACGGCACCCAGGCCGACTGGATCTGCCTGCTGTGCAACACCTCGGAAGGCACCGGCCACCGCAACAAGTCGATCGTCATCGTGCCGCTGCGCGAGAACGGCAAGCTGCGCCCGGGCATCAGCGTGCAGAAGATCAGGAAGTTCGGCATGTGGTCGTCCGACACCGCGCAGATCTTCTTCGACGAAGTGCGGGTGCCGCAGCGCAACCGGGTCGGCGAGGAAGGCAAGGGCTTCTTCTACCAGATGCGCCAGTTCCAGGAGGAACGCCTGAATGGCGCCGCCCGCCGGCTGTCGATCACCAGCCTGATCGAGGACACCGCCGAGTATCTGCGCCAGCGCGTGGCCTTCGGCAAGCCGCTGCTGGACAACCAGTTCATCCAGTACAAGCTGGCCGAGCTGAAGACCGAGGTCGAGGCGCTGCGCGCGCTGACCTATGCGGCGACCCAGGCCTACATCGACGGCGAGGACGTGGTCGAGCTGGCGTCCATGGCCAAGCTCAAGGCCGGCCGGCTGTCGCGCGAGGTGGCCGACTGGTGCATGCAGTTCCAGGGCGGCATGGGCTACACCTGGGACAACCCGGTGTCGCGCGCCTATCGCGACTACCGCCTGGGCTCCATCGGCGGCGGCGCCGACGAGGTGATGCTGCAGGTGATCGCCAAGCAGATGGGGTTGATGAGCCGATGAGCCAGGTTCTTCACCACGTCCGCGAGGGCTTCCACGTCCTGCTGCTCGACGCACACGCCAGCCGCAACGCGTTGTCGCCGGAGATGGTCCAGGCCCTCGACGCCGCGCTCGCCAGGGCGCAGGAGGAAGGCGCGCGGGCCATCGTGCTGCGCGGTGCGCAGGGCATGTTCAGCGCCGGCGGCAACATCGGCAACTTCGCCGAGCGCCTGGCCTCCAGCACTGGGGGAGACGACGATCCGGTGGCCCTGCGCAATCGCGAATTCGGCCGCTTCCTCGAACGCCTGAGTGCACTCGACGTGCCCACTGTCGCGGTGGTCGAAGGCGCGGCCATCGGCGGCGGCCTCGGGCTGGCCGGCAGCTGCGACTTCGTGCTGGCGCACAGCGAGGCGAAGTTCTCCCTCAGCGAAACCAGCCTGGGGATCGTTCCCGCGCAGATCGCGCCGTTCCTGCTCGAACGCCTGGGCGTCGCCACGCTGCGGCGCCTGACGCTGGCGGGGCGGCGCTTCGACGGCCGCGTCGCCCAGGATCTCGGCCTGGTCGATGAGCTGTTCGACACGAAGGAAGCGCTGGATGCCGGCCTCGCCGCGCTGCTGAGCGCCATCGGCCGCTGCGCGCCCCGCGCCAACCAGCGCTTCAAGCGCCTGCTGCGCGACGACGAGGCCATCCGCCAGCGCGGCCTGTGGCTCGACGCGGCGGCGCGCTGTTTCTCCCTGTGCATGAACGATGAAGGCGGCGAAGGCATCGCCGCGTTTCGCGACAAGCGCGCCGCCCGCTGGCAGAGCGGCCTGACCGCGGCGGATGTGGCCGCGCTGCCGGTCCCGGCGAACGAAGAGGAACGCCCATGATCACCCGACCTTTCGACACCCTGCTGGTGGCCAACCGCGGCGAGATCGCCCTGCGCGTCATCTGTTCGGCGCGCCGCCTGGGCCTGCGCACGGTGGCGGTGTACTCCGACGCCGACCGCGACGCCCTGCACGTGCGCGCCGCGGACCAGGCGCTGTACATCGGCGCCGCGCCGGCCCGTGATTCCTACCTGAACATCGACGCCATCCTCGCCGCCGCCGAGCGCAGCGGCGCGCAGGCGATCCACCCCGGCTACGGCTTCCTCTCGGAGAACGCCGGATTCGCGGCGCGCGTCGAACAGGCCGGGCTGGTCTTCGTCGGCCCGCCGGCCCGGGTCATCGAGGCGATGGGCAACAAGGCGCGCGCCAAGGACCTGATGGAAGCCAGCGACGTGCCGACCGTCCCCGGTTTTCGTGGCGAGGGCGCCAGCGACGGCGACTTCATCGCGGCAGCCGATCAGGTCGGCTATCCGCTGATGGTCAAGGCCGCTGCCGGCGGCGGCGGACGCGGCATGCGCATCGTCCATCAGGCCGCCGAGCTGCCGGCCGCGCTCGCTTCCGCGCGTTCCGAGGCACAGGCGGCGTTCGGCTGTGGCGAGCTGTTGCTCGAACGCGCGGTGATCCGCCCGCGGCACATCGAACTGCAGATCCTCGCCGACAGCCACGGCAACGTCGTGCACCTGGGCGAGCGCGACTGCTCGGTGCAGCGCCGGCATCAGAAAGTCATCGAGGAAACGCCGTCGCCCGCGGTCGACGCCGCGCTGCGCGAGCGCATGGCGGCCACCGCCGTGGCTGCGGCGCGCAGCATCGGCTATGTCGGCGCCGGCACCCTGGAATTCCTCCTCGACGAGAGCGGCGCGTTCTACTTCATGGAGATGAACACCCGCCTGCAGGTCGAACACGCGGTGACCGAAGCGGTCACCGGGCTGGACCTGGTGGAGTGGCAGCTGCGCATCGCCGCCGGCGAGGCACTGGGCTTCACCCAGGAGGACGTGCGCTTCCACGGCCACGCCATCGAGGTGCGCCTGTGCGCCGAGGCGCCGGAATCCGGCTTCCTGCCGCAGTCCGGCCCGGTGCTGGCGTGGCAGCCGCCGGCGCCCGGCGGCGATCTGCGCATCGATCACGCGCTGTGCAGCGGCGGACAGATCAGCCCGTACTACGACTCGATGATCGCCAAGCTGGTCGCCCACGGCACGGATCGCGCCGAGGCCGTGCGCAAGCTCGCGGCCGGGCTCGAACAGTGCGTGCTGCTGGGCACGCCGAGCAACCAGGCGTTCCTCATCGACTGCCTGCGCCACCCGCTGTTCCGCGCGGGTCGCGCGCATACCGGCTTCATCGCCGAACAGTTCCCCAGCGTGGCGCCGAAGCCGCTGCCGGCGCCATTGCTGGCCCTGGCGCTGGCCAGCGAGCTGGCGGCGCCGGAGCCGGGCCTGCAGCGCGGTCAGCCGGCGCGGTTGCGTTATCGCCTGGGCGATGCGGAGCTCGATGTGCGCCTGGTCGCCGGGCCGGACGCGGCAGAGGTCGAACTGGACGGGCGCCGCCTGGCGGTCCGCCATCTGTCCTGCGAGGCACCCGGCATCGCGCGCCGCATCGTCGGCGAGGTGGATGGCGAGCGCCTGGCGCTGAGCGTGGCGAACCTGCCGGACGCACTGCTGCTGACCCACGCCGGCGTGGTCTGGCGTCTTCAGCGCCCCGACGCGCTGGCGCGCAGCAGCAGCGCCGGGGATGACGGCCGGCTGAGCGCGCCAATGTCGGCGCGGGTGATCGAAGTCGCCGTGCGCAACGGCGAGCGCGTGGCCGCCGGCGACCTGCTGATGGTCATCGAGGCGATGAAGATGGAACACCGCCTGTGCGCGCGCATCGCCGGCGTAGTCGAGGGACTGGAGCTGCGGGTAGGCGACCAGACCCGCACTGGCCAGACGCTGGCGCGGATTCTCGCCGAGGAGGTGCCGGCATGATCGCCAAGCCTGCGAATCACGTACGCATCGGCGGCGCCAGCGGCTTCTGGGGCGACTCCGCCATCGCCACGCCGCAACTGCTGGAAGTGCCGGGGCTGGACTATCTGGTCTACGACTACCTGGCGGAAACCACCATGGCGATCCTCGCCCGCGCCCAGACCAGGGACCCGGCGCTGGGTTATGCCACGGACTTCGTCAGCGCGGTGATCGAGCCGCACCTGGCGACGCTGCTGCAGCGCAAGGTGCGGCTGATCGCCAACGCTGGCGGCCTGAACCCGCTGGCCTGCCGCGACGCCGTGCTGCGCGTCGCCGAACGCCAGGGACTGGCGCCGCGGGTGGCGGTGGTGAGCGGCGACGACCTGCTGCCCGCCTGGAGCGCCGGCGCCATCCACAGCCTGCAGCGTCTCGACGGCGAGGCGGCGCTGCCCGCGCAGCTGCTATCGATGAGCGCCTACATCGGCGCGCGCGGCATCGCCGATGCGCTGGCCAGCGGCGCGGATATCGTCATCACCGGCCGGGTGGTCGACAGCGCGGTGGTCTGCGGCGCGCTGGTCCACGAGTTCGGCTGGTCGTGGCGGGACTGGGACCGGCTGGCCGGCGCCACCCTCGCCGGCCATCTCATCGAATGTGGCGCGCAGGCCACCGGCGGCCTGTTCACCGACTGGGAGCGCGTCGAAGGCTGGGACAACATCGGCTATCCGCTGATCGACTGCGCCGAGGACGGCAGCTGCGTGCTGAGCAAACCCGACGGCACCGGCGGGCTGATCGACCCACTGGCGGTCAGCGAGCAGCTGCTCTACGAGGTCGGCGATCCGTCGCGCTACCTGATGCCCGACGTGACCTGCGACCTGACCGCGGTGCAGGCGCGCTGGCATGGCCCGCAGGCGGTGCGCATCAGTGGCGCCAGGGGCCTGCCGCCGACCGACCGCTACAAGGGCAATGCCACCTGGCAGGACGGCTACCAGTTCCAGCAGCTGATGGCGATCCGTGGCATCGACGCGCCGGCCAAGGCCCGGCGCACCGCCGAGGCGCTGCTGGCGCGCACCCGGCGGATGATGGCCGCCGCCGGCCATGCCGACTACAGCGCGACGCGCGTCGAACTGCTCGGCTGCGAGAGCCTGTACGGCGCCCATGCCCGCCGGCTGCCCACCCGCGAAGTGGTGCTGCGCATCGCCGTGCGCCATGCCGAGGCGAAAGCCCTGCGCTTCCTGCAGAAGGAATGCTCCTCGGCCGGCACCTCGATGGCCGCCGGCACGCGCAGCACCTTCTCCGGGCGCGCCGACATCCAGTCGCTGATCCGCGTGCTGCCCTTCACCCTGGACAAGTCCGAGGTGCAACTGACGCTGCATCGCGCGGATGGCGAATGCGTGGCGGTGGAGGCTGCGCTGGGCTCCGACGGCGAGCCCGAGCCGACTCGACAGCAGCCGGCGCCGGTGCGTGCGGTCGACGAGCCGGGCGAGCGGATCAGCGTGCCGCTGCTGCGGGTCGCGGTGGCGCGCAGCGGCGACAAGGGCGACGACGAGAACATCGCAGTGATCGCCCGCCGCCCCGAGTGGCTGGCGTGCCTGCGCGAGCAGCTGACCGCCGAGGTGGTCGGCGAGTGGTTCGCACATCTAGTTCAGGGTGAAGTCGAGCGCTTCGACGTGCCCGGCCTGCACGCGATGAATTTCCTGCTGCACAACGCCCTGGACGGAGGCGGGGTATCCAGCCTGCGCTCCGATCCGCTGGGCAAGTCCTTCGCCCAGATGCTGCTCGACCTGCCGGTGCGCGTTCCCGCCCACTGGCTGCAGCCGAGCGCCGCAACCGACAGGGAGGTGATCGCCGAGGAAAGGGGGTAGGCACTTCGGCCGCCGGGCCGGGTTCCGAATGACGCAGGTAAACAAAAACAACTCTACCAGCCAAGGATCGACTCGTGACCGTACTGACCAGAATTCCGGAACAGGCCCAGGTGAACGCCGATGCGGTGTACCGCAAGGTCGCCCTGCGGCTGCTGCCGTTCCTGCTCATCTGCTACATCGTCAACTACATCGACCGCGCCAACATCGGCTTCGCCAAGCTGCAGTTCACCCAGGACCTGGGTTTCTCCGACGCGGTGTACGGCCTGGGTGCCGGCGTGTTCTACATCGGCTACCTGCTGTTCGAGGTGCCGAGCAACCTGTACCTGCAGAAGATCGGCGCGCGCGCCACGCTGATGCGCATCATGCTGATCTGGGGCATCGCCTCGGGGATGACCGCCCTGGTCACCACGCCCATGCAGCTGTACGTCGCGCGCTTCGTCCTGGGCGCCGCCGAGGCCGGGTTCTTCCCCGGGATCGTGCTCTACCTCAGCTACTGGTTCCCGGCGGCCCGCCGCGGACGGATCAGTTCGCTGCTGCTGATGGCGGTGGTGTTCGCCGGCATGCTCGGCGGCTTCATGTCGGGCTGGATCATGCATGAGGCCGAGGGCCTGTTCGGTCTGCGCGGCTGGCAGGCGCTGTTCATCATCGAGGCGATTCCGGCGGTGCTGCTCGGCCTGGCGGTGCTCTGGGTGCTCGACGATTCGCCGCAGAAGGCCAAATGGCTGTCGCCGGCCGAGCGCGAGGTGATCGTCCAGGACCTGCGCAACGACCAGGCCGGCAAGACCGATACCGGCCACCCGAGCATGCTCGGCGCGCTGCGCGATCCGCGGGTCTATCTGCTGTCGCTGGTCTACAGCGGGATCTGCCTGGGCTCGGGAGTGTTCTCCGCGTGGGCGCCGTCGATGATCCGGGCCGCCGGCGTCGAGAACCTCAAGCAGGTGGGCATTCTGCTGATGCTGCCGTATGCGCTGGCGGCCGTAACCATGTACCTGGTCGGCCGCAGCTCGGACCGTTTCCAGGAGCGCCGCTGGCATCTGGTGGCGCCGTCGCTGGCCGCCGCTGCCGCACTCTTCGTGCTCGCCATCCCCGGCATCGGCCTGCCGCTGACCATCGCCATGCTGTGCCTGGTCGCGGCCGGTATCTACGCGGCGATTCCAATGTTCTGGACCATTCCACCGACCTACCTGAGCAGCCATGGCGCGGCGGCGGGCATCGCCTTCATCAGCAGCATCGGCGCCGGGATCGGGGGCTTCGCCGGCGCCGCGGTGCTGGGCTGGATCAAGACCGCCACCGGCAGCCTCAGCCTCGGCGTATCCGCCACCGGCGCATGCATCCTGGTCAGCTGCGTGCTGTTGATCGCCTGCATGCCGGCGCACCTGCTCGCGCCGAAGCGGCCGTAACGCGGCCGGCACAACCCCCGCGTGCATCATCCACCACCCCGGCGCCGCTCCCGCGGCGCCGACGGGGCGGCTCGTCGGCGCGCCGGGTGATCGAGTCACGAATGCGACAAGAGAACTGAACATGAATGCAAGACATTCCACGCACATCCTCCTGCTGGGCAGCCTTGCGCTGTCCTCCCCGGCCTTCGCCGACTTCATCGGCGACAGCAAGGCCAGCCTGAGCATGCGCAACTTCTACATGAATCGCGATTTCCGCCAGCCCGGGGCCGTGCAGAGCAAATCCGAGGAATGGGCCCAGGGGTTCATCCTCAACGTAGAGTCCGGCTACACCGAGGGCGTGGTGGGCGTGGGCGTGGACGCCCTCGGCCTGCTGGGGCTGAAGCTCGACTCCAGCCCCGACCGCAGCGGCGGCACCAGCCTTCTGCCACGCAGCCCGGGGAGCCATCGCGCCGACGACAGCTACAGCCACCTCGGCGCGACCGCGAAGCTGCGGGCGTCGAAAAGCACCCTGAAAGTCGGTACCCAGCTGCCCACCTCGCCGCTGGTGGTGATCAACGACACCCGCCTGTTGCCGCAGACCTTCGAAGGCGCCTGGCTGAACTCGCGCGAGCTGGACGGCCTGAGCCTCGATGCCGGGCAGCTCTGGCAGGTTCGCCAGCGCGACGGTTCCAACAACGAGGACATGAGCATCGCCCGCGGCGCGCCGGGCCTGACGTCCGACCGCTTCGACTTCGTCGGCGGCGACTACAAGTGGAACAGCGCGCTGAACACCGGCTATTCCTTCGGCAAGCTCGAAGACATCTACAAACAGCACGTCCTGACGCTGGGCTACAACCTGCCGCTGACGCCGGAGCAGTCGCTGCGCACCGACCTGCGCTGGGCGGACTCCAGCGCCGACGGCAGCGCCAGCCAGGTCGACAACCGCGCCCTGGGCGCGATGTTCACCTACAGCTACCGCGCCCATCGCTTCGGCGCGTACTACCAGCGCCTGAGCGGGCGCACCGGCTACGCCTATCTCGCCGGCAGCAACCCCTACCTGGTCAACCTGGTGCAGATCGGCGACTTCGGCAACGCCGACGAGCGCTCCTGGCAGCTGCGCTACGACTACGACTTCGCCGCCCTCGGCGTACCCGGGCTCAGCTTCATGACCCGCTACGTGAACGGCGACAACGTCGATGCGCCGAACATCGGTGGCGAAGGCAAGGAGTGGGAGCGCAACACCGACATCGCCTACGTGCTGCAGAGCGGTCCGCTGCGCGGGGTGAAGCTGCATTTCCGCAATGCATCGGCGCGCTCGAACTTCGGCAACGACATCGATGAGAACCGCTTCATCGTCAGCTACAGCCTGGCGCTTTGGTAGGACGGCGGACGCGGGAGCATAGGAACGATGGAACCGGCGGATAACGCTTCGCGTTATTCGCCCTACGGGGAACAACCTGTAGGAGCGAGCTTGCTCGCGAACCCGCCCAGCACCGATGCAGCCGGGAAACTCGTTCGCGAGCAAGCTCGCTCCTACGAAAAGCCTCCGCGCCCGCTCACGCCCCTTCCATCGCCTCCACCGGCACCGCCTCGTCCGCCGTCTTGATCACCTTGGTGACGATATAGGTGAAGTACCGCTCGATCCCCATATCATCCACCAGCAGCTGGTCGATGAAGCGCTGGTAGTGGTCGATGTCCCGCGCCTGGATCATCGCGATGTAATCCACCCCGCCGCCGGTGGCGAAGCAGAAGCCCACCTCCGGCGCCTCGCGCAGGCGCTGTTCGAAGCGGCGCATGTCCTGGGCGGTGTGGCGCGCCAGGGTGATTTCCACCAGCACCTGCTGCTGGCGGAACAGCGCCGGCCAGTCGATCAGGGCGCGGTAGCCCTTGATCAGGCCGGATTCCTCCAGCTTGCGCACGCGCTCCCAGGCCGGGCTGACCGAGAGGTTGATCGCCTCGGCCAGGCTCGACTTGGTGATGCGTCCATCGCTGGCGAGGATGCGCAGGATCTTCAGGTCATAGCGGTCGAGCTTGATCATCATGCCTCCCGCGCCACGCGTGACGCTCTCAATCCAGGACCTCGGCGACCACCGCCAGGGTGTCGCCGCTCTGCACCAGCCCCGGGAAGTGCCGCGCGGCGAGGATGCCGCTGCGTTTCGCGCGGTACTCCACCGGCGCGCTGCCGGTGCGCAGCACGTCGTGCACCCGCGCCACCACATCCCCTTTGGCGACGTACTCGCCGAGGTCGCGGCACATCTCCAGCAGGCCGTTGTGCTGGCTGGCGACGAAGCAGTCGCCATCAGGCATATCGAGCATCACCGAGCGGCCCGGTTCCATCTCGCCGCCGAGGATGCCGGCGGCGATCAGCACATTGCGCACGCCACGGCTGGCGATGGCCACGCTGCGCGCGCTGCTGGTTCCGCCGCCACCGAGTTCGGTGGTGACGAACAGCTTGCCCTGTTCCTCCGCCGCGGTGTCGTACATGCCCACCGCGTCCAGTTCCAGCATGCGCATGGCGTAGGGCGCGGCGAAGGCGCGCATCAGCGCCTCGCTGGCTTCCTGCCGGGCCTTGTCCGGCAGCACGTGGCAGGCGGCGAAGGGCAGGAAGTCGAGGGTCTTGCCGCCGGAATGGATGTCCAGCACCACGTCCGCCAGCGGCAGCAGGGTGCGCTGGAAGTAGTCGGCGATCTTCTGCGTCACCGTGCCGTCCGGGCGGCCGGGGAAGCTGCGGTTGAGGTTGCCGGCGTCGATCGGCGAGGTGCGCTTGCCGGCGAGGAACGCCGGGGTGTTCATGAACGGCACGATGATCACCCGGCCGCGGATGTCCTCGGCGCGCAGTTCCTGGGCCAGGCGGCTGAGCGCCACCGGGCCTTCGTACTCGTCGCCGTGGTTGCCGCCGGTGAGCAGCGCGGTCGGGCCGTCGCCGTTCTTCACCACGCAGACCGGGATCATCACCGCGCCCCACGCCGAGTCGTCGCGCGAATAGGGCAGCTTGAGATGGCCGTGCTGCACGCCGTCGCGGTCGAAGTCGACGCTGGCGCTTATCGGGTTTTCGCGTAATGCCTGAGTCATCGCCTCACTCCTTCACGAACAGCTGGCGCGGGTAGTCGCAGAAGGTCTGCACGCCGGTGTCGGTGATCAGGATGCTTTCGGTGATCTCCAGCCCCCAGTCGTCCATCCACAGGCCGGGCATGAAGTGGAAGGTCATGCCGGGTTCGAGCACGCTGTTGTCGCTCGGGCGCAGGCTCATGGTGCGTTCGCCCCAGTCCGGCGGATAGCTGATACCGATCGGGTAGCCGCAGCGGCTGTCCTTGTGGATGCCGAACTTCTCCAGCACGCCGAAGAAGGCGCGGGCGATGTCGCCGGTGGTGTTGCCGGGCTTGGCGGCGTCGAGGCCGGCGGAAATGCCTTCGACCACTGCCTTCTCGGCGTCGAGGAAGTGCTGCGGCGGCTTGCCGAGGTAGACGGTGCGCGACAGCGGGCAGTGGTAGCGCCTGTAGCAGCCGGCGATCTCGAAGAAGGTGCCGGCGCCGCGCTGGAAGGGCGTGTCGTCCCAGGTCAGGTGCGGCGCGCTGGCGTCGGCGCCGGTGGGCAGCAGCGGGACGATGGCCGGGTAGTCGCCGCCGTGGCCGTCCACGCCGAGGATGCCGGTGCTGTAGATGTCCGCGACCAGCTCGTTCTTGCGCATGCCCGGTTCGATGCGTTCGACGATCTGCGCGTGCATCTTCTCGACGATGCGCGCGGCGACGCGCATGTACTCGATCTCGCGCGGCGACTTCACGGCGCGCTGCCAGTTCACCAGCGCGGTGGCGTCGATGAATTTGGCGAACGGCAGGTTGGCCTGCAGCGAGCGGAAGGCGGCGGCGCTGAAGTAGTAGTTGTCCATCTCCACGCCGACGCTCAGGCGGTCCCAGCCGCGCGCGGCGATGACCTCGCGGGACAGATAGTCCATCGGGTGGCGCTCGGTGGACTGCACGTAGTGGTCGGGGTAGCCGACGATATTGTCCGGGGCCATGAACACGGTGCGCCGCGCGCCGTTGGCGTCCTGGCCGCGGCCGAACCACACCGGCTCGCCTTCCCGCGCCAGCAGCACGCACTGGTGCACGTAGAAGGACCAGCCGTCGTAGCCGGTCAACCAGGCCATGTTCGACGGATCGGTGACCAGCAGCAGCTCGATGCCGCGCTCCTGCATGCTGGCGCGGACCTTGGCGATCCGCTGGGCATATTCCTCCCGGCTGAAGGGGAGGTTGACGACGATTTCGGACATGCGGAAATCCTCTCTCGGGGGGTCTTTTGTAGGAGCGGGCCATGCCCGCGACCAGTCGCGATGTCGCGGGCATGGCCCGCTCCTACAGGGTGTCTATCCGGCGGTTCTTAGCTGTGGAAATTGAATCCCTTGCCCATCCGCTGCGCCCGCTGGTAGGCGAGCCCGGCGATGGCGGTGTCCTGGGCGCCGGTGCCGGTCAGGTCGCAGAGGGTGACGTCCTCCGCGCGCTGGCGGCCCGGGCGCTGGCCGGCGATGACCTGGCCGAGTTCGGCGAAATCGGCCTCGGCGCTGAGCGCGCCGGCCTCGATGGCGTGGTGCAGCTCGCCGAGCACGCGGGTCTGGCTGAGGCGGTCGGCGACGTAGGCGTCCAGCGCGGCCAGGGCGTCGGCGGCGATCTCGTTCTTGTGCTCGGCGTCCGAGCCCATGGCGGTGATGTGCAGGCCCGGGCGCAGGTGCTGGCGCTGGATCAGCGGCTCGCGGCTGGGCGTGGTGGTGATGGCGATGTCGGCGCCTTCCAGCGCTTCGTCGACGCTGCTGCAGGCGCTGACCGGAATGCCCAGCGCGCCGCTCATGTCCGAGGCGAACTGGCGTGCCCTGGCGGCATCCCGTGCCCAGACGCTGGCCCGTTCGATCGGCCGCACCAGGCACAGCGCCTTGAGCTGCAGGCGCGCCTGCTCGCCGGCGCCGAGGATCGCCACCTGGCGCGAGTCCTCGCGGGACAGCCACTTAGCCGCCACCGCGCCGGCGCAGGCGGTACGCACGGCGGTGAGGTAGCCGTTGTCCAGCAGCAGCGCGTCGAGCAGACCGGTACGCGCGTTGAGCAGCATCATCATGCCGTTCAGGCTGGGCAGGCCGAGCTTGGGGTTGTCGAAGAAGCCCGGGCTGACCTTGATGGCGAAGCGCGGCAGGCCGGGCAGGTAGGCGGTCTTCACGTCGACTTCGCCGTTGTGCTCGGGGATGTCCAGGCGCAGGATCGGCGGCATCGCCACCGGCGCCGTGGCCAGCAGGCGGAAGGCCTGCTCGACGGCGTCGAGGCTTTCCCGGTCGATCGCCACGCAGGCGCGCAGGTCGGTTTCGCTGAGCAGGGTGACGTCAGCCATGGGCGGATTCCTCGTCGATGATGCGTTGGTGTTGTTCGATGGCTATGTTGCGTCCGCTGACCACTACCACCACCGGGCCGAGCGGCTCGATCAGGCCGTCGAGGATGGCGGCGATGCCCACCGCGGCGGCGCCTTCCACCACCTGCCGCTCCTCGCGGTAGGCGTGGCGGATGCCGGCGGCGATGGAAGGCTCGTCGAGCAGGTGCAACTGGTCGCAGTAGGCGCGGGCGAGGCCGAAGGTGTGGCGGTTGTCCAGGCCGATGCCGCCGCCGAGGGAGTCGGCGAGGGTTTCCAGCTCCTCGACTTCCACGGGATGGCCGGCGTCCAGGCTGGCGGCCATGGCCGCGCCGCGGCGCATGCTGATGCCATGCAGGCGGATCGACGGATCGGCGTGCTTGATCGCCAGCGCGACGCCGCCGAACAGGCCGCCACCGGAGAGCGGCACCAGCACCTGGCGCACGTCGGGCAGCTGTTCGAGGATTTCCAGGCCGAGGGTGCCCTGGCCGGCGATGACCTGCGGGTGGTCGAACGGCGGCAGCAGGGTGGCGCCATGCTCGGCGGCGATGCGTTCGGCTTCGGCCTGGGCGTCGTCCTGGCTGTTGCCGACGATGCACACGTTGGCGCCGAGGGCGCGGATCGCCGCGACCTTGTTCTGCGGCACCAGGCGCGACAGGCAGATGGTCGCCTTCACGCCCTGCGCGGTGGCGGCATGGGCGAGGGCGCGGCCGTGGTTGCCGGTGGAGGCCGCGACCACGCCGCGGGCCTTCTGTTCGTCGCTCAACTGGGCGACGGCATTGCTCGCCCCGCGCAGCTTGAAGCTGCCGGTGATCTGCTGGGATTCCAGCTTCAGGTAGACCGGAACACCGAGCCGCTGCGACAGGCTGGGCGAATGCTCCAGCGGCGTCTGCCGCACCAGCCCCTGGATGCGCTGGCGTGCGCGGTACAGCTCGATGAGGGGAATCTCGTTGGCCATGACAGCCTCCCGACGTTGCAGTCGGGCCGAGTGTATGGGCGGGAAATTGTCGTGATGAATGTACTAGGACGATGTTTTTTGCGGGGCTGTCAGGCAGGGAAATACCCTGTAGGAGCACGCCATGCGTGCGACGTTTTTTGTCGCGGGCATGGCCCGCTCCTACAGCATCGTAGGATGGGTTGAGCGAAGCGATACCCATCGGTGCCGTGAAATGATGGGTATCGCAAGCTCAACCCATCCTACGAAAGCGGCAATTCAGAAATCGTGGATCTTCGGGTATTGCCCGAACAGCTCGCGCATGTCCTCCAGCGCATCGCGCATCCGTGCGTTGCTGCAATCCGCCCCCACGCACAGCCGCACCGCACGAGGTCGGGCGGTGCCGCGCACCATGAACGGATCGGGCGGAGTGACGGCGATATGCCGGTGGCGCAGCTCGCGGACCAGGGCGTCGACTTCCCAGTGCTCGGGAATCCGCAGCCAGCAGCTCAGGGAATTCGGCGAGTGGCCGAGCAGGTGTTCGCCAAGCTGTTCACGCACCAGCGCCTGGCGGCCGGCGAGCAGTTCGCGCTGGATTTCCACCAGCTGGCGGGCGTTGCCGTTGTGGATCCAGCGGCAGGCCACTTCCGCCAGCAGCGGCGTGGCCATCCAGCTGTTGACCCGCAGGATGCTCTCGGTGCGCAGCGCCAGCCGCCGCGGCATCGCCAGGTAGCCGATGCGCAGGCCGGTGAGCACGCTCTTGGTGAAGCTGGTGCAGTAGAAGGACAGCTCCGGCGCGTAGTGGCTGATCGGCGGCGCGCGGCGCTCGTCGAGCAGCGGACCGTAGACGTCGTCCTCGACGATGTACACGCCGTAGCGCCGGGCGATCTCGGCGATCTCGCGGCGACGCGCATCGGGCATCAGCGACGAGGTGGGGTTGTTCAGGTTCGGCGTGCACACCAGCGCGGTGATCCGCTCGTTGGCGCAGAGGTCCTCGAAGTGTTCCGGGTCGATGCCCTCGCTATCGATGTCGACGCCCTTGAGGGTGAAGCCGAGCACCTGGGAATTGCCGATCACGCCGTGGTCGCTGAGCTGTTCGCAGAGCACCACGTCGTCCGGGCCGGCGAGGGAGGCGAGGGCGAGGAAGATGCCGTGGGCGGCGCCGTTGGTGATCAGCAGGTCGTCGCACTCGACGTTCAGCCCCAGTCCCGCCAGCCATTGCACGGCGGCCTCGCGGTGGCTCTCGAAGCCGGCGACCGGCCGGCACACGCGCATCCACGGCTGCTCGCGCTCCTGCGCCAGTTCGCGGCAGGTTTCCTGCCACAGGCGGTCGTGCTCGGTGCTGTGGACGATCCGCGCCATGGAGAAGTCCACCAGGGTGCGCTCGGGATAGTCGAGCATGAAGCGCGACACACCCTCGGTCATGCGCCGCGAGACGAAACTGCCGCGGCCCACCTCGCAGCGCACCAGGCCCTGGCGCTCCAGCTCCTTGTAGGCGTTGGTCACCGTCTGCACGCTGATGCCGAGGCCGTCGGCGACCTGGCGCTGCGGCGGCAGGCGCTGGCCGTCGGCGAGCGCGCCCTGTTCGATGTCGCGGCTGATCGCCTGCACCAGTGTCTTGTATTTCGATTCGCCGTTTCTCAGCCCGGCCAGCGCCTGGCGCCAGGTTTCCATGATCGCGCGCTCCTTCAGCAGCATGCCGACAGGGTGAAGCAATAGGGCATTTTCTACGATTGTCCTAGTGCAATCCCGGGGCCGGATAGCCTTTTGTATGCTCGGACCCACAGCCCATGCGGCCCGGCGCCGCATCGGCGGGAGCAGGCACAGAAAAAAGCTCCGGTTGGCGGCCGGCACAACGGAGGAATTTCCCGCCAGCCACAGGTTCAACGGAAAGAGCCGCAGGGAGCCACGGCTTAGTCTGACCCTCGATGCACAGCGGTTCGCCAGCCAGCGCACCGCGGAAACTTCGGAAGGCCCCCGGGGCCCCAAACAAGAACAACAGTCGCAAGACATTCCTATCTGCCCATTGCCCGCCGCGCCCAGCCGGGTCGGCCACGAGAGATCAGGAGATCCGAAGATGAACAACCCACCCGCATTCCGTCGACTCGGCCTCGCCTTTACGCTGCTCGCCAGCGCCGCGGCCAGCCTTGCCGCCCATGCCGAAACCACCCTCGAACGCATCCAGAAGACCGGCACCGTGCGCATCGGCTACGCCAACGAGGCGCCGTTCGCCTACACCGAAACGTCCGGCAAGGTGACCGGCGAATCGCCGGAAATCGCCACGCAGATCTTCACCCGGATGGGCGTGAAGAAGATCGAGCCGGTGCTCACCGAATGGGGCGCGCTGATCCCGGGCCTGCGCGCCGGGCGCTTCGACGTGATCGCCGCCGGCATGTACATCACCCCGCCGCGCTGCCAGCAGGTGCTGTTCACCGACCCGCACTACCAGATTCCCGACACCCTGCTGGTGCAGAAGGGCAATCCGAAGAACCTGCGCAGCTACGCCGACGTGGCGAAGAACCCGGACGTGCGCCTGGCGATCATGTCCGGCACCGCCGAACTGGGCTACGCCCGCGCCGAAGGCGTGCCGGACGACCAGATCGTCCAGGTCCCGGATACCACCGCGCAGTTGCAGGCGGTGCGCGCCAATCGCGCCGACGCCTCGGTCGGCACCGCGCTGACCATGAAGGGCCTGGCCGCCAAGGGTGGCGATTCGGTGGAAGCGATCAGCGACTTCAAGGATGACCCGGCACACATCGGCTACGGCGCGCTGGCCTTCCGCCCGGAAGACAAGGACCTGCGCGACGCGGTGAACCAGCAGCTGAAGCAGTGGCTGGGCAGCGAGGAGCACCTGAAGACCGTCGCCCCGTTCGGCTTCGACCGCTCCAACGTGACCGACAAGACCGCCGCCGAGCTCTGCCAGAAGTAAGCGCGGGGGCCGCCGCGCCCCCGTTCCGACGAACCTGCCCCACACAGGATTCGCACCATGGGTGAATTGCTTCCACTGCTGCTGCAGGGCGCCTGGGTCACCCTCCAGGTGACCTTCTTCGGCTCCCTGCTGGCCATCTTCCTCGCCGTCGTCGCCGCCCTCGGCCGCCTTTCGCCGTGGCCGGCGGTGCGCTGGCTGTCGATCGGCTACATCGAAGTGTTCCGCGGCACCTCGCTGCTCGTGCAACTCTTCTGGCTGTTCTTCGTGCTGCCGCTGCCGCCGTTCAACCTCGAACTCAGCCCCTACGCGGTGGCGATCCTCGGCCTCGGCCTGCACATCGGCGCCTATGGCGCGGAAGTGATGCGCGGCGCCATCGGCTCGGTGCCCAAGGGGCAGTACGAGGCGGCGCTGGCGCTGAACATGACGCCGGTGACGCGCTTCCGCCGGATCATCCTGCCGCAGGCACTGCTCTGCGCGATCCCGCCGGGCACCAACCTGCTCATCGAACTGCTGAAGAACACCTCGCTGGTGTCGCTGATCACGCTGTCCGACCTGACCTTCCGCGCCCGCCAGCTCGACCAGGCGACCTTCGAGACGCTGAAGATCTTCGCCCTCGCGCTGGTCCTGTATTTCGTCATGGCCCAGGCCATCGTGTTCGCGATGCGTCGCGTCGAGCGCTGGCTCGGCCACGGCCGCATCCAGGGAGGTCTGTGATGAAACTGTTCGACTGGGATTTCGCCTGGCAGATCCTGCCGCAACTCCTGCACGCCTCGCTGCGCACCATCGGCATCACCCTGGTCGGCTTCGCCCTCGCCGTGGTGCTCGGCCTGCTGTTCGCCATCGCCCGGCGCAGCAAGCACTACTGGCTGTCGTGGCCGGCGGCCTCGCTGATCGAGTTCATCCGCAGCACACCGCTGCTGATCCAGGTGTACTTCCTGTTCTACGTGCTGCCGAGCTACGGGTTGAGCATGACCGCGCTGATCGCCGGCACCCTGGGCATCGCCCTGCACTACGCCTGCTACACCGCCGAGGTCTACCGCGCCGGCCTGGAAGCGGTGCCGCGCGGGCAGTGGGAGGCGGTCACCGCGCTGAACTTCTCGCCGTGGAAGGCCTACCGCGAAGTGATCCTGCCGCAGGCGGTGCGCCCCGTGCTGCCGGCCCTGGGCAACTACCTGATCGCCATGTTCAAGGACACCCCGGTGCTCTCGGCGATCACCGTGGTGGAAATCATGCAGCAGGCGAAGAACATCGGTTCCGACAGCTTCCGCTACCTGGAGCCGATCACCCTGGTCGGGGTGTTCTTCCTGCTGATCAGCATCAGCCTGGCCGGTGTCGTGCGCCAGGTGGAAAAACGTACCGCGCTGCCATGAAAACCGGAGACAAGAATATGACCGTACTGTCCATGAAATCCCGCCCGGCGGGCAGCGAGTCGCCGCGTCCGGAAACGGCGCAGCCGATGGTGCGCTTCCGCAACGTCTGCAAGAGCTACGGCAGCTTCAGCGTGCTGAAGGACCTGAACCTGGAGATCGGCGCCAACGAGAAGGTGGCGATCATCGGCCCGAGCGGCTCCGGCAAGTCCACCCTGCTGCGCGTGCTGATGACCCTGGAGAGCATCGACAGCGGGGTGATCGAGGTCGACGGCGAGCCTCTGACCCACCTGCAGCGCAACGGCCAGCTGGTGCGCGCGCCGGAAAGCCACGTGCGCCGGGTGCGCAGCAAGATCGGCATGGTGTTCCAGAGCTTCAACCTGTTCCCGCACATGAGCGCCCTGAAGAACGTGATGGAAGCGCCGGTGCAGGTCCTCGGCCTGCCGCGCGACCAGGCCCGCGAGCGCGCCGTGGAGCTGCTGGAGATGGTCGGCCTGGGCAACAAGCTGGATCACTATCCGTCGCAGCTTTCCGGCGGCCAGCAGCAGCGGGTGGCGATCGCCCGCGCGCTGGCGATGCGGCCGAAGGTGATGCTGTTCGACGAGGTGACCTCGGCGCTCGACCCGGAACTCTGCGGCGAAGTGCTCAACGTGGTGCGCCGCCTCGGCGCCGAGCACAACCTGACGATGCTGATGGTCACCCACCAGATGGGCTTCGCCCGCGAATTCGCCGACCGCGTGTGCTTCTTCCACCAGGGCAGCATTCTGGAGCAGGGCACTCCGGACCAGCTGTTCAACCACCCACAGCACGAGCGCACGCGGTGCTTCCTGAGTGCGGTGAAGGAGGCGAATTGAGCGGCGGAGGGTCGCGGGCATGGCCCGCTCCTACACGGGCGGTGGGCTCCGCGTAGGGCGCATAACGCGCCAGCGTTATCCGCCACCTAATTTCCCATCATTCCCACGCTCCCGCGTGGGAATGCAGTTCTCGACGCTCCCGCGTCATCCGGCCACCCAAACGGTGGAAATCGCTTCGCGATTTTCACCCTACGTCCGGGATCACCATTCTCCCCCTCAGAACCGGTACTCCCCCGTCACCAGCACATTCCTCGGTTCCCCGTAGTAGCCGCCGAAGAAGGTGGTATCCAGCGCGCTGAGATACTTCTTGTCGAACAGGTTGTTGACGTTGACCGTCGCGCTCAGCTGCTCGCTGAAGTCGTAGCGGCTCATCAGGTCGACCACGGTGTACTGCTCCTGCCTGGCCTTGGCGGTGATGCCGCCCAGGTCGAACGGCGCCTCGGTGAAGTGGATGCCGCTCTGCCAGCGCGCGCCGCCGCCGACGGTGAGGCGATCCAGCTCGCCGGGCAGGCGGTAGGTGGTCCACAGCTTGAACATCTCCGCCGGCGCCACGGTGTTGATCCGCTCGCCCTCGGCGTCCTTGGTGACGCTGTGGCCGTAGCTGGCCATAAGGTTCCAGCCGGGCAGCAGTTCGCCGCTGGCTTCCAGGTCGAAGCCCTTGGTCTTGGCGCCCTGCACGGCGCGGAAGGCCGGATCGCCGAAGGTCCCCGGGACGGTCTGGCCTGGGTCGGCCTCGGCGAGGTTGTCCTGCTTGGTCTCGTAGTAGGCAACCGCGGTATTCAGCAGGCCGCCGAAGAACTCGCTCTTCAGGCCGACTTCGTAGCTGTCGCCTTCGCGCGGCGCCAGGGTCGAGCCGCTGGCGTCGCGTTCGCTCTGCGGGCGGAAGATGCTGGTGTAGCTGGCGTACACCGAGTGCTGCGCGGTGAGG
Source organism: Pseudomonas jinjuensis (assembly GCF_900103845.1). Taxonomy (GTDB): domain Bacteria; phylum Pseudomonadota; class Gammaproteobacteria; order Pseudomonadales; family Pseudomonadaceae; genus Pseudomonas; species Pseudomonas jinjuensis. The sequence continues at coordinate 424,780 of NZ_FNIJ01000003.1, forward strand.
TCGTAGACCACGCCGGCGTAGGGGGTGAACTCGCCGCTCTCGCGCAGCCGGGTGGTGCTGCTGAAGCGCTGGAAGGCCGGCACCACGAAGTCCAGCGAGGAGGTTTCCTTGTAGTTGCTGACCCGCCCGCCGAGGATCACCGACAGCTCGTCGGTGGGCTTCAGGCGGCTGGCGAGGTAGACACTGTGCTGGCGGACGAGGGTGTCGTTGTCCATCAGCTTGCCTTCGGAAACCGGCCGCGGCGTGTTGTTGTCCCAGGTGAAGATGTTAACCGGGCGGCCTTCGAGGTCATCGAGGTCGGGGTCGTTGTGGTCGTCGAACTTCGACCAGCTGTAGCCGAGCACCAGCTCGTGCTGGCGGCCGAACAGCTGGAACGGCCCCTGCGCCATCAGGTCGACGCCGGTCTGCTTCTGCCAGCCGCTGCCGTCGCCGCCGAACAGGCGCACACCGTCGCCGGTTTCCTTGTCCGGAAAGCCCCAGCTCGCCGAGGCCAGGGAGAACTCGCGCTTGCTGTAGAGCTGGTTGATCGCCAGCTTCAGCGTCCAGTCGTGGCCCAGGCCCTGTTCCAGCGAATAGAAGGTGTTGACCGTGTCCTGGTCGCGATAACTCCAGCGGCTGGCCGGGTTGAACGAGCGGGAGAAGTCGGTCTGCGTGCCGTCGCTGTAGAAGATCGGGAAGCTGCCGTAGGAGACGCCGCGCGGCGCGTATTTCTGGTAGTCGACACCGAAGGTGAGCAGGGTGCTGTCGCTGAGGTCGGCCTCGATGATGCCGTAATAGACCTGCTTCTCCTGCTGGTAATGGTCGACATAGCTGTTGTTCTGCTGGTAGGCGGCGACGGTGCGACCGCGCAGCTTGCCGCTTTCGACCAGCGGACCGGAGACGTCCACTTCGGTGCGGTACAGGTCCCAGGAACCCAGGCCGCCGCGGACGTAGCCCTGGAACTCGTCGGTGGGCCGCTTGCGCACCAGGTTGATGGTGCCGGACGGGTCGCCGGCGCCGGTGAGCAGGCCGCTGGCGCCGCGCAGCACTTCGACGCGATCGTAGATCGCCGTGTCCGCGAGGCTCTGCGGCGTGGCGGTGGTGCCGGACATCAGGGTGGTGGGGATACCGTCGAACTGAAAGCTGTCGATGGCGTAGCCGCGCGACCAGATGTTCACCCGCTCGCTGTCGAAGCGCTGCACGGAAAGCCCCGGGGTCTGTTCGAGCACCGCGGTGACGTCGTCCAGGCCCTGGTCTTCGATGCGCTGGCGGGTGATCACGCTGACCGTCTGCGGCGTCTCGCGCAGCGACAGGTTGAGCCTGGTCGAGGTGGCGGTGCCGGCGACGGTGTAGGAATCGGTGCCTTCGCTGACCACCCGGGCGGCGCGGCCGTTGACGGTGGTGGCGTCCATCTCCAGCGCCGCGCTGGGCGCCGCCACCAGGGTGTAGCTGCCATCCACCTCGCGGCTGGCCTGCAGGCCGCTGCCGCGCAGCAGACGCTCCAGCGCTTCCGGCACGGTATAGCTGCCACGCAGGCCCGCGCTGCGCTTGCCGGCGGTGAGCGCGGCGTCCACCGAGAGCAGCACGCCGGATTCGCTGGCGAAGCGGTTCAGCGCCTGGTCGAGGCTGCCGGCGGGAATCGCATACTGGCGCTGCTGGCTGGCCGCATCGGCGGCCAGGGCGGGGGAGGTGCAGAACAGCAGCGGCGCGCTGCCCAACAGACCGGCGATGACCGCGCAGGCAAGGCGCGAGGGACGGGTGTTCGGTGTAAATGGCATTCCGGACGATCCTCTTGAGAATGCTTCCGTTTATCGTTCAAGAGGTATCCCGGACGAGGCGGGGAAACCGACAATGGTTTGGGAAAAATTCTTCCAGCGAGAAACCAACCCTCGTGCATCCGGACGCGGAACCTGTAGGAGCCAGCTTGCTGGCGATTGCGGCCCCCCGGCAACCACGCTGCAGCCGGCGGACCCGATGGATCGCCAGCAAGCTGGCTCCTACGACGAAGACATGCCTCGCCGCTCCACACTCACCCAATAGCGCGTCATGTAGCTCACCCGCACCGGCAGCGAACGCTCCAGCGCGGCGAGGATGCGGTCGGTATCGGCCAGCGGGAACACGCCGGTGAGCAGCAGCCCGGCCGCATCCTCGGAGCAGCGCAGGAGCCCCGGGCGATGGCGCGCCAGTTCGGCGAGGAACTGCCCCAGCGGCTGCCGTTCCGCCACCAGCCGACCCTCGCTCCAGGCGCAGGCATTGGCATCGGCGGCCTGCAAAGGGCCGAGGTGGCCGGCATCGAACCACAGGCGCTGGCCGGCCTGCATGCGGGTGCTGCCGGTATGCCGCGGGCGGATTTCCAGCGCGCCCTGGTAGAGGTCGACGCGGCTGCCGCCATCCACTTCGCGCACGCCGAAGCGGGTGCCGAGGGCCTGGATGTCGCCGGCGGCGGTCTCGACGATCAGCGGGCGGGCCGGATCGTCGCCGCTGCGCAGGAGGATTTCCCCGGCCAGCAGGCGGATGCGTCGTTCGCCGGCGGTGAAGAGGATATCCACCGCGGTGCCGCTGTTCAGGTCCAGCAGGCTGCCGTCGGAGAGCTGCAGATGGCGGCGGTCGCCCTTGCCGGTGCGCTGGTCGGCGATAGTCTCGCGCCAGGGCAGTTCGCTGGAGAGGTAGCCGCCGGCGCCAAGGGCCAGCAGCCAGCCGGAAAGCTTCAGCATCTGCCGGCGGCGCTGGTCCGGCTGCTCGGCGAGCACCTTGCACGCGGTCGCCGCCGGCACCCGGGCGAGGGTGCCCTGCAGCCCCTGCAGGCGCTGCCAGGCACGGCGATGTTCGGCATCGGCGGCATGCCACGCCTGGAAGGCTTCGCGCTGCGCAGCATCCAGTTCGCCGCCCCAGTGCAGCATCAGCCATTCGCTGGCCTGTTCGACGACGGCCGGGGACACCGGCATTTCATGCCTGGTATTCATGCTTCGTAGAGCACCTGGTAGCAGCTCTGGATGGCGCGGGTCATGTACTTCTGCACCGAGCTGACGCTGACCTGCAGGCGCTCCGCGATCTGCGCGTAGCCGAGCCCCTCGAACTGCGAAAGCAGGAAGGCTTCGCGCACCTTGCCCGGCATGCGGTCGAGCATGGCGTCGATCTGCAGCAGGGTTTCCAGGATCATCGCCCGCTCTTCCAGCGAGGGGACTTCCGGTTCGGGGAGGAGGGCGATGCTGTCCAGGTAGGCGCGCTCGATGCGCTGTCGGCGCCACTGGTCGATCACCAGGTTGCGGGCGATCTGCAGCAGGTAGCTGCGGCCCTCCTGCTGCCCGGGCAGGCGCCCGGAGACCAGCAGGCGGAGGAAGGTGTCGTGGGCGACGTCGGCGGCGTGCTCGCGGTCGCCCAGGCGCTTGCGCAGCCAGCCTTTCAGCCAGCCGTGATGATCCACGTAGAGCTGTCGCAGAGTGTCCTTCGCGCCCATGGAAGCCGGCATGCTTCACCGCCACACTTGATAAGAATTATCATTTACACGCTGGCGGCGAATATACGGGCAGACGCGGCCCGGGACAAGGGCGCTCAGTTGCGGCTGACGAAACGCAGTCCGGCGCCTTCGCTGTCCGTGCGGGTGACTTCCATTTCCAGCCTTGGCGCTTCCACCGGCAGACCCTGCACCTGGCCGAACACCCGGGCGCCCACCGGCAGATGGCTGAGCCCGGAATTGCGCACGTAGACGCCGCCGTCGGAGAGATCGCGGGTCTGGCCGATCAGATCGCCGAAGCTGGGGTGGCTGATCCTGATCTGGCACTTCATCGGGGTACGCGGGTGTTTGCGTTGATTGGCCATGGCGGCGCGTCCTGGATTCGGTTCTATGAAGGCTATCGGCAGACGGCGGCCGTACTGAAGTAGCTGCGGCCGTGCGCCCCAACAGTGGGAGTCAGTACCAGCGCGCCTCGCCTTGCGGGCGTTTCTTGAAGCGCTTCATGGTCCACATGTACTGGCTCGGCCAGGTACGCACGTAACGTTCGACGACCTTGCTCATGGCCGCGACGGAGGTCTTCGCGTCCTCGCTGTACATCTCTTCCGGCGCCGCCTCGAAGATCACCTTGAAGCCGGAGCCATCCGCGAGGCGCAGCGCGTGGATGAACACGCCGTTGGCCTTGCCGCCGGCGAGCATGCCGGCGACGAACTTGCTGGTCAGCGCCTGGGTGGCGCAGAAGGGCACGAAGAAACCGGCGGTCTCGGATGGTTCCGGGTCGGCGGGAATGCCCACCGCGCCGCCCTTGCGTACTTCCTTGATGACGCTGAGGATGCCTTCCCGGGTCGACGGCGCCACGCGGTTGCCGAGCTGTACGCGCTGCTTCTGCAGCAGTTCGTCCACCGCCTTCAGCTTCGGCGGGCGGTAGAAGATGATCGGCTTGCACAGGCTGCAATAGTAGTGGTTGAGCACTTCCCAGTTGCCCAGGTGGCTGGTGATGCCGACCAGGCCCTTGTCCGAGTCCAGGGCCGCCTGCAGCACGTCGAGGCCTTCGACTTCGCGGATCAGGTCGATGGAACGCTGGGCCGGCCAGATCCAGGCGCAGGCGCTCTCGGTGAAGGTGCGGCCGGTATCCATCAGCGTGCGCTTGAGCAGATCGTCGAGGGCGGCCTCGTCCAGTTCGGGGAAGCACTTGCTCAGGTTGATCCGCGCCACCTCGCGGGAACGGTTCGGCAGCTTCCACATCATCCAGCCGATCGCCGCGCCGGTGTTCTGCACCGCCCGCCAGGGCAGCAGGGCGAACAGGCGCAATGCGCCGACCACCAGCGCACCTTTGAGCTTCTCCACGGAAAGTCCCCCAGATTGAAAGCGGGTAGTTTAACCGGTTGGCAGAGCGGGACGAGATGATGCGTGGCCTGCACGGGGCGCTTTTTGCAGGAGCGGGCCATGCCCGCGACCACACAAGAACCAGAGGAACCTCAAAGTGTTCCACGTGGAACACTCAACTCAACTGCGCATACCGATCGCAATCCCGCGTATGGTCCATCACCATCCCACTGGCCTGCATGAAGGCATAGCAGATGGTCGGCCCGACGAAGGTGAAGCCGGCCTTCTTCAACGCCTTGCTCATCGCCTCGGCTTCGGGCGTCACCGCCGGTACGTCGCCGCGGCCGCTGAAGTGATTGACCTTCGGCGCGCCCCCGACGAAGGACCAGAGCAATCCCACCGGATCGGGCTGCTCCAGCCAGGCCCGGGCATTCTGCCGGGCCGCATTCAGCTTGGCGCGATTGCGGATGATGCCAGGGTCCTGCATGCGTTCCTCGATCTCCTCGTCGCTCATCCGCGCCAGTCGTTCAGCATCGAAACCGAACAGCACTTCGCGGTAGCGCTGGCGCTTCTTCAGCACGGTGATCCACGACAGCCCGGCCTGGAATCCTTCCAGCAGCAGCAGTTCGAACAGCGCCTGCGGGTCGCGCTGTGGCACGCCCCATTCGGTGTCGTGGTAGTCGATGTACAGCGGATCGTCATTGCACCAGAAGCAGCGTGGCATAAGGCTTTCCGTATGGTCGGGCGGGGGAGTGGGGAGTCCCGTACATGGGGTATACTCCGGCGTTTTATCCAGATGCCCAAGCACAGGTGAAATCCGTGAGCCAGACTACGCCCGCCGTGCGCACCTTCCAAGACCTGATCCTCGCCCTGCAACAGTACTGGGCGGAGCAGGGCTGCGTGGTGCTGCAGCCCTACGACATGGAAGTAGGCGCCGGCACCTTCCACACCGCCACCTTCCTCCGCGCCATCGGCCCGGAAACCTGGAACGCCGCCTACGTGCAGCCCAGCCGCCGCCCCACCGACGGCCGCTACGGCGAGAACCCGAACCGCCTGCAGCACTACTACCAGTTCCAGGTGGTGCTGAAGCCGAATCCGGAGAACTTCCAGGAACTGTACCTCGGCTCGCTGAAGGCCATCGGCATCGACCCGCTGGTCCACGACATCCGCTTCGTCGAGGACAACTGGGAATCGCCGACCCTCGGCGCCTGGGGCCTGGGTTGGGAAATCTGGCTGAACGGCATGGAAGTCACCCAGTTCACCTACTTCCAGCAGGTCGGCGGCATCGAGTGCTACCCGGTCACCGGCGAAATCACCTACGGCCTGGAACGCCTGGCCATGTACATCCAGGGTGTCGATTCGGTGTATGACCTGGTGTGGGCCGACGGTCCGTTCGGCAAGGTCAGCTACGGCGACGTGTTCCACCAGAACGAAGTGGAGCAGTCGACCTACAACTTCGAGCACGCCAACGTCGAGAAGCTGTTCGAACTGTTCGACTTCTACGAGAGCGAAGCCAACCGCCTGATCGAGCTGCAGCTGCCGCTGCCGACCTACGAGATGGTCCTCAAGGCCTCCCACACCTTCAACCTGCTCGACGCCCGCCGCGCCATCTCGGTGACCGAGCGCCAGCGCTACATCCTGCGCGTGCGCACCCTGGCCCGTAACGTGGCGCAGAGCTACCTGCAGGCCCGCGCGCGCCTGGGCTTCCCGATGGCCGCCCCCGAACTGCGTGACGAAGTACTGGCCAAGCTGAAGGAGGCCGAATAATGAGCGCGAAGGATTTCCTGGTTGAACTGGGCACCGAAGAGCTGCCGCCGAAAGCGCTGAAGAGCCTCGGCGAAGCCTTCCTCGCCGGCATCGAGAAGGGCCTGAAGGCCGCCGGCCTCGGCTACGCCGCCGCCCGCTGCTACGCCGCGCCGCGCCGCCTGGCCGTGCAGATCGACCAGCTCGCCGTGCAGCAGCCGGACCGCACCGTCAACCTCGATGGTCCGCCGGTACAGGCCGCCTTCGATGCCGAAGGCAAGCCGACCCAGGCCGCCCTGGGCTTCGCCCGCAAGTGCGGCGTCGACATCGAGCAGATCGACCGCAGCGGCGCGAAGCTGAAGTTCGGCCAGACCATCGCCGGCCAGCCGGCTGTCGATCTGCTGCCGGGCATCGTCGAAGCCTCGCTGAACGAGCTGCCGATTCCCAAGCGCATGCGCTGGGCCGCGCGCCGCGACGAGTTCGTCCGCCCGACCCAGTGGCTGGTGATGCTGTTCGGCGACGACGTGGTCGACTGCGAGATCCTCGCGCAGAAGGCCGGCCGCGAATCCCGCGGTCACCGCTTCCACAATCCGGACAACGTGCTGATCACCAGCCCGGCCAACTATCTGGAAGACCTGCGCAGCGCCCACGTGCTGGCCGACTTCGCCGAGCGCCGCGAGCTGATTGCCAAGCGCGTCGCCGAGCTGGCGGCGGAGCAGAAGGGCACCGCCATCGTTCCACCGGCGCTGCTCGACGAAGTGACCGCGCTGGTCGAATGGCCGGTTCCGCTGGTCTGCTCCTTCGAGGAACGCTTCCTCGCCGTGCCGCAGGAAGCGCTGATCACCACCATGCAGGACAACCAGAAGTACTTCTGCCTGCTGGACGCCAACGGCAAGCTGCTGCCGCGCTTCATCACCGTGGCCAACGTGCAGAGCAAGGCGCCGGAGCACATCGTCTCCGGTAACGAGAAGGTGGTGCGCCCGCGCCTCACCGACGCCGAGTTCTTCTTCAAGCAGGACAAGAAGCAGCCGCTGGAGCAATTCAACGAGCGCCTGAAGAACGTGGTGTTCCAGGCCCAGCTCGGCACCGTGTACGAGAAGGCCGAGCGGGTTTCCGCGCTGGCCGCGTTCATCGCCGAGCGCATCGGCGGCAATGCCGGGAACGCCGCGCGCGCCGGCATCCTCTGCAAGTGCGACCTGGCTACCGAGATGGTCGGCGAGTTCCCGGAGATGCAGGGCATCGCCGGCTTCTACTACGCGACTGCCGGCGGTGAGGCGGAAGACGTCGCCCTGGCGCTGAACGAGCAGTACATGCCGCGCGGCGCCGGCGCCGAGCTGCCGACCACCCTGACCGGCGCTGCCGTGGCGGTGGCCGACAAGCTCGACACCCTGGTCGGCATCTTCGGCATCGGCATGCTGCCCACCGGCAGCAAGGACCCCTATGCCCTGCGTCGCGCCGCCCTCGGCGTGCTGCGCATCCTCATCGAGAAGCAGTTGGACCTCGACCTGGCCCAGGCGCTGGACTTCGCCATCACCCAGTACGGCGACAAGGTGAAGGCCCTCGGCCTCTCCGAGCAGGTGCAGGACTTCGTCTTCGACCGTCTGCGCGCCCGCTACGAGGACGAAGGCGTGGACGTGGCCGTGTACCAGGCCGTGCGCGCGCTGACCCCGACCGCGCCGCTGGACTTCGACCAGCGCGTACAGGCCGTGCAGGCCTTCCGTCAGCTGCCGGAAGCCGAAGCCCTGGCCGCCGCCAACAAGCGCGTGTCGAACATCCTGGCCAAGGCCGACGGCGAAGTGCCGGCGGCGGTGAATGCCGGCCTGCTCTCCGAGTCCGCCGAGAAGGCCCTCGGCAGCGCAGTGGCGAACGCCGAAGGCGAAGTGGCTCCGCTGGCCGCGGCTCGCGACTATCGCTCCGCCCTGGCGAAGCTGGCGGCCCTGCGCACGCCGGTCGATGCCTTCTTCGACGAAGTGCTGGTCAACGCCGACGACAGCGCCGTACGCGCCAACCGCTATGCGCTGCTGGCCAAGCTGCGCGGGCTGTTCCTCGGCGTGGCGGATATCTCGTTGCTGGGCTGATGCCCAGCGGCTACAGGCTTCAGGCCACAGGCTGCAGGAATGCGGCCGGCCTGCAGCCTGTGGCTTGCAGCCTGTAGCCTCCTTATGAAACTACTCATCCTCGACCGCGACGGCGTCATCAACTTCGACTCCGACGAGTACATCAAATCCCTCGAAGAGTGGATTCCCATTCCCGGCGCCATCGCCGCCATCGCCCGCCTGAGCAGGGCCGGCTGGACCGTGGCGGTGGCCACCAACCAGTCCGGCATCGCCCGGGGTTACTATGACCTGCCGACCCTGGAGGGCATGCATGCGCGCCTGCGCCAGTTGGTGGCGGAGCAGGGCGGTGAAGTGGGCCTGATCGTCCATTGCCCGCACGGACCGGACGACGGCTGCGACTGCCGCAAGCCGAAGCCGGGCATGCTGCGCCGGATCGGCGAGCATTACGGCGTGCCGCTCGGCGGTGTATGGTTCGTCGGCGACAGCCGGGGTGACCTCGACGCCGCCCTGGCCGTCGATTGTCAGCCGGTGCTGGTAAAGACCGGCAAGGGCCAGCGGACCCTGGAAAAGCCCTTGCCCGGGGGCACCCTGGTATTCGACGATCTCGCCGCTGTCGCCACCCACCTACTGAGCTGAGGATTTCCCGCCCATGTCGCCAGTGCAGGCCATCAGAACCGCACTCTTCTACCTGCTGCTGTCGCTCAGCGCCTGCCTCTGGAGCACCATCAGCCTGTTCGTCGCGCCGCTGCTGCCGTTCCGCCTGCGCTACCGCTTCGTCGCCAAGTGGTGGTGCTGCATCGCGGTCTGGCTGGCGCGGGTGGTGGTGAACGTGCGCTACGAAATACGCGGCGTGGAGAACATCCCGCAGCGCCCCTGCGTGATCCTCGCCAACCACCAGAGCACCTGGGAAACCTTCTTCCTCACCGGCTACTTCGAGCCGCTCAGCCAGGTGCTCAAGCGCGAGCTGCTGCGCGTGCCGTTCTTCGGCTGGGCGCTGGCGCTGCTCAAGCCGATCGCCATCGATCGCAGCACCCCCAAGGTCGCCCTCAAGCAGATGGCCAAGCAGGGCCATGAGCGCCTGCAGCAACACACCTGGGTGCTGATCTTCCCCGAGGGCACCCGCACTCCCCTGGGCGAGCCGGCCAAGTTTTCCCGCGGCGGTGCGGCGCTGGCGGTGAACGCCAACCTGCCGGTGCTGCCGATCGCCCACAACGCCGGGCGCTTCTGGCCGAAGAATGGCTGGGCCAAGTTCCCCGGCACCATCCAGGTGGAAATCGGCCCGCTGCTGCATCCCCAGGGCGAAGGCCCGCGCGCCATCGCCGAGCTCAACCAGCGTGCGGAAGACTGGGTCAACCAGACGCTGCGGAACATGGGTGAACTGCCGGCAGTGGAAGCGCCGGTGGCGAAGGCTTCCTGAACGCCATCGACTGAAACGCAAAAAGGGCCCGCAAGGGCCCTTTTCGTTTTCTGGAACAGGAGAGCGACGCAAGGCACTCCGGACGCCAGAAAGCACTGAGGGGAGCCGAAGCTCCCCTCAAATCGTCATTGCTTTGTTTTTCTTGTTGATCGATTTGTTGTTGTTTTTATCGATCCAACCCCATCCGGGGTTCAAGGCAAACGTATTTTTTTGATCGTTGGTTGGCTAACCTGGGCCCGAGCTACTTGAGTAGTCTTGTTCTTTTTGCCTGGCCTCCGGGTTGCCCCGGAACGCACACCTACTTCAAAAAAATATGTTTGCTTCTTCCCTGTCCTGTTGTTCTTGTAGTCGACAGAGTCGAGGTATGTTGTTTTTGGTGCTTATTGTTCTTGTTGTGCCATATAGAAAGCATTCCGCATGCCAACTTTTTAAATTCCTTATAAATCAATAAGTTAAGAAAATTCCTGGACAGAACCTGGACCTCCGACGGTCTAATTTGTTCCCTTCCGACCCGTCACGCTACCCAGAGCGACGGCATGGGTAACACCCGGCCTTCCCATTCCCCGGGGTGGGGAACATCGGATGGTTACTGCTGGTTGCCGACCCGCGCGGTATCGCTGAGCGCGTTGCAGGTCTCCGGATTCAGGCAGTAGGTGATGTAGACCGCCTGCCGGCCGCAACCGCGCACGCCGATGGTGTATTCGGTGCGCTGGTAGCCATAGCGCACGTTGGTCACCTTGCTCGACAGGACACTCGGTGTGACGTCCTGGCAATTCAGCTCGAAGGTGGCGCGCGATACCGTCGCCTTCAGTGCCGCATCGCGGTTGGAGGCGAGAAATTCCTCGTTGCTCATGCAACCGCCCAGGGCAGCAAGCACAAGCACGGTCAGCAATCTTGAAAGATGGTTCATGGAGTGAGGCTCCTCGTGGCGACGCTGGAAGTGTAGTTCGCGTCCGCATCCGGCACGCCTGCACGAGCGCCTCGACGAAATAAGGGAACTGCTATGCTCCCCATCTCATGGAGGAAATAGCTGATGACTTCCGGTTTCTTTTCTTCCTGGACGTTCTGGGCGCTGCTGTCGGCCGTATTCGCGGCGCTCACGGCGATTTGCGCGAAGGTCGGGATCACCGGCATCAATTCGGATTTCGCCACCCTGTTGCGCACCCTGGTGGTCCTGCTGTGCTTCGCTCCGATCATCTATCTCACCGGCCAGTACCAACCCCTGGGCTCCATCTCTCCCCGCAGCTATCTGTTCCTGCTGCTGTCCGGGCTGGCCACCGGCGCGTCCTGGCTCTGCTACTTCCGCGCCCTGCAACTCGGCCCGGCATCGCTGGTGGCGCCGGTGGACAAGCTGAGCGTGGTGATCGTCGCCGTGCTCGGCGTTGCCCTGCTGGGCGAGAAGCTCGATGCGCGCCAGTGGGCCGCCATCGGACTGATCACCAGCGGCGTGGTGCTGCTGGTCTGGCGCCGCTGAAGCGGATTACCCGAGGATCAGCCCTTCGATCCAGTCCACCGCCTGCGGGATTCCCGTAGCGTCGAAGACGAATTCCTGTCCCCGCCTGGCGCTTTGCAGGAGGCAGCCCGTCTCGTCCAGCGACCAGCGCTGCGCGTCGGAGTGATAGCTCAGGCGCGAGCGACCTTCCTGCGGGTGGAACCAGCGCGGCAACCGCCACTGGCTCGGCAGGCGCGCCTGTGGCGCCGTCAGTAGCAGATTCTCGCTGAGATGGCTGAATACGCCCGCGCCGGGAATTTCGCGCGCCCGTCCATCCAGCACCAGGCGCTCGCCGGCCAGGTACAGGGTGTTGGCCGGGTCCTTTCCATAGGCGAAGTGCGGGTGGTAGCGCGCCCAGGACAACTGGGCAGCGCCAAGCTCATCCACCTTGTGGATCTCGCCGATCTGCAGCCAGCCCCAGATGATCTGGCGTGGCGCTGCGGCGGCCTGGAAGCGCCAGCCATGCGGGGTGTTTTCCACCGGCCGGAACAGACCGAAGAACAGGAACACGTCCCCAGGGCGGACCAGCTCGTTGCGCAGGTGCCCCTGGGCGCTGCCGCTTTGCCCCAGCAGTGGACGCCAGCCTGGGAGGCGGGGGAGGGCGTCCGGGCGCAGGTCCGGATCGAGGTGTGCCGGATGGCCTGGATGCTCCGGATCGCGGGTGAGCTGAGCGACCAGCTCGCCGACCTCGACGCCATCGAAGCGGATATCGCGGTAGGCGATGCGCGAAGCCGGGTCGGGTATCGGCAGAGATAGCAGGCGCCCATCCGGCAGGATCGGGCTCGGGCAACCGCCGGCGGAGGAATCGAAGCCCTTGCGACTCAGGATGATCCGCATCGTCTGTCTCTCGGAAAATACTGGCTTAGCGGAATCCCCATCCGTCGCAGGTTTCCAGGCTTTTTCAGTCCTGAGCAAGAAGCGCCTTTGAGCTGGGTGAATCGGCAAACTCATAGCCCATTGCCTTGTAACCAGCCTGGCGCTTGCTCCACATACGCAGCAAAGCGGGATGTCCGGAGTCGATGAAATCGATGATGCGAACATCCGCCTTGTCTGAATGCTCCCGATGCAGGCGACCTGCATACTGCTGAAGGGTGCCCTTCCAGGACACCGGCATCGCCAGTACCAAGGTATCCAGCGCAGGATGATCGAACCCCTCACCCACCAGTTTCCCAGTGGCCAGGATCACCCTGGATGCATCGGGCGGCAGCGCTTCCAGCTCACCGATTAGGGAAGCACGTTGCTTCTTGGACATCCGCCCATGCAGGGTAAAGAGGTTTTCGACCCGACCAACCAGCCTCTCCTCAATGGCACTGAGGTGATCCGTTCGCTCCGTCAGCAGCAGAATCTTTCTTCCCTGCTCAAATGCTGCTTCGACCTCAGCCACAATCTTGTCTGTCCGCTTCGCATCGCTACACACCTGCAAGAAGACATCCTGAATACCAGCGCCTTCTGGCATGGGGATAGAACGGGGCAACCACCTAGGGATCACCGTCAACTCAGCAGGGGCACTCTCAGGCCGTGATGCGGTATGCCGAATCGGCCCGCACTGCATGAAAATAATCGGCTGTTGGCCATCGCGCCGAATGGGCGTTGCGGTCAGCCCCAGCACGAATCTCGCTGGGGCTGCCTTGAGAAGGGCCTCAAAGGAGAAAGCCGACAGGTGATGGCATTCATCCACGATTATTTGTCCGTAGTTCTTCACCTGCTCGCTGACCTCACCTTGCCGCGATAGCGACTGCATGACCGCTACATCGATGATGCCGGTCGGCTTGGCCTTACCACCTCCGATGCTGCCAACTGTCTTCTTGTCAGCCCCCAGAAACGCCTGCAATCGCTCCTTCCACTGCTGGAGCAATTCAGTGCGATGAACCAGCACCAACGTGTTCACACCACGCCGGGCAATCAGCGCGGCAGCAGTAACGGTTTTGCCAAAGGCAGTTGGGGCACAGAGGATGCCGGTGTCGTACCCCAGCATACCTGCCAGTGCAGCCTCCTGATCCGAGCGCAATTTGCCCACGAATCTGACTTCGATGGGATTCCCTGCGAAGCGCTCATCATGCAGCACCAGCTCTATCTTGTTTTCACCCAACAGTGTCCGGACGTCATCCAGGCATCCGCGCGGCAGGGCAATATGCTGCGGATAGTTTTCAGCACATCCGATGATCCGGGGCTTGTTCCACACAGGAAGGCGCATGGCCTGAGCTTTGTAAAACTCCGGATTCTGAAATGCCGCCAGCCGAATGAGCTTGTTGGCCAAAGGTTGGGGCAGTTCCGACTTGCTGAAATAGATCTGGTTGGCCAGGGTCACGCTTACCGACGCTGGTAACGAACAGGTCAGTTTCTGAGTCTTTTCCGACGTGCGCTGCCAGGGCTTCGCGCTTTCATCATCTGTTAGGTCAGCGACATCCAACGGATGGCGACCGCCACTGGCTCGCAGAGTAGCCGGTGCAATGTCCCTCGCCGGCATAGGTTGGACACTGGCCAGAAATGCCCACTGATCGGGATAGGGCACCAGTGTCTCATCGACAAAAACACTGCCGCCCTGAGCGCGAGCCCGCTTCTGCAAGGGCAAAGCAATCAAGTTGCCAAAACCACCCTTGGGCATACTGTCTTGGTTTGGAAACAGTCGGTCATATGAGCCCAGGGTCAGCTGCCGGGTGCGCTCGCAGGTATGGCTGATGATCGCGGAGCCTAGCAGGCGCGCCTCATAGGCAGGGACATTACGCTCGAAGAAAATCCAGGCATGGGCACCGTTGCCGGAGCGAGAGATTTCCAGTGCCATCGGCACACCCAACTCACGACATGACTGGGCAAACGCCGTGACATCCTCACGCCAGTCGGCTTCATCAAAGTCCACAGCCAGGAAGTAGCAGGTGTCATCCGGCAACAGTGGGTAAACGCCGACGACGATCTCTCCGGCCAAGTGCTTGTAGAGCACCTGGTCGGTCAGCGGTAGCAACTGCCGGTACGAACAATCGCCGCATTTGATCCTGGGCTTCTCACAGACACCTGGACGCCATTCATTCGCACAAGCAGGTGAGTAGCCGGTCTTTCCGGCCTTGCTTTCCCAACGCAGGGGAAAGACATCGGCACGCCCCCGGAACAGACGCTTGAACAGCGCCAGCTTCTCATTGGTATCCAGAACCGGGACTAGCGGTGGCAGCGCCACGGTCTGTTCAGGCTTTGGCAGCTCAGCCGGTAGCTGCCACTCAATGCCATGCGCTTCTAGCAATGCGATCAGGCGAGCATTCTCAGCCCGCAGTTGCTCAAGCAGATCGTCATTACTCATCGCATCGAAACCAAACTCTGTATGACGCAGGCAGCGCGTTATTTGAGCCGCTCAGCAGCCTTGCGGTAAGCCTGCTCATGGTCACGTCGATCCACCGCGACGACAAACACCACCACCTCATGGTCGATCACCTGATAGACCAGGCGATAACCACTGCTACGCAGTTTGATCTTGTAGCAGTCGGGTAGTGAGTGAAGGCGATTCGCCTCGACGCGCGGATTGACCAGCACCTCCGCGAGCTTTTTCTTGAGCTGCTCGCGGACGATATCCCCCAGCTTGTGCCACTCCTTCAGTGCCCGCGCATCGAATTCGAGGCTATAGGTCATCCAGCGAGACCTTCACGCGCTGGGGAGCCGCAAGGCGTTCGCGCACTGTGGCGATCAGGGCCTCGTCTTCCTCGGTCATCAGCACCGGGCGGAAGGGAAGCTGACCGCGTTCGGCCACATATTGCAGGGCTTGGCGCATCAGCTCAGAAGGGGTGACGCCAAGCTTTTCCAGTTCCCGGTATGCGCGGACTTTCAGCTCATCGTCGATGCGGATATTGATCGAAGCCATGGGGGCAGCCTCCACGTAAAGACATTCGTCATTACGATGACATTCTTGCGTTTTTTTGGCAACCGCTCGTGTACGATTGGCCGGCATGAGGGCAATACCTGCCGGCACACTGCTCAGGAATTTATTAACAATCCTGTTAAGAAAATCTCGACCCACTCTGCCGACTAAATTTGACCCAGGGCATACAGGGATCCAGCAGGGCTGCACCTGGCAGATAGGCTCCACCTGTGCGAGAGGTCAACAGCCCCACTGATGAGCCTGTTGACCCTATTCAATTACTTCGACTTCGCTGGTGGGTAACCGTTGTTCATTCATTTCCGTCAAAAAGCTGCTCAATTTCGGAGCCACCGACTTGATCAAAATCCTCTGGGATAGCGACCTGGCCCTGCATGAACCCGAGCCGCTTTGATTGGCCAGCTTCCGATGTGTTCAATTGAACGGCTTCGCCTGCTTCGCGAGTAAAGACATCACAGGCAACCCGGCCAAAGACCGATTCATTTGCTGGGCGCTCGTCATCAAACATCGGCTGAATCCGACGCTCCTGCCGTAGATACGCTAACGCCACGAAGAAACAGGACTCGCACAAATGCACGAGATAACACTCACCGTCATGCTTCGAGCCCTGTCCCCATTTTGCTTGCAAGCTGCCGAACTGCTGCCCGCCGCTTGGTAAGCTTTTCTTGCTTCCACATATCGCACAACAGATATCGCTCTGAGTCGGCTCATTCATCACGATCGCTCCTCATGTCCTGGACGTATTAGGCTGCCCAAGTGCATGAGCTGGCTCACCTGCATGGACGGCACCACAACGACCGTTTCATCAGCCTGCTAGATCACTTACACCAATGGAATCAGCTTAGAGCAGTTGAATAGCTGATCTGGCTGATGAACGCTGGTGTGACTTAACCTTTGAAATAGAAAGCCCCGGCTAGATAGTCGTCCGTCGCCCAGCGGGTTTCAGCGCCCAATTCCAAGAGGAAGTAGGCTGAAAAGCCCGGAACAACAAAAACCCGCCGAAGCGGGTCTGTAAGTGCAGGGTAGGTCAGGTGAGGTCTACCGTGGGGGCAGTTGGGCCGTATGCCTTAACCGCCGCGATACCACCATCACGGTCTTGAGAGGAGGTATACATTTCACTCTTGCCAATCACCTGACCATTACCTGCATGCAGGGTGAAATTGACAAATAGGTCACGCACTCGAAAAACATCAACGTCCGGAAGCTCAATGGTCTGATCTGAACGCCTAAACTCTTCCGAGAAAATCAAATTCTTCAAAATGGGCCGTAGCCTACGCCTAGAAATCGCCCGCCGATTACCTCCTGACCCAACATACCGACCGCCTCTGGTACCACCTTCAGCACCCGATTCTGGATCACCGTTAACCTGTTCCGCAGCCCCATATCGAAGGTCCAGAACAATGTGATCTCCAGGGTTACGGAGCATGTCCTTATCTTCGCCGCCGCCTTCGCCCTGCTCAGACTCTGGCGCCGCGAGCGCGCAATTTACATGGGGCCGTGCACGAAAATGTGGGCCCTGGCCACTTCGAGCCTCTTTGACAAAAATTGCCCGAGTACTGCACCTGATACAGATAAGGTGCCGACGCTTGATGGCTATTTCGGAAGGCGGAAGCTTGGCGAATTTCACTGCGGAATATTCGTCGCCATCCAGAGTGCACTTTGCTACATCCATCCAATGCCTTCGCTTATGCCGTCAACAATCAATAGCGGGTAACCGACTGCTGAGTAGGGCCCATGATGCGCTCGAATTTTGCGCCCGCCTTACTCATGCATCATCTGCTCAAATAAAGCCCGCCGTTCGGCGTAATACTGTTCACTTAAGCGGAGCGGCCTTGCGGTTCACCGGGTAGCGAGTCTTTGAGATCTTCACCGTCCTTGGCCTGGTAGGCCTTGGACGGCGATCCAGAAACAGCCCGCCGATCCCGGCCCGCAACTCCGTCAATCGCCTTCCGGTAGCAGAAATCGGATTGGCCGCTGCCATCACGATCAGTTGAACGGCGATGTAGTGGGCTACCGGCTTGAAGCGTATCTCGGATACTAAGCGGCCGAAGGCCACCGCTGCCTGACTCGCCTCACGGCGAATGACGTTGTAGCTCAGCAGCAACCCCCAGACTTCCTGATAGATAAGCTCGACCTTCTTGCTGCGCAGGGTGACCGCGTTCTGCTGCAGGGAGCTCTTGATATCCCGGAAGCCCAGTTCAATCTCCCAGCG